>NZ_JAKWJQ010000001.1 GCF_022761015.1 Humibacter sp. RRB41
CGCGGAACTCCTCGGCTACGGACCCATCGACCCGCGCAGCGCCGCAGCGAGCCTGCACAACGCACCGTCGTTTCACCGGGTGATCAACGACCCGGTCGCACCAGCGAACCTGAACCTGGACCGGCGCAGCTACCGACCCACCGCAGCACAACGACGCTGGTTGAAGATCCGATACGGACTCATCGACGATGCCGCCCCCTACCTGGCACCGGACGCGGAGATCGACCACGCCATCGAATACCAACACGGCGGCACGACCAACGTGAGCAATCTGCTGCCGATGAAGAAACGCCTCCACCGCATCAAAACCATCACCCGCATCACCATCGAACCGAAACCCGACGGCACCATCCGAATCCGCACACCCACCGGCTACGACACCGACCCACCACCGTTCTAAAGGCCCACCGCCCTTCCAGCTTCGGCGGGTCGGCGACCCCCTCTGGGTCGCGGCATCAATTAGGGCGGGGCACCGCGATGACTCGTTCCACCATCGTCACGAGCGCGTCGACGAAGCGCGCCCGCTCCATCTCGAGGGGAGCCTCCCCCGTCGCGTCGACCATCGTCCAGTAGTGGCTGATAGCAGAGACGACGACCGAGGCGACGGCATCGGTGTCGACCCCGCTCTCGCCCGCTGCATTCTCGTCCGCCGCACTCTCCCGCGCCCCGCTCTCACCCACGATCCACCCGCGGAGCCACGCGGCGAGCGCCGCCGTCACGGCGTCCACCTCCTGGCGCCGCACCAGACGAGCCAGATCGGGGAGCTCACGCAGGTCGCGGAGCATGATGCGGCTGAGGTCCCGGTCGTGGTCCAGCCGGGCCATGCCCGCTTCCGCAAGGGCGCGAAGCTGCGTACCGAACTCGGCTTGAGTGGTGCCGACCGGTACAACATCCAGGGTCTCGAACACGTCTCGCCTCGAGGCAAGCACGTGCTCGATGCCCTGCTCGAGCACATCGCGCTTGGACCCGAAGTGTCGATAGAGGCCGCCGGACCCGGGTCGCAGCCCGGCCGCCTCCTCGATCTGGGCGATGGATGTCGCCTCGTACCCCCGCTCACCGAAGAGCCGCATCGCCGCATCGAGCACTCGGAGCTTGGCCGCCGACGCGCGCACCGGCGGCTCTGCTGCGTCTGACACTGGTGTCACTCGGTGCTCCTCCGCGGTCGATTCGTAGCGACCCCTTGCGATCTCAGCATAGTGGAGCTAGAAAGTAAGTGCTTACTTATATGGAGGGAATTCATGATGCGCATGATCATCGCCGGAGCGACCGGAGCCATCGGCATCCCACTCGTGAAGCAGCTGGTCGCCGACGGCCACTCCGTCGTCGGCATCACGCGCACGCAAAGCGGCGTCGCAACCCTCACGGGCATCGGAGCTGAAGGGGTCGTCGCCGATGTGCTCGACCGCGACGCACTCCTGCGCGCCACGAACGGCCTCGCCGCGGATGCCGTGGTGCACGAACTCACCGCTCTCGCCAAGCCGCCGGCTCGCCACGCGGACATGCGCGCCACCGACCGTCTGCGCACGGAGGGCACGGCTCACCTGCTCAAGGTGGCGGGGCAGACCGGAGCCGGGAGGTTCGTCACGCAATCGATGGTGTTCGGGTACGGCTATCGCGACCTCGGCGACACTCCTCTTACCGAGGATGCCCCGTTCGGCGTTCCGCAGGGCGACGCGTTCGACGAGCACCTCGCGGCGATGCGGTCGGCCGAGCAACAGGCTTTCGAGGCATCCGGCGTCGACGGGATCGCGCTGCGCTACGGGCTCTTCTACGGGGCGGATGCCGCATCCGTCGCGACCATGCTCCGCAAGCGCGCCATCCCGGTTCCGCACGCAGGCGGCCTTCTCCCATTCGTGCACCACGACGACGCGGCGAAGGCGACCGCGGCGGCGATCGAACGCGGACGCCCAGGCCAGGCGTACAACATCGTCGACGACACCCCGCACACCTTCCGCGATCTGCTGAACACGATCGCGGCTGCATACGATGCACCGCGGCCCTACGTTCTGCCGGTCTGGGCATTGCGTGCGGCAGCGCCCTACGCGGCGGCGATGATGGCGGGGGTCAGCATGCGGGCATCCAACGCGAAAGCTCGGCGGGAGCTCGCCTGGGCGCCCGAGTACCCGTCGATCGACGACGGCATCGGGCCCATCGCCGGCGAACGTGCAGCAGCGTCATGACACGATGCTCGACGGATGCCTCTTCGCCCACTTGCGCTCGATCTTGAGGTATCTGATGCGTCGCGCCCACGCGCTGGACTGCTCCGCCGACAGCGCCAGCAGCACCAGGATGTCCAGCGGGAGCCCGAGCAGGTTGGCACGCAGATTCACGTTCGGACCGCCGTTGAAATAGTCGACAGCTGCGAAGATCACGGTCAGCGCACTGACGATCATCGCGAGCAGCCTCGCCCAGTTGCTGCCGCGGAAGATCAAGGTGATGAGACCGAGCTGCACCAGCACCGCGATGATGGAGACGCTGAGCGCGATCACCGCGGCCGCCGTATTGAGCGTCTCCGACACCTCGCCCTCCGCGTAGTCGATGGTCACCGAGTTGACGTACGCCTTCCATCCGATGGACGCGATGACGATGCCGACGACCCCTGCGATCACCCGAAGCACCAGCAAGCCGCTGCCCAGAACGATCGACACCGGGCGTTTGTCCGCCGCGCTCTCGACGACATCAGGCTCCGTGTCGAACTCCGGCAGTGTGCGGATGCCTCGCAGATCGATGACGGGCAGGTCGCCGTCGGTGATGATCGAGTCGCCTCCGCCGTTGCGTGAGTGGTATCCGGAGGAGAAGTCGCGGATCGCGCTGACCCGCACCGCCGCATCCGGTGACTCGATCGACTTCACGACGTGATCGCGCTCGATGTCGGTGTCGGCGTCGATGCGGTGCGTGACCTGGAGGGTGAACAGCGAGAGCCCCACGCTGCGGTCGAAAGTCGCGGCGCCCAGCCAATCGGATGGAAATCCGCCAGGAAGGTACCAGTCGGGCGGGCACTTCCAGAATCGCACGTGGTGCCGCTTGGCGGGATTGCCGCGCACCTCCTGCTGATAGGCGAGGTCCTGCTGCCGTTCGAACAGCAGCAGCGGACTCACCGGGGCCTCGTCGTAGCTGCGCCGCAGCAGCGTAGACGTGACGATGCGCCAGCTCGATCGGAGCGTGACCGGATCAGCGCGCGTCCACCCCGCCTCGGTCATCACCGATTCCACCTGTGCCTGACTTCCGAGCAGTGCGAGGTTGATCGGATCCCCGAGCAGACCGTCGCTCGTCCGCGCCCGCCCGATGAAGTAGTTCGGCACGTAGATGCGCGTCAGGATGCTGTGCAGACGCGGCAGCACAAGGTAGGCCAGCAGCGCCCAGAAGAGCACGAAGAAGAGAATGAGCCACCATCCCCAGCTGAAGCTCTCGGTGATCAGCAGCCATGCCAGCCAGATGGCGGCAAGTGTGCCGAACAGAAAGAAGGCATAGTCGACCGTCTTCGACACCCGAAGACGGATGTTCCTGGCAGGCCGCTTGACCGGCTCGCGTTCGCCTTCGCCGGACGCGTCAACAGCTTCGGTCGAGCCGGTCGAACCGGTCGCCGACGATTCAGCTCCCCCTGCTGACATGGGCCAATGGTATCGGCCGCTCACCCGAAAATCGCAGGCCGGTCCTGGTGACCCCCTTTAGGGTTGCACCGGCGATTCCCCGCGGAAACACGCGGCAGCCGCCAATCGGACGGACTTCTTACTGACCGGTTAGTGAGTTATGCAACCGTTATCGGATTGTTCCTGCGAAGGGTGCCGAGTTCGAATAAAACGGGGCAGTATCACTCATGCCGCATTCAGAAGTTGAACGCGGCATTCCCGGAGGAGTCCGAGTCTCATCAAAGGAGAAGAGACGTGAAGAAATCATCAATGATTTCGCTCGCCGTTCTCGCCAGCGCGTCAGCACTTCTGCTGGCGGGCTGCTCGAGCGGAGGTAGTGGTGGTGGCAGCACCACCAAGGCCTCGACGCGTGCGTGCGTGATCCTTCCCGACGCGGTGTCCTCACCGCGCTGGGAGAACGGCGACAGGCCAGCCCTGCAGAAGGCGATCACGGATGCCGGCTTCACGGCCGACATCCAGAACGCGCAGGGCGACACCAGCAAGTACGCCACCATCGCAGACCAGCAGCTCAACAAGGGCTGCGGTGTCATGTTGCTCGTCGACTACAACGGCGCGGGTGTGACCGTGGCCAAGAAGGCGAAGGCGCAAGGCATCCCGGTCATCGCCTACGACCGCCCCATCGCAGGTGCCGACTACTACGTGTCGTTCGACAACGAGAAGGTCGGCGAACTGCAGGGCCAGTCGATCGTCGACGCGTTGAAGGCCGAGAACAAGGACCCGTCGACGGCCAAGGTCATCTACATGGGTGGAGACCCGACCGACGGCAACGCCAAGATGTTCCACGACGGCGCCGTGAAGATCATGTCGGCGGCCGGAATCAAGCCGGCCGCAGAGCCCCCGGGGATCTGGGACGCCGACAAGACCGCCACGAACTTCGAGCAGGCGCTGACCTCGCTCGGTGGCAAGGTCGACGCCGTCTGGGTCGCGAACGACACGAACGCGTCCGGTGTGATCTCGGTGCTCGACAAGAACGGTCTGACCGTTCCCGTCACTGGGCAGGATGCCTCGACGGCCGGTTTGCAGAACGTGCTGCTCGGCAAGCAGACCTCCACGGTCTACAAGCCGTACCAGGACGAGGCGAAGGCCGCGTCTGACCTGGCCATCCAGCTCCTGAAGGGCAAGCACCCGAAGGAATCGCAGAAGGTGGACGGCGTTCCGTTCATCGCCGAGACGCCTCAGCTGATCACCGCCGCCACCGTGCAGAAAGTGGTCGACGACGGCGCAGCCAAGGCGAGTGACATCTGCACCGCCGCGGTGGCAGCCGCCTGCACCAAGTACGGCGTGAAGTAGTCACCAGCGCCGAACGGTAGAGGGGCTTCGCGCTCGGACCAGGTGGTCCGTCGCGAAGCCCCTTCGGCCATGTCATGCACGGCCGATTCTCGCGATCATGAATGCGGCGCCCCCGCCGGCAGCGCGAACGCGACCTCAGACATCCATCCCAATGAAAGGAACCCGACGCATGGATGAGCCGCTCATCTCGTTGACGGGAGTGAAGAAGAGCTTCGGGCCGGTCAGCGTGCTCCGTGGCGTCGATCTCAAGGCGTATCCCGGCAAGGTGACAGCCTTGGTCGGCGATAACGGAGCAGGCAAGTCGACCCTCATCAAGGGTCTGGCGGGCGTGCAGCCGTACGACGAAGGCGAGGTGCGCTTCGACGGTGAGACAGTCACCCTGCACAACCCGCGCGAGGCATCCCGTCTGGGCATCGAGGTCGTCTACCAGGACCTCGCGCTGGCGGACAACCTCGACATCGTTCAGAACATGTTCCTCGGACGCGAAGAGACCAGCTGGGGCACCTTCGACGAGGGCCGCATGGAGCTCGAGACGAGCAAGGCGCTGCAGCAGCTCTCTGTTCGAACCGTGAAGTCGGTTCGGCAGAAGGTGGCATCGCTCTCCGGCGGTCAGCGTCAGACCGTGGCGATCGCCCGCTCGGTGATCAACAAGTCACGCCTCGTCATTCTCGACGAGCCGACCGCAGCGCTCGGTGTCGCCCAGACGGAGCAGGTGATCAATCTGGTGAAGCGTCTTGCGGAACAGAACGTCGCGGTCATCATCATCAGCCACAACCTGGCAGATGTCTTCAAGGTCGCCGACTTCATCAGCGTGCTCTACCTGGGCCAGATGGTGGCATCGGTGAAGACCGTGGACACCAGTTACGACGACGTCGTCGGATACATCACCGGCAGCAAGACCTACACGGGAGAACCGGCATGAGCACCGCAGCACGTGACGCGGAGACCACAGAGGCATCCCCAGACCCGATCGTCGGCGACATGATCGGCAGCGGCGTCGAAGGCGGCGTCGGCGATCAGGTACGGGCCTACTTCCAGCGCCTTCGTGGCGGCGAGATGGGGGCGCTGCCGGCGATCGGCGGCCTGGTCGTTCTGGCCATCCTGTTCGCCTTCCTCAGTCCCTACTTCTTGACAGAACGTAACTTCGCCAACCTGCTCACGCAGGCGGCGACGCTCGTCATGCTCGGAATGGCGCTGGTGTTCGTCATTCTTCTCGGCGAGATCGACCTCTCCGCCGGCGTGACCGGCGGCGTCGCGATGTGCGCGTTCATCGTGCTCGTCGACGTCGCGAAATGGAACACCTGGGTCTCGCTTGGTGTCGGATTCCTGATCGGAATCGCCACGGGTGCCTTCATCGGGTTCTTCGTCGCGAGAGTCGGCATACCCTCGTTCGTCGTGACCCTTGGCTTATTCCTGGGGTTCCAGGGCATCGAGCTGATCATCATCGGCAACGGCGGCCTGTACAACGTGCAGGACCCGGCCATCCTCGCGATCATGAACAACAACCTGCCCATCTGGGGCGGCTGGGTCATGCTCGCGATCATGGTGTTGATCTCGATCGGCACATCGTTCTGGGATCGGCGCAGGCGCAGCACGGCCGGAGTGCCGAACCGTGCGGTCGTCCTGGTCTGGATCAAGGTGCTCGTGGTCGCCGTGATCGGAGGCATCGTGGTCGGGCTGCTCAGCCAGAACCGCGGCACCGGATTCATCAAGGTCGAGGGCGTGCCCATCGTCGTGCCGATCACGCTGGCGATCCTCTGGATCGGAACGTTCGTGCTGGATCGCACCAAGTACGGTCGCTACCTCTATGCCGTCGGCGGCAACGCAGAGGCGGCGCGCAGGTCCGGCGTGAACGTGATCAGGATCCGCTGGATCGCGTTCATCATCTGCTCGTTCCTCGCCGTGGTGTCGCAGCTGTTCAGCATCTCGAAGGTCGGTTCCGTCGATCCGTCGGCCGGTGTGGCCATCGTGCTGAGCGGTGTCGCGGCGGCCGTGGTCGGCGGCGTCAGCCTCTTCGGCGGACGCGGACGCCTCATGCACGCCGCGATCGGCGCCGTCGTGATCGCGGTGATCACGAACGGTCTCGGACTGCTCAACCTGCCGGCAGGCGTCAACTACGCCGTCACCGGCGGCGTGCTGATCCTGGCGGCGACGGTGGATGCGGTCTCCCGCGTGCGCGCGGGCGGGAGCCTGGTCAGGCACTGACGGCGAAGCGGATGCTGCCCGGCGAAGGGCTGCGAGTAGGCTCTGGCTTGACTGAGGGGGAGTCCATGAGCACAGCAGCATCCGCACGACGTCCTGGCGCCGTGACCGCGTCCTATGTCATCTGGTTGATCGGCGCGATCCTGTCGCTGATCGGGGCGATCTTCGCGCTCTTCGTGGGCATCCTTGCGCTCACCGGCGGCGCCGTGTTCGGGGGCATCGCCGGAGCGGCGGTCGGATCCGTCATCCTGATCTTCTCGATCTTCGTGTTCGTCGTCGCGATCATCGAGCTGGTGATCGTGAACCGTATGCGCGACGGACGTAACTGGGCGCGCGTGACGCTGACGGTGCTGGGCATCCTGTCGCTGCTCGGGACGGTTCTGCCGTGGTTCACCGGCGGCTGGAGCTCGTCGTCATCGTGGAACTTCGTCGGCATCGTCATACTGCTGCTCGCGATCATCCTGATGTACGTGCCTGGCGCGAATGCCTACTTCCGCGCGTCGACCCCTGTGCCGGCATCCGCCTACTCGGCGCCTGCCGCGCCGTACACGACGGCCATGCCCGTCACTCCTGAGCAGCGGGCAGCGGGCGCCACGACGACCGAGCCTCCCGTGCAGCGACCTGACGACGGACAGCCGCCGGTCTCCTGACGCCACCGCCGACGCGACCGCCACCGCGAGATGGCTCCGCCGTAGGCTGACGCCATGTCGTTTCGCGCGCTCATCGTCGACCAAAGACTCGAAGACGGAGCCGTCACCGAGCACTCCGTCGCTCTGCGCACTCTCGACGACGACTACCTCGATCCCGCCGAGGTCACCGTCGACGTCGACTACTCCGCGCTCAACTACAAAGACGGTCTCGCGCTCGCCGGCCGCCCGGGAGTTCTGCGAAGCTCGCCTCTCATTCCGGGCATCGACCTGGTCGGGCGGGTGCGGTCATCCGCCGATCCGCGGTTCGCACCCGGGGATCACGTCGTGCTGAACGGCGACGGCATCGGCGAGACGAAGAACGGCGGGCTGGCCGAGCTCGCCGCGGTGCGAGCCGAGGCACTCGTGCGGGTTCCGGATGCCTTCACATCGGCGCACGCCGCCGCCATCGGCACCGCAGGATTCACGGCCATGCTCGCCGTGCTGGCGCTCGAGCGCGGCGGCGTCACCCCACAGTCCGGCGAGGTGCTCGTCACCGGGGCCGCCGGCGGGGTCGGGTCGGTGGCGATCGCGGTGCTCGCGCAGCTCGGGTACTCGGTGACGGCATCCACGGGCCGCGGCGAGACGGAAGCGGACTACCTGCGCGAGCTCGGGGCATCCGCCATCGTGAACCGCGCGGACTTCGCACGGCCCGGCCGCCCGCTGCAGAAGGCCCGCTGGGCAGGCGCCGTCGACTCGGTCGGAAGCGCGACCCTCGCCAACGTGCTCGCGCAGACGTCATATGGCGGAACCGTCGCGTCCTGCGGCCTGGCAGGGGGCGCCGATCTGCCGGCGACGGTGATGCCGTTCATCCTGCGCGGCGTGACGCTGGCCGGCATCAATTCGGTCGAGGCGCCGAGGGCGTTGCGCGAAGAGGCATGGCGCCGGCTCGCGAGCGACCTCGACGTGCGCCTGCTCGACGCGATGACCGCGACGATCGGCCTCGCGGATGCCGTTGGCGCAGCCGACCGCATCCTCGCCGGTCAGATCCGCGGGCGCACCGTCGTCGAGGTTCGGCGCTGACACCCGTTCCCGCCGCCGGTCTGGCCATAGGCTTGCGCCATGATCGTGATCGCGACACTGTTCGTTGCCCTCGCTGCGGTGCTGCACGTGGTGATCTTCGTGTTCGAGAGCGTGCTCTGGTCGCGGCCCGCCATCTGGAAACGGTTCGCCGTCGCCGACCAGCAATCCGCAGACATCACCCGGCCGATGGCCTACAACCAGGGGTTCTACAACCTGTTTCTGGCGATCGGCGCCTTCGTCGGCATCATCGTCTACGGCGTCGGTGAACACGAGATCGGCCTCACGCTCGTGTTCTTCACGCTCGGCTGCATGGTGCTGGCGGCAGTCGTGCTCGTGACGACGGGCGCGCGGTACATTCGCGCGGCGCTGATTCAGGGCATCCTGCCGCTCATCGGGATCGTGCTGATCTTCCTCAGCCAGCCGCTCTGAGTTCACCGCCCGTGCGGCGCCGGCGCCGTTCAGCTCAGCGGATGCTTCGTCGCGCCTCTGACCTGCGGCGCGACGTGCTCCGGGCGGAATCCGCGACCGATCACACGTGCCGCCACGCGCTGCACGAGCGGCATCACCGCCGACAGCACGATGCGCCGCGGCCCGGACAGCGGGTTCGGCAGCACAGCGACTCCCGCACCATTGATCACGTGGTGCGCGGCGAGCTGAACCGCCTGCATGGCGCGCACCGGCGGCATCCGTCTGCGCTGGATCGCGGCGCAGGCCCGATCCAGCTCGGATGCCCGTGCCCCGACAACCGACCCGGCCCCGCGCAGGAGCGGCGCGAGCTTGTTCGCCGAGGCGACGGCGTCCTGCACAGCGAAGTTCACCCCCACGCCGAACGCCGGCGACATCGCGTGAGCGGCGTCCCCGATGCACAGCAGGCCGGAACGCCACCACGTCTCGAGGCGGTTGATCTGCACGGAGAGCAGCTTGAGCTGCTTGAACGAGTCCAGTTCGCCGACGACCGGTTCGAGGAACGGCGCCGTCTGCGTAATCGCCTCGCGCACCGACTCGAGTCCCTGCTTGCGCATCGAGTCGAATCCGCCCTTCGGGATCACGAGCCCCACCTGGTAGTAGCCTTCGCGCGGAATCGTCAGAACGAGCCGGTGCTCGTCGATGTACCCGAGCGTGTCCGGCGGACGATTCTCGGGGTACGGCAGGCGGAACCAGACGACGTCGATGGGTGCACCGAAATCGGTCGACGGCAGGCCGGATGCCTGCCGCAGCACCGAGTCCCTCCCGTCGGCAGCGACCGTGAGCGCCGCCCGCACCTCGACGGGTCCGTCCGGTCCGGTGGCGCGCACGCCGACCACGCGCCCGCCGCCCGGCGCTCCCGGCCGGTCACCGTCGGTGACGAGTTCGGTGGCATCCGTGTTCATGAAGAGGTGAAAGCCTGGATACGCCGCCGCGTGCTCGACGAGGAAGTCGAGAAAGTCCCACTGCGGCATCAGCACCAAGAAGTCGTTGCGACCGCGCAGGCTGTCGAAGTCCACCGGCGTGATGCGGGTGCCGTCGACGACCGCGTCGAGCGTCGACACCTCGGTGTGCGGCAGCGTCAGAAACGCATCACGCAGGCCGAGTTCGTCGAGCACCTGCAGGGTCGAAGGGTGGATCGTGTCGCCGCGGAAGTCGCGCAAGAAATCGCCGTGCCTCTCGAGGACGGCGACGTGCACGCCCGCCCTGGCCAAGAGCATCCCGAGCATGATGCCGGCGGGGCCGCCCCCGACGATGCAGCAGTCGACGTCGACACTCGTGGGCTCCGTAGTCGGTTCCGTGGCGCGAGCACGCGTGCGACGGCGCGTGCCGCTCGATCGCGGCTGGGCCATCGCTAGCCGATCACTTCGTCGACGGGACCATCCTCCGAACCGGGACGGATGTCGCGCAGCGCCTCGACGAGCTTCGCCGCGTGCTGCGTCGACACGATGACGCGCGAGAATCCCTCGGCGATCTGCGCGGGCTCGCCCGTCTCGGCGTTCTCATCTACCTCGTAGGCCTCATCGCGCCTGTCCGGCTGATCGATGTCGATCACAACGGCCGATCGCTGCTTTCCCTTGAGCACGAGGAAGTCCTTGCCGCCGTGGAACTTCCACGTTCCGACCGCGAGCGTCAGCGGAACGCTGTTGCCCGGCGCGCGAACGCCGCGGATCCAGATCCACGGGTCGGCTGTGATGGCGACCGATCGGATGCTCTCGCGCGGAACCACGATGTCATCGCGCCGCAGGGCCAGCAGCTTCTCCGCACGGGTGAGTCGGATCTCGAGGCGATCGCGGTACACGTGGAAGTCGGCCATGTCACTAGTCTGCCGGGTGACCGTGAACGGGTTCCGGCATGCGACCGCGAGAGCGCCAGACGTTACCGAACTGAAAGGCGACGCACCTCGTCGGCGGGGATTGCGATTATCTGCGGCCTGATAGCGCGCATACCGTATCGTGGTCCCGTGGAAGCCCACCGTCGGACGCCGGGGTCGCAGACTTCACTTCGTGAAGCCAATCGTGGCCGAATCGTCGATGCCGTCAAGAAGTACGGCGGGCTGAGCCAGATCGAACTCGCGGGACTCACCGGTCTCTCGCCCGCGACCGTGTCCAACATCGTCAAGGAGCTCTCCGGAGCCGGCGTTCTCACGACCGCTCCCGGCACTCGAAGCGGCAGACGCGCGCAGAACGTCACGCTCGCCCACGCGCTGGGCCTCGTCGCCGGTGTGCACTACTCCACCAGGCACCTGCGCATCGCCGTCTCCGATGCGAGCTACACCGTCGTCGCCGAGACGCACATGCCGCTCGCCAAGGACCACAGGGCCGACAGCGAGCTCGATCGCCTCACTCTGCTGCTCGCCGACATGCTCGAGTCGGCCGGAGCGGGCATGCTCGACCTGCTGGCGGTCGGAGTCGCGCTTCCCGCGCCGGTCGACCAGCGCACCGGTACGGTCGCGAGGCGCGGCATCCTGCGCGGTTGGGACGGCGTCGAAGTCGCCGACGTGCTGCAGCGCTCGCTCAAGCGTCCGGTCTTCGTCGACACGGATGCCAATGCCGCCGCCCTCGGCGAGTTGCGCATGGGTGCTGCCCGCGGCAAGAACGACGTGGTGTATGTCGACGTCGGCGACCGGATCGGCGCCGGCCTCGTGCTCGGCGGCCGCGTGTACTCGGGTCACGGCGGCATGGCTGGCGAGCTCGGGCACACGGTCATCCAAGAAGACGGTCCACCGTGCGAGTGCGGCAACCGCGGATGCGTGCAGGCGATCGCCGGCGGCAACGCCCTGATCCAGAAGCTGCAGACGGGCAACCGCGGGCTCAAGCTCCAGGACGTGATCGTTCGCGCCATGGCGGGCGACTCGGATGCCATTCGCGCGATCGCCGACGCCGGCACCGCGATCGGCGTGGCCACCGCGAACCTGTCCAACCTGCTCGACCCCGAGCGAATCGTCATCGGCGGGGAGCTCGGCCGCGCCGGTGAGCTACTGCTCGGCCCGATGCGCCGCGAGGTCGAGCGCGCCGTACTGGCGGGCACCCGGTTCGCCCCCGAGATCGTTCAGAGCCAGCTGGGACAGAACGCCTCGGCCATGGGCGCCATGGCGATGGCCGTCGACCGGGTCTCCCTCAACGCCGACGAGACCCAGATCGCAACGTCACAGATCGCTACAACACAGATCGCCACTACCCAGATCGCAGCGGAGGAACACCGGGAATGAGGCTGCTCCGCGCGGGTTCCGTGCTCGCCGCCGTCGCCTGTCTTCTCGCCGTCGCCGGCTGCACCAATGCCGTCGCACCCGGGGACTCATCGCACGCGACGGTGGATCCTGCACACGCCACCATCGGCCTGCTGCTGCCCGATTCCACCAACACCAGGTACGAGTCGGCCGACAGGCCTTCGTTCGAGGCCCGCATCGCCCAGCGCTGCCCCGGCTGCACCGTCGCCTACCAGAACGCCTCGGCCGATGCCGCACGGCAGCAGACTCAGGCGGAGTCCATGCTCGCCCAGGGCGTCGCGGTCCTCGTGCTGGACGCCGTCGACGGCGAGGCAGCGGCATCCATCGTCAACGAGGCGGCCGCCAAAGGCGTGCCGGTCATCGCCTACGACCGCATCATCGACAGCCCCGACGTGGCGTACTTCGTGTCGGCGGACAACCACAAGGTCGGCCAGCTGCAAGCACAGGCGCTGGTGGATCGGCTGCACCAGCTGGGCAAGCCGGCAGGCTCGGGCATCCTGATGGTCAACGGCTCGCCAACCGACAACAACGCGATCCTCTACAAGAAGGCGGCACACGAGGTGCTCGATCACTCCGGCTTCACCGTGCTCGCCGAGTACGACACACCGGACTGGGCCGGCTCCGAAGCGCAGACCTGGGTGGCCGGCCAGATCACGCAGTTCGGCAGCCGCATCGCCGGTGTCTACGCCGCCAACGACGGCCTCGCGCAGGGTGCGATCGCCGCGCTGCAGGCCGCAGGCGTGGACCCCGTTCCACCGACCACAGGGCAGGACGCCGAAGTGGCCGCAGTGCAGCGCATTCTCGCCGGCACCCAGTACATGACCGTCTACAAGCCGATCCGCAAGCAGGCTCAGCTCGCTGCAGATGCCGCGCTCACTCTCGTGCGAGGCGGACATCCGAAGGGCACGAGCACGACGAAGGTCGGCGATCACGACGTGCCGACCACCACCCTCACGCCCGTCACCGTCACACTCGACAACGTGAAGAGGGTCGTCATCGACAGCGGCTTCCACACCGTCGCGCAGATCTGCACTCCCGCGTACGCGGTCTACTGCAAGGAGCACGGCATCACATGACCGCCTACGACGTGAGTTCCGCGAGGGACGAGTTGCTCGACCCGGTGATCAGCATGCGCGGCATCAGCAAGTCCTTCGGGCACATCCAGGCTCTGCGCGGCGTGGACCTCGACCTGTATCGCGGCGAGGTCGTCGCTCTCGTCGGCGACAACGGTGCGGGCAAGTCCACGCTCGTGAAGATTCTTGCCGGCGTGCATCCGCAGGACTCGGGCACGATCGCCTTCGATGGCGAGAATGTCTCGATCCCGTCCCCCGCCGGCTCCCAAGATCTCGGCATCGCCACCGTGTTCCAAGACCTCGCGCTCTGCGACAACCTCGACGTCGTCGCGAACCTGTTCCTCGGGCGCGAGCTCGGGCACGGACCTCTCGACGAGGAGGCGATGGAGCAGCGCTCGTGGGAGCTGCTCAGGCAGCTCGGCGCGCGCGTCCCCTCGGTTCGGGTTGCGGTCGCAACGCTTTCCGGCGGACAGCGGCAGACCGTGGCGATCGCCAGGTCGCTGGTCGGCGAACCGAGCGTGGTGATGCTCGACGAGCCGACGGCGGCGCTCGGCATCGCCCAGACGGCCGAGGTGCTCAACCTCATCGAGCTGCTGCGCGATCGAGGCCTCTGCGTGGTGCTCATCAGCCACAACATGGCCGACGTTCAGGCCGTGGCCGACCGGGTGATCGTGCTGCGCCTCGGGCGCGTGAACGGCCGATTCCGCGCACCGGAGATGAGTTATGAAGACATCATCGCGTCGATCACAGGAGCCATGAACCTCGGCGATCGCAAGCCGGACAGCGGGGGTGCGAAGTGAGCGCTCCCGACGACACGGGCACCATCGGCGACGCCGTCGCCGGGTTCACGTCGAAGCTGCGCGGAGGCGATCTCGGATCGCTGCCCGTCGTGGTCGGCCTCGTCATCATCGCGGTGCTGTTCCAGGCGCTGAATCCGCGGTTCCTCGCGCCCGGCAACCTGGTGAACCTCACGCTGCAGGCGGCGCCGCTCGGCGTGATCGCCCTCGGCACGGTGGTGGTACTGCTCGCCGCGCAGATCGACCTGTCGGTCGGGTCGGTCAGTGGCCTTGCGAGCGCGATCGTCGGCGTGTGCGCCATGCGGCTGCAGTGGCCGATGCTCGTCGGCATCGTCGCCGCGATCGCCGCCGGTGCCCTGATCGGCGCGTTCTACGGCTTTCTGCTCAGCCGGTTCGGTGTGCCGAGCTTTCTGATCACGCTCGCCGGCCTGCTGGGATTCCTCGGCCTTCAACTCGCCTTGCTCGGACCGACGGGCTCGATCAACATCCCGTTCTCGAACCCGCTCGTGCAGTTCGCCAACACCTGGTTTCTGCCGCCGTGGGCCGCTTATCTGATCGTCGGGATCGCCGCCATCGGGATGCTCGTCGAAGGGCTCGCTAGGCGGCGCCGACGAGCAAGGGCGGACCTTCCGCTTTCTCACATTTCGATCACGATTGTGAAGGCCGCCTCGCTGCTCGTGCTGCTCAGCATCGCGGTTTGGTACCTGTCGCTCGATCGCGGCACCGCCGTGATGCCGGTGCTGTTCGTGCTGCTCGTCGTCATCATGTCGTACCTGCTCCGACGCACCCGGTGGGGGCGGTCGATCTACGCGGTCGGCGGCAACGTCGAGGCGGCGCGGCGGGCGGGCATCCGCGTCACTCGCACCCTTGTGACGGCCTTCGTGATCTGCTCGGCGTTCGCGGCGCTCGGAGGCGTGCTTTCCGCGGCACGACTGGGATCGGCGACCACGCTGACCGGCACGGCAGACACGAATCTCAACGCCATCGCCGCCGCGATCATCGGCGGAACGAGCCTGTTCGGCGGCCGCGGAAACGCCTGGTCCGCCGTGCTCGGCGTTCTGGTGATCTCGGCGATCTCGAGCGGGCTCACTCTGCTCAACCTCGACGCATCCGTTCGCTACATGATCACGGGCGCCGTTCTGCTGCTCGCCGTCATCGCGGATTCACTTTCCAGACGGTCCAGAACCAGCCACGGACGGGCCTAGCCCAGTAAATCACTGGGCTATGGCCTCCTTGAGTTCAGGACGCCTGACCATGCCCGCCTGCTCACTTGTGGTTTGTGTTCAGAAGATGAACGCAGTGTGTTAGCGTTTCTTCCGCTGTCGCACCTGAGACAGCGAAGAGCGGTCCCTCGATGACCGCAGCACCACGGGACGATGGCGTCGTCACGCACCTTGACCAGGGCTTCTTGCCCGGCTTGCAACGGATGCCCCGCCCCGCAAGCGAGAGGATCATCCGTGGCGAACGCCCCCATTCTGGAAATGCGCGGAATCACGAAGCGCTTCCCCGGTGTCGTTGCGCTCTCCGAGGTCTCGATGACGGTCCGACGCGGCGAGGTCCACGCGATCTGCGGTGAGAACGGCGCCGGCAAGTCGACCCTGATGAAGGTGTTGTCCGGCGTCTACCCGTACGGCACCTACGACGGCGACATCGTCTTCGAGGGCGAGGAGGTTCGCTTCTCCGACATCAAGCAGAGCGAGAACGCGGGCATCGCGATCATCCACCAGGAGCTCGCGCTCATTCCCGAGCTGTCGATCACCGAGAACCTGTTCCTCGGCAACGAGCCGGGCAGATTCGGCGTGATCAACTGGGTCGGCGCCCAGAAGCGCGCGCGAGAACTGCTGCACCTGGTCGGACTCGACGAGGACCCCGACACCAAGATCAAGACGCTCGGCGTCGGCAAGCAGCAACTCGTGGAGATCGCGAAGGCCCTGCACAAAGACGTCAAGCTGCTCATCCTCGATGAGCCGACCGCCGCACTCAACGAGGCGGAGTCGCAGCACCTGCTCGACCTGATCGGCGGGTTCAGGGACTCCGGCATGACGTCGATCATGATCAGCCACAAGCTCAACGAGATCGAGCGCATCGCCGACTCGATCACGATCATCCGTGACGGCAAGACGGTCGAGACACTGGATGTCGCGGCGGGCGGCGTCGATGAGGACCGCATCATCCGCGGCATGGTCGGCCGTTCGCTCGAGAGTCGCTTCCCGGAGCGCACGCCGAACATCGGCGAGACGTTCTTCGAGGTGCGGGGCTGGACCGTTCAGCATCCCGTCGATCCCGATCGTCTCGTGTGCAAGGACGAGAACTTCTTCGTACGACGCGGTGAGATCGTCGGGTTCGCCGGCCTGATGGGCGCAGGGCGCACCGAGCTTGCGATGAGCGTGTTCGGACGCAGCTACGGCACCTACCTCAGCGGCGAGATCGTCAAGGACGGCGAGGAGATCAAGCTCGCCAACGTGCACGACGCGATCCACCACGGCCTCGGCTACGTGAGCGAGGACCGCAAGACGCTCGGGCTGAACCTTCTCGACTCGATCAAGCGCGCCACCGTCTCGGCACGGCTCGACAAGATCTCGCGCGGGGGCGTCGTCAATGGGCTCAAGGAGTACGAGGTCGCCGAGGAGTATCGCAAGCTGCTTCGCACCAAGGCGAACTCGGTCGAAGAGAGCGTCGGCAAGCTCTCCGGCGGAAACCAGCAGAAGGTCGTGCTGGCCAAGTGGATGTTCTCGGACCCGGACATCCTCATTCTCGACGAGCCGACGCGGGGCATCGATGTCGGCGCCAAGTTCGAGATCTACAACATCATCAACCAGCTGGCCGCCCAGGGTAAGGGCATCGTTCTGATCTCCTCCGAGCTGCCGGAACTGCTCGGCATGTCGGACCGCATCTACACGATCTTCGAGGGACAGATCACGAACGTGCTCTCCGCCGAAGAGGCCAACCCCGAATCCCTCATGGTCAGCATGACCTCCACACGAAAGACCGGACCCGCGGAATGAGCAAGTTCTCCAACACCATGCGCACCCTCACGGGGGGCCGTGGCATCAGCCAGTACAGCATGATCATCGCGCTCGTCGCGATCATCGTCGTGTTCGAGATCATGACCGGCGGCTACACCCTGGACCCCACGAACGTGATCAACATGGTGCAGCAGTACAGCTACATCCTGATCCTCGCGATCGGCATGGTCATGCTCATCATCGCCGGCCACATCGACCTGTCGGTGGGGTCCGTGGCCGCATTCGTCGGCGTCGTCGTCGCACAGTCGATGGCCATCTGGCACCTGCCAGCGGGCGTCGCCATGCTGCTCGGCCTGGTGACGGGAGCCGTCGTCGGCGCATGGCAGGGCTTCTGGGTCGCATTCGTGCGGGTGCCCGCGTTCATCGTCACGCTGGCCGGCCAGCTGATCTTCCGTGGCCTCAACCAGGTCGTCGGAAACTCGACCGCCGTTCCGACGCCCGCCTCGTACAACTGGATCGGCAACGGCTTCCTGCCCGACTTCGGACCGGACTTCGGCTTCAGCAATCCCACGCTCATCCTCGGCCTCATCGTCGTGGTCGCGCTGATCTGGAAGGAACTCCACGACCGCCGCAAGCGCGTTGCGATGGGCGCGACATCCCAGCCTGTCTGGGTCAGCGTCGTCAAGCTGGTCGTGCTCTGCGGCATCACGGTGTTCGCCACCTACCTGTTCGCCACCGGTCGTGTCGGCACCAGCTTCCCTGTCGTCGGCATCATCGCCGGCGTCCTGATCCTGCTCTACAGCTTCATCACCAGCAGCACCGTCTTCGGCCGTCACATCTACGCGATCGGCGGAAACTCGAGCGCCGCCGTGCTCTCCGGCGTGAAGTCCCGTCGCGTCAACTTCTTGCTCATGATGAACATGTCCGTGCTCGCCGCCGTGGCCGGCATGGTCTTCATCGGCAACGCACAGGCATCCGGTCCATTCGACGGCACCGGATGGGAGCTGGATGCCATTGCTGCGGTCTTCGTCGGTGGCGCCGCGATCTTCGGCGGGATCGGAACCGTCGCCGGATCGATCATCGGTGCGTTCGTGATGGCGTTCCTCGCCAATGGACTGTCGCTGCTCGGCCTCGACAGCTCGTGGGTATCGGTCATCCGCGGCCTCGTCCTGCTCCTCGCCGTGGGTTTCGACGTCTACAACAAGACCCAGGGCCGACCCTCCATCACCGGGCTGCTACTGCGCGGCTTCAGCCGCAAGAAGTCGTCGACGGTGACAGAGGAGACGCTCGAGGCGCAGCCCCAGAATCCCGAGCAGCCTGCCGCCGAGAAGGTCGACAAGGTCCCGCTGTCCTGATTCGGCTGTCCTGATCCTGCTGTTCCGGCGCACCATCCGGGCCAGCTTCGGTAAAAAGGCGCGATCCATTGTCGGATCGCCCTGCAATCCACAACAAGAAGGAAGATCCATGCGCAAGAAATTGCTCATCGGCCTCACCGCCGTTGCCCTTGCCGGTGTGGCGCTGACGGGATGCTCGTCGCGCGCCGACACCAGCAGTTCCGACACCACCGTGAAGAAGGGCGACACCATCGGCGTCGCGCTTCCCGCCAAGACCTCGCAGAACTGGGTGCTCGCCAAGGCGTCGTTCCAGGACGCTCTCTCGAAGGCCGGGTTCAAGGCCGACGTGCAGTACGCGGCGGCGACCAACACGGTGGCGGACCAGCAGAACGAGATCCAGTCGATGATCACCAAGGGTGACAAGGTCATCGTGATCGCGGCACAGGACGGCTCGCAGCTCAACACGCAGGTCGCACAGGCCAAGAAGGCCGGCATCACGGTCATCGCGTGGGACCGCAACATTCTGAACACGAAGAACGTTGACTACTACGTCGCGTTCAACAACTACAAGGTCGGCCAGCTGCAGGCGCAGGCCCTGGTGGACGGCATGAAGGCCAAGAAGTCCACCGGCCCGTACAACATCGAGATCTTCGCCGGTGCAAACACCGACGCGAACGCGACGGTGTTCTACAACGGTGCGATGAGCGTTCTCAACCCGCTGATCAAGAAGGGCGAGCTCAAGGTTCCGTCTGGTCAGACATCCTTCCAGCAGACGCAGACGGACAACTGGGACCCGAAGAACTCCCAGACCCGCATGTCGAACATCCTCACGAAGACGTACTCCAACGGCACCAAGCTCGACGGAGTGCTCTCCCCGAACGACACGCTGGGCCGCTCGATCATCACGGCCGTGCAGTCGGCGGGTCTCTCCGTTCCGATCGTCACCGGTCAGGACTCCGAGACCGCTTCGATCCCGCTGATCATGGCAGGAACCCAGTACTCGACCATCTACAAGAACACGGATGAAGAGGCGCAGGGCGCAGTCAGCCTGATCACCGACCTCTCGAAGGGCAAGTCCAAGCCCTCCGGTGTCGACTACAACGACAAGACCAACGCGGGCAACGGCAAGATCACCGTTCCCTACAAGGCCCTGACGCCGATCCTGGTCACCAAGGACAACGCGGTCGAGGCATACGCCAACAACCCGACCCTCGAGGCCCTGGCCAAGGCAGGCGCGAAGTAAGGCACAGCACCACAGCACCACGACGAGGGTCGTCCGCGCGAGCGGGCGGCCCTTCGTCGTCTCGCCCGGCGCCCCGTCTCAGCCGCGCGTCATGCCGTCTCAGCCGCGCGTCACGTCATCTCAGCCGCGCGTCACGCCGTCTCAGCCGCGCGTCACGCCGTCTCGACCGCGCGTCATGCCGTCTCCTAGGCGCCCCGCGTCATCCCGCCCGACGGCCCCGCCGTCGCCGCCGCGCTTCGCATCTTCCCTCGCCGCTCCGCACTATCTCCTCGATGCCCCGCACTTTCTCCTCGCGAAAAGTCGTTTCAACTGCAGAAATGGCTACTCCGCTCGCTGGGAAGGACCATTTCTGCAGTTGAAACGCCTTCTCGCTGTGGTGAATGGATGAGCGAGTGAGTGAGCGGGTGAGTGAGCGGGTGAGCGAGCGAGTGGGTGGTGGGTGAGGGCGGGCGGGGCGCTCGCGGTGCGGCTGCGCACGGCGAGCGGCCAGGGATGCACGTCAGCTGCGGGCGTGCCTTCTTCTGCGGGCCGTGACGACGAGCGCCGCAGCGCCGCCGAAGACGAACAAGGCCGCCACGGCGAGCCCAGGCGCTGTGTCCGAGCCCGTGTCGGCAAGGGCCGCAGCATCCCGAGGATCGGACGCCGACGACCCTGCGACGAGCGTCGTTCCAGCGACGGGAGATGCTGGATCAGTGGGCGTCGTGCCCGATCCGGCCACCGCGTCGATCACCTGGTCGGACTTGTCGTTGCGGCCGATGAGATTCGGTCCGCCATAGCTGAAGAACAGGTACTGGGGTCCAAGGGGGCTTGGCGCCGGGTTGTCTCCGGCGGGGGCAGTGGTCGCCGTCACGACAGCCGTGACCGTGATCGTGTCGCCCGGAGCGGGATCGCTCAGTGCGCATTCGAAACCACGCCCGCCCGGCTCCACTTGGCACGACGATGCTCCTGCGAAGGACTGGATCGTGAACCGCAGCGCGCCGAGACCGGCATTCGGGTCCTGGCGCGCATAAAGGCCGACGTACGAGGGAAGGTATTCTGCCGGCGTTCCGGCCGCGAGAACGAAGGTCGCGGACAGCGTCGCGGTCCCGCCGACTGCCACCGTGTCCGCTGACAGCGACACACTCTCCGACAAGGGGTTGGGGATCACCGTCATGTCTTGGAACCCGGCCGCTCCGCCCGTTCCATCTGCCAGCGTCTGCGAGAACGTGAGATGCTGCACACCGAACGGTCCGCTGACCCCCGTCTCGTGCACCGTGATCACGGCGGAGTCTCCAGGGGCCGCACCATCCCACTGGCACGAGCCGGCCGAGCCGCCCGCGTCGATGGTGCACCCGGACAGGTTCGGCGTGGTCGACGCGATGTCGAACGCGACGGCCGTCGCGGACGGATCCGCGTCAGACACGGCGGCGAACGAGATCGAGGTCGGCAGCTCTTCGGGGGCGGCGTCCGACGGAATGTCGAACTCGATCTGTGCATCGACGGTCTCGCCGACGAAGAGTTGTGCGGGCGACGTGCTCCACGCACCCGCCGCTTCGGCACTCGCCGGTGCGGCGCCGAGGGCGAGCGAACAGCCGATGACGGCGATGGTGGACAGGGTCGCGATGGTGAGCAATCGGTGGCGGGACAACGGCATCCAGTCTGGATCGAGGAGGAGGCTCAACGCTCCGCTCCGACGCGGCGATCGGGTGCCCGCCGAACTCCTCGAGCACCCCATTGCTCGGGTCGTGGCATCGGCACTGTGCTTGAGGGCAGGCTCACATTAGCGCCGGCACGACCTGGTGAACAAGCAGAATCTAGACGGGCGACACGGATGCTGCCGCGCGGGCCGCCGCGGGCAACGCATCGAGAACGCGCGAGACTGCATCCTCGTCGTGGGCGGCCGTGACGAACCAGGCCTCGAAGACGCTCGGCGGCAGCGAAACGCCTGCGTCGAGCATGGCGTGGAAGAAGGGGCCGTAGCGGAAGGCGTCCTGTGCCAGGACGGCGGCGTAGTCGAGGGCCGGCGTCTCGCAGAACTGGATGCTGAACAGATTGCCGGCGCGGGAGATGAAATGCGGAACGCCGGCTGCCGTCAGGGCGTCATCGACGGCGTCGGAGATCACCTCGGCGACGTCGTTCAGCCGACCGTAGACATTTCCATCCGCCAAGCGCAGCGTCGCCAGGCCCGCGGCCACCGCGACCGGATTGCCCGACAGCGTCCCCGCCTGATAGACCGGACCGACCGGGGCGAGCCGCTCCATGATCTCGCGGCGTCCGCCGAGGGCCGCCAGGGGCATCCCGCCGCCGATGACCTTGCCGAAGGTGACGAGGTCGGGCAGGTAGGTGGGCGAGATGAGGTGGAGGGAGCCGTCGTCCTCCTCGCGGATGGCGAAGGCATCCTGCGCCCAGAACCCCGCGGCCGAAACGCGGAATCCCGTCAGTACCTCGTCGAGGATCAGCAGTGCTCCGTTGTCGTGCGCGGTGTCGGCGAGGAATGCGTTGAAGCCGGGCCTCGGAGTGACGACGCCCATGTTCGCGGGGGCCGCCTCGGTGATGATCGCCGCGATGCGGTCGCCGTGCTCGGCGAAGACCGCGCGCACGGCGTCCCGATCGTTGTAGGGGATGACGATTGTCTGGCCGGCGATCGCCGCGGGGACACCCGCCGAAGCAGGCAGTGCCAGGGTCGCGAGACCGCTGCCCGCGTCGGCGAGCAGGCCGTCGGAATGTCCGTGGTAGAGCCCGGAGAACTTCACGATCAGATCGCGACCGGTGAACCCTCTAGCGAGACGGATCGCCGTCATCGTCGCCTCGGTGCCGGTGGAGACCAGGCGGAGTTCATCGATGAGTTTCGTCGTCACGAGTGACTTGCCGTTGAGGTGATGCGAGCCTGGCGTCACGCTGAGGCGGTCGATGACGAGCTCGGCGAGCTCCGTCTCGGCCGGAGTCGACGCACCGAAGCTCAGGCCGCGAGAGGCGGCATCATGCACGGCGGCGACGACCTCGGGATGCGCGTGCCCCAGGATCGCGGGACCCCACGATGCGACGAGGTCGACGTATTCGCGGCCCTCGACATCAGTCACGTACGGTCCGCGTGCCGACACGAGGAACCTCGGGGTGCCGCCCACCGAGCGGAACGCGCGTACGGGCGAGTTCACTCCGCCAGGGATGACCTGGCGCGCCTGCTCGAAGGCGGCGGCGTTCGTCATCGCCGGCGCGGACCCTTCGACCCGCGGGGTTCGCTCAGGGGTCTCGGGGTTCGTCATTTCAACCATCCAGCAACTTCGACCGCCCAGTAGGTGAGCACGGCGTCGGCGCCCGCCCGACGGATGCTCGTGAGCGTCTCGAGCACGGCCCGCTCGCGATCGATCCAACCGTTCGCCGCAGCCGCTTCGACCATCGAATACTCGCCACTGACCTGATATGCCCATACGGGAATATCACTGATCGCGGCGACGTCGCTCAGCACATCGAGGTACGAGAGCGCCGGCTTCACCATCAGGATGTCCGCGCCCTCGTCGAGATCGAGCCGCGCCTCGCGCAGGCCCTCGCGTCGGTTCGCCGGATCCTGCTGGTAGCTTCGGCGATCGCCCTGAAGCTGCGAGTCCACCGCCTCACGGAACGGACCGTAGAAACTCGACGCATACTTCGCCGCGTATGCAAGTACGGCCGTGTCGGTGAAGCCCTCGGAATCGAGCGCGTCGCGCACCGCGGCGACCTGGCCGTCCATCATGCCGCTGAGGCCGAGAATGCGCGATCCGGCATCGGCCTGAGCGAGCGCCATGTCGCGGTAGCGCTCGAGGGTGGCGTCGTTGTCGACGGCGCCGGCGGCATCCAGTACCCCGCAGTGGCCGTGGTCGGTGAATTCGTCGAGGCAGAGGTCGGTCTGCACCACGAGCGCGTCGCCGACCTCGGCCGCCACCGCCCTGGTTGCGACGTTCAGGATGCCGTTCGGGTCGGTGGCGCCGCTGCCGACGGCATCCCGAACCTCGGGCACGCCGAACAGCATCAGCCCGCCGATACCGGCCTCGGCCGCCTCGTTCGCGGCCGCCTTCAGACTGTCTACCGTGTGCTGCACGACACCCGGCATGGACGCAATGGGGCGGGGTTCGTCGATGCCCTCGCGCACGAACACGGGGAGGATCAGCTCCGCAGGGTGCAGCCGGGTCTCCGCGGTGAGCCGGCGCATGGCCGGCGTGGTGCGGAGGCGGCGGGGGCGAACAGTCGGGTGCAGCACGTCGTTCACCCGTCAAGGCTAGCGGGATGGCGCTGAGCGAACCGTGAGCCCCGAGCCCTGGCCCCTGGCCCCCGGCCCCGGCCCCGGCACTGACCCACGCCTTCGGCCCACGACCGTTCCCACCCACCACCACAATTCAGGACATACGGGCACTCGTGCGGGATATGTGGTCGGCCGGCCACCTGTCCTGAATTGTGGCGCCGCGTGTTGTAGAGCTCGAGAATCGGACCATGCAGAACAACGCCCTCCCCCTTCTCGGCAAGACCGCGCTCGTGACCGGGGTCTCGCGGCGACGCGGCATCGGCTACGCCGTCGCCCGCAAGCTCGCGACGCTCGGCGCGAGCGTCTTCATCCACCATTACCGCCCGCACGACCTCGACCTGCCGTGGGGCGGGGACGATCTGGATGCCGTGCGTGACGGCATCCGTTCTGCGCTCGCGCCGCAGGCGGTGATGGGCGACCTCGGGGCCGACCTGATGCAGGATGCCTCGATCGCCACCCTGCTCGACGCGGCGAACGCGCTCACCGGGAGCTTGGACATTCTGGTCTGCAATCACGCGAAGAGCGGTGACGATGGCGGCATCCTCGACATGACCCCGGAGCGCCTCGACGCATTCTGGAGCACGAACACCCGGTCCACTCTGCTGCTGACCGCGGAGTTCGCGCGGCGCAAGGGGGGCGTCACCGCCACGGAACCGCGTCGGCCCGGTGAACGGGTCGAGCGCACGCCGTTCGCAGCGCCGGTCGGCCGGGTGTTCTGGATGACGTCCGGCCAGATCCACGGCCCCATGCGCGGCGAGGTCGCCTACGCGACGAGCAAGGCGGCGCTGGCGGGCGTCACCGCGACGGTTGCCGCAGAGTTGCTCGAGTCGGGCATCGTGCTGAACACGATCAACCCAGGTCCGGTGAACACCGGCTACCTGGATGCCGAGACCACGGAACGTCCGCTCGAAGAGCTGACCGAGGTGGTCGCCGCGACGCCGTTCGGCCGCTTCGGGCGCCCGGAGGACCCCGCAGAGCTGATCGGTTGGCTCGCCACGGACGCCGGGGCCTGGATCGTCGGCCAGGTCATCACGAGCGATGGCGGCTTCTCCCTCGCTTGACCGCCCCGCGCCGCGGGCAGCGATGTCGTCCCGCCCTTGCGTCGCCCCGGCACTGTCTTGCCGAGCGGGCATCGAATTCACGTGAATACGAGGGTGGCGCGGCAATACAGTGCCGGGGCGACGCCAGGGGGTTGGCCGGCCGCATACGATCGAGGACATGGCTGGCGGTGCGGGTGACGACGAGTCGACACCGCTTCAGAGCAAGCGTCGTGCGACGTGGGCGGTCGGCAGCATCAGTCTCGGGACGCTGCTCAATCCGCTGAACTCGTCGATGATCGCCGTCGCGCTCTTCGACCTGCAGAAGACGTTCACGCTCGGCATCGCCGAGGCGACCTGGGTGATCACGGCGTTCTATCTGGCATCCGCCGCCGGCCAGCCGCTGATGGGGCGTCTCGGCGACCGATTCGGGCCGCGCCGGCTGTTCGTCTTCGGCATGGCCGTCGTGATCGTCGTGTGCGTGCTCACGCCGTTCGCACCCTCGTTCGCCTGGGTCTGCGTCGGCAGGGTCGGGCTCGCGATCGGGACGGCGACGGCGTTCCCGTCTGCCGTCGCGATGGTGCGACCGCTCAGCGCGCGCACCGGAACGTCGACTCCGCGGCTGCTGGGACGCATCCAGATCGCCAACACGGCGGGCGCGGCGATCGGCCCTGTGATCGGCGGACTGCTCGTCAGCACCCTCGGCTGGCAGGCCATCTTCGCGGTCAATGTGCCGCTGGCGGCGATCGCGCTGATCGGCACCTGGATGCTCGCCCCCACGGATGCCGCACGCCGCCGGGAACGAATCCGCACCATGGTGCTGCAGTCCGACATCCCCGGCATCGTGCTGTTCGTCGGCACGCTCGTCGCACTCCTGGTGTTCCTGCTCGGACTGACGCCGACTCCGATCTGGTGGCTGCTGCCGGTCGCCGTTGCGGCGGCGGCGGGGTTCGTGTGGAGGGAGTTGACGGCATCCGTTCCGTTCATCGACCTGCGGCTGCTGGCCAAGAACCGGTCGCTGATGATGGTCTATCTCTGCTTCGCGGTGTTCAACCTCGTGTACTACACGGCGTTCTTCGGCCTGCCGCAGCTGCTGCAGGAGCACGGGCATTACGACGCCGGGATCACCGGGCTGCTGATGTTCCCGCTCGCCGCCGTGACCATCGGGCTCACCCCGCTCGGCGCGCGCTGGATCGAGACCCGGGGCCTGCGCTTCACCCTCATCGTCGGCGGCCTCGGGCTCATCGTGGGCACCGGGCTGCTCGCGATAGCGGCGGTAACGGTCAGTCCGATCGCGATCCTGCTGATCACGGCCGCGATGGGTGCGCCGTACTGCGTCGTGAGCATCGCGATGAGCCAGGCGCTCTACGCGTCCGCCGCGCCGAAGGATGCCGGCGTCGCGGCCGGAATCTTCCAGACCTCGCGTTATGTCGGGGCCATTCTCGCGACGACGCTGCTCGGCATCGTCTTCGTCGGCGGCTCGGGACCGGATGCCGCACCCCAGTGGATCACGATCGTCGCGATCGCCACCGCGCTGGCCGTCGTGCACGCGGTGCTGCTGGGCGCGTGGCATCCGCGGGCGTACCAGGACGCTGAGCGAGCGTAGCTACAGCCGACCGCGATTACGGCGGCGGATCGGACGCGGCGCACGGCCGCTCATGAACGAGCGGCCGGGATCAACCACGAAGCCGCCTTGGCGCAGGGCCTGCCGGCCGACGAGCATCCTGAAGCCCATCTGGTCGCGGTTGGTCAACGTCGTCTCGGCCTGAACGGTGCGCTCGTTCAGCTCCAGCTCGAGCAGCACGACATAGCGGCGCTGCGTATGGCCACTGGAGCTGCGCACGATGCGCCGGTCGTACACCGGGCATTCGACCGTGACGGCGTCGCGGTTGGAGTCCTGCCACGGGCGCACCCTGAACCGCACCCTGGCACCGTCGTCGAGCTCCTCGATGTCGAACGCGTGCAGTGCGGAACTGCGCGCGCCGGTGTCGAGCTTCGCCTTCACCCACGGCACTCCGATGCGCGGAAGAGTGACCCACTCACGCCACCCCAACACGGTGCTTGAATGGACTGTCCCCGCTAGCGCACCCCTGCCCATACCCCCATCTTTCCAGGAGCCCCACGTTGAAGTTGGCCATCCTTTCGCGGGCCCCGCAGTCGTACTCCACTCAGCGCCTGCGTCAGGCCGCCCACGACCGCGGCCACCGCGTCAAGGTGCTCGACACCCTGCGGTTCTCGATCGACCTGTCGGGCGAGGAACCCGACCTGCAGTACCGCGGTCGCCTGCTGTCGGACTACGACGCGATCCTCCCGCGCATCGGCAACTCGATCACCTACTTCGGCACAGCCGTGGTGCGTCAGTTCGAGCAGATGGATGTCTACACACCCAACACCGCGAACGGCATCACGAATTCGCGTGACAAGCTGCGCGCCACCCAGATCCTCTCCAGGCACAACATCGGCATGCCGGCGACCGCCTTCGTGCACAGCCGCGCCGACGTGCGCACGGCGATCGAGTCCGTCGGCGGCGCTCCCGTCGTGATCAAGCTGCTCGAGGGCACGCAGGGCGTCGGGGTCATCCTGGCGCCCGCGGCGAAGATCGCCGAGGCGATCATCGAGACCCTGCACTCGACGAAGCAGAACGTGCTGGTGCAGGCGTTCATCTCGGAGAGCCGGGGACGGGACATCCGTGCGCTCGTCGTCGGCGACCGGGTCGTCGCGGCGATGCGTCGGGTGGCCAGCGGCGACGAGTTCCGCTCGAACGTGCACCGCGGTGGCTCCGTCGAGCGCGTGGAGCTGGCACCGGAGTACGAACAAGCGGCCGTGCGCTCCGCCCAGATCATGGGCCTGCGGGTGGCGGGCGTCGACATGCTGGAGGGCAACGACGGCCCACTCGTCATGGAGGTCAACTCCTCACCGGGCCTGCAGGGCATCGAGTCGGCGACCGGTCTGGATGTCGCGGGCGCGATCGTCGACCACATCGACAACCAGGTGGCATTCCCCGAGATCGACGTACGCCAACGGCTGAGCGTCTCGACCGGCTACGGCGTCGCCGAACTCGCCGTCGGCATCGGAGCCGATCTGGTCGGCAAGCGTCTTCGCGACTCGGGGCTCGACGACCGCGACATCACCGTGCTCACGCTGCATCGCGGAGCGGCTGTCATCCCGAATCCGAAGGGGAACACCGAGCTCGAGGCGGGCGACCGGCTGCTCTGCTTCGGCAAGCTCGAGGAGATGCGCTCGATGATCCCTGCCCGCCGCCACCGCCGCGCCAAGGTGCGCAAGCTGCCGAAGGATGCCCTGGCGTAGACCCGCACTCACCGACGCCGTTCCATCCTGCCGAGAACCGGGTAGGCGACCAGCAACGTCACCGGAAGCAACGCGGTCAGCGCTGCAAGCCCCAGGAATCCGGCGGCCCACGTGTGCACCTGGATGACGTAGCCGACCAGCGGCGCGGAGGTCGCGATCCCGATCGCGCTGGCGGAGTTGATCCACGTCATCGCCTGCGTGTAGGCACCGCTCGCGGTCGTCCTCTGGAGCAATATCGAACCGGGTATCAGCACCAGCGCGACGCACCCTCCGACGAGGCCGTAGCCGACGATCATGACGGGCAGGTTCGGCGCCAACGCCAGAAGTGCGCATCCGACCGCGAGGATGCCGCCTGCCGCGATCATCGTCTTCACCGGTCGGCCTCGCTCGAGAGCGCCGTACGCCAGGCCGACGGAGAGACTGACGACTCCGCCGGCCGCCGAGATCACCCCGGCAAGAGCACCTGCCCCGTGTGCGATGGCGAAGGCTGTGATGGCGACTCCGATGCCGCCGAAGAACAGCCCCATCGCCAGATTCGCGGCGAAGAGCGCGAGGAACCGTACATTGACGAGCCGGCTGTCGACGAGGATGCCCCGAGACGACCGGTCGCACACCGGCTCCGTCGGGCGAGCGGTGAGCATCCCGGTCATTCCCGCCGAGATCAGCAGGACGGACACGAGCAGGCCGCACCACGTCGCGACCGTCGCACTCAGCACCGTCACCACGACCGGACCGACCAGGAAGGCGGCGTCGTTGAGCGAGCCCTCGAGCGAGAGCGCAGCGGCGAGGAGGGGCGGAGAGCCGACGGTCTTGCGCCAACGTGCGGCCGACAACGCCCCCACCGGAGGAGCGGTCGCTCCGGCGACGGCGGCAAGTCCGATCATGACCACGCCCGACGACGACCACGAGCGCGCGAGCACGAGCCCGATCCCCGCCGCTGCGAACACCGTTGCCGTCACGAACACGACCCTTCGCTGACCGTGCCGATCGATGACACGGGCGACCTGTGGCCCGACGATCGCGTCGGCGAGGGCGAACGCCCCGGAGGCTGCGCCGCCCAGGGCGAACGATCCGGAAGATCCCTGGACCGCCCACAGCACGGCCAGACCGCTCATTGCGACGCCGAGTCGGGCGATCGCCCCTGGCGCGAAGAATCTCGCGGTTCCGGGTATCGCGAAGACCCGGCCGTATCGATCCGCGAATCGCGAAAGAAAAGAAACCCGACCTGTGCGCACAGCAGAACTCCAGCGGCTCATCACCGCGAGCTGCCAGACAGGTCGGACTGGGACTTCAACTCGCACGCGCCGTGAGGCGCGAGCACGAGGCTACGTCATGCGCCGTGCGGCATGCAACACCCCTCGCCACACCCGGTGGCGATGCTCACGCCGGCGGTGCGCCGCGATCCGCGAGCGAGAGATTGATCCTGTCGCCGGCCTCGATGTTCGGTGCTTGCGGGCCGAACGGATTCAGGTAGTACAGCTCGTCTTGAGTGATGCCGAACCGTGCGACGATCGCGGTGACCGTGTCATCCGATGCGATCGTGTAGACATCCGGATGCCCGTGCTTCACCGTGACCGCGCCCCTCGCGTGCGGCTCGGATCCGTGGTCGATGACGTCGAGGTGCGTCAGCGCCCCGGGGATGGTCCAGTGCAACACGCCGATCGCGACCACCGAATCCACGCAGCCGTGCGCATCGGATGAGTTCCCGGTATGCGCCAACACGGCGCTCTCAAGGTAGGTCGGGTCGGGATCGAAGGGGCTCCCCGGGATCCCGTCTGGAATCGTCCACGACATGGTCGACGGCGTTACCGACCCGTTCGACACGTTCCACATGTCGGCGGGACACGTGGCATCCGGCCCGTATGGACTCAACGAGAAGTCGATCTCCCCTGCAACGTCCGTGTGCAGATCCGACAGAGCGAACACTGTGCGGCCCGGTTGCCGGCTGACGGTGAACGTCGCTGACGTCGTTCCGTCCGGCGACGTCAGCGCAGCAGTGGCGATGGTGCCGTCCTGCGGCCGCACATCCTTGATGACTCCCGACGGTGCAGGTTGTGCAGCGGCGTGGACCGCAGACGGCGTAGCTTCGTGCGCCGGATGTTCCGCGGTGCACGCGGCCAGAAGCGAGATGCACGAGGCTGCGGCGACCAACACGACCGCCAGTTCGGCCCGCCGACGCGATCGCTTCACTCGATGTGCCCCTTCACCGGACGGCATAGAGCGGGAGCAGCTTGGCCTGCTCCACGAGCCAGGGGCTGAACGCCCATGGGGTGCTCTGCAGGGATGCCCCGAGCTCGGCGGGCGCGACCGCCGCGAACTCCGCAACCTCGTCGGGATTCGCCGCTGGGGCGCCGACCGCCCGTGCTACGTAGACGGGGCAGATCTCGTACTCGACGGTGCCGTTCGCGTCGGCCGCCTTGTACCTGAAGTCAGGGAGTGCGAGCTCGAGACCGGCCAGCTCGAGGCCGAGCTCGTCGCGGGCGTGCCGGCGGACGGCATCCTCGACCGACTCCCCTGGCGCGGGATGCCCGCAGAACGTGTTCGTCCACACACCGGCGAACGTGCGCTTCGACAGGGCTCGTCGCGTGACGAGCACGCGGCCGTCGTCGAGCAGTACGTGGCACGAGAATCCGAGATGCAGCGGGGTTTCCGCGCAGTGCACGGATGCTTTCGGCGCGGTCCCGATCGGCTGGCCAGCGTCATTCAGAAGCACGACGAGGCTCGAGTCGACGGTGACCGTCACGACGCAGCTCGTCTGGCCGCGTACCCGGCGACGGTGTCGACCAGAGATTCGGCCGTGCGGTCCACCGCGATGGCGTCGACGCGCAGGCCGGCGGCACGGGCATCCCGAGCCGTGCGCGGTCCGATCGCGGCGACCAGCGTCGACGACGGCACGGGGCCGAGCTGCTGCTGCACCTGCTCCGCCACGCTGCCCGAGGTGACCAGAATGGCGTTGATGCGGCCGGATGCCACGTCGCCGATCACGTTCGCGGCGATCGGAACGCCGACGGTGCGGTACGCGACGACCGACTGCACGTCGTGCCCGAGTCGCGCGAGACCCTCGGTGAGAGTCGGCTTCGCGATCTCGCTGCGCAGGGTGAGCACCTTGAGCGGAACGACCCCGCGAGTGGCCTCGCGCCACTCGTCGAGCAGCCCGTGAGCCGAGTTGTCGTCGGCCGGCACCAGATCGGCGCGGTAGCCGGCGGCGAGCAGCGCCGCGGCGGTCGTCTCGCCGACGGCCGCGATGCGGGTGTGCGACGGGATGCGCGTCTGGTGCGCCGACAGCACATCGACGGTGGTCGCGCTCGTGATGGTGAGCCAGTCGAAGTAGCCGGTGGCGAGGGCCGTCAGCGCCTGCTCGAGGGCATTCTCATCAGCGGTCGGAGCAAAGTTGATCATCGGCGCCACGACGGGGATGCCGCCGTGCCCACGGATGTCAGCGGCCACCGAGTCCCCCCACGGACCTCCGCGCGGCACGAGGACACGCCAGCCGGCGAGAGGTTTCGGACCCTGGGTCGGAATCGGACCGGTCGTCATCGGGTCGCACCCTTCAGCGGCGCCAGCCGCGCGGCGCCGCCGTCGAGGAGTTCGTCGACGACGCGCCGCGCTACGTCCTCCGCGGCCTCGAGCAGTGCGGATTGCCCACTGCCCTCGAGGCTCGCAGCGTGCGACGAGGTCAGCTTCTCGGTGCCGTCGAGGCTGTACACGGTCGCGGTCACGAAGAGGAGCCCGTCTTCGATGAGAGCTGTGACGCCGAGCGGGGCGGCGCATCCCGCCTCGAGCCCGGCGAGCACACCGCGCTCGGCGGCCACGCTCGCTCGGCTCGTCACGTGATTGACTGCGGCGAGCGCCTTGGCGATCGCGCGGCCCTCCGGAGATGCGGCGGTCTGTCTGCGAGTCTCGAGCGCGAGCGCACCCTGGCCGGGGGCGGTGGGCCATTGAGCGAGCTCGAGGTGTTGGGATGCGGCATCCGCATGGCCGAGCCGTCCGATGCCGGCAGCGGCGAGCAGGATCGCATCGAGCCGCCTGTCCTCTTCGACCTCGCCGAACACCCTGTTCAACCTGGTGTCGATGTTGCCGCGCATGTCGACGACCTCGAGATCCGCTCGTGCCGACAACAACTGTGCGACTCGTCGCGGCGAACCGGTACCGACGCGAGCCCCGGCGGGGAGCGTCTCGAGAGTGAGGTGATCGCGTGCGCACACCACGTCGCGGGCATCCGCGCGCTTCGGCACTGCGGCGAGCAGGATGTCGGGGTGCGGCGCGGTCGGAAGATCCTTCAGCGAGTGCACCGCGACGTCGATCTCCTCGTTCAGGAGCGCGTCGCGCAGCGCACCGGTGAAGACGCCGGTGCCGCCCAGTTGGGCGAGCGATTCGGTGGTCGTGTCACCGTGGGTGGTGATCGTGACGAGCTCGATCTCGAGACCGGATGCCTTCGCCAGCGAGTCGGCGACCTGACGCGTCTGCGCCAGCGCCAGCGCGCTGCCGCGTGTGCCGACCCGCAGAGCGGTCATCGCGCTTCGACCTTGTCGGTCCGTGCGCCGACCGGCTCGTGGTCGGGCCATGGCCCGAGGTCGGTCACATGGGCGCGCCGCTCGGGCGCGATGTCGTTCAGGCGCTCCTCGATCAGGTCGACCAGGCCCGCGACGAATGCCGGATGGGTGCCAGGCGTCGGCACGCGTACGGCGCGCAACTCGTTGTCGGCAGCGGTGCTGAGCGCCTCGTTGTCGAGGTCCCACACCACCTCCATGTGGTCGCTGACGAAACCGAACGGCACGATGATGACCGCGCGGGTGTCACCCGCAGCGGCGAGGTCGGCGATCGCGTCATTGATGTCCGGCTCGAGCCACGGCGTGCGCGGGTCGCCGGAGCGCGACTGATAGACCAGCGACCACGGGATGCCCGCTGCCGCCGCCTCCGAGACGGCGTGCGCCACGGCGCAGTGCTGCGCGACGTAGGCGCCGCCGGTGCCGAACTGCGGTCCGGATGCCGCCGCGGCCGCGGTCGGAATGGAGTGGGTCACGAACAGCACGTGGATGTCGTCGCGAGCCACGGCATCCGCTGCGCCGGCGCTCGAGTCGGAGGTCAGCTCCGCGACCGCCGCATCGACGCCCTCGACGAGCGGGGTCACGAAGCCGGGGTGGTCGAAATACTCGCGGATGCGGTCGATCGTCACGACGTCGGCCAGGTCGGTCTCGGCGAGCGCCTTCTCGAAGTCCTCGCGGTACTGTCCGACGCCGGAGTACGACGTGTAGGCACTGGTCACCAGCGCGAGCAGGCGGTCGTGGCCGGCGCGGTGAGCGTCGCGAACGGCATCCGCGAAGTACGGGTCCCAGTTGCGGTTGCCCCAGTGGATGGGCAGATCGATGCCGCGTCGGGCGAGCTCCGCCTCGAGTGCGGCCCTCAGCTGCCGGTTCTGCTCGTTGATCGGGCTGACGCCACCGTGCACGCGGTAGTGGTGGGCGACCTCTTCGAGCCGCTCGTCGGGCACACCCCGGCCGCGCGTCACGTTGCGCAGAAACGGGATGACGTCGTCCTGGCCCTCTGGCCCGCCGAAGCTGGAGAGCAGGATCGCGTCGTATTTCGTCATTGCAAGACCTCGGGAACGTCTGTCACAGGAATGCGTCGACCCGTGAAGAAGGGGACCTCCTCGCGCACGTGCCTGCGGGCATCCGTGGCGCGAAGGTCGCGCATCATGTCGACGAGATCGACGAGGTGATCTGACTCCATCGGCAGAAGCCATTCGTAGTCGCCGAGTGCGAAAGCGGCGACCGTGTTGGCCAACACCGAGCGGAACGCCGCACCCTTCCGGCCGTGGTCGGCGAGCATGCGGCTGCGCTCGGCGTCGGGGAGAAGATACCACTCGTAACTGCGCACGAAGGGGTACACGGTGAGCCACTCCCGCGGCTCGAGACCTCGCAGGAACGCGGGAACGTGGGCCTTGTTGAACTCGGCCGCTCGATGAACTCCCATCGCGTTCCAGGTCGGCAGCAGGTCGCGCAGCAGGGCGGTTCGCCGCAGACGGCGCAGCCCGGCCTGGATATCTTCGGCGACGGGGCCGTGCAGCCAGACCATGAGATCGGCGTCGGCCTTCAGCGCTGAGACGTCGTAGAAGCCGCGCACCGTGACGCCGGATGCCTCGACCTCGTCGACTGCAGTCGCGAGGTCAGAGACTGCCAGGGCCGTGGCATCCGCGTCGAGCGCCAGCGGGCGTCGGGGATCGCGCCGCCACACTGCCCACAGCGTGAAGCCGTCCGGCTGGGGCGATGCGTCGTGCTCGGGTTCGTGTGCTGTTGTGCTGGGGGCGGGAGATTCGGATGCCGCTTCGGCAGCCGCCGGGTGAGTCATGGCATCCAGTCTCCCCCGTTGCGCCCTGTCGGGCAAAAGCAGGGCGAACACCGTCTCTCGGGGCGCAGTCTCCCGGCCGTCGGGTGATGTACACCGGCCGTACACCTCTGCACCCCTTGCGTCGGCGGCGTATTTGAACGCAAGCTGGACAAATCCGACGAAACCTCTGGGATGAACCGAATAAAAACGGACTTCGTGGTGTTGATAGATGCAAATGTCTGAATCGTTGAAGAACTCCAGCCGTGTCGCGGAGCAGACCTCCACGAACACGACCACCCGTCGCAAGCGACCGAGCCGTGCGAAGGCGCGGCCCATCATGGATGCCCGTGCCAAGGTGATCTCTGCGTTCCCCTGGGCGCAGAATCTCTCCTACACGGAGCAGCAGCAGTTTGCCGACGAGCTCGCGCACCACCCCCGCGATCTGCCGAACGGGCAGCTCGAGGCGCTCATCCTCTCGTGGAAGCAGCGCTCGCGAAGCGTCGCGTAAGCGAGCCCGTTCGGCCCGCTTCAGCTCATCTGGAGCGGATGACCCGCACGGCCAGCCACACGGCTCCTGCGATCGCTGCCGCGACACCGGCGCCGACCGTCGCCAGGCCGATCGGATTCTCGCGTGCCGCGGTGCCGATGCGCTTCGGCACGTTGAGCTTGTCCTGCAGTGCATCCAGGGTCGATGCCAGTTGGGCCCGCGCGGCAGCGACGTCTGCCACCGGATCGGCCTTCTTCGTCGATTCGGTGTTCTTGACCGGCTCTGCTTTGTCGACCGGATCGGCATTCGCCGTCGGTTCAGTGGTCATAGTCGCCCAGCCCCTTCACCGCGTTCACATCCTGCTTGACACTCTCGATGGTCTCGGTCGGAGCAGGCGGCATCCCTCGTTTGAAGACCAGCACACCGACCAGACCGAAGACTGCGGCCAGAATCAGCAGCCCGCCCGCGACGATCAGCGCCGCGGCCCATCCTGGCAGCGCCACCGCAATGCCGAGCACGGCAGCCGCGACGAGGACGCCGAGCATGAAGAACAGCAGTATTCCAGCGACGAGGAAGAGTCCGATGCCGATTCCTGCATTGATCGCCTTGCGTACCAGCTCGGCCTTGAGCTGCGCCAACTCGGCCTTGAGCAGCGCGACCACGAGACCGGGCAACTCCCGCAGCAGCTGAATCAGCGAGCGCTTGTCGCGCGGCTGCGTGCCGTCGGCCATCAGGATGCCTGCCCATCCGATCCGGCAGACCCGCGCCGCGGAGTGCTCGACTTCGACGATGATGTCGACGACTTGTTCGCGGCAGTCTTACTTCCGCTCGAGGTCTTCGCCGCAGTCGTCTTCGCGGCTGACGCTTTCGGGCCCGAGGCTTTGGTGCTGGAAGTCTTCGCTCCCGACGCCTTGCTGGCGGGGGATTTCGCGGCCGACGTCGCGGAAGAGTCGGAAGTCGACTTCGTCCCGCCCGACCGCGTCACCGCTCGCTTGACGCCCTCGGTCACCACGGTGCCGAGATCGCCGATGCGATCGGCCGCATAGTCCTGAGCGTTGTGCACCTGCTTCTGCACTGCTGGAGAATCCCACACGCGAAGCGCTGCGGATTTGATCTGCTCGTACCTGCGTCGTCCGGCGCGAGTACCGAGAACATACCCGACCCCCAGTCCGACGACGAAGAGAACTTTGCCTTTCATGGTGCCCCCGCCCCTCGCTGCGTTCAGTCTTTGTCGGTCAGCATCTTCCAGCGTAGTGCCCGGATGCGCTCGGCTGCCTTACGGGCATCCGGTACCACCGAGGCCAGCCCGGTGCCCGTGATCCACGACCCGGTGACTTCGAGTCCGTCCACCTTTCCGACGGCCCCGCGCACCGCGTCGATACGCTCCCGCTCCCCCTCTGCGGCAACCGGAAGGCTGTTGATCCAGCGCACCACGTCCGACGCGACGACACTAGATTCCGAAATCGGAATATTCAAGAGGGTTGACACATCGGCGAGTGCGCGCGAACGGATGCCGGCGGCATCCAACCCCTCCAGCGGACTCGGCGACCCCGCCCTGCCGTACGACAGCCGCAGCACGTGCCGTCCGGCCGGGAGCTGTTCGGCGACCCACGGCCACTTCGCCGTCACGTGGGTCAGAGCCTTCGCCGCGACCTGCGCCTCCGGCACGGTCTCGGCGACGAGTATGCCGGTGCCGCGTGGCGCGGCGTCGAGCCGATCGTCGTCGACGACCAGCGTGACGATGTCGACGGGCGACGCCTGAGGCCACCCGAGATCCGCGAGCGGCGCCAGTGACTCGGATGCCTGTCCCAGCAACCGCAGCGCGGCATCCGCCGGCACGGCCAGCAGCACCTCGTCGGCGTCGAGCACCCTGCCGTCGGAGAGGCGAACCCGCCAGCGGCCAGGACGCCGCGGTGCTGCGGCGGCGTCATCCTCCGCGCCGAAGACCTCGTCGATCGACGCGGCGATCTGTGCTTCGACGCTCGCGTCGGCTGCCGTCGCGCCGTCGTCGGTGGGTGAAGCCTGGTCAGCCGACGCATCCTCGGCATCGACCTCACCTGCAGGGCGCAACGCGACCACGCTCGCACCGGTGAGCATCACGGCGCCACGTGCGACGGCATCCTCGACCAGCGCGTCGATCAGTCTCGCCATTCCGCCGACGACGCCGCCGACTGCCGAGCCTGCCTTCGCCGACCCTCGAAGCATCGAAACGCCTCCTGAGAGCGAGCCCGCCTTGGTCATCGCCTCGTTCAGCCCGGGGGCCGCAACCGTCACATCGATGTCGTACGGCGAGGCGGAGTAGACCCCGGTCGTCACGGGGGCGACGAGGCTCTCCAGCACGGCACGCCCCATTCGTCTGCGCACGAGCTTGCCGAGATTGCGCTCCTTGCCGATCTTGAGCACGGGCACCAACCGGTCGAGGTAGGCACGGAACGCCCCTCCCCACCCGACGGCGGCGATGACGTCCTCGGCCAGCGGCGTGCTCGGAATGCCCAGAATGCCCGCCTTCGGTGTCGGCACGGCGCGTCCCGGCAGCTGGAGCCACGCTCCCGCGGCCAGCGGCGTCACGACCTCGTCGGTGAGGCCGAGCTCGTCGAGCAGTGCGGCCACGTGCCCGCCGCGAGTTGCGAAGCTCTCCGCGCCGGCATCCAGTCGGATGCCAGCGAGCTCGTGCCGCGCGACGCTCCCGCCGAGCTCGCTGCAGCTTTCGACCACGGTGGCTTCGAACCCGGGGCGTGCGATCTCCCGCGCCGCCACCAGCCCGGCAGCACCGCCGCCGATCACGACGACACGGGTCGGATTCTCGACCGCGAGCCGTGCGAGATCGCTCTCTGCAGGCTCGCTCATGCCGGAAGCCCGTGCACCAGGTCGACGATGCGGGTGAGAACGGTGGGATCCGTCTCGGGCGGCACTCCGTGACCAAGGTTCACGACGTGCGACGGTGCGCTGCGACCGCGCTCCACCACGTCGCGCACGTGGGCCTCGATGACCGGCCATGGGGCATCCAGATAGGCGGGATCGATGTTGCCCTGCAGCGGCACGATGTTGCCGAGCCGTCTGCTGGCCTCGTCGAGCGGCATCCGGTAATCGACGCCAACGACATCGGTGCCGATGTCGTGCATGGCTCTCAGCAGCTCGCCGGTGCCCACACCGAAGTGCACGATCGGCACGTTGCGCTCCACCGGCGTGGACGAGAGCGGGTCGGATGCCCGTTCCGGGTCGGGATACGCAAGGTCCCGCACGTGCGAAAGGGCCCTCGCCGACGCAGGGGCCACGTGCCGTGTGTAGTCCTCCAGCGACAGTGCACCGGCCCACGAGTCGAACAGTTGCGCCGCGCTCGCACCGGCCAGCACCTGCTCACGCAGGAACGTTCCGGTGATGTCGGCGGCCCAGGTCATGAGGGCGTGCCAGGCATCAGGATCTGCGTGCATGAGCGCGCGTGCGCGGATGTGATCCTTCGACGGCCCGCCCTCCACGAGATAGGCGGCGAGCGTGAACGGCGCACCTGCGAACCCGATAAGTGGAGTGCCGCCCAGCTCGTCGAGTTCCTCGACGGTGCGCCGGACTCCCTCGGCGATCGGTGCGAGAGCGCTCGGGTCGAGAGCCGGCAGCGCTGCTACGTCGGCGGCCGTTCGCACCGGGGCGCGGAGCACGGGCCCCTTGCCCGGGACGATGTCGACGTCCACTCCGGCGAGCTTGAGCGGCACGACGATGTCGCTGAAGAAGATGGCCGCATCGACGTGGTGCCTGCGCACCGGCTGCAGCGTGATCTCGCTGGAGAGCGCGGGGTCGAGGCAGGCATCCAGCATGGCTGTGCTCACGCGCAGCTCACGGTATTCGGGGAGTGACCGACCCGCCTGCCGCATGAACCACACCGGCAGCACGTCGGGCCTCCGCCCCGAGTACGCGGTGATCAGCGGCGAGCGGGAGGTGCGGCCGTCGACGAGCGGATGCTGCGCCGCGAGTCCGCCGCGCGCCTCCCCTGCCGAATCGGATCGGGTGGCTGCGGGTCGGGCGTCCGGCTGCGCGGGGGTGAAAGTCACGCCTTGAATTCTCACACCTGCACCTGAACGGCTGGGTGCGGCGACTTCGTCGGTGCGCTTGCAGTCGCAGTTACGCCCGGCCGAAGTCGTCTTCGAGCCGGGCGATGTCGTCTTCTCCGAGGTAGTCGCCCAACTGGACCTCGATGATGATCAAAGTCTCGTCTTGTTCATTCACGATGCGATGAGGCTGCTCGACGGCGATGGAGATGGTCTCTCCGACGCGAGCAATGACGGTGGCCCCGTCGATGACCGAAGAGGCAGCGCCCGCCACGACGGTCCACACTTCGGCTCGGTGCTGGTGCGTCTGGTACGAGAGGCGCGAGTGCGGCTTGACCTCGATGCGCTTGACCTTGAACCCGTCGCCTTCGTCGAGGATCGTCCAGGTTCCCCATGGTCGCTCTTCACGCTCTCCGATCACCTGGACTCCTTTGCACGGTCGGATTCGATCACCCTACGGGCGCGCAGACAGCTATTCGTCGGAGCGCCGCATCGATTCGTTCGTATCGCTCGGTCGCCCAGCCTTGAGCGTCATAAACCGCTCGGAGGAGAAGAGAGTCGCCAATTCGGTCTGCGGTGCCGATCAGTCCGCCCAGATCGCCCGTGCCCAAACCGCCCATGTAAGCGTCGAGCGCCAGCCGACGCTTGGTCTCCACATCCGCGACATCGAACGCGGTCAAGGACGTGCCGGTCCCGATCACGCGGCCTGACCCCACTTCTCGGTTGCCCGCATCCTCTGAGACAAGACGTAGACCAGCCCGCACGTCAGGGGCAGCGAGCCGAGCGCCCCACACGCCGCCGCGGATGATACTGCCGCGGGCCGCCACCCTTACGGCATAGCCGATCGCGACGTGATCGGGATGTCCAGTCAATCCATCCGCGCCCACGGTGAAGACGGCCCACGGATCATGCTCTTCCAATCGGCGACGCACAGCACCCTGCAGTCGTAGGGGGTCGGCCCGGGAGACCAACGGACGGCCCGGAGCATCTGTCCACTCCGCGCCCGGCTCCAGCCATTCCCACGAGCTCACCCCGAGGATGTCCAACGCGCGCTCGTACTTCTCCAACCGGCGCCGGCGAGCCCGCTCCAGGTCACGTGTCTCCGCCAGTTCTCCGGCCTCGCCCGCCGTCGCCACAATCGCGACGACCTTGAATCCCTCGGCGGTCAGTTGCGCGACGCGGCCGGAATTCGCGAAGGACTCATCGTCCGGATGCGCATGAATCAGCAAGACCGAATCCACCGCGCCACCGTATCAATCAGCCACAGCTCACTAGGCTCGCAAAAGTGGCCGGCCCGATGCACTTCGATCGTGTGGCGACCGGTTATGCGGCCGCGCGACCGCCGTATCCACCAGAGCTCTGGCGCGATGTCCTTGCGACCGGACTCGTCGGTCCCGGTCACCGCGCTCTCGAGCTCGGCGCCGGCAGTGGAGAGGCGACGGGCGAGCTCATCGCTCGGGGAATGGATGTTGTCGCGGTCGAACCTGGGACGAATCTCGCGGCAGCACTTCATGAGCGGTTCCCGAAGGCCACGATCATCCGTTCGCGCGGAAGACATCCGTCCCGCCAGCGCCACGTTCGATCTGGCGGTCGCCGCAACCTCGATGCACTGGATGGATCTCGACATCATCCTGCCGATCATCCACCGCTCGTTGACTGCTGACGGGCGTCTGCTGGTGTGGCGCAACGTGTTCGGCGATGCTGCAGCAGAGGTCACGCCGTTCCGTCTGGAGATCGAGCGCATCGTCCAGCGCCGCGGCATCCCGCGAGCAGGAAGGCCCGAGGACGCCGACGCGACTGTGAAGAAGATCACCGATTCCGGACTCTTCACCATCGAACGGCTCCGGCATTACCGCTGGACCATCGATCTGACAACGGAACAGGTGCGTGCTCTGTTCGGCACGTTCAGCGACTGGACGCCGAAGGAGGTCGATCGGGCGGCATCCGCGGTCGATGCACGCGGCGGAGCCGTCTCGGAGAGCTACACATCGTGGCTCATCGCCGCTTCGCCGTCACCCTGACGTCTCGGGCCTCCTGATTCACCCAGCGGCGTCGCGCTCCTCCTCGCGTTCCAGCTGCACCTTCGACGTCGTGAAGCGGAACGCCGCCCACACCCCGATGCAGAGCACGCCGAACGATCCGAAGACGGCACCGAGCACGATCGTGGGTGCGCGCAGCTCGATCCACGATTCGGGTTGGGGCAACACGATGATCGCGAAGAGCGCGGCAACCACGATGTAGGTGGCGAACCAGGCCCGCTTCGACCACTCCCAGATCTCGTGGCCCTCGAGGAACGCCATCGGAAGCATGGCGATCACCAGCTCGCTGAGCGCACCCACCATCACGGCCGAGAGCGACTCGACACCGAGCAGCGACCAGAACGATTCCTCGCCCCCGGCGAGAAGGCTGTAACCCGCCCACGCGATCAGACCGACGCCGACCAGAACCGCCGCACGCAACAGTGCGAGGCTGCCGCGCTGGCGCTCGCTGCTCCCCAGCGCCATCAGCACGAGCCATGCGCCGAAGAGCACTCCCGGCTCGAGACCGAGGGCACGCGTCAGGATGACGCCGGCCACCACGAAGATCAGCCCGCCCGGTCGCAGCACCGGCGTCACCGGCATGTGAAGGGACGACCTCGCCAGGCGTCCCGAGATGAGCACGAGCACCAGATCGTGCACGACCTGAGCGATGACGAGAGCCAGAACGAGGCGCAGCGAGGTCAGGTCGGGCGCGACCTTGGGGTCGGCGAACGACAGGATGAACCCGACGATCAGGGTGTAGAGCGTCACCCACGCCCAGAACCCCGTCGTGTGCGATGTGATGCGCGTTCCGAGCGGACGGAACACCCGCCGCACCGGCCCAGCCCACCGGAAGATCCTGTCGTAGTTCTCGCGCAACGTCGCTTCGAGCAGGATCGCGGGCAGCGCGATCAGGAACACGAGTCCCGCTATCAGACTGCCGGCCGCCACGAGCTGCGGCGGCCCGAGTCGGATGTCCTCGATCCTCGGCAGCGCCGACAGGATCGTCTTGTAGCTCGGGTCGTGCTTCGCGGTGTTGTGCACCTGGTACGTCTTGGTCGGGGCGTCGCCGCTCGCCTTCTGCTCGGGAGTCGGAGCGGGCGATGGAGGGATCGTCGCCGGAGGGGAGGCGATCGGCGTCGGTGCAGCCGCTGCGACGGCATCCGCAGGGCTCACCGTGATCGGGATGTCGCGCTCGTCGTCCGCATACCCAGGAGCACTGACCAGAACGACGAGCGTGTGATCGCCGATCTCGGTGTCGGCGGGGATCGTCGCCGAGCGTGCGAACTCACCACCCGTCGCGTCGAGGGAGGCGAGGACGACCGGCGTCGAATGGAGCTCGATCACCACGGTCGCTGCTGCGCCGAGCCCGTGCCCGGTCACCCTGATGGTCTCGCCGGGAGTGACGTTATGCGAGCTCAGGTCGACCCCTAGGCCGTCCGTGACGGCAAGCGACCACGAGCCGAACCTGAGCAGCGCCGGCGCCACAACCGGCTCGGCGGTGACGACCAGCTTGATCGTCTTCTCATCGGAGACACCGGCGATCGTCTCGGTCACGGTGAGCTCGTGCGTGCCGACGGCCGGTGCGGGCAGCGTGCAGCTGTAACCGCCGTCGGAGGCGACGGTCGTGGAGCAGGATGTGTCGGCATCCGCGATGTGTGCCGTCACGGTTGCCGGATTGTTCGGGTCGTACGCCGCGACGCCCGAGACGACAAGTCCCGAAGCGAGAGCGGATGCCTGCACCGTCTCGACTCCCGCCGTCACTCCGGCCACGCTGATCACGCTCGGGGCGACCGGCGGCACGAGCGTGTCATCGATGATGGTGAGGTGAACGGATGTCCCGCACGGCACGTCCGCGATCGTCTCGGTCACAGAGACGGTGAACGTGCCGACACCGGGGTCCGGCAGCGTGCAGCCGAACCGGCCGTCCGGCGAGACGTCGGACGTGCACGAGCCCCCGGCGCTCGCGACGGACACCTGTGCCGCGTAGTTCGGGTCGTACACGGCGATGCCGGCGATCTCGACACCACCCTTCACCGTTGATGCGCCGACCGAGATCGCTCCGCCCGTCTCGCCGTCGATGCTCAATATCCGTGGTGCCGCGGGGGTCGGAGGTGGGGGCGTGATCGTGAAGGTCGACCGCCCGAACCAATCGCCCCAGGCGAGCCGGAGCACGTCGATGACGTGTACGCCGGCGGCGGACACGGCCGGGCCGGAGCACGACCAGGAGAGGTCACGCAGCGGACCGGTCGTGCACCAGTAGTGGTGGTCGACGAAGACCACGACCGGAGTGCTCGGGCCACCTCCGGTACCCGAGACGGTGGTCACCGGACCCGTGAGCACCGCCCCGTCAGCGGGCGAAGTGACGCGGAACGGTGCCGGCTGCGGACGGCCGCCGGTTCCCGATAGGCCGGCCGGTACGACAGCAGCGACGCCGGCCCGGGAGGCACCGGTCTGCGCAACGGCGACAGACGGCGCGTCGTTCCCGGGCGTCCCGATGGCGACCTGATTCATACCGGCCGGCGGCCCTTGGGTCCCAGACGCCGAAGCGTCCGGCACGATGGCCGTGGCGAGCGCGGGCACCCCCATGGCGACCCCGAGCGCCACAGCGAAAAGTGCGCGCACCACCCGTCGAGCGACCGGTTTCGACGCCGGTCTCTGCGGTTCTGGGGCCACGGCACTCTCCGTTCACCGAAGACGCCCCGAAATGAGGGTTCCTCATTATCGTAAACTCTTGACCGTCAATGTGCACAGATTCAGCGGCGTACGATCTAACCCGTGCTTCTCTGCTTCACCGCAAGTCACCGCACGGCCGATTTCGAGCTGCTCGAGCGGCTCGAGCGGCACGCGGACGACGTCGACTCGGCACTGCGAGAGCACACGGATGCCTTCGCGGGCTCCGTCGTGCTGGCCACGTGCAACCGTTTCGAGACCTACCTCGACGTGACGGATGCCGCCCGTGCGGATGCCTCTGCCCTCGTGCTCGACACCGTCAGCACGATCACGGGGGTGCCGGCCGACGAGCTCGAGGCATCCACCGTCGTTGTCCACGAGAACGCGGTGGCCGATCACCTGTTCTCGGTGGCGAGCGGACTCGAGTCGCTGGTCATCGGCGAGGGCGAGATCGCCGGCCAGGTTCGGCGATCCCTCGAGAAGGCGCGTGCCAACGGCAGTGCGACCCGCGAGCTCGAGCGGCTGTTCCAGAACGCGTCTCGTGTGTCGCGCGACGTGAAGAACGGCACGAAGGTCGGCTCGGCCGGCCGTTCGATCGTGCGACTGGCACTCGAACTTGCTGAGAGCCGCATCGCAGACTGGGCGAGCGCGCGCATCCTGCTCGTCGGCACGGGCAACTACGCTGCGGCGAGCCTGAAGGCGCTGCGCGACCGTGGTGCGCAGGAGGTGCGGGTGTGGTCGCGCACCGGTCGCGCTGGGGCATTTGCGATCAAGCACGATATCGAGGCGGTCGATCGTGACGGGCTCGTCGAGGCGATCGCGACATCCCAGCTCGTCGTCACGTGCAGTGTCGCGCCGACCGTGTTGCTCGACCGCGAGCTCGTCGAGCGAGCGAGCCGACTCGACGACGCCGTCGTGCATCGCCTGATCGTCGACCTCGGACTTCCTCGCAACGTCGACAGCGATGTCGCCTGGGTCACCGGCACAGAGCTTCTCGACCTCGAGACCATCGGACTGCACGCACCACTTGAAGACTTCAAGGCGACGGAGCGGGCACGCTCCATCGTGAACGGTGCGGCTGCCGAGTTCGCCGCGAAGGGCGACGAGCGGGCCGCGGAGCCGGCGCTGGTCGCCTTGCGCTCCCACGTGCTCGGCCTCGTGGATGCCGAGATCGAGCGGGCGCGCGCCCGCGGCGACTCCTCGCAGCAGACGGAGGCCGCGCTTCGACACCTCGCGGGCGTGCTCCTGCACACACCATCGCTCCAGGCGCGCGAACTGTCGCGCGACGGCGACGCCGACACCTTCGTCGCCGGCGTGAACGCCGTGTTCGGGCTCGATTCGGAAGCAGCGCCCGGGCTGCGTATCGTTGCTGACGAGGGCCGGGCATCCTGACCTGGACGACGGAGCACGATGACGTGCACGACGAGGAGACTGGCAGCATGAGCACTGAGACGACGCAAAGCGACGCCGGGTTGCTGGCGCTGCCCTTCGAGACCCGCGAGCTGCGAACGGAGCGGCTGAGGCTGCGTCCGCTCACCAAGAGCGACCTCGAGCACCGTAGCGAGAACTACCAGAAGCGCACCGACGTGGTGCGCTACCTCCGCTGGGAGGCGCACGACCACGACGAGCCAGCGAAGAATCTCGAGAAGCGCATCGCCCTCGAACGGCTCACGCACGACGGCGACGGCCTGATCTTCGCCGTCGAGCTCTGTGCGACAGACGGGTCCGACGACCACAGAGTGATCGGCGACGTGAGCATCTCCGTGAAGAGCGCGAGAGATGCGCAGGTCGAGATCGGCTGGGTGTTCCACCCGGCCGTGCACGGTCGGGGTTACGCCACCGAGGCGACGACCGCGCTGCTCGGAATCGCGTTCGGCGAGCTGGGCGCCCACCGCGTCTATGCGGAGCTGGATGCCGCGAACGAGGCATCCGCTCGCCTCTGCGACATTCTCGGCATGACGCGCGAGGCGCTGTTGCGCGAGCGCGACCACATCGACGGTGAGTGGCACGACGTGGCGATCTTCGGACTGCTCGACAGCGAGTTCGAGGCTGCCGCGAAGGCCTGAGGGTTATCGGAGCGGCCGGGCTTCTCCGGCATGCGGGCTAACCGGCAGGCACTCCGATCGCGCCTGATCCCCGTTCGACCACGACGTCGTCGAGCGGCACCGGGTGGTCGTCTTCGTCGACGAACGCGAGGTGGAGCAGGCGTCCGCTCTCGGCCTCCACATAGCGCGTCGATGGTGCGTAACCGGTCGGCAGGTGCTTGTCACCCCACTCGGAGAGCGAGGCGAGCACAGGTGCAAGCTCGTCTCCGGCGGGCGTGAGAACGTATTCGTCGCGGGCGCGTGCGCCGTCCGCACGGTAGGTGCGACGCTCCAGAACACCGAGTTCCACGAGCTTGCCGAGGCGATCGGTCAGCACGTCGGGTGCTACTCCGAGCCTCGCCCTGATGTCGCTGAACCGGGTGATACCCAGCCTCACGTCACGCACCACGAGCAACGTCCACTTCTCACCGAGCACGGTGAGAGAACGGGCGATGGAGCACCGCTGGTTGACCTCGGTGGGTTGTTTCATAACGATGATCCTACCTTAGTTGGTTTTTCCTATCCAGAGGTGTACGTTCATCGCATGACTTCCCTTTCACCACGTGCATCGTTCTGGACAGCCGCAGCCGTGGCGGGCCTCGCGCTCTGGGCCAGTGGTGCGCCGACGATCGTGTACCCGTTGTACGAAGCCCAGTGGCACCTCAGCGCAGCTGCCGGCACGCTGATCTTCGCGATCTACCCGATCGCACTGATTCCGACGCTGCTCGTGTTCGGCAACCTCTCCGACCACATCGGCAGGCGAGCGGCAATCCTGCTCGGGCTCGTGCTCCTCGCCGCGGGTACTGTGGCGTTCGGCCTCGCCGGCGACCTGACCGCCGTACTGATCGGCCGCGCTCTGATGGGCATCGGCGTCGGCCTGTCACTCAGTCCCGCAACGGCGGCGATGATCGACTTCGGCGGTGCCGAGCGCGCGCCTCGCGCCAGCTCCGTGACGACGGCGGCCACCGCGACAGGGCTCGCTCTCGCCACCCTCGTGGGTGGGCTGCTCGTGCAGCATGCCCCGTTCCCTTTGCATCTCACGTTCTGGGTACTGCTCGTGGTGACCGTGCTGGTGGGCGCGGCTGTCGCATTCCTTCCACGCACTCGCGACACCAGCATCGGCCGGTGGCGCCCCCGTGCGCCGAGGGTCCCTGCCGGCATCCGTCGCGAGTTCGCCGCCGCCGCGCTGGGCGTTTCCACGGCGTTCGCCGTCGGATCGGTCTTCCTGGCTCTGGGGGCGCAGGTCGCACAGCAGCTGATCGGCTCGGGCGACGCGTTCATCAACGGTGCCGTGATCTCGGTCTCGGCCGTCGCGATCGGCGTTGTGGCGATCCTGGCCCGCCGACTACGGCCCCGCATGTCGCTGGCGTTCGCCCCGATCGCGATGGTCACAGGCCTCGCGGCTCTGGTCGGTGCCGGACTGGTCCACTCCCTCATCTTCTTCGTCATCGCTTCTGTGCTGACGGGTGCCGGCTACAGTCTGCTGTTCTCCGGCGGGCTGGGGATGGTCACCGCGAGCGCGCCCGCCCACCACCGTGCTGCCGTGATCTCGGCGGTCTACACGGTCGGATACCTCGTGCAGGCGATCGCCGCCCTTGCCCTCGGGGTGATCGCGACGTCGTCCGGCCTGCTGGCCGCGATCGAGATCGGCTCCGTGGTGCTCGTGCTGCTGGCCGTGGCCGCCGGTGTCGTGGGCAACGTGGGCGGGCGTCGGGCGAAGGCTCAGGATGCCCCGATCCCGCTCGTCACCTCGGGCGAGCAGGCTGCAGAGGAGTCCCGCCGAGCCGCTTGACCGCCCGCACCGAGTTGGGTGAGTGCGCGTGTCCTGGCGATTCGCCAGCATGCACCGCCTCATCTGCTGCACGATGGGGGCATGAGCGATCAGCAGGGATTCCCGGAGCCCTTCGGCGACGGCGGAGGCTCGGGGGACGGCAGCGGCGGCCCAGACGATCCGAACAAGGCGCGGCGGGGCATCCGGGGCCGCACGATCGCGATCATCGTGCTCGCGGTCGCGGTGGTCGTGCTGGTCGTCGTGGTGACCTCGCTCGTGTTCGCCCAGGGGACGAAGATCTCGCCGACCGCCAGCCCGATCGTCACACCGACCGCCCCCAGCACGACGACGAGCCCAACGCCTACGTCGACATCGACGAGCGGCGGCAATGTTGCGATGTGCACAGTCGACGATCTGTCGGTGACGCTCGGCACGTTCGACGGGACGGCCGGCAGCGAATACGTGCCCATCACGTTCACGAACACCTCGTCATCGCCATGCGAACTGCACGGTTTTCCCGGAGTTTCGTTCGTCGGCAAGGGCAACGGCACGCAGCTCGGCGCCGCCGCCGACTGGGCAACCTCGAAACCGATCGTGCAGAACACACTCCAGCCGAACTCGGTCGTCGTCGCGAACCTTCAGATCGCATTCGCCGGCAATTACGACTCGGCCGAATGCCAGCCACTCGCAGCGGACGGACTGCGGGTCTACCCGCCGCATTCGACTCGGTCCGTCTTCGTGAAGGCATCCAATCTCACGGCGTGCCAGAACAGCGCGGTGCACCTGCTCACGGTCACCACCCCGGTCGCGCCGCAATAGCGCGCCTCCGCCCTCTCTGCGCCGGGCAGAAGCCCTCGCTTCGGCGACCGCCGCCATCTAGCGTTGATGCATGGAATTCGGCAAGACGGCTTTCATCGTCGGCGGCACGGGCCAGATCGGCTCGGCGGCCGCGCGACATCTGGCCCAGGCCGGCTGGTCGGTTCTCGTCGGCCATCGCGGTGTGCACGGAGGGGACCCATCACTCGCCGAACTCGACGTGACGACGGTGCGCGTCGATCGGGACGACACGGATGCCCTCGTGCAGCTCGCCGACGGCAACGACCTGGTGCTCGACACGATCGCCTACGAACCGAAGCACGCCGACCAACTCGCGAAGCTCGCGGGGTGCGTCGGCTCGATCGTCGTCATCTCGACGGCCGCGGTGTATCGGGATGCCGAGGGTCGCAACATCGACGGCGCTTCCGACGAGGCGCGATTCCCGCGGTTCGCCGTGCCCATCGACGAGACGCAGCCCACGGTGATCGATGGTCCACCGACGTACGGGGTGCTCAAGGCGCAGCTCGAACGGGCGCTGATGGATGTCGACGACCTGCCGGTCAGCATCCTGCGCCCAGGAGCCGTGCACGGACCGTTCAGCGAGGCCTTGCGCGAGTGGTATTTCGTGGCGCGGGTGCGCGATCGACGTGACCACGCGGTGCTGGCGTACGAAGGCGAGAGCCGGTTCAACCCGACATCGACCTCCGCGATCGCAGAGGTCACGAGGCTCTGCGGTGAACAGCCAGGCAAACGCGTGCTCAACGTGGCCGACGACGATGTGTCGGTGACAGACATCGCCCGCGCGGTGTTCGACGCGATGGGCCACGAGCTCGAACTGATCCCGGTGCCGGGCGCGCCGGACCATGGGGTAGGCAGCACGCCGTGGTCGACGCCGACGCCCGTCGTGTTGAGCACGGCACGGGCACGCGACGAACTCGGCTTCGTGCTGCCGGCGCCCTATCACCGCTCCGTGCGCGACGACATCGAGTGGATCGTCGACGTCGTCGACGGCGCCAAACGCAGGCAGATCTCGTGGCGAGAACTGTTCCCGCACCTGGTGCTCCGTTACGGAGCGGATGCTTGGTTCGACTACGCCGCCGAGGACGCCTTCCTGAGCTCTCGCGGCTGAGCCGCTGCCCTGCTGGCAGCTACGCGACGCCCAGGTAGGCCTCCTTGATCGCGGTGTCGCTGAGGAGCTCGCGGCCCGTGCCGGAGTGCGTGATTGTGCCGGTCTCGAGCACGTATGCGCGGTGGGCGCGTGCCAGCGCCTGGTTCGCGTTCTGCTCGACGAGCAGAATCGTCGTGCCCTGCTCGTTGATCTCCGTGATGATGCGGAAGATCTGTTTGATGAACTGCGGCGCGAGCCCCATCGACGGCTCGTCGAGCAGGAGGAGTCGCGGCCGCCCCATCAGCGCACGGCCGATCGCGAGCATCTGCTGCTCGCCGCCCGACATCGTGCCGCCCGCCTGTGTACGACGCTCCTGCAAACGCGGAAACAGCGTGAAGACCCTCTCGAGATCCTCTTTGACACCGGTGCGGTCCTTGCGACCGTAGGTGCCCATGTCGAGGTTCTCGAGCACCGTCATGCCCGGGAAGATCCCGCGGCCTTCCGGCGCCTGCGAGATGCCTCTCGCGACCCTGACGTGGGCCTTGACCTTGCTGATGTCGTCGCCGTCGAAGGTGATCGATCCCTTGCTCAGGTTCAGCAGGCCAGAGATCGCCTTCATCGTCGTGGTCTTGCCTGCCCCGTTCGCGCCGATCAGCGAGACGATCTCGCCTTCCTCGACGGAGAACGACAGACCGTGAAGCGCCTCGATGCGGCCGTAGCCGACGACGACATCCTTCAGTTCAAGCAGCGTCGTCATCCGGCTCTCCCAGGTAGGCGGAGATCACGCGCTGGTCGGCACGTACCTCGGCAGGCGATCCGTCCGCGATCTTCTTTCCGAATTCGAGCACCACGATGCGGTCGCAGACGCCCATCACCAGGCGCATGTCGTGCTCGATCAGCAGCACCGTGTACCCGTCGGCACGGATCGTGCGGATGAGATCCATCAGCTGGTCCTTCTCCGCGGGGTTGAACCCGGCGGCCGGCTCATCGAGACAGAGCACCTTCGGGTCCGTCGCCAGCGCACGCGCGATCTCCAGCCGGCGCTGGCTTCCATAGGGGAGGTGGCGCGAGAGTGTGTTCGCCGACTCGGCGATCCCGACGAACTCGAGCAGCGCGATACCGCGCTCCACCGCCGACTTCTCCTCGCGGTAGTGGCGCGGGCTGCGCACCAGCGCGCCGGGCACGCTCGTCTTGTGGCGGGCATCCAACCCGACCACGACGTTCTCGAGCGCCGTCATCTCCCCGAAGAGACGGATGTTCTGGAACGTGCGTGCGAGGCCCGCCCTGGTGATCCTGTGCTGCTTCTTGCCCTTGATCGACTTGCCCTCGAGCAGAACATCGCCGCTGGTGGGCTTGTAGACCCCGGTCATCGCGTTGAAGGCCGTGGTCTTGCCTGCGCCGTTGGGGCCGATCAGTCCCAGGATCTCGCCGCGATTGATGTGGAAGGTCACGTCGTCGAGCGCGGTGAGGCCGCCGAACTTCACGGTCACCGCCTTGACCTCGATGATCTTCTCGCCCACCTCGACGGCGATCTCGCGCTCGGATGCCGCGGCCTCCGCGACCTCCTCGTCGATGCCGGCTTCGGCGAGCACCTCCGCCAGTTCCGCCTCGTCTGGCACGTCCGTGTCGGCCTCGGGAGTCGGGTCGGGTCCGATGTCGGTGAGGTCGGCATCCGCCGGCCCTTCGTTGGGGACCGACTCGGGAACGGCCCCGAGGTTCGGATCGTTCTCGACAGGAACGCGTTCGCGCTTCTCGTCGCGTGGCTCACTCATTCGGCACCCCCTTCGCCGCTTCGGCTGCCGCCGCTTTCTCCTGTTCGGATGCCACCCTCGCGGCTCTGAACTCGCTCACTTTGTCGAGCGCAAGACGCGAGTACGTGAGCAGATGCGCCTTGGCGGCGACCAGCCCCTGCGGGCGGAAGATCATCAACACGATCAGGATGATGCCGAAGATCAGGTACTTGTAGTCGGCGATGGCCGTGAAGCGCAGCGGGATGTATGCAACGATCGCGCCACCCAGAATCGCCCCGACCTTGTTGCCCGAGCCGCCGAGCACGACGGCCGCGACGAACAGCATCGATGTCGCCACGTCGAACTTCTGGTTGTTCACGAAGCCGACCTGACCGGCGAACAGTGCGCCCGAGAGACCGCCGACGCCCGCGCCGATGGCAAACGCCCACAGTTTGAACTTGAACGTCGGAACGCCCATGATCTCCGCCGCGTCCTCGTCTTCACGAATGGCGATCCACGCCCGGCCGACCCGACTGCGCTCGAGGTTGCCGACCAGCAGCAGGATGACGATGATCACCGTCACCGCCAGCCAGTACCACGGGACGCCGTTCGAGACGGAGAAGATCGGCTGCCCATCGGAGGCGGTCCCCGGCGGATGCCCGACCTCTTTGAATCCGACCTGCCCGCGTGCGGCGGGGATGATCGTCGCCAGGATGCGGATGATCTCACCGAAGCCGAGCGTCACGATGGCCAGGTAGTCGCCCCGGAGACGCAGCGTCGGAAGTCCGAGCGCCACACCGAACAGCATGGCGATGCCGAGGGCGAGCGGAAGCGTCCACAGGTACGGAATGTGGATGAGCGACGAGTCCGGAGACGTGAAGAACGCCGCCGTGTAGGAGCCGATCGCGAAGAACGCGATGTACCCCAAGTCGAGCAACCCGGCGAATCCGACGACGACGTTCAGGCCGACGGCAACCAGTGCGTAGACCGCCATCTGGAAGCAGGCGATCGGGAAGTCGTTGCCCGGTTCGGTCGTGATGAGCCAGGGGTTGGCGACTGGCAGGTAATACACCGCAGCCAGCACGATGATCAGGAACAGCCACTGCTGCCAACGAGCCATGCGGTTCCACCGCCGGCGCCAGCCGCCGAGGAACTGCTTGCGTCCGCCGAGTGCCTCGCGGGATTCGGTCAGCTGAACCGCCCGCGTCGTGCGCACGGGAGTCTGCTCGCTCATGCGCGGCTCCTTCCGAGAGTCTGCCCGAGCAGACCGGAGGGCCTGATCAGCAGAACCAGCACCAGCACGATGAACGCGACGACGTCAGTCCACTGCGAGTCACCGAGCAGCAGCTGACCGTAGTTCCCGATCACGCCGATCAACAGACCACCGAGCAGAGCGCCGCGCACGTTGCCGATGCCACCGAGCACGGCCGCCGCGAACGCCTTGATGCCGAGTACGAAACCACCGTTGTAGATGACGCCGCTCGGCACCTTCATCACATAGAACAACGCGGCAGCACCCGCGAGGATGCCGCCGATCACGAACGTCGTCACGATGATGCGGTCCTTGTTGACACCCATCAGCGTCGCGGTGTCCGGATCCTGAGCGACGGCACGGATGCCGCGCCCGACGCGAGTACGCCGGATGTACTGGTCGGTGGCCACCATCATCACGATCGCGGCGATCACGATCGTGAGTTGCTGGCTGTCGATGATGGCGCCGAACACCTGGAAGATCGGCGTCGGTATGAACATCGTCACCGCGGGCTCCGCGTTGCTGCCGCGCACCAGAAAGATCAGGTACTGGATCGAGAACGACGCCCCGAGCGCGGTGATGAGGAATGCGAGCCGGGATGCGCCTCTGCGACGCAACGGCCGGTACGCCACCCGTTCGACGACGAACGCGGTCACGACCGAGAACACCATGCCGACCAGCATTGCGAGTATCAGGTTGAAGATGATCGCCCAGATCGAGAGGTTCGGGGCGTTCGGTCCGAAGCCGAGGCTGGTCAGCGTGAAGACCACGCCGTAGCACCCCATGATGAAGACCTCGGAGTGCGCGAAGTTGATGAGGTTGAGCACGCCGTAGACGAGCGTGTAACCGAGAGCGATCAGCGCGTAGATGGCGCCGAACGTGAGTCCGTCGAACGTCGCCGGCCAGAAATTCTGGAGCAGCGACGTGACGTCGAAGTTGATCCAGCTGTTGTCGGTTGAGACGGATGCCGGCAGGGCGGCCGACAGGGAAAACAGAGTTGCGAGCATGTGGTTCTTCCGGTGCCGTGTCGAACTCCGACCGCGTCGTCGGGTTTCGGCAGTTTCGGGTCAAGCATGACCGTGCCGTGGGGCGGAAGCTCACCGCCCCACGGCGCGGCTGAATATCTCTGCTTCGTTTAGCCGATCACGCCGACCGACACGATCTTGCCGTTGTCGACCTTGTAGCCGTAGACCGTCGACTTGGCGAGCTCACCAACGGAGTCCCACTGGTAGTGCTTGCTCAGGCCGTCCGCGTTGTAGCTCTTGACCCAGTCCTTGAGCTTGCTGCGATCGGTGTTGCCCTTGTCGATGCCCGCAAGCAGGATCGTCGCGGAGTCGTAACCCTCGATCGAGTAGGTACCGGGTGCCGCGTTGAATGCGGACTGGTACTGGTCGGAGAACGACTTGATCAGCTCACCGGGGATGCAGGGGCAGGTGAAGTAGGCGTTGTTCGATGCGTCGCCGGCCAGCTTGATGAACTGGTCGTCCTTCACGCCGTCGGGGCCGACGAACACGCCCTTGTAGCCCTTGTTGACGAGCTGCTGGTCGAACGGCGCGCCCTCCGCGTAGTAGCCGGAGTAGAACACCGCGTCGGGCTTGGCGTTGACGATCTTGCTGACCGTCGCCGAGAAGTCCTTCTGACCGGTCGTCACCTTGTCGGTACCGACGACATCGGAACCGAGTGACTTCTGGATGGCAGTCGAGAGGCCGATGCCGTAGTCCGAGTCATCCTGAACGACGTAGACCTTCTTGTCCTTCAGCTCCTTCGTGATGAAGGTGGCCGCTGCCGGCCCCTGCACGTTGTCGTTGCCGAGTGCACGGAAGAACGTCGTCCAACCGTTCTTGGTCAGTCCGGGGTTCGTCGCCGATGCGGTGATGTGCACCAGGCCGGCCTGCTCGAAGATGCCGCCGGTCGCCTGCGACTCACCCGAGAACGGGAGGCCGACGACGCCGATGATGTCCTTCTCGTTGACGGCCTGTGTGACCGGGCCGGTGGCCTTGGTCGGGTCGCCCTCGGTGTCGAACTTCTTGAACTGCACCTGGCAACCGGGGTTGGCCTTGTTGTGCTGGTCGATCGCGAGCTGCACGCCGTTGTAGATGTTGATTCCGAGCTGAGCGTTCGGGCCGGTCTCCGCACCGATGTAGGCGAGGGTGAGGCCGCTGCTGCACTTCGCATTGCCGTCACCGGCAGGGAGCACAGCGTCCTTCGGGACGCTGATCGTGGTCTGTGCTGGCAGGTCGACCTTGCTTGCAGCGCTGCTGGTCGATCCGCCGGTCGACGATTGGTTGACGCACCCAGCCGTCAGGAGCATGACCGCTGCTGCTGCGGCCACCGCCCCGATGATCCTCTTCGATGCCATGTTGTATTGCCTTTCACCTCAGTGAAGGGGCGTGTCGGACCCCTGCCTTGCACGGTTGCAATGTGGTGAACGCTAGACGACGGTCAAGACGGGCCGCAACGACAAGGCCACGCATTGTCCCAAATCTTTACAAAACGCTTACACGCGCACGCAGCCAACGTCCGCTGATTTCCAGCCAACGACGCCTGCCCCGTAATGGGGGTTTACGTTACAGGACCATTCGCATATGCCGCGGCAAGCATATGGCTTCTACGAGCCGGCGGATGCCTCAGTGCACGTATTCGAGCAGGTCGCGCCCGACCGCGCGCATCCCGTCGAGCACGACGAGCCTCGCTGAGAGATCCGTGTCATCGAAGTGCGTCGACACCGCGTAGGTCACGCCGGCCCGCGGACCGCGGAGCACGCCGACCTCGCTGCGCACGCCGAGGTCCGATCCGGTCTTGTTCATCAGAAGCACGCCGTGGTCGGGACCGCGATGCGCGAGCGGGTCGAGGCCGAACGCACCGGCCACCATCGAAAGGTCATGGTTGAGCGAGAGCCAGGCGACCACGCGCTTGCTCGTGCCGGCATCCACCACCTCGCCGCGCGCGAGTGCCGAGAACAGCCATGTCAGTTCCTTGGCGCTGCCCACCGAGAGTTGAGGTGCGTCGTCGGGACCGCGGTGGTCGCGCACGAGATCGAGCAGGGCCGTTCTGGTGAGCCCGAGCTGCTGTGTGCGCGCGCTGACCGAGTCGAGGCCCATGCGTCGCAGCAGCACGTTCGTGGCGAGGTTGTCGCTCGTCGCGCCGACGAGTGCCGCGAGATCGGCGAGCGGCAGCGAGGGCACGGCGAGGTGCTGCCAGATGCCGGAGTCGCCGACCGCGTCGGTGTGCAGCCGGTCGACGAGGCTGAGCGGGCTGGTCTCCCTCGACTCGAGTCGAGCGGCGACCTCGACGAGCAGGAGCACCTTGCCGATGGATGCCGTCGGCATGACGACGTGATCGTCGACCGAGAACAGCACGGCGCCCGTCGCCAGGTCGACCGCTCTCGCAGAGACCTGCACACCGGCGAGCGCCAATTCGCCGAGCGCGGTGAAACCCTTGTTGAAGCTGTCGCCCGCGTCGTGCCCACGATGCTTGCCGCGGCGCGCCGTCATGTGCCTGGCTCGACGCTCGGAGCCTTGCACGGGGGCACTCACGGTCTGTTCATCCTCGTCGAGTCGTGGCTGGGATCGGTCGCCCCGCCCCCGCCGCGGCCACCGATGGTGTCTCCATCAAACCACGCGCAGGAGGATGCTCACGACGTACGACGATGCGCCGGTGATGGGTAGGCGATGCGTTCGCCGAGCACTGTCACCAGATGGTGACGCGGCGCTCCGGATCGAGCCAGGCGGCATCCGTTTTCTGCACCTCGAACGCGTCGTAGAACGCGTCGATGTTGCGCACGATCTGGTTGCAACGGAACTCGTTCGGCGAGTGCGGGTCGATCGCGAGCAGACGGACGACCTCGGCGTCGCGTGCCTTCTGCTGCCAGGCCTGCGCCCAGGAGAGGAAGAACCGCTCGGCACCCGTCAGCCCGTCGATGACCTCTGGCTCGACCGCGGCCAGTCCGGACCCCATCGATGAGTCGAGGGAGATCAGGTACGCCTTCCACGCGATGCCGAGGCCGCCGAGATCGCCGATGTTCTCTCCGATGGTCAGTGCACCGTTCACGTGATGGTCGGGCACCTGAGCGGGCGCGAGCGCGTTGTACTGCTCGATGAGCGCGCTGGTGCGCTTCTCGAACGCTCTGCGGTCCGCCTGAGTCCACCAGTCCTGAAGTTTGCCGTCGCCGTCGAACTTCGAGCCCTGGTCATCGAAGCCGTGACCGATCTCGTGCCCGATCACCGCACCGATCGCTCCGTAGTTGGCGGCGTCGTCGCGCGCCGGGTCGAAGAACGGGAACTGAAGGATGGCCGCGGGGAACACGATCTCGTTGAAACCCGGGTTGTAGTAGGCATTGATGGTCTGAGGGGTCATGAACCACTCGTCGCGGTCGATCGGTTTGCCGATCTTGCCGAGCTCGCGGTGGAACTCGAACTCCGCTGCCCGTCGCACATTGCCGATCAGATCGGTGGGGTCGACCAGTAGTCCCGAGTAATCCCGCCACTTCACCGGGTAGCCGATCTTCGGCGTGAACTTCTCGAGCTTCTCGAGCGCACGATTCCTGGTGCGCTCCCCCATCCACTCCAGCTTGCCGATGGACTGCCGGTACGCCTCGATGAGGTTGCCGACCAGGATGTCCATGCGCCGCTTCGACTCCGGCGGAAAGTTCCGCTCGACGTACACGCGGCCGACGGCCTCGCCCATCGCGCCCTCGACGAGCGAGACGCCACGCTTCCACCGCTCCCTGATCTGGGGCGTGCCGGTGAGCGTGCGCCCGTAGAAGTCGAAGTTCGCGTTCACGAAGTCGCCACTGAGGTACGGCGCAGCATCGTGCAGCACGCGCCACTTCAGCCAGTCGCGCCACTGCGGCAGCCTGTGCTCGGTGAACAGCGCCGCGAGCCCAGCGGTGAATCCGGGCTGACGCAGCACGACCTCGTCGAACGCGCCATCCGGCGCGCCCAGCGCCTTCGCCCAGATGTCGAGGTCGACACCGGGAGCACACGAGATCGCGTCGCGCCAACCGAAGAGGTTGTAGGTCTTCTCGCTGTCGCGGCTGGCGACGTTGTCCCAATGCTGCTCGGCGATCTTCGTCTCGAGGTCCAGCACGTTCTGCGCGCGGCGCGGGGCATCCGTGATGTCCGCCAGCTCGAACATGCGCTGCACGTGCGCGACGAACGCGTCGCGCACGGCCGCGAACCGTTCCTCGCGGTAATAGCTCTCGTCGGGCAGCGAGATGCCGCCCTGCTCGAAGAACACCAGGTAGCGATCGGGGTTACCAGGATCGTTGTCGACGAACAGCTGATAGAACCCGCTCAGTCCGCTCTTCTCGAGACGTCCGATCGTCTCGAGCAGGCCGGGAACGGAGCTGACGTTGCCGGCGAGCGCCAGACGCGACTGCACGGGAGCCGCCCCGAGCGCCTCGACACGATCGGTGTCCATGAAGCTTCTGAACAGGTCGCCGAACTTGCGCGCCTCAGTGCCCTCTTCGGCATCTTTCGCGTCGTCGATGATCTCGCTGACCGCCTTCTCGGACTGCTCGGCGAGCACCATGAACGAGCCCCACCTCGCCTTGTCGGCCGGAATCTCGGTTCGGGAGAGCCACTTGCCGTTCACGTGCCTGAAGAGGTCGTCCTGCGGCCGAACGCTCGCGTCGAGCTCTTCGATCAGGATGCCGGAGGCCGGCGATTCCGAACCGCTTCGTGACACCTCGGGCTCGGTGTTGTCATCAGGCTGCTGCACCGCGTCGCTCATGTGTTCAAGCCTAAGGCGTGGCTCTCTTCGCATTCTCGGCAGACTCTGAACCCGCCGGAACGCTTGCGCCGCGCTTATCAGCCGCTAATCCACGTTGGATTCGCCGGCAGCCTTGCGCTGCTCGCGCTCCTGCCTGACCTGCTCGTCCCACTCGCCGAGAAGTTCCGGCAAGCGATGCTGGATGAACCGCATGAAGTCGGCCATTTCTTGCACGCGCTGGCCGGCATCCGATTCGAGGCCGCCCACCGAGTCGACAGCGGCCTCGCTCATCGTGACCATCGCATCGAAGATGCGGCCCTCGGCCATCGATGCGGCATACCAGGCGTTGTGAGGCAGCACGTAGAGATCGCGTCTGCTACCGGGAATCGACACCCGGTTGAGCATCGCGAGGGTCTGCAGGTAGCGCACGGCGCCGGAGACGGCGGCGGCACTGGCATCCAGCCGGTCGGCGAGTTCGGCTGCCGTCAGGCCGGTCTCCGCCGCCGTGAGAGTCATGAGCACGCGAGCCGGCATGCGGGGAAATCCGGCGCCGGTCAGCAGCGCGGCGGCGCGTTCGACATACTCGCGCACCTGCTGCTCGTCTCGCGCCACGTTTCCTCCCCCTCTATTCTGCCGGTCCGGCGGCACCCCTCGCCGCCGGACCGTTTGCGGCGCCTCGCGACGCGCGATCAGCCGTTCGATACGAGTCCGCGCCGGGTGAAGATCGCCCCCGCCGCGACGAATGCGACGATGGCGATCGCGATGAGCCACCAGGTACCGCTCCAGTCCGCCGATGCGAGCGGCGGCACCGGAGTGTGCGCCGTCGGAGCGATCTGTCGCACCCAGTCGGGAAGGTTGAGCAGGCTGCCGAACTCGCCGAGCACGAGCCCGATGCCGAACACGATCCATCCGACCGCGATGGTCAGCTTCGGCAGCACGGCGAACACCAGAGCCGTCACGCCCATGTACACCGCGACGGCCGGCAACTGGGCGATGGCCAGCACCATGGTCTGCCCGAACAGGTCGCCGTCGATGTTCGCCAGGGTGCCTCCTGCCACGAGGCCGGCGAGCACCAGGATGACGGCGGATGCCACCAGCCCGACCACCACGTACGACACGAACCAGCGCAGTCGCGATACGGGCGTCGCCAGAACGGTCTCCGCCGTGGTGGCGGCCTCTTCCTGCCGAAGTCGCATCGCGGTCTGCACGGCGGCGCCCGCAACCACCAGCCCGATCAGCGCGATCATCACGCCGACGAACACCTCGAACACCGTGCCCTTGCCGGTTCCCATCTCCTCGATGGCCTTCGAAACGTCAGGGTTCTTGCTGATGCTGTCGTTCAGCGTCTTGCCCAGTCCGCCGATTGCGGCGGCTCCGAGCACGGCGCCGATGCCCCACCCGATGATCGAGCCTCGCTGCAGACGCCAGGCGAGCCCGATCGGGCCGCGCAGGGCCGACGACCCCGTCGCCCGGCCGAGCCGGGAGGCGACCAGGCCGGCGCCGGTGTCGCGCGCGCCCTGAAGCATCCAGGCGATCACGACGAGAACGGCGCCGAGCGCGAGGCTGAGCAGCCCCGGCCACCACAGGTTCTGCGTGAACGGAAGCGTGCGCAGCCCCCAGCCGATCGGGCTGAACCAGATCGCGGCGCCTGGCGTGACGTGCAGCCCGTCGCCCGAAACCGTGCCCGCCGCATTGCCCGCGGCGGCGATCACCCAGAACAGTCCGATCGCGGCGGTGCCCCACCCGTTCGCCGCGCGCGAGGTCGAGAAGATCTGCGCGAACAGCAGGCCGATTCCGAAGAACGCCAGACCGGTCGTGGCCAACGACCAGCCGAGCACGATGGAACCGTAACCGTCATAGCCGGTCGCGATCGCCGCGAGAGCTCCGAAGAGTCCGACGCCGACGTTCGCCAGCACGGCGAGCACGAGCGTCGACACGGTCATCGACCCTCGGGATGCCCGGGTGGCGAGCACGAGCTCGGTACGTCCGGCCTGCTCATCGGCCCTGGTGTGCCGCACGGCGAGGAACGTGTTCATGAACCCGACGAGGATGCCGAGGTAGGCCCCGATCTCCATGACGAAGAACGCGCCTGCCGACGCGCCGTCGGGATCCCCGCGCAGAGCCAGCAGGGTCGGGTCTGCTGCGGCGAGACGGATCACCGCGGTACGCAGCGATTCCGTGTTGTACGTCGACGAGAGCGCCGCGGCGACGAACAGCACGCTGAACGCCATCACGACGACCCAGACGGGCATCAGCACGCGGTCCCTGCGCAATCGGAACCGCAGCAGCGTTGCGGTGGCGCTCATCGCGACACCTGCACGAGCGAACTGTCGGCCGCGGTGATCTCGTCGCCGTAGTGGCGAAGGAAGAGCTCCTCGAGAGACGGGGGGGTGATGGTCAGCCCCTGCACGCCGAGCGCGCCGAGGCCCGGGAGCGTCGACGCGACATCCGAGCTGTCCACCGTGAAGTGGATGCGATCGGATGCCTCGACCACGTCGTGCGCAGACGGGATCGCCTCGACCGCCGCGACGCTCACGCCGTCCGCCGCGAACGACACCTCCGTGCGCGTCAGGTGCCGCAGCTCGGCGAGACTGCCGGACTCGACCGCCTTGCCGGCCCGGATGATCGTCACCCGGTCGCAGAGCGCCTCCACCTCGGAGAGGATGTGGCTGGAGAGCAGGATGCTCGCGCCATCCTTCTTTCGAATGCGCGTCACCTCCTCGGAGAAGACGGCCTCCATCACGGGGTCGAGGCCACTGGTCGGCTCGTCGAGGATGTACAGGCGCGCCGGAACGGCGAACGCCGCGATCAGCGAGACCTTCTGCCGGTTGCCCTTGGAGTAGGTCGCTGCCTTCTTGCGCGGATCGAACTGGAACGCCTCGACCAGCCTGGCGCGGCGCTGCCGGTACTCGCCGGTTCCGGTGTCGGCACCGCGGAGCCGTGCGATGAGGTCGATGGTCTCGCCGCCCGACAGGTTGGGCCAGAGCGCGACGTCGCCCGGCACGTAGGCGATGCCCTGGTGCAGGCGGCTCGCCTTGCCCCACGGGTCGTCGCCGAACACGCGTGCCTCACCGCCGCTGGAGCGGATCAGGCCGAGCAGCACCCTGATCGTCGTCGACTTGCCGGCGCCGTTCGGCCCGAGGAAGCCGTGCACCTCGCCCTCGGCAACCGAGAGGTCGAGACCGTCGAGAGCGTGGACGCGGCCGAAGCGTTTCTGCAGGCCGCGGGTTTCTATTACTGAGGTCATGAGCGAGACGCTACGCCCATTTCACAAATTTGTGAATTATCCTAACGGAATCCTGACGACCGCCCCAGACCACCTCCACCCGAGGCCCCGGCCACCCGGCGCATCGCGACCCGCCACCGGTCGTGTTCGGGCTGTGGCGACCAGCCGTCTACAAAAGTAGCCCCCTGGCGAGCCATCGGCCTGAAAAAGTACGACCGCTGCGGGCGGCAGGGGCCACTACGTTCGAAGGATGCCCCGCCGCGCCGTCGACCGCGAGATCATGCGGCTCGCGATCCCCGCATTCGGTGCTCTCGTCGCAGAGCCGCTCTTCCTGCTGGCCGACTCCGCCCTGGTCGGACACCTCGGCGCCACTCCACTCGCCGCTCTCGGCATCGCCGGCGCCCTGCTGCAGACGATCGTCGGCCTCATGGTGTTCCTCGCCTACGGAACGACGCCGGCCGTCGCCAGGCGCCTTGGCGCAGGGCAATCGCGCGAAGCGGTCGAGGCGGGCATCGACGGACTGTGGCTGGCGCTCGGCATCGGCGCGATCCTGGCGATCGCCGGCGTCTTCGCGACGCCGTGGCTGGTCTCGCTGTTCGGGGCGGCTCAGGATGTCTCGGCGCAGGCATCCGCCTACCTCGCCATATCGATGGCCGGGCTCCCTGCCATGCTCATCGTGTTCGCGGCGGCCGGGCTGCTCCGGGGGCTGCAGGACACGCGCACGCCGCTGGTCGTGGCATCCGCGGGGTTCGCCGCGAACATCGCGCTCAACGCGCTGTTGATCTATGGCGTGGGACTCGGCATCGTCGGATCGGCGACCGGAACGGTGATCGCGCAGTGGGGCATGGCGGCCGCCTACCTCGTCGTCGCGGTGCGGCACGCCCGGCGGGTCGGGGCGCGGCTGGGGGTGAGGCCGGCGGGCATCCGCGGGCTGTCGGGCGCCGGATGGTGGCTGTTCCTGCGCACGGCCAGCCTGCGCGTCGCGATCCTCTTGGCGGTGTTCCTCGCCACCGGCATCTCGGCCGACGCCCTCGCCGGATGGCAGGTGACGATGGCGGTCTACAACGCGGTCGCGCTCGCCCTCGACGCGCTGGCGATCGCTGCGCAAGCGCTCGTCGGACGCGACCTGGGCCGAGGCGATCTGGATGCCGTTCGTGCCGTTCTGCACCGCTGCCTCTGGTGGGGCGTCGGCGGCGGGGCCGTGTTCGGCATTGTGCTGATCGCGCTGAGCCCTGTGCTCGGCTGGGTGTTCACCAGCGATCCCGCCGTGCTGCAGATTCTTCCCGTGCCGCTCGCGATCATCGGAGCGACGACCCCGCTCGGCGGCTATGTGTTCGTGCTCGACGGGGTGCTGATCGGTGCCGGGGATGCCCGCTACCTCGCCGTCACCGGCCTGGCGAACCTCGCGGTGTTCGCTCCGCTGGCGTGGCTGGCCCTCGCCTTCGGCGGTGGCGGCGCGGCCTCGCTCGGCTGGCTGACGCTCGCCTTCGGTCTGGGGTATCTCGGCGCCCGCGCCGTCACGCTCGGACTGCGCGCCCACGGCCACCGCTGGATGGTGGCAGGCGCGGTGCGCCCCGCCCCCTGAGCATCAGGCGATCGGGGCAGACGGCGGCGGAGCCGTGGTGTTGCCGACGCGCAGCACGCTCGTGAAGGAGACGGACTCGGCCTCGCGGCCCTCGAGCATCCGCACGATGGCCCTGCCTGCTGCTCGACCCTTCTCGTAGGCCGGCTGCTCGAGCGTCGTCAGCTCGTACGGCCAGAGGCCGTCGACGCGCACGCCGTCGAATCCGATCACGCTCAGCTCGTCGGGAACCTTGATGCCGAGCTCCTCCGCGCCCCGGATCACGCCGGCGGCGAGCAGGTCGCTCTGCGCGATGATCGCGGTGGGGCGCTCGTCCGCAGGGCCGGACAGCATCTCCCGCGCCGCACGCACACCCTCGTCGACGAAGCTTCCGGCAGCGGCGTGGGCGACGGCATCCGGGAACACGGCCCTCGCGCCCTCCAGGCGCTGCAGGGCGGTCGCCGAGGAACTGATCGCGAGAAGCTCGTCGGTGACGAGACCCCTGTGGTGTGCTGCATCGAGCGGAAGCGTGACGATGCCGACCCGCCCGTGCCCGAGCTGCCGCAGGTGCTGTGCGCCGCGTTCCGTCGCGTCGCGGTTGTCCTGCTCGATGACGAGCACCCCCTCGACCGGGAAGCCCTCGATGGCCACGACGGGCAGTCCCCTGTCACGCAGTGCCGAGATGCTGTCTGCGAGCCGAGGGGTGCATCCCATCAGCACGGCGGCATCCATCGGCGCATCTTCGACCGTGACCGGGTGTGCGGGCTGCACGGGCATGGCCTTCACGCCGGCGAGCTGTTGGGCCGGCCCGGACGCCGCGAGAATCAGGAGCGCAGCATCGATTCGGCCGATCTCCTCGGCGATGCCGTCGAACTGGGCGATCTGGATCGGGTCGCGGAACGCCTCTCGCACCCGCTCCTCGATCACGACGCCGATGATCCCCGACCGGCCGCGACGTAACGATCGCGCCCGAGGGTCGGGGCCGGCGTAGTGCAGTTCGCGAGCCGCAGCAAGCACTCGCTCCTTCGTGGCGTCGGCCACGGGGCCGGAGCCGCTGAACGCGAGGGAGGCGGTCGACGCCGAGACGCCGGCGCGTGCCGCGACGTCGGCGAGAGTCGGGCGGCTGGAATCGTGATCGGGCATCCGACTCCCTTTCTGAGACCGGGATCGGGCGGCGATCACCAGCCTCGTGCATGGGTGCCGATTCCGCGAGCTCGAGGGCGTCAACGGAACCGGTTGGAGTGTGTGCGAACGCGCCGGCCGCACACCTGGAGCACCCTCCTTGACGGTGGGCATCCGATTCGCTAGCTTAGGCGACAGGCGCGATCGAATCGATTCGAGTGTACTCGGCACGATGAGCTCAACCTCCGGTGGGTTGCGGATGAATCGCGTCTCGCGCAGTAATGCGGCGGGGGCGCCGCGTCGCGCGCAGTCCGCAACGCCCATCCCGAGGCGACCACCAGGGTTCCGGTGGTCGCCTCGGGATGCCGGCGAAGCGGCCCGACTCGCCCTCCCTCCAGCACCGTCAACCCGACGCAGACCAAGAACGAACAGATGGCACGCACCGCACCCACTACCGCACGACCGAACGTCGCTCCCGAGCTGAAGGCATGGCGCAACGCGCTTTTCGTCGTCTTCATCGTCAGCGGACTCTTCCTCTCGAGCTGGGTTTCGCGCGTGCCAGGCGTGCGCGATTCGCTGCACCTGTCGACGGATGTCGTCGGGCTGATCCTGCTCGGCGTCTCGATCGGCGCCATCGTCGGCCTCACCGTCGCGCCACCGCTCCAGGCGCGCTTCGGCACGCGGGGCGGCATCACGATCGTGTTGATCGCCGCCGGCCTGGGACTCGCGGTTGTCGGCTTCGGTGCCACCGTGCTCGCGTCCTTCCCCGTCGTGGTCGTCGGCCTCGCGCTTCTCGGCCTCGGCAACGGCGCCGTCGACGTGATGATGAACGTGTCGGCGGCCGCTGTCGAGAAGCGCATCGGGCGCACCATCATGCCGCTGATGCACGCCTGCTTCAGCATCGGCACCGTGGCGGGAGCCGGCATCGGAGCCGCCTGCGCCGCACTCGGCATCTCGATCTTCTGGCACTTCTCCGTCATGGCCGTGATCACGATCGTCGCGGGCATCGTCGCCGTGCGGTTCGTGCCCAACACGCAGGACGTTCTCGATGACGACGCAGCGAAGGCATCCCTCGACACGTTCGACGACCCCACCGTCGCCGTCGGTCCGCGCCGTCGAACCTTCCTCGAGACCGTCAAGTCGCAGGTCGTCGTCTGGGCTGACTGGCGTCTCGTACTGATCGGCGTCGTCATGCTCGGCATGGCGTTCACCGAAGGGTCCGCGAACGACTGGATCGCACTCGCCTCCGTCGACGGCCACGGCCTCGACAATGCAGGGGGCGCGCTCGTGCTCGACGTCTTCGTCGCTGCCATGACCGTCGGCCGCCTCATCGGCGGTCCGGCCGTCGACCGCATCGGACGGGTCTGGTCCATTCGTATCACCGCGGCTCTCGGCGTCATCGGCCTGCTGCTGTTCATCCTCGTTCCGTCACCGGGCGCGTACATCGCGGGTGTGGTTCTGTGGGGCCTCGGCGCATCGCTGGGGTTCCCGCTCGGCATGTCCGCAGCGGCCGACGACGAACGGAACGCGACGGCTCGGGTCGCGGCGGTCGCGATGATCGGCTACCTCGCGTTCCTCGCCGGCCCGCCGATCATCGGGTTCCTCGGCCAGCAGTTCGGCATCCTGAACGCCCTGTACGTGGTTCTCGTGCTCCTCGTCGCGGCGTTCTTCTGCGCACCGGCGCTCCGCCACCGAGAGCCCAGGCTCGCCGAGCGGATGCCGCAGCCCGACCCCCAGCACGACCCCGCCTGAGCCGCCCTCCGACCCGGACGACCGCCCGAGCGGCGTTCGCAGGATGGGAACGCCGACACGTCGCCGGCATCGGATAGCCTCGACGGGTGCGATTGGTTGTTGCCCGGTGTTCGGTGGACTATGCGGGACGCCTGAGCGCCCACCTTCCTCTGGCCACCCGGCTACTCGTGATCAAGGCCGACGGCAGCCTGCTCGTGCACTCCGACGGCGGTTCGTACAAGCCGCTGAACTGGATGAGCCCGCCCTGCACCTTCGCGGTCTCCGAGCCGGACGATGTGCAGACGGATGCCGGTGCCACTGAGATCTGGACCGTCACCCACACGAAGACCTCCGACCGTCTCATCGTGAGCGTGCACGAGGTGCTGCACGATTCCAGCCACGAACTCGGCATCGACCCTGGACTGCAGAAGGACGGCGTCGAGGCTCACCTGCAGAAGCTGCTTGCCGAGCAGCTCGGACTGCTGGGTGATGGCCACACGCTCGTGCGGCGCGAGTACATGACGGCGATCGGGCCGGTGGACATCCTCGCCAGGGACGGCGACGGACGCTCCGTGGCCATCGAGTTGAAGCGCCGCGGCGACATCGACGGCGTCGAGCAGCTGACGCGGTATCTCGAACTCATGAACCGCGATCCGCTGCTCTCACCAGTCACCGGGGTGTTCGCTGCCCAGGAGATCAAACCGCAGGCGCGCACGCTCGCCGAAGATAGGGGCATCCGTTGTCTCGTACTCGACTACGACGCGATGAAAGGCGTCGACAGCGGAGTTCCGACGCTCTTCTGACGACTGGTTCGCGCTACTGCCGCGAGCTTCTCGTCAACTAATGAGGAGCGCGCGACGAATGCAGAGCGTCGAAGCGCGGCCGTCGATTCAGTTGCTTGCGCGGTATTCCTCGAGAAGCACCGCGGGAATGCGGCCCCGGTCCGAGACCTTGTGGCCCTTCGCGCGAAGCCATTCGCGTGCGGCACCGAGGTCTTCCTTCGAAGACGTGCGAGCGGTGCGCCCGGTAGCGAGCCCGGGACGGGTGCCGCGCGCGGTGCGCCGACCGGCGTCGACATAGCGCTGAACGGCGGCGCGCAAGGCGCTCGCGTTCGCGTCGGTCAGATCGATCTCATAGGAGATGCCGTCAAGGGCGAAAAAGACGGTCTCGCCCTTTCCGTTCTCGATTTCGATGCCGTCGATATCGTCGACCAAGACCACAGTGGTTTTCTTTGCCATGACTCAACCCTACGGAATGCACGGGCAATTGCGAAAGTCATCGGCAGACAATGTGGATATTCGATTCCTCCACACGGCGAATACACCGGTGAATTCGATACGACTTCTGCGAATTAGTGAACTTGTTTGCGAATGGACGGGCGTCCATGATTCATCCGTGGCCGGTCGCCACCGCTAGCCGATGCCGGCTCGACAACGACGTTGACCTGACTCTCGTGAAAAGGTCGTAACATGGCCGGGCCATGAGTATCCCGACTTCCATCATGAGCGAACAGTCCCCCCAGACCACCAGAGCGTGGTCCGCTGTGCTGTTCGACCTCGACGGCACCCTGACCGACTCCGCCCCCGGCATCACCGCATCGCTCGCCGGCGCACTGGAGGAGATCGGCCGACCCGTCGATGACCCCGACTCCCTGACCGCTCACGTCGGGCCGCCTCTCACCGAGACGTTCAGTGCACTGGGCCTCGACGACGACGAGGCCGTAAGAGCCACCGCCGCCTACCGTGCGCGCGCCGACTTCACCGACCTGCACGACAACGCCGTGTTCCCCGGCATGCTCGGAGTGCTTCGCGCGCTGCAGGATGCCGGCATCCCGATCGCGCTGGCGACGAGCAAGCCCGTCAGCCGCGCCACCCGCATCATCGAGCACTTCGGCCTGCTGCCCTACTTCGATGTCATCGGCGCCGCAGGCGACGACGGCACCCGCAACAGCAAGGCCGAGGTCATCAGATGGGTGCGCGAGCAGCTGGATGCCCACGGCGTCGACACCTCGAACCTCGTGATGGTGGGCGACCGCGGCCACGACGTGCTCGGCGCTGAGGCGAACGGCATCCCTGTCGTGCTCGTCGAGTGGGGCTACGGATCACCGGTCGAGGCCGTCGGCGCCACCGCCATCGTGCACTCGGCCGACCAGCTGCGCACCCTGCTCTTGAGCTGACCGCCCGCCCCGCTGGTCACCCTCGCTACTCGACCAGCGATGAGCTCAGCGGGCCAAGCGCTCGACTATTCCCGCGTACACCCGCGGCAGCCGAACGGCCGTCGGCACGATCGCCGTTCGCAGCGGCGATCCGGCAGCCGTGACCAGCCCGCCGGTCAGCATGCGGAAATCCCGCGTGATGTGCGTCCACTCCCGCTCGTAACCTCGCGGGTCCTCTGCCACGACCGCCGCGACGGCCGCTTCGGCCTGCGCGATTCCGAGCCGTAGCCCCTCACCGGTGAGCGCGTCGACGTATCCGGACGCGTCGCCGACCAGCAGCACCCGGCCCGCCGTGCGAGCACGCGTGCGCTGCTGTAGAGGCCCGGCACCGCGCACGTGGCCGACCTGGGCGGGAGACTCGCCATCAGCGTCCGCTCCGATCCGCTCGGCCAGCTCTGGCTCGTCGGCGAGCGCCGACTCGAAGCTCGCACCCCGACGACCGAGCAACGCGAGTCCGACGAGGTCGGGTCCGAGTGGCGTGACGTAGAACTCGGCGCTCGGCGTCCAGCGCACCTCGATCAGATCGCTCCACGGCGCCAGCGCGTAGTGCCTGCGCACTCCGAATCGGCGGCGGGATGCCCGCTGCGGCCCCGCACCGAGCCCGACGAGCTCCCGCACACGCGAGTGCAGCCCGTCGGCGCCGACCACGTGCGCGGCTGTCAGAGTCTCGAGGCCTGGACCGCCCAGAATGACGTACGAGTCGTGCTGGGTGATGGCATCCGCTCGACCCCGCACGACACGGATGCCTCGCTCCGCCACCCGAGCAGCGATCGCGGCATGCAGCGTCGTGCGCTTCACGCCACGGCCGATGCCGCGCTCGAACCGGTGTTCTGCGCGCCGCGCACCCTGCACATACGCGACTCCGAGAAGATCGGCGCCTGGAGGCTCGAGGCCCAGACGGCGCAGCAGTCGCCACGCGCCCGGCATCAGGCCCTCGCCGCACGCCTTGTCGATCGGCGCCTCGCGCGGTTCGATCACCACGACGTCGAGCCCTGCGTCGGCGGCGAACAGCGCCGTCATCAGCCCGATCGGACCGCCACCGACGACGGCGACCTGAACGTCGGGCGTCACCCGCGCCCCGGTGGTCGAGTGGCAGTGGCGAGATCCGACAGCGCGCGTTCCTCTGCGGGAATGCGGAACCCGCCGAGGAACACCGCATTCAGCACCGTGAAGGCGATGGCCGTGATCCACCCCGTGTACACCAGCGGCAGAGCGGCACCCTCGACCGCGACGGCCAGATAGTTCGGATGCGGCAGCCACCTGTACGGCCCGCGAGTCACCGCGCTCAGCCCCGGCACGACGATGACACGCGTATTCCACTGCGGGCCGAGCGTGCGGATGCACCACCAGCGCAACGCGTTCGCGAGCAGCACGAGCGCCAGCATCGGCCAGCCCAGCCACGGCAGGAAGACGCGGCCGGCGAACCAGACCTCGGCGAGGCAACCTACGAGCAGCCCGACGTGCAGCACGATCATCGGCGCCACCTGCCCGCGGGCGTATTCCTTGCCGCCGTGCGCGAACGACCACCTGGCGTTGCGCGCAGAGACCACGAGCTCGGCGACCCGCTCGAACCCCACGAGCACGATGAACGCGGTGTACCAGATCACGCGGCGATATTCCCCGACGCATCCTCCAGCGGGGCAGGATGCTCCGGCCAGCGCAACAGCACGAGCTCGGCCGTCACGCCGGGGCCGAGCGCGAACAGCAGGCCGGTCTCCCCCGGCGCAGGGGTGCGGAGCGCGTCGGCGAGGATGCCCAGCACCGCGGCCGACGACTGGTTGCCCGTCGCGGCAAGCGCGCGCCAGCTCGGCGCCAGTGCGGCATCCGTCAGTCCGAGGGCCGTGGCGAACGCCTCGAGCACCTTCGGGCCGCCGGGATGCGCGAGCCACGTCGACACGTCGCCGACGCTGAGACCGTGCTCGCCGAGCAGCGCGTGAACATCCCCGGCGAAGTGCTTCGCTATCACGTCAGGAACGCCGGCGCTGAGCACGATGCGGAAGCCGCTGCCGCCGATGTCCCAGCCGATCACATCCTCGGTCTGCGGATAGAGACTGCTGCGGGTATCGATCACGTCCGGGCCGTCGAGGCCGCGTTCTGCGGCGAAGTCATCGCCGACGACCACCACAGCGGCGGCACCGTCACCGAACAGCCCGCTGGCCACGATGTTGGCCATCGAGTCGTCACCGAGCTGCACGGTCAGCGAACACAACTCGACCGAGACGAGCACGGCGACGTCGTGCGGATGCCCGACCAGGTAGTCGTGCACGCGCGCCAGCCCCGCGGCGCCCGCAACGCATCCGAGGCCGAACGACGGCAGCCGCTTCACGTCACTGCGCATGCCGACGCGGGTCGCCAGCTGCGCGTCGATCGACGGCGCGGCCACTCCGGTCACCGAGGTGAAAAGCACGAAGTCGACCTCGTCGGCGCGGATGCCGGCCGAGCTCAAAGCATCCCTCGTCGCCTGTTCGGCCAGGTCCGTGCCCGCCGAGATGAAGAGGTCGTTGGCTTCGTGGAACGAGTCGAGGCCGGAGTACCGGTCGAGCTCCATCACGAGGTTGCGGTTCTCGACGCCCGACGACGCGTGGATGCGCCGCATCACGGCGGCCCGCCCAGGATCGTGTGTCAGCAATGGTTCGAGCACACCGGTGATCTCCGCCTGCGAATAGCGGTGAACGGGGACGGCCGGCGCGGCCGCCACGATACGGGACACAGGGGGAAAGTACCACGGGGCTCCCCGGCCATTTGAGCCTCAGGGCGGATGCGCAGTGGGGGCGGTTCACCGCGAATCAGGACATGGGTGACGCCGCGGACATATCCGGTGCGGCGGCCCGATCAGCCTCGCACCGGCATCTGCTGCAGCGTCCACCGGTTGCCGTCCGGGTCCTCGAACGTGACGAACCGGCCCCATGCGAGGTCCTCCACCTCGCTCGCGTCGACGCCGTTGGCGATGAGTTGCTCCCGGGCGGCATCCGCGTCGTCGATCACCATCTGCACACCCCGCTGGCTGCCGACGGGCATCTCGGTCAGACCCTTGCCGAACGCGATCGAGCACGCCGATCCTGGCGGAGTGATCTGCACGAAGCGGATCTCGTCGCTCACGGTCTGGTCATAGTCGACATTGAATCCGAGCTGGTCTGCGTAGAAGTGCTTCGCCCGGTCGACATCGCTCACCGGAACGAAGATGAGCTCGATCTTGAAGTCCATGGGGATTCTCCTTTTCGTTTTCGTTTCGCCTCGATCCGGATGCCGCGGCGCGACTCGAACCGACACCCTCACGCTACGAAGCAATCAGGTCAGATTTCGTCCTGATTGATCGGAGAATGGATGGCATGGCCGCCACCGCATCCCGCGTGCTCGAACTGCTCTCGCTGTTGCAGACCCACCGCCAGTGGCCGGGTCCAGGGCTCGCCGCCCGGCTCGACATCACCGAGCGCACGCTGCGGCGCGACATCGAACGGCTGCGCGAGCTCGGCTACCGCATCGACGCCACGCGCGGTGCCGCCGGCGGGTATCGGCTCGAGGCCGGCGCGCATCTCCCGCCGCTGCTGCTCACCGAGGAGGAAGCCGTGACCGTGGCGGTCGGTCTGCGCTCCGCCGTCGCGCAGGGACTCGTGGATGGCGAGAACACCACCCTGAGTGCGCTGGCGAAGTTCGAGCAATTGCTTCCCCCCGCCCTCCGCGCACGAACGAACGCACTCTCCGCCACGATGCACACGCCATCGATGAGAGGCGTTCCGGTCGCCGCCGAGCTGATCGGCACGCTGGCACTCGCCTGCCGCGACCAGGAGCGCATCCGCTTCCGGTATCGAGCGGCGGACGGCACTCAATCGAATCGCAGCGTCGAACCGCACGCGGTCGTGACGCTCGGCCGCAGTTGGTTCCTCGTTGCGTGGGATCGCGATCGCGATGGCTGGCGCACGTTCCGCATCGATCGCATCGCAGGGGTCTTCGGCACCAGGGTGCGGTTCGAACCGCGGCAGATACCGGGAGGCGACGCTGCGGGGTACGTGCGCACGGGCATCCGCACCGTGAAGGAGCCGCTGCGCGTCGACGTCGTGCTGCACACTCCGATCGACGTCATGCGCGGACGTCTCGGCGGATGGGATGCCGGCCTCGTCGACGACGGACCGGACCGCTGCGTCTGGCCGATCTTCGGCGAGAGCGTTGTCCAGCTGCTCTCCGGACTCGTCTGGGTGCCGGCAGACGTCGAGTACGAACTGCGCGGAGACCGTCGCTTGCTGGCCGAGATCGCCGCGGCATCCGCCCGACCGACCGCGGCGGCGCGCGCGAGGTCGCGCGCCGAAGGCCCGACGGTATAGTGCCAACCATGAGCGAGGCAGCAGGTTCGCAGCCCGGCGGCGATGCGGCATCCGCCCGTCCCGTCCTCGTCGGAGTCATCGCCGACGTGCCCGACGTCGTGATCACCGAGGCAGCGGCGCTTGCGCGCGATCTCGGTGCACCGCTGGTGTTCGCAACGGTCGAGCCCCTTCGGTACTCGATCAGCACGCTGCCCGACGGCTCGGTGCTGTCGATGCCGCTCGATCCCGACGTGGCCGACACGCAGGAGGAGACGTTCGATCCCGACCTGATCGCTCGCATCCGCAGTCTTGTCGCCGATTTTGCGGCCGAGTTCATCGCCCGCGCAGGTGACCCGGCGATCGAGTTGGGCAGGCTGGCAGAGGAGCGGAACGCCCGCGTCATCGCCGTCGGCACCCGCAAGCCGGGGTTCCGAGCGAGCCTCGAGGAGTTCCTCGCAGGATCGATCGCCGTCAGCCTCGCCCACAACCAGGCACGGCCGGTCGTCGTCATTCCTGTCGCGCACACGATCGAGGGCCACGACCCGGCTCGCCGCGGTGACGCACCCGACGCTGCGTGAGCTCGTCGCCCGAGCGGATGCCCCGCCCTCCGCGCCCCCTGCACCTTCGTCCCACAGCGATGCTGGTCGTCTTCGCTGGGGGCGCCGTCGGCACGCTCGCGCGCTACCTGCTCGCCCTCGCGCTGCCGCCGATCGGCGGACTTCCGATCGCCACGCTGCTCGTCAACGTCGTCGGCGCGTTCCTGCTCGGTGCGCTTCTGGGCGGCCTCGCCCGACGCGGTGACGAATCGCGCCGCGGACGCACGCTGCGCCTGCTGATCGGCACCGGCTTCATGGGCGGCTTCACCACGTACAGCTCGCTCGCCGTCGAGACGACACAGCTCTTCGGCGGCGGAAGCGGATGGCTGGGCGCGGGTTACGCGATCGGCACGCTCGTCGTCGGACTCGGGGCATCCCTCGGCGGCATCGCGCTCGGCGGCGCGATCACCCGGCCACGATCGGCGCAGAGCAAGGGCGCACGATGAACCCGGCCGCTATCGCCGCACTCGTGGCCGTCAGCGGCGGCGTGGGCGCAGTCGCCCGTTTCGTGCTCGACGGCACGCTGCGCGGCCGGCTGCGCTGGGTCGTCCCCTCGGGCACCATGATCATCAACGTCAGCGGCTCTCTGCTGCTCGGCGTGCTCACCGGCATCGTGCTGTTCCACGCAGTGCCGACGGACTGGCGCGTGGTGCTCGGCACTGGGTTCCTCGGCGGCTACACCACGTTCTCCACCGCCAGCTTCGAGACCGCCAGGCTGGTGATCGAGCGCAAGGGAGTGGCATCCGTACTGAACAGCCTCGGGATGCTCGTGCTCACCGTGCTCGCCGCGGCCGCAGGTCTCGCCATGGCGTCGCTGTAACCCTCGACGTCGGTTCGGCCGGCCGATCAGGCCGGGTCGATCAGGCCGGGACGCTCGTGCGCGTCAGCGCCCGGGCGCTTCGCAGGAACGACGCTGCGACGGCATCCGGTTCGTCGAGGTAGCCGGCGACCATCGCTCCGTCGCGGATGAGCATGAGGTCGTCGGCGACGCCGCGGGGGTCGTCGAGGCCGAGAGGCCGCACGATGTTCTCGAAGGTGCTCTTGCACCACGCTCGGTGCTCGTCGACCGTCTTGCGTACCGCACTGGCCGGGTCGGGATACTCGGCGGCGGCGTTGATGAACGGGCATCCGCGGAATCCCTGCCCGCATGCCAGCACGCCCAGCTCCTCCGCGATCAGCTGGAACACTCGATCTGCGTCGCCGTCGGCCGCCGCGATCGCAGCGCCGATGCCATCGCGTTCCTGCTCCGCCCGCCGCTGCAGATGCGCGACGACCAGGTCGTCCTTGCTCTTGAAGTGCCGATAGAACGTGACCTTCGTGGTGCCGGCACGCTCGATGACCTTGTCGACGCTGACAGCGCGGAGCCCCTCGGCGTAGAACAGTTCGGTTGCCGCGCCGATCAGAAGCTCCCGCATCGACGTTTTCACGCTCCCGATCATAAATGCTCCCTTCGTCGGCACTTGCGGCGATCACCCTTCGCTGTCTATCGTTACATCAAGTAGAGTGACTAGTCATTCTACACGGTCTCACCGCCCTCGACAGAAACGGATCTCGCATGACAACCGCCACAACAGAAGAACGGCCGGCGACGTTCGCCGCCGCGCTCCGGAACCTCTACTACGTGAGGTTCGGGTTCGCCATCATCTGGGCTGTTCTCGTCGCTTTCACCGCTTCGACCATCGGTCCGTTCAGCGCGGTCCTCCTGGTTCTCTACCCGGCCTTCGACCTTGTGGCGGCGATCGTCGATCACCGCGCCTCGCGTGCGACTGCGTCCGCACCGCTACTGTTCGTGAACATGGGGCTCAGCCTCCTCGCCGCCATCGCCCTCGGATTCGCCGTCACCGCGGGAGTCACCGCAGTGCTGGTCGTCTGGGGCATCTGGGCCGTCACCGCCGGCGCCGTGCAGTTGATCGTCGCCATCACGCGCTACCGCTTGGGCGCCCAGTGGCCGATGATCCTCAGCGGAGGCATCTCGGTGCTCGCCGGCGTCGGCTTCATGCTGATGTCCGCCGGCTCCACCTCCCTGGTAGGACCCGCGGGCTACGCGACGCTCGGCGGCATCTTCTTCCTCATCTCGGCCATCCGACTGCAGCGCTCCGCGAAGCGTGACGCAACGGCATGACCCTCAAGCCACCACCAGCTCCATTCGAGCGACCAAGAGAAAAGGAACGCATCATGGCAACGAAGATCACCCTCATCATCGACAACCCGGCCGACCCGGCCGCGTTCGAGAGCGCCTACCCGAAGATCGAGGAGCTTGCAGGCCGGCTGCCGGCACTGCGCCGACTCGAGGCCGCGAAGGTCTGGCCGAAAGAAGACGGCACACCGACCCCGGCGCACCGCACGCTCGACCTGTACTTCGACAGCTACGACGACGCCTCAGCTGCCGTCGCGGTCCCGGCCGCCGGTGCGTTCTTCCAAGAGCTGGCGGGCACCGGTGTCACCTTCACCGGACTGTTCTCGGACATCGAGAAGGCCTGACCCAGCGGTCGGCGGGCCGCTCCACTCGACACCACTCACCCCGCCGCGTCGGCGGTGCTGCGCGACGCGATGCGTGCGGACGCCGTCGCCATGTGCACCGCCATTGCGGATGCCGCCGCATCGGCATCACCCGCGCGCACCGCTGCCGCGATCGTCTCGTGCTGGGCGAGCGCCGTCTCGGCGGCATCCGCTGACTGCACCGCCCGGTCCGCGTAGACCTGCAGCAGCGATCTGACCACGTTCAGCAGGTCGGAGAGCAGCGCGTTGCCGCAGATGGATGCCAGCGCATCGTGGAACTCGCTGTCGGCTTTCGCGAAAGCGCGCAGGTTGGCCAGCGAGTCGCGCATCCGATCGAGCGAGCGATCGAGCCGCTGCCGACCTTCGGTGTCATCACGCATCGCCGCGAGTCTCGCGATGTAGATCTCGAGGCCGGAGCGCACCTCGAGCAGTTCTTCCGTGTTCTGCTGGCCGATGAGCAGCCCCCAGCGCAGCGTCTGAGGCAGGAGTTCGCTGGCCGTTCCACGAAGGTAGGTGCCGGAGCCGGGACGCACGTCGACGATGCCCAGGATCTCCAGCGCTGCCAGCGCCTCTCGCACAGCAGACCGCCCGACCGCGAGCGTCGAGGCGAGCTGTCGCTCCGGCGGCAGCCGTGTGCCCGGCTCGAGATCGCCGCTGGTGAAGAGGTCGAGAAGACGGCGCGCGACCTCGGAGACCGGCGTGCCGCTCGGCAGCGCGCCCAGCGCCGCACTGATGGCGGCGGATTGATCTCCTGGATACGCGGGCATGCAGACAACCTACCGTGAGGCCGAGCACTCAGGCTTGCAATTGGTCAACCGGTTTGCCAAACTCGAACCGGCGGGACGACTGCTGCCCACACGATCGGAGAGCACCGAATGACTCGACTGGTGAACGACCCCGCACAGTTCGCCGACGAGGCGATCGCGGGATTCGTGGCAGCCAACGAGCGGTACGTGCACCGCGTTCCCGGCGGTGTCGTGCGGAGCACAGCGGTGCCAGACGGTCAGGTCGCCGTCGTCATCGGCGGCGGATCAGGGCACTACCCGGCGTTCGGCGGTCTCGTCGGCGCCGGCCTTGCACACGGCGCCGCGATGGGCAACCTGTTCGCGTCGCCGTCGACGCAGCAGATCGTCTCGGTCGCCGAGGCCGCGGATGCCGGCGGCGGCATCTTCTTCACGTACGGCAACTACGCGGGCGACGTGCTCAACTTCGATGGGGCGCAGGAGCGCCTGCTGGCTCGGGGCATCCCATGCAAGACCGTGACCGTCACCGACGACGTCGTCAGCGCCTCCCCCGCCCAGAAGCAGAAGCGGCGCGGCATCGCCGGCGACCTCACCGTGTTCCGCAGCGCGGCATCCGCTGCGGAGGCGGGCTACGACCTCGCTGGCGTCGCCAGGATCGCGGCACTCGCGAACGAGCGCACCAGGTCGTTCGGCGTCGCCTTCAGGGGGTGCACGCTGCCCGGTGCCGAGGCTCCGCTGTTCACGGTGCCGGAGGGGCGCATGGCCGTCGGCCTCGGCATCCACGGCGAACCCGGCATCGACGAGACCGGCATCCCGACCGCCGACGGCTTGGCCGAGCTTCTCGTGTCGCGATTGCTCGAAGAGGCCCCAGACGGTCTCGGCGTCGACGGCGCGCGGGTCGTTCCGATCCTGAACGGACTCGGGTCGCTCAAGTACGAGGAGATGTTCGTCGTCTATCGCAGGATCGCCGAGCTGCTCGAGCGTGCCGGCATCGAGATCATCGACCCGCACGTCGGCGAGTACTGCACGAGCTTCGACATGGCGGGCACCTCCCTCACGCTGTTCTGGCCGGACGACGAGCTCGCCGAGTTGTGGGAAGCCCCGGTCGACACGCCCGCATACCGGCGCGGATCGGTCGCCCCTCGCGAACGCGCGACGGCCGCGACCGTCGTCGACGACGAGGCGACGGGCATCCCGCCGAGCGACGACGCGTCGCGCTCTGCAGCTCGCGACGTGCGACGAGCCCTTGAGACGATCGTGGCGACGGTGGACGCGAACGTCGACGAACTCGGACGCATCGACGCCATCGCCGGCGACGGAGACCACGGCATCGGCATGCAGCGTGGTTCGCACGCGGCACTCGCGGCCGCCGTTGTCGCTGCCGACGCCGGAGCGGGCGCAGGCACCACCCTCGGCCGAGCCGCGGACGCCTGGTCCAACAGAGCGGGCGGCACCTCGGGTGCACTGTGGGGCGTCATCTTGACCGCCGTCGCCGAACGACTGGGCGATGACGGCACGCCTGCGGCGAGCGCTGTCGCCGCCGGCGTCGCGGCAGGGGCATCGGGCGTGATGGCACACGGAAAGGCACAGCTCGGCGACAAGACCATGGTGGACGCACTCGTGCCCTTCAGCGCACGGCTCTCTGATGCCGTCGGCACGGGTGCCACTCTCGCCGACGCCTGGCGCGTGGCAGCGGATGCCGCAACGCGGGCTGCAGCCGCCACCGCCGATCTCGTGCCCCGCATGGGCCGTGCCAGGGCGCACGGCCGGCACAGTGTCGGCACGCCGGACCCCGGCGCGCATTCCCTCGCCCTCATCGTGACCGCCATCGGCGAGGTGCTCGCCGACGACCGAACAGATGACCGGACAGACGACAAGGAAGCAACATGACCGAGCCCCTGCGCATCGTGATCGGATCGGACGACGCCGGCTTCGACTATAAGGAGGTTCTCAAGCGCGACCTGGAGCAGAACCCAGGCGTGGCATCCGTCGTGGATGTCGGCGTGGACAGCGACGGCCACACCGCCTACCCGAAGGTCGCCATCGAGGCCGCCGAGCGCGTTGCCCGCGGCGAGGCCGATCGTGCACTGCTGTTCTGCGGCACGGGTCTCGGCGTCGCGATCGCGGCGAACAAGGTTGCCGGCATCAGGGCGGTGACAGCGCACGACAGCTACTCGGTGGAGCGCGGCGTTCTTTCGAACAACGCCCAGGTGCTCACCATGGGACAGCGCGTCGTCGGCCTCGAGCTCGCCCGCCGCCTCGTGCGCGAGTGGCTCACCTATCGTTTCGACACCGGTTCGGCCTCGGCGGCGAAGGTCGCCGTGATCGGCGAGTACGAGACGACGGGATCGTGCTGACGCCTGCCATCACGATCGGCGTCAGCCTCAAGATGTACTTCGGGCACGCCGAGGCGACAACGTGGTTCGGGCGCGTGGCGGATGCCGTGCGCACACACCGGGGGATCGCATCGGGCGCGGTGCGCCTGATCGTCATTCCGACGTACCTCCAGGTGCTGCCGGCCCTCGAGACGTTCGCAGCCTCGCCTGTGCTCGTCGGAGCGCAGGATGTCGCCGCCGCGGACTCCGGCGCGTGCACGGGAGAGGTGTCGGCAGCCGAGCTCGCGGAGGTCGGTGTCTCCTTCGCTGAGATCGGTCACGCGGAGCGCCGCAGCATGTTCGGCGAGACCGACGAGATCGTCGCAACGAAGGCATCCGCCGCCCTGCGCAACGGGCTGACGCCACTGCTCTGCGTCGGTGAGACCTCGAACCTCACGGCGGCCGATGCGACCGCTGCGACAGTCGCCCAGATGGAGGCCGGCCTGGCCGGCGCGCCGGACGGTGCTGTGATCGTCGCGTACGAGCCGGTCTGGGCGATCGGCGCCGCCGAGCCGGCTCCGCGCGAACACATCGCGCGGGTGTGCACAGGACTGCTGGCAGCGCTCGGCACGCTCCCGGGCCGCTCCGGATCCGCGGTGATCTACGGCGGATCCGCCGGGCCCGGCCTGCTGACCGGCCTCGGAGACGCGGTCGACGGTCTCTTCCTCGGCAGGTTCGCGCACGACGTCGACGCCCTGGTCGACGTGCTCGACGAGGCATCCGCCCTGGCCGAGCGGCGCAGCGGAGCGCGCGCGTGATCGGCCTGGGAACCTACGCCTTCTTCTGGCAGCACTCGGAGCGCGCGAAACGTCCGATGTCGCTGATCGACGCGTTCGAGGCGACCAGAGCGCAGGGCGTCGCCCTGTTCCAGATCTGTGATTACGCACCGCTCGACCGGATGACCGATGCGCAGATCGCGGATGCCGCCCGCGCGGCACGCGCCCTCGGCCTGAGCGTTCAGCTCGGCACGAAGGGTCTCGAGCCGGAGCGCCTCGAGCGATTCCTCGCGTTGGCCGAGGCGTTCGACGCCAAGCTCGTGCGCGGCATGCCATACAGCGACGCGTTCCGTCCGACACTCGGCGAGGCCGAGGGCATCCTGCGCACCTGGATGCCGCGCTACGAGGCGGCAGGCGTCGCCTTCGCGATCGAGACGTACGAGCAGATCGCCACCGGCGATCTGGTGTCGCTGATCGAACGGGTCGAGAGCCCGGCACTCGGCATCTGCCTCGATCCGGCGAACGTGGTCGCCCGCCTCGAGCTGCCGAGCGACTGCATCGAGCTGACGGCCCAGCACGTGAAGAACGTGCACGTGAAGGACTTCGCGTTCGCCCGGCAGCCCGGATGGGTCGGCTTCACCTACGGTGGCGCCGCGATGGGCACCGGCCTGCACGACTACCGGCACCTGCTGCACACAGTGCGCCCGCGGGAGCGCGGCGTCGACGAGATCGTCGAGCACTGGCTGAGCTGGCAGGGCGACGCCGAGACCACCATCCGAATCGAGCGGGAGTGGACCCGCACCACCATCGAGTATCTGAGGAGCACACAATGAGCGAGAAGTACACCATCGCCGTGATCGGCGCGGGCGGCAAGATGGGCATGCGCGTCTCGAACAACCTCGTGAAGACCGACCATGTCGTCGCATACGTCGAGAACTCCCCTGGCGGCCGGCAGCGCACACTCGACACCGGTCGCACGCTGACCGATGCCCCGGCCGCGGTCGCGGACGCCGACATCGTCGTCTTCGCCGTGCCCGATCTTGCGCTGCAGTCCGTCACCGCCGACCTGGTACCCAAGATGAAGTCGGGGGCGATCGCGCTGACGCTCGACCCGGCAGCGGCGTACGCCGGCCTGCTGACCGATCGCGACGACGTCATCCGTGCCGTCGCTCACCCCTGCCACCCGTCGATCTTCTTGCAACGCACGACACCGGAGGAGTACGCCGACACGTTCGGCGGCATCGCGGCGCCGCAGGATGCCATCGCGGCCATCGAGTCGGATGACCCGGCCAAGAGGCACATCGTCGAGGCGACGGTACGTGCCATCTACGCCCCCATCATCGACGTGCACTTCGTCACGATCAAGCAACTCGCGCAGCTGGAGCCGACACTCGTCGAGACGGTCGCCTGCATGATCGGGTCGCTCCTGAACGAGGCGCTCTCGGAGGCCGTGAACACGATGGGCGTTCCCGAGGCGGCCGCCCGGAGCATCCTGTACGGCCACACACAGGTCGCGCTCGCGAATGGCTTGCGCGGCGACAACCCGTTCAGCGACGCGTGCCTCATCGCGATGGATTACGGGCGCGAGAGCATCATCAGGGCTGACTGGAAGAAGATCTTCCGCGACGACGAACTCGACAAGAACCTGGCACGGATGCTGCACCTCGACAGCATCGAGCGCTGAACCATCGACGACCCAGATGCCCACGCCGCGATCATCAGGCACATCCCGCTGGGGCGCGCAGGATCGCCGCGCGATGTGGAAGGCATCATGATGTTCCCGTCCTCCGACCACGGCGCGTTCGCGACGGGTTCGGTGTTCGCGGTCGACGGCAGCATGACGACGCTCTGAGCGGAGCAGCACCTCACATGAGCTGGCATGAGCCATCGCGGGCCTGGAGCAGCGGCGACTGGTCGCTGCAGCTGCGCGATGATGAGTTCGCCGAGGTGCGCTTCGACGGCGGCCGCGTGCTGCGCAGCATCCGCGCAGTCGTGCGAGACCACGATTGGAACACCTCTGCGCTCGTGATCGACGACGTCGAGAGCACGGATGCCGCTCTCAGGTTAGCCGTGCACACCGCGGGATTCGGCGCCCGACTGCACGGAACCGTGGTGATCGAGACATCTGAGCATCGTCTCATCGCATCGCTCGACCTCGTCTGCGACGCGGATTACCTGACGAACCGCGTCGGCCTCGTCGTGCTGCACGCGCCGCAGGCGGCCGGACATCCGCTGAGTGTGCTGCACGGCGACGGCACATCCGAGACGACTGCGTTCCCCGAGGCGATCAGCCCGCACCAACCCGTGCGTGACATCGCCGAACTGTGCTGGAGCGACGACGGCATCGAGGCCGATGTGCTGTTCCACGGCGACGTGTTCGAGATGGAAGACCAGCGCAACTGGACGGATGCCTCGTACAAGACGTACAGCCGGCCGCTCTCCCTGCCCTTTCCATATCGACTCGCGGCCGGCCAGCGAGTGCTGCAGCGAGTGGAGGTGAACGCTGCCCGCGTCGAACCGCACTCGGCGCAGCACGACGACGAGATCATCGTGCTCACGCCGGGCGGCGTCTTTCCCGACATCGCCCTCGGGGCCGCGACCGCGCCCTCGTCGCCAGCCGCACCGCCGCCAGAGCCCGACCCGATCGGATCGGCGGTGCTCGTCGAGCTCGATCTGGGCGCCCCGAATTGGCGGGCAGCACTCGACCGCGCCGCGGCGGCCGAACTGCCCCTCGACGTTCGCATCGTGCTCGAGAGCGACGGTGGTGCCGCCGCTCCCAACACGCTCGACCGGGCCGTCGTCGCGCTGCGCGCCCACCAGGTTGCCAGGATCTCCGCCTTCCAGCCCTCTGGTGGCGCGCGCCATGTGTCGGATGCCGCCGCGATCGGCCGCTTGCGCACCGCGATGGCACGCGCCGGCATCTCCGCCCCCGTCGTGGGCGGTGCCCGCTCGCACTTCACCGAGCTGAACCGCGAGCATCACCGCCTTCCGGCAGACCTCGACGGCATCGTCTTCAGCATCACCCCGCTCTTCCACTCGCTGCGCACCGAACAGCTGATCGAGTCACTCCCCGTTCAGCGACGCATTGCACGGCAGGCAGTCGCAGGAGCCGGCGGCCTACCGGTGCACATCGGCCTGATCACTCTGAGACCGCACTTCAACGACGTCGCCACCACGCCGCCTCCACGACCCGGACACGACGACCTCACCGAGGGCTACGGTCCCGAGCTCCTCGAGCTGAGCGATCCGAGACAGGATGCCCGCGAGCTTGCCGCCTGGACGATCGCGAGCGTTGCGGCCCTCGCCGTGCCCGGGGTCGCGACGCTCGCGTACTTCGAGGAGTGGGGTGCCCGCGGCATCCGGTCGGCGTCGGGCGAGGACCTGCCCGTCGCTGCCGCCGTGCGCCGGATGGCGCAGCTGTCCGGGTGCGAGCTGCTGTCGGGAGACAGCGCGGACGGCATGGTCTGGGCGATCGGTGCGGTGACGCCGCACGGCGGACCGGCGCACGGCATAGCGGCCGATCGCGCGGCGATCGTCCTCGTCGCCAACCTCGACGACCGCGTGCGAACGGCGACCGTTCGCACGCCCTCCGGCGTCTCGACGGCGACCGTTCCGGCCGGAGGCTGGGTCGAACTCCCGTCCTGACCACGATCCGATGAGAGGAGATCACGATGTTCGACCGCCGTCGCCGCCGACGGCGGTTCGGCTACGCCGAGTGGGTGAGTCGCGACTCAGCCGGCAGTTCGCCAGTCGTGCTCCGCCACGAAGCCGAGCTCTCTGATCTTGCGCGTCGACATCAGCGACTCGAACTCTCCGAGGTCGTCGGCCACGGGTGTGCCGGGAAACCACCGCGCGGCGAGCTCGCGGGACGTGGCGGAACATCCCGAGTCGGGTGCGGCGACGTTGTAGACCTCGAACCCCGGCCGTGCCGTGGCCAGTGCCAACGCGATCGCAGCGGCGCCGTCACGGGCGTCGACCCACGAGCCGAGCAGGTCACGCCGGTAGTCCGCCTCGGCCGCGCGGTCGAAGGTGTCGTACTCGTCTTCGGCGACGACGTTCGTGAAGCGCAGCGCGGTGATCGAGACACCGTCGCCCCAGCGCACGAGCTGCGCAGCGATCGCTTCCTCCGCCACCTTGCCGAGCCCATACGTGTTGTTCGCGCTGGTGTAGGTCTCGTCGACCGGCAGCGCCGGCGGTGCATCGTCGAACGGGAATCCCATCGCCGTGATGCTGGATGCCGTCACAATCGTGCCGATACCTGCTCGGTACGCGGCGAACAGCACGTCGAAGGAGACCATCACGTTGTTCCGGAAGGTCTCGGCGTCGGGAACGATGCCGTTCACCGGAATCGCGGCCAGGTGCACGAGCGCGTCGAGACCATCGTGCCTGGCGGTGACCGACAGCAGCGCGTCGAGCGTCTGACCGTAATCGGTGAGGTCGACGCGCGTGAATCCCGTGCCGACGGGTCCTGCGAGGTCGAACCCTATGACGTCGTGGCCATCGGCGCGTAATCTGGCGACGGTCGCCCGCCCGAGCTTGCCCTGGCTGCCTGTCACGCCGATGATCATGCCAGCCACAATATGCATATTCATTCTGGCCCGCAAGAACATTAGAATGACGAGATGGATCTCATCGTCGACACTCCGCGAATCGAGCACCACCGGCGAGCATTCGGCATCGGTGAAGCTGCGCCGCGCATCTCGTGGTCGATGACGTCGGCCCCGGCCGGCTGGGCCCAGGCCGCCTACCGCATCCAGATCACGAGGGGCAGCGCGGCTCGCACGACGTTCGAGACCGAGTCGGCCGACCAGGTGCTCGTGCCGTGGCCGGATGCCGACCTCGGCTCGCGCGAGTCGGCATCGGTGACCGTCGCGGTGCGCGGTGCCGACGGCGCGTGGTCACCCGCCTCGAACACCGTTCGGCTCGAGGCCGGCCTGCTGGAGGCATCCGACTGGATCGCCAGACCCGTCGGCGCCTACTGGAACGAAGACCCGACCTCCGACGAGCGTCGCCCCTCCATCGTGCGGCGCTCCTTCACTGTGGCCGAGCGGCCCGTGAAGGCCCGGCTGTACGCGTCGGCCCACGGGCTGTACGAGGCCGAACTGAACGGCGAACGGGTCGGAGACGACACGCTCTCACCGGGCTGGACCGTGTATCGGGAACGCCTGCGCTACTACGCGTACGACGTCAGCGACCTGATCGTCGCAGGCGAGAACGTGCTCGGCGCATGGCTCGGCGACGGCTGGTACCGGGGCAGGTTGGGCTGGCGCGGTGGCTTCCACAACGTGTTCGGCGACGATCTCTCGTTTCTCGGTCAGCTCGAACTGACCTATGCCGACGGGTCGAGGGAGGTCGTCGCGACCGACGCATCCTGGCGCGCTGCGCCGAGCCCGATCATCCGCACCGGCATCTACGACGGAGAGGACTACGACGCTCGTCAGGAGCAGCGCGGGTGGTCATCGCCCGGCTTCGACGACGCGGGATGGGAGGGCGTCGCCGAGCGGCACCGCTCGCCGGAGACCCTCGTCGCACCGACCGCTCCACCTGTTCGCTGCACGCAGGAGGTGCAGCCGGTCGCCGTACTCACCGCGCCATCAGGATCGCGCATCCTCGACTTCGGCCAGAACCTCGTCGGCCGCGTGCGCATCACGGTGCGTGGCGACCGTGGACAGACCGTGACGCTGCGAACAGCCGAGGTGCTGCAAGACGGCGAGCTCTACACCCGTCCACTGCGCGGCGCACGCTCCGCCGACAGCTACACTCTGGCCGGCGACGAGGGCGACGAGACCTGGGAGCCGCGCTTCACGTTCCACGGCTTCCGCTACGTCGAGGTCTCGGGCTGGCCGGGCGATCTCGACCGAGAGGCCGCGGCAGGCAGGCTCGTCGCCCGCGTCTACCACACTGACCTCGAACGCACCGGTTGGTTCGAGAGTTCGAATCCGTTGCTCAACCGGCTTCACGAGAACATCGTGTGGGGCATGCGCGGCAACTTCGTCGATATCCCCACCGACTGCCCGCAGCGCGACGAGCGGGTCGGCTGGACGGGCGACATCCAGGTCTTCGGACCGACGGCGTCCGCACTCTTCGACGTCTCCGGGATGCTCTCCGGATGGCTGCGCGACGTCGCGATCGAACAGCTGCCGGACGGCACGGTGCCGTGGTACGTGCCGGTCATCCCCTCCCACAACATGTGGACGCCGATCCGGCCCGGCGCGGCCTGGGGTGACGTCGCGACGTTGCTGCCGTTCACCATCTACGAGCGTTTCGGCGATCCGCAGGTGCTTCGCGATCAGTTCGAGAGCGCTCGCGCTTGGGTCGACCTGATCGATCGGCGCGCGGGCGACTCACACCTCTGGAACACCGACTTCCAGCTCGGCGACTGGCTCGACCCGGCTGCGCCCCCGCAGGACCCGGCGGATGCCCGCACCGACCGTCACCTGGTCGCCACGGCTTACTTCGCGCGCTCCGCAGCGACGGTCGCCGCGATGGCGAGGCTGCTCGGCTATGACGAGCATGCCGAGCACTACTCAGCACTCACGAAGGCCGTGGCCGCAGCGTTCGCAGCCGAGTACCTGAACGCCGACGGCACGGCGACCAGCGACGCCCAGACCGCGTACGCACTCGCGCTGCAGTTCGACCTCATCCCCGACGACGCCCGACGCGCTGCGGCCGGAGACCGGCTCGCCGAGCTCGTTCGGGAATCGGGAAACCACATCGCAACGGGCTTCGTCGGCACCCCGATCGTGAGCGATGCCCTCACCGAGGCGGGGCACATCGAGACCGCATACGACCTGCTGCTGGAACGCGAGTGCCCATCGTGGCTCTACCAGGTCGACATGGGCGCGACGACGGTGTGGGAGCGCTGGGATTCCCTGCTGCCCGATGGAACGGTCAACCCGGGAACGATGACGTCGTTCAACCACTACGCACTCGGCGCGATCGCCGATTGGATGCACCGCACGGTGGCGGGGCTCGCACCAGCGGGTCCCGGCTACCGGCAGGTGCGGTTCGCGCCGCGGCCCGGCGGCGGCCTCACCTCGGCCTCCGCGCGTCATCTCTCACCATACGGAGAGGTCGCCATCGCCTGGCGTCTCGAGGGAGAGACGCTTCACCTCGATCTGACGGTGCCGGTCGGTGTCGCGGCGACGCTCGAGCTTCAGGGGCGGCATCCGGAGTCGATCCTGCCGGGAGTCCACCGCCTGTCCGTCGCAGCCCCCGGCCCGATCACGGATTAGGGTCGATGACACCGCCGATCGGAGCACACATGTCCACCAGCCACAACACCCGTCAGCATGACGGACAGGTGCGCCTTCTCACGAAGGTGGCGCGCATGTACCACGAGCGCGGCGTACGCCAGGCCGACATCGCCCAGTCGCTGAACATCTCGCAGGCGAAGGTCTCGCGCCTCCTGAAGCGCGCGGCCAACCTCGGCATCGTGCGTACGATCGTCACCGTTGCGCCCGGCGTGTACTCGGAGCTCGAGGAGTCGCTCGAAGAGCGCTACGGCCTCGCCGAGGCCGTCGTGGTCGACTGCGATCCCGATGCAGACGACGCAGAACGCATCGGCGCGATCGGCGCGGGGGCCGCCGCCTACCTCGAGGCGACACTCAGCGGTGCCGACCGCATCGGCGTCTCATCGTGGAGCCAGACCCTGCTGGCGATGACCGAACGCATGCGGCCGTTCACCACCCGCGGCGCGACCGAGGTCGTGCAGCTGCTGGGCGGCATCGGCTCGCCCGACGTGCAGAGCCACTCGCACCGGCTGCTCGGCGACCTCGCGCGCATCCTCGGTGCTGATGCGGTCTACGTGCAGGCACCCGGCATCGTCGCCGGCCCCGAGATCCGCGACAGCCTGCTCTCCGACCCGTCGATGCAAGAGGTCTCACGGCACTGGCGCGAGCTCACCATGGCCGTCATGGGCATCGGCAGCATCGAGCCGTCGGACATCCTGGCCGTGAGTGGCAACGCGTTCTCCACGTCCGATCGGCAGCAGCTCATCTCCGACGGCGCGGTCGGCGACATCTGCCACCGCATCTTCCGCGCAGACGGCTCGGGAGTCGCCGGCCCCGTCGACGATCGCATCATCGCCATCCCGGTGGACGATCTGCGACGCGTGCCCCGCCGAGTCGGGATCGCCGGAGGCCAACGCAAGCACGAGGCGATCCAGGGCGCGCTGGCCGGCAATTGGGTGAACACCCTGGTCACCGACCTGCAGACGGCAGAGGCTCTCGCCGAGGCCTGAGCTCGCGCACGTGCAGACCGCCCACGACGCTCAGAGAGCGGCGACGGTCTCCTGCAGGCGCTGGATGCCCGGCACCAGGCTGGTCAGCACAGGAACCCTCACGTCGGCCGCCGCGGCGGCACTGGCCATGGATGCCTGAGCGAGCACGATCACGTCGGCATCGGCCGCCACTCGCTCGATCGCCGCTGCGACGAGCCGATCGTGGGTGGGACGATCGCCATGCGACACCGCCTCGAAGGCTCCCTCGACCACCTCGCTGCTGATCACAGGATCGGCATTCGCGAGCGCGGCGCGCTCCTCGATCAGCCGGATCGTCGGTGCACAGGTCGTCGGCAATGTCGCGAGTACGGCGATCCGATGACCCTCGGCTACCGCCTGGTCGGCCATCGCCTCGTCGATGCGCAGCACCGGGATGCCCAGCTCCCGCGAGACGGGCGCCGCGAGCTCCGAGATCGACGAGCAGGTCAGCATGACGACATCCGCGCCCGCGGTCTCGGCCGCACTCACCAGAGCTGCGACCCTCGTCGGCACCGTGGACGCCGTGCTCTCGTTGCCGAGGTCGGCGACGATGCGGTCGTCGAGGTAGTTGATGGCCGTCACGTCGGGCAGATACTCCCGTGCGAGGTCCATCACCGGCTGGATGACGACGGCTCCGGTGTGCAAGAAGGCAACTCTCGTCACAATCCCTATCCCTTCAGCGAGCCGGCCGCGAGGCCGGACATGATCCTCTTGTTGAGGAAGATGAACACGATGAGCAACGCGACGATGTTGATGCTCACTGCGGCGAACAACGGCCCGTACTGCGTGGATCCATACTGGTCGTTCAAGCTGAGAAGACCGACCTGGATCGTAGCCAACGACGGGTCTGTCGTGAACGTGAGCGCAACCAGCAGGTCGTTCCAGATGCTGAAGAACTCCACGAGGGCCACGGTCAGGATGGCATTCCGCATCAGCGGAATGCCGATGTTGAAGAACGACCGCAGCGGACCCGAGCCGTCCATCGTCGCCGCCTCGAACACCTCGCGGGGCACCGACCGGAAGTAGGCGGCCATCAAGAAGGTCGTCAGCGGAAGACCGTCCACCGTGTAGGTGATGATCATCGGCCAAAGGCTGTCGGTGATCCCGATCTTGAAGTAGAAGGTGAACAGCGGAACGAGGATCATCTGGCCGGGCACCATGATCCCGCCGAGGATCAGCAGCAGAACGGGGTTGCGTCCTCGCCAGACCATCACCTCGAGCGCATAGCCCGCTGCGACGCCCAGGATCAAGATGAGCATCACCGACGGGACGGTCACCAGAATGCTGTTGCGATAGTTCACCGCGACATTGCCGGTCGTCAGCGCCTGAATGTAGTTGTTGAAGTCCCAGTACTGCGGCAGGCTCCAGGTGGGGTTCGAGAGGAACTCGGTCTGGGTCTTGAACGAGCCCATGACCATCCAGAACTGCGGGTACAGCACCACGATCAGCAGAACCGCGATCAGGATCCAGACCGGAATGCGGCGAAGGATGCGGCCGGCTCGACGTGAGCGCACCGCGGATGCCGTCGCGCGGCGGGCCGCGAATCCGGTCTCGGGAATCGTCTTCGACGTCGTCATCTCAGCTCTCGGCCTTCCTGCTCGATGAACGGAAGATCGCGAGCGTGAAGAGCAGACACAGAATGGTCAGCATCAACGCGATCGTGCTGGCGTAGCCGTAGTCCGAGTAGTTGAACGCCGTTTGATACATGTACAGGGTGAGCGGTGTCGTCGATGTTCCAGGGCCGCCGTTGTTCAGCGCGAGGAGGCTGTCGAAGACCTTCAGCGTTGAGTTGAAGCTGAAGATGATCGAGCTGATGAGGATCGGCAGCGACAGCGGCACGATGATGTGCCGAATGAGCTTGACACCGTTGGCGCCGTCGAGCCGCGCCGACTCGATCACCTCCTCGGGAATGTCGAGCAGGCCGGTGTACAGCAGCACGGCGTAGAAGCCCATCGAGCTCCAATACGTCATGAGAAGCGCAACGGTCATGGTGCCGACGTTGGAGGCGAGGAACTCCACGCTCTTGCCGCCGAAGAAGTTGATGATGTCGTTGATCGGCCCCTGATTCTGGCCGACCGACACGAGGTTGCGGAACAGCAGAGCGACAGCGACGGTGGGCAGCACCATCGGGAAGAACACCGCGGTGCGCACGAACGCCGAGCCCTTGCGCAAGACGAAGACGTAGAGCAGCGCGAGCAGATAGCCCAGGATGATCTGCCCGCCGGTGGCGAGGATGGCGAAGATGATGCTCACCCACAGCGACTGGATGGCGATCGGGTCGGTGAAGAACTTGCCGAAGTTGGCGAAGCCCACGAACGAGAATCCGCTCAGCGTGTTGCCCTCGAAGAACGAGAGCCCGAGCGACCACATCACGGGAACGATCTTCAGAAGCACGTAGATGATGAGCGTTGGCGCAAGAAGAATGATGATCGTCTTGCGATCGCCGAACACACGTTTCATGGAAGTCCTCCTGACACCAACCGGCTCGGATCTTCGCCTTTCGGAGGAGACCCGAGCCAGTGGATGCCCTGTCTTGCGATTTCTCGTTACTTGTTGGCGTCGATGCTGGCCTGCAGCTGCGACATGTAGGTCTGAGCCGACATCTGCCCCGTGGTGAGGAGCGACACGTTCGACTGGGCCAGCGCTGTGGACTTGGCGTCCATCAGAGCCTCGAACCACAGCACGGTCTCCTTGATGTCGGCGACCTTCGTCTGGACCATCTTCGTGGGTGCAGGCACATCGGAGACGGCCTTGTTGATCTTGAAGCCCGACACGACGCCGTTCTCCTTCAGCGCCACCGAGCCGTAGTTGTTCGCGATGCACTTCAGCCAGTCGCTCACCTTGGGACCGTAGTCCTTCGGGTTCATCGCCATCGCCGCACCGGCGTTCGCCGGCCACTGGTCGATGCTGCCGTTGCCGCCCGAAACGCCAGGGAACGGCATCAGGCCGACATTGTCGGAGCCGATGACATCCTGCGTCTTGTCGTTGATGTTGCTCAGCAGCCAGGAGCCGTTGTACATCATCGCGGACTTGCCGGTGAGGAAGTCGTTCGTGGCCGTTGCCGCATCGGTCGACACGAACCCTTGCCCGAAGTAGCCGTCTTCGGCCATCTTCTGAATCTCGGTGGCGGCCTTGACGTACTTGGCGTCGGTGAGCTTCGCCTTGCCGTCTTGGATGTCCTTCATCGCATCGGGGCCGACGCTCCTGAAGATGTAGTCGCCGATGAGGCGGGTGACGGGCCAGGCATCCTTGCCGTCGGTGGCGAACGGCGTATAGCCGGCGTCCTTGATCTTGGCGGCGTCGGCCATCAGCTCATCGAACGTGGTCGGCTCAGACAGGCCGAGCTTGTCGAAGATCTTCTTGTTGAACCAGATGCCCTCGATGTTGTACTGATACGGGAGCGACACCATCTGGCCGTACACCGAGTTCACCGTCGAGGCCGCGGCGGGAAGGATGTCGTCCCACACGCCGAGCTTCTTGAGTTGCTTCTCATAGTCGAGCACCAGGTTGTTCTTGCCGAGGTCTCCCGTCGGAGTGACCATCGCGGTGCCTGCGATGAAGTGCGCCGGAAGCGCGTTCTGGCTGGCGAGCAGCGTGACCTTCTGCACGACATCTGCCTGGGCGACCGTCTGGCTCTTCAGCGGCAGCGCCTTGTTCTCGGCCGAGCATGCGCCCGACGCGAGCGACTTGAGCTCGGTGGCGAGTGTGGGGTTCTCGTTGGCCGTCAGAACGGTGAAGCTCGACGGGTCCTTGCCTGTCGCGGTGCTGCCGGATGACCCGGCGCCTCCGCTGGAACAGGCAGCCAACGCGACGGCCGTCACAGCGGCCATTGACACCGCCACAAGAGTGCGGCGGGTTCGGCGGGTGATCATAGCGTCCTCCTTGACGACGTGGATTGCGGGGGCATGCGGAACCTACGGGAGTGAGACTAGGCGTCGATTTCAAGTGTGTCAACAATCAGCAGTGAAATTCTATGCACTCTTAAGCGGTTTGAGGCACTCCAATCTGCAAATTCATGCAGGGTTGCGAATTCTTGCACTCGCTTCTAGCCTGAGTGCACCAGCCACGATTCGTGCCGCTCGCACTGCTCGGGCAGCGCGGCTGGAGGAAGATTGCGGCACACTCGAGAGGAACACATGTCGACGACGACCCCGCTCCCCACAGGGCTGCTTCGTCCCCTTCATGCCGAGCAAGTTCGGTGGGGCCGCGGATTCTGGCAGGAAGTACAGCAACGCACCTTCGAGGTCACGGTGCCTCAGATGTGGCGTTCCCTCAGCAATCCAGAGGTGAGCCCGGGGCTGCAGAACTTCAAGATCGCCGCCGGACGTGAATCAGGCGAGCACGTCGGACCGCCGTTCATGGACGGCGACTTCTACAAGTGGCTCGAGGCAGCCATCGCCGAGCTCGAGGTCGAGCCGCAGGAGTGGCTGGCCGACACGGTCGAAGAGGTCGCACAGCTCATCGCCTCCGTGCAACGCGAAGATGGCTATCTGCACACCCCGACGCTCATCTCAGCTCGAGCGAACGGTGGCGTCGTCGAGTTGTCGGACCGCTTCGCGTTCGAGACGTACAACCTCGGCCATCTCATCACGGCGGGCGTGCGGCACTACGAGGTGACTGGGAGCACGACGCTCCTGAATGCGGCGCGCAAGGCGGCCGGCTATCTAGAAGACCTCGCGACGAACAAGCCGGTCGAGCTCGCGAGAAGCGCCATCTGCCCCTCGCACTACATGGCGGTGATCGAGCTCTATCGGGTGACCGCCGACGAGCGGTACCTGCGTCTCGCCGAGGCGTTCGTTCGTGTTCGCGATGACTTCGACGGCGGAGACGACAACCAGGACCGCCTGCCGGTTCGTGAGCAGAGTGTCGTCGCAGGCCACGCCGTGCGCGCCAACTACCTCTACGCCGGGCTCGCCGATCTCGTTGCGGAGAACGGCGACGACGGGCTGCGAACCGTGCTCGAAGGGCTCTGGGACGACGTCGCCGACACGAAGCTCTACATCACCGGCGGATGCGGTGCACTCTACGACGGCGCATCGCCCGACGGCGACCCGTGGCAGTGGGAGATCAGCAAGGTGCACCAGTCCTATGGGCGCGCATACCAGCTGCCGAACACCACGGCACACAGCGAGTCGTGCGCGAACATCGGAATGATCCTGTGGAGCGAACGGATGCTCGCGCTCACCGGCGACGCCAAGTACGCGGACGCCATCGAGACCATCGCCTACAACTCCTTGCTCGCGGGCATCGGCCTCGGCGGCAACGACTACTTCTACACGAACCCGCTGCGTCAGGTTCGTGACCTTCCCTACCCGTTGCGACGACCGGGCGACACAGCGCTCGACCCGGTCCCGGCGCCACCGCCCTCCGACGAACGGCTCAGGCAGAGCTACCTGAGCTGCTTCTGCTGTCCGCCCAACACGGCGCGCACGCTGGCGCGATTCCACGAGCGGGCGGCATCCGTCACTGATGACGAGCTCTACGTTCATCTCTACGGCGGCAGCGACATCCGCGTCTCGCACGGAGATCGAACTCTCGCCTTGCGGGAGGACACGCAGTACCCGTGGGGCGAAGATGTGCGATTCACGGTCGAGGAGGCGACGGACGGCGGGATTCCCGTTCGGCTGCGCATTCCCGGGTGGTCGCGCGGCGCATCCCTTCTCGTCAACGGCGAGCCGGCGGAGGTCTCCGCGCCGGGCAGCTACGTGAAGATCGATCGCGAGTGGCGGGCAGGCGACACGATCGTTCTGAGCATCCCGATGCCCTCGAGGGTCATCCGCGCGAACCGGCTCGCAGAAGAGGTGACCAACCAGGTCGCCGTGCAGCGCGGACCTGTGGTGTTCTGCCTGGAAAGCACCGATCTTCCCGCCGGCATGCCGCTGGAGCGGATCGCGCTGCGACGCGGCACGGAGCTCCAGGCCGAAGACGGCGAGGTGGCGGGGCACCGCATGCAGGTGATCCCGGTCAGCCTCAGCGTTCTTCCGCGCGGCGGCACAGATTCGCTGTATGAAGATCTCTCCGACGACGAGCTCGAGGTGGTCGAGACGCGCCTGATCCCCTACTACGCCTGGGGAAACAGGGGCCAGTCCGAGATGTCCGTGTGGCTCCCGGTCGTGTGGTGATCGCGATGAGCACCGGATTCGTCATCGCGACATACATCATCGAGACCTCGCTCCCGCTCCGCAGGGCGGCCGAAATCCTCGCTGGAGAGCAGTCGACAGGCACCTTCGTTCGCGTCGCGCGCGAGTCCGACGACGTGCGAGCCCGCTTCGCGGCGCGGATCGACTCGCTCCACGAGCTTCCGCTCACCGGCGCGTCGCCCCTCCCCGGCACCGTCGGGGACCCGACGAGGCGACGCAGGGCACTACTCAAGCTGCGCTTCCCGCTCGACAACTTCGGGCCATCCGTGCCCAACCTGCTCGCCGCTGTCGCCGGCAACCTGTTCGAGGTCAAGGAGCTCGCCGCGGTGAAGCTCATCGACCTCGACCTTCCTTCGGAGTTCGCCGAGCGCTATGCGGGTCCGCAGTTCGGAGTCGAGGGCACGAGACGCCTGATGAGCCGGCCATCCGGCGTTCTGCTCGGAACGATCATCAAGCCCAGCATCGGCCTCTCACCGGAGGAGATCGCGGAGGTCGTCGCCGAGCTCGCAGCGGCGGGCATCGACTTCATCAAAGACGATGAGCTGCAGGGCAACGGAAGGGGTGCACCGCTCGCCGAGCGCGTGAAGGCCGTGATGCCGGTGCTCGAGCGCCACGCGGACCGCACCGGTGTGAAGCCGATGTACGCGTTCAACATCACCGACGACATCGACCGGCTCGAGGCCAACCACGACCTCGTCGTGAACGCAGGCGGCACGTGCGTCATGGCGTGCGTCAACTTGATCGGCTTGGCCGGCCTCGACTACCTGCGCAGGCGCTCGTCGGTGCCGATCCACGGACACCGCGCCATGTTCGGCGCCATCAGCCGCTCCGAGCAACTCGGGATAGGGTTCCGTGCGTGGCAGAAGCTCGTGCGCCTCTGCGGCGCCGATCACCTGCACACGAACGGGATCAGCAACAAGTTCTACGAGACGGACGACCAAGTGCTCGACTCCATCGCCGCGGTGCGTGAGCCGCTGCTCGGCCTGACCTCCACCGTTCCGGTGCTCTCGTCTGGGCAGTGGGCGGGTCTCGCCCACGCGACGCTGGATGCCGTCGGCTCCACCGACCTGCTGGTGCTCGCCGGCGGCGGCATCCACGGGCATCCGGATGGCGTGGCCGCGGGGGTGGCCAGCATGCGGGATGCCTGGGACTCGGCTGTACGCGGCGAAGACGCGCTCACCGCCCTGGAGAACTCCGAGTCGCTGCGACGCGCGGCCGAACTGTTCGGACCGGTGCGTGTCTGAGCGCACTGCGCACCCACGTGTCGCGTTCTACGGCGACGACTTCACGGGCAGTGTCGACGCGCTTCTCCAGTTCTCCCGTCGCGGCTGGAAGGCGAGGTTATTCGTCGGCCTGCCGTCGCAGCGGCTTCTCGATGAAGCGGCGGCGAGCAGCGACGCGGTCGGCATCGCCGGCATCGCCCGCTCCCTGCCGACGCACGCACTCGACCACGAGCTGACCCCCGTCTTCGAGGCGCTGGCTGCTCTGCAGCCGCGCGTGCTGCAATACAAAGCCTGCTCGACGGCGGACTCATCGCCGAAGATCGGCAGCCTCGGCCGCGTGATCGAACTCGGCCGGCGTGCCGTCCCCACGCACACGGTGCCGGTGCTCTTCGCCCAGCCCGACTTCGGTCGTTACACGGCGTTCGGACACCACTTCGCTGCGGAGAACGGCGTGGTGTATCGGCTCGATCGTCAGCCGACCATGTCGACCCACCCCTCGACGCCGATGGACGAGTCCGACCTCGCCGTGCACCTCGGCAGGCAGACGGAGCTGCCGATCGCGGGCATCCCGTTCACCGCGTACGCGACGGCCACGGCCATCGCCGATCACATTCGGCACACGGACGCCGCGGCCGTCGTTCTCGACGCGATCGACGACACCCAGCTGACCATGATCGGCGAGGCGCTCCTGCAGCTTCCCGAGCCGCTGTTCGCCCTCGGCTCCGGCGGCCTCAGCCACGCCATCGCCGCCGCCTGGCCGGCGCCGGGGGACGTACGCCCGCAGACCGCGATCGCCGGCGGCCCGATCCTCGCGGTCTCGGGCAGTCGCTCGGCCCAGACCCGTCGACAGGTTCAGGCTGCCGCCGATGCCGGCTGGCTGGTGCGCCCTCTTCCGACGTCGGCATGGCCCGTTCCCGGCGTGCTCGCCGACGTCACGAGTGCCCTGCAGTCCGGCCGAAGCGTCGTGCTCGCCTCGGACGGGGTCGAGACCGCTGCGACGGGCGAGACGATCACACTGGAGTCGATCGCCGCACGCGCGGCCGAGTTCGTCTCGGCAGCGGCGAACAGCGGGGCCTCCAGACGCATCGTCGTCTGCGGCGGCGACACGTCGAGTCGCGTCACCAGCCTGCTCGGCGTCGACTCGCTGTCGATCGCCGCCAATCCGTGGGCGAACATCGTGGTGCTGCACGCCCACTCCAGTGATCAGGCGATGGACGGCCTCGAGCTCGTGCTCAAGGGCGGCCAGGTCGGCGACGACGACTTCTTACTGCGGCTCGAAGCGCTCAGTTCGCCTCGAGCCTGACGCTCCAGTTCGTTCGCTCCCGCGGAATGCGATAGCGCTCCGGCAGTGCGGGGCCGACGGATGCCGAGCCGAGCCCCTGCTGTGCGTGGTCGAGATTGAGCCACACCCGGCCGGAGTCCACGAGCTCGTACGGCTTCACGGCTCGCTGCAGGTCGAGCGATGTCCAGCGTCGTGCGGTGAAGTCGAACTGCGGCCGGCCGTCGATTCGCATCGTTGGGAGCCCGGCGCCGTGCAGCTCCAGGCTGCGCGTGTGCACGTGATTGCCGTTCTCCTGCGGCACCGGGTAGGGCACCTGCAGGGCATCGATGTCGGCGGCATATCGGCCGATCCGGCTGCCGTCGAACGAGTCGACGTATGTCTCTCCCGGCCCGCGTCCGTACCATTCGACGGTCTCGTACCCGCGCGGCAATGAGAAGAGCAGCCCGAGCCGTGGCACCCAGATGTCGCGGTGGCGATACGGTGTGTCGTTCCACGGACCGACGAAGGATGCATCGACCGAGAGCGCGAGCCCGTCGCCGTCGGTCGCCCACAGCATCGTCCATTCGACGGCGTGCGGATGCGAAGCGGGAGCGGTGCGCCCGTGTGACCGCAGCCATCCGTCTCCGTGCTCGACGGCATCCGTTCGATGCAGAAGGCGATCGAGACCGGTGTCGTGCCACACAGCTGCGATGTCGTTGAGGTCGCCCTGACCCCTGTCGTTCTCGGTCGGGGCGCGGTGCAGGTCGAGCCACGGCCCGTCGAGCTCGAGGTCCCCCCATCGTCTCAGGCGACCCGTGCGTCCATCGAAGACGGCGGCACCGAGGTGCACCGCGTCTGCGCTGGCTGTGCGCGCAGCATCGAAGTCGAACGCGACAGCCTCTCTGGGAGGCGTCTGCACCACGTGCTGGCCCCAGGCGATCAGATGGCCGGCCTCGGCCCACCGGGTGTCGTCTGCGAGCACAGCGGTGACGGTGACGACTGTCTCGTGATCGGCGCTCGTCACCGCAGCCGGCAGCTCGACGCTCGCCTCCTGCGAGGGCTCGATGACCGGCACCGCCAGGTCTCCCTCGTCGACGAGCACACCGTCCTGCTCGACGCGCCAGCGGAAGGCCAGGTCGGAGGTGTCGGCGGTGTGCCGCGTGTTTCCGATCACCACAGACTCCAGGACCTCCGACCGGGCGATGTCGATCCGGATCGGCTGGTACGCCTTCGAGAGCTGTACGAGCCCCGGAGTGGGCGTGCGGTCGCTGAAGACAAGACCGTGCAGGCTGAAGCGTCCCCCGCACGGCTCGTAGTCGACATCCTCACCGTTCATGATGAAGGGCACGCCGTTCGAGGTCGTCGCCGTGAAACCGTGGTCGATCCACTCCCAGACGAATCCGCCGCAGAGGCGGTCGTGCCTCTCGATGATGTCCCAGTAGTCACCGAGAGATCCAGGGCCGTTGCCCATCGCGTGCCCGTACTCGATCAGCAGGAAGGGCAGCGAACGCCGCCGTTCGTCGTCGCTCGCGCTCACGCCGTCCGGGGCATCCTCTTCTCGACGACCGATGCGCTCCAGGTCGTCGAGAGACGGATACATCACCGCGTAGAAGTCGGAATCGCGATAGCTCGGATCGCGCTCGTAGAGCAGAGGGCGCGACGGATCGCGGTCGCGCACCCACGCTTCGAGCTCGTCGAACGCCGTGCCCGACCCGCTCTCGTTCGCCAGCGACCAGACCACGACGCTCGCGTGGTTCTTGTCGCGCTCGACCATCCGCTGCACGCGGTCGAGCAGCGCACCGCGCCACCGCGGGTCGGCCGGCGGGTTGGCCTCTGGCGCGGTGAAGACGAATCCGTGCGTCTCGATGTCGCACTCCTCGACCACCCAGAGGCCGTACTCGTCGCAGAGCCTCAGGAACTCCGGATGCGGCGGGTAGTGACTCGTGCGGACGGCGTCGATGTTCGCGCGTTTCATCGTCTCGATGTCGCGGATCATCGTGTCCCGGTCGAGCGTTCGTCCCTTCTCCTGGTCGTGTTCGTGCCGATTCACGCCGCGGAACTTCACGGGTCGACCGTTCACGACGAACACGCCGTCCCTGATCTCGACCCTGCGGAACCCCACGGCGAGCGCGACGATCTCGCCGTCGGAGCGAAGCTCGCCGCGATAGAGCCGCGGCACCTCGGCGCTCCACGGTTCGACGGGCATCGTCACGGTCTCGCCTGCTGCGATGTGAACGCCGAGCTCCGGGATGTCCACCCTCGCCGGCTCGGACGAGTCGATTCTCAGGGTGCCGAGCCCGGTCTGCGGGTCGTAGTCGGCGTGCACGAAGTGATCGTCGATCGCGGCCGGCGGCCGTTCGATCAGCTCCACGTCGCGGAAGATGCCGGGGAGCCACCACATGTCCTGATCTTCAAGGTATGTTCCGGCTGACCACCTGTGCACCCGAACGGCCAGTACGTTGCGCCCAGGTCGCACTGCGACGTCGAATTCGAAGGGCAGCCTGCTTCCGGTCGACCAGCCGAGCTCGTCGCCGTTGAGCCACACCTTGGCGCACGAGTCAACACCCTGGAAGCGCAGAACAGCGTGCCCACAGTCGGCCGGCGCCTCGAAGACGAGCCGATAGTCCCCCGTCGGATTCTCGATGCTGACATGAGGCGGATCGAGCGGAATCGGAAACGCCGTGTTCGTGTAGAGCGGTCCCTCTGCCGTGCCGCGCATCGACCTGATCGGCCCGCCTGCCAGCGGGGTGAAAGGTTCGAGCACCCAATGCGAGGGCACGGCCATGCTGTCCCACTCGGAATCGTCGAAGTCGTCGCCGATGAAGTCCCGGCCCGTTCCCGCTGAGGTCGCTGACAAGCGGAAGCGCCACCGGCCATTCAGATCGAGCATCCGCGCCGTGCTGACCGCATCCGCCCTCGGCTTCCTGCGTCCCGCCCCTGGCTCGAAGCTCTCCCAGTACGCTCTCACGCTCACTCCTCTTCCCAGGCGCTCGGCGCCGGGCCGAGCTCGGCCAGCGCACTCCAGAGCTCGTCGGGGATCCGCGCACGGCTCAGCTCATCGAGCTCCTGCAGACGCTGTTGCGACGAGACACCCACCACCGTCGAGTCCACGAGCGGTGAGCGCGTCGAGAAGTGCAGTGCCGCGGCGGGGAGCGACACGCCGCGATCGAAGCAGACCCGTTCAGCCGACTTCACCCATGAGATCAGGTTGTCGGATGCCGGCCGGTAGCCATAGGTGGCGCCAGGGGGCGCACCAGATGCGAGAATGCCACCACCGAACGGTGCGGCGTTGAACACCGTCATCCGCCTCGATCGGGCCTCGGTCAGCAGCAGCTCGGCGCTGCGGTCGACGAGGGTGTAGCGGTTGTGTGTGAGCAGCACGTCGAACGCATCGGTCTCGACGTACGACCGCATCAGCGGGATAGGACCGGCGGCGATGCCGATCGCCGAAACCGCTCCCGACTCGCGCAGCTCGAGCATCCCTTCGATCGCACCACCGGGCGCCGCCGCCTCGGCGAGCGTGATCGTGTACGGGTCGTGCAGGTGCAAGATACCCACTCGCTCGAGCCCCAACCGCGAAAGGCTCTCCTCGAACGAGCGCAGCACTCTGTCCCGGTCGAGCGCGCCCGTCATCGGGTCGCGATCGACCTTCGTCACGATGCCGGAGGTAGGAACATCGCCGAGTCGGGCGAGAGCTCTGCCGAGGATCTGTTCCGAACGACCCCCTGAGTACGCGTTCGAAGTATCGACCAGGGGGAACGGACCGCGCAGAATGGCCATGGCAGTGATCAGCTCATCGGTCGCGCTGCGACGGGCGTTCCCGCCCAATGCTGACGTGCCGACGGTGATCGCGCCGAGTGTGGTTCCTTCGTGGATGGACGTCGTCGTACTCCTCATCCAAACGGGGTGTATATCCATTCTATAATGAATTCTGTTTCAATTGAGGAGGCATCCCGTGGACGCGCCAGCACCAGCCACCCTCACCGCGCCCGACGCGCACCTGGTCTCGCTGCTCGAGACGGCCTGCGGGCACGTGGCCGTGCGGGCGTCCGACCGTCTCGCCGGAGCGCACGACGCGTCGCACTATCTGCTCACGCCCGTCGCCGTCGCGACGGCCGATGACGCCTCCGAAGTCGGCCGCATCCTCGCCACCGCACGCGATCAGCGGGTATCCGTCACGTTCCGCTCAGGCGGAACGAGCCTGTCCGGGCAGGCCGGAACCGACGGCGTTCTCGTCGACACTCGCAAAGGGTTTCGCACGATCACCGTCCTCGACGACGGTGCTCGAGTGCGCGCCCAGCCAGGCGCGACCGTGCGAGCCGTGAATACCCGACTCGCACGGTTCGGACGCAAGCTCGGCCCCGATCCCGCGAGCGAGATCGCATGCACGATCGGCGGCGTCGTGGCGAACAACTCCAGTGGCATGTCGTGCGGCACGCACGCGAACACATATCGCACGCTCGAGTCGGCGGTGCTCGTGCTGCCGAGCGGAACGGTGATCGACACGGGAGCAGCGGGTGCCGCGAGCATTCTTCGCGACCGCGAGCCGGGCATCCATGCCGGCCTCGAGTCGCTGCGCGACAGGGTGCGCTCGAATCACGACTCGGTAGCCACCCTGCGCCGGCTGCACTCGATCAAGAACACGATGGGCTACGGCCTCAACTCGTTCCTCGACCACGACGATCCCCTGACGATCCTGGAGCACCTGGTCGTCGGTTCGGAGGGCACGCTCGCGTTCGTCGCCGAAGCGACGTTCCGGACCGTCGCGGCGCCCGCTCACCTGGCCACCGGACTCCTCATCTTCCAGAACCTCTCCGACGCGACCGCGGCACTTCCGGAGCTGGTAGAAGCCGGCTTCGCCACGATCGAGCTGATGGATGCCGCATCCCTGCGAGTCGCGCAGCAGGACCCCGAAGCGACGCCGGAGTTGCTCGCGGTGCACGTCGTCGACCACGCCGCACTGCTCGTCGAGCACCAGACCGACAGCGCTGAGCGGCTTCAGATGCTGACGGACGACGCGGCCGCTCTCTTCACGACACTGCCGCTGGTCAACGACGCCGCGCTCACCACCGACTCCGCGACCCGCGGACAGCTGTGGCACATCCGCAAGGGGCTCTTCACCGCCGTCGCAGGCGCTCGGCCGTCCGGCACGACCGCACTGCTCGAAGACATCGCCGTTCCCGTTGATCGGTTGAACGACACCTGCGCGCAACTGATCGGCCTGTTCGATAAACACGGCTACGAGGGCAGCGTGATCTTCGGGCACGCCAAGGACGGCAACATCCACTTCCTCATCAACGAGCGGTTCGACGTGCCGCAGAATCTGGCACGCTACGAGTCCTTCACCGAGGACATGGTCGACCTCGTCCTCAGCCAAGGCGGAACCCTCAAGGCCGAGCACGGCACCGGCCGCATCATGGCCCCGTACGTCAGGCGGCAGTACGGCGATGAGCTGTACGACGTGATGTGGGCGGTGAAGCGCCTCATCGACCCGGAGATGACGCTCAATCCGGGCGTCGTGCTGACGGATGACCCACACGCCCACACGAAGAACCTCAAGACCTCGCCCACTGTCGAGCAGGAGGTGGATCGTTGCGTCGAGTGCGGCTACTGCGAGCCCGTGTGCCCCAGCCGTGACCTCACAGTGACGCCCCGCGAGCGCATCGTGCTGCGACGCGAGCTGGAGCGTGCACGAATCGCGGGTGACGTCGAGCTCGTGCGCACCCTGGAGAAGGAGTACGACTACGACGGGGTGCAGACGTGTGCGGTGGATGGGATGTGCCAGACGGCGTGCCCCGTGCTGATCAACACCGGCGACCTGGTTCGCCGGCTTCGCGCCGAGCAGCAGGGTGCGCTGAGCCAAGCGGGCTGGAAGGCCGCGGCCGGCGCGTGGGGCGCCGTGAGTTCGGCCGGCGGACTGGCTCTCAGCGCCGCTCATGCCCTGCCGTCGGCCTCGACGCTCGCGACGAAGGCCGCGCGTGCCGTTCTGGGCTCGGACACCGTGCCGCTGTACTCCGCCGAGTTGCCCGCGGGCGGCGAACGACGCGCGGTCATCCACTCGTCGGATGCCGTCGCCGTCTACTTCTCGAGCTGCACGACGACCATGTTCGGCGGCGTCGGTGATGGGAGCGTCTCCGAGTCGTTCCTGCGGCTCTGCGAGCGGGCGGGGATCTCGGTGTCCACACCCGACGACATTCCGTCCCTGTGCTGCGGAACGCCCTGGAAGTCGAAGGGACTCACGGCCGGATACGAGGTCATGAAGAAGAAGGTCGTCGCGTCGCTGCTGCGAGCGACGGACGGCGGACGTCTCCCCGTCGTGTGCGACGCCTCGTCGTGCACCGAGGGCCTGCAGATTCTCGTCGAGGCCGCAGGAGAGAGCGGTCTGCGCATCGTCGACGCGGTCGAGTTCGTCGACCAGAGCGTGCTCCCGCTACTGCCGAAGCCGAGCCGCGTGACGTCGGTCACCCTTCACCCCACGTGTTCGTCCACGCACCTGGGCATCAACGCCGCGCTGCAGCACGTCGCCGAGGCCACTGCCGAGACCGTCGTGATCCCTGAGGACTGGGGATGCTGCGCCTTCGCCGGCGACCGCGGCATGCTGCATCCCGAACTGACGGCAGTGGCGACGACGCCCGAGGCGCGCGATGTCGCGGCCGCGGCATCCTCGACGCACGCGTCCCTGAATCGCACGTGCGAGCTCGGCATGACCAGGGCGACCGGGCACGAGTACCGGCACATCCTGCAGGTGCTCGACGACGCTCTGCGCTGAGCGCAGTCATCCGCTCACGCCTCCGCTGACACGAAGCGTCGCCTTCCCTCTGTTCCGCTGTCGCATATCGCCGCCGGCGGGCACGAGAGGCGGCGACATGTGACAGCGGAGCGCGGATGTGGCGGAACTACTTCGCAGTGCGCACGCTCCAGCGGCCCTCGATGCGAGTGATCGCGAGGGGGTAGTCGAGCGCGTCGCTGACGCGGGGGCCGGTGAGCACGGCATCCGCATCGCCCTGCGCCAGCACCTTGCCGTCGCGCAGGAGCATGGCGTGCGTCGTCGACGCCGGCAGCTCCTCGAGGTGATGGGTGACCAGCACGCTCGCCAGGTCGGGATGCCGCTGCCTCAGTTCATCCACCCGGTCGAGCAGGTGCTCCCGGGCGGCGATGTCGAGTCCGGTTGTGGGCTCGTCCAGCAGCAGCAGGTGCGGATCGGGCATCAGGGCGCGCGCGATCAGCGTGCGGCCGCGCTCTCCCTGGGACAGGTTGGGCCAGCGGGCATCCGCGCGAGCCGACATGCCCATCAGCTCGATCAGCTCGTCGACGCGGGCGAGATCCCCGGCGGTCGGCTCCCACCGCATCATGAGCTCCTGGGTGCCCGTGACTCCGGTCGAGACCACCTCGCGCACGGTGAGCGGCGAGCGCACCTCGTGGCGCGGGTTGACGTGTCCGATGATCGAGCGGAGCTCGCGAAGATCCACGCGGCCCAGACGTCTGCCGAGCACGTCGACACTGCCGCTGGTGGGATGCTGCACCGCGCCGAGCAGGCTCAGCAACGTGGACTTGCCCGCGCCGTTCGCACCGATCAGCGCCCAGTGCTGCCCGCGGTCGACCTCCAGCGAGATCGAGGAGAGGATGGCCCTCCCCTGCCGTACGAAGTCGACATCGGTCACGGTCAGAATTCGTTCGGGCACAGCACTATTCTGGCGGACGCTCACCTCGGCTCCCTGCGGTCACCTCTTCGTGGCGTGCTCGCCGGCGTGGCGAGGCAGCAGCGCCGCCTCGATCAGCGGGAAGACCAGCAGCAGCGCGACCACCGCGAGGGCCCAGCGATAGCCGAGCCAGACATCCGTCGGCGCGATCATGCCAGCGGCGGCCGTCGTCAGCCGAACGATGAGGGCGGCGACGGCGATGCCGACACCCACGGCCACCTGCTGCATCGTCGAGGCGAGCGTGTTCGCCGGCGCCATCTGCTCGGTCGGCACGTCGGCGAACTGCAAGGAGTTGTAGCCGCTGAACCCGATCGAACGGAACACGCCGCTCAAGAAGAGCAGAACGGCGATCAGCCAGATCGGCGTCGCGGGGTCGATGAACACGCACCCCACGTAGACGATCGCCCCGATCAGATTGCTGCCGACGATCACGTTCTTGAAACCGAAGCGACGGATGAGCGGCGTGGTCGCCGGCTTGATGGCGATGTTGCCGACGAACACGGCGCCGATGAGCAGTCCCGCCTGGGCGGCACTCCACCCGAATCCCACCTGGAACAGCAGCGTGAACAGGAACGGCGCGGCGCTGATGATGAGCCGGTACACGCCGCCGCCTACATTCCCGACACGGAATGTATCGATGCGCAGCGCAGAGAAGTCCAGAAGCGGATGCCTCGCCCGCCGCATCCAGGCCACCCCGCCGACCCCCGCGACGGCCGCGACCACGAGGTAGCCGACAGCCCAGGCCCAGTTCGTCGACGCCGAGCCGACCTCCTCCATGCCGAGCACGAGCGCGGCCAACGCCACACCTGTCAGGCCGAAGCCGGTCCAGTCGAGCCTGCGAGCATCCGTCATCGGCGAGCGCGGAACGATCTTCAGCGCGGCGATGAACGCGGCGATGCCGAACGGAATGTTGATGAGGAAGATCCACGGCCAGCCCACCGTGTCGGTGAGCACACCGCCGAGGGCCGGCGCGACCACGGGGGCGACGAGCCCTGGCCAGGTGAGGTAGGCCATGGCATCCAGCAGGTCGCGGCGATCCAGTCCCCGCAGCACCGCCAGCCGGCCGACCGGCACCATCATCGCGCCGCCGATGCCCTGCAGCACCCGGGCGGCTGTCAGCTCGGGGAGCGTGCCCGACACGGCACAGAGAACGGATGCCAGTGTGAACACGGCGATCGCCGTCGCGAACACGCGGCGATCGCCGAACCGGTTGGCGAGCCATCCGCTCACCGGTACGCACACCGCCACCGTCAACAGGTAGGCCGTCATCGCAATGTTGAGGTCGACCGCACGCACGCCGAAGTCGTGCGCCATGGCGGGCGCGGCGGTCTGAATGATCGTGCCGTCGAGGTTCTCCATCGACAGGCCGACCGCGGCCAGCAGCGCGAGCGGCCGGTTCAGGGTCGCTGAGCGGGGCATCCTGTCAGTCTGCTGCGCTATGGAGCTGCGAGCAAAAGCACGGCAGGCTCTTGCCACGATGCCGCCAACGCGCGAGCCGGGTTCGCGCGAACCTCACAGAGCGCGATCCGCACCCGGTTCCATGTAGTGATCGACGAGCGGAAGAAAGATCTCGTCGACGACGGACGCGATGAACTCGTCGGAAACGGTCGTCAGCGTCATCAGCAGTTCGTGCCTGAAGAGGTCGAACGGCAGGCTCTGCACCCGCTCGGGCACGACGCGCAGATCGATCTCCCCGCGCTCCTGCGCCCGTGTGAGGATGACGCTGCTCCAGACCGTTCGCGGTCCGACCAGGCGCTCCCGCACCTCCCCGAGCGACATCTCGCTGAAGAGGCCTGCGAACTGGGCATTGAGCATGACGACCATCTCGACCCGTCGGTCGCTCGCCAGGCGCAGCAACTCGTACAGATCTCCCCGCAGGCTGCCGGTGTCCGGCACCTCGACGGCGTCGCGGTCGTAGTGCCATCTGATCGCGGCCAGGACCAGCGCCGTCTTGTCCGGCCAACGTCGGTAGAGCACCGGCCGGCTCGTGTGCGCACGCTCCGCGACGGCGTCGAACGTGAGTCCGGTGAAACCGTTCCGCTCGAGCTCGTGCCACGCGGCCTCGAGAAGGGCGTCTTCCAACTCCTCGCCTCGGCGGCGCTGTTGCGGGGGCGACTTCTCAAGATCCACTTGTGTATCTTATCGTGCGGACGTATTCTTTGCCTTTAGATACACATTTGTATCTAACCAAGGAGTGTCATGAGCAAGAACACCAAGGCCGCCAAGCCGGGCCTCGACAAGAACGTCACGCGCACGGCCAGCGTGCTCATCGTCGGCGTTCTCGCCGTGGTCTTCGATACCACGATCATGAGCGTTGCGCTGCATACGCTGTCTGTGCAGCTGAAGGCGCCGGTCTCCACGATCCAGTGGGTGACCACCGGCTACGTGCTCGCCCTCGCAGCCACCGTTCCGCTCAGCTCATGGGTGCAGAACCGCTTGGGAGGCAAACGCGCCTGGATGCTCGCACTCACGCTGTTCCTCGTGGGCTCCGTGCTCTGCAGCGCCGCCTGGAATGCCGAGAGCCTCATCATCTTCCGCATCATCCAAGGCATCGGCGGTGGGCTGATGCTCCCGCTCATGCAGACCCTGATCATACAGGCAGCCGGCGGTAAGAACCTCGGAAGAATCGCCGCCACGGTCGGGCTCCCCGCCATGCTCGGTCCGATCCTCGGCCCGGCGATCGGCGGCATCATCTTGAACTGGTTGGACTGGCGTTGGATCTTCTGGGTCAACGTTCCGTTCTGTGTCGTCGGCCTCATACTGGCCTGGCGAATGCTCGCCCGCGACACCAGGGCAACCGTGCGGCCACCGCTCGACGTGGTGGGCATGATCCTGTTGCTACCGGCGCTCGTCACGCTTCTGGTCGGACTCTCGAACTCCGCGGGAACGAAAGGCTTCGCAGCGACGGATGCCTGGATCCCGATCGTCGTCGGCGCCGTGCTGCTGATCGCGTTCGTGATCTACGCCCTGATCGTGCGGGATCGCGCGCTGGTGGACATCCGCTTGCTCAGACATCGATCGGTCTGGTCGGCGTCGAGTCTGCTGTTCCTCTCCGGAATCGCCGCGTACGGCATCATGCTGCTGCTTCCTCTCTATCTGCAGCAGCTGCGCGGTGCCAGTGTGCTCGCGGCCGGTCTCTTCCTCGTGCCGCAGGGTCTCGGCACTCTGGCGAGCCGCACGCTCGCCGGAGGCCTCACTGACAAGATCGGCGCGCGCTGGGTGGGCTTCGCGGGCTTCGCGATCGTCGGCCTCTCCACGATCCCGTTCGGGTTCAGCACGGCGACCACGAACGAGTGGTACCTGATGGCCGTGCTCTTCGTGCGCGGGTTCGGACTCGGAGCCGTCGTCTTGCCCCTCATGGTCGCGTCATATCAGGATCTCGATCGGGCGGACATCCCGCACTCGAGCGTCATCACGCGAACGGTGCAGCAACTCGGTGGATCGTTCGGCACGGCGATTCTGGCTGTCGTCCTGCAGTCCGCACTCGTCGCGAACGCATCCAGAGGGCCGGCAGGCGCCGCGGACGCCTACGACCAGGCGTTCTGGTGGTCGATCGGCTTCGCCGGTCTCGCGACGCTGCTGGCGCTGGCGCTGCCCGGCCGCCCGAAGAAGGCCGTGGAACCCGTGCCCGCACCGCAGGTCGCCACGGTGTCCTCCGCCCCGTCGGTCGAGTAGCGCGGGCGCCGCCGCCGCTGGTCGAGCAGCGCCCGCGCTACTCGACCAGCGGCGGCGCGACGAGCTTCTCCAGCTCGGCCAGCAGGATCGCGGTGCAGAGTCCCTCGAGCGCTTCGACGAGTTCGGCGAGCGGCGGCATCGTCGGCGCGATGCGGATGTTCGCGTCGCGCGGGTCCTTGCCGTACGGATGCGTCGAGCCGGCGGGCGTGACCTTGATGCCCGCCTGCGCGGCGAGCGCGATCGCCCGCGCGGCGCATCCGTCACGAACGTCGAGGCTCACGAAGTACCCGCCTGTCGGGTTCGTCCACGACCCGGCGCCGTAGGGCGCGAGCCTGCGCTCGAATACCTCCTGCACCGCCTGGAACTTCGGACCGATGATCTCGCGGTGCTTCAGCATGTGGTCGGTGAGGCCCTGTGGATCCCGCAGCAGACGCACATGACGCAGCTGGTTGATCTTGTCGGGGCCGATCGACTGCACGGCGGTGTGGCCGAGGTACCACGAGACGTTCGCCGGCGACGAGCCGAAGAACGAAACGCCGGAGCCCGCGTAGGTGACCTTCGACGTCGAGCCGAAGACGAACACCCGGTCGGGGTGGCCGGCCTCCTCGGCGAGCTTCAGGATGTCGATCGGTGCCGGCACGTCATCCGTCAGATGGTGCACCGCGTACGCGTTGTCCCAGAAGATGCGGAAGTCTGCCGCGGCCGGCAGCGACACGAGCGCCCTCGCGACCTCTTCGGTGTAGATCGCACCTGTCGGGTTGGAGTGCACGGGCACGCACCAGATGCCCTTGATGCTGGGGTCCTCGGCGAGCAGGCGCTCGACCTCGGCGATGTCGGGGCCGGCATCCGTCATCGCGACCGGCACCATGCGGATGCCGAGGTGCTCGTTGATCGCGAAGTGGCGGTCGTACCCGGGCACCGGGCACAGGAAAGTGACGGTCTGCTCCTTCGACCACGGCCGCTCGCTCTCCGGCAAGCCGTGTAGAAGGGCGTGCACGACCACGTCGTGCATCACCGTGAGGCTGGCGTTGCCCAGCGCGAGAAGCTGCGGCACCGGCACCCGGAAGGCGTCGGAGAAGATCGACCGCAGCTCCGGCACGCCCTGGGCGCCGCCGTAGTTGCGCAGGTCGGTGCCGGCGGCATCCTTGTAGTCACCGTCGCCCGGAAGCGACAGCAACTCGTTCGAGAGGTCGAGCTGGGCCGGCGACGGCTTGCCTCGCGTGATGTCGAGCGAGAGCCCGCGTGCGACGAGCGCGTCGTATTCGGCGGCCAGGTGCGAGCGCAACTCGCTCAGCTCGGCAGAGGACAGATCGGTGAGGGCGGGGGTCACCCTTCGATCGTAGCCATCGCCGATGACCGTTCCGAGGTCAGTCGCTGAACTCCGCGTAGTCGTAGTGTTCGGCGATGCTCACGGACAAAGCGACGTCACTCTGCGACGCAAGCGAGAAGGCGATGTGGTACGTGTGCGTCGCTCCGGCGGCGAGCGAGAAGTCGGTCATGGTGTCGAGGCTCTTGTCGAGGATGTCGTCACCATCGGTGCCGCCTGCCGTCGCCTCGCCGATCAGGTTGACGGTGATCTTCGCACTCGAGCCGTTGTGCACCGTGACGTCGTAGCCGAGGTCGACCTTCTGCGTCGACCAGATCGGGTCGTTCGGGGTGTACGGCGTTCCGGCCGGAATCGTCACGGTCACGCCGTTGTCGTACGACACGGTGTCGCCGAAGCCGACCGGTCCGTCTTGCGTCGTCGAGTGGAAGGTGTCCTTTCCGCCGTCGCTGTACGGGGGCGGTGATGCCGTCGCAAGCGGATGCGACGGAGAGCCGTTGATCGACGAGAAGAACAGACCGAACCAGGTCACGGTGAGCAGCACACTCAGAATCACGGCCAGCCCGCCGGTGACGAGTCCGGCGATCGACATTCCCTTGCCTGCGAACGCTCGCGCCAGGGCGATCGCTCCGAGCACGACAGCCGCGATGCCGGCCAGCCCGGCGATGATGCCGATGAACGGAACCCAGCTGAACAGCAGTGCGCCGACGCCCAGCACCAGCGAGGTGATGGCGAAGCCGAGCCCGCGACGGGTCGGCCGCTGGTACGGCGGAGGGTATGCGGCCGCGTTGGGCTGGTAGACGCCGGCGGGCGGGTAGGTGCCTGGCTGCGGAGGTGGATAGCCACCTGGTGGCGGAGGATACGCGCCGACGGGCGGCGGGTACGCACCGGGAGGCGGCGGGTATGCACCAGCGGGTGGCGGTGGGTATGCGCCGGGAGGCGGTGGCCCGTAATCCGCGCCCTGCACCGTCTGCGGGGCTTGCGGGGCTTGCGCCTGCCCGGATTCGGTCGTGGGCGACGGGGCATCCGGTGCAGCAGGCTCGACCGGTCGGCCTTCCGCATCGGCTGTGTTCTGGTCCTGCGCGTCGCTCACTGCATTCCCCCGCATCGAGTCGCCCTCGCCGGCGATTCGCGCGGCTCGAACGATGGTGGTCGTGGTGCTGGAGGTGCGCCCTGCGCGCCACCCGGCATCCGGTGCGATGAGTCTACTGAGCGCTCTCGGCGCTGTATTCGGCCGCCACCACGATCGGCATGTGGTCGGAGTCTCCGCGCGGAAGCGTCTCGACGGTTCGCACGTCGAGCCCCGCCGAGGTGACGAAGTCGAAGTGCCCCTTGAAGAACTTGTACCGGGTGTAGGTCTTGCGATCGCTGAGCGACATGTCGTACCCGGATGCCTTCACCTTCTCGCCAAGAGACTGGGTGAAGAAGGGGTAGTTGTAGTCGCCGATCATGAGCGTCGGCGCTCCATGTCCCAGCCGCAGCAGCTCGGCGTGCGCCGCGTGGATCTGCGTGCGCCGCAGGGAGTTCAGCGCCGTGAGCGGCGCCGCATGGAACGACGCGACGACGATCTCGTTGCCGGTGTCGACATCCTCGAGCAGTGTGCCGACCAGGCGTTCGTGCGCGGGCGCCAGCACCCGGTCGTGCAGCGATTTCTTGAGTTCGTACGTGTCGGTCTCACGCAGGTGGAATCGATCCTCGCGAAAGTAGACGGCGAGGCCAAGGCGATTGCGCTTGGTCGAGTCCGCGAGCTTGAGCGTGCCGACCTCTGCAGGGAGCACGGTGGTGTCCGCCTCTTGCAGGCACATGACGTCAGCGTTGCTGGATGCCGCCAAATCGAGCAGTTCGCCCGTCGCACGGTTCTTGCGGAGGTTGTAGCTCAGTATTCGTATCAGGGCGATCACTTCTTCTTGCGGTGAGGTCGGGTGACGCGATGATACCCGGCGCGTGTGAGTGCCGTGTGAACGGATGCCGTCGTTCCACTATGCCTGCGGATTCCCGAGAGCTACCGTCGAGACATGGCCGCCCCCGAAGACGCGAAGTCCGTTTTGCACCAGTACCTGCGCGCTCAGCGCGACGCGCTCGTGGCCAAGCTCGACGGACTCGGCGAGTACGACATCCGCCGCCCCATGACGCCGACGGGCACCAACCTCCTGGGGCTGGTGAAGCACGTCGGCAGCGTGCAGCTCGGCTATCTGGGCGAAGTCTTCGGCCGGGCTTCCTATGACCTCGACCTCCCGTGGCTCGACGACGAAGCGGATGCCGAGGGTGCGGACATGTGGGCGACGGCCGACGAATCCCGCGAGTTCATCCTGGATTTCTACCGCACGTCCTGCGAACGAGCCGACGCGACCATCGGGGCCCTCGAGTTGGATTCTCCTGGCGTCGTACCGTGGTGGGCCGCCGAGCGCAGGGACGTCACCCTGCACCGCGTGCTCGTGCACCTCTGCGTCGAGGTGGCGCGGCATGCCGGGCACGCGGACATCCTGCGCGAGAACATCGACGGAGCGACGGGCAACCGCAACGAGCATCCGGTGCAGGACGACCCGAAAGCGTGGTCGACATTCGTCGGCCGCATCGAAGGCGCCGCGCAACAGGTCAGGGACCGAGCCGAGGGCTGACGCCCCCTACGCCTCCGGGTGCTCGTCTTTCGGGAGGTCCTTACGCTCGCTCTTGCTCAGCTCGGCGGTTCCCGGCAGCCCCTTGGGCGGTCGTCCGCCGTACCAGAGCCCTGTCTGCTGATACCACTGCACCTTGCGGTAGTGGTCGTCCATCGCGTTGCGCACCGCCGCCCGGATGACGAGGTAAGCGATCCACACGAACAGCGCCGCGATCAGCACGTAAAAAATGATGACGACGGCTATTGCGACTCCGTTGAACAACGAATATCCGACGATGTCAATCTCTCCCTCTGTCGTGCACTTCGCTCGCGCTCGTCTCGGGCGCCTTCGCCCGTTCCAGCGAGTCGGCGATGCGCTCGGTTGCCGCGGCGATGCGTCGCAGATATGCCAGCACGCTGATTCCGGCGAGCACGACCGCGACGATTCCGAAGAGCACCAGCCAGTCCATCCGGTCACCCTATCGGTCGGGTGTCCGGCGAGCGCCAGTGCGCTCAGGCCTCGTCGACCCAGTCGAACGTCTTCGTGACCGCCTTCTTCCAGGTGCGGTACAGACCCTCCACACCATCGCGGTCGGAGGTCGGCGTCCAGCGCGCGCCCTCCTGCCAGTTGGCGCGCAACTCGTCGCGCCCGCTCCAGAAGCCGACAGCCAGGCCGGCCGCGTACGCAGCGCCGAGTGCCGTGGTCTCTGCGACCGTCGGCCGCACGACAGGGATGCCCAGTACATCCGCCTGAAACTGCATGAGCAGCTCGTTGGCCGTCATGCCGCCGTCGACCCGCAGCTCGGTCAGCGGCGTTCCGGTGTCCTGCTCGACGGCCTCGATCACGTCGCGCGTCTGGTAGGCGGTCGACTCGAGAGCGGCCCGCGCGAGGTGCGCCTTGTTCACGAAACGGGTGAGGCCCACGATCGCGCCGCGGGCATCCGGCCGCCAATAGGGGGCGAAGAGGCCGGAGAAAGCGGGAACGATGTAGGCGCCGCCGTTGTCGTCGACGGATGCCGCGAGCTTCTCCACCTCTTTCGCATCACGGATGATGCCCAGATTGTCGCGCAGCCACTGCACGAGCGATCCCGTGACGGCGATCGACCCCTCGAGCGCGTACCGCGGCGCCTCGTCGCCCAAACGGTACGCGAGCGTGGTGATCAGGCCGTTCCCGCTGCGCACGATCTCTTCGCCGGTGTTCACGATGACGAAGTTGCCCGTGCCGTAGGTGTTCTTGGATTCGCCTGCGTCGAACGCCGCCTGGCCGAACGTGGCGGCCTGCTGGTCGCCGAGGATGCCCGCGATCGGCGCCTCGCGCAGCAGACTGTGCGACTCCGCCTGGCCGTACACCTCGCTCGACGACCGGATCTGCGGGAGCATCGACCGCGGCACACCGAATGCGTCGAGGATGTCGTCGCGCCAGTCGAGCGTCTCGAGATCCATGAAAAGGGTGCGCGACGCATTCGTCACATCCGTGGCGTGCACACCGCCGTGCTTGCCGCCGGTGAGATTCCAGAGCAGCCAGGTGTCTGTGGTGCCGAAAAGCAGGTCGCCGCGCTCCGCCCGCTCGCGCGCGCCGTCGACGTTCTCGAGGATCCAGGCGATCTTCGTGCCGGAGAAATAGGTGGCGAGCGGCAGGCCGACGGCATCCGTAAACCTGCGCACTCCCCCGTCTGCTGCAAGCCGGTCGACGATGTCCTGCGTACGCGTGTCCTGCCACACGATGGCGTTGTACACCGGCTTGCCGGTCTGCTTGTCCCACACCACGGTGGTCTCGCGCTGGTTCGTGATGCCGACCGCCGCAAGATCGTGCCTGGTCAGATTGGCCTTGCCGAGAGCTACGCCGATCACCTCGCGGGCATTGCGCCAGATCTCCATCGGATCGTGTTCGACCCATCCGGCCTTGGGGAAGGTCTGCGTGTGCTCCAGCTGCCCGACCGAGACGACAGTTCCCGCGTGGTCGAACACGATCGCGCGGGTACTGGTGGTCCCTTGGTCGATGGCGAGGATGTGCGTCGACATGCAGTTGAGGCTATCCCGGTCTTTACGCGCACACGCCTGCGGCGTAGCGTGAATGCCACGTTTTCGGCCGACGCGCTACGCCTCGACCGAACGAAGACGCCGGCGCCCGGCGGATGGCTCCGACAGCCCCGCCGACGCCGTGCGTTCGTTATTCTCCGCCCCCGCCCCGATCTCACCGTCGCCGCGCGTCGTAGGGCGTCGATAGAGTCATTCCCTGCGTCGATTCGCCGCGTGAACCCGAGGAACGAGCTTGCCCGCAGCACTCCGCAACACCGCCCGAACAGCACGTCTTCCGCACCGAGTCGGCCGTCTCACCGCGACGATCGTCGCGGTCGCTGCGGCGGGTGTGCTGCTCGCGGCCTGCTCCGTCGAGGGGTCGTTCGTGGCCGGGATCGGCTCTGACGGGAGCGTCGCAACCGCCGCACCGACGGCCGGGACCCCGGGCCCCTCAGGCGCGGCGGCCGCGCTGCTCACGACGATCCCCGTGAAGGGCCGCGCCCCGCACACGGACTACGACAGGGTGGGCGACTTCGGCCCGGCGTGGAAGGACATCGACGGCAACCACTGCGACACCCGAGACGATGTGCTCGCGCGCGACCTCACCGCCATCGTCACGAAGGGATCGTGCACCGTCGAGTCCGGCGTTCTGAACGATCCGTACACGGGCAAGACCATCAACTTCGTGCGAGGGGTGCAGACATCCGTCGCCGTGCAGATCGACCACCTGGTCGCCCTGTCGGATGCCTGGGAGACCGGCGCCCAGCAGCTCACCCAGCAGCAGCGCGAGACCCTTGCGAACGACCCGCTCGAACTTCTGGCGGTCGACGGACCGACCAACGAGAGCAAAGGCGACGGGGATGCCGCCACCTGGCTGCCGCCGAACAAGGCGTTCCGCTGCAGCTATGCCGCGAAGCAGATCTCGGTGAAGGCGGCGTATCACCTGTGGGTCACGCCGGCCGAACACGATGCGCTCGCCCGCATCCTGAGCGGATGCCCCGGCCAGCAGTCCTGGACCTCCGCCCTCGCACCCACTGTCGGGCTCGGCTAGCCCCGACTCCCTGAGCGCGCGAGGCGAGTCAGTTCCCTCGGGTCAGCCCGACGACGATCTGTTCGACGTACCGGTCTCGTGTCTCTGCGCGCTTGGCGAGCGCCAGCTTCGTGAGCGCAGCACGGCGCACGCCGGGGGTCTGCGCGCCCCACGCCTCGTGTGCGCCGGCCGCGGCGAGCGCTGCCCCGAGATCCTCCGGCACGACGAGGGCGTCGGCGTCGTCGAGAATGCTCCACATCCCGTCCGCCTTGGCGGCTTCGACGAGGCGGCGGCCGGCATCCGTCATGCGTCCTTCGGCCTCGAGCTTGGCGACCCGTTCCTTGTTCGTTCGCGACCACGGTGAACCCGCTCTGCGCGGCACGAACCACAGCGCTGAGCGCTCGTCGTCGATGGTCTTGGACTGACTGTCCACCCAGCCGAACGCGACGGCCTCGGTGATCGCCTCGTCGTACGTCATGGCCGTACGCCCGGTGACGCGACGCCATGACACCAGCCACACCCCGGTCGACGTTTCGTGGTGCTCCTCGAGCCAGCGCCGCCACTGTGCTGTGGTCTCGAGCGGCAGGTGCTCGGCGTCGTCGCGCGACATAACGTCACGGTACATTCACCCGAAGTCCCTGAGCGAGCGAAGCGATCGCGTCACCGGCCGTCGCGTCAGCGAAGCGGAAGCCGTCGTTCAGGAGCGCGGAAGGAAGCATCCTCTGGCTGCCGAGAAGCAGCTCGTCGGCCGCGCTCTGCAACGCCAGCCTCAGCGCGAATGCCGGTGCCGGGAATCCGTACGGCCTGTGCAGCGCGGTAGCGAGCGAGCGTACGAATTCGCCGGCAGTCGCGGGCGTCGGTCCCGCGAAGTTGACCGGCCCGGCCAGGCCGGAGCCGATGATGTGGTCGATGGCCGCGACTTCGTCGCGCAGGCTGATCCACGGCCACCATTGCCGCCCGGAGCCGATCGGGCCCGCCAGGCCGGCCCGTGCCAGCAGCCGAAGCGGCGTCATCGCGCCGCCCTGGCCGACCACGAGACCGGTGCGTACGAACGCAACCCGCGTGACCTCTGATGCCGGTGCCGCCGCCTGCTCCCAGGCGGTGACGACCGCCGACAAGAATCCGCTGCCGCGCTCGGACTGCTCCGTGAGGTCCTCGTCGCCTCGGTCGCCGTAGTACCCGACGGCCGACGCGCTGACGAAGACACCGGGCGGGCTCGCCGCCGCACGGATGCCGTCCACGACCGTCTGCGTCACATCCAACCGCGACTGCAGCACGACCTTCTTATATGCAGGCGTCCACGGCAGGCGGCTGATCGGTGCTCCCGCGAGGCTCACCACGGCATCCGCACCACTCACGACAGCCGGGTCCAGGATGCCCGCAGCCGGGTCCCAGCGCGCCTCGCCCTGCGCGCGCACCGGTCGCCGCACCAGCCGGACGACCTCGTCGCCCGTGGTCTCCAACCGCTCCGCGAGCGCCGAGCCGACCAGACCTGATGCGCCGGCGATCACGATGCGCCGTCTCGACCGTTGTGCCATGTCACCTCGCCGTGCTGTTCGAGCCGCTGCGCTGTTGGAGCGCTCAGGGCCCAACGTCCCTCACTCACTAAACTAGGGGGGTCCGACGATTCTCGGGTGGAATGCGGTCGCACCACCTGCTTCCCTCCGCCCGATCCTCCAAAGGGGATGCCATGCCCGACCAGAACGCACTCGATGCCGTTACCGCCCTCGCCCGCCACCGCGGGTTCGTGTTCCAGTCGGGGGAGATCTACGGCGGATCGCGTTCCACCTGGGACTACGGCCCCCTGGGCGTCGAGCTCAAGGAGAACATCCGCCGCCAGTGGTGGCAGTCGTTCGTACGCGGCCGAGGTGACATGGTCGGCCTCGACTCGGCCGTCATCCTGCCGACGAAGGTCTGGGAGGCATCCGGCCACGTCGCCACCTTCACCGACCCGCTGGTCGAGTGTCTGCACTGCCATCACCGGTTCCGCGAAGACCACCTGATCGAGTCGTTCGAGGCGAAGAAGGGCAGGTCCCCCGAGGGCGGCCTGGCCGACATCGTCTGCCCCAACTGCGGCACGCGCGGCCAATGGACGGAGTCGCGCTCCTTCTCCGGTCTGATGAAGACGTACGTCGGTGTGGTCGACGACGAATCCGGCCTGCACTATCTGCGGCCGGAGACAGCCCAGGGCATCTTCGTGAACTTCGCGAACGTCGTGCAGGCGGCGCGCATGAAGCCGCCGTTCGGCGTCGGGCAGGTCGGCAAGGCGTTCCGCAACGAGATCACGCCGGGAAACTTCATCTTCCGCACCCGCGAGTTCGAGCAGATGGAGATCGAGTACTTCGTGCCGGCGGCGGGTGCCCCCGAGTCGTTCGACCACTGGGTCGAGGCCAGCTGGAACTGGTTCGTCGATCTCGGAATCGACCCCGCGCACATGCGCAGGCTCGATGTGCCCGACGGCGAGCGCGCCCACTACTCCGATCGCACCATCGACCTGGAGTACGAATTCGGCTTCTCGGGCAAAGGCTGGGGCGAGCTCATGGGCGTCGCGAGTCGCACGGACTTCGACCTCAAGAACCACATCACGGCATCCGGCAAGGATCTGTCGTTCTTCGATCAGGCATCCGGTGAGCGCTACGTGCCTTACGTGATCGAGCCGTCGTTCGGTCTGACGCGCGCGATGATGGCGTTCCTCGTCGACGCGTACCACCAAGAGGAGGTGCCGAACGCGAAGGGCGGCACCGACACCCGCACGGTGCTGAAGCTCGACCCGCGCTTGTCGCCCGTGAAGGTCGCGGTGCTGCCGCTGTCACGCAACGAGCGACTTTCACCGCTGGCACGGTCGCTGGCGGACGACCTGCGCAGGCACCGCAATGTGGAGTTCGACGACTCCGGTGCGATCGGACGTCGCTACCGCCGACAGGACGAGATCGGCACGCCGTACTGCGTCACGGTCGACTTCGACTCGCTCGACGACAACGCCGTCACGGTGCGCGACCGCGACAGCATGGGCCAGGAACGCATCCCGATCGACGCCCTCGACGCCTACCTCACGGAGCGCCTGAACGAGCGCTGACCCTGCGCCTCGCTCACGCGCGCGGGTCGACGTGCACCTTCGGTCCCTTGCCGGCGCCCACCGGCCGCTCGCCGGCAAGCACGGCGGCGACCCCGTCGAGTCCGACGGTCGCGGCCACCAGCGGCCGCGCATCCACTGCACCCGACGCGAAGCCGGCGATCGCGCCATCCAGTCCTGGTGATGCGCTCAGGATGCCGACGGCCGTCACATCCTTGAGCAGCATCGAGCGGGTGTCGACCAGGCTCGGAGCCGGCGAGATGCCGATGAGCACCACGCGACCACCAGGCTGCACGAGATCGACGGCTCGTGCGGGCGTCGCGGCATCCGTGGCGGCATCGATCACCGCATCGAACGGCAGGTCGGGCACGGCATCCCGGCCGAGCCACGCGTCGAATCCGAGCGTGCGTGCGAAGTCGACGGATGCCTGCGACACCCCGACAAGATGCACATCGCTTCCCTCGGCCCTGGCGAACATCGCAGCGAGCAGACCGATGGTGCCGGGTCCGACGACGAGCACGTGCTCCGCGGATGCCGCCGCCCGTGCGGCGCGCAGCCCGTTCCCCGCCGGCTCGACGAGGGCGCCGAGCGTGTCGTCCAGCGTGTCCGGCAACGCGTGCAGCGAGGTGGCCGGCATGGCGATCCGCTCGGCGAGCGCTCCCGCGCGACCGCGGCGGATGCCCACTTCCTCACGCTCGGCGCACACGTGCTGGCGCCCGCTGAGGCACAGCCTGCAGCGCCCGCATCCGAGCATCGTGTCGCCCGTGACGCGGCGGCCGAGCCACGAGGCATCCACGCCGTCGCCCACCTCGGTGACCACGCCCATCCACTCGTGCCCGATGCGTACCGGATACCGCGCATTGCCGTCGTGCAGGTAGGCCATGTGCCCGGTGTAGAACTCGACGTCGGTGCCGCAGACGCCCGCGCGCTGCACATCGACGACGACCTCACCGGATGCCGCAACCGGCTCCGGAACATCGGCCACCTCTGCCTGCCCCGGCGCCGTGATCACGAACGCGCGCACCTTCGCTCCCGCTCCCGCCGCCTGCGCGGCATCGATCTCGAGACTAGGGCGTGAGTCACTGGGCCGTGGTGGAGTTCGCGCGGCCACGCGTGATCACCGTGACGGTGATCGCCCCGAGAACAGCTGCTGCAGCAGCGCCAAGGAACACCAAGCCGAATCCCGAGGTCAAAGCGTCGGCCTTCGCCGTTCCGGATGCCATCAGCTCTGTCACCCGGTTCGCCGCGATCGTGGAGAGAACGGCCAGCCCCAGAGCACCGCCGACCTGCTGGCTGGTGTTGACGAGCCCGCTGGCGAGGCCCGCGTCCGACCCGGAGGTGCCGTCGACGGCAAGCTGCGTGGTGGCGATGAACGATGCCCCGAGCCCGGCACCGATCACAATCGTCGGTACGAGAAGCGAGCCGACGAACGTCGCATCGGCCGGGGCGAACGAAAGCCACACGAGCCCTGCTGCGAGCACCAGCAAGGCGACGACCAGCACGCGGCGGGCACCGAACCTGGCGAGCACGGAGGGCACCACGCCGGCGATGATGACGAGCGTGCCGGCGAGCGGCAACTGGGTCAGCCCGGACTCCAACGCGCTGAAGCCGAGCACCTGCTGCATGAAGACGGAGAGCGCGAAGAACGTTGCCGTGGTTGCGGCGCCCGCGAACAACATCGCGGCATTGCCGCCGGCGACGGTCGGCAGACGGAAGATCCGCAGGTCGATCAGCGGCTGCGCACTGCGGTGCTCGATGATCGCGAAGGCCGTGAGCAGCAGGGCCGCCGCCACGAAGAGACCGATGATGAGCGGGTCGGCGAACCCGAACTGCTCGGACAAGCTGAGCGCGCCGACAAGGGAGACGAGCCCACCCGTGACCGTCAGCGCGCCGGCGAGGTCGAGACGCACGCGGGCGGACTCTCGATCGCGGCCGATCAGGAAGGGCAGTGCGATGAGCACGACGAGGCCGGCCGGCACGTTGACGAAGAAGATCGCCTCCCAGCCGAACGCCGCTGTGAGTACGCCACCGAGCAGAACGCCGGCCGCGCTGCCGATTCCAGCGACGGCTCCCCAGACGCCGAGCGCCTTCGCGCGATCCGATGCGATCGGAAAGAGCCGAGTCACGAGCGCGAGCGACGCAGGCATCAGAAGCGCTGCGGACGCGCCCTGAATCGCGCGGGCGCCCAGCAGCATCCCGCCGTTCAGCGAGAACCCGGCGAGCGCGGATGCCGCGATGAAGCCGACGACGCCGACGAAGAAGACACGACGATGCCCGAAGCGATCGGCGAGCCGTCCTCCCAACAGCAAGAGCCCACCGAGAGGCAGCACGTAAGCGGTGATCACCCAGCTCAGCTGGGCCGTGTCGAGGTGCAAGTTCGCGCCAATCGAGGGCAGTGCGATGTTGACGATGGACGCGTCGAGCATGACGAGGAATTCGGCGATGGCCAGGATCGCCAGCGCGATCCACCTTCGCTGGGTGGGCTTCGCTACCCCTGTGTCGACGGTGCGGTCTGCGGTGTTGAGTGTCATGGCCTTGTGGTCCTTTCGTGAGGAGTGCGCTTCGGTGAGGATGGTGGTGAGTGAGCAGTCAGTCACTCTCGATGGAAAAAGAAAAGACGCGGTCGGCGTCGTTGTGAGTGACCGTACACTCACTCATTGGCGCAGGCAAGGGCATCCACAGAATTGGTGAGTGTACGATCACTCACATGTCTTCGACTCTGTCCACCTCAGACCTGCGACGCGAGACCGTCATCACCGCCGCGATCACCGCATTCGCGCGCAGCGGCTATCTGGGAACGCCGACCAGCGCGGTCGCCGAGGAGGCCGATATCTCGACCGCCTACGTCTTCAAGCTCTTCCCGACGAAGGAGGCCCTTTTCGTCGCCGCGCTCACGCGATGCATCGAACTCATCGTGCAGACGCTCGAACGAGGGGCCGCAGCCGCGAAGGATCAGACGCCGAAGGGCATCCTCGACGCGATGGGTGAGCAGTACGCGGAACTCATCGCCGATCGCGACCTGCTCATGATGCAGGTGCACGCACAATCGGCCTGCGACATCGACGTCATCCGTCAGGCACTTCGTGACGGCATCGGGAGCATCACCCGGTACGCGTCGACCCGTTCCGGCGCGAGCGACGACGCGGTGCAGGCCTTCATGGCGTACGGGCAGCTGTGCCACCTGATCGTGACCGCCGGCCTCGACGCCGTCGACGCGCCATGGGCGAAGGGGCTGGTCGCGGGCATCCGTCACCCGCAGCCCACGAAGAAGTCGAAGAAGAAGGCATCCTGATCCGACCGATCGGTCAGAGACCGCCCGGCGAGAATGGTCGGATGCCAGAGACGATGCGCGCGGTCGTATACGGCCGGGTCGGCGAGAGGCCTCGGGTGACCGCGGTGCAGATTCCCACGTGCCCGGACGACGGCGCACTCGTTCGCGTCGCGGCGACCGGCGTGTGCCGGTCCGACTGGCACGCGTGGCGTGGTCACGACCCCGTGCCGCTGCCGATCGTCCCCGGCCACGAATTCGCAGGCGTGGTCGAGCGGGTCGGCCACGACGTCACGGGCTTCGCTCCTGGCGACCGCGTCACGGCCCCGTTCGTGAACGGCTGCGGCCGGTGCGAGTGGTGCCTCCGCGGCGACGCGCAGGTCTGCCCGGATCAGACGCAGCCCGGCTTCACCCGAGACGGCTCGTTCGCCGAATTCGTCGTGGTCGCTGCCGCCGACATCAATCTCGTGGCGCTTCCAAATGCCGTCGGCTTCGACGCCGCCGCCGCTCTCGGCTGCCGCTTCGCCACGGCGTTCCGCGCGGTCACCGTGCACGGACGGGTGGCCGCCGGTGACGAAGTCGCCGTCTTCGGTTGTGGCGGAGTCGGTCTTTCCACCGTGATGATCGCCTCGGCGCTCGGTGCCAACGTCACCGCCGTCGACGTGTCGGATGCCGCACTCGGCCGGGCCACCGCACTCGGCGCGACCCACACCATCCGCGCGACGGACTCCGGTCCCGCACTCGAGCGAGCCGTCACCGAGGTGACAGGCGGGGGCGCCCACGTGAGCGTCGACGCCTTGGGATCGGCGGGCACCGCGGCGTCCGCTGTTCGGAGCCTGCGCCGCCGAGGCATCCACGTGCAGGTCGGTCTGATGCTCGGTGACGCGGCCGCCGCTCCGCTGCCGTGGGACCGCGTCGTCGCCTGGGAGCTCACCGTGTCCGGCTCCCACGGCATGAGCGCGCGCGATTATCCGGCCATGCTGGCGATGATCGCCGACGGCCGTATCGACCCGGCCGGTTTGATCGGCGAGATCACCGATCTCGGTGGTGCCATCGACGCACTCGTGGCGATGGATGCCCCGCAACCGTCGTCCGCCGGCATCGTCATCGCGCGGCCATAGCAACGACCCCACATCCGTCAATTCGCAGCAGCCCGACACAGGCAAATGACGAAGACCCCCAGTTTCCCGGGGGTCTTCATCACTGGTGCGCGAGGGGGGAGTTGAACCCCCACGCCCTCACGGGCACACGGACCTGAACCGTGCGCGTCTGCCTATTCCGCCACTCGCGCATGCCGGTACGTCTCCGTACCAACCCAGCGAGATTAGCATGCAGCAGCTGGGTACGCCATTTGGGTCGTCGCCTCTCATGGCACCATGCCTCACCCGCTTCACCTCGTGCAGCGTATTGAGTTTCGGAGTTCTTCCCCGACACGCCGCTCACGGCTCATGACACGCCGTCCCCAACGACGTTTCTCCGAAATCCAGCACGCCCATCGCCACCCCACCGCCGCTCACGGGCTCCTTCTCACGGTGTGCGGCTAACATTCACATAGTCGTCGGGCAGATCGGGAGACCTGTGGGCATTCTGGACAACTTCGAGAAAGGCCTCGAGCGTGCTGTCAACGGTGCCTTCGCGAAGACGTTCCGGTCAGGGTTGCAGCCGGTCGAACTGACCAGCGCTCTCCGCCGCGAACTCGACACGAAGGCCGCCGTTGTGACACGCGACCGCATTCTCGCGCCCAATGACTTCACCCTGCTGCTGGCGCCCAACGACTACAAGCGCATGCACGCCATGGGCCCGGCGCTCACCGACGAGCTGACCGACTTCGTGCAGCGGCACGCGAGCGCACAGCATTACCAGTTCGCGGGAGGCATCTCGATCAGCATGCGACCTGACGACTCGCTGAGCACGGGCATCCTGCACGTGGAGTCTCAGAACGTGAAGGGCAACGTCGCCTGGGTTCCGGTGCTCGACATCGGCGGCAAGCGCTACCCGCTGAAGCACTCGCGCACGGTCGTCGGCCGCGGCAGCGAGGCCGACATCACGGTGGATGACACCGGCACGTCGCGCAAGCACATCGAGATCGCCTGGGACGGCTCGCACGCCCAGGTGCGCGATCTCGGCTCCACGAACGGGTCACAGCTCAACGGGAATCCGGTCAAGAAAGCGGTACTCGAGCCCGATTCGGTCATCACCATCGGACGCACCCGTATCGTGTTCCGTGTGCTGCCACAGGCATCCGCCGCCGTGCCCTCCCGCCGCGAGCCGGACGACGTCACCCGACGGCACGACATCGACGGGTTCTGGGACAGGTCATGACGGTCAGCACCCTCACCCTCCTCGTTCTGCGCATCGGCTTTCTGCTGCTGATGTGGGTCTTCGTGTTCGCGATCGTCTACGCACTCCGCAGCGACCTGTTCGGACAGCGCGTTCGCAAGCTCCAATCGGATGCCTCCGCCGGCCCGTTCACGAACGTCCCGTCCTCGGCGCCTGCGGCCGCCGCCCGGCCGCAGGCGTCACCGACGGCGCCGACCGGCGCGTTGTCGACCGGAGACTCCCCGCTCGCCGGCCTCGCCAGGCCGATGACCGGGCAGATCACGCAGCCGTCTACTGGGTCGGGCACCTCGGGCGTGCGAGCGCAAGCGGGCTTTCCCACCGGGTCCCTCCCGAACCGTCCGATGGCGACGGTCCTCACCGCGAGCAAGCTCGTGATCACCTCCGGGCCACGGCGTGGCACCGAGGTGACGCTCGGCAACGAGCCGATCACCATAGGGCGCTCCGGCGAGTCCGGCCTGGTGATCCGCGACGACTACACCTCGACCCACCACGCACGCCTCATGCTGTGGAACAACGAGTGGATGATCCAAGACCTCGACTCCACCAACGGCACGTTCCTCGACGGTCAGAGGGTGACCGTCCCCACCCAGGTTCCGCTCGACGCTCCCATCAAGATCGGCACGACGACCTTCGAGCTGCGGCGGTAGTCCATGGCGACGTCGATCAGGGCCGTGGCGGTCTCCCATGTGGGAAAGGTGCGCTCGAACAACCAGGACTCCGGGTACGCGGGAGCTTCGCTGTTCCTCGTCGCCGACGGCATGGGCGGGCACGCGGGCGGTGACGTCGCATCAGCGATCGCCACGAACCGCATCAAGGAGATCGACCACGACTATCCGACGGCCGAAGACGCGCAGGTCGCTCTGCAGTCGGCGTTGCTCGCGGCCAACGGACTGCTCGCCGAGACGGTGTTCGAGCATCCGGAGCTCACGGGCATGGGCACGACCGTCAGCGCGATCATCCGCGTCGACGACAAGCTCGCGCTCGCGCACATCGGCGACTCGCGCATCTACCTGCTGCGCGACGGCGAGCTGAAACAGGTCACCGTCGACCACACGTTCGTGCAGCGCCTCGTCGACACCGGCCGCATCACAGAGGAGGAGGCGCTCACGCACCCGCGTCGGTCGGTGCTGATGCGCGTGCTCGGCGACGTCGATTCCTCGCCCGAGATCGACACCTGGACCGTCGACACCCTGCCCGGCGACCGCTGGCTGCTGTGCTCGGACGGGCTCAGCGGTGTGGTGAAGCGGGAGGTCATCGCTGCCATCCTGAGCAACGTCGAGTCGCCCAAGGTGGCGGCGGAACGCCTCGTCAGAGCCAGTCTCGACGCAGGTGCTCCCGACAACGTGACCGCAGTGATCGTCGACGTCACGACAGCGGAGGAAGAGGCGCGAGAACCCGTCACGGTGGGTTCAGCGTCCGCTCCCGTGCACTTCGAGCGGGAACCCAGCACACACACCAGAGCGCTTCGTCTTCCGGCTCTGCGGCTGCATCCGGCGCGACCGGCGACCGGCCCGACCCACTTCGAGCCTCAGACCGACGACTACCTCGACGAGCTCATCGAAGAGGATCAGCGGCGAGCGCGCCGCCGCAGGCTCACCTGGCTGCTCAGCGGCGTCCTGCTGGTGGTCGCCATCGCACTCGCCGTGCTGCTCGGGTATCAGTGGACCCAGTCCAGATACTTCATCGGCGAGTCCTCCGGCAAGGTCGCCATCTTCCAGGGCGTGCAGCAGAATCTCGGACCCATTTCGCTTTCGCACGTCTACAAGGAGACCGCAGTCGACGTCGACAACCTGAGCCCGTACGAGCAACAGCAGGTCGAAGACACCATCAACGCGTCGTCGCTCGACGACGCAAGGCGCATCGTGGAGCAGCTTTCGAATGACAGCTCCAACTAGCTCGACCACGGCCGTGTCATCGCGGCCGGGAGCGGCAACGGCACCGCTGCGTCGCATCCGCCTGCCCAAGAAGCTGCGCAATCTCGAGCTTGGCCTGCTCATCTTCGCGTGCGCCATCAACGCCATCGCCGTTGTGCTCGTCGAGTTGGGTGCGCTCGGCCACCTCGACTTCACCCTGGTGTTTCTGGGTGCAGGCCTCTCGGTGCTCGTGTTCGCCATGCACATCGTCATGAGGTATCTGGCTCCGGATGCCGATCCCTTCGTGCTCCCGATCGCCACCGTGCTCAACGGCATCGGTATCGCCGAGATCTACCGCATCGACATCGCCAACCACGACTCCGGCTGGGAATCGGCCGCCGTACGCCAGATCGTCTGGACCGCGATCGCGGTCCTCTGCGCCATCGCCGTCATCGTGTTCATCCGCAACCACCGGGTGCTCCAGCGCTACACCTACGTGTTCGGATTCAGTGCCCTCGTACTGCTCCTCTTGCCGATGCTGCCGGTCATCGGCAAGAACATCAACGGCGCACGCGTGTGGATCGGCATCGGCCCGTTCAGCTTTCAGCCCGGCGAGATCGCCAAGATCGCCCTCGCGATCTTCTTCGCCGGCTACCTCGTGCAATCCCGCGACTCCCTGTCGATGGTGGGCAAGAAGTTCCTCGGCATCCGTTTCCCACGCCTGAGGGATCTCGGGCCGATCCTCGTGCTCTGGATCGTCTCGATGGCGGTGATCGTCTTCCAGCACGACCTCGGAACCGGCCTGCTTTACTTCGGGCTCTTCCTGGTGATGCTCTATGTCGCAACGGCACGGGTCGGCTGGGTCGTCATCGGCCTGGTGCTCTTCGTCGGCGGTGCTCTGATAGCGAGCCGAGTGCTCGACTATGTGCAGGGCAGATTCCAGAACTGGCTGAACCCGTTCAGCGACCACGTCTACAACGCGACCGGCGGCAGTTACCAGTTGGTGCAGGGCCTCTTCGGTCTGGCGCACGGCGGGCTGCTCGGCACGGGGCTCGGACAGGGCTATCCGACGGTGACGCCGCTCGCCGAGAGCGACTACATCATCGCGAGCCTCGGCGAGGAGCTCGGCCTCATCGGGCTGTTCGCCATCCTCTGCCTCTACCTGCTGTTCGTCTCGCGCGGACTGCGGGTGGGCTTCGCGGGTCAGGATGACTTCGGCAAGCTCCTCAGCGTGGGCCTCGCCTTCGCCGTAGCCCTGCAGGTCTTCATCGTGATCGGCGGCATCACCCGCGTCATCCCGCTGACCGGACTCACCACCCCGTTCCTCGCCGCAGGCGGATCGTCGCTTGTCGCGAACTGGATCATCGTCGCACTGCTCCTGCGCCTGTCCGACACGGTGCGCAACCAGCCCCGATTGGTGGTGAGCTGAGTGAACCGTGAGATCAAACGGGTCAGCATCGTGGTGCTCGCGATGTTCCTCGCGCTGTTCGTCTCGACCTCGATCATCCAGGTCGGCGCGGCGGACAGCCTCAATGCGGATGCCCGCAACTCCCGAACCCTCTACGCCAGTTACCAGGTGCAGCGCGGCTCGATCCTCGTCGCCGGCCAGCCGGTGGCGGAATCCGTGCCGAGCAAAGACACCTACAACTACCAGCGGGAGTATCCGCAGGGACCGCTGTACTCCGCCGTCACCGGCTTCTTCCCGATCAGCGGCGCTCCGACGGGCATCGAGGGTTCGATGAACAGCGAGTTGAGCGGCACCTCGAACGACGACTTCATCGACCAGCTGCAGAACCTGGTCACCGGGCACCACCCGCAAGGCAATTCGGTCGAGCTCACGATCGATCCGGTCGCGCAGCAGGCCGCCTACGACGCACTCGGCTCGCAGCAGGGTTCCGTCGTGGTGCTGCAGCCGAAAACCGGTCGCATCCTCGCGATGGTCTCCAAGCCCGACTTCGACCCGAACACGCTCGCGGTGCACAACGTGACGCAAGTGGATGCCACCTACCAGAAGCTCTTGAAGGCCGACGGAGATCCGCTGATCAACAAGACGATCAACGAATTGAACCCGCCAGGATCGACGTTCAAGCCGGTGGTGCTCTCCGCTGCACTGGAGAGCGGTAACTACACGCTCAGCTCGCAGATGCCGAACCCGTCGAGCTTCACACTTCCCGGCACGAGCACCGTCATCCACAACGACTCACTGACGTCGTGCGGTGCGGGCAGCACCGTTTCGCTCGAGACGGCGCTGATACTTTCGTGCAATATTCCGTACGCGGAATTGGCGATCAAGCTGGGCTCGCAGGCCATCAAGGCTCAGGCGCAGAAGTACGGGTTCAACACCAGCTTCTCGGTACCCATGCATGCCTCGGCGAGCCAGTACCCGGGATACTCGGACCAGGCGAAGCTGGCCATGAGCGGCTTCGGTCAGGCTGATGACACGGCGACCGCCCTGCAGATGGCGATGAACGCGGCGGCGATCAGCAACGGAGGCACCGTGATGCAGCCCAACCTGGTGGAGTCGGTCGTCACGCCCGACCTGCAGGTTCGCGAGACGTTCAACCCCACGACGTTCGGTCGTGCGACGAGCGAGACCACAGCCGATTCGGTCGCTCAGACCATGGTGAAAGACGTCTCTGAGGGCGTTGCGAGCAATGCAAGAATAGACGGGGTCCAGGTCGGCGGTAAGACGGGGACCGCGCAGAACGGCACGAACGACCCGTACACGCTGTGGTTCACCGGGTTCGCTCCGGCGAATGATCCTCAGTTCGCTATTGCGGTGGTGGTCGACAACGGCGGCGGATTAGGTCAGCGGGGCGACGGGAATTCCGTGGCTGCTCCGATTGCGAAGAAGGTACTAGAGGCGGTGCTTGGAAAATGAGACCCACGACAGGGCTCACGTTCGGCGGACGATACGAACTCCAGTCGCGGATCGCGATCGGCGGCATGGGCGAGGTCTGGCAGGCCACCGACCTCGTCATCGGCCGCCAGGTCGCCATCAAGATCTTGAAGGACGAGTACCTCGGCGACCCGACCTTCCTCGAACGCTTCCGCTCGGAGGCCCGCCACGCAGCCCTCGTCAACCACGAGGGCATTGCGAACGTCTTCGACTACGGCGAGGAAGACGGTAGCGCCTACCTCGTGATGGAGCTCGTGCCCGGTGAGGCGCTCTCCACCATCCTGGAGCGCGAGCACACGCTCTCCACCGACAAGGTGCTCGACATCGTCGCGCAGACCGCCGCAGCTCTGCATGCCGCTCACGCCGCGGGCCTGGTGCACCGCGACATCAAGCCCGGAAACCTGCTCATCACACCCGATGGCCGGGTGAAGATCACCGACTTCGGAATCGCGCGCATCGCGGACCAGGTGCCGCTGACCGCCACCGGTCAGGTGATGGGCACGGTGCAGTATCTGTCACCAGAGCAGGCATCCGGTCACCCGGCGTCGCCGACGACCGACATCTACTCGCTGGGCATCGTCGCGTACGAGTGCCTGGCGGGCCGCAGGCCGTTCACCGGCGAATCCCAGGTGGCCATCGCGATGGCCCAGATCAACGAGCAGCCGCCGCCGCTCCCCGTGACGGTGAGCGAGCCGGTGCGCAACCTGGTCTATGCATGCATCGCCAAGAACCCCGCAGAGCGGCCGCAGTCCGCTGCACACCTCGCCCGCGCGGCAACGGCGCTGCGCCGCGGAGATGTTCAGGCGGCTGCTGCCGCCGTGCCGGCCATTCTCGGCGACGGCATGAGCACGACCGGTTTCAACACCCTGCTCATGCCGTCCGGAGCTGCTGCCGGTGCGACGCAAGCCACGACCGTGCTCTCCGCAGCCGATGCCGATGGCGTCGAAGGTGAAGAAGGCGAAGAGGAAGAGCCGAAAAAGAAGAAGCGCAGTCCGTGGACATGGCCGCTCATCGCGTTGATCGCACTTCTCGCGATCATCCTGATCGCGACGCTCATCGCCCTGTTCACGCAAGGCCACGGTGCACCGGCACCCAGTTCCACAACCACAGCGCATACGACCGCTCACACCACCTCGAAGTCCCCGAAGCCGACTATTACAACACCGGCGCCTCAACCGACGAGCGCCGTCATCAACGGCGCCGACTACATCGGCAAGAACATCAACGACGCAGTCTCGGCGCTGGGGACCGCCGGATACAAGAACGTCAAGCAAGTGCTCGGAACCCCGGCCACCACCCAGTCGGCAGTCGGCGCGGTGTATCAGATCACGCCGACGGGAACGGTCGACTTCGACGCCACCATCACGCTGACGTACTACGACCAGATGACCTCGCCTAGCGCGCCGACCGACACCGTGTCGCAGGTCGGCGGCAACAACCCTGTGAGTGCGGGCGATCAGGTCCAGTTCAACTGGGGCGGCGGCCAGTGTCCCGCCGGTCAGAACCTCACCGGTCACCAGTTGTACGTGAATGGACAGGGCCAGGGATCCGTCTCTGGCAGCACATCCGGTACGACGTGGACTGTTCCGACGGCTGATTCGGGCAACACGGTTCAGGTCACCTACACGATCTTCTGCGGTGATGGTTCGATCGAATCCGGGCAGTCGAAGCCGCTGGCTGTCGTCGTTCAGTAGTCCAGGTTTTGTGCGCCGATCTGACGAATCGACGCACAACTCCGTACCACCTCGCGGAGTGTACCGAACACTCAACCTCTCCCCAGTACACTGTTCGCAGTGTTGCCTGACGTCGAATTTCCTTCCACAGATGAACCCCGCATGCTCGCGGGGCGATACCGCGTGGGCGAGCTCATCGGGCGCGGCGGAATGGCCGACGTGCACAAGGGTGTCGACACCCGTCTAGGCCGCACGGTCGCGATCAAATTGCTCAAGCCCTCGCTGGCGACCGACCCCGCGTTCCGCACCAGATTCCGCCAAGAGGCGCAGGCTGCGGCGCGTATGGCGCACCCCACGATCGTGCGCGTCTTCGACGCAGGCGAAGAGACCGTTCGCGACTCGATGGGCAACGAGGTGCAGGCCCCGTTCATCGTGATGGAGTTCGTGGACGGCGTGCTGCTGCGTGACATCCTGCGCAACGGTCCGATCGAACCGACCGAAGCGGCGCGAGTCGCTTCAGGCCTGCTGACGGCGCTCGAATACTCGCACCGCGCCGGCGTCGTTCACCGCGACATCAAGCCAGGCAACGTCATGATCACCCGCGCCGGCCAGGTCAAGGTGATGGACTTCGGCATCGCGCGTGCCATCAGCGACTCGTCCGCGACAGTCGCGCAGACCACAGCCATTCTCGGCACGGCGAGTTACTTCTCCCCCGAACAGGCCAAGGGCGAGACGGTGGATGCCCGCACCGACTTGTACTCGACGGGTGTCGTTCTCTTCGAGATGCTCGCCGGCAGGCCGCCGTTCCGCGGTGACACCGCCGTCGCGGTCGCGTATCAGCACGTGAGCGAACAGCCGGTCAAGCCGAGCAGCGTCAATCCCAAGGTGTCGCCCGCGTTGGACATGGTCGTGTTGCGAGCCCTGGCCAAGGACCGGGTGCAGCGCTACCAGTCGGCGGCCGAGTTCCGGGACGATCTGGAGCTGGCGGCATCCGGCAAGGTTCCGGTGCACAACAAGCGGGACGCCTTCGCCGAGACCCTGTTCGGTGACGCGGGGACAACACCGACGCCCGCCGTGGCGGCGCTGCGCCAACTCGCGGATGACGACGAGGTGGTCCGCACCCAGAATCGCCCTCCCGTGCTGTGGATCTGGGCGGGAGTGCTCAGCGTCGCCGTCATCATCGCAGCGCTGTTGCTCTGGGTCTTCAACCAGACGCCGACACAGCACCTCGCCGACAATGCCGCGAAAGTGCCGATCGTCGCAGGACTCACGCTGAACCAGGCGACCGAGAAGATCAAGGACGCCAAGCTCGACCCCACCTTCATCGACGAGTCCAGCACCACCGTCACCAAGGGCAGGGTCATCCGCACCAACCCCGGTGCGGGCGTCATCGCCAGCAAGGGCGACAGCATCAGCGTGTACGTGTCCAGCGGCGCCAAGGCGGTGAACATTCCGGATGTCTCGGGCAAGTCGATCGCGGACGCCGAGAAGGCGCTCCAAGACCTCGGCTTCAAGACGGGGCAGATCAACAATCAGGATTCGCCGACGGTGCCGTCGAACGTCGTGATTTCGACCGATCCGGCCACAGGGGCCACGGCGCACGAGGGCGACACCATCAACTTCGTCGTCTCCAACGGTCAAGTCACGCTGCCCGATCTCACGGGCATGAGCGTGCAGGACGCGACCAACACTCTGCAGGATCCCAAGCTGGCCCTCGTACCCAATGCTGTGGGCGATCCGAGCTGCGCCACGCAGACGGGCGCGCCGGTGAATCACCAGTCGCAAGCCCCTGGTCCGGTCCCTCAGGGCTCCACAATCACGTTCTCGTACTGCACCGGCTAGTCCGCGCCCCAGCTCTCTGAGCGAGCGAAGGGAGTCGAAGGGCGCTCCTCAACGGCAATGCCCAATCGAACGGTCACTACCCGACGGCGAGGAGCGGGTCGAGTCCCTTCGCGCGCTCCTGTGCTCCCTCGAGGCCTGCGACGGCCAGCCAGTTGCCCAGCATGCGGTAGCCGTCCTGCGTGAGCACGGACTCGGGGTGAAACTGCACACCATAGATGGGCGCCTCGCGATGCCGAACGCCCATGATCACGCCACCGGGCGTTCGAGCCGTGACGATCAGGTCGTCCGGAACCGTCCCGTCGACGACCGCAAGCGAGTGATATCGCGTCGCGGTGAAGCCCTGTCGCACGCCGTCGTAGAACGGAGAGCCGTCGTGCTCCACGATCGACGTCTTGCCGTGCATCAGCTCTTCGGCGTTAGTCACCGTCGCGCCGAACGCTTCGGCGATGGCCTGGTGCCCGAGACACACGCCGAGCAGCGGCGTCTGCGATCGCAACGCGGCGATCACGGTGATGACCGAGACGCCAGCATCCGCAGGGGTTCCCGGACCGGGCGACAGCAGCACGGCGTCGTAGCCGGCGAGTACCTCCGAGATGTCGTCCGGTGCGATGGCGTCGTTCCGCACGACATCCGTCTCGGCACCCAGCTCACGCAGATAACCGTTCAGCGTGTACACGAAGCTGTCGTAGTTGTCGATCACGAGCACGCGCGTCATACGGTCACCGTCCCTTCCTCGTTGCCTTGCAGCAGACTATCGACCCACGGGAAGACCCACGTGACCAGGCAGTAGAGCACGGCCAGGAACAGCACGACGAGAATCAGGATGCGCACCCAGGCCGGACCGGGAAGCACCCGCCACAGCGCTCCGTACATCAGTTGCCTCCCACTTCTGCCGCGATCTCTTTCGGCGGTCCAGCCGACAACGGCTGCCACGACTCCAACGTCCCGAACGCGGCGATGCGTTCCTGCGCGTGGTAAGGCGGATTGCACGTCGTCAGCGTGATGTAGCGGTCGGTCGCCTTTGCGCCCGCGACCTGGGGAACGTCGTAGAGCACCTGCACGGTGTTCGGGGTGATGTACTCCATGTTGCGGAATCGGTACGTGTAATAGCCCTCGTTCGTCTGGATGTAGATGGCGTCGCCGACCTGAAGCTTCGACACGTCGATGAAGGTGTTGCCGTAACCGGTGTCGTGTGCGGCGATGGCGAAGTTGCCGACAGCGCCGGGCATCTTCGTTCCCGGGTAGTGCCCGACGCCTGCGTCGTAACTGTTCAGCACGGCCTCTACGTCGACGGATTCACGAATCGTCCGCTTCCAGTCGGCTCCGAAGCGCGGCACGTAGATCACGGCGAACGCTTGGGCGAATCCTGGAGCCTTCATCACCGGCGGTGTTCCGTAGTCGGCCGTCTTCGTGCCGTCAGGAGCCACCTTCGTGGTCGGCGTCGGCGTCGGCGACTTCGTCGCCTGCTCGAGGTATTTCTGACTCTGCTGCGCAGCGGCGCTGTTCTGCTGCGCGGCGAGAACACCGGACTGCCACCAGGTCTGCCAGCCGAGAAAGAGCAGAACGAGCACACCAGCCGTCACGAGCAACTCACCGACGACACCGATCACCGACAGCCTCTGCCGCGGCTTGCGCGCGACCGATCCGCCTCGTCCTCGTGCGTGCATCGGCTGGCCGACACGTGTCGGATGGTCACCCGGCCGATCGGCCGGAGTCGGCAGCGTCTCCGCGAGGCGGGCCTCCTCATCGGGCGCGGAGTCGTGGCGATCGGTCACGAGGGGGAAGTCTAATCCGGCACTCTCTACGCCAGCCGAGCGAGCCTCAGATTCATAGCTCTCGACCGCGGAACCGCACATCGGCTACGGCTAGAATGTTCGGACTATGGCATCCAAGACCCGCACCAAGCGCTCCTCCCGATCGGTCGACGAGGTCCGGTCCACCGGCGACGCGCCGAACCCGGTGTGGTTCCTGCCCGTCATGCTCGGCTTCATGATCGTCGGCCTGTTGTGGATCGTCGTCTTCTACGTGAGCGGCAGCCAGTTCCCCATCCCGCAGCTCGGCGCGTGGAACATCCTGATCGGCTTCGCGATCGCTTTCGTCGGGTTCCTGATGACCACACGGTGGCGCTGATCTACTGACGTGCCCCCTGCGGAACCGCACGTTTCGCGCTGCTGGAACACGCGGCACCCGAAGAGCAATTACACCGGTGTAATTATCCCCACGTGTGGGTAAACCTGTGGATAACTCTCGGCCGATCCGATCGGCAGCATCATCGGATGCCCCGACCGGCTCAGCCGGCGAAGACGCGCCAGCTGCCGATCAGGATCAACACCACGGCCAGCACAGCAAGAAGCACGATCTGCAGCGGCCGTCTCGACCTGGCGCGGGTCTGCGTATAGATGAGCCCGACGAGGGCACCGCCGACGAGCCCTCCGACGTGGGCCTGCCAGGCGATCTGGAAGCCCGGCACGAATCCGATCACGAGGTTGATGCCCACGAGCACCAGCAATTGGGTGATGGGACCGCCGAGGTGCCGCTGAATGATCAGCAGTGCGGCAATCATTCCGAAGATCGCGCCGGATGCTCCGACCACAGGCTGCAACGGCGTGTCCAGCAGGTAGACCCCTACGGAGCCCGCGATCCCGCTGAGTAGGAACAACACGCCGTATCGCACTCTGCCCAACATCGGCTCGAGAACGATGCCGAAGATCCACAGGGTGTACATGTTCAGAAGGATGTGCAGGATGTTCGCGTGCGCGAACACGGACGTGAGCATTCGCCAGGGCTCGAACGCGATACCGGCAACTGTGCCCGTCGGATACCCGTAGATCCCGGCGTACTGCAGCGCGCTGGTCACCGACGAGCCGACCACGGGCAAGGACTGCAGGATGAACACGACGACGCAGATCGCGATGATCGCATACGTCACAGCCGGCTGCCGTGGGCCGGTCAGCCTCGTCAGGAACGCGGACTTCGTGCGGGGCGCCGTCGCGCGCTGCTGACGCATGCACTCGGGGCAGATGAACCCGACGGGCGCCGGCGTCTGGCACTCCCCGCAGATCGGACGACCGCAGCGCTGACAGCGCACATAGGTCGGCCGGTCGGGATGCCGGTAGCAAGTCGGGGGCGACGACTCGCCCGCCGGAGACGGTTGCGTCACTCGGGTCTCGGGTTCTCTGGGCGCGATCGGATGCCTGAGCCGACTACGCCTGCTCCACCGTGATCGACTCGATCACGACGTCGTCGAGCGGGCGGTCACGGCCGTCCGTCGGAACGCCGGCGAGCTTGTCGACGATGCGGCGTGAGGCGTCATCGGCGACCTCGCCGAAGATGGTGTGCTTGCCCTGGAGCCAGGTCGTCGGTCCGACGGTGAGGAAGAACTGCGAACCGTTGGTGCCCTGTCCGCCCTGAATGCCGGCGTTCGCCATGGCAAGCATGTACGGCTGCGTGAAGTCGAGGTCCGGGCTGATCTCGTCGTCGAAGCGGTAACCGGGTCCGCCGGTGCCGGTGCCGATCGGGTCGCCACCCTGAATCATGAACCCGGGGATGATGCGGTGGAACACGACGCCGTTGTACAGGCTGTCCGTTCGGGCCTCGCCCGTCTTGGGGTCGGTCCACTCCTGCTCGCCGGTGGCGAGACCCACGAAGTTCTTAACGGTCTTCGGGGCGTGGTTGCCGTAGAGGTTCACGGCGATGTCGCCATAGTTGGTGTGCAGAGTAGCCACTGCAGTGTGCTTGGACATGGCGTCAATTCTTACATAGGGGTTTCGTGCATCCCCTGGTCGTCCAAGCTTTCGGTGGCAAGATGGAGAAACCCGCACATTCGACTGGGTGGAGGAAACGTGAGTCTGTCACGCAAGCGCCAGAAGGAACTCAATCGGCTTCGCGCAGAGGCCCAGCAGCTGTGGGATTCCCAGCAGCAGGTTCTTGGAAGGGCGAACGTCGTCGCGCAGGAGGCCGGCCGCCAGGCCGCCCATCTGACGAGAGAAGAAGTGGCCCCCCGAGTCAAGGAGGGCTACGACCAGTACGTACGACCTGTCACCCGTGCTGCGGGCGATGTCGTCACCAACAACGTCGTGCCGGCACTCGGTACGGCTCTCGGCACCGCCCTGAGCGTCGCGGATGTCGCACACGACGCCCGTGTGCAGGCCGCGGTCAAGCGGCTCCGGACCGCCAAGGGCGACCTCGGCAAGAAGGCCGCAAAGTCCGGTCCGGGCTTCGGCACGTATCTCGCTCTTGCGCTCGGCGGCATCGCACTCGTCGGCATCGCTTACGCGGTGTGGCAGACGTTCCGCGCCGACGACGAGCTCTGGGTCGCTGAGGACGACGCCACCGAACCGCCGCTTCAGGACTGACGCGAGCGCAGTAAAGGGCGGATGCCGTGGCATCCGCCCTTTCGCGCGCGCCGAGTGCGGCGGGTGCGGTAGCCGATCAGGCGATCAGCCCCGCGAAGCGTAAGCCCGTGTCGACGAGGGACACCTTGCGTAGGGACGCGATTTCGCTCAGTTCGAACCATTGCGCCTCATCGGTGGAGCCGTCAGCTTCGTTCACCAACTCGCCACCGACCACGTGCGCGCGGTAGAGGATCCGCAGCGCTTGCAGCGGACCATCGCCAGAGATGCGTTGCTCCTCGGGAATGACGTGCGAGTGAACCCCGATGAGTTCGTCGAGCTCGGCGTCGTAGCCGGTCTCCTCCTGCACTTCGCGTACCGCGGCATCCGCCGGGTCCTCACCGGGCTCCAGGCCTCCGCCGGGGAGCGTCCACCCACTGCGCCCGTGCTCGTTCCAGTGGGCCAGCAGCACCTTCGAGCCATCGAAGATGACGGCGTAGGCGGCGACGCGGATGTCCATGCAGACACCATACGCGTCGACCTGGCTGCTGCCCCTCGGGGCGGCTCGGTCCTCAGCGCTCGATCGTGAAGTTGAAGATCGATGTGTCGAAGTGGTTGTAACCCTCGTAGTCGATGAGTTCGTAGAGCTCCGACCGGTGCTGCATCTCGCCGAGCTTGCCCGCGAGCGTCCCTCGCTCGTTCAACTCATCGAGCCCGCGCATGGCGGCTCCCATCGCGAGCCGCAGCAGTGAGACCGGCCAGATCACGATGTTCATGCCGACATCGGCGAGTTGCTGCACCGTGAACAACTCGCTCTTGCCGAATTCGGTCATGTTGGCGAGCAACGGAACGTCGACCGCCGCCCGCACGGCCTCGAACTCCTCCAGGGTCGCCATCGCCTCGGGGAAGATCGCGTCGGCGCCGGCATCCACCAGCGCTTTCGCCCTGTCGACCGCAGCCTGCAACCCGTCGACGGCACGGATGTCCGTGCGCGCCATGATCAAGAAGTTCGGGTCGCGACGCGCATCGACGGCCGCACGGATGCGCTGCAACGCCGTGTGCTCGTCCACCACCTGCTTGCCGTCGAGGTGGCCGCACCGCTTGGGATTGACCTGGTCCTCGATATGAAGGCCGGCGACGCCGGCATCCTCGAACTCCTGCACCGTGCGTGCCACGTTCATCGGCTCGCCGAAACCGGTGTCGGCATCCACAATGGCGGGAAGTTCCGTCATGCGAGCGATCTGCTTCGCCCGTCCGGTGACTTCGGTGAGGGTCGTCAGCCCGATGTCGGGAAGGCCGAGATCAGCCGAGAGCACGGCGCCGGAGACGTAGACGCCATCGAACCCCTTGCGTTCGATCAGCCGGGCGCTCAACGGGTTGAACGCACCGGGAAAGCGGAGGATCTCACCGGAGGCGAGGCGCCCGCGAAAGTCGGCGCGCTTCTCTGCGGACGACGTCGAGGAATACAGCATCCCTCAACGCTAGCAAGGCGACGTCGAAGCGAACCGCTGGGAGGTGAGCGGCCCGATCCGGGTTCGCGACTACACCGGGGGCAGCGCCGCTACGGCGCTCAGCTCGATGAGCGCGCCTGGCACTCCGAGTGCGACCACCCTCGCGCCCGTCACGAGGGGCGGAGGCCCGCTACGCGCAAGGCGCGGCGCGATCGTTCCGTACGCGGCGCGCAGATCGGCATCCTGATGAAACAGCACCGACCACGACACGACGTCGCCGAGGGATGCCCCTGCAGCGGCGAGTGCGATCTCAGCGTTGTCGAGTGCTTTCGCTGCCTGGGTGGCGACATCCTCGGAGACCACGGCGCCGGTCTCGTCGACGCCGTTCTGTCCGCCGAGGTAGATCGTCGTAGAACCGGCAGGCACGACCGCGACATGACTGAACGCCGGACTGACGACGAGGCCCGGCGGCTGGATGAGAGTGATGTCCATGGTGTGCATACTCTCCGGAGCCGCCGACAGTGCGTTCAACTCACCGACCGGGTACGCCGGTCGTAGACTGCGGCGCGTGAACGAGAGCGACCTGGACATCCTGATTCCGGCGGGCGATGACGCGGTGTACGTCCCCGCGGACGGAGCGCTCGACTCGCAGCCGCGGCCGCAGCCAGGCTGGGGGCCTTCCGCGCTCGGCTTCGTCGGCGTGAGCGTCGGATTCGCAACTCTCGTCGGACTCTGCGCGGCTCTGGCCGTCGTGCTCTGGCTCGCCCTCTTCGGGCGTTCCCTGCTTCTGCCGCTGGCCCTTATCTTCGGTTCCATCCTCTTTCCGTCAGGCGGCTAGGGCGGAGCGCCTCTCAGCACGCCCGTCTCCAGGCGGTGTGTCGCCGCGACGGCGTGGACAGGACACGGCATCGACCGGCGAAGAAGGACTGAAAGTGTGGAGCCTAGGAGAATCGAACTCCTGACTTCCTGCTTGCAAAGCAGGCGCTCTACCAACTGAGCTAAGGCCCCGTGTTCATGGCACGCTGGTCCTTGCCCGGCGTGCGTCGCTGCGCGATTCGCCGTACACGCCGCCGAATCGCTGTGGTGCGGAAGGCGGGCACGTCGCGTCGTGCAACTGCGTGGGTGACTTCCTGCTGCAGGAGGAACTCATCCGTGGGGATACGAGGACTTGAACCTCGGACCTCTTCGTTATCAGCGAAGCGCTCTAACCGCCTGAGCTATATCCCCGAACGATCACGTGCAAATGACCGAAGGACAGACTACCGGAGCCCCTGCGCTGACGCGAATCGAGCCCCGGCCGCCTTCAGTTATTTGTAAACCCGACCAGCAGGCCGCCGGTGATCTTGACGCTGAGGTTGTACAGCAGCGCGCACACGGCGCCAAGAGCCGTCGTGACGACCAGGTTCAGGATCGCGACCACGATCGAGAATCCCATCACCGTGCCCAGGCTCAGAATCGACTTCAAGTCGGTTCCGCTCGTACCCGAGATGTCCTTGAACAGGCTGTTCAGGTTGTCGAAGATTCCCGTCTGATCGAGCACCGTCCAGATCAAGAACGCACCGACGATCGAGATGATCGCAAGGCACAGTCCGATCAGGAACGAGAGCTTGACTGCCGACCAGAAGTCGACGTAGACCAGACGAAGCCTGACTTGCTTGGTTGAAGGCTTGCGCGAGGATTTACGCGCCAACTGTTCCGCTACCGTGCTCATCTAACGTGTCATCCTTTCCGGGCTGCTCGGCCCCCGGGTCGGTCTCAGTCTCCTCCGACTCGGCGTCGTGAGCGTCCAGATTCCGCTCGCTGTTCCGCGCGATCGCGATGATCTTGTCGTCATCGGCGAAGCGGGCGAATACGACACCCATGGTGTCCCGACCCTTGGCCGGCACCTCGGCCACGGCAGAGCGTACCACCTTGCCGCTGGCAAGAACCACGAGAACCTCGTCGTCTTCCTGCACGATGAGAGCACCCGCAAGGTCCCCTCGGTCATCACTCAGCTTGGCCACCTTGATGCCCAATCCACCACGACCCTGGAGGCGGTACTGGTCGACTGCAGTGCGCTTCGCGTACCCGCCCTCCGTCACCACGAACACGTAACCGTCTTCGGCGGAATCTTCAGAATCCACGCCCTCGGCGCCCGGGCCGGAGATCACCGCAGCGTCCAGAAGCGAGTCGTCGCCACGGAAGTGCATGCCGATCACACCCGAGGTCGAACGGCCCATCGGACGCAGCGCCTCGTCCGTCGCCGTGAAGCGAATCGACATGCCCTTGCGTGAAACGAGCAGGATGTCCGAGTCCTCTTCGGTGAGCAGCGCCGAGATCAGCTCGTCCTCCTCGCGAAGCTTGATCGCGATGATCCCGCCGGTGCGATTCGTGTCGTATTCCGCCAGTGCGGTCTTCTTGACCAGACCGTCACGTGTCGCGAGCACGAGGTACTTGGCGACCGCGTAGTCCCGGACGTCGAGAATCTCGGCGATCTCCTCATCGGGCTGCATCGCCAGCAGGTTCGCCACGTGCTGGCCCTTGGCATCGCGGCCGGCCTCCGGCAGCTCGTAGCCCTTCGCACGATAGACACGGCCCTTGGTGGTGAAGAACAGCAGCCAGTGATGGGTCGTCGTCACGAAGAAGTGATCGACGACATCCTCGCCGCGCAACTGCGCACCTTTGACGCCCTTGCCGCCACGATGCTGCGAACGGTAGTTGTCGCTGCGCGTGCGCTTGATGTAACCGCCGCGCGTGACCGTGATGACCATCTCTTCTTCGGGAATGAGGTCTTCGACACTCATGTCGCCGTCGAATCCGTACAGGATGTTCGTGCGCCGATCGTCTCCGAACTTGTCGGAGATCTCGGTGAGCTCCTCGCTCACGATGGACCGCTGACGGGCGCTGTCCGCGAGAATCGCCTTGTAGTCCGCGATCTCCGCCTCGAGGCGGGCGAGAGCGTCGATGATCTTCTGTCGCTCGAGGGCCGCGAGCCGGCGCAGCTGCATCGACAGGATGGCATCAGCCTGCACCTGGTCGACGTCGAGCAGATCCATCAGGCCCACGCGAGCCTCTTCGGTATTGGGCGAGCGACGGATCAGGGCAATGACCTCATCGAGTGCGTCGAGTGCCTTGACCAGTCCACGCTGGATGTGCGCGTCCTCTTCCGCCTTGCGCAGCCGGTACTGCGTTCGACGCACGATGACATCGATCTGATGATCGACCCAGGCGGAGATGAAGCCGTCGAGCGGCAGCGTGCGGGGCACTCCGTCGACGATCGCGAGCATGTTCGCGCCGAAGTTCTCCTGCAGCTGAGTGTGCTTGTAGAGGTTGTTCAGCACGACCTTCGCCACGGCGTCCCGCTTGAGCACGATCACCAGGCGCTGCCCGGTGCGGCCACTGGACTCGTCGCGAATATCCGCGATGCCGGCGATGCGGCCGTCCTTCACGAACTCGGCGATCTTGATGGCGAGGTTGTCGGGGTTCACCTGGTACGGCAGCTCGGTCACGACCAGGCAGGTGCGGCCGTGAACCTCCTCGACATTGACCACTGCGCGCATCGTGATCGAGCCACGACCCGTTCGGTAGGCGTCGTGAATGCCCTTCACACCGAGAATCTGCGCGCCGGTCGGGAAGTCCGGTCCCTTGATGCGCTCGATCAGAGCCTCGAGCAGCTCCTCGCGCGTGGCATCCGGATGTTCGAGGGCCCAGAGTGCGCCGGCGCTCACCTCACGCATGTTGTGCGGTGGGATGTTCGTGGCCATTCCGACGGCGATGCCGACAGAACCGTTGACCAGCAGGTTCGGGAACCGGCTGGGCAGAATGGCCGGCTCCTGCGTACGGCCGTCGTAGTTGTCTTGGAAGTCGACGGTGTCCTCGTCGATGTCGCGCACCATTTCCAGCGCGAGCGGGGCCATCTTCGTCTCGGTGTATCGAGGGGCGGCAGCGCCGTCGTTACCGGGCGAGCCGAAGTTTCCCTGGCCGAGGGCAAGCGGATACCGCAGGCTCCACGGCTGGACGAGGCGCACGAGCGCGTCGTAGATGGCCGAGTCACCGTGCGGGTGGAACTGGCCCATCACGTCGCCGACGACTCGAGAGCACTTGGAGTATGCCCGGTCGGGGCGGTACCCGCCGTCGTACATCGCATAGATCACACGGCGGTGCACCGGCTTCAGTCCGTCTCGCACCTCGGGGAGCGCGCGGCCCACGATCACGCTCATCGCGTAGTCGAGGTAACTGCGCTGCATCTCCAGCTGCAGATCGACGGGCTCGATGTTGCCGTGCACGATGCCGTCGGATGCTTGCGTGCTCTCCACGTCGCCGGTCTCGTCTGCCATCTATCTCTCTACTTCTCTTCTTGCGTTTCCATGTTGCCGCTGGTCGAGTAGCGCGCGACGGAGTCGCCCGCGTATCGAGACCCGCTCAAATGTCGAGGAAGCGCACGTCTTTCGCGTTCTTCTGAATGAAATGACGACGGGACTCCACGTCTTCGCCCATGAGGGTTGCGAAGATCTCGTCCGCGGCGGCCGCGTCATCCATGGTCACCTGTAGCAGTGTGCGTGTCTCGGGGTCCATCGTCGTCTCCCAGAGCTCCTGGTAGCTCATCTCACCGAGGCCCTTGTAGCGCTGGATGCCGTTGTCCTTCGGAAGCCGCCATCCCTTGGCCTGACCGTCGACCAGCAGCGCGTCGCGCTCACGGTCCGAGTACACGAACTGATGTTCCGAATTCGACCACTTCAAGCGATACAGCGGCGGCTGCGCGAGGTAGACGTAGCCCATCTCGATCAACGGCCGCATGTAGCGGAACAGCAGGGTGAGCAACAGGGTGGTGATGTGCTGGCCGTCCACGTCGGCATCCGCCATCAGCACGATCTTGTGGTACCTGGCCTTCGAGCCGTCGAAGTCCTCGCCGATGCCCGTGCCGAAAGCCGTGATCATCGCCTGGATCTCGGCGTTCGCCAGGGCGCGATCGAGTCGCGCCTTCTCGACGTTCAGAATCTTGCCGCGCAGCGGAAGGATGGCCTGAGTCGCCGGGTTGCGCCCCTGCTTCGCCGAACCGCCGGCCGAGTCGCCCTCGACCAGGAAGATCTCGCTTTCGGCGGGGTTGCGGCTGGAGCAGTCGGACAGCTTGCCCGGCATGCCGCCGCCCTCGAGAAGCCCCTTGCGGCGAGCGGTGTCACGCGCCTTGCGAGCCGCGAAACGGGCGGTCGCCGCCTGGATCGCCTTCCGGATGATCTCCTTCGCCTGCAGAGGGTTGCGATCGAACCAGTCGCCCAGTTGGTCGCCGACGACCTTCTGCACGAATGCCTTCGCCTCGGTGTTACCCAGCTTGGTCTTCGTCTGACCCTCGAACTGCGGTTCGGCCAGCTTCACAGAGATGACAGCGGTCAGACCTTCGCGCACGTCTTCGCCCGAGAGGTTGTCGTCGCGCTCCTTCAGGATGCCCTTCTCACGGGCGTACTTGTTGACGAGCGTCGTCAGCGCGGCGCGGAATCCCTCTTCGTGGGTTCCGCCCTCGTGAGTGTTGACGGTGTTCGCGTAGGTGTGCACGCTCTCGGTGTATGCAGTGGTCCACTGCATCGCGACCTCGAGTGCGATCTTGCGATTGGTGTCTTCGGATTCGAAGGAGATGATCTCGGCGTTCACCACCTCAGCGCGTTTCGCCGAATTGAGGTACTCGACGTAGTCCTCGAGACCACGCTGATAGAGATAGGTGTCGTTCCGGCCCTGGATCGGTTCGCCGTCTTCGTCGAGCGTCTCCTGCGGACGCTCGTCGCGGAGGCTGATCGTCAGACCCTTGTTGAGGAAGGCGTACTGCTGAAAGCGGGTACGCAGTGTGTCGTAGTCGAACTCGACACTGTCGAAGATCTCGGCGTTCGGCCAGAACGTGATGGTCGTTCCGGTCTCGGTGCTCTCTTCAGCCTGCTTCAGCGGGGCATCCGGAACTCCGATGTGGTAGCTCTGCCTCCAGACGTGGCCCTGCTGCTTCACTTCCACCTCGAACCGGCTCGAGAGGGCGTTGACCACAGACGAGCCGACACCGTGCAGGCCGCCGGAGACCGCGTAGGCGCCGCCTCCGAACTTGCCACCGGCATGTAGCACGGTGAGCACGAGCTCGACCGTCGAGATGCCCTCGGGCTGATGGATGCCGACGGGGATGCCGCGCGCGTTGTCGACGACTCGCACCCCGCCGTCCGCGGTCAACGTGACGTCGATGTGGTCGCCCTGGCCAGCGAGGTACTCGTCAACGGCGTTGTCAACGATCTCCGTCACGAGATGGTGAAGTCCTCGCGGCCCTGTCGAGCCGATGTACATGCCGGGGCGCTTGCGTACCGCCTCGAGGCCTTCGAGAACCTGAATCTGGCTTGCGCCGTACTCGTTGTCGGATCCAGCCGTTTTCGGTTCCGTCGTCATCGGGAATTGAGCTCCTGACCGCACTATTTTGGTGACTACTCAGTCTATCAAGTAGTGGCTGACGATCGGGCGAGAAACGGCCGTCTGACGCGATGAAAATGCTCGGTTGACCAGATTTGTCTGCTCAGCCGTAGGTGTCGCGTGGACCGCGCCCTGGGATCGACCTGGGGCCGCGTTTCCATGAGGGGACGTCAGGGCCCACGAACCGCATGCTTTCCACAGCCGCGTCCGGATAGCGCTTCTGGATGTGCAGCAGCAACTCTCCACGCATCAGGCGAAGCTGTGTCGCCCAGCTGGTGGAGTCGCACCGCACAGTGAGTACTCCGCCCTCGATTCCGGCCGGATCGGAGTGTTTCGCCGTCTCTTCCCCGACCACCTCCGCCCATGCCGCGAGCAGTTCGGACTTCGCCAGCGGCGAGCTCCAGCCGAGTTCGTCGGCGAGGGACGCGATTGCGCCGGAGAGTCCTAGCGGTTCCCGTCCGGGTTCGAACGGCTGACTCGTGTTGCGCCCCTGACGTGCACTTTCACGGCGTGCGTTGCGCTGTCCTCGTCCCGGATCGGCACCGAACAACTGCTTGAGGTGACGGTAGAACTCCGCCGACTCACTCATCCGAGGCTCCCACGTCGCTCGGCACGATCTCGTCCGGCGCCCATTCTTGCGACTCGTCTCCCTGCGAGACCACCGTGCCCGCACTGATCCTGACGGTGTGCGTTCGAAGCGCGGCCGGAACATCCTCGAACACCGCCGCTGTGACGAGCACCTGCTCGTATCCCTGCACGGATGCCGCCAGTCGCGCCCGCCTCGCCTGATCGAGCTCAGCGAACACGTCGTCGAGAATCAGCACCGGGTCACCGGTCGTCGACCGCTCCCGCAACAACTGCGCGGATGCCAGCCTCAACGCAAGCGCGAACGACCACGACTCACCGTGGCTGGCATATCCCTTCGCCGGCAGTCCATTGAGCTCGAACCGCACGTCGTCACGGTGCGGCCCGACCAACGTGACCCCTCGATCGAGCTCCCTGCTGCGCAGACCCGCAATCGCGGAGGCGAAGCGATCTCTCGTTGACCCTGATGCCGCCTCGGCGCGAACATCGCTCGCATCGTCGTCGTCTGGCTGTGCTCCGTCCACCGTGAGAAGTGGAACCAGGCGCGGGCCGTGATCACCGCCCGCGACGGCACGATAGGCGTCGCGCACCGGATCGACGAGATCGGCGATCAGTGCGGATCGCTCGTCGATGATCTCGGAACCGAGGGCGACCAGTCGCTCGTCCCAGACATCCAGTGTCGACAACGCCGAACCCCGCACACCCGATGCGCGAGCTGACTTGAGTAGTGTGTTCCTCTGCCGCAGCACTCGGTCGTAATCCGCCAGAACGCCCGCGAGCCGCGGTGCCCTCTGAATCAACACCGTGTCGAGGAAGCGCCGGCGCACGGCCGGCTCACCGCGCACGAGTGCGAGATCTTCCGGCGCGAACAACACCGTCGACAGGTAGCGGACCAACTCGCGCGGCTTCGACGCCGACCGGTTGAGCATCGCCTTGTTCGCGGACGACCTGTTCAGCTGCAGCTCGAGAAGCACCGAACGGCCTTCGCTCTCGACCCTGCACCGAATCACCGCCGCACCGACATCCTGGCGGATCATCGCAGTGTCGACGGGGGTGCGATGCGATCCCGATGTCGAGAGGTAGACCAACGACTCGACCAGATTCGTCTTGCCCTGGCCATTGCTGCCGACGAAGAGGTTCGGGCCGGCCGCGAACTCGACTTCGGCATGCTGGTAGTTGCGAAAGTCGGTCAGCGACAGGTGCGTCACCTTCATCGCCGGGCGCCCGTCGTTCGCATCACTGGAGTCCGGCCCACTTCGAACCGGCGAACATCGACGGTCAGTCGACGGCCTTCACGGCGTGCCCACCGAACTGGTTGCGCAAGGCAGCGACCGCCTTCATGGCGGGAGAGTCCTGCTGGCGTGAGACGAAACGCGCGAAGATCGAGGCGCTGATCGTCGGCATCGGGACGGCGTTGTTCAGGCCTTCCTCGACCGTCCACCTGCCCTCGCCGGAATCTTCGACGTACCCCTCGATCTGCTCGAACTCGGGATCCTGCTCGAGAGCCCGCACGAGCAGATCGAGCAACCACGACCGAACGACGGTTCCACGCTGCCACGCCTTGAACGTGCCGGTGACGTCCTTGACGATGTCCTTGCGTGTGTCGAGCAGCTCGTAGCCTTCGGCATACGCCTGCATGAGCGCGTATTCGATGCCGTTGTGCACCATCTTCGCGTAGTGACCGGCGCCGACCTCGCCGACGTGGACGAATCCCTCGTCGCGAGGACCGTCAGGGCGAAGCGCGTCGAACACCGGCATCACACGCTCGACCTGCGCAGCACTGCCACCGACCATCAGCCCGTAACCGTTGTCGAGTCCCCACACGCCACCGGAGACACCGGCGTCCATGAAGTCGACACCCGTCTTCGCGAGCTGTTCGGCGTGCTTGAAGTCGTCGGTGAACTTCGAGTTGCCCCCGTCGATGATCAGGTCGCCCTTTTCGAGGACGCCGGCCAGATCGTCGACGACGGAGTCGGTGATCTTGCCTGCCGGAACCATCACCCAGACCGTTCGCGGGGTGGGCAGTGCGGCTGCGAGCTCGGCAAGCGATGCGACGTCGGAGACAGCCGGATTGGTGTCGTAGCCGGTCACTTCGATGCCCTTGCGCTCGAGCCTCGAACGCATGTTGTTGCCCATTTTTCCGAGACCGATGAGACCGATGTGCATGATGAATCCTTTTGTCGTCTGGGCCGAATGGGAACCGAACCGGAGATGTCCCGGATCAGCGCAACAGCAGGTTCGGCTGCAGCAGATAACGGTAGCTGTCGCTTCCGGCCTGCTCCTTGCTGGTCTGACTGGTGACCAGAACCGGGCCGGGCTTGTTGGGGTTGTCGGTCTTCGTGAACGAGATGCGCACGAATTCCGAGTGCACGGCGCTGAGCCCGTCGAGCAGGAACTGCGGTTTGAGAGACACGACGGTGTCGTCGCCGGTGACGAGAGCCTCGACGCTCTCGGATGCCTGTGCCTGCTCGGAACCGATGGCCTCGAGCGTCAGCCCGTCGACGTTGAACGTGAAACGCAGCGCTGCCTCGCGCTCCAGCACCAACGACACACGTCGGGTCGCCTCGATCAGGTCCGCGGTGTTGATGACGGCGTAGTTCTCGACGGTCTCCGGAAACAATCGCTTCACCGGAGGGAAATTGCCCTTGATCAGCAACGACGTCACCGTCTTCTTCTCGGCGGTGAAGGCGATCAATTCGCGATCGTCTTTGGCCACCAGCGTCACCTGGATGTTGCCGTTGTGGCCGAATGTCTTGCCGATCTCCTGCAGGGTGCGTGCAGGAATCAGCGCTGTCGAAGGTTCCGATCGACCGACAGAACCGTCCCAGTCGATCTCGCGAACCGCGACTCGGTACCGATCTGTCGCGACCAGGCTCAACCTGTTCTGGCTGATCTCGAGCTGCACACCGGTGATCACGGGCGTGACGTCGTCGCGTGACGCAGCCACGGCCACCTGTGCGACGGCCTCCGAGAACTCGTCGGCGGGAACCAGACCGGACTCGCCCTCGATCTGCGGGAGCGTCGGATATTCCTCAACAGGCATAGACAACAGCGTGAAGCTCGCACTGCCGCACGTCACGACGATGCGGTTGTCGTCGGTGGCGAAGCTGACCGGAGCGTTCGGCAGCTTCGATGCGATCTCGGCGAGCAGGCGTCCCGACACGAGGACTCTGCCAGGTTCCTCGACGGCTGCGGAGATCTGGGTCTGCGCCGAGACCTCGTAGTCGAAGGCCGAGAGCGAGATGCCGTCATCGGTCGTGCTGATCAGCACACCACTGAGAATCGGCAGGGTCGTGCGCTGAGGCAGCAGCTTGACTGTGAAAGAAACCGCTTCGCTCAGCACATCGCGGTTGGCCTGAAACCTCACGAAGTTCTCCCCTGTCGGTACGCACACGGATGCATCCGCTCAATGCTATCCCCCGACGAGGACAGCACAGCGGCGAGGACGGTGACGACGAGCCAAGCGTTCAGGTTGTCGCATCGCCTGCTTAAAGAATCTTGTTCTCTTAATCGGCTTAACCGCTGTGGAAATTGTGGATAACTCGGTGGATGGCAGGCGGCACATGGGAACTACAACTGTGTGAGTTGTCGAACGACTGTTGATGAAACGTCTGACGCGGGGAGGAGCGACGCTGGCGTGACGGCTCACATTTCACAAGCTCGTCCACCCTGCCCACACCCTGACGCCTGTTGTTCATTAACTTTCAACAGGGTTATCCACAGTGTGAATATGCGTGCTGATCGCACGACACCGCTGGTCGAGTAGCGCCCGCGGACCCTTCGGCTCGCTACTCGACCACCGAGAGCGCCATCAGCGATGGGTCTGCTTGATGCGAGCGGTGAGCTCCGTGACCTGGTTGTAGATGGAGCGGCGCTCTTTCATGAGTTCGCTGATCTTCTTGTTCGCGTACATCACGGTGGTGTGATCGCGGTTGCCGAAGAGCTGTCCGATCTTCGGCAGGGAAAGATTGGTGAGCTCACGGCACAGGTACATCGCGATCTGTCGTGCCGTTGCGATGGCTTGCGATCGTGAGGAGCCGTAGAGATCGTCGACGCTGAGCTTGAAGTAGTCGGCGGTGGCCGTGATGATGTCGGCCGGCGACACGACGTTGTCGTCATCGAGGGTGATGAGGTCCTTGAGTACCGTCTGCACGAGGCTCATGTCGACCGGAGTCTTGTTGAGGCTGGCGAACGCGGTGACTCGGATGAGTGTTCCCTCGAGTTCGCGGATGTTGCTTGAGACCTTCGTCGCCATGAATTCGAGGATGTCGTCCGGCACCAGGATGCGCTCGCTCTGCGCCTTCTTGCGCAGGATCGCGATGCGGGTCTCGAGGTCGGGAGCCTGGACATCCGTGATGAGGCCCCACTCGAACCGTGTGAGCATGCGGTCTTCGAACCCGGTGAGGTGCTTCGGGGGGAGGTCGCTCGTGATGACGACCTGCTTGTTGTGGTCGTGCAACGTGTTGAAGGTGTGGAAGAAGGCCTCTTGCGTCTCGACCGCGCGCTGCAGGAACTGGATGTCGTCGATCAGCAGGATGTCGATGTTGCGATAGCGCGCCTGGAACGAGGAACCGCGGTTGTTCGCGATCGAGTTGATGAAGTCGTTCGTGAACTCTTCTGAACTGACGTAGCGAACCCGGATGCCCGGATACAAGCTCATGGCGTAGTGACCGATGGCATGCAGCAGGTGAGTTTTGCCGAGCCCGGAGTCGCCGTAGATGAAGAGCGGGTTGTACGCCTTCGCCGGTGCTTCGGCCACTGCCACTGCAGCGGCGTGCGCGAACCGGTTGGACTGGCCGATGACGAAGTTGTCGAAACTGTACTTCGGGTTGAGCCTCGAGTCGGCGTTGCGGGGAGCGGCGGTGATGTCGGTGATCGGGGCCGATGGCTGGCTCACTGTCTCGGGTGTGTCGATGTACCCGGACTCCATACGCTCAGGCTCGAGCTGCGGTGCATCGTGCGTGATGCTCGGGTTGACCACGATCGCGAAGTTGGATACCGAGAGTGCGTCGTCGAGACGGCCGATCGAATTGAGGAGTGGAACGCGGCAGCGCTGTTCGATCATGCCCCGGGTGAACTCGTTCGGAACCTCCAGATAGAAGGTGCCGGCCATGATGCCCTTCGGCTCGACGAGGCTGAGGAATCCGTAGAGCTGCGGAGTGACCCTCTCATCGGTCTCGAGGGTCGACAGCACCGACCTCCATGCGCTCGTCAACGACGCATTGCCGTCAGCCATAGTTCCCCTAGATCATTTCTCACGGACCCTGCCCGGCAGCCCGATCCACCCCGTTGTGAATCTTCCGGCCGGATGCAGCATGTCCCGGCCGCTCTTATCCACATGGTTATCCCCAACGTGTTGCAACGGCATTCTCAACGTCCGCGCGGTGCTTCGAACCGGTTGATTCACAACCTGGGGATAACTTCGCATGTCACGCTAACGAATCGAGCCCGCCCGCTCAAATCATGGAGCAGGCGAGATCTTCGGATCGTCGGCGTGCCTCTCCAGGCTTAGTCCTCTCCGTGTGGATAATCAACGGCTCGAGGTACGCCGGTTTGACCTGTGGCGAACCAGCCCGTACCGTTAATGGGTTGACCGCAGGCCGCACCAGCGGCACATCTTCCTTCTCCGGGCGCCTAGGGCGAACGTCTCCCATCGGGATCGCCTCACGAAGAACTGATATCGATCGAGAGACCTGTCTGATGAGCAAGAGAACCTTCCAGCCGAACAACCGTCGTCGCGCCAAGGTGCACGGCTTCCGCCTGCGCATGCGTACGCGTGCCGGTCGTGCGATCCTGGCGCACCGTCGTCGCAAGGGCCGTACCGAACTCTCCGCGTAGCAGCAGTGCGGTGCTCGCCAAGGCGAACCGAATCAGGACCGGCGCTGACTATCGGCTGACCATCCGTCGCGGTGTGCGTGTGCACGCTCCGAACACGATCACGTATGTGCGTCGTGTCTCCGACGCGACTCCTGTGCGGTTCGGCTTCGTCGTGAGCAAGGCCGTCGGGATCGCTGTCGTGCGCAACACCGTGCGTCGCCGCCTCAAAGCGGTGTCCCGTGAGTTGCTACCCGAGCTGGCACCCGGCCACGACATCGTGGTGCGTGCGCTGCCAGCGTCCGTGCAGGCATCCTGGACTACCCTGCAAGGTGAGATCCGCCGAGCCGTCGACGAAGTAGGCGCCCGATGCATGCCCTGATCACCACCGTCATCCTCATTCCGAGGAACGTCGCTGTGTTGATTCTGCGCGCCTATCGAAAGGTGATCTCCCCTTTGTACGGCGACGTGTGTCGCTACTACCCCTCGTGCTCGGCGTACGCGCTGAGGGCGATCCAAGAACACGGCCTGATCATCGGCGTGGCACTGGGAACGGCGCGCATCGCTCGCTGCCACCCGTGGGCCGCCGGCGGTGTAGACGACGTTCCCCGTAAGAAGACCCCCCGCTATTCCGTCACCCCATTCGGGTTCGTGGTGGCACGCGGCCACGCAAAAGGATGACCGAGTAACAGATGGACTTCATCTATACGATCCTCTGGCCGATCGAGTGGCTGGTTCAGCTGCTCCTGATCGGCTGGCACTGGCTCTGGACGACCGCGGGACTCGATCCCACGCAGGGCCTCACCTGGGTGCTGTCCATCGTCGGCCTCACCGCCGTGATCCGCGCCGCGTTGATTCCGATCTTCGTGCGCCAGATCAAGAACCAGCGGCGCATGCTCGAGGTGGCGCCGCAACTCAAGAAGATCCAGGACAAGTACAAGGGCAAGAAGGACCAGCTCTCCCGCGAGGCGATGTCGCGCGAGACGATGGAGCTCTACAAGCGCACCGGGACGAACCCGCTGAGTTCCTGTCTTCCTCTGCTGCTGCAGATGCCGGTGTTCTTCAGCCTCTTCCACGTTCTCAACGACGCGCAGGGCGGCCACGACAGCGTGGGATTGCTCAGCTCGGCCGGCCTGGTCCAGTCGTTCCAGCATGCGCAGTTGTTCGGGGCGCCGCTCAACGCGTCGTTCGGATCTCAGTGGTCGCTCATGGTCGCGGGCAAACCCTTCAGCTGGGAAGTCATGATCATCGCGGCGACGATGGTCGTTCTGATGACCGGCTCGCAGTTCCTCACTCAGCTGCAGATCGTCTCGAAGAACATGTCGCCGGAGACCAAGGCGAGCCCGCAGTTCCGCCAGCAGCGCATCCTTCTCTACTTACTCCCCTTCGTCTTCCTGTTCTCAGGTGTCGCCTTCCCGCTCGGCGTGATGTTCTACTGGCTCACTTCGAACCTCTGGACGATGGGTCAGCAATTCCTGGTGATCCGCAATATGCCGACGCCCGGTAGCGAGGCCGAGAAGGCCCGCGAAGCGCGACTGGCACGCAAGGGCAAGCTGAAGGCGGCGGCGGATGGAGCACCCGTGCTCATCGTCGACGAGATTCCCGCGAAGCCCGTCACCACGCAGAGGCAGCAGCCATTGAGCAAGTCCCGGGCGAAGAAGTCGACCGGCGGAAAGAAATAGTGAGCATGACAGACGAGTCCCCGGTGTCGGCGCAGGAATCGGCACCCCAGACCCTTGACGAGCCGACGAGTCCCGAGAGTCTCGAGGCCCAGGGCGATGTGGCCGCAGACTATATCGAGGCACTCCTCGACATCTGCGACCTCGACGGTGACATCGATATCGACGTTCAGAACGGACGCCCCTATGTGTCCGTGACCGCCGAGGATCCCGAGGCTCTTCGTCTTCTGAACCGTGCAGAGACCGTGAATGCACTCCAGGAACTGGCGCGCCTCGCCGTTCAGTCGAAGACGGGCGCGTTCTCGCGTCTGATCCTCGACATCGGCGGTTCGCGTGACGCGCGCAAGCAGGAGTTGACGGTGCTGGTCGATCGGGCGATCGCTCGCATCGAGGAGGGGTCGGCGCAGGCTGCTCTCCCCCCGATGTCATCGTACGAGCGCAAGATCGTGCATGACGTGGTGGCCGAGCGTGGGTTCTCATCGCATTCCGTCGGCGAGGCATCCGACCGCCACACGGTCGTCACTCGCGCATAGTTTCACGTGAAACATGACGACAATCGTCGAGCCTGAACCCGCGGCCGCCGCTGCGATCTTCGGCGCGCGTATCGACTCCGCTCGAGCCTTCGCGGATGCGCTGGCCCGCGAAGGCGAGGAGCGCGGTCTGATCGGCCCGCTCGAGCCTCCCCGGCTGTGGACGCGGCACGTTATCAACTGTGCTTTGGTCGCGCCGGTCCTATCGCCCGGTGTCGTCGGCGACATCGGGAGCGGGGCCGGGCTACCGGGCATCGTGTTGGCGATCGCCAGGCCGGACGTTCGCTTCGTACTGATCGAACCGATGGAACGTCGCGTCGTGTGGCTCGAGGAGCAGGTGCGAGCACTCGGCCTGGACAACGTCGAGGTGGTACGTGCGCGCGCGGAAGACGTGAAGCTTCCGCGCAAACTCGACCAGGTGACGGCTCGCGCAGTGAGCGCCTTCCGCAAGCTGGCGCCGATCGCCGCACCCCTGGTGAGAGACGGCGGAGAACTCGTCCTGATGAAGGGCGAGAACGCGAGCGCTGAGATCGATGCTGCTGCCAAGGAGATTCGTCGTTTGCACCTCAGTGATGTTCACGTCGAAGTGCTCGGCGAGGGCGTCGTCGACGAGGTGACGAGGATCATCCGGGCTACAGTGAGATAGCCCGTTCGCACGCCGGCCGAGCCCGACAGTAGTTCAGAAAGTCACCAGGTTTCACGTGAAACATCCCGACACCGAGGACACGGAGGTGCGTTCGCCGTTGGACATGTCGACGCCCCTGGCAAGCGAGATCAGCGACCTCAATCGCCGCCGCCAAGCCCTCGAGGAGACGACCCTGCCCTTGCCGTCGCGGACTCGCGTCTTCACCGTCTCCAACCAGAAGGGAGGCGTCGGGAAGACCACGACGGTTGTGAATCTCGCTGCTGCGTTGGCTCGCTCCGGTGCTCGTGTTCTGGTGATCGACCTAGACCCGCAAGGCAACGCTTCCACGGCGCTCGGAGTCGAGCACCGTGAGGGCACCCCGAGCGTGTATGACGTGATCGTCAACGACACCGAGATGGCCGAGGTGGTTCAGGAGTCCCCTGAGCAAGCGGATCTGTTCTGTGTGCCAGCGACGATCGACCTGGCGGGCGCCGAGATCGAACTCGTCTCGATGGTGGCCCGTGAGCAACGGCTGTCCCGCGCATTGCGGACGTTCCTCGACGAGATCGCCGAGGGCATCGACTACGTGCTGATCGACTGCCCGCCGTCGCTGGGACTCCTCACCATCAACGCCTTCGTGGCTGCGACCGAGGTGCTCATTCCGATTCAGTGCGAGTACTACGCGTTGGAAGGCCTGGGTCAGCTACTGAAGAACATCTCGATGATCGAGAAGCACCTCAATCCGAAATTGAAGGTGTCGACCATCTTGCTGACGATGTTCGATTCGCGCACCAACCTCGCGCACCAAGTCGCGGAAGAAGTGCGCCAGCACTTTCCGAAGGAGGTGCTGGAGACGATCATCCCCCGGTCGGTGCGCATCTCCGAGGCGCCGAGTTACGGACAGAGCGTGATCAGCTACGACGTGGCCTCACCCGGTGCGCTCTCGTATCTGGAGGCGGCGGCGGAGATTGCACGTCGCGGGGTACCGCGCTGAGGAGTCGGTCCGCTGAACCGAACACGACGTTGACAGCGCCGCGCTCGCGCGGCAGACGAGGAAAGGCCACCATGGCAGCGAAGCGCACCGGCTTGGGACGCGGGATCGGGGCACTGATCCCCACGACCGACACCGAGGGGCAGCGTCCCATCGACGTGTTCTTCTCCGAGGACAGAGACACCCGCGCGGAGCCGGATGGACTGGTGGCAGTACCGGGGGCCAGGCTTGCCAGCCTCTCCCCCGATGACATCGTGCCGAACGCTCAGCAACCCCGCACCGAGTTCGACGCGGACGCGATGGACGAGCTCGTTGCGAGCATCCGCGAGGTAGGCGTGCTGCAGCCGGTCGTCGTGCGGCCGCTGACCGCGACGCCCGGCAAGTATGAACTGATCATGGGCGAGCGACGGCTTCGCGCGACGAAGATCGTCGGGTTGTCCGCCATTCCCGCCGTGGTGAAAGACACCGCTGACGAGGACATGCTGCGGGATGCCTTGCTCGAGAACCTGCACCGGTCGCAGTTGAACCCGCTGGAGGAAGCTTCCGCGTACCAGCAGCTCCTGGCCGACTTCGGCATCACGCAGGATGAGCTCGCTACCCGGATTGGTCGATCCCGCCCGCAGATCACCAACACGATCCGGTTGCTGAAGCTGCCGGCGCCGGTGCAGCAGCGGGTTGCCGCAGGCGTGCTCAGCGCAGGACACGCTCGTGCGATCCTCTCGGCGGGCGACGTCGCGGCGATGCAGAAGCTCGCAGACAAGATCGTCAACGAAGACCTTTCGGTGCGGTCGGCCGAGGCACTCGTGAGTGCGAAGCCCAAGGAAGCGAAGCCTCGCCCCGCAGCGGGAAAGCGACAGGGTCACCTCGACGGCATCGCCGATCGGCTCGGTGACCGCCTCAACACTCGGGTCAAGGTGGCACTCGGCGTACGCAAGGGGCAGATCACCATCGAGTTCGCCTCGGTGCAGGATCTGAACCGTATTCTGCAGGAGATCGGCGAAGATCCCTTCGCCGGTTGACTGCCGCCGATAGTCGGTTGATTACGCAGGATTTCGGCCGCCCGGGCGGAGACCGCTCCCCCGCGCGATGTTTCACGTGAAACATTCCATGAGTACGGACGTCGCCGAGCTCTGACGGAACGGGCGTGTGCTCGGCTGCCCGCCACGCACAGTGGTGACCCGACGTCTGGCCGTCGAACACCGGAGTCTGGCCATCGGTGATCGGTGCCAGTCGTTCGGCGCCCGTCGTTCGAGGCGGGGCGAGTGGGATCGTTCAGCCGTCGGCCGGTTTGGATCCCGTCGTCTGCCGGTGACAGGCTGTCGTCGTGCCCTCACTGCGTGAATCCCTCAGAGCCCTGCCGTCGATCGTTGGTGTGCCGCTGCCATTCGATCTCAATGATGCGCCGGAGAACCCGCGCGACCTCACCGTCGAGTGGTTGCTCGCCGCAATCGACGCCGGAGTCACCGAGCCCCACGCCGCAACACTGTCGACGGTCGATGCCGACGGATGGCCGGATGCCCGCGTGCTCATCCTGAAGAATGTGACCGAGAACGGCGCCTTCGAAATCGCCACCACGCTCGGCTCCGCCAAGGGGCTCCAGTTACAGAACAACCCGCGCTGCGCGCTCTCGTTCCACTGGGCATCTCTCGCTCGAGCCGTGCGTATCCGGGGCGTGGCCGAACGGGCGGACCCGGCGACCGCAGCAACCGACTTCGCCGCTCGGCACCCGGATGCCAGAGCGCTCGTGCTCGCCGGCGCGCAGGGCAGCATCATCGACGACACGGCGGAGCACGAACGGTCTCTGGTGGAGGCCAGGCGGCTTGTCGCTTCAGCGCCCGATACCGGCTCCTCGGACTGGAGTGTCTGGCGGATCGCACCCGTCAGCGTCGAATTCTGGCAGGGCGATCCGAGTCGCGACCATCTGCGTCTGCGTTACGACCTCGGTGCTGATGGATGGGTGCACCATCGCCTCTCGGCGTGACCCTGTGCTCGGGCGGCGTGCATGATGTGGCGCTGCGCCAGTCGGCAGCACTCGGCGTGATGCTTCAGATTCGCGGCACATGATCTGACCTCAGCCGATCTGACGCGAAAGGTGGGTGATGGAGGGCGACCCGCCAAGCGAATCTGCGGAGATGTGATGGTTCCGTGACGCGATGTTTCACGTGAAACATCGCGTCGGCGAAGGGCGTAGCCGAGAATGGTGGTCAGCCGGCGAAGTCGAGAGTGTCACGAATGGCCTGCTCAGCCAGACCGGCGTAGACGGCACCGAGATCGAATCCGGCGGCCTCGATGGCAAGCGGAACGAGTGAGGTCTCTGTGAGTCCGGGGAGCACGTTCGCCTCGAGGAACCACGGCGTGCCTTCGGGATCGACGATCAGATCGACGCGGGAGAGGTGCCGGAGTCCGAGGGCTTGGTGGGAGCGCACGGCGACGTCGGCTGCCGCGATGGCTGCGGCATCCGTCAGCCTGGCAGGCGTGAAGAAGTTGGTCTCCCCCGCGTTGTACCGCGCTTCGAATCCGTAGATCCCGTTGCGCGGAACAATCTCGACGGCCGGAAGTGCGACCGGGCCTGCGCCGGTGTCGAGCACCGCGACGGCGACCTCGATGCCGATGACACGTCGCTCGATCAGCGCGACGTCGTTGTAGGTGTAGGCGTTGACCATGGCTCGCGGCAGGTCGGTGACGTCATCGACGTAGGTGACGCCCTGTGCCGACCCGCCCTCGGCGGGCTTGACGACGAGCGGTGCAGTGAGCGCGTCGCCCAACGCCTCGAGCACGCTCACGGCGCCGAGTTCGCGGAACGTCTCGGTCGGGAGGGTCACCGAGGCCGGCGTATCGACACCGGCTCGGGTCACGATGGTCTTCGCGACAGGCTTGAGCCATGCGAGGCGGGCCGATTCGGCGTCGGCGCCCACGAAGGGAACGCCGGCAGCTGTGAGCAGTGCACGGAGGGCGCCGTTCTCGCCACTCGCACCGTGCAATGCGGGCCACACCACGTCGGGGCGGATGTCGTTGATCGCGGTCAGCAGTGAGGCATCCGGCTCCCGAACGGTCACGCGATGCCCATGCGCGGCGAGGCCGTCGGCGACTCGTCGGCCCGATCGCAGTGAGATGTCGCGCTCGTGGGAGATGCCGCCGGCGAGAACGAGCACGTTGAGGCGTTCGAAATCGGTCATGATCGGTGCGCTTCTCTCGTGCGTGTCAGCGGAGGTCGGTGGGAGGGAACGTGTTCGCCGCGGTGCGTTCCTGGCGAAGTGAGCCGGTCCCGGCGAAGGTATCGAGCAAGTCGAGTTCGCCGTTCACGACATTGGCGAGCCTGCGGATGCCGACCCGAATGGACTCCGGTGTCGGATAGCAGAACGAGAGACGGATGTTCTGGGTGCCGTCGCCGTTCGCGTAGAACGCGGTTCCGGGCGTGTAGGCCACGAGTTCCGTGACGGCGCGCGGCAGCATCGCCTTGGAGTCCAGGGCCTCGGGCAGCGTCAGCCACACGTAGAACCCGCCGTTCGGATCGGTCCAGTTAAGCTCGGGCAGGTGCTCCTCGAGTGCGGAGATCATCGCCTGCTTGCGTTCGCGGTAGACATCGCGGAACGAATCGATCTGGCCGCGCCAGTCGGCCTCTGAGAGGTACTGCGAGACGACGAGCTGCGTGAACGAGCTCGGACTGAGCACCGCCGCCTCGTTGGCGAGGATGAGCTTCTCGCGGATCGCGTGCGGTGCGAGCGCCCAGCCGACGCGGAATCCGGGGGCGAGCGTCTTGGAGAACGTTCCGAGGTAGACCACACCCTCGTCATCGACGGACCGCATGGCTGCCGGCGGCTTCTGACCGAAGTAGAGCAGACCGTACGGGTTGTCCTCGAGCACCAGGATGCCGTTCTCGCGGCAGATCTCGAGGATCTCGAGCCTGCGCTCCCACGTGAGGGTGACACCGGCGGGATTGTGGAAGGTGGGGACCGTGTAGAGGAACTTGACGCGACGTCCGATGGCGCGGGCGTTCGCGATGTGCTCACGCAGCGCCTCGGGAATCAACCCGTGCTCATCCATCGGCACGTGGTCGACCTCAGCCTGGTAGGACTTGAAGATCACCAGTGCAGTCACGTAACTCGGGCCCTCGGCGAGCACCAGATCGCCCGGATCGATGAAGAGCTTCGCGAAGAGTTCGAGCGCGTGTTGCGATCCCGTCGTGACGATGACGTCGTCGGCGCTGGCGCTGATGCCCTCCAGCGCCATCACGTCGGTGATCTGCTCGCGAAGGAGCGGAACCCCCTGGCCTGAGCCGTACTGCAAGGCCACTGCGCCCTGCTCTCGCATGACCTTGTCCATCGCACCCACGACGAGGTCTTCGGGCAGAGCCGAGACGTACGGCATCCCGCCCGCCAGCGAGACCACTTCCGGCCGCGAGGCGACGGCGAACAAAGCTCGAACCTCACTCGCGGCCAGGCCGGCCGTGCGCTGCGCGTAGTGCGAATACCAGGGGTCGAGATTGTTGCCAGTGCCGTGCTGGCGGCCGTTTTCGATCACGTGTCATTCCGTTCTGGGCGTGAATTCCATGCTATGGGATGCCTGATGTATGCCCGCACCGGCCGGAGAGGTCGGGAGCACAGGCGCCGAGGCTGTTGGCGGGTAAAGAAAAACGCCCGCCCGGCGTGAGCCGGACGGGCGTGGAAGCCAGTGCCGACTACGAGATGTAGGCGGCCAGGTCTGCCTCGAGGGCGGGCTTCGGCTTGGCGCCGATGACGGTCTTGACGACCTCGCCGCCCTGGTACACCTTCATCGCGGGAATGGAGGTGATCTGGTACTTCGCCGCGGTCTGCGGGTTGTCGTCCACGTTGAGCTTGACGATCTCGATCTTGTCGGAGTGCTCGGCCGCGATCTGGTCGAGGATCGGCGACACCGCGCGACACGGACCGCACCACTCGGCCCAGAAGTCGACCAGGATCGTCTTCTCGGATCCCAGGACCTCCTGGTCGAACGTTGCGTCTGTGACGGACTTGGCGGTGGACATGTGTTTCTCCTTCTATCGGTCTAGTCGCCGGGCGATCGATCGTCCGGCGGTATTCAGTTGGCGAGCGTGAGAGCTTCGAGCTCGTCTTGCTCATGCGCCGCGAGGAAGTGCTCCGCGTCGAGGGCGGCGACCGTCCCGCTCGCCGCGGCGGTGACCGCCTGGCGATACGTCGGGTCGATCACGTCGCCAGCGGCGAAGACGCCCGGCAGGTTCGTGCGGGAGCTACGGCCGTCGACGGCGATCGTTCCGGCCGGGGTGAGGTCGAGCTGGCCATGGATCAGGTGGGTACGTGGGTCGTTTCCGATCGCCACGAACACGCCTTCCAGCGGGAGGTCGCTGGTTGCACCGGTGACGGTGTTGCGCAGGGTGACGCCGTTGACGGCGCCCTCGCCGTTGATCGCGGCGACTTCGCTGTTCCAGACGAACTCGATCTTGGCGTTCTCGAACGCGCGGTTCTGCATGATCTTGGATGCCCGCAGCGAGTCGCGACGGTGGATCACGTAGACCTTGTCGGCGAAGCGCGTGAGGAACGTCGCCTCTTCGAGGGCGGAGTCTCCGCCACCCACGACCGCGATCGTCTTCTGACGGAAGAAGAATCCGTCGCAGGTGGCGCACCACGACAGGCCGTGGCCGGAAAGGTGCTCCTCTTCGGGCAGACCGAGCTTGCGGTAGGCGGAACCCGTCGCGAAGATGACGGACTTCGACTCGAACGTCTCGCCGCTGCCGACGCGAACGGTCTTGACATCGCCCGACAGGTCGAGCGATACGACGTCGTCGTACAGCACCTCTGCACCGAACTTCTCGGCCTGGACCTGGAATTTCGCCATCAGATCCGGGCCCATGATGCCGTCGGGAAAGCCAGGGAAGTTCTCGACCTCGGTGGTGTTCATCAATTCGCCGCCGGCCTCGACCGAACTCGCGATCACGAGCGGCTCGAGGTTGGCTCGGGCGGCATAGATCGCCGCCGTATACCCGGCAGGGCCGGACCCGATGATGATGATCTGCCGCACGTGCACTCCTTCAGTCGCGGCGCCGGTGCGCCTCGCAAGCGCGTCACCCGCGGGAAAAGCGCTCACTGTGGTGTGAAACACAGTGTAGGCGGATGCTATTCCGCGCCGCCCGAGCGTCCCGAGCGCCGCGAAATGCGACCGCGCAGGGCGCCGATCGCGACGTCCAGCTCCTCGGTGCGGAGCATCCTGAGCATGCCCACGTACACCGCGAGCATGACGACGCCGATGGCCGCGATCGAGACGATCGCAGCGAGCTTGCCTGAGACCGCGAAGCCGTCTGAGGTCCCGCCGAGCACTGCCAGGACGGCGAGGCCGAAGGCTCCAGCGACGACCGCGGAGACCAGGTATCGCCACAGACCGCGGACGATGCGCCGACCGTCGAAACGACCCATCCTGCGATGCAGGAGCGCCGCGGCGATCAGCGCCTGCACGATTCCGCCGATCGATACCACGAGCGCAATGCCCATCGCACGGAACTCGGGGGCGACGAAGAGGCATGCGATCACACCGATGACGACGATCACCGTCTGAACCACCGTGTAGACGAACGGGGTGCGGGTGTTTCCGAGCGAGTAGAAGGCGCGCTGCACGACGAAGAGCATGCAGAACGGAATCATGCCGATCGCGTAGGCGATGAGGACATTGCCCACTTGAGAGTACGAAAAGGTGGTGAAGATGACCGAGATGGGATATGCAGCGACAATGATCGACACACAGAAAAAGCTGATCAGGAGCGAAATCGTGCGCATTGCCGTGGAAAAATCGAACCGGAACGAGCCCATGTCGTCCGCTCGGGCGTGCTCGGCCATGCGCGTGTAATAGGCGGTGACGATCGAGACCGCGACGATCGAGAACGGCAGCATGAAGATGAGCCACGCGGTCGCCATCACGGTGACGGAGGCGAAGTGGTCGTTTGCGACGGTGTTCGCCACGTTGGTCTCGACGATGCCGGCGATCTGGGTGCCGACGATCATGGCGAACGTCCATCCGGCGGCCTTGCCCGCGCTGCCCAAGTCGACGCCACGCCACTTGAAGTCGAAGCGGAACGTGAGTCCGACCCGGCGCCAGAACAGGAACAGCACGAGTCCCTGGACTGCGATGCCAAGAGTGGCGCCGCCGCCGAGCAGCGCGATCATGCCAGGCGTCCAGGCCTCGAGTGGACGGAGGCTTTTCGGGTCGCTGCCGAACGCGACGATGAACACGATGAGCATCGCGATGCTGACCACATTGTTGATCGCGGGGGCCCAGGTGAACGGTCCGAAGGACTTGCGCCCGTTCAACACCTCGCCGAGCAGGGTGTAGAGCGCGAGGAAGAAGATCTGCGGGAGCGACCAGTACGCGAACGCGGTGACCAACTCGCCGAAGGCTCCGTGCGCACCGTAGAGCGCAGCGAACCACGGCGCCATCAGCGTGGCGACGACTGTGACGACGAAGAAGATCAGAATCCCCAGCGTGACCAGTTTGTTGATGTACGCCTTGCCGCCGTCCTTGTGGACGGAGGCGCGCACGATCTGCGGCACGAGAATGGCGCTCAGGATGCCCTGCGCGATGATCGCGTAGATGCCGTTCGGCACCACCGTGGCCGTGCTGTATGCGTTCGCGCCCTGGGCGACGGCGCCGATGGCCTGGATCAGAATCCACGAGCGCACGAATCCGAGCACGCGGGAGACCATGGTGCCGGAGGCCAGCATCGCGCTGGCGCGGCCGATGCTAGCCACGCGGCGCTCCGTTCCGGGACTCGTCTCCGTCGGCCGACTCGATGGCGGCGTGCTCGGAGACGGACTGCTCGTCACGAGAAGGTTCCGCTTCTGCGGCGTCGGTGCCGACATCCGTCACGGCGTCGTCGCCGACCGCATCCGTGTCTGCGGCGTCATCTGTGTCGTCGGTACTCGGTTCGCTGCCGCGCCGCCGGGCGGAGCGACGGCGCAGGATGCTGCGCACCAGGCCGAACCCGAAGAACAGCACGACGGCGATGCCGAAGATGAGGGCTCCGAGGCCTTCCCAGTCCGCATGCACCTCGATGGCCGCGGTCGCACCGCCACCGATGGTGATGCCGGTCGGGCTGTACAGCTGCAGCCCGAGCTTGACGCTGCCGTTGCCGAGCTTGGCCTTGACGGGAACGAGCACCTTTGCGCTGGAATTCGCCGGGATGGTCTTGGCGGTGTCGGAATCGACGTCGAGCCGACCGTTCGACGGCGTGGCTCTGAGCACGACGTTCACCGGCAGATCGAAGCCGTTCGTGACGGTGACGGGGATGAGGCTCTGCGCGCTGGCCACCGTGATCTTGCCGGTCGGGTTGATCTTCACCGAGGCCACGGTGCTCGCGGCATGACCGGTGAAGCCGGTTACGGACGAAGCCCAATTCTCGTCCGTTTGCCGCCATCCGACCCCGAGCAGCGACAGCAGTTCGTTGCGCGTCTGGCCGGTGAGAAGGGTCGGATCCGCGAGCACCGTTGAGAACGCATCGAGGTCGCCCGCCGAGCTGGTGAGCGCTGTCACCGAGGCCGTGCGTGTGGCGTCCTGCGTGGCATCCGTCAGCGCGAGGCCGCTGGTGATCGGCGCTGTCAACGCCTCGCGCAGCGATGACGCGTGAGCCCACGGCAGCGAGTACACGGCGTCGAGCGCGTCGGAGGTCGTGTTCGCATTGCTCGGCCAGTTGCGGTCCAGACCCGCCAGCACGATCGTTCCGCCCGAGCCCTGCTCGCTCACCACGGCGAGTTGCGAGGAGACGGATGCCAGTGCCGCGTTCTGCTCGTCGACCGTCGTGGCGCCGACGACCTTTCGCAGTGCCGTGCTGATGCCCTGGTCTGTCACGAGGGCAGTGCCGCCTTTGACCGCCAGCGGGGCGTTCGGAGTGGTCGAGAGCGACGACGCGTTCGTGTTCGAGCCGGAGACGATCGTGGACTGATATCCCTGTGTCGCGAGGGTCTGGAGGTCAGCGCTGCGCAGGCTCTTATCGGCGGGCCAGGCGATTCCGCTGAACGTGTAGGGCCACGAGAGCAGCTGTTCGATGGTCGGAACGTTCGTCGGAGCCGCGGTCTGCGTCGGCGTCGGTGTGATGAACGGGTTGGTGGTCGGGGTGGGTGTCGGTTCCGGCGTCTCACCGACGGTGATGGGCGTCGGGAAGTTCTTGGGATCGAGCGCGTACCCGAACGACGTCGGGGTTAGCAACGGCGTGATGCCGGACTGGAGCTCGGTGGCGACATCGGCGTCACCGTACTGCAGCGGAAAGGAATCGTTGTCGAGCAGTTCCAGGTTCTCGAGCCAGGTGCGCGCGCTCGGTGGTGCTGAGGACCCCAGCACGCGGATCGACGCGATGATCATCGGGTCGATACCGATGGCGATCGAGGGGTGGTTGCGCGCGAGCGTGAGCTCCTTGGTGAGCAGGCCGTCGCTCGCGGTGTAGGTCGCGAGGTCATCCGACGGGATGAGACCGGTCGAGACCGGTGGCACCGTGATGGGCATCGCGACCGCGAGTCCGACCTGCGCCGAGTCGGTGGCCGCCGAATACGCCAGCGTCGAATACGCGGTTCCGACGTCTCCTGATGCCTGCTTCACCGTAGCCTTCAGCCCATAGACAGCGGCCTCGCCGCTCAGCGCAACGGCCGATGCGGGGATGGTGACGGTGGCGACCCGACTCGAGGTGCCGGCGGTGATGCCGATCGTGGCCGTCGTGTTGATGACCCGGGTGGCCGGCTCGTCCCCGCTGTGCTTGGTCCAGTCATCCAGTGCGTCGCGGGTGGTCAGGGGCTCCTCGGTGATCGACACCGTCGCGGTTCCTGGAGCGATCGACGCTCCCGAGGTGTTGTCGATCGAGATCGTGACGGTGACGGACTCCCCGGCCGTCTCGGTGCCCGCGTTGCCCGCGTACATCGACACGGTCGCCGAAGCGGCATCCGCTGCAGCAAACGACGACGCCTCGGTCGACGCAGGCGCAGGCGCCGGCGCGAGCGCCCCGAGCATCACAGCGACGCACGCCGCGACCAGCGCGCCCCGACCGATTCCCATGCGACGACCCCTTACACGCATGCGGCAGCGCAGGGGTCGTCGGGGAGCATGACCGCAATTGTACGGGTCGTGCGGTCGTGAAAGGCCGGGTGAGGCGGCGGATGGCCCGGGCTCACAGGCATCCGCTGCCCGCCTCCCAGCGGAGCTGGGCACGTCGTCTCGTGCGGGTGGCCCCCGGTACACTGTTCAGCACTATGCAGAGCGTCGCCGAGTCACTCGCGCGCCTGCGCGAAACGGCCGAATCCCCCGTCGTCTCGCGTCTCGCGACGGCGTTCGCGGAGGCCGGGCATGAACTTGCTCTGGTCGGTGGTCCGGTGCGGGATGCGCTTCTGGCACGTGCCGTGCACGACCTCGACTTCACGACGGATGCGCGTCCCGAGGCCACGATCGCGATCGTGAAGCCGCTCGCGGGTGCCTGGTGGGACATCGGACGCCAGTTCGGCACAGTCGGAGCCCGCATTGGCGACGAGACGGTCGAGATCACGACGTACCGCGCCGACAGCTACGACGGCGCGACTCGCAAGCCCGAGGTGGCTTTCGGTGACACGCTCGATGGCGATCTGGTGCGACGCGACTTCACGGTGAACGCGCTCGCACTGCGGGTGCCGCAGATCGTGCTGGTCGACCCGTCCGGCGGCGTCGACGACCTGATGGCACGGGTGCTGCGAACACCGATCTCCCCAGAGGTGTCGTTCGGCGACGACCCGCTGCGGATGCTCCGCGCGGCCCGCTTCGCATCGCAACTCGGCTTCGCCGTGAGTGACGACACCGTCGCGGCGATGAGTGCCATGGCGGATCGCATCGAGATCGTCAGCGCCGAGCGCATTCGCGACGAGCTGGTGAAGCTGCTCACCAGCGACAACCCTCGTGCCGGACTGGAACTGCTGGTGGAGAGCGGCCTGGCCGAGCGCATCCTGCCCGAGCTTCCCGCTCTGCGACTCGAAATCGACGAGCATCACCACCACAAGGACGTTTATCGGCACACCCTCACGGTGCTCGACCAGGCGATCGGATATGAGAAGGAACGGCATCCGGGCGAAGAGCCCGACCTGGTGCTGCGGCTCGCCGCTCTGCTGCACGACATCGGCAAACCCGCGACGAGGCGACTGGAACCGGGCGGAGTGGTGAGCTTTCACCACCACGACGTGGTCGGTGCCAAACTCGCGCGCAAGCGCTTGAAGGCTCTGCGCTTCGACAACGACACGGTGGATGCCGTCAGCCGGCTGATCGAGTTGCACCTGCGGTTCTTCGGCTATTCGGACGGCACCTGGACCGATTCGGCGGTCCGACGTTATGTGCGGGATGCCGGCGACCAGCTCGAGCGGCTGCACGAGCTGACCCGCGCCGACGTCACGACTCGCAATCGTCGCAAGGCCGATCGTCTCGGGTTCGCCTACGACGACCTCGAGGCGCGGGTCGAGGAGCTGAAGGCTCAGGAGGAACTGGATGCCGTGCGTCCGGACCTCGACGGAACGGATGTGATGCGCATCCTCGGCCTGCGGCCGGGGCCGGAGGTCGGGCGGGCCATGAGATTCCTGCTCGAGCTACGGCTCGACGAGGGGCCGCTCGACCCCGACGACGCCGAGGGCCGGCTGCGCACGTGGTGGGCGGCGCAGGAGCGCTGAGCGTGCCCCCGCCGACCGCCAACTCGCTCAGGGAGCTGGGGGCGCAGGGAGCAGTCGCACCCCGTAGATCAAGCGAATTGGCTCGCGCTGACCGCCGGAGTGCACGACGTCTGTGCCGTCGACGGTGAACTGCGTGGCGTGGGCGCCGAGGGCACCCGCGAGCTCGCCGGCGCGATCCGTCGCGTCGACGACGAAGGCGCCGGGCGTCTCGGGCGGCACGAGTTCCGCGAACGGTACGCCGGCCGCCCGGCTCGCCTGCAGGGCGGCCACGCGGACGTACCGATGATCCGGATGCCCGTAGCCGCCCTCGTCGTCGTAGCTGATGACGAGGGCACTGCCGAGGTGGCGGATGAGGGCGGTCACATCAGCGACCACCTCGCCGACCGGCGCACGCGTGAGCGCCTCCTCGGGCGCGTCGTCGACGGGGCCGGCGAGGACCGGTGTCACCCAGCGCATGCCGGAGTCGCTGTAGCGGCGCGGCGGAAGGCCGGCGGCGCGGGCAGGCGGGTCGCCGAGGTAGAAGGCATCCGTGATGCCGAGCGAGCGCACTGCGCGGTCCAACTCCGCGAGACGTGTGCGTGTGAGTTCCGCCGGGTCATCGCCGACCTGGCTTCGCAACGCGGGCACGACCTCGCCCCGTTCCCCCCGCGTCGCCGTGAGCAGGTCGACACGGACGCCGCGCGACACGAGCCACAGGATCAGTCCCCCCGACGACAGCGTCTCGTCATCGGGATGCGCGTGAACGAAGAGCACGGACCCCGCCGCGGCGAACGGGTTCACGCGCGCTCGCGCCGGGGCGCTTGCGTGCCGATGCTGTCGAGAAGGTGGCGATAGACATCCACCGTCTCTTCGGCAGAGCGAGCCCAGGTGCGCTCCGCAGCGAAACGATGTGCTTCCGCCGAACGTGCCCGCCAGATTTCGTCGTTTGAGAGCAACTCCGACAGTCGGTCCGCCCACTCACGCGGGTCTCGGGATGGCAGCAGAGCCGCACTCTTGCCGTTCACCCCCTCGCGCAGCCCGCCGGACGGGGCGGCCAGAACCGGCACGCCGCTCGCCGCTGCTTCGAGCGCGACCAGCCCGTAGGTCTCCGAGTGCGAAGGGATGAGCGCCGCAGATGCGTGCGCCAAGAGATCTGCGAGATCGTCGCGCGAGAGCGGCCCGGCGAAGTGCACTCGCTCCGTGATGCCCAGCTCTGCTGCGAGGGCACGGAGCTCGTCGAGGTGCCACTGGTATCCGTCGGTGGGGCCGCCGGCGATCACGAGGTCGGGCCGGAGTTCCGGCGGGATGCCCGCGACGGTTCTGATCGCCAGGTCTAGTCCCTTGAGAGGTTCGATGCGTGCGGCCGCGACGACGTACGGCCGGGGCGACGTGCGCCGCTCGCCCTGGTGGAACAATGAGGCGTCGACACCGGGGAGCACGACATGCACGCGGGTGGGATCGGCGTGAAGTCGCTCGATGATCGTGCGCTGCTCCGCGTGGCTCACTGCCACGATGGCATCCGAGGACTGAGCGAGCCAGGCCTCTCCGTCGAGGCGTCCTGATGACTCGGGTCGCTCCCCCTCGCTCAGGTCCGTCATCGGTTCGGCCGCGATGCTGTGGAAGCTCTGCACGTGCGGAAGGTGACGGCTGTGCGCGAACGGGAGTGCCGACATCCCGGCGAGCCAGTGATGGGAGTGCACGATGTCGATGTCGCCGATCGCGTCGAGTCCCACCCGGAAAGCTTCGATGTAATGCTCCTGCTCGGCCTTCGGGCGCAGTTCCGTGGGCCCGGCGTCGATGAAGCGGAGCACGACGCCCGAGGGAAGCGTGGCGACCGGCGGCAGCGTCGGCGAGAAGCGCCGTGTGATGACCTCGACGTGGTGGCCGGCGGATGCCATGCGCTCCGACGTCGCCCGCACCAGCACGTTCATGCCGCCGACGTCACCGGATCCGGGCGCGGCGAACGGCGAGGTGTGCAGCGCCACGACCGCGATGCTCAGACGACCTGCAGGCATGGGTCCAGCCTAAGTACCATGACGCGCAGGCAGCCCCCAGCCTCGAGTTGGCCGATCGGCTGCCGGTCAGCTAAGATGACCAGGTTGTCTGCCGTGCGAGCATCGTTCGAACGCGGATGACGATGCACATACCCTCCTGCTGCAGAAAGTCTGCAGCCGTTCTAGTCCAGAGGAGGTGGGTTAGTCATGCATCAGTACGAGTTGATGGTCATCCTCGATCCGGAAATCGATGAGCGCACCGTTGCTCCCAGCCTTGACAAGTTCCTCAACGTCATCCGCACGGATGGTGGAACCATCGACAAGGTCGACATCTGGGGCAAGCGCCGTCTGGCTTACGAGATCAACAAGAAGGCCGAGGGCATCTACGCCGTCGTCGACTTCACGGCGGAATCGGATGCCACGCAAGAGCTCGATCGCCAGCTGAACCTTTCCGAGGCAGTCATGCGCACGAAGGTGCTGCGTGCCGAGGAAGCCATCGCACAGGTCGACGCCGCCACCAAGCGCGCCGACGAGAAGGCGGCCCGCAAGCGCCGTCCCGAGCCTGTCGAAGGTGCCGCGGCCCCGACGAAGCAGAGCGCCTAGTCCCATGGCAGGCGAGACCATCATCACCGTGGTCGGCAACCTCACGGCAGATCCGGAACTGCGGTACACGCAGAACGGGCTGGCGGTTGCCAACTTCACCATCGCATCCACTCCCCGCACCTTCGACCGTGCGAACAACGAGTGGAAGGATGGCGAGGCTCTGTTCCTGCGCGCGAGCGTCTGGCGTGATTTCGCCGAGCACGTCGCTGGTTCATTGACCAAGGGCTCAAGGGTCATCGCTAGCGGGCGGCTCAAGCAGCGCTCGTACGAGACGAAGGAAGGCGAGCGACGCACCTCGATCGAACTCGAGATCGACGAGATCGGGCCGTCGCTGCGTTATGCCACCGCCTCCATCACGCGAGCCCAGTCATCGGGAGGCGGCCGCAGCGGCGGCGCGCCCAGCGACGACCAGTGGGCACCATCCGCGCCCTCGTCCGAAGCGAGCGCCGACGTGTGGAACGCGCCGGGCAGCTTCAACGACGAGACCCCCTTTTAATAGCTCAGATCTCGATACGCGCGCTTCGCGCGCTACTCGATCAACGAAATAAGGAAGAACCATGGCTGGAAAGTCGAGCGGCGATCGCCGCAAGCCGATCCGCAAGGGCAAGGACGGCAAGAACGCCGCTCCGGCGAAGACCGTCCACGTCGGCGTCATCGACTACAAGGACGTCGCAACCCTGCGCAAGTTCGTCTCCGAGCGCGGCAAGATCCGCGCTCGCCGCATCACCGGTGTCTCCGTGCAGGAGCAGCGCCTCATCGCGAAGGCCGTCAAGAACGCCCGCGAGATGGCTCTTCTGCCCTACGCAGGCTCTGGCCGTTAGGAGTCACCCATGTCGAAACTCATTCTGACGCACGAGGTCTCCGGCCTCGGTTCGGCCGGCGACGTCGTCGACGTCAAGAACGGCTACGCCCGCAACTTCCTCATCCCGCAGGGCTACGCGATCGCGTGGACCCGTGGCGGCGAGAAGCAGGTGGAGCAGATCAGGTCGGCTCGCGTCGCACGCGAGCACGCCACGATCGAAGAGGCTCAGGACCTCAAGCTGAAGCTCGAGGCCACCAAAGTGAAGTTGGCCGTCAAGGCCGGCGCCGAGGGACGTCTGTTCGGTTCGGTCAAGACGGGCGACATCGCCGATGCGGTGCAGGCCGCCGGCATCGGTTCCATCGACAAGCGCAAGATCGAGCTCGGCGCTCCGATCAAGTCGGTCGGCGTGCACGAGGCGACCATTCGCCTGCGTGATGACATCAACGCCACGATCACCCTTCAGGTGGTCGCTGCCAAGTAGTTCCGGGGACGTCTGAGGACGTACTCCTGAAGCCGCATGTAGCGGCGGGTTGCATGCCCGCCGCTACATGCGTTTAACTGGCGCTCGTCGCTCATCTGAGCGCGGCGATTTTCTCGGGCGGGTTACCACCCGAAGGGGTATTCCGCAACCTTTGTCCACATGTCGGGAGTGTCGCGCAACGGCGTTGCCACAGGCATCCGACCAGTTTCTACACACAGGTGTGGGGAAACTAAATGGCTGGTCAATCGGTGTTTAGGTACCAAAAGTTTCTAGTTATCCACACAACTACTCACACCTTCTGCACACGGCGCCCGGCGTTTCGCCCAGATTGTGCACAGAGTTATCCACAGGTCGAGTTGTGGGGGTGTGCAGGCACTCCCTAGGGTGAATCAGCGTCGCGTAGCGGTGGAGTTCCAGGCCAAGGGAACGGTCTTTGTCGGGGGTGGCTGAGACCGTAGAGGTGCACGGCTGAAAGCCATCGCGGCATTGCCGTGCCCGAGAGTAGAACTCGCGACGGGGGCGAAGCACGAAGTAGTACGACTCATGGGCGTCACAGCGGCGCCAGGGGAAACAGGAGGTCCGGGTGTCGATCGCTCACCTACCCGAAGGTCGGTCGTCGGAGCGCGTTCCTCCGCATGATCTGCTCGCCGAGCAGAGCTCCCTCGGCGGCATGCTGCTCAGCAAGGATGCCGTCGCCGACGTGGTCGAGACGGTGCGCGGCGGCGACTTCTACATTCCCAAGCACGAGGTCATCTTCGATTCGATCCTCTCGCTGTACTCACGCGGCGAGCCCACCGATGTGATCGCCGTGACAGACGAGCTGACCAAGGTCGGCGATCTGAGTCGCGCCGGCGGACCGGAGTACCTCCACACTCTGACGAGCCTGGTGCCGACCGCGGCGAACGCCGGATACTACGGCGAGATCGTCGCCGAGCGTGCGCTGCTGCGCCGACTCGTCGAGGTGGGCACCCGCATCACTCAGATGGGCTACTCGGGCGAGGGAGAGGTGCTCGACCTGGTCAACCAGGCTCAGGCCGAGATCTACTCCGTCACCGGCTCGACCGAGACAGAGGACTACATCCCGCTCACGGATGCCGTCACCGTCGCCATCGACGAGATCGAGGCCGCCAAGCACAAAGACGGCACGATGACAGGGGTGCCGACCGGCTTCGCGGACCTCGACGACCTGACCAACGGTCTGCACCCCGGGCAGATGGTCATCGTCGCCGCGCGTCCCGCGCTCGGTAAGTCGACGCTCGCGCTGGACTTCGCAAGAGCTGCAGCGATCAAGCACGACATGCCGACCATCTTCTTCTCGTTGGAGATGGGGCGCAGCGAGATCGCGATGCGTTTGCTGTCTGCAGAGGCATCCGTTCCACTGCAGAACATGCGCAAGGGAACCGTCGACCAGCGCGACTGGACGACTATCGCCGCCACCCGTGGCCGCATCAACGACGCACCGCTCTACATCGACGACAGCCCGAACATGACGCTCGTCGAGATCCGCGCGAAGTGCCGCAGGCTCAAGCAGCGGGTCGGCCTGAAGATGGTCATCATCGACTACCTGCAGCTCATGACGAGCGGCAAGCGCGTGGAGAGCCGCCAGCAAGAGGTCAGCGAATTCTCCCGTGCGCTGAAGCTCCTGGCCAAGGAACTGCAGGTTCCCGTCGTGGCGCTCTCGCAGCTGAACCGTGGACCGGAGCAGCGCTCCGACAAGCTGCCGGCGCTCTCCGACCTGCGCGAATCGGGATCGATCGAGCAGGATGCCGACGTAGTCATCCTGCTGCACCGCGAGAGCGCCTACGAGAAAGACAACCCGCGCGCCGGCGAGGCCGACCTCATCGTCGCCAAGCACCGCAACGGCCCGACCCGCACCGTGACCGTGGCGTTCCAGGGGCACTTCTCGCGGTTCGCAGACATGGCGGCGGGGTAGGTCCGCTTTGTGTAGGTCGTAGGTTTTCCCGAAGCGTGGCGAATTCTCGACTTAATGACAAGCACATGGCGAACACTCCCGATGTCGGAGAATGTCGGATCTGACATTTGCGCGGAATACCCGCGCTGCCGTCCTTCGGGTTGGCTCTTAGCCGAGTTGGTCGGCTGGACGGAGCAGGATCTCGTTGACGGCGAGGTGGCGGGGGCGGGAGAGGACAAAGGCGATAATCTCCGCGACTTCTTCGGGCTTGACGGTGGCCTGGTCGTAGCCTTTCTGGACGGCTTCGCGGGTGGCTTCGTGTGTGATGTGGGTGGGTAGTTCGGTGTCGACGACGCCGGGTTCGATGAGGCTGACGCGGACGCCGGGGAGGAGTTCTTGGCGGAGGGATTCGGACCAGCCGTTGATGCCCCATTTGGTGGCGGCGTAGACGCCGTTGGTGGCGCGAGCGGTGCGGCCGGCGACGGACGAGATGTTCACCACATCCCCAGCGCCGTTCCGCGTGAGTTGGTCGAGGAAGACTTCAGTGGCCGTGATCGCGCCGAGCAGGTTCGCTTCGATCATGGTGCGGTAGTCCTGGTGCTGCTCGGGCGAGAACGGGCCGAGCAGCATGACGCCCGCGTTGTTGATCAGGACGTCGGCTCCGCCGAGCTCGTCGTGCACGCGCACTGCGGCGGCAAGGAGCTGATCGCGGTCGGTGACGTCCGCCTGGATCGCGATGGATCCGTTGCCGAGCTCGGCAGCGATCGACTGGATGCGATCGAGGCGTCGAGCTAGGAGGGCGATCGTGTAGCCGTCGGCGGCGAGGGCTCGGGCGGTTGCGGCGCCGATTCCGGAGGATGCGCCGGTGATGACGGCGACGCGACCGGTGTTCAGGTTGGTGCTCATGGGTGTGGTTCCTTCGATTCGTCAAGGGCGGGTATGTCCTCTTCCATCGCACCAGCCCGGTGTGGGTTGAGGAAGGGACTGGCAGTTCCCCTTCTCGTGGGCGTCGGGCCAGTGGGTGATAGCCCACCCGCGCCGCGAGCGGCGGATCCAAGGGCGACGACGAAGAAGGCACCGGTTATCGGTGCACTGCCAGTTCCTCCCACCGTGGCCGCATCCGCGCTTACCGTGGAGGGCATGGATCATCGAGAGCAGGTATCCGACTTCCTTCGCACCCGGCGGGATCGGATCACCCCGGAGCAGGCTGGAATCATCGGCGGGGGGCGCCGCCGCGTCCCCGGGCTGCGCCGGGAAGAGGTGGCGATGCTCACCGGGGTCAGCGTTGAGTACTACGCCCGGATGGAACGAGGCGACCTGGCCGGGGTGTCCCTGGAAGTGCTGGATGCCCTGGGCCGGGCCCTGAGACTTGACGACGCGGAGAAGGATCACCTCGCCGATCTCGCCCGTGCTGCCGGTCCCACGCCGCCGCGGCGCCGTCATGGCAGTCCGTCAGTGCCGACGGTGAGACCCGAGTTGCAGCACTTTCTGGACGCGGTGACCGGTGCTCCGATGTGGGTGCGGGATCGACGTATGGATTTCGTCGCCGCGAACCCGCTCGGCCGTGCCCTGTACGCGCCGATGCTCGACGATCCGGCAAACCAGGGCAACACGGCGCGGTTCACGTTCCTGAACCCGGCCTCCCGGATCTTCTTCCCGGACTGGGAGGCGAACGCCGACGACCTGGTGGCGACGATGCGTACCTATGCCGGGCAGAACCCGCTGGACAAGCCGCTTACGGACCTGATCGGCGAACTCGTCACCCGCTCCGACACCTTCCGGTACCGGTGGGCACGGCATGACGTGCGCCATCACCGTGCCGGCCTCAAACGCATCCACCACCCCGCCGTCGGCGATCTCGAGCTGAGCTATCAGGCGATGGAGTTCCCTGCGAACCCGGACTGGTTCATGTTCGCGTACACCGCGGTACCCGGCTCGCCTACGGCGGAGCGGCTCCTGCTGCTGGGCAGCCTCGCTGCCACCGAGCAGCCCGCAAAGGTGAACTAGCAGTTCCTTCCTGACCCGATCCGGCGTGCCTAGCGTGGAAGGTATGAGCACGAACATCACCCTGAACAATGGTGTCGAGATGCCGGCGCTGGGCTTCGGCGTCTTCCAGACCCCGCCCGAGCAGACCGTCGCCTCCGTCGCCGAAGCCCTCAAGGTCGGCTACCGGCTGATCGACACCGCCGCGTCGTACTTCAACGAGCCCGAGGTGGGCGACGGCATCCGCCAGTCCGGCATCGACCGGTCGGACGTCTTCATCGAGACGAAGCTGTGGATCAGCGATTACGGCTATGACGGGGCTCTGCACGGCTTCGAGAAGTCTGCCGGCAAGCTCGGCGTCGACCAGATCGACCTCCTGCTGCTGCACCAGCCGCTGTCCACCGACTTCGAGAAGACGATCGGCGCGTACAAGGCGCTCGAGACGCTCCTCAGTGACGGCAAGGTCCGCGCGATCGGTGTCTCCAACTTCATGCCAGACGTCCTGGCGAACCTGCTCGAGCAGACCAGTGTGGTGCCGGCGGTGAATCAGGTCGAATGCCACCCGTACTTCTCCCAGCCCGACGTGCAGAAGGCGAACGCGCAGCACGGCATCGTGACCCAGGCGTGGTCGCCGATGGGTGGCATCACCAGCTACCGCGGCGACTCCACCCGATCCACGTTCAACGACCCGATCATCGGGGAGATCGCGACTGCGCACGGGAAGACCCCTGCGCAGGTGATGCTGCGTTGGCACCTGCAGGAGGGCCGCTCCGCGATCCCGAAGTCTGTGAACCCGGAGCGCATCGCCGCCAACTTCGACGTCTTCGATTTCGAGCTCACCAGCATCGAGCTCGCCCGGATCGACGGCCTGGACACTGGTGTGCGCGGTGGGCCGGAGCCGGCATCCATCACCCTGGAGTCCTTCCACCGCGACATCCCGGAGGCGTGACCCCGGTGGGCGCGACGGAGGTCTCCACGGTCTTCGTGCACGGCAGCCACCGCGACAGCGGCGGGCACCGCCCCCGGCACACGGGCGGCGCTCGTCTGGGCGCGGGGGTGTCGAGTGCGCTGACGGCCGGAAGCCTCACCCTCGCGATGGGGCTGGTCCTCAGCCTCGTCCTTCTCGTGCCCGCGACCGGTCGGGACCACACAGCAGTCCCGACCGGATCGGATGTTCTGTCGACAGAGACCGGCGCGGCCCCCACCCACTGATTCACGAAGGAGCACCCCATGGCAGACCCCACCCCAATCCAGCGAATCGTCGGCGACTTCGCCCCGAAAATCGCCGAGCTCACCGACGACGTCCTCTTCGGCGACGTCTGGGAACGACCGGAGCTCTCCCCTCGGGACCGCAGCCTGATCACCATCGCGGCGCTCATCATGGGAGGCAACACCGAGCAACTCCCCGGGCACCTGCAGCGCGGCATCACCAACGGTCTTACCCGGGACGAGATCGCTGAGGTCCTCACGCACCTCGCGTTCTACGCAGGCTGGCCCAAGAGTCTCTCGGCGGTCACCGTCGCCCGCTCCGTCCTCGAAAGGGAGGAGAGCTGATGCCGTGGAACAAGGCTGACCTTGCGGCGGTCGTCGGCCCCGACGAGATCCGCGTCGCCCCGGACAGGAAGGACGGCACGCCTGGCGGCTTCGTCATCGTCTGGGCTGTCGAACACGACGGCCAGCTCTACGCCCGCTCCGCGCGCGGGGCGCGGGGCGCCTGGTATCGTCGCGCCCTCGCGTCCGGGCACGGCCGGATCCGTGTCGTCGACACTGAATTCGAGGTCCGCTACGTCGATGCATCCGAGGACGCCGACCACGCCGGCATCGACGCGGCATACCGCGCCAAGTACGGCCGCTACGGCCACACCGTTGACAGCGTCGTCGGCCCTGCTGCGCATCACGTCACCGTCGGTATCATCCCGATCGACTAGGAGAAACTCATGGAGTATCGACTGCTAGGCCGCACTGGAGTGCAGGTCAGCCCCCTCTGCCTCGGCACGATGATGTTCGGGCCGTGGGGCAACGACGATGAGCAGGACGCGATCCGCATCATTCACCGCGCCTTGGACGCGGGCATCAACTTCGTGGACACCGCCGATGTGTACTCCGCCGGCCGCTCCGAGGAGATCGTCGGTGCGGCATTGCAGGGTCGTCGCGACGATGTCGTCCTCGCCACGAAATTCTTCATGCCGATGGACGACGGCACCGTGAACCACTCAGGCGGATCCCGGAAGTGGATCATCCGCGAGGTTGAGAATTCGCTGCGCCGGCTCGGCACCGACTACATCGACCTCTACCAGGTGCACCGCCCCAGCCCGACGATGGATGTGGAGGAGACGCTCTCTGCACTCACCGACCTCGTGCACCAGGGGAAGGTGCGCTATATCGGCTCCTCCTCGTATTCAGCCAGCCAGATCGTCGAAGCGCAGGTCCTCGCCCGTGACCGGAACCTGTCGCGGTTCGTGACGGAGCAGCCGCCGTACTCGCTACTGGTTCGCGGGATCGAGGAGGATGTTCTCCCGACCATTCAGCGTCACGGTATGGGTTGCCTCACGTACAGTCCGCTTGCCGGTGGATGGCTCTCCGGCAAGTGGCGCAAGGATCGACCCGGCACGCCGGCTTCGGCGAACCGACCGCCGGCACGGTTCGACATGTCGCAACCCGCGAACCTGCGCAAGCTCGACGTCGTCGAAGACCTCGCGGTCCTTGCCGAGGAGAACGGAACGAGCCTGATCGAACTCGCAATCGCGTTCGTGATCCGGCATCCCGCCGTCACCTCCGCGATCGTCGGGCCGCGGACGATGGAACAGCTCGAGTCCTACTTGCCCGCCCTCGACCTCGACCTCAGCGACAACGTCCTTGACCGCATCGATGAGATCGTCACCCCAGGCGTGACAATCAACCCCGACGACAACAGCTACGGCGCTACCGAGCTGACCGCCCACGCCCGCCGCCGCTGAAGGAAGAAGATCGTGAACATCGAAAAACAGCAACCGACGGTCAAGAACCCGCCTGAGCAGTTCGCCGGCGACGTCTGGCTCACCCCCATCGTCGCACCGCACGACGCCGATCAACGCACCACCGTCGGACTCGTCCGGTTCGCCCCAGGCGCCCGCACGGCCTGGCATTCCCATGCCCGAGGCCAATACCTCCACATCGTCAGCGGCACCGCACAAATAGGCGGACGCGATGGCACCATCCTGGTCGCACACGCCGGTCAGACGGTCTACACACCGCCCGGCGAAGAGCACTGGCACGGCGCGACCGCCGATGATTTCATGGAGCATTACGCGATCCTCGAAACCAGCGACGACCCGTCGTCGACGACCACCTGGCTCGAGCAGGTCGAGAAGACGGCCGGCTAAAAGAGATGATCGCCGGCTTCGCCATCCGCGAGGGCATAGAGACATCAAAGGCCCATCGGACGCGCTCGAAGCCTTCCTCGATCACATCGGGGTCCAGCAGATCGAGTGCCACTCGATCACGGTGATGCGCCACGGGGAGCGTTATCGCCGAGAGCTGGTGGGCACCCTACTTCGTTGTTCACTCCAGAAGGCAGCGTGATCCGCTTGACGCGGACCTTCTCGGTGTCCGACTGTTGTGTCCATGCCGACGCCGGTGAGTGCAGTTCCGTGATGCGTGCGAACCTGCGGGCGGTTGCAGCCGCGCTGATGATCCTGCTCTTCGGCGGCCTTCTCGCCGGATGCTCGGCCCACGCCCCAGCCGAGCCGCCGCTGAAGGCCGGGATCCATGCAGTCGCTATGAAGGGTGGCCGTCTGGTGACGGTCCACGTGCCGGCTCATCTCGCCGGGCCTGCGCCGCTGGTGCTGGTGTTGCACGAGTTCCCCGGAAGCGGAGCCTTGGCGATGGGCTATGGCTTTGATCCGCTGGTCGACGCTGACGGGTTCGTGGCGGCCTATCCCGATGGACTCGACGGATCGTGGAATGCCGGCGGCTGCTGCGGCGATGCGGCGGACAACGACACGAACGATGTCGCATTCCTCACTTCGGTCGTGAAGCGGGTCGAGGCGCGAACGAAGATCGACCCGAAAAGGGTCTATGTCACCGGATTCTCCAACGGCGCGATGATGGCGTACCGGCTCGGTTGCGAGACGGATCTGTTCGCTGCGATCGCGCCGATCGCCGGTGATGTGGAGAGCGGCTGCAACCATCCCGCTGCGGCCTCCGTGCTGCATGTTCACGGGCTGGCGGACAGTACCGTGGCCTTCGACTCTGGCTCAGAGGCGCCGTGGCGCAAGTCCGACAACTGCGATCCGCCGAATGTGACGCAGAGCGGGGGTGTCCACCGCTCGATCGCGGCCTGTGCGCACGGTCGGACTGTCGAGGTCGTCACCATCGATGGCATGGATCATGAGATCCCGTGGGTCGCCGCCAAGGGGTTCGGCGCACCGGACATCTGGGCATTCTTCGCGACGCATCCACATCGCTGACCGATCGTGTTGCTGGTGGGCGAGGCATCCGTGCGTCTGGGTTGAGCGGGTGCGCCTATCCGGCGGTCGCGTGTTGTCGCGCGGCGAGGGAGCGGCCGTGCTGGACGGCGAGTTCCTCGGCCGCGATCTTGATGTGGGCGGCCTGCTCTGTGAACTGGTCCAGGGCCGGGTTCACGCCAACGAGGGTGAACTGTCGCTGCACGATCAGAAGATCGGCGCCCCACACGTCTTCGATCACGTGGCGCAGCCATGGGGTCGAGTGGTCCCACCCTTCCTTCGGGGTTCCTGGGCTGTAGTTGCCGCCGAGAACCGTGGCGAGCACCGTGGGCTTGCCCTTCAAGGCGCCGCCGCTGATGCGGGGATCTGTGTAGGCGATGTCGTACCAGGACTTCACGTGGGCGGCGACGCCCCAGTTATACAGCGGAATCGCAAGCAGCAGCGCGTCGGCTTCGATCAGCTCATCCACCAGCGTCGTCGCGAGTGCGCGGGCATGTCGCTGTTCGTCGCTGAGGTCGGGGTCCGCGACACCCGTGCTTGTGATGATGTCCCGCCATGCCGTCGCGGGCAGTGGGGAGGAACCGAGATCGCGTCGCGTGACGACCGAGTCCGGATGCTCGGCGGACCACTCTGCCTCGACTAGGTCGGCCAGGGCGCGGCTCTGGGATGTGGTGGGGGTGATGCTCGCATCGAGCCGGAACAACGACATGAGGACTCCAAGAAACTAGTGACTAATAAAAACAAAGTGACTAGCTGGAGCGTAGCACGGATATCATGGATGGCATGCCCGAGGCTGAACAGGAAGTCCATGCGTGCGACTCGGCGATCACGCTCGCTTTCTCTGTGCTCGGCAAACGCTGGAACGGAATGATTCTGAGCGTGCTCGGACCTGGACCTTCATCTTTCGTCTCACTGCGCAAAGCGGTAGCCGGCATCAGCGACACCGTGCTGTCCGACCGGCTCGTCGAGCTCGTCGAGGTGGGACTCGTGTCCCGCAAGGTTGCCGTGGGGCCGCCCGTGACAGTGAGTTACGAGCTCACTTCGGCCGGAGCGGAACTTGTGCCGACGATGCAAGAACTCGGTGTGTGGGCGCAACGCAACCTGCGACGCTGAGGAGGATCCCCTTGTGAAACAACGGCGCCGAGTAGCCGGCGGCTGAGTCGGCGAGGCTGCCCAGTGGGGGTCCGCGATCCGAGTGGCCGGCGCGTCAGGCCTTGAGTCCGGGGATGCCTCGCGCTGCAAGCAATTGAAAGTCCGCAGCGAGTTCATCGGGATCGATACGGAATCCCGTGGTAACCCACCAGGTGAGCAGTCCGATGAGGGCGCTCACGTAGAACTCTCTGGCGATGACGCGTTCGCCCGGTCGGGTGTCCTGAGGGAGGGAACGATCAAGGAACGGCAGCAGCAGCTGTCGAAGGTGGCGTTGGACCAGCCCGCTCGCCGAGCTCGCGCACACCGCGCGATAGACGCGTTGGTACTCCCATGCGTGGTTCAGCACCACGTTGGCCGCCGCGGAGTTCGTGGACGAGGGGCTGTCTGCCAAGACGGCCAGACCGGTCTCGACCTCGTCGAAGCACGACAGCAGCACTGCCTGCTTGTCGCGGAAGTGTGCATAGAACGTGGAACGGCCGACGTCCGCGCGGTCGATGATGTCCTGTACCGTCAGGCGTCCGTAATCCTTTTCGACGGCGAGATCGGCGAACGCCCGCACGATCAGGGCCTTCGATCGCCGCACCCGGCGATCCTCGACAAGAGTGGTCATCGGCCTTTCCTTCCGCGTGCCGTTTCGGAACGAAATCAGTGCATTCGTCCCCTATCCGACAAAGGACATTGATTGACCCTGGCGGACCGCCGCGGTCTCGACCCATAGTCGAACGTAATGTTCGTTAACACCACACTAGTTCGGGAACGGGTCGACTCATGACTACTCTGCCCTGGTACTTCTTCGTTCTGGTCGCCGTGGCCGTTCTCGGAATTCCCACCGTGACTCTCGCAGTCGTCTATCGAGGCGCACGGTCGAACGGTTCGGATCGACGTGCCGCCGTGGCCACCGTCCTCATCTCGGCGGCCTGCGCGGTCGTGTGGATCACCGTGATCTGCTGGGCCGCGGCATCCGGCCTCTTCACGCACACGACCGTGCTGATGCCGGTCGGAGCTGCCCTCTGGCTGCTCGCCGTGCTCGGATGGTCGCGGATGCCGGTTGTGGCGACGGCCCTTCGCGCGTCGGGAGCAGCGTCCTTCCTCACCTCTCCCCAGACGCTACGCATCGCTGGTCTCATCTTCCTGCTGGCCATGATGCTGGGCCGCCTGCCGTGGCTGTTCGCACTCCCGGCGGGCGTTGGCGATATCGCCGTGGGCATCGCCGCCCCCTTCGCCATGCGTCGGGTGGCGCGGGGTGCGCACCGGGGCGCCGTCTGGTTCAATGTGCTGGGCATCCTGGACCTCCTCGTCGCACTTACTCTTGGCGCTCTGACCGGTCTCAGCGCGGCAACGCAACTGATCGCCACCACGCCGTCGAGCGCCGAACTCACACTGCTCCCGCTCGTGCTTATTCCGACGACGGCGGTGCCATTGGCCCTCGCGCTGCACATCCTCGACCTCGCTGCAGTGCGCCGCCTCGCACTGGGAACGCGGTCAGCGTCCGATCCTGATTCCGTACGCGAACTGCCCGCTGATCGATCCCTATCCGATCACTCCGCGTGAGAGCACGATGTGACGGCAGTGAGCATCAGCCATCCGATGCCTGGTGGAGTCCTCGGTGTATTGGCCCGAGGCGCCGGAGCTGATGGCCGTCTTCTGGCCGTGGTCGAGTTCATCCCCCTGCCACAGGAGTGGTGCGGTTGAAGCCGGTGGGGTGCGGCCATCGGACGCCACATGAGGTTGTGCGAATCGACAGTCACGATCGCAACCCTGTAGAGCACAGCGGGTGCAGCCGCCGCTGAACTCATCGGGTGCTGCACGTCTCTCGGAGCGATCAGCTCGGCAGTGGCCTGAGCTTGAACATGAGGATGCCGAGATACTTGTTCAACACTGCCTGCTTGTGCGGATACCGCTGGCGGGCTTCCTCAGGCATCTGGGGCTCTACCGCAGTCTCGATCCACAACCCTGCTGCGCTGAAGATGTTGAGCAGATCTGACATCGTGTACGGCCGCTTCGTGAGATTGATCTGTTCGTTCCAGCCCTGGTGCCGGTAGGAGAACGAAGCAGTGGAGAAGTACTCCTCGCCCAGCGAGGTCCCATTCTGCTCGGCCCGTTCGATCGCATATCGGACCGGTTGAGTCCTGGTCAGCAGGATGAAGCCGCCCTCGGCGAGCATCCTCCGCGCCGTCTGCAACACACCGACGGGGTCCTTCGCGTACCCGAACGATTGCAGGAACACGATCCGGTCGAACCATCGATCAGCAAGGCCGGGGACCGAGGCCAGGTTGGAAAGATCACCTTGGATGAGCTCCAGACCTGCCGGTGGCGCAGTGATGAAGCTGCCACCGATATCGACCCCGACCGACGCCACCGCGCCGCCCTGACGGACCAGTTCGGCTACCTTGCCGCCGTTCCCACAGCCGGCATCCAACACTGACAGCCCGTCGACGTCGCCGAGAAGATCGCGCTGCGCGGGCCACTCGACAAGCCGATCGAGTGAGTCCTCCTTGGCTCGTGCTCGTTCGTAACCCGAGGCAAGCTCCGTCCACGGTCTGCTCGAGTCTCCTCCGCCGGACCCGGCGGAACGCGCTGTCGCTTGAGAATCGTATGAGGTCACGAACACAACATAGTGACCATGATCGGGGCCAAGTCAGGCCGTCAAGCCGGGGCCAACGTGTACCCATTCCTCTGCCACCGACACGAAACTTCGCACCCGGAACGCTCCCACCGTCGAACTCGTCGCAGCACACGCTGCTCGCAGGCGCACTATGGCCCTCGGTACTGCTGTCATGAGGGCTCGCTCGCCTTGGGGGCCAGCCTGCGGATGTTCCGTCGTCAGGGCCCCGCGCCGATGCCAAGCGTGCAAGGAGTGCGGTGTCATCATGAGACGATGCGAAATGAACGTCTGATCCCGAGGCGGACTCCCGAGTCACGCGCCGTGGTCGAGAGGGTTCAGTTGGTCATGGATCTGACCTCGCGCCTGAACGTGCTGCGCCACAACGACATCGATGGGCGCAGGGCGCTTCTCAGCGAGATACTCGGCCGGCCTGTACCCGGGACACTTACCGTGTACCCGCCGTTCTATTGCGACTACGGTCTCAACCTGGAGTTCGGCGACCGGGTGTTCGTGAACCAGAATTGCGCGTTCTACGATCTCGGCGGAATCACCATCGGCGATCGAACCATGATCGGACCCGGCGTCACACTCAGCACCGCTGGGCATCCCGTCGAGCCTGCGGAGCGGTTCGACGGCATTACCGTCGCGCCTATCGTGATCGAGTCCAACGTCTGGATCGGTGCGAACGCGACCGTGACACCCGGAGTGCGCATCGGTGCTGGTTCCGTCATCGCCGCAGGGGCCGTCATTGCAAAAGACGTCCCAGCCAACTGCGTCGTCAGCAGCAACGGATACATCAAGCGTCGAGACCTTACCTCCGCGCCGTAGCCCGACGCACGCACGCGGATTCACTTGGAAACACGTCGTCGGTGGGACAGGTAGGAATTCGCGGACCTTTGCCTAAGCGAACACGCGTCGCGGTGTGATCACGAGCGGCACGTTGAACTGCTGGGCGAAGTCGGCCGGGGTGTCGAACAGCGCACCGATGCGTTCGGCGTACTTTGCGCAATACTCGACGTTCTGATCGGCTGCCGGCTGACTCGGATCGAGACGAGCCTGACCTTCGATGCGAACGACATCCCGTCCGATATCCGTGACATCCAGTGTGAGCGACACCCAGGGATTGGCCGCGAGATTATCGAGCTTCTGCTTGCCTGACCGTGAATACACCAAGATCTGCTCGTCGGAAAGCACGAGGAACCACACAGGCACGGAGTGCGGACGTCCGCGAGGGTCAACGGTTGTCAACCATGCCATGAGGTTGTGCGTCAAGCGCCTGCGTAGGTGGGCCTGCCGCTGCTCATCGAGGTGCGTACCGCTGTCCAAAGCGTCCGTCTGCATGTGTGAATGGTAGAGGTGGTCACCGACGGCGAATGCAGCCAACCTCGCGAACGATCGATTCCCGCTCGATGATGGGTGTTGTCGTGCAAGAGAATCGGCCTGACAGCGAACGGATCCCGAGCTGTTTGGCGCGCTTGCTCATCCCGCGACAAAGGCGCTCAGCAGAGCGTCGTCGTATGCCGGACTCCTTACACGGCGGCCGGGTGACGGCTGGCCTGGGGAGCTCAGATCGCGAGCTGAAGTACAGCGTCAAAGCGTTCGTCGTTCGGTGATGTCGGTCGCGGCAGGAGAAGCGTGGTGATCCCGCGTTCCACGGAGTCTCTCGTCGAGCCACTCCACAGCTCCCTCGACCTTCGAGTCCTTCTGGCTGTGCTGAAGGGGTTCGTTCTGATCGGGGGCTTCGTCTCGTCGGTCTGTTGTCATATCGATCTCCTCGTCTTCTAAATGGACGATATAGTCCATTGTGTGCGTACAATGGGTGCGTGGAAGAAATTCTGACGACCGCAGCACAGCCCGCGCAACGGACCGCGCGTGGAGTTCAAACGCGGGGCCGCATTGTCTCGACGGCCGCCGAACTTATGCGCGTGCGAGGAGTTGGCGGAACAACTCTGGACGACATCGTCCGTGCCAGCGGTGTGAGCAAGTCGCAGCTTTACAGCCACTTCGCCGATAAAGCGGCACTGGTGCGTGCTGTCATCGAGTACGTGGGTGAGCGCACCGTCGGCGGGGAGCGCGAACGCCTAGGCAAGGTCAAGTCGTTCGCGGGACTGAAACGCTGGCGTGATGGGCTCATCGCCAACAACGCGCTCGAGCAGGGCCGGTACGGATGCGCGCTGGGCTCACTCGCGAACGAGGTTTCAGATCATGACGTGGTTGCGCGCGCACAGCTTCAGGCACTGTTCACGACGTGGGGGGAGCTCTTCGAGGATGTCCTCCGCCGCTTCCAGAGCAACGAGTTGATCCCCGCGGATGCCGATGTCGCACAGCTCGCGACCGGTCTGGTGGCGGCAGTGCAGGGCGGGTACTTGCTCGCGCAGACCGCCGGTGATGTGGCTCCCATGGCGGCCGCGGTCGACGTGTCGCTGGCCCATCTGCAACTGCTCTCGAACACCGATCTCGCGCATTGACATGAGGAGGAACTGATGAAGGCGATCATTGCGACGGACCACACCGCCGAAGCCGCCGGACTGACGCTGGCGGAACTGCCTGAGCCGGAACCGGCGATCAACGACGTCGTCGTGGAGGTACATGCGTCGGGATTCGTCCCGGCCGAGTGGGAGTGGCCCTCTACCTGGGTTGATCGCGCCGGCCACGACCGCACTTCGGCGGTGATCGGCCACGAGTTCGCTGGAGTGGTGTCCGGATTGGGCTATGGCACCACCGGACTGTCCCTGGGACAGCGTGTGTTCGGGATCACTGACTGGCATCGCGACGGCACCTTGGCCGAATACACGGCGGTGGAGTCGCGTAATCTCGCCCCGTTGCCCGGTGATATGGACTTCGTGGCGGGTGCGAGCCTTCCCATCTCCGGCCTCACCGCATGGCAAGGACTCCTCCAACACGGACACCTTCGGTCAGGACAGACGGTCATCGCTCACGGCGCGGCCGGCGCAGTTGGATCGGCAGTGACTCAGCTCGCTCGCGAGTTCGGTGCCTACGTGATCGGCACCGGCCGAGCCACCGACCGTCAGGCTGCGTTGGACTTCGGCGCCAACGAGTTCCTCGACCTCGGCAGCGACGACCTCAAGGACGTCGGGCAAGTCGACCTGGTATTCGACGTCATCGGCGGCGACGTCCAGGCGCAGTCGGCCGACGTCATCCGAGCGGGCGGAACGCTCGTCACGATCGTCGGCCCGACCGAGCATCGGCCCGAAAACGGACGGACCATCGACTTCGTTGTCGAGTCAGACCGTGCTCAACTGGCCGAGATCGCGCAGCGGGCGCGCGACGGCCGCCTCCGCACGAACATCGGCACGGTGAGCACCCTCGATGACGCCCTCGCGGCACTGAACCCAACCCAGCGACACAAGGGCAAGACCATCATCACCATGCGTTCGTAACCTCCCGGCGATTCCCCCACGGCTCCGGCACCTCTCCATATCGGCTCAACCCAAGCAGCCCATCCGCACGTGAGTCACGGTGCGCCCACGTGTAGGAATTCGGCATCTTCCCTGGTAGTAGTGCCCCACCGCCGACCCGAGATTCAGGAATCCCGGATCTTCCGACCGATGAGGTGGAAGGCGCGGCTGACTTGGCGATACGGATCGCGTCGGCTTGCTTCGAGCTCGACGGCGGCGATGGCCGCGATTTCTGTCGTGTCGGTCGGGTCCAGCTTGGTTCCGCCGAGTTCGAGCCAATCGACGAACAGCCACGTTCCGTACCAGCGCTCCGGATCGACCCCGTGACGTGCGATCATCTCACTGAGTTCTTCCGCTGTGTCTGCGCGTCCGCGAACTCCGAGCACGCCGATCCCGGTGCGGACGTCGAAGGATGCCAGCGCGTCAGCCCACCGTCTTTCGAGTGCGGGTTGGACTGCCATGGCGTTGGCGTTGCCGGTCATGATCGAGACGATGCCGCCGGGCTCGGCGCACCGGCACAGCTCTGCGATCAACGGCTCGGGATCCTCCAGGTACCCGAGCACCCCGTGGCACAGGACGCCGGCGAATCGTTGGCCCACCACAGCTTCGTACGCGTGCTCGCCGTCGGCCTGAAGCAGCGTCACCCGCTGCTGCGCGTCGACGGGCAAGAGCTCGAGGCGTTGCCGTGCCTTGTCCAGCATCGCCGAGGATGGGTCGAGGATCGTGACGTCGTACCCGGCCTGGGCGAGCGGGAATGACTGGTTGCCCGCACCGCCGCCGACATCGAGCAGTTTGGCCGGCGGCTTCGGCAGATGCTCTAACAGGTGGTGGTGCAGCACGTAGGTGCGCACGTATCCCTTCACAGAGGCATACGTCTCATCCACGAACAGATTCGCCAGGCTCGTGCTGGCCCAGGGGTCATCGCTCACGGCGACAAAGATAGCCCGGTCGAGGTACTCATGGCTCGTCGTGGGTCGCCGCTCTCGAATAGCTGAGAATGACGATGCCGGAGTCCAGGCGTGTGGTGTCAGTGAGCTCGAAGGTGGCGGCGAGTGAGTCTCGGTAGATCAGTGAGTCAGTACCGCCGGTTCCGACGAAGAACGGGTGCAACCACAGCCGCAGTTCGTCGATCAGTCCGGCGCGCAGCAACTCGCGCGAGACGTCGCCGAAGCCGTATTGGACGATATTGCCGGTTGTCTGACGTTTGAGCTCGGCCACCCGGTCGACGAGGTCTCTCTCGATCACTGTCGTGTTGTTCCAGCTCGGGTTGGTGAGGGATCTGGAGGCGACATACTTCGGCATCGCGTTGATGCGGTCGCTGTACGGGTCGCCCGACATCGTGGGCCACACGGGAAGGAAGCCGTCGTACGTCCGTCGTCCCATGAGGACGGCGTCACTCGCGAGCAGCAACTCGGTCTGGATGCGATTCCCACTCTCGGAGAAGCTGCCGAGCGACGGCCAGTCCTGCGGATTCTCGATGACGCCGTCGAGCGTGATGTACGTGGAGTTGACGAATCGACCCATTGTTGATGCTCCCTGATCGGTCAGACTTGCGAGCTGAACACCCTCCAAGAGAACCAGTGGTCAGGCGGAGCCGCCAGTTGTTTCGGGCCAGGCCGAATGACATCCGATAACGGTCTCGCTAGGCTGCTCGTGATTCGTTAGCGATCGGACTTTCGATGCTCAGAATCTTGTTCTCCTCTTCGGACCTGGATGCGATCCGCATCAGTGTCTCCCCTCTGTTCCAGACCATCACAGAGGCATTGGCGGCTGGGTCGAGCGAGCCGGCCGTGGTTCATGCCGAGCGGTCGCGGCTTGTACGGCGCGCGGGCAGACCGGGTGCGCCGTTGGCACGGCTGTTGGAACTCGACGGATTCCATGTGCCCGATTTCCTGACTCCGTCACCGATGAGCGACGACAATTCCATCGGCGACGAGTTGGACCTGGCGATGTCCGCACCAGCCTGGCGCGTGGCTCGGGACTCGCGGCACCTCGAGCCGTTCGCCGGCCGCAGCGAGATCGTCGATGCGCTCGTCGCCGGGGACCGGCAAGTAGGTGCTCGCGTCATTCATGCTGTGTTGGCGTTCCATCGTGCCGCGTACGGCGATTCGTGGGGCGACGCGCACCGAAGGTTGCGCGCGGAGGCTGATCGCCGCCGCCAGGAGCTAGAAGATCACGGCCTCGATTACGTGCTGTCGACGATTCATCCTTCGGTCCACTGGCGACGGCCAGTGCTCACGATCAGCGGCAACAGCTACGACGGCGAGTATGAGCGACACGGCCAAGGGATCGTGCTGGTTCCCGGGATCGGGCGCATGCGCACGGTGACCACGATGATCAATCCCTGGGAGCCGGTGACGATCGGATATCCGATCTGCGCAAGTCCTCCTCTCGACTCGTCGGACGCCGCCACAAGTCCACGATTGGTGAGGTTGTTGGGCTGGACCAGGGCCCGCGTTCTCGTCGCGATCGGGTTCCGGCCGGATCTGACGACGACCGAGCTGGCTGCCAGCCTCGGCATATCAGTGGCGTCAGCGAGTGAGCACGCCTCGACTCTGCGATCGGTCGGCCTGATCACCTCGACTCGCGACCGCAACGGCATGCGTCACAGTCTCTTGCCGCTGGGCTCAGGACTCGTACGGGCGGCGGGGTCCTCCGAACGCTGACGTGTATACCAACGTCGGCGGTTGCGGTCCGACCGCGCTGAGCTCGACGTCAGGTCGGGTCATCAGTGGTGAACGCAGGTGCACGAGAAGGTCGGGACCGGTGAGGGGGACCGTGGTCCAGGTCGCGACCGCAGTCTGCGCGTCGGCATCCAGTACGAGCCGCACGTGGTGCGGGCTGGTGATGATGTAGAGGTCTGCGGCGAACACGTCCCCCCGCCAGCCGCCGCTCGCGCAGACCGGGCGGCTGAGAGGCGAGCTTTCCCTCCATCTCTCATGGCCGATCTCGACAGCGAAGAGGCCCTCGAAACGCAGCAGCCAGCCGCCGTCGATGTGCTCAAGCAGTACTGGGGTGCCATCAGGCAGGGCGGAATCCTGGGCCGACGCGTCAAGCCTTGCGGCGAAGGATCGCAGCGGTCCAGCCGAGCCCTGCACCAGCGGCAGACACAGGCTGCGCATCCGCACCGCCAGGGACCCGTCGTCGCGCGCACTGTCCGCGTGCTCGATGCCGGGAAGCAGGCACTCCCAGATGGCGTCGAGCACGTCCTGCGCCTGTCTAACCTCGCGCTGGGCCGAGGTCACGACCACCACGAGATCATGGGTGGGGACGACCACGCAGTGCTGTCCGAACGCGCCACTGCCGTGGAAGCCGTGGCGCGACATCCAGAACTGATAGCCGTAACCACAGAGGAAATCGGCACCGTCAGCACCTTCCGCATAGTGTCGGCTGTCGATTCGCTTGCTGGTCGCAAGCTCGACCCAGTCACGCGGAACCAGCTGTTGGTCGCCCCAGCGACCGCCACGCAGCAGCAGTTCACCGAACGCGGCGACCGCCTCGGACCTGAGGTGCAGCCCGTGGAATCCGAACGCGGCACCGTTGCCCACTCGGTCCCATTCGGCATCCTCGATGCCCATGGGGTGGAAGAGCCGTTCGTCGAGGAACTCCGGAAGATTGCGGCCGGTGGCACGTTCCACCATCCGGGCCAGGATGAACGTCGTCGCGTTGTCGTAGGTGTGACGCGTTCCCTCTGCCGTGGCCACTGGCATCCGCAGGAAGCCCTTGACCAGGTCGTTCGGTTCCAGTTGCCAGGCCTCTTCGAGGCTGTCTGTCGGGTGCCCTGCCGTCATCGAGAGCAGATGGTGGACCGTGATGCGACGACCCTGGTCCGACACGTCGCCGGGCACATGGTCCGGCAGCAGATCCACCACGCGGTCCTCGAGCGACAGCACGCCGTCGGCGACGGCCAGCCCGACAGCGATCGACGTGAACGACTTCGTCAGCGAGTACAGCAGGTGGGGGCGTTCCGCCGAGTACGGCGCCCACCAGCCCTCGGCGATGACGCGTCCGCCGCGCACGACCATGAGCGAGTGACACTCGATCGAGCGCTCGCCGAGCCTGTCCAGAAGTGCACCGATCGCACGAGAGGAGACTCCCACGGCGGCCGGCGATGATCGCGGCAGGAGGGTGCGGTGCGCCATCCGAAGACTCTAGCGACCGGGCTGTTCGCGCGTAGTCGGCGGTCGACTAGCCGGGCGTGCTTCGCGTAGTGGCGACAGCACCGCGGTGAGCGCGGCGACCGCGAAGACGAGGATCATTCCGACGAGCGTGAGTCGGGGACCGATCAGCCCGACGAGGAAGCCACCGGCGAGGGCTCCGATCGCAGCCAGGGTTCGATTGGCCGAGCGTCTGGTTGCGTTGGTGCGGCCGAGGAGTTCGTCTGGCGTGAGTGTCTGCCACAGAACCTGCTCGGGTGAGTTCTCTGTGCCCATGGCGAGCCCCTGGAGGGCCAGCGCGACGAACAGGAGGACCCCGCCGACGACCGTTGGAGGGGCTATCGCCACGAGAATCCAGACGATCGGGTAGGCCACGCGCGTGATGACTATCACGCGTCCCGGTCCGAGTCGCGCACCGAACCGTGGCGCGAGAGACGCACCGATCAGGCTGGTGATGCCGAAGACCGTCAACAACAGTCCGAACGCGTAAGCCGAGAACCCGAGGGACCTGAGGGCGAGGAGCGACAGCACCGTCATCGCTGCGCCGTTGGCGATGAACCAGATGTGCGTCGACACCGCCAACGGGCCAAGCGTGCGGTGACGGTATGTCCACGCGAGACCCTCACGGATCTCTTTGCCGAGATTCCGAGTGCGGGAGGACGGTCGGTGCTCGTCCACACGGATGCCCGCATTGAGCACCGCGTCGACGAGGTAGCTGATCGAGTCGACGACGATCGCCACGGGCGCGCCGAGCAGGCCGACGAGCCCACCGCCGAGTGCCGGGCCGAGGGTTTGGGCGGCCGCGTCCGTTTGATCGAGGCGTGCGTTGGCCGACAGCAGCCGCGCACGCGGCACCAGGCGGGGAAGCAGCGATTGGGTCGCGGCGAACCCGAAGACGGAGAACGAACCGAACAGCAGAAGGGCGACGACCAGCATCCAGATCTGCAGGATGCCGAGCAGCCACAGAACCGTAATCGCACCCAGCGAAAGAGCACGCCCGACACTTGCCCACACGAGGATGGGCTTGCGACGCCACCGATCCGTGTACACGCCAGCGAGGAGCCCCAGCAGCGCATACGGTACGAACTGCGCCGCGTTCACAACGCCGACCTCGAACGGGGTCGCATCCAGCAGCTGTACGACCAGCACGGGCATCGCAACCGTTGTCACGGCCGTGCCGAAGGAACTGATCGTGGCAGCCGTCCAATAACGGGCGAATGACGAGCGACGGGCCTGACTGTGCGCCTCGCCCATCAGTCCACTCCCTCACGCCTTCTGCGCTCGACAGTAGTCGGGCCCGGTCACCTTCAAGGGGTTGCGACGAGGGTTCGTGGGAGCCCGACCCAAGGGCGACATCGGTGTTCGTGGGCTGGTTGCGGGACGCGTATGCGGTCGGATGCGGCGCGCACATCGAGCGAGGCCGCTCTCGTCACGCGCGGGCGAGGCATCCTAAGCTCGCCCTTGTTCCATCGTGCGATCGAAAGGGGAACACGTGGCCTCCGCTGAATCGGCTCTCGAGCGATTTTCGGCCGCCGTCGATTCTGAAGGGCTGGGCGTCTACGGCGTGCGCATCCGGATCGGCGACGAGTCGGTCTCGCGCCGATGGCGCAGTGACGATCGAGAGAACCTTTATTCGGTGTCGAAGGGTGTCAGCGCTATCGCGACCGGGATCGCGATCGACGAGGGACTCATCTCGCTCGACCTGACAGTCGGAGAGGTCTTCACAGGCATCCCCCTCGGCGAAGGTGTCCCTGATGCGTCCTTGCGCGACTTTCTCACGATGAGCAGTGGCATCGACTTCCGATGGTTCGGTCACGAACCGGTGGTCTGGCCCGACCTCGCGGCCGAGATGCTGTCGCGCCCTTCGGTCCGTGGGCGATTCCAATACTCGGACGCGAGCACCTACGTGGCCATGCGGATGCTCGGATCGGTCGTGGGCGACGTGCGCGACTGGCTGCTCCCCCGGCTCTTCGATCCTCTCGAGATCGATAATCCGCAGTGGCATCGCTGTCCACTCGGCTGGATCATCGGCGGCACCGGTCTCGAGCTGCGCACCGATGAGCTGGCACGCATCGGAGACCTGCTCCTCGACCGCGGCACGTGGCACGGCCGCTGTCTTGTGAGCGCCGGATGGGTGGACGCGATGCACGCGTCCTTGGTCGAAACCGGAAACCCGGCACCGATGGACCGCTACGGGATCGCCACCTGGGCCGGTCCGGGAGACGCCTGGCGCTTCGAAGGTCGGTACGGCCAGTTCGTCGTCATCAACGGCGACGCCGTCGTCACGATCACGGGGCACGAGGAGGAACTCGAGGACCGGATCTCCGCGCTCGCCGTCGAGGTCACTTCCTGACCCTGCGGGTGTGAGTCCGTCAGCTGAGGGATGCGACGAACCCGCGGATGGCGTCGGCCGCTTCCTCCGGCCGCTCCAGCCCCAGGAAATGCCCTCCCGCCGGTGCTTCGACGAACTCGCGCAGGTCGCGTGCGGCACGCTCGGCGAGGGATCGTGGGAATCCCTGCATCACGGGTTCCCGGTTCAAGTACACGCCGAGCGGTGCACGGATGGGCGGCCGCGGCGGGTTCGACTCGTAGTCGAAGTATTGGCGGAACGAGGTGCCGATCGATTCCGTGACCCAGTACAGCGTGGCGAGGGTGAGCAGAGCGTCACGCTCGATCACCTGATCGAGGTCGCCGTCCACCCAGTCGTGCCACTTGTCGACGATCCAGGCGAGCAGCCCGGCAGGCGAGTCGACGAGGGCCGCTGCGATCGTGTCAGGCCTGGTCGACATGATCTCGCTGTAGCCGCCGTCGCCGACGTCGTACGTGTCGACGGCATCCAGATAGGCCCGTTCCTCGGGAGTGACCGAAGATGTGTCAGACGGGAATGGGGCGTTCAGCAGCTGCACCCCGAGCATCCGGTCGGCATGGTCGACGCCGAGCCACGTTGCCGCGGCGCCGCCGATGTCTCCCCCGAATGCGGCGTAACGGTCGTAGCCGAGAACCGCGGTCATCAGCTCGTGCAGATCGTCGGCGATCGCCTGGCGGGTGAGCGGCGGATCGGGCAGCTCTGAGAAGACGAAGCCGGGCAACGACGGGATGATGACATCGAAGGCGATGTGCGAATCGGAACCGAACGCGGCCGGGTTCGCCAGCCGGTCGCCGAGCGGAAGATACTCGATGAAGGAGCTCGGCCATCCGTGCAGCAACAGGATGGGAACGCGCAACTCCGCAGAGCCCGCCGCGGCGATCTTGACGAAGTGGATGCTGTGCTCATTCACCTGCGCCACGAACTGGTCGTAGGAGTTCAGGTGGGCTTCCTGCGCCCGCCAGTCGAAGTCGTTGAGCCAGGCGCGGACGAGTTCGTGCAGCGTGCTCGAGTCGATGCCGGCCGACCAGCCGCCGCCGAGCGGAGCGGCGTAACGGGTGCGCGACAAGCGGTCGCGTAGGTCTGTGAGGACTTCGTCGGGCACGTCGATGCGGAACGGTTCGGCAATCATGACGCTCACGCTACTGGCCTGCGCAGTAGACGCATCCGGACCGATGTCGCCGTAGGAGAGCGAAGACGCAAAACGGGTGATGTTCATTTTTCCTCCCCAGTGGTGCGCGCGCCGGGGCCAGGATAAGGATGAAAAGCGACGATCACGGCTCCACCTAGCTTTGAGGGAGACTCCCACCGATGTCGACGGAGACGGCCACAGTAACGAAGTCAAGCAAGCTGGGCCTTCCCGCCCTGACCGCCATGGTCGTGGGTTCGATGGTCGGTGCGGGGGTGTTCAACCTTCCGTCGAGATTCGCCCGGGAGACGGGTGTGGTCGGCGCGCTGGTCGCGTGGGCCGTCGCCGGCGTCGGCATGCTGATGCTGGCCCTGGTCTTCCAGAACCTCGCGAACCGCAAGCCGAAGCTCGACAACGGCGTCTACGTCTACGCGCGCGAGGGGTTCGGGGTGTATCCCGGGTTCCTGTCGGCGGTCGGCTACTGGGGGTCGGCGTGTGCCGGCAACGCCTTCTACTGGATCCTCATCATGACGACGGTCAGTCAGCTCTTCCCGGGACTGAAGCCGGTGCTCGGCGATGGCGACACGTGGCCGGCGTTCGCCATTTCGGCGGTCGCGGTGTGGGCGTTCTACCTCTTGATCGTTCGCGGCGTGAAGGAGGCCGCGGCGATCAACGCCATCGTCACGGTGGCGAAGCTCGTGCCGCTCGCCTTGTTCCTCGTCCTGGTGATCTTCTTCTTCCACCCCCAGGTGTTCGTCGACAACCTGACAGGCGGATACGACTTGCCGGGCGGTGACAGCCTCTTCAGCCAGGTTCAGGGCACCATGCTGATCACCGTCTTCGTCTTCCTGGGCGTCGAAGGTGCGAGCGTGTACTCTCGCCACGCGAAGAAGCGGTCGGATGTCGGTAAGGCGACGGTCATCGGGTTCTTGTCCGTGCTGGCGCTGTTCGCCTCGATCTCGATCCTGTCGTACGGCATCCTCCCGAAAGCCGAGATCGCTCAGCTGCCGCAGCCCTCAGTGGGAAGCGTGCTCGAAGCGGCCGTCGGCCCGTGGGGCGGCGCGTTCATTCGCGTGGGCCTCATCATCTCCGTTCTCGGCGCCTATCTCGCGTGGCAGCTGCTTGCCGCCGACGTGGTGTTCGCCGCAGCGAGCGACAAGGACATGCCGAAGTACTTCGGTCGGCTGAACAAACACGACGCGCCCGCGAACGCGGTGTTGTGGACGTCGATCCTGGTCACCATCATCCTGTTCGTCGTGCAGTTCCTGCACAACGCCCTGGACTTCACGCTCGACCTCACGGCCGCGCTTTCCCTGGTGCCCTACGCGCTGGCGAGTGGATACGCGGTGAAGATCGCACTTCAGCGCGACGGATACGCGCGCGACAAACCCGGCCGCCGAGTCGGCGAGCTCGTGATCGCCATCATCTCGACCGTGTACACGCTGTTCCTGATGTGGGCGGCAGGGTACGTGTTCATGATCCTCTCGGGCATCCTGCTCGCGCCGGCGACGGTGCTGTACTACTTCGCCCGACGGGAGCGACAGGCGTCGGCGCTGCCCGGGGAGCGCGTGAGGATCTTCACGCGACCAGGCTGGGTCGTGTTCATCGTGCTCGTGGTGTTCGCGATCGTGGGCATCGTTCTGCTCGCGACAGGGGTCGTGGAGATCGCTCCGCCGGCGCCCGTCGACTACCTGGAGCACTGACCGACGCTGGACCACTGACGCGTGGCGCCCTCGCGGTGTACTTGACCAACCGACCGGAACCGAGACAGAGAACCGAGGATCCCCGATGCCGAACCAGCCATACGGCGTGTACTCCGAAGTGGGCAAGCTCAACAAGGTGCTTGTGTGCCGCCCTGGGCTCGCCCACGAACGCTTGACCCCGACGAACAATCACGACCTGCTGTTCGATGATCTGATGTGGGTGCAGAACGCGAAACGGGATCATGCCGATTTCGTGAGCAAGATGCAGGCCCGCGGTGTCGACGTCGTCGAGTTGCACGACCTGCTCGCGCAGACGCTCGGCGTGCCAGGAGCGAAGGAGTGGATCCTCGACCGCAAGGTGACCGCGAACGAGGTCGGGCTCGGGCTTCTGGCCGATACTCGTTCTTTTCTCGAGTCGCTCGACAACGCCGTTCTGGCCGAATATCTCATCGGCGGACTCTCGACGCGTGAATTACCGGATGACTTCCGACCCGGTTATGTCGCTCTGGCCCGCGAGTCCACGGGCGTCAACGAATATCTGCTGCCGCCCTTGCCCAACACGCTGTATACCCGTGACACCACGTGCTGGATCTACGGCGGTCTCACGCTCAACCCGTTGTACTGGCCGGCACGACACGACGAGACGCTGCTGATGAAGGCCATCTACGATTTCCACCCCGGCTACACCGGCAACACCGTGTGGTGGGGCGACCCGGAGCAGGACTGGGGTCAGGCCACCTTCGAGGGCGGCGACATCATGCCGGTCGGCAACGGCGCCGTGCTGATGGGCATGAGCGAACGCTCCTCCCGTCAGGCCATCACGCAGGTCGCTGCGAAGCTCTTCGAGTCGGGTACCGCCACGCGGGTGGTCGTCGCGGGCATGCCCAAGCTGCGTGCTGCGATGCACCTCGACACGGTGATGACCTTCGCCGACCGCGATCTCGTGACGTACTACCCCGACATCGTCGACGGCATCCACGCGTTCTCGCTGCGCCCGGCGGACGACGGCACGGTTGAGGTCACCGACGAGAAGGACGCGTTCCTCGACGTCGTGAAGGATGCGCTCGGCCTGCCCGCCCTGCGCGCCATCGAGCCCGGCGGTGGCTGGTACTCCGGAGAACGTCAGCAGTGGGACAGCGGCAACAACGCCGTCGCGGTCGAACCGGGTGTCGTCTTCACCTATGACCGGAACACCCACATCAACACGGAACTTCGCAAAGCGGGCGTCGAGGTAATCACGATCGTCGGCGCTGAACTGGGACGCGGACGCGGTGGCGGCCACTGCATGACGTGTCCGATCTCTCGTGATGCTGTGGACTTCTGAGACGACAGCTCACTCGGGGCCGGCGCCGGGCGTGAGTCAGACGGGAGGGTCGGCGTCGGCTGCTGTTGCGGCATCCGTCGCGGCCTCAGGCAGCTTCTCGATTCTGAAACCGGTCACGCCGTAGAGCACGCTGAGAATCGGACTCGCATAGTTGAAGATGGCGAACGGAAGGTAGAGCGGTGTCGCCACGCCGAGGACAGCGCTCATGAAGGCGCCGCACGAGTTCCACGGCACGAGCGGGGACGTCACTGTACCGCTGTCGGCGGCCAGCCGGGAGAGGTTCGTCGGTGCGAGACCCCGTTGTTCGAACTCCATCCGGAAAATCCGCGCCGGCAGGACGAGGGCGATGTACTGGTCGCCGGCGACGAGGTTGAGACCCAATCCGGTGCCGAACACCGTGAGGTAGAGAGCGCCGCGAGACTTCGCCGCCGCGATGACCGGGTTGAGGATTCTGGAGATGAGTCCGAACTCCTCGAGCATCGCACCGAGCGTGACGGCGCCGATGATGAGCAGGATCGTGAGCAGCATGCTCTCCATGCCGCCCCGGCTCAGGAGCCGATTGATGTCCGCGAACGGCGTATCGATACGGAACCCGTTCGCCATCGCGAGCCAGATGCCCTTGATGGAACCGAGCACCGGGCCCTGCCCCGAGCCCGTGACGAAATCGTGCATAACCGACGGTTGGGTGAATGCGCCGAGGATGCCGGCGAAGACGGCGGATGTCATCAACGCGAGTTGTGCCGGCACCTTGCGCATCGAGAGCACGATCAACAGAAGGAGCGGCAGGAGGTTGAGCGGGGTGATCCAGTAGATGCCGTTCAGGCTGGCGAGCTCGACCTCTTCGGAGAGCGGTGCATGCACGGCAGGCGCTCCGGCGAATCCGATGACGAGAAGCGCGACGAACGCGATGGCGAAGGCGGGAATCGACGTCCATGCCTGGGCCCGGATGTGTTTGTAGATGTCGACCTTCACCATCTGAGCGGTGAGGATCGAGGTCTCCGACAGTGGAGACAGCTTGTCGCCGAGGTACGCGCCCGAGATCACGGCGCCCGCGGTGATCGCGGTCGAGACGCCGAGCATCCCCGCGATGCCCACCATGCCGACGCCGATCGTGGCGGCCGTGGTCCACGAGCTGCCGATGCACAGCGCGATGATTCCGCAGATCAGCGCGCATGCCGCGTAGTACCAGGAGGCCGACAGCACCTGAATGCCGTAGTACACGAGCGTCGGAATGGTGCCGGAGAGATTCCACGTGCCGATCAGGGCCCCGACTGCCAGCAGGATGAAGATCGCGCTCGTCAACGACGACAGCGCGGTTTGCCCGGCGTGCTCGACCCGGCTCCACGAATGGCCGTTCTTGAGCGCGATCAGCGCTGTGATCATGACGCAGAGGATCAGGGCCACCTGGATTGGACCGTCCAACGCGTCGAGTCCGAAGAGCGCCAGGCTTCCGGCGATCAGGATCGCGAGACAGATCAGCGGGATCAGTGCGTCTGCGAGCGACGGGGGCCGGATGGCTCGGGGTGTTTTGGCTTTCTTGCCACGATCAGGAGCCGGACCGTGCTGCGGCGAGTCCCCCGGCTCCGCCGTGCCCGATGCATCATCGCCCGCTTCCGCCATGGTCGCCCCTGCCCCCGCGTCTACGGTCAGAGTAGCGTTGCGCGACAGTTCGACCGCAAGAGAATCGCTAGACGGTGGTGCGACGCAACCGCTCGAGATTCGATGACAGGCGCTCGGCCTCGACCTCGCCGATCACGGGGACCACCAGCTCGCGCATGACACCTTCGACGATCTCGTCGCCGGTAGCCGCGGCGGCGAGCCCCTCATCCGTGAGTTCGAGCAGCAGAGAGCGACGATCGGACGGATGTGCGACTCGCGTCAGCCATCCGCGCCGCTCGAGGCGGTCGGCCGACTTGCTCGCTCCCCCGACGCTCAGGCCGAGCCCTGCGGCGAGCTCCTGCACGCGGCATCCCGGTGTCGCGCGGACGATTCGAAGTGGAAGCAGGGTGACGAGCGGCATCCCGGCCTCCGCGCGCAGCCGGGTGTCGGCCGCGTCGAAGAGCTCGACCTGCACGGCGATGAGCCGCGAGAGCAGCAGCGGAAGATCCGCCGTACTCAATTTACATTCCTGGGAATAATAATCGCGGGAAACATGTAATCACGGTACATGACTACAGAACGCACCACCGCAGACGACACGAACACCGAGCCGTACGTCCAAAGCGAATCGCACGCCCGTCTCCTCGGGATCCGCGCAGCACTCGACGAAGTGATGGGGTCGCGACCCGTACCGGACGGGGTACGTCGATCGACCAGCCGGTTGGCGGGCGTCCCGGTGCTCGACATCACGATCGAGGGTGTCGAGCCTCGCGGGACTCTGCTTTGGTTCCACGGCGGCGGATTCGTCGCGGGGACGCCCGACGTCACGATCGGAAAGGCCGCGGCGACGGCACGTGCGACGAAGATGCGAGTACGGAGCGTGGAGTACCGGCTCGCCCCCGAGCATCCGTTCCCCGCGGCCCCCAACGACGCGCTCGCGGCCTACCGCGCTGTGCTCGAGGAAGTGCCGGCCGATGAGCTGATCATCGGTGGCGAGTCCGCGGGCGCTGGACTCGCACTCGGCCTGGCACTCGCGGCACGTGACGCAGGGCTGCCGCTTCCACGCGGCGTGGTGCTGTACTCGCCGCCGACCGACTTGGCGATGACGGGAGCGAGTCACCGTACGAAGGTCGATGTCGACGATGCCCTCACGCCGGCCCTTCTCTCCGAGGTGTTCGGTGCGTATGCCGATGGTGTGCCGCTCGATGACCCGCGAGTGAGCCCGCTCCACGCAGACCTGCGCGGGCTGCCGCCGCTGCTCGTCGTGGCGGGCACGCACGAGCTGTTGCTCGACGACGCTCTCGCTCTCGTGGCGCGTGCCGCGGCTGCCGATGTGGACGTGGATCTCGTGGTCGGCGCCGGCATGCCGCACGTCTTCCCAGGCCGTAGTGGGCTCGCTCGTGCCTCGGAAGCGCTCGACGTGGTCGGGGCGTTCGCGCAGCGTCGGCTTGGTCTCCCCGTGAATCCGATCGTGCGGGATCGTCGATGAAGGCGCAGCATGAGTGGCATGGGAAAGATCGTCGTGTACGAGTTGATGTCCCTCGACGGGGTCGCCGAAGATCCGGATGAGTTCGTCCTCGATTGGGACGACGCGATGGATGCCAACCTCGCCAGCGTGATCTCGTCGCAGGATGCCGTCATCCTCGGCCGCCGCAGCTACGACGAGTGGGCGCAGTACTGGCCGAGCAGCACGACCGAGCCCTTTGCGACATTCATCAACGGGGTCACGAAGCACGTCGTGACATCCACACCGCTCGACCGGGAATGGGCAAGCGCGACCGCGATCAACGGGACGCTGGTCGACTTCGTTCGCGATCTCAAGAAGCAGAGTGGAGGCGACGTCGGCGTGCACGCGAGCATCTCGGTCTCCCAGGCGTTGCTCGCCGCCGATGTCGTCGACGAACTCAGGCTCGTGATCGCCCCGAGGATTGCGGGCAGTGGACGTCGGCTTCTCGACGGTCTTCCGTCGATCCGGCTCGAGCCGATCCGGAGCGAGCGCTCACCGGCCGGGTATCTGCTCGTCGACTATCGCGTCGTTCATCAGAGCCCGCCCGATGGCAGCGGTCGCTGAGAGGATGTCGACGCGATGAGCAGAGTGGTGCTGATGTGCGGTCCGGCGGGCGCGGGCAAGTCCACGGTGGCCCGACATCTGGAAGCGCAGGGCATGACGCGCCTCTCCTTCGATCAGGAAGCGTGGGAGCGCGGAATTCACGAGATGCCTCTGCCGCCGGAACTGCACCGCGAGATCGAGGGTCACCTTCGTTCGAGGCTCTTCGATCTGGTGGCGGCCGGCGCCGATGTGGTGCTCGACTTCTCGTTCTGGTCGAAGCGCGCACGAACCGAATACCGCGAGCTGCTGCGCCCGCTGGGCGTCGAGCCCGAGACCGTCTATCTGGCGACGCCCCGCGACGTCGCGCTCGGCCGGGTGCACGCTCGTGCCGCGGCAGGCGGGGACGACTACCGGCTCGACGAAGAACTCGCCGCAGCGTACTTCGATCACTTCGAGCCGCCCACGGAGGACGAAGGGCCGCTCACGGTCATCAGCTGAGCGATTTCGCGTTGCAGGATGCCCGCGCCTGGGTGACGCGCAGCCGTCAGCCCGGGCCCGGAGCGGCATCCGACTCGAGAAGAGCTCGCAGCATGCGGCGGAACTGCGTGGCTTGTGTGCTGCTCAGAGGGGCGAGGAATTGTTCTTCCGCGGCGGTGTGAGCGACTTCAGCTTCACGGCATGTCGCTTGCCCCGCCGCGGTGAGCTCGATGAGGTTGCGTCGGCGATCGCCTGGATCGGGCCGGCGGGTGAGCATGCCCTTTGCCTCGAGCGCATCGATCAAGGCGACCATGGTCGTTGCGTCGACGCCGGCATTCGCTGCGATCCCCTGCTGCGACAGGGGCTCGCTTCGAGCGAGAACCCAGAGGACGCCGAATTCCGCGCGATCGATGCCGAGTGGTTCGAGCGCGGCGTCGGCCTGCGCGCTGAGGCGACGTTGCACGTGCTTGACGAGGTATCCGAGCATGTCGCCGGGATCGCGCGCCGGTCGGCTCTGACTCACCATGACGGAATCATACCTTGTGCAAATCATCGGCACTACCGACTATTGTGTCCAAGAACGTTCCGGCATCACCGGCACGCGCCCCACGAAGGAGAACAGCGTGAGCATCGAACTCGAACAGACCCCGGCACTCGTCGTGATCGACCTGCAGTCAGGCATCCTGGGCCATCCGACTGCACACCCGCTGGAGACCATCATCGGCAATTCCGCGAAGCTCGCCGAGGCGTTCCGCGCCAAGGGTCTTCCCGTTGTTCTGGTGAATGTCGCCGGCACTGCGCCCGGCCGCACCGAGCGCGGAAAGGCCTCCGGACGGTCGGGGGCGCAGACGCTTCCGGCGGAGGCGACGGTGCTCGTGCCGGAGCTCAACCAGCAGCCGAGCGATATCACCGTCACGAAGCGAACCCTCGGTGCCTTCCTCTCGACCGATCTCGACGCGCAGCTGAAGGCGGTCGGCGCCACGCAGATCGTGCTGACCGGCGTCTCGACCACCTCGGGTGTCGAGTCGACCGCCCGTTCGGCGTACGAGCTCGGCTACCACGTGGCCTTCGTCACCGATGCGATGTCCGACAACGCCGAGGCGCACGAGGCGTCGATCGCACACCAGTTCCCGAAGCTGGGCGAGCTCGGCACGACGGCCGAGGTACTCGCGCTGCTCGCGGCGCGGTAGCCGGCGCATCGCCCGGCTGTCGCGTACGCGGCCCGACGGAGTGTGGCATGTTGGCGGGGATGATCGATATCAGGGCAGTCTCCGCGGACGACTGGATGGCGTGGCGAGCGCTTCGCCTGCGTGCGCTGCGGGAGGCATCCTTCGCCTTCGGCTCGACGTACGACGACTGGAGGGATGCGCCGGAATCGCGCTGGCGGCAGCGACTGCAGACCGCGCAGGCGCTGAACCTCATCGCCTACCTCGACGAATCACCGGTCGGCATGGCAAGCGGGATGCCCGGTGAACGCGCCGGGACGATCGAACTGATCTCGATGTGGGTGGATCCCTCGGCACGTGGTGCGGGCGTCGGGGACGGGCTCATCGATTCGATCGAGCGGTGGGCATCCGGTCGGGCTGATGAGCTGTGGCTGGCCGTCGTGCCGGCGAACGATCGCGCCATCGGCCTGTACTCGCGTCACGGGTTCGAGCCGGTACCTGAACTCGGCGATCTGCTCCGCGACGGATCGGGGCGCGAGATTCTGATGCGCAAGATGCTCCGGGGACACTCGTCGCGTGCGTGAAAAACGTACGCTGTAAAGATTTTCTTGGAGCTTGCTCCGCGCGGTGCCATGATTGACCAGTCAGCTCCTGCTCGAATCGATTCGACTCACCGTGGGCCAGCTGTCTTCCATTCTGTTCTCAGCGCCGAGGAGCCCGGTGCCCGCTGCCCCAACCACCCAGAAGAAGCAATCGTCGTTCGTCACGACGATGTCGTCACCGATGTTCCGTGGGGCGACGATCGCGGTCTTCATCTCCAGCTTGGGCGTCTCTGCTGCCGCGCCGCAGATCGCGTCGTTCCTGGTCAACGATCTGCACGCATCCCTGACGGTGGCGGGCCTCTATTACCTGACCAACCTCACTGCACCGATCGCCGGCTATCTCGTCGGATCGCGATCGGACCACACCGGCAAGCGACTGAATCTGTTCCGGCTCTGCGCCCTGGCGGGGTTCCTCGGCTGGATCGGCATCGCGTTCTCGACTCAGATCTGGATGCCGTTCGCGATCAGTGCCGTTGTGCTCGGTTTCGCCGGCGCTGCCGGGTCGCAGCTGTTCGCCGCCATTCACGACTATGCCAAGGGGCATCCGGATGGCGAAGGCATCGTTGCGATCGTGCGGATGTCTGTCACGGCTGGGTGGGTGATCGGCCCGGTCGTCGGTTCCTTCTTGGCATCCGCATTCGGCTACCACGCGATGTTGTTCGTCATCGCGGCCTGCAATCTCGCGCAGATCATTCCGATCGGATTCCTGCGCGACGCGCCACCGGCAGCGGAGGGCACGGCGACGACTCCGACGACTCCGACGACTCCTGTCGTGGTCCACCAGCGTCCCGGATTGAAGGCGATGTGGCCATTGCTCGTGTTCACCGGGCTGTACATCCTGGTCTATGCCGGCGAACCCATCAAGTACGGCTACCTGCCCATCTACATGCGAGACGACATGCACCTTCCTGCGGTGGTCAGCGGAGCCGTGATCGGCATCCAGCCGCTCATCGAACTGCTTCTCATGCCACTCAGCGTGATCGTGGCCCGCCGCACCGGCATGATGCGGCTGATGGTGGTCGGCGCCGTGTTCGGAGTCGGCGCCTACCTGTGCTTCGCGCTCACCGACAACGTCGTGGGGATGTTCGCGGGCCAGGTCCTCATGGGCGGCGTCTGGGGGATTTTCGCCGCGCTCGGCATCATCCTCGCGCAACGGCTCCTCTCGCAGGCGGTCGCCACCGCGTCGGCGATCTTCATGAGCTCCACCGCGATCGCCAGCGCTCTCGGCGGACTGACCGGCGGTCTCGGCGTCGGGGTGGTCGGCCTGCCACTCGTCTTCCTGATGCCCGCTCTCTACTGCCTGCTCGGTGCGATCGGGATCGCCGTGATGTCGCGCAAGCACAACAACGGGAACGAGGTCGGGCCCGAGCTCTCCATATGACGGGTCAGGTCGCGCCGCGGATGCTTGCAGCAGACCTCAGCCGTTCCGGCGTTCCTCGCACTGACGGACCAGCTCTTCCACCGCGCTCAGGACGTGAGCGCAGGTGTGAAGAGGACTTCGATGGGCTTGTCGAAGAGGTGGGCGATGCGGAACGCGAGCGGGAGTGAGGGATCGTACTTTCCCGTCTCGAGGGCGACGACGGTCTGGCGCGACACCTGCAGATGCTCGGCGAGCACAGCCTGGGTCCACCCGCGCGCTTCGCGTTCAGAACGGATCAGATTCTGCATCAGGCTCTGGATGCCCCGGTCACGAGGTTGGTGAACTCCCAGGCCACGATCCCGATCAAGGCGACAGGCCAGCCCGCGTTCGGTACGTCGAAGCCGGCTCCGCTGAGGGTGCCCAAGGTCACGGCGGCGAACATCGCCACGGTGAAGCCGACCGCCAGCCCGGGGAAGAGCAATTTGACCTGGTACTCGTCCAGCCGGCGCACACGCAGCACGATGACGACGATCACCCAGACCATGAACAGCAGGGGCAGCACCGCCCAGACAACACGCCACGGGCTGGTCGCATGACCCCATTCGAAGAGCGCGAAGCTCGCGAGCAGATAGCAGGCGGTTCCCACCCAGAGCCGCACACGGAAGCTGCGCCGGCGCCGCCGTTCGGTCGGGGATTCTCCGCCGGAGTCAAGGTCGCTTGTCATGTCTCGATGGTACGAGCGGATGGCGGTCTAGTCAAGGAGACTTGTCATCTTCGAATCTCGCGTCAATGCCAGGCCCGGCGGCACGGGTCGTTTGGTTGGCACGGTCGTTTGGTTGGCGCGGGTCGTTTGGTTGGCTCCGGTAGCTCCGGCGGCTCGGGTGCTCAGCTGGCTCGGGTGCTCAGCTGGCTCAGGTGGTTAGGTTGGCGTCATGGCACTCGACCCTCAGTCACCACGCGAGATCGCGCAGTTCATCCGGGAGTGCGGGCGCGGCGTGGTGGCGACCGTGTCGCCGGAGGGGCATCCCGAAGCTGCACTCGTCGGCCTGGCGGCGCTCGACGACGGATCCATCCTCTTCAACAGTTTCAGCAGCACCCGCAAGATGGCCAATCTGCTGGCGCACCCGCGCATTGCTCTGGTCGTCGGAGTCGACGGCGCCGTCACAGTGCAGCTCGAAGGCGACGCGACCGTCACGCAGGGCGAATCGCGCGCTCGGTTCGCAGCGGAGTACGAGCGCCAGTCGCCCGGCTCGCGCGCGGCATCCGACACCATGTCGCTCGTCGTGGTGCGACCGAGGTGGGTCCGCGTGTACGACACGAGCCAGGAACGGCCGGTGGTGACCGAAGCGCCCTGGTGACGGCGACGGCGCCGACTGCGGTTTTCGATAGGCCGACGATATGTGCCGGCTCCTAGCATGGGGAGGGTGCGTGTCTTGGTGGTCGAGGACGAGCCTTATATGGCGGAGGCGATCCGCGACGGGCTGCGTCTGGAGGCGATCGCAGCCGACATCGCGGGCGACGGCGACACGGCTCTGGAGCTGCTGAGCATCAACGCCTATGACATCGCGGTTCTCGATCGCGACATCCCTGGGCCCTCCGGCGACGAGGTCGCCGAGAGCATCGTGGCCTCAGACAGCGGCATGCCGATTCTGATGCTGACGGCGGCGGATCGCATCGACGACAAGGCATCCGGATTCGAGCTCGGCGCCGACGACTACCTGACCAAGCCGTTCGAGCTGCGGGAGCTCGTACTGAGACTCAGAGCGCTCGACCGCAGGCGCGTGCACAAACGGCCGCCCGTGCTCGAGATCGCCGGCTTGCGCGTGGACCCGTTCCGCCGCGAGGTCTACCGGGACGGCAGGTACGTCGCGCTCACCAGAAAGCAGTTCGCGGTGCTCGAGGTGCTCGCATCCGCCGGTGGTGGCGTCGTCAGCGCGGAGGAGCTGCTTGAACGGGCCTGGGATGAGAACGCCGATCCGTTCACGAATGCGGTGCGCATCACAGTCTCGGCACTGCGCAAGCGGCTCGGCGAACCATGGCTGATCGCCACGGTGCCGGGTGTCGGGTACCGCATCGACGTGCGACCGGCATCCGCTGGCGAGGGAGCCGAGCATGACTAGGAAGCCCGGCGTGAGCGTTCGTCTGAAACTCACCCTCAGCTACGCGGTGCTCCTCATCGTCGCGGGTGCCCTGCTGCTCGCAGTGGTGTGGGTGTTCATCCTGCGCTACGTACCAGTGAACGCGATCAGCATTCCCGGATTCTTCATGCCGGGCCGCTACGACCTCTGGCGGGCATTCGCTCCTCCGGCCGCGGGGGCTCTGGTCTTTTTGCTGCTCTTCGGTCTGCTGGGCGGGTGGGTGCTCGCAGGCCGTATGCTCGCGCCGCTGACCAGAATCACGGATGCCACGCGCAAGGCTGCCAACGGATCCCTTTCGCATCGCATCGAACTGGAGGGCCGGGCGGACGAGTTCCGCGAGCTCGCCGACAGCTTCGACGCCATGCTCGCTCGAATCGAGGCGCACGACGCCGAGCAGCGCCGGTTTGCGGCGAACGCGTCCCACGAGCTGCGCACGCCCCTGGCGGTCACGCAGACCCTGCTCGATGTCGCGAGAAGCGATCCGAACCGCGACACCGCCGAGCTCCTCGAGCGACTTCGGAACGTCAACGTCAGGGCGATCGAACTCACAGAGGCCTTGCTCCTGCTCAGCCGCGCCGAGCAGCGCTCCTTCGCCCGCGGCAAGGTCGACCTGTCGCTCGTCGCGGAAGACGCGTCGGAAGCCCTGTTTCCCCTCGCGGAGAAGAACGGCATCGCCATCGACACGTCAGGAGAAGCGGCGTTCGCCCTCGGCTCCTACTCGCTCGTGCTGCAGCTGACCACGAACCTCGTGCACAACGCCATCGTCCACAACGTTCCGGAGCACGGCACTGTTCAGGTCCAGACGGCCACCGACGCCGGGTCGGCAGTGCTCACGGTCGAGAACACCGGGGAAATGCTCTCGCCGCAATTGGTGGCGACACTCACGGAACCGTTCCAGCGCGGCAGCGGACGCATCCGCAGCGACCATGCGGGCGTCGGCCTCGGACTGGCGATCGCCAAGAGCATCGCCGAAGCGCACGACGGAACACTGACCCTCTCGCCGGTGGAGACCGGCGGTCTGCGCGTCACCGTGGAACTGCCGGCCGCTCCCTGAGCGCCGGCCGCTCGCTCGGTGCCCACCGCTTCCTCGGTGCCCACCGCTTCCTCGGTGCCACCGCTTCCTAGGTGATCGGAAAGTCGAAGTAGGTATCGGGATGCGGCTCGTTCCGCAGCGTGTAATGCCACCACTCCGCCGGATACGAACGGAATCCGCTCTCCTCCATGATCGAGCGAAGCCGCAGCCGGTTCTGAGCCTCGACCTGCGGGATGCCGTCGGCGCCGTGATGCGACACCGAATCCATCAGGTCGTGGTCGCCGCCCATCGCCGCCAACTCGCCGGTCGCCTTGCGATAGAGCGTCAGGTCGACGGTGCCGCCTCGGCTGTGCCCGGACTTCGCTGCCACGTATCCGAGGTCGAACATCTGGGCCCGTTCGATGTTCGGATAGTGCCGCGGCTTGGTGCGGCCGTCCTCCGGCTGCCTCGACCACAGCACGAAGTCGTCGACGGCGCGTTGCGGGCGATAGGCATCCCAGATCAGAAGCCCGAAGCCGTGCGACGCGGCTTCGTCGCGTGCACGCTCGAGGGCTTCACCCAGCGCCCTGGTGCCGACGATCCGGTTGGCCAGGTACCCGTCGACGGGCCGGCCGGTGAAGTTGTCCCAGGTGGCGTACTTCGCATCCCAGCGGATGCCAGGGAGCTGCTCGTCCAGATACACGAATTCGTTGTTCATCGGCCCCGCTCCCGGGTGGCGAAGGAGATCAGCCGGTCGAGGATCTCTGCCAGCGGGATGCCGGCAGCGGCCATCATGCGCGGGTAGCGGCTGTACGACGTCATGCCGGGAAAGGTGTTGACCTCGTTCAGCACGACGTCTCCGTCTGCCTTCAGAAACATGTCGACGCGCGCCAGCCCGCGGCATCCGAGCGCCCGATAGACGGTCCGTGCCGTCTGCTGCACGAGGAGACGAGCCTCCGTGGAGATCTCGGCGGGAACGACGATCATCGAGTTCTCGGAGCGGACTTCCGGCTCGTCCTCCTGATGGATGCGGAAGAAGCCGTGCGACAAGCGGATCTGGTCCACCTCGCCGACGATCAGTTCGGTGTCGCCTTCGAGCACGGCGCACCCGACCTCGCTGCCGACGACCGCCTCCTCGATCAGGATCTTGGAGTCGAACCGGCTGGCGGCATCCACCGCGCGAGGCAGGTCTTGTTTGGCGTCGACGCGACTCACGCCGAACGAGGACCCGGAGCGCGCCGGCTTGACGAAGACGGGATAGGACATGCGGACCGCGTCGACGTGGCCGTCGGCGGTGATGGTCCAGAAGTTCGGGGTGGCGATGCCAGCGCTTCTCGCGACGAGATAGGTGAGCGACTTGTCCATGGACAGGGCGGAGCTTTGGATGTCGCAGCCGACGTAGGGGATCCCGGCGAGTTCCAGCAGTCCTTGGATTGCGCCGTCTTCGCCGAACCTGCCATGCAGGACGGGGAGCACCACGTCGAGACGGATGATCGCGGTGCGGTCGCCCTCGTCGACCAGCAGACCGTGCACGGCTCGGTCGGGCGACAGCGTCACCGGACGGCATCCGCTGCTCTCCCAGTCGGGACCTGGACTCTCGCAGAGCTTCCACTCACCGTGCGTCGTGATCCCGACATAGAACGGTTCGTACTTCGCGAGATTCAGATTGCGTGCAACCTCGTGCGCTGACTTTACGGAGACGGGGTGCTCTTCGGATGCGCCGCCGAAGACGATCGCGACCTTCGCTTTAGGCATTCGGAGTTCCTTCGAATTCGAGGCAGTTGAGGAGGGTGTTCTGCACGATGTCGCTCAGGGCGTGATCCGTGTAGTACGCGGTGTGCGGGGTGATCATCACGTTCGGGAGTCGCTGAAGGCGCAGGAACAGTTCGCTGTCGATCGGGTCGTGGCTGTGGTCGGTGTAGAAGATGCCTTCCTCGTCCTCGACGACATCCAGCGCGGCGCCTCCCAACCTGCCGCTCTCCAACTCCGACACCAGCGCCTCGGTGTCGATGAGGGGCCCCCGCCCCGTGTTGATGACGAACGCTCCGGGCTTCAGGAGCCCGAGCCGCGTGCGGTTCAGCAGATGTTTCGTCTCGTCGTTGAGCGGCGTGTGCAGGGTCAGGATGTCGCTCTGCCGCAACAGCTCGTCGAGCTCGCCGTAGTCCGCTGAGACCTTGGAAGGTCGGTCGAAGGCCAGCACGCGGCATCCGAAACCCTGCAGTCTGTCGATGACCGCCGAGCCGATGCGTCCCGTTCCGATGACTCCGACGGTCAGGTCGCGGAGCTCCCTGCCGCGAACCGGCTGCAGTCTGAAGTCGTGGGCCTCGGCGCTGGTGACGGTCGATCGCGCGTTCCGCACGGCCATCAGCATGAGCATCAGCGTGTAGTCGGCGACGCTGTCGGGCGAGTATGCGACGCCCTCGACCGCGACGCCGAGGCTGCGCGCGAAGTCGACGTCGATGTGATTGTACCCGGTGCTTCGGGTCGAGATGTATGAGACGCCCACGTCACTGAGCGCGCGAAGCGCGGGATTCGTGATGCGGGTCTTGTGGCCGACGCTGATGCATCGGTTCCCGGTCGCGAACTCGGCGGTGGACTCGGATGCCGCCGCCTCGGTGATACTGAGCTCGACGCCGAAGCGGGGCGCGACCTCACGAAACAGGGCGGCCTCGTCCGGCTCGCATCCGTACAGGGATATCCCGACGCGTCGCGCGAGCGCTTGCGTCGTGCCCCGGGCGTCGCTGTGGCTCCATTCAGGTACGGCGGACCGTGGTGGCGACGTGCGGACGTGCCATGAGGTTGTTCGTGGTTGCTTGCTGCCGGCCATGCGATCCAGTCAAGACAGCGGGGTGTTGCGACGAGGTATGCGGTTTTCGATATGGCGGCGATACACCTTCAGCGGCTCTGCTCAGTCGCAGGAGCGGGAGTGGCAGCGCGATACCGTCGAGAGGTGGAACCCCGGGAGCGCGCGGAAGCGATAGCGAACACCCTGGATATCGTCGCCACTCGCATAGCCGAGCTGCCGGGCGGCAACCAGAACCATGTCATTCGTGTGATCGGCGAAGGTCGCGACGTGGTCGTGCGATTCGCGAAGGCCCCGGAACGTACGGGCGATCCGTTCGACGTCGAGGAGTGGTGCCTGAAGGCGGTGGCGCAGGTGGGCATCCGCAGCTCCAGGGTCGTTTCGCGCGGGTGGCTGGCAGAGGTCTCGTACCTTGCTGTCGAATACGTCGACGGCGTCACCGCATCACCGGACGACCCGGAGGCCTGGCGCGCGCTTGGTCGATTCGCGACCGCGCTCGCACGAGTGGACGTCTCGAACGCACCCGATGCGCTGTTCCCCCGGTTCGGTCGCGATCTCGACGCAGCGTGGCGGGCCCACCTCGATTACAACCGGGCGGCGCTCGCCGACGGCGATCCGCTCATCGACCTCGGTGTCTACGAACGTGATCGACAGGACCGATTGCAAGCCATGCTCGCCTCGCTCCAGCGGCGGACTCTTGTGCAAGGCCTCGTGCACGGTGACATGTCGACGCGAAATCTTGTCGCGGATCGTGACTACACCCTGATCGATTGGGGATCGGCTCACGTCGGGCCGACTCCTTGGAGCGACCTCGAGCAGATTCATCGTTGGAAGCTGCTCGACGACCAGGAATCGCCGGTCAGCGACAGGGCATGGCGCGAGGTGCTCGCGGGGGCGGGCGTGGCTGAGGCCGAGGCCGAAGCCGAAGCCGAGGCCGAAGCCGAGGCCGAAGCCGAGGCCGAAGCGATGCTCAACGAGCTTGCCGTTCTGAATGCGCTGGATGTCGTCAGATGGGCCATCGACGTTCGGCCGGATCGCCTTCAGGAGATCGTCGGCCGCTCGGCGCGTGTGTTGTGGCGCGTGCTTCACGGGTAGTGCGAGGGATGCCTCGCCGGTGTGCGACGCCACGGTTCTGGCACCTGCACATCACGGAGGGCGTGGCGCCGGTCGGAACGCACGACGGCCGGGTCGTCCGTGCCGCGTGGCGGGACGGTGTACTCCCCTCCTGGCGAGCACTTGCACTGCGCCACCGCGGAGAACTCCATAGAGCATTGCAGCGTAGGCCGGGTCGGGGCTTCAGCTTCGCAGGATGATGTCGAGTGCCCGATCGAGCCGGGTCAGCGATGCGGCACCGTACCCGAGCACGAGACCGTTGAGCGCTGTGGCGGGAGAGACCGCGTAGTTCGCGAGCTCCTCGACGAGGATGCCATCGCGCGCCAGTCGCGTGCGCATGCTCGCGGCATCCGGCAGCGGAGTGGGTATCGGCGCGGCCGTGTCGTCGGGCCGCGGCACGGAGACGTCGCCTGGCAGCGGCCACATCAGCACGGCGTGCAGTCCGCCGGCAAGGGCGCGTACTTGGAGTCCCGGGATCGCAGCGTCGGCGAGCCGCGTCGCGATCCGATCGCGCCGGTGCACGTAGTCGCGGCGCACCCGGCCGAGGTGGCGGCGGAGTGCGCCCGTGCGCATCAGGTGAGCGAGCGCCTGCTGCGCGACCTCGGACACTACGGGGCCGCGGGCGGCGCGGGCCCGCGTGAGGGCATCCGCGAACCGCGCGCCGATGTGCTCGCCGCCCCTGCGCTCGCCGCGTTCGTCCTTCTGGCCGCTGGTGTCGGGCGGTCCACTGGTGTCGGGCGGTCCGCTGGAGCCCGGCATCGCGGCGGCGGGCAGCACCATGTAGGCGCACCGGAGTCGCGGGTCGAGGATCTTCGAGAAGCCGCCGAGGTGCAGCACCACGCCCTCCATGTCGAGGGATGCCAGTGCCGGCATCGGAACACCGCGGTGACGGAACTCGGAGTCGTAGTCGTCCTCGATGACGACGACCTGGTTCGCACCCGCCCACTCCAGCAGTCGTCGGCGGTGGGAGACCGGCATCACGGAGCCGAGCGGATACTGGTGCGTCGGCGTCACCATCACCGCGTCGGGGAGGCCGCGCTCGCGGGAGACGGCTTCGAGGCGATCCAGATCGAGACCCTCGTCGGTGACGGGGATGCCGACCAGCTCGCCGCCGGAGCCGAGAATCGCGCGGCGGCCGGAGCGGTAGCCGGGGTCCTCGACCGCGAAGCGCGGGGTGCGTTGGTGAAGTGTGCGAAGGGCATCTGTCACCAGCGACAGCGCCTCGGACGTGCCGGCGGTCACGATCACCCGCGACGGGTCAGGGACGAACCCTCGCGTGAGGCCGAGCGCGGCGACCTGCTCGCGTAGCAGGGCCGTACCGAACGGGTCGCTCAGCGCGTTGGTCAGCGGGAGTTCGGCAGCGGCGCGCCAGGCCGCGCGCCAGTCGCGGGCTGGGAAGGCCGTGACCGCTGGGATACCGGGGCGCAGGTCGATGGGCGGGCTCATGGGCGGGCTTGTGGTCGGGCTCGTGGTCGTGGTCGTGCTCGTGCTCGGGCTCGTGCTTGTGCTTGTGCTTGTGCTTGTGCTTGTGCTCGACCTTGCACTTGTGCTCGTGTCAGTGGGTGGTGGAATGGTCCTCGGCGCTCGAGGTGCTCCGCCCTGGGTTGCGTTCGATCCGGCGTGCGCCGCGACACCGATGGAGACGTCCGACACCACTCGCGCAACGGCGCCCTGGCGGGTGCGGATGTACCCCTCGCCGTCGAGTTGTTCGTAGGCGGCGACCACGGTTCCCCGCGCGACACCGAGTTGTACGGCGAGCGAGCGCGTCGAGGGCAGTGCGTCCCCGGCATGCAGCGTGCCGGAATGCACCATCTCGCGGACGCGACTTGCAACATCAGCGACTTTTCCGGACTGGTCCACTCGCATAGCCCCTATCTGGACCAAGTGAGTGGTCCAGCTGCACCATATCGTGATGGCATGAGTGTGATTCCCGAGACCTCGGATGCCGCCCGTGACGAGGCATCCCGAACCCCTTCCATGACCGTGCGCCGCAAGCGTGAACGCCAGTCGCATGACCCCGAGCAGCTGGACGAGATTCTTCAGGAGGGCTACTTCGCCCACGTCGGTATGGTGCGCGACGGACTGCCCGTTGTGCTCCCCTATCTCTACGCGGTCGGGGACCTTGGTGAAGGTCCGCGCCTGCTGTTGCACGGGTCGACCGGTGGCGGAGCCTTCATCCAAGCCGGCAGCCGAGGGATGCCCGTGGCCGTCACGATCACGCATCTCGACGGCCTCGTATACGCGCGTTCCACCAATGACAGTTCGGCGAACTATCGCAGCGCGATGGTGTTCGGGCGGGCGACCGTCGTTCCGGCCGAGCAACGGGCCGAGGCGCTCTGGCAGATCGCGGATCACCTCATGCCCGGGCGTCGCGCCGAGGTTCGCGAGATGACCGACAAGGAGATCGCCGCGACGCAGGTGCTCCAGCTTCCGCTCGACACGGTGAGCGTCAAGGTGCGGTTCGCGGGTGTCGGAGAGGCCGCCGACGACGGCGAGGACCACGGGGTGTGGGCCGGGGTGCTGCCGCTCGCGGTGCATGCGGGGGTGCCGCAAGCATCCGCCTTGACTGAGGCAGCGGATGTCTCGCCGTCGATCCTCGCGGCCGCGGAAGCGCTCGATGCGCGGGCTCGTGATCGTGACGCCCGGCTCGCGGCGATGGGATCGGTCTAGGCGAGGGGGAACGTCTCGGACGGCTAGGAGGCGGGCACTGGCCTGCATCGTGGCAAAGACCGTGGACGCGGGCTTGCACGAGTGAGTGGTCCATCGCGAACCTCGCCCGTTCATGCGCTGCTTCTCACGCGTTCCCACGTGGTCGACTTCGGTCGAAGCGGAATCGGTCGGCGAACGGCGCCCGGTACTGGCGGCGGGACGAGCTCATATTCCGTGCCCCTGCGCCTGATTCGCCAGCGATTGTTGTGGAGGTTCAGGTGATGGAACTTGCAGAGCAGCACGCCGTCGGCGATGTCAGTTCGTCCGTGATCGGCTTCCCACTCGTTATTGTGATGGGCTTCGGTCTGCCAAGCCGGAATCTCGCAGCCGGGCCAGAGGCATCCGCCGTCGCGTGCGGCGAGCACAACCCGTTGCGCTGCCGAGAACGTGCGTTGTGTGCGGCCCAGGTTCAAAGCGCGGCCACTGCGATCTACGGTGATCGGCACGATTCCGCAGTCGCATGCCGTTGCTTGAATGAAAGCCGCGGGGACAGCGTCTGCTGAGCCCTCGAGCACTCCGTCGTGCTCGTCGTCGTGGACGCCGTCGACGCCCACTGTGTCGACGACCGTGATCACGCGTACACCGGGGCGCTTGCCGCGGAAGACCGAACTCTCGTCGCAACCAGCGCCGTCACGTACGACCTGAATGAACGTGTCGAACATCAGCTGGGTGTTGCTGCGGGGATCTTCGGATAGAGCGTTCTCCCACGCTCTGTCTTCGCTCGACATGAATCGCGGGCCTCCGCGCCGGGGGCTCAGCGCAAGGTCGAACAGTTGGGTGAGGAAGACACCGGACTCGTCGTCGGCGACTGCGAGCAGATTCAACGAGCCGTCGGCGTCCCGCCAGGTCTTGAGCGAGCGCTTCTGGTACCGGCGTTCGAACCTGTCGGCAACGCCGTGGGCGTCGATGCGGTCGCGCACCAGTCGAGCGCGTCGCTGCAGATCATCGCGAGGCATTCCTGCGACCGTGTCAGTTGCGTTCCCCGAACCGGGCTCTCGCGTGGCGTACTCGACCAATTCGCTCGCGGCGGCCCGACGATCCTCGACCGGGCACGACTCCGATACGTCGTCCAGCGTTCGCACGATCAGGTGACCGAGTTCTGGCGAGATTTCGCCGGAGTTGATGGCTGTGGTCACGGGGTGTTGCCAAGGCAACACCGGAGCATCGCGAAGGGGCGTCGACGATTCGGATGCCGGAGGCACTGCGTCAGCTTCGCCGAGCAGTTCTCCGATGCGCACTTGGCGACGGGCTTCAGTGGGGGACTCGCCGGTCAGAACCTGCACGAGTCGGGTCGCGGACGGATGGCCGGCGCGCTGGGCCAGCCCGGAATGGCCGAGCTCGCGACGTGAACGCTTGGCGATCTCGCCGGCAGCGATGGAGATCACCCGATCGAGCTCGGCGCGACCCGAACCGGCCTCGGAAAGCAACATTTGCAGGTGGTCGTCGGAGAGCATCCGAATCGACTCGACCAAAGACTCTGCCGCCGCTGCTCGCTGAGGGCGCACAACACCGGGTGTCGAGTGGATGACGGTGAGCTCGCCGTCATCCATCTCGTTGACCAGAGCACACACGTGGCCGACCACGGCGGTGAGGCGACTCAGGTTGGATGACATGCTTCTATCGTAGCCGTGAGATTAGTAGATAGCTGCGAACTGTGGACAAGTTATTCCCTTGTTAACGGGGACGGAAAGTTTGTGACTGTTCGAACCAGCTCGGCATAAATAGAAGATACGTTCTCTCCAAATCGACGCGAGAGTGGCCCGTCCCTGGCAGATTTCCGGCTCGCCCACGCGCTGGGTGGCCGGATCGTCTGACGAGCCGCCAGCCAGCCGCGAACCCGGTGGGTCAGCGGGTCCCTCCGTCTGCCAACGAGGAGGGCAACCGGCCGGCGTCTTCGACGGGCACCAGCATTCGACAGGCGAGCATCAAGCGTCCGCAGGACTCGCGACATCCGCTCGGCCGACGTAAGTTGTGGTTGTCGGCCAACTAGCGAACGGCGGCGACCGCCTCGATCTCGACGAGCTGGTCGTCGTAGCCCAGAACCGTGACGCCCAGCAGCGTGCTCGGAACGTCGTGCTCGCCGAACGTGTCATGCACGACGGCCCAGGCGGCCCCGAGATCCTCCTGCTTCGACGACGCGACCAGCACGCGGGTGCTGATGACGTCGTCGAGGGATGCTCCGGCGGCTTTCAGCGCGAGGGTCAAGTTCTCGAGACACTTCTTCGTCTGCCCGGCGTAATCGCCGACTGCGGCGGTGCTGCCGTCTTGATTGAGGGGGCACGAGCCGGCGAGGAAGATGAGCCGAGCATCCGACGGCGCCGTCGCGGCGTAGGCGTACGGCGCTCCGGGATAGAGCTCGGCGGAGCGGATCAGGGTGACGGCAGTAGGCACCGGGGTGGGTCCTTTCGAGCGGTAGGCGCCTTTTTGAGTCTCGCATCAGCGCTTCCGCCCACTAAGTTCGAGCTGATGTCCGGCCAGCGCGCGCCACTGCGCGCACGGCAGTCCGCGACGTTTCGCCGACCAAGAAAGACGCGTGATGCACATGGATGCAACGGCAATCGCGACCTGGGTACTGGCCGCCGTCACGCTGTTCAGCGCCGGCTTCGTGGTGTGGCAGCTCGTCGACGGCACACGGGCGCGCAAGGCGCAGACGACCTTCCTTCGGCGCCAAGAGACTCTGCGGTTGTACTCGGCCACCCAAGACAGCCGACGGACCTCGAACGTCGGGCTTCCCCGTGACAGCGATGCCGACGGTATTGCGGCGTTCGTTGCGACCGCGATGACGGATGAGACGCATCGCCTCGCAATACGCGATTACCTCAACTACTGGGAGACGATCGCCACAGGCGTGCGGTTCGGCGTTCTCGACGCGGACGTCTTGCACGCCCTGGTCGGACCGCGCCTCGTCTCGGTCTTCGACAACTACCGATCGCACATCGACTGGATCCGCTCGAGCGGAAATCCGTCGAACTTCATGGTGGAACTCGAGCGTCTCGTCGCGGACTGGAGACGGACGTCGGAGCGCTGATCGACGCCTACCCGGGCATCCGTACCAACGAATCCCTGGTCTCGGCGGCGTGCAGGTGCTACCGTCGTCGAGTTCGTGACACGACTTTCGGAGGTGAGACCCATGAACTGCGTATCCCTGTGGGTGCTCCCCTCGAGTTCACGATCGCGCGACTGACTTCGGTGTCGCCGGGAGTGCCTCATAACGGCAATTCCGAAAGGCAACACCATGAATCAACTTCAGTTCTCTGCGCGCACGACGCTTGACGGCGTCCTCGAGCGCGACTTCGCCATCGGCGATGTTCCGGGCGTTCTCTGGTCGCCACCGTCCTTTTCACCCGGCACTCCGCTGATCCTCATGGGGCACGGCGGCGGTCTTCACAAGCGAGCGCCGGGGCTCGTAGCGCGTGCCCGCGCCGCCGTGGTCGACGACGGCTACGTCGTCGCCTCCATCGACGCTCCGGGCCACGGAGCCCGGCCCCGCTCCGACGAAGACCAGCGCTGGGTCGACGCGATGATGGATGCCCGCAAAGCGGGCGAGCCGATCGGCGCTATCGTCGCGGAGTTCAACACGTCACTCGCACGGCGCGCAGTGCCCGAATGGCAGGCGACGATCGACCGACTGCAAGCCCTTCCGGAGATCACGCAGGATGCCCCGATCGGCTACACCGGCATGACCCTGGCGAGCACGATCGGCATTGCGCTCGCCGCGGTGGAGCCGCGCATCCGAGCGGCGATCTTCGGAGGCGTTCTCGCCTACGAGTCCCTTCTCGAGGATGCGCGACGGATCACGATCCCTGTCGAGTTCCTGCTGCCGCTCGACGACGCCGAGCTCCCCCGTGAAGACGGTCTCGCGGTCTTCGACGCGTTCGGCTCACAGGAGAAGACGTTGCACGCGTTCCCGGGCGGCCACTTCCGGGTGCCGACGGAGCGCTTCGACACGAGATTCTTCCCTCGGCACCTCGTGCCAAGCGTCGCCGGCGTCGTGGGCTGACGGAGTCGGCCCCTCGGATGCCACGCCGGCCCGTCACATGAAGGGAGGTTCCAGGGGTACCGGAGACGGGCGGCTCGGCTGCCTGCCACGTTGACGTCGCCATTGCGTGGCGGTCACCGAGTAGTGTCCGAACGATGGGTGCGCTGCTCGGACTGATCGCCGCGATCGCGTACGGCGCTTCCGACTTCGTCGCCGGACTCGCCAGCCGCCGTTCGACGGCCACCAACGTGACGGCCATCGCACTGATCGTCGAGCTGTTGGCATCGATCGTGGCAACAGCCATCTTTCCGGGCTCCGGACCCACCTCGCAGGCCTTGATCTGGGGCGCGGTGAGCGGCATCGGCAGCGCGGTCGGCACACTGGCGCTGTACCAGGGATTCGCCGTCGGCCGCATGAGCATCGTCGCGACACTCGCGGGTGTGCTGACCGTGGTGGTGCCGGCCGTAGTGGGCATCCTGCTCGGCAACAGGGTCTCGGTGCTCATGGCGATCGGTCTGATCGTTGCCGTCGTTGCCGTCGGCTTCACCTCATGGACGCCGCGCGCGTCGGGCGCAGGACGGAGCGGTGCCCTCTACGGCGTCATCGCCGGTGCCGCGTTCGCGTTGCTGTTCATCGCACTCGATCAGGCGGGAACGGCATCTGGGGCGTGGCCGTTGACGGCTGGCCAACTCGTCGCGTGCCTGCTCGTGGCGCCGCTCGTGCTCCGCGGCCTGCGTTCGAGCCCGCCGTCCAGACCCGCGGTCTGGCTCGCGGTCGTCGCTGGGCTCACGGGCGGCCTCGCGGGTCTCGTCTACCTGATCGCGACCGGACTCGGAGAGCTGGTGGTCGTCGCGGTGATCACCGCCATGTATCCCGCCGCGACGGTGCTTCTGGCGCGATTCGTGCTGCATGAGCACTGGACCAGGATGCACGTTGCCGGCCTCATGCTGTCGGTGGTCGCCGTGCTCGCGGTCGCGCTCGGCTAGCCGACGAGTCTGCGCCGCGCCGCGGCATCCGTCAGCAACGCGACGTTGTCGGTGCGCTGCTCCGCGCTGCCGACACCCACGGGGAGCGCCCGGATGCCCGGATCGGTCACCCCGTCCATCAGCTGGGGGATGATGCGCGGGTCGGGGTGCACGTACGGGCGGTCCCAGAACGGAACCGTCGCCTCGGCCACGGAGCTCAGGCCGAGCCCGTTCTGCGCGTCGAGGAGCACCTGGAGTGCGAATGCCAAGTGCTCCTGCCGCTGCTGCCAGGTCTCGTCGTTCGCTGCGCCCGCAAGCCGATCGGCGGTGCTGGTCGCAAGGGAGAGCTGACCGAAGAGCGTGCCGAACCACTTCGAGTACGGCGCCCAGCGGCGCTCGAGCAGGAATGCGAGGTGCATGGCGACGTGCACCAGCCGTGCGGCGATCACGCGCGAGCCGAGCTCGTCTCCCGCGTCGGCGGCGCGGGCCATCAGCGGGAGTTCCTGCTCCAGACGCGACCAGTCGCTCGCGAGCACGTAGCACCAGACGTCGTCGGGGTACCACTCGATCACGCGGCGCACTTCGGCGACCGCGCCCGTCTCATCCGCGAAGACGGGACCTGCCGTGACCTCGAGCACGGCCTGACCCGTGACAGACAGCCAGTCGGATGTCGACATCCCCGCTCGCGGATCGAAGCCCAGCCGGTCGCGCAGGAGCCCCGAGAGCGTGCCGACGTCGACGTGATGCCGCTCATCGACCTGTCCGCTGAAAGCGAATCGCGTCGGCAGCTCGCTGAACGAGGGCGGCAGCGTGCGTGCGAGTTCCGCATCCACAGCCGGAACCATGGCGGGCGGAACGAAGAGGCTCAGTCGCAGACCCCAATCGTGGTCGCGGGACATCGCGTCGTCGAGGCCGAGCACGTCGGAACCGGAACCGAAGCGGCCGGCGGCGTGCGGCATCCCCGGGAACGCGGATGCCAGCAGCGGCCCGACCACCTCGACGTAGTAGGCGCGGGCGAGTTCGATGCCGGTCGGCACGTTCAGCACGGGCTCGATGCTAGCCGTCCAGTCTGAGACGCCTTGACCGGCGGCGCGATCGTCGAGCCCCGCGGATGCCTGTCCGCCGAAACGTCTGTCGGTGACCGTGGTGCCGTCGCTCGCGCTTGATAATGAGCCCGTGGCCGACAGCGACGAGCACTCCGAGCATCCGCGGCGGCACCTCCGGCAGGGCAAAGGCCGGATGGAGGCCATCAGCGACGGAGTCTTCGCTGTGGCGATGACCTTGCTCGTGCTCGACCTGGCGATTCCGTTCGCGAGCGGCTCTCGCGATCTGATCGGCGCTCTCGCCGACGAGTGGCCCGGCTACCTCGGTTTCCTGGTCAGCTTCGCGACGATCGGCGCGATCTGGCTCGGTCACAACACGATGACCGAGTACCTGGACCACGTCGATCCCGCGATACTGCGACTCAACCTGCTTCTGCTCTTCTTCGTCTGCCTGCTCCCGTTCGCGACCGGCCTGCTCGCCGAGTTCTTCAAGACCGACGGCGCCGAGCGCGTTGCGTCGGTCACCTACGGCATCATGCTGCTGCTGTGCTCCGTGCTGCTCTCCGCGGTATGGCGATACGCCGTGGGTGCCAAGCTCGTCTCGCCCGATCTCGATGACGACGAGATCAGCCTGCTGACCACACGGCTCACCCCTGGGCTCGGTGGATACGCCCTGCTCATCGTGCTCGGCGCGTTCTTCCCGAAGGTCTCGATCTTCGGCTATCTGGCCGTTGCGGTCTTCCTGCTGCTGCCGTTCCGGCCGACGCTGAGCCGTCGTGCCGTCCGCGAGCGTCGTTCGCGTCGCCGCAGTGCGGGATGACCGGGGACGGATGCGACGCCACCACTAGCACCGCCCGCACTACCCTTGTCGCGTGGCGATCGAGGACCGGAGCAGGGCTGAACTCGGCGCATTCCTTCGTGCCCGGCGTGAAAGCCTGTCGCGCTCGGATGCCGGGCTTCCGACGATCGGGCGGGCACGCACATCCGGACTGCGACGTGAAGAGGTCTCGTACCTCAGCGGCGTCAGCGTCACCTGGTACACCTGGCTCGAGCAGGGGCGGGACATCCACCCGTCCCGACAGGTGCTCGACGCGCTCGCCCGCACCCTTCGTCTCACCGTCACGGAGCACGCCTACGCGCTCTCACTCGCCGGCTACTCCCCCGCCGTCACCTCTGCGACACCGCCGGTCGCGATCGCGCCGCCGCAGGTGCAACGCCTGATGGATGCCCTCGCCGGCTCCCCCTCTTATACGGTGACGGCCGACTGGCGCATCGCCGGCTGGAACGCCGCGTACGCCGCGCTCTACCCGGGCGTCGCCACCGCCCGCGGCGAGGATCGCAATCTGCTCTGGCTGGTCTTCACCGATCCCTACGTGCGCGAGCTGCTGCCCGACTGGGAGCTGACGAGCCGGCGCTTCGTGGCCGAGTTCCGAGCGGATGCCGGCCCTCGCCTCGGCGATCCCGCCTACCTCGATCTCGTCGCGCGCCTCGAGCAGGCGAGCCCCGAGTTCCGTGCAGCATGGGCCGCGCACGACATCGAGGGATTCGCGTCGCGCGAGCGGTTGTTCCGGCATCCGACCGCGGGCCTGCTGACGCTCGAGCACCACCAGCTCTCGCCGTCCGACCACCCCGACCTGCACATCGTCATCTACACCCCCGTACCCGGAACGGATGCCGCAGAGCGGCTATCCCAGCTCCTCACGCTCCAGTCCCCTGAGCGAACGGCGCGAGTCGAAGAGCCGCCCGCATGAGCCCCTCCCCACCAGCCCTCACCCCCGCAGCGATCACCACCCGCCTCCGAGCCGCAGGTTGCGTCTTCGCCGAAGACGAGGCAACGGTCCTTCTCGCGGATGCCGCCACCCCCGCCGAACTCGAGTCCCGCGTCGCACGCCGCGTCGCGGGCGAACCGCTGGAGTACATCGTCGGCTGGGCCGAGTTCTGCGGTCTTCGCGTCAGCGTCGCGCCCGGAGTCTTCGTTCCGAGGCAGCGCACCACTCTCCTTGTGCGCGAGGCGCTGCGGGTCGCGCCGCGACGTCCCGTCGTGCTCGACCTCTGCTGTGGAGCAGGCGCGATCGGCGCCGCGATCCTCGCCGCTCGATCGGATGCCTCGGTCTACGCCGCCGACATCGACCCCGCGGCGACGGACTGCGCACGCCGAACCCTCGCCGCCCAGCACAGGTCGAGTAGTGCCGCCGGAGGTGACGCTCACCGCTGGTCGAGTAGCGCCGCCGAACGCGACGCGTATCGAGACCCCACACCCCCGTATGTCTACACCGGCGACCTCTACTCCCCGCTTCCCGCCTCCCTGAAGGGCACCGTCGACGTCCTGGCGGTGAACGCTCCGTACGTGCCGACGGACGAGATCGCCTTCATGCCGTCGGAGGCACGAGATCACGAGGCACGTGCGGCACTCGACGGCGGTGCGGACGGACTGGCGCTCCACCGGCGGGTGGCGGACGGAGCGCGAGAATGGCTCACGCTCGGCGGTCACCTCCTCATCGAGACGAGCGAGAGGCAGGCATCCGCGACGGCGGGCATCCTCGAGCACGCCGGCCTGTCGGTGGCGATCGTGCGCGACGACGAGGTGGACGGCACGGCGGTGATCGGCCGCCTCGGCCCGGCCGGCTGATGCGCGGCGAGTCGGGCAGGGCATGCGGCAGCGCCGACTCCTGGAAAACCGCTCAGACGCGACGGATACAATCGAACCCGGGCATCCGCCGATCCCAGCGAGCCGGAATGCCGCCATCACCCGCACGAAAGAAGTCACGTGAGCACAGCCGCGTCTCCGCGCGTCAGCCCGGACCGTTTTTGGATCGTCGCCCTCGTGCGCGCGATCGTCGCTCTCGTCGCCGGCGGCTTCATCACGTTCGACCCCGAGCACTCGGCGCGAGTCGGACTGATCGTGTTCGGGTCCTACGCGCTGGTGGAGGGCATCGTCGTCGGTCTCGGCGCGCTCCTGCTGAAGGATGCCGTCACCAAGTGGCTGTTCGTGGCGCAGGGAATCCTCGGCGTGATCGTGGGCATCGCGGCGCTGTCGCTGAACGGCGCCGGCCTCGGCGTGCTGCTCTACGGCGTCAGCGTGTGGGCGCTGCTCACGGGCTTCGCAGAGCTGTACTGCGGCATCCGTACTCGCGGTCGATCCGAATCGGCACGCGACTGGATGGTCATCGGCGTGCTCACCGTAGTGCTCGCCCTCGTCTACCTGTTCATCCCGCCCGACGCTCTGCTCGCCGTCGGACTTTTCGGCGCCTACGCAGTGATCGTCGGCGTCTACGTGGGAATCGGAGCCTTCACCCTCAAGTTCGGCCTCGCACACGCGAACACCGACGACGAGAACGCATCGGAGAAACACGCGTGACCGACGACAACAAGACGCCAGAAGGGCGCAAGCCGAGCCTGCGCGACAGGATGCGTCCGGTCGAGTTCCTCGGCATCGCCGGCGTGCTCTCGATCTTCGTCTTCCTGATCGTGCTGATGGCGAGCCGCGAGCCGATCCTCGCCCTGATCTTCTTCGGAATCGCATTCATCGTGACGCTCGTCGTCATCGCCCTTTTCGTGCTCGGACTCAAGCCCGACGACGAGGAGCGACGCGATCTCGCGGAGCAGAACCACGAGCATCCCGAGCTTCCCGGCGGCACGGACGGCACGGATGCCGGCCCGAAAGCCCCGCGCAACCCGCACGGCTGAGCCGCTCCCCGCTGGTCGAGTAGCGCCGCCGAAGGCGTCGCGTATCGAGACCTCTCGAGGGAAGGTCTCGATACGTGTCCGCTTCGCGGGCACTACTCGACCAGCGGCGGGCGATGCCGCGGCGCTTACTCCGCCGGCGGAAGGTAGTCGACGAGCTGTGACGCGAGCCCGATGTAACCGGCGGGGGTCAGCGCGAGCAGTCGTGCCTTCGCATCCGCCCCGATGTCGAGCGTCTCGACGAAGACGGCGAGACCCTCCCGGTCCACTCGCTTGCCGCGCGTCAGTTCCTTCAACAGTGCGTACGGGTCGCTGATCGACGAACGTCCAGCGACGACCTCTGCGCGGATCACGGTCTGGATCGCCTCGGCGAGCACCTCCCAGTTGGCGTCGAGATCGGCGGCGAGGGCATCCTCGTTGATCGCGATCTCGTCGAGTCCGCGACGGATGTTGTCGAGCGCCAGCAACGAATGCCCGAGGCCGACGCCGATGTTGCGCTGGGTCGTCGAGTCGGTGAGATCGCGCTGCAGACGGCTGGTGACGAGCGTGGATGCCAGCGAGTCCAGCACCGCGCTGGAGAGTTCGAAGTTCGCCTCGGCGTTCTCGAAGCGGATCGGGTTGATCTTGTGCGGCATTGTCGACGACCCTGTTGCACCGGCCTGCGGAATCTGCCTGAAGTAGCCGAGCGAGATGTAGGTCCAGACATCCGTCGCCAGGTTGTGCAGAATGCGGTTCGCGTGCGCAACGCGGCCGTAGAGCTCGGCCTGCCAGTCGTGCGATTCGATCTGCGTGGTGAGCGGGTTCCAGGTGAGGCCGAGCGAGGAGACGAACTCCTGCGAGATCGCCGGCCAGTCGGCGCTCGGGTCGGCGGCGAGATGCGCCGAGAACGTGCCGGTGGCGCCGCTGAACTTGCCCAGATACTCGCTCGCATCGACCAGGGACGCCACCCGCTCCAGCCGGTACACGAACACCGCGAGCTCCCTGCCCATGGTGGTCGGCGTCGCCGGTTGGCCGTGCGTGTGGGCGAGCATCGGAACATCCCGCAGCTCGACCGCGAGATCGCGCAGCGCATCGATCACCGTGCGCAGCTTCGGCAGCCACACCTCGGTCATGGCCTGCTTCACGGTCAGCGCGTACGAGAGGTTGTTGATGTCTTCGCTCGTGGCGGCGAAGTGGGTCAGCTCGGCGATGGAGTCGAGACCGAGCTCGTGCAGCTTCTCGCGCACCAGGTACTCGACGGCCTTCACGTCGTGCCGGGTCGTCGCCTCGAGTGTGGCGAGGCGGTCGATCTCGCTCTGACCGAAGTCGGTGACGAGCGCATGCAGAGCGGATGCCTGTGCCTGCGTGAGCGGCTCGCTCCCGAACATCCTGTGCGACGTCAGGTACAGCAGCCACTCGACCTCGACCTGTACGCGAGCCCTGTTGAGCCCGGCCTCGGAGAGGAAGTCGCCGAGCTCGACGACGGCGGCCTTGTAGCGGCCGTCGAGCGGGCTGATCGGCTGGGGAGGAAGGGAGGTCATGGTCGTCCTTGTTCTTGGGGTGGCAGGCGCAGGGCCGGTGCCAACTGGGCGAGCAGGGCGCGGTTCGCGCGCTCGATCATGCCGAGCACGGCCGCGAACATCGTGTGGTCCGAGTAATAAGGGTCTGGCACATCCAGTGAATCGGAGCGCGGCGACTCGAAGCTGCGCAGAAGCTGCACCTTGCTGCGGTCGATGTCGTTCGTCGCCCATGCCTTCAGAATGCGTTCGTGGCTGCGATCCAATGCGACCACGAGGTCGAGGCGGTCGAACCAGCCGGAGTCGAACTGCCGTGCGCGGTGAGTCGACCCGTCGTATCCGTGGGCGTGCAGCACTTCCAGCGCGCGCGGGTCGGCCTGCTCGCCGACGTGCCAGTCGCCGGTTCCCGCGGAGGAGACCTGCACACGGTCGCCGAGTCCGGCATCCTCGGCCAGCTGCCGGAACACCACCTCGGCGATGGGCGAGCGGCAGATGTTGCCGCTGCAGACGAAGCAGATTCGGAATCGCGACGGCTCGCGAAGGGAATCCTGCGCCTCCAGCGAATCGGGCGCGAAGGTCATGACTCCATTCTGCTGCAGTGCGGTGCCCCGCGACTCCCCTCCACAGGCGACGGATCCGGTGAATTGTGCGCAAACGACCCGATCTCATGCCCACGACCTCACGATCGTCGCCAAGCTGATGCCGTCGAAGGAGGTGATCGTCTGCACCAGACGACCTTGCACACGGCCCAAGCGGCGGTGCGATACGTGCGTTCGGAGCTCACCGCGGCAACCGCTCAGATTCCGGATGCCTCGCAGCTCGGCTGGCGATCCAGCGCGGAGCGGCTCTTCGAAACGAGACTCGACGAGCTGTCCGGCCTGCTGAAAGACGCGATCGCTGCGTTGGATCTTGCTGACCAGGACCTGAGCGCTCAGCTCGTTCGGGTCCAGAACGATCAGAACCAGCAGAACGAGCGCGAGGCGATGCACAGACAGAACGAACCAGCGGAGGCGAGTGCACGTGTCCGATGACATCGTCATCTCGGGTGGTGGCAGCACCGAGGTGGCCCCGGATGCGCTGTTGACGGCCGAGCGCACGCTCGCAGCCCTCGCAGGCATCCTGGCCGACCTCATCGGGGAGCTGTCTCCTGCGCAGGGGCTGGTCGTCGCACCCGACACCGCGCGACTGGTGGGTGCCGCCGCGTCGCGCATCGGGTCCGCGTCCGCCCAGTCGCGAGAGTTGTCTCGCAGCCTGAACGATGCCGCGGAGCGCTACGGCGCGGCCGAGCGTGGGGCGAACTCGTTCCTCACCGGCCTGAGCGAGGTGGCGGGGTGGGCGCTCGGCGGCCTTGCGCCGCTCGCCGCACTGGCGGCGCTGGCGGCGTTGCCGGGCATCCTGACCGCCGCGGCCGCGACGCTCGGCGTCGGGTCGATCGCGACGGGGTCCCCGCAGGCGTTCCTACGGGATGTCGGCGGGCTGCTGAAGAGCAAGGCCGGCATCCTGCGCGATCCCCGCATGGTCTCGCTGATCCGGCTTGCGGTGTCGGCCGCGGACGACACGATGCTCGGTGCGGCAGGCATCCCGTTGCCGGTGGCGCGACTGCTCGACGATCGGCGCACGGGGGTCTTCGGACTGCACGGCGCGACGACGGCTGTGGTCGGGGGCGCTTCCCTCTTCGGTGCGTTCGAAGACACGCCAGTGCACGTCGAGCAGTCGGGCACCGTTCAGACGGCCCCGCCTGCCGGCTACGAGGAGATCGCCCAGCGCATCCCGCCGTCCCGCACCGACGCGCCGCAGATACGCGTCGAGCACTACGACGGCGCGGACGGCAAGCCCGTCTACATGGTTTACGTCGGCGGAACAGTAGATACGAGTGCGGTCGCCGGCGACGAGCCGTTCGATCTCACGAGCGATCTGACCGGTGTGGCAGGGCTCGGCCCCGCCTCGCTGCGCGCGACGGAACTCGCCATGCAGCAGGCGGGCGTGCAGCAAGGCGACACGGTGATCCCGGTCGGGTACTCGCAGGGCGGCATCGTGGCCACGAGCATCGCGACGTCGGGGCAGTACCACGTGCCGACTCTCGTCACCTTCGGTTCGCCGACCGCGGGCATCGACGTGCCGTCGTCGACCGTCGACGTCGCTGTCGAGCACACCGACGACCTCGTGCCTGCGCTCGGCGGCGAGCCGCGAGAGTTCGACAACGGCGGAGGCGACCGTATCGTGGTCAGCAGGCAGACCTTCAGCGGCGAGATCCCTGAGGGGTCGTCGCCGATCGACGCTCATCTCATGAGCGAATACACGATCACCGCGCACCGCATGGATGCGTCGACCGACCCGCGACTGGCTTCCGCGCTCGCCGCACTTCCGGCCGGCGGCGGAGACGCGAACCTGTATAGGGGCATCCGTGACTGAGCGGGTGTCTGCCTTTGACCTGCCTCAGTGGCGCAGAACGGGCCGGAAGATCAAGCCGAGGATCCAGCTGATGATCGCCAAGATCAGGGCCGCCCAGACGCCGTCCCAGAATCCGTCGACGTGCAGGCCGAAGCCCATCGCGTCGCTGATCCACGACACGATCAGCAGCAGGAGCGCATTGACGACCAGGGAGATGAGGCCGAGCGTCAGCACGTAAAGCGGGAACGCCACGATGCGGATGACAGTGCCCACGATGCCGTTCACCACACCGAAGATCAGCGCGATCAGCAGGTAGGTGAGGAGCAGCGGGAATTCGCCGCCGCTCGGGTCGTACGACTTCACGGTCACGCCACTGACGATCAGCGTCGTGAGCCACAGCGCGAACGCGTTGATGATCAGCTTCAGCAGAAACCTCATGGGAACAGTGTCTCAGGCGCCCGGGGCTGTGCCTAGCGTCGGCGGCGCGCGCCGTCCCACTCTGGCCGCACACTCTGCTCGCGGCATATGGAGGCGCGTAAGTTAGCGGTGTGGATCTCCAGAACGTCGACCGGGTACTTCTGCGCCCGGAGATCGCCGCCCTCAACGCTTACGCGCAGGGCCGCACTCCGAGCGACGACGGCTTCAAACTCTCCAGCAACGAGAATCCGTTCAATCCGCTTCCCGGAGTACTGGATGCCGTCGCCGCCACCAACGCGCTGAACCGCTACCCCGATGGCGCTGCTCTCGCCCTCCGCGATCGTCTCGCCGACCGCTTCGGCGTCGGCACCGCTGAGGTCCACCTCGGCGCGGGGTCGGTCGCCCTGCTCTCCCAGTTCATCAACGCCGCCGCCGGGCCAGGCGATGAGGTGCTCTACGCGTGGCGGTCGTTCGAGGCGTATCCGGGGCTCGTCGTCGTGTCAGGGGCATCGAGCGTCACGGTGCCGCTGCTGCCCGACGCACGTCACGACCTCGACGCGATGGCGGCGGCGATCACGGACCGTACGCGCGTCATCATCGTGTGCACACCGAACAACCCGACGGGGCCGATCGTGACGGCGGCGGAGTTCGAGCGATTCATGGCATCCGTTCCGTCGGACCGGCTCGTGCTGCTCGACGAGGCGTACAGCGAGTTCGTCACCGATCCCGACCGCGTCGACGGCCGCACGTTGATCGGGCGCTACCCGAACCTCGTCGTGCTGCGCACGTTCTCGAAGGCGTACGGCCTGGCAGGCCTGCGCATCGGCTACGCGGTCGGACCCGAGCGCCTGCTGAATGCAGCGAGGGCGGCAGCGATCCCGATGAGTGTGACCGATAACGCGCAGGCGGCGGCGCTGGCGTCCCTCGAGCGGGAGGATGAACTGCTCGCACGTGTTGCCGAGATCGGCGCGCGCCGCGATGCCCTCCGCGACGAGCTCATCGACCAGGGTTGGAACATTCCGACAGCACAGGGCAACTTTCTCTGGCTCCCGACCGGGGAGAACACGGCCGCCGCGGCAGACGCGTTCTTCGATGCAGGGCTCGCGGTTCGCGCGTTCGCGCCCGACGGCATCCGTATCAGTGTCGGAGAGCCCGAATCTGTCGAGTCGGTGCTAAAGATCACGAAAGAGCTTGTCGGCACCCTACGGAAGAACCCCCGAACCGGGCAGTTAGGTTAGTTGGGATGTCTGCCACGAACGACCGATTCGCCACGTCCGCTGGACTCTCCGCTGCGACGGTGCAAGTGCTCACCGAAGACGGACGCTTCGAGCCGACGGATGCCGCGGCCGAGTACCTGCCGTACCTCGATTCGCTGACGGACGACGACTTCCGCCGCTTCTACCGCGACATGGTCGTGGTGCGCGGGTTCGACACCGAGGCAACCAACCTGCAGCGCCAGGGGCAACTCGCCCTCTGGCCGCCGAGCAGCGGTCAGGAGGCCGCGCAGGTCGGATCTGCGTACGCGGCCAAGCCCCAAGACACGATCTTCCCGTCGTATCGCGAACACGTCGTCGCGACGATCCGCGGTGTCGACCCGCTCGACATCATCCGGGTGATGCGCGGCGTGACCAACAGCGGTTGGGACCCAACCGACCCCAAGAACGGCAACGTGCGCGTCTACACGCTCGTGCTCGGCACGCAGGCGCTGCACGCGACCGGCTACGCCATGGGTGTGAAGTTCGACGGCAAGGCCGGGACCGGAAGCGCGCAGTCCGACGAAGCGGTGATCGTCTACTTCGGCGACGGCGCGAGTTCGGAAGGCGACGTCAGCGAGGCGTTCGTCTTCGCCGGCAGCTATCAGACGCCGCAGGTCTTCTTTCTGCAGAACAACCAGTGGGCCATTTCGGTGCCGGTGAAGACTCAGTCGCGCACTCCTCTCTATCTGCGCTCCAGCGGTTTCGGCATTCCGGGAGTGCAGGTCGACGGCAACGACGTGCTGGCCAGCTACGCGGTCACCGCCAAGCAGCTCGACGAAGCGCGCGCAGGCCACGGCCCGAGCCTGATCGAGGCTGTCACGTACCGCATGGGTGCGCACACCACGAGCGACGATCCGACACGGTACCGCACGTCGGACGAGGATGAGCACTGGCGCGGCCGCGACCCGATCGCGCGCATGCGCGCGTTCCTCACCGGTCGCGGTGTCGGCGGTGAATGGTTCGACGCCATCGACGAGGAGGCCGCCGACTACTCGGCGGACATCCGCCGGCGCACGCTCGAGCTGGTCGCACCGGCGGCCGAGCTCATCTTCGACCACGTCTACTCCGAGCCGCACGCCGGCATGGCGGAGCAGCGCGCATGGCTGGAGCGTTACGAGCGCTCCTTCGAAGCGGATGTCCCGGCCGGCTCGACGACTTCGACGCAGGGAGGAGCGGCATGACCGACGTGACGACCGCGCAGCACGTTGCACAGGCATCCGATATTCCGCAGCGCACGCCGTTCCGCACCGGCGTCGAGAGCCTGCCGATGGCCAAGGCACTGAACGCGGGGCTTCGCCAGGCGCTCGCCGACGACGACCACGTCATGCTCATGGGCGAGGACATCGGGCCGCTCGGCGGCGTCTTCCGCATCACGGAGGGGCTTCAGGCAGAGTTCGGCGACCAGCGAGTGATCGACACCCCGCTCGCCGAAGCCGGCATCGTCGGCACCGCGATCGGATTGGCCATGCGCGGCTACCGGCCGGTGTGCGAGATCCAATTCGACGGGTTCGTGTTCCCGGCCTTCGACCAGATCACGACGCAGCTCGCCAAGATCACAGCCAGGCACGAGGGCGCGCTGCGGATGCCCGTGGTCATCCGCATTCCCTACGGCGGTCACATCGGCGCCGTCGAGCACCACCAGGAGAGCCCGGAGGCTTACTTCGCGCACACCCCAGGTCTGCGCGTCGTGAGTCCGTCGACCCCGAACGATGCCTACTGGATGATCCAGGAGTCGATCGCGTCCGACGACCCGGTGGTGTTCCTGGAGCCCAAGAGCCGCTACTGGCCGAAGGGCGAGGTGAACTTCGAGGGGAGCGCAGCGCCGCTGCACGCCAGCCGCGTCGTGCGCACCGGAACGGATGCCACGCTGGTCGGCCACGGAGCGATGGTGAGCGTGCTGCTGCGCGCGGCCGAGATCGCGCAGGAGGAGGGCACCAGCCTCGAGGTCGTCGACCTGCGGTCGCTGTCCCCGATCGACTTCGGCCCGCTGCTGGAGTCGGTGCGCAAGACCGGGCGTCTGGTGGTCGCTCAGGAGGCGCAGGGCTTCGCAAGCCTCGGAAGCGAGATCGCGGCGACGATAGCAGAGAAGGCGTTCTACTCGCTTCAGGCGCCGGTGCTGCGCGTGGCAGGGTTCGACACCCCGTTCCCGCCCGCCAAGCTCGAGGACCTCTACCTGCCCGACGCCGACCGGGTGCTCGAAGCCGTCGACCGCGCACTGGCGTATTGACGTACATCCGCATCGACCCAACAGCTGGTTGAAGTTTCCACAGGCCGCGAGGAGTGCCATGAGTGAGTCCGAGTTTCTGCTGCCGGACGTCGGCGAGGGCCTGACCGAGGCTGAGATCGTCTCGTGGAAGGTCGGACCGGGCGACCCCGTGCACCTCAACGACGTGCTCTGCGAGATCGAGACCGCCAAGTCGCTGGTCGAGCTGCCGTCGCCGTTCGAGGGCGTCGTCGACCGGCTTCTGGTGAACGAGGGTGACACGGTCGAGGTCGGCACGCCGATCATCATTGTCGGCGCGGGCGCGTCAGGCGGCCTTCCGACCGGCGGCGAGGGCTTCGACAACGTGATCGATGTCGACGAGGCGCCCGACGGTGCGGCCGACGCCGGTGTCGACGACGGCGGTGCTGGGGAGCGCGCGGCGCAGGATGCCGCGGCCGAGCAGTTCGCGAACGCGACGGCATCCGCTCTGGTCGAGCGCGAGGGCGACGACCCCAAGCCGGGCGCCGTGCTCGTCGGCTACGGTTCAGCGGGACACGGTGCGAGCAGGCGGCAGGGTCGCGGCAGGGTCGATCCTGCCGGGAGGCATGTGCCGTCCACCGCCGATCTGGTACCGGCGGCGAAGGCGTCTCCCGTGATCGCGAAGCCGCCCATCCGCAAGCTCGCGAAAGATCTCGGTGTCGACCTCGACCTTGTCGCGGGCACCGGTCTGGCCGGCGAGATCACGCGTGACGACGTCGTGCGCCAGGCCAGCCAGGCGAGCGTGTTCCGCAACATCGAGACGCCGGCGTGGGCGGACGAGCGCGAGGAGCGCATCCCGGTGAAGGGGGTGCGCAAAGCGATCGCCACCGCGATGAGCACGAGTGCGTTCAGTGCGCCGCACGTGAGTCTGTTCGTCGACGTCGACGCGACGCGCACCATGGAGTACGTGAAGCGGCTGAAGGCATCCACCGACTTCGCCGGAATCAAGGTGTCGCCGCTGCTCATCATGGCGAAGGCGATGATCTGGGCGGTGCGCCGCAATCCAACCGTGAACTCGACGTGGACAGACGACGAGATCATCGTGCGGCATTACGTGAACCTCGGTGTTGCAGCGGCGACCCCGCGCGGACTCATCGTGCCGAACGTCAAGGAGGCGCAGTCGATGAGCATGCTTGAGCTCGCCCGGTCGCTCGAGCAGCTGACCATCACGGCTCGTGACGGCAAGACGCCGCCCTCCGACATGGCCGGTGGCACGATCACCGTGACGAACATCGGCGTCTTCGGCATGGACACCGGCACGCCGATCCTCAATCCGGGCGAGGTGGGCATCGTGGCACTCGGCACGATCAAGCAGAAGCCGTGGGTCGTGGACGGCGAGGTGCGACCGCGCTTCGTCACGACGCTCGGGGCATCCTTCGATCACCGCGTCGTCGATGGGGATGTCGCCAGCCGCTTCCTCGCCGACGTCGCCGCGATCATCGAGGAGCCGGCGCTGCTGCTGGATTAGCGCGCCGGTTCCTGCCCGGCGCGCCCCCTCTTGACGCGAAAACAGGCTGGTAAGCGCATTCCTCGCGAGAACAGGCAGATTTGGCCTGTTCTCGCGTGATTTGCCTGTTTTCGGGAGGTGGGAGCGCGACCTACTGACCTACTGACCTACTGCCCTACTGCGCGGAGCGGAGTCAGCGCCTTCAGGGCGCGGTCGAGCGCTCCGCCCAGGCCGTAGCGCTCGCCGATCGAGCGCACGGATGCCTGCGCCGCGGCGTCCAGCGGCGCAACCGTCGCGTCCACCTCGGGCAGCTCCACCCGCTCGCCCACCGCGATGACGGGCACCGCGCGCTCCAGGTAGTCGGACGCCGCGGCCAGCTTCGCACGGATACCCGCCGCCATCGGCGTGCTCGGGTCCGCTGCCGCCGCGAGGATGCCGTCGAGGTCGCCGAACTCCCGCAGCAGTCCGGCCGCCGACTTCTCGCCGATGCCCGCGACGCCGGGAAGCCCGTCTGACGGGTCCCCGCGCAGCGCCGCGAAGGCTGCGTACTGCTGCGGCGAGATCCCGTACTTCGCCTCGACGACCGCGTCCGTCACGAGCTCGAGCTTGCTCATGCCCCGTGCCGTGTAGATGATGCGGATGCCCGCCGCGTCGTCGACGAGCTGGAACAGGTCGCGGTCGCCCGTGACGACATCGACCGCGGGCGCTTCGTGCGAGACGGATGTGACGTGCGCGGCGCGGCGGGCCAGGCATCCGATGACGTCGTCGGCCTCGGCCTGCACCGCGCCGACGACGGCGATGCCGAGTGCTCCCAGCAGCTCGCGGATCACCGGGATCTGCGGCACGAGCCCGGCCGGCGTCTCTTCGACGTCGACGCCACCGGGCACCGCCCGCTCGACGCGGTGCTGCTTGTACGACGGGATCTTCTCGACGCGCCACGCCGGTCGCCAGTCATCGTCCCAGCACGCGACGAGCTCGGTCGGCTCGAACTGGGTCACGAGCTTCGCGATGATGTCGAGGAGTCCGCGGATGCCGTTGACCGGCATCCCGTCCGGGGACTTCACCCCCTCTGGCACGCCGTAGAACGCGCGAAAGTACAGAGAAGCGGTGTCGAGCAGCATCAATCGGCCGGCCATGCCCCCGATCCTCCCACTAGCCCTGCCGGTCGAGTAGCGCCGCCTCCGCTACTCGACCGGCGAAAGGTGCGCACACGCCTTGCTGCTTTTGAGTATCATTATCAATAAGCGCCGACAGGATGCCGGCGCCCGCGGCCCGCCCATCGGGGTCAGGCCGTGTTCAGCAGTTCGCATCTCCGACGCTCTTTACGAGTTAGACAGGCACACCCCCCGATGAAGCGTTCCGTCTTCGCCCTTCCCGTCGTCATCGCGGCAACCGCACTCCTCCTCACCGCATGCTCAGCAGCCGGCGCCGATCCAGCCTCGTCGGGCGCGGCATCCGGCCCGATCAAGGTCGTCGCCTCCACCAATGTGTGGGGCGACATCGCCGGTGTGATCGGCGGCGACCACGTCTCGGTCACGTCGATCATCGACGACCCGAACCAAGACCCGCACGACTACCAGGCCAGCGCCCGCAACCAGCTCGCCATCTCACAGGCGAAGATCGTCATCACCAACGGGGGCGGATACGACGACTTCGTCACCACCATGGTGAAGGCCGCGAACACGTCGCCGACCGAGCTGAACGCGGCGACCATCTCCGGGTACGACCAGCATCCGTCCGACGGCGACTTCAACGAGCACCTCTGGTACGACTTCCCCACCGTCGACAAGGTCGCCTCGAAGATCGCGGCGGCCTACGCGAAGGCCAGGCCGGCCGATGCGGCGACGTTCGCTGCGAACGAGAAGAAGTTCGAGGCATCCGTCGCGAAGCTCACCGCGACAGAGGCCCAGTTGAAGCAGACGTACGCAGGCAAGGGGGCGGCCATCACCGAGCCCGTTCCGCTTTACATGCTGAACGCCATCGGACTCGTCGACAAGACGCCGCAGAAGTTCAGCGAGGCGATCGAGAACGACACGGATGTCGCCCCCTCCGTTCTCGAGCAGACCCTCGCGCTGTTCTCGTCCCGCTCCGTCGCCCTGCTCGCCTACAACGAGCAGACGACCGGCGCGCAGACCCAGCAGGTGCTCAGCGCGGCCAAATCGAACGACGTGCCCGTCGTGCCCGTCACAGAGACGCTGCCAGACGGCAAGACCTATCTCACCTGGATGCGCAGCAATCTCGACAACATCGGCGCCGCGCTGAAGAAGTCGCGATGATCCGAGCACTGCGATGAGCGTGACAGGAACGCGTGGAGACGAACGTGGCGTAGTGTCCGGATTCGTGACCACCGAAGCCGGGCCGACGACAGAGGCACAGCCTGCCGGCGCCATGGACTCCACGGATGTGACGGCTCGCGCTTCGGCGGCGCCGCAGGCGGCATCCCTCGAATCGGTCCTCAGCCTGCGCGACGCGACGCTGGGCTTCGCGGACCGCCCGTTGTGGTCCGGCCTCGACCTCGACGTGCACGCCGGCGAGTTCATCGCGGTGCTCGGCGCGAACGGGTCGGGCAAGACCAGCCTGCTCAAGGTCATCCTCGGCCAGCAGAAGCTGCAGTCGGGCTCGGTGGATTTCGGCGGTGAGCCGGTGACGCGTGGCAATCGCCGCATCGGATACATCCCTCAGCAGAAGCTCGCCGATGAGGGCACGCCGCTGCGCGCACGTGACCTGGTCGGGCTCGGTGTCGATGGGCACCGCTGGGGTGTTCCGTGGCCGTCGAAGAAGCGCAAACAGCGCATCGACGAGTTGCTGGATGCCGTCGGCGCGGCCTCGTACGCGAAGGTCCCGATCTCGACGCTGTCCGGCGGCGAGCAGCAGAGGCTGCGTGTCGGGCAGGCGCTCGCCGGCGACCCGCGGCTGCTGCTCTGCGACGAGCCTCTGCTCTCGCTCGACCTCGCGCACCAGCGTGCGGTCAGCGAGTTGATCGACCGGCACCGGCGTGAGCGTCAGCTCGGCGTGCTCTTCGTCACGCACGACGTGAACCCGGTGCTCGACCTCGTCGACCGGGTGCTCTACCTCGCGGGCGGACGCTTCCGCATCGGCACACCCGACCAGGTGCTGCGCAGCGAGGTGCTCAGCGAGCTGTACGGGTCGCCAGTGGACGTCATCCGCACCCGCGGCCGCATCGTCGTCGTCGGCACGTCGGATGCCCCCGGCGCGCACCCCGACGGATCTCACGCCCACCACGACGAGCAGCACGACCCGGCGCACGACGCCGAGGCAACAGCGCCATTTGCGCTTAACAGCGCCACTTCGACTGGCGCGGTTAAGCGCAAATGGCGCAGTAGTGACGACGGGACGGAGGAACCGTGACGGATGCCGTCGACTGGTGGTCGCAGATCTTCAACTTCACCGACTATGGCCAGCTGCTCGTTCTGCTGCGCAACTCGATCCTGGCCGGCGCTGTGCTCGGCGTCGTCGGCGGTCTCATCGGCGTCTTCGTGATGTCGCGCGACATGGCATTCGCCGTGCACGGCATCAGCGAGCTGTCGTTCGCCGGGGCATCCGCCGGCCTGCTGTTCGGGGTGGGCGTCGTGCAGGGGTCGATCGTGGGGTCGCTGATCGCGGCGCTTCTGATCGGGCTGCTGGGTTCGCGGGCGAGAGAACGCAACTCGATCACGGCGGTGCTCATGCCGTTCGGGCTCGGGTTGGGCATCCTGTGCCTGGCCCTCTACCCTGGCCGATCGGCGAACAAGTTCGGGCTGCTCACAGGGCAGATCGTCGCCATCGACAACCCGCAGATCGGTGCGCTGCTGATCATCTCGATCGTCGTGGTGCTCGGTCTGGCCGTCGTGTGGCGCCCGCTCATGTTCGCGAGCGTGGATGCCGATGTCGCGGCCGCCCGCGGCGTTCCGACCCGCGCCCTGTCGATCGTGTTCATGCTGCTGCTCGGCCTTGCGGTGGCCGTATCGGTGCAGATCGTCGGTGCGCTGCTCGTGCTCTCGATCCTCGTCACGCCGGCCGCCGCCGCGCTCAAGGTGACGTCGTCCCCGCTCTGGGTCCCGGTGCTCAGCGTGGTGTTCGGGGTCGTGTCGATGGTCGGCGGCATCATGCTGGCGCTCGGCGGGAGCGTGCCGATCAGCCCGTACGTCACGACGATCTCGTTCCTCATCTACGTGGTGTGTCGCGTGATCGCGTGGGCTCGCAAACGCCGAGGCATCAGCGGTCGACGGATGCCCGTTCCCGCCCTCGCCCCGCGGCGCACCCCCGCGCCGGTGGAGGCGCCATGAAGCGCAATACGTGGCAGCGCGAGGCCGTGCGCGAGGCGCTGACCTCCAACGACGGGTTCGTGAGTGCGCAGAGCCTGCACACAGGGCTCCGCGAGCACGGATCGCCGATCGGGCTCGCGACCGTCTACCGTGCCCTCGCCGATCTGGCGTCGGAGGGCGAGGCCGACTCCCTGCAGTCTCCAGAGGGCGAGGCCCTGTACCGCGCGTGCTCGACCAGCGGTCACCACCATCACCTGATCTGCCGCAGGTGCGGCACGACGGTGGAGATCGCGGCGGACGACGTGGAGCAGTGGGCGCAACGAGTGGCATCCGAGCATGGCTTCACGGATGCCCGCCATGTCGTCGACGTCTTCGGCCTCTGCGCGACCTGCACGGCGCTCGAAGCGGCATCCGCTTCAGCACCGCCGATTTGAGCAGACCGGCCCGGTCGCGTAGACTAACCGTTTGTCTGTGCAGACTCCTCTGCACGGTTCGCCCACACAATCCCCTTCTCGCGAAAGCGATGAGCGATTGTGTGTGCCGACAAGAGATCTTGGGAGAGGCATCCGCCTCTCGGTACTGATGGAGGATCCAATGGCAGCAGTCTGCCAGGTGACGGGAGCCGTACCCGGTTTCGGTCACAGCATCTCGCACTCGCACCGGCGCACCAAGCGCCGCTTCGACCCGAACGTTCAGAGGAAGACGTATTACGTGCCGTCCCTGCGCCGTAACGTCACGCTGAACGTGAGCGCCAAGGGCATCAAGGTGATCGACGCCCGCGGCATCGAGTCAGTGGTCAAGGACATCCTTGCCCGTGGGGAGAAGATCTGATGGCCAAGCAGCAGGACATCCGCCCGATCATCAAGCTTCGTTCGACGGCCGGCACCGGTTACACCTACGTGACCAAGAAGAACCGTCGCAACGATCCCGACCGCCTCGTGCTCAAGAAGTACGACCCCATTGTGCGTAAGCACGTCGAATTCCGCGAGGAGCGGTAAGTATGGCCAAGAAGAGCAAGATCGCGCGCAACAAGCAGCGCCAGGACGTCGTCGACCGCTATGCCGCTAGGCGCATGGAGTTGAAGAAGGCCCTGATCAACCCGAATTCCAGCGACGAAGAGCGCGAAGCCGCTCGCGTCGGCCTGCAGAAGCTGCCGCGCAACGCGTCGCCTGTGCGTCTGCGCAGCCGCGACGCTGTCGACGGCCGTCCGCGTGGAATGCTGACGAAGTTCGGCATCTCCCGTGTTCGCTTCCGTGACATGGCGCACCGTGGCGAGCTGCCCGGCATCACCAAGTCGAGCTGGTAAGCAGCAAGCACCTTCGAAAGGGGCGTCGTCCTTCGGGTCGGCGCCCCTTCGTGCGCCAGCGGTCAGCGCTGTCGGAGCGGTCAGCCCTGCCGCCGCGGCCGATCCCATCACCGAGACTTCGCTTTCGTGCTGAGGCTTCCGCTGTCAAGCCCAGCCTCGGCAAAAACCGAGTCTCGCTGGGGTGATGGGAGGGCGCGTGAGGGCCACGAAGAGGTGGGTAGGCACGTCGGCGAGGGCGGCTGTGTCCTGGGGATAACTGGCTGATGCCTGTGCATAACCCCGCCGAGAAGGCGTTTCGGCCCCATGATCGGGTGAAGATCCGGTCGGAAAGCCCGGAAATCCGCGGAATTATGGGGCCGAATGGTACTTTGAGGGCGGTTTGCGGGGCACTCCCGCTCACCGAATCCATGCGGCTCATAGCCGTGAACTTCAACACCAATCGCTGCTCAGCAGCAGGACGTCCGAGGAGGACACTCAATGGCTGACAAGTCGCTGAACAAGACCGAGCTCGTTGCGGCAGTCGCCGCGTCGACCGGTCAGAGCCAGGCTGCCGTGGGGGCTGTGGTCGACGCTTTCTTCGCGACCATCGCCGAGACCGTCGCAGGCGGGGGCAAGGTCACAATCCCGGGCTGGCTCGCTGCCGAGCGTACGTCGACGGCTGCGCGCACCGGACGCAATCCGCAGACCGGCGCCGAGATCAAGATCCCGGCCGGCCACCGCGTCAAGTTGACCGCGGGCAGCAAGCTCAAGGCTTCCGTCAAGTAGTCTCAGCGCCTCACGCAAGGAGGGGATGCCGGTTCGCCGGCATTCCCTCTTTCGCATCTGCGCCCGTTGTGCCGGCGCCCTCACCGCGTCCACAGCTGACGTCGGCGGCGGAGCCTGCCACAGGCATCCTCGTCTCGCCGGATGTCAAGGATCGCGCGACTACTCTTGATGGGTGAGCAGAGTGCAGCGCGTCGCGGGTCCCGTCGCGCTCGTGGTCTTCGGACTCATCGCAATTCTCGTCGCACTCGGGTACGGCGGCGGTGCGTCCGCTCCTGCCCTGCTCGACCCGGGGCCGATCGTGCGCTGGGGTCTGCCGATCGCCAACCTCTTCGTCAATCTCAGCGCCGCGGGCATGATCGGCGCCCTCGTGCTGGCGTGTTTCGCGCTCAGCCCGAAGGAGCCCGAATACGACAGGGCGTTGGATGTCGCGGCCGGCTCCGCCGCGGTCATGACGATCGTCAGCGCCATCACCGGGGTGCTCACCTACCTGGACGTCACGGGGTCGCCACTCTCGTTCGATCAGTCGTTCAGCGACGGCATCAGCCAGTTCGCCACGCAGATCTCCATCGGGCAGGTCTGGCTGGCGATCACGCTGATCGCGGCGGTCTCCACCGTGCTGTGCTTCGCCGTGCGCAACCAGACCGCCCTCGTCTTCGTCACGATCCTCGCGTTCTTCACTCTGCTGCCGATGGCGCTGAGCGGCCATGCAGCCGGAACGGCAGGACACGACCAGGCGATCACGTCGCTCGGGCTGCACATCGCGTTCGCCGCGATCTGGCTCGGCGGCCTGCTCACGATGGTGCTCATCCGCAAGACCCTGCACGGTGAGCGGCTCGTCACCGTGCTCGAGCGCTACTCGACCCTCGCAATCATCTCGTTCGTCGTCGTCGCGTTCTCGGGCATCATCAACGCCGACCTGCGCATCGGAACGCTGCAGAACCTGCTCACCTCCTACGGCGTGCTCGTGCTGGTCAAGACCCTTGCGCTCGTCGCCCTCGGCCTGTTCGGAATGTTCCAGCGGCGCTATCTGATCGGCCGACTCAAGCGCACCGGCGGCCGCAAGCTCTTCTGGTGGCTGGTCTCCGCAGAGCTTGCTTTCATGGGGATCGCCGAAGGCGTTGCCGCAGCCCTGGCGCGCACCGCCACGCCGGTCGCCGACGTCCCGGTGTCCGCCCCGACACCCGCAGAGGTGCTCACCGGCGAACCACTACCCGCCCCACTCACGCTCGCCCGCTATGTCTTCGGCGTGAACGTCGATCCGCTCTGGCTGATCGGATGCTGCTTCGCGCTCTTCTTCTACATCGCCGCCGTCGTGCGGCTGCATCGACGTGGCGACAAGTGGCCGGTCGGGCGGACGATCGCATGGATCGCGGGCATCCTGCTGCTGCTCTGGGTCACCAACGGCGGCATCAACGTGTACGAGAAGTACCTCTTCTCGAGCCACATGCTCGCGCACATGCTGCTCACGATGGCGGTGCCCCTGCTCCTCGTTCCCGGCGCGCCGGTCACGCTCGCGCTCAGGACGATCAAGAAACGCAGCGACGGATCCCGCGGTGCGCGTGAGTGGATCCTGCTCGTCGTTCATTCGAGGGTGGCGACGGTACTGACGCATCCGCTCACGGCCGCCGTGCTGTTCGCAGGCTCCCTCTGGGTCTTCTACTACTCACCGCTGTTCAGTTGGGCGACCACCGATCACATCGGACACGAGTGGATGATCTTCCACTTCTTGATCGTCGGCTATCTGTTCGTTCAATCCTTGATCGGCATCGACCCGGTGCACTACCGATTCCCGTATCCGCTGCGGCTCGTGCTGCTCCTGGCCACGATGGCGTTCCACGCGTTCTTCGGTCTGTCGATCCTCACCACGAACGGCCTGTTCCTCGCCGATTGGTTCGGGGCTATGGGCCGAACGTGGGGCTCGACGCCGCTCGGCGACCAGCAGCTCGCCGGTGGCATCGCCTGGAGCATCGGCGAGATCCCGACCCTCGTGCTGGCCATCGTCGTGGCCGTGCAGTGGAGCGGCAGCGATGCGAAGGAGAGCAAGCGCAGCGATCGTAAAGCCGATCGCGACGGCGACGCCGATCTCGTCGCCTACAACGCGATGCTGCAGCGCATGGCATCCACCGACCCCGATGGTGGAGGCGAGGGCACCGGGACCAACGCCCCGTCGGATGTCGCGAAGGAGCCCCAGCGTTGAGCGCGGTGAACCTCACTGCCGAGCAGTCCGCCGTGTACGACGCCATCGAGCACACGCGCGACCACGTGTTCGTCACCGGGCGTGCGGGTACCGGAAAGTCGACGCTTCTGAATCACCTCAGTTGGAACACCGACAAGCAGCTCGTGATCAGCGCACCGACCGGAGTGGCGGCGCTCAACGTCGGCGGCCAGACCATCCATTCTCTGCTGCGCCTGCCGATCGGCGTCATCGCCGACCACGATCTCGACCAGCCCCGCGAGCTCGTCAAGCTGCTGAACACCATCGACACGCTCGTGATCGACGAGGTCTCGATGGTGAACGCAGACCTGATGGATGCCATCGACCGCGCCCTGCGCCAGGCCAGACAGCGCAAACTCGAACCCTTCGGCGGCGTGCAGATCGTGCTCTTCGGCGATCCCTACCAGCTCGCTCCCGTACCGGGCGACTCGGAGGAGCGGGCCTACTTCGCCGACCATTACCGGTCGATGTGGTTCTTCGACGCGAAGGTGTGGCAGGAGACGACGCTGCACCGCTTCGAGCTCGGCGAGATCCACCGGCAGCACGAGCTCGATTTCAAGCTCATGCTCAACGCCGTGCGCCACGGGCGGGTCACGAAGGAGATCGCAGACCGGCTGAACGACATGGGAGCGCGCCCGGCGCCCGATGACGGAACGATCACGCTCGCGACGCGCAACGATTCCGTGAACCGCATCAACGCATCCGCTCTGGCGAAGCTGCCAGGGCGAGCACTCACTGCCAAGGCCGAGGTCTCAGGTGATTTCGGCACACGTAACTTTCCTGCAGACGAGACGCTCGAGCTGAAGGTGGGCGCGCAGGTGATGTTCCTGCGCAACGACAGCGGTCAGGGCGGCGACTGGCCGCGCTGGGTGAATGGAACCATCGGAACCGTGGTGCGTATCGACTCGACCGTGTTCGTCGATGTCGACGGCGATGTGCACGATGTCGAACCCGCCGTGTGGGAGCGATTCAAGTACACCTACAATCCGCTGACCAAGAAGCTCACGAAAGACATCGCCGCCGAGTTCACGCAGTTTCCGCTGCGGCTGGCATGGGCGGTCACGATCCACAAGTCGCAGGGGAAGACCTACGACAGTGCGATCGTCGACCTCGGCGCACGGGCGTTCAGCCCGGGACAGACCTATGTCGCGCTCAGCAGGCTGACCTCGCTCGAGGGCCTCTACCTGACCCGGCCGCTCAGGCCGAGCGACGTGCTCGTCGACCGTGACGTCGACCGTTTCATGAGCAATCGCGAGGACTGAACCGTCGCTGCCGGAACGTAGCCCGGCCGCGGGGTGGACGTCGGCGCAGACCCATCAGTCCACGCCTGTGGTCAGACCACAGTCGGGCGAGAGTCATCCGAACGGATGATTTCCGGTCGGAAGTTGCCGTCTCGTTACCGTTGACTCCCGGTGAACGGCGGAAGCACGCATAGGCTGAAGAACAGGATCCGGGGGGACCGCGGGGGGATGTATGTCACGGCCAAGGGGGCGCAGCCGTCGGCTGACGCTGATCGCGGGAGCGCTGAGCACAGTGCTCGCGACCTCGCTCGCCCTCGCGGGGTGTACGCAGGAGGTGGGCGGAACGCCCGAGCCGTCGCAGGCATCCGTGACGCTTCCGTCGAGTGAGTCCAACTCGATCAAGACCGCAGTGACGGATGCCATGAAGCTCGTCGGGACGCCGGGCGCGATCGTCGGCGTGTGGGCTCCGTGGGCCGGCAGCTACGAAGCGGGCATCGGCACGACGACCGTCAAGGGCAAGGTGCCCGTCGGCGTGAACATGCCGTGGCGGGTCGGCTCCGTCACCAAGTCGATGACCTGCACCGTGCTGCTCTCGCTCGCGCAGAAGGGCACGGTCTCGCTCGACGACCCCGTTTCGAAGTACCTGCCTCGCGTCGTGGGCATCGACGGGCTGAAGCTCGGGCAGCTGTGCCAGAACACGTCGGGGCTCGGCGACTATATGAGCGCTCTCGGGCCGCAGTTCGTCGACAACCCGCTGCGCACGTATGTTCCGATGGAGTTGCTCTCGGACGGCATGGGTCAACCCCGCGCCGGAACGCCCGGTCAGCGCTGGTCGTATTCGAACGCGGGCTACGTCCTGCTCGGCATGGCGCTGCAAGCGGCGACCGGAAAGGACTGGCAGTCGCTGTACAGCAGCGAGGTGTTCGGCCCGCTCGGCATGACGTCGTCCATGCTGCCGAGCGGCACGGACATACCGGGGTCGAAACTGCACGGCTACGCCACCTCGCTGGATGCCATCACGGGCGATCCGAAGTGCGGAACGGTGATGGATGACACGCGGCTCGCGCCGAGCTCGGCGTGGACCGCATCGGGCGTCGTCTCGAACCTGTCGGACCTGAAGACGTTCGCGCAGTCGTTCGCCACGACATCACTGCTGAAGGGCGACGAGAAGAAGGCCGCGTGGCAGACGGTGCCGCTCGGAGCGAATGTCGCCGCGTGGCAGGCCTACGGGATGGGCGGTATCCAGCTCGGCCCGATGCGCGGGCACGACGGGTCGGTCCCCGGATTCATCACGTCGATGCTCAGCGATCCCAGCTCGGGACTCACTGTCGTGGTGATGCTCAACGACTCGACGTCGGGCGCCGCCTACGCCCAGGCGCTCGCCATGCGGCTCGCGGCGATCGCCGCCGCCTTCACACCGGCGGCCGGCCACAAGGCGCCGAGCATCAAACTGCCGTGGACGGCGGATGCCGCTGCCGCCTCGATCAACCAGCTCGCGGTGTGCCGAGCACCTGGTTCGCCACCTGCACCGAAGCCGGCACCCGTGCCGAAGCCTGCGCCGGCCGTCTACCAGCCGCTTCCTTCGAACTGAGCGCCTCCATCGATCTGAGCGCCTCCTTCGAACCGGGCTCGGCCGTCGAGCCGTCTTCGGCTCTAGGCTCTACGCATGCCTATCGTGCCGGACACCAAGAATTGGACGTGGGTGCTCGAACGCCCCTGCCCCGACTGCGGGTTCGACGCCGGGCTGATCGCGTTCGCCGACGTGCCGAGGATCACGCGTGACAACGTCACGGCCTGGATTCCAGTGCTCGAGCGCGCGGACGTGCGGGTGCGACCCGACGAGAGCACATGGTCTCCGCTGGAGTACTCGGCGCACGTTCGCGACGTGTTCCGCGTCTTCGCCGGAAGGTTGCGGCTCATGCTCGATGAAGACGACCCCGAATTCGAGAACTGGGACCAGGACGCCACGGCGATCGCCGAACGGTACGCCGAGCAGAACCCGGCAGAGGTCGCGTTCGACCTGCGTAACGCCGGACTTGCACTGGCGGATGCCTTCGAGCGCGTTCCGCAGGCCGCCCTCGGTCGTACCGGCCGCCGCAGCGACGGCTCGGTGTTCACGGTCGAGACGCTGGCGCTGTACTACATCCACGACCCGTTGCATCACCTCTGGGACGTCTCGCACTGAGGTGTACAGCTCCCTGGGCGAGCGCGACCGCGTCGAAGGCGGCCTTCTACTCGGCTCTCGATCGCCTGGGTGTGGAGCTATCCGCAGAGGGCCACGCCCGGCGAGGTGAGGATGACGGTGCGGTTCTGTTCGGCGAGGGCGTCGGAGTACGTGCCCGAGGCATCCGTCTCGGTCTTGAACCCGCACCACTCGTGACCGACGCCGGCTGTGGTGAGCAGTGACGCGGAGACGCCGAGGGCGACGAGGGCCTGCTTGACGGCATCCGCTCGTTGTTTCGACAGAGTGAGGTCTGCCGTGTTGCTCGTCGCCTGATCCTTCGAAGCGGTGCCCGTGATCGTGATCACCTGCCCGTTCTGCTCGATGGAGGGCACGAGTCCGGCGAGAACCTTCTGCGCGGTCGACGAATCGGAGAACGTCGCGGTGTCCTTGACGAACAGCAGGTCGCCGTCGCGCACCACGATCGGCTGCGTCCAGTTCGTGTTGGTCGCCGTCGCGGGAACGGGCACAGCTGTCACGGCAGGCAGACCGCTGGCGGCCGAGCCGGATGCCGTCTCCGACAGCACCGAGAGCGTGCCGCCCGCCGCCTTGATGATCGCGCTCCAGATCGCTTGGAGGTTGCTGCGCGCGGTGATGGTCAGCGGTTGCTGGTCACCGGCAACGTCGCCCAGGCCGGACCAGTACACGGTGATGCCGGAGAGATCAGTCGGCAGCTCGCCCTTCGACTTCAGGTCGGCGACCACCGTCGACGGGTCGGCCGTGAGCAACCCGCTCACGGCGAAGTTCAGAGGGTCGACGGTCTGCAGCCCGCTTCCCACGACGACGACGCCCATCGAGTTCTTGCCGAGTCCGCGCGCAGCCTGGTCGATGGAGTCGAGAAAGTCGACCTCGCCGGTGGATGCCTTGAGCCCGTTGATGTAGCCCGTCACCTGGGTGAGCTTGTTGCTCTGGTCACTGCGGCAGACGATCGCGTCGTTCGCGGTCGACCCGAGCAGCGTGGTTCCCATGGCCTGCGGCTTGCCCGACGGGACGACGATGGTGACGCTGCCGTTGGTCTGCCCTGCTGCCTTCAGCTGGGCGGTGGCGGATGTCGACAGCCGGGTCGCCGGCTCGTTGGCCGTGCTCCCGGCGACGACGCCGATGTTGCGCTTGTTCGTCTGGCTGCACGTGCCTGCGCCAGATGATGAGGAGCACGCGGTGAGTGCGACGGCGACGAGGCCGGCAGCGACGATCGGCCCGATGATGCGGAGTGGAAAGCGCACGGGAATCCTCTCGATGGTGGGGAGGTGGAGGAGCTGAGCGGCGACGGAGCTCAGTCGGCGGGAGCCGGCTGAGGGTTCGGTTCCGGTTCGCGGCGGAGCTGCAGCTCGTGGATGATCTGGCTCGTGCCCTGCGGGTCGCGTTGCCGCTCTGCGAGCTGCATCGCGAGCCGGGCGCGCAGTTGCTCCAACCGGGAGCGGAGCACGTCCTGGGCGATGTCGTAGCGCGCGAGGTCTGACGCGTCTTGCGCGGCCTGCTGAGCGATGGCATCCGCTGCCTTGAGCTGCTCGGCGAGCAGTCGGTCGCGGTACCGACGCAACTTGGCGACCCGGTGCCATCCGCGCTCGACGGCGGTCACCAGGGGGCGGGTCGTGAGCCAGGCGGTGACGAAGCTCAGGGCGCCGGAGGTCACGAGCACGCCGAGCATGAGGAACGCCATGAGCGTGTCCGGCGCGGTCCAGGAGAAGCCCGTGGTGGCCGTCGACGTCGCACCGACGAGACCGGAAAGACCACCTGCGGTCTGCGCGTCGAGTCCGGCCTTGACCCGGGCGAGAGTGATGACCACGAGGATCGCCGCCCACAGGATGCCGAGTCCGATCGCTACGGCTACCCAGCCGCGCGTGCTGATTCCGCTCTCGATGCGGCGCACGAGCACCGCGATGATGTGCGGAATCGTCACGATCGCGGCGGAGATTCCGGCCGTGATGATGTACATCAATGCGCCGATCGACCCGTACTGGCTGTCGTTGCGCAACAGCAGCGTCAGCGTCTGCGACAGCAGGTAGTAGTCGACGGCGATCATGCCGATCAGCAGCACGTAGACCAGTACGTGCGTCACGGGCGCGAGCCGGCCGAGCCGGGGTCCGCCGCTCGGCGGTCTCATGACGATGTCGCGTGCCATGGCTCCCCCTTACGCGTAACTGTGGAACTGCGGATCACGGTCGGCCAGTTTGCGCTCGAGCATCGCAGCGTCGGCCTCCGCCTTGGCGAGGTCGGCGTATGCGCCTTTCAGCGCGCCGTTCACGAGCTCGACCCTGGACTTCGCGATGGTCTGCAGCGCCTCGATCGTCGCCTCGTGCCGCGTGCGTTGCCGGGCGAGATCGGAGAGCCCCACGTTCTCGAATGCCGAGATCTCGTGCTCGAAGACGTCGAGGGTTTCGACGTCGAGCGACCTCCTCATACGCCAGAGCCGCCAGCTCAGCCGGCGATACAGCCGTCGAACCTTGGGCAACGTGTACTCAACGGTTTCGAGGCCGAACGCGTCGTGCGTGTCGACCATGCCGACCACGGCGCCCTGCCGATTGCGTGCTGCCATGTTCCCCTCCTGCTTCCGATCGGATGTTCCGACCCGGCCCCCTGCCGCGTGGTGCGCACCTTCGGCGCACGACGGTGCAACAAGCTTGCGTGCCCCGCCCTGCCGTTTGCTGAACGGTCGGTGGACCTTTGCTATGTCTGCTGCGGAGGCAGGCCGGCCTGCGGCCCCACCTCGACCGCGCCGCTGAAGATGGTGCTGCCGTTCCAGAGGTCGAGGGCGCGGTAATTGTCATCGACCGTCAGCCACGATGGGCGCTCCAGTGCCGGCGGACGATCGCTGATGTTCTCGGCTGCCGGATGCCTGCGACGCAATGTGCCCCAGTACAGCGCCACTTTCTCATCGGAGTAGTCGAAGTAACGCCTGGCCCGCAAGCGCGCGACCGTGAACCGCGTGTGGATGATCGCCTTCAGATGGGCTGAACGGCGCAGGTCGCGCTGGATGCGGCGCTCGAGGCGGCGGAGGTCTTCGTTTGCCGGGCTGGTGGCATCCTGAACCGCGGTCGCTGCGGCACGTTCCAGCGCACTGGTGCGCTCGGCGAACTCGTGCTGCTCCCGCACGATCGTCTCGGAGAGCGCCTCGTGCTCCACCCACTGGGTGCGCACATCGGTGAGGAAGCGCTGAGCCTCGCGCTGCGTGTAGGTCGCGGCGTGGGCCTGCAGCACCTGCACGGTAGGGGTCGGCTCGCCGACCGGCTCGGCTTCGTAGGCGGCGCGCGGGACACCGGCGCGGGCATCCCGCTTCGCAAGACGGTTCAAGTGTGCGCGGGTGAACACGCCGACGCGGAGCGGCGAGCGCGGGGAGCGCGGTGGGCGCAGAGCGCGAGCATCGGACACGGTGGTCCTCCTCCTGATCGTGGTCGGCCCTGGCGGGTCGAGGAGTCCCACCGTAGGTTGGCCAGCCGACAGTCCGCCATGAACGCGATGTGGGGCGACCGGTCGTCTCCTGCAGCCTTGCCTCGGGCCGTATTTCCGTAGGAATACCGGCACTACACGGTCGTGAGTCGCATCGATCGCCGAGTCGTACGAGGTGGTGTGCCTCTAACTGGGGCGGGCAGGTTGGGCCGTTGGTCGCAGACAGGGCTGTTTCTGCTCTACCCAGTGACGCGCAACGGGTGCAAGATGATCGCATGAGTCACATGCGCGGAGGCCGTAAAGCCGGGGGGCTTGCCCCAGCGCAGGGTTCATGTGGGGATGCCATGGGCGCGGATGCCGCGGGGGCCGCAACCGCGCCCAATGGCCCCCCTTCCTTTGTCTTCTGTGCGCGGTCAGCCACGTCGGCGGGCGGCGCGTCCTGGACCCCTCCCGACTCTTGACGGGGCCCGCCCGTCGTGGTTCATCCGCGACGGTCTCGGCCGGCACGCCGCCCATTCGGCCGAATACACGGTGTGCCGGCCTACATCGCGCCTCTCCCATTGGCGTGCAGTCTCGCCGATGGGGTCGGGCGGCTCCTAGGGTGTGACCATGACCACGGGAACTCCAGCGAACCCGCACCGTCGGCACAAGCCCCCTGCCGAGCTCATCCTGATCGTGGTGCTGACCTACGTGGCCGGATTCCTCTCCATCGGGGTGGGCATCCTGTTCATCCTGCTGCGCTATGTCGCTGACATCGCCACGCTCGGCGGTCAGTTCGGGGTGACGCTGATCGGGGCGGGCGTCATCTTGTTCGGGCTGTTCATCATCGCTCTCGCGTCGGCCCTGAGCCGCGGCAAGCACTACGCCCGGGTAGGGCTCACGATCGCCCTCGGCGTGGAGACGGCCCTGGCCGTGATCTCGCTCATCGTCGACGCAGACTCGGTGTGGTTCGAGGTACTGCTGATCGTGGTGAGCGTGCTGATCGTGCTCGCGCTCTGGGTCGGGCGTCCTCGGGCGTACTTCGCGCACGTCAGTGAACGGGATGCCGCGGCCCGCAGGACCGGCATGTGACGCACGCTCAGTAGTCGCCGGTGGCTCCGTGCCTGCGCACGTAACGGCGGTGGATGAAGCGCACCACCTCGATGCCCACGATCGCCACGATCGAGATGCCGATCACGAGAAGCGTGTCGATCAGCGTCGGGTCGACCAGGTTGAGGAAGGTGCGGGCGATCGGCACCGCGTAGACCAGCACGAGGCCGATCATCATGGCCCCGATGATGACGATCTTCCAGCCATCGATCGGGCGGGAGAGCACGACGAGCACCCACAGCCCGACGATCGTCAGGATGAGCGTCGCACCGGTGCGCAGTTCGGCCTGCGGAACACCCGCACCGGCCGCCGCGGCCGCGTACCACCACAGCACCAGGCCGACGATCACGCCGGCGGGAATGGCGAAGGTGAGCGCTCGGCGCAGGAAGCCCGGAATGTAGCGGCGCGGGTTCGGCATCAGCGCGAGGAAGAACGCCGGAATGCCGATGGTGAGCCCGTCGATCACCGAAAGCTGTCTCGGCAGGAACGGGAACTGCATGATCGTGATGCCGAAGACGATCGCGAGCACCGTCGCGTACGCGGTCTTCGTGAGGAACAGCATCGAGACGCGCTCGATGTTCGCGATCACCTGACGTCCCTCGGCGACCACGCCGGGAAGGTGCTCGAACTTGCCGTCGAGCAGAACGATGCGGGCGACGGCCTTGGTCGCCGCCGATCCGGATTCCATCGCGATGCCGATGTCGGCCTCTTTGATGGCCAGTGCGTCGTTCACGCCGTCGCCGGTCATCGCAACGGTGTGCCCGCGCGACTTCAGTGCCTGCACGATCGCCTTCTTCTGGTCGGGGGTGACCCGCCCGAACACGGTGTGCTGCTCCAGGGCCTCAGCGAGGGCATCCGTCTCGTCGGGCAGCTCGCGAGCGTCGAAGCCCGTCGGGGCATCCAGCCCCACCTCGCGCGCGATCGCCGCAACGGTCTGCGGGTTGTCGCCGGAGATGACCTTGACGTCGACGCCCTGTGACGCGAAGTAGCCGAGCGTCTCGCGTGCATCGGAGCGCACCTGCTCACGGAACGTGAGCAGCGTTGCTGCCTCGAGCCCTGCGGGCAGCCGCTCCCCATCGATCTCGCTCTCGGTGAGCGTGAGTGGCGAATGCGCGAGCACCAGAGTCCGGCGACCGGATGCCGCCAGCTCGGCCGATCGCGCCCGCAGGTCCTCGTGATCCGCACCAGGGAACACCATCTCGGGTCCGCCGAGGACCCAGGTGCCCCGTGCGGCATCCGCGAACGAGACTGCGCTCCACTTGCGAGCCGAGGAGAACGGGATGCGTCCCTGCGGCTCGAGCCCGCCGTCCACCGAATAGGCGAGCCTGAGACAGCGCGCCGTCGCGTTCGCATCCGGTTCGGCGCCGTACCAGGCGAGCGCGTCGCGCCAGCCTGAAGGAGAGGCATCCGTCACAGGATGCGCCTCGTCGAACACGATCTCGCCCTCGGTGAGCGTGCCGGTCTTGTCGAGGCAGATGACGTCGACGCGTGCGAGGCCCTCGACGGCCGGCAGCTCCTGCACGAGAACCTGGCGGGAAGCGAGCCTTACGGCACCGACCGCGAAGGCGATGCTCGTCATCAGCACGAGGCCGAGCGGGATCATCGCGATCACCGCCGCGATCGCGTTGACCGCCGCCTGGCGCCACTCACCGCTTTTGATGGCGTCCGGCCAGCCGCCGAACACGAAGATCTGGGCGTTGAGCACCAGCAAGGCGATCGGGCCGATGATCCAGGCCTGGAACTTGAGCACCTTGCCGACCGAACGGCGCAGCTCGCTGGAGACCAGCGAGAATCGCTTCGCCTCGCTCGCGAGCCTGTTGGCGAACGAGTCGGCGCCCACTCGGGTGACCCGGGCGGCACCCTCACCGCCGACGACGATCGACCCGCTCAGTGCTTCGTCGGAGGGCAGCTTGTCGACGGCATCCGACTCGCCCGTGAGCATCGACTCGTCGACCTGCAGCCGTGCGGAGTGGAGCACTACGCCGTCGGCGGCAACCTGGTCGCCGGCGCGCAGCACGAGAAGGTCGTCCAGCACGACCGCGGAGACCGGCACCTCGCGCAGCTCCCCGTCGCGCAGTACTCGCGCGCTCGGTGCGTGCAGCAGGGCGAGCTTGTCGAGTGCGGCCTTGGCGCGGAACTCCTGCACCGATCCGATGATGGTGTTCGCGACAGCGCTCAGGCCGAACAGGGCGTCCTGCCACCTGCCGAGCCCGAGCAGCACCGCGAAGCAGGCGACGATGATGCCGTTGAAGAGCGTGAAGACGTTGGCGCGGATGATGCTCCACGCCGACCGACTGGTCTGGTCGGTGTACGCGTTGGTCTTGCCGGCTTCGACGCGCTCGACGACCTCGGCGTCGGTGAGACCGTGGAGCACGTCAGACGTGTCGGTCATCCTCGATCGCATCCCCCGTTTCGCGCCGATGAACCGGCTCAGAATGGATTCGGTCGCGCGCACCGACCGCGATTTGCGAGCCTAGTAGACACCGGTGATGCTTCGATGTCCCCTGCGCAGGGTGCACGTACCATAGAGAGGTCGCGGTAGTCAGCGACGTCGACCGAGGGTGGCGACGGCATGCGTGCGAATGACGCCAACGAATGGCTCGCTTCGCCGGAGGGCAGGCAGCCCACTCAGAGGCGCGTCGTGGCCGAGTCGTGGCGCCGCTCGCTCGCACTGTCGTTGGATCCGGACACCGTTCTGCCGCCGTTGGCGATCGAGGGCTCGCACCTCCGCGAGTTTCGCGAAGAGCATTCGCTGGCCGGTCTCATGCCGCTGATCAGACGGCTGGTGGTCAGCGATGTCGAAGGCTCCGGCCTGCTGGTCGCCGTCGGGGACGAGCGCGGGCGGCTTCTCTGGGTGGAGGGTGACTCCGCGGCACGCAGTCGTGCAGAAGGGCTGGTCTTCGTCGCGGGAGCGAACTGGTCGGAGGATGCCGTCGGCACCTCGGCACCGGGAACGGCACTCGCGCTCGATCACGGCATCCAGATCCACGACGCTGAACACTTCGGAACCATCGTGCACGGCTGGAGTTGCACCGCCGTTCCACTGCACGATCCGCAGACCGGCAAGCCGATCGGCGTCATCGACATCACAGGCGACAGCCGTGCCGTCGACCCCTTCGCCATGACCCTGCTGCAGGCGACGGCGGCCGCAGCCGAGTCAGAACTCACCGTTCGGCGGCTCGCCCAGCAGCCCCGCATGAAGACGGCGACTCGGATGCCCGTGCTCCGCCAGGCCTCGCCCGCCCCGGTGCTACACGTGTCAGGCCGAGATGTCGGGGAGCTCGTCTGCGGTGACACGGTCATTCCGCTCAGCACGCGGCACGCGACCATCGTCGCCGTTCTGGCATGGCACGCACGAGGGCTGAGCGCCGAAGCGCTCCGCGAGGCGGTGTACGCAGACGGCGGCGCCGACGTGACGCTACGCGTGGAGCTGGCTCGCTTGCGCAAGGTGCTGCAGGCATCCGGAATCGCGCTCGGGCTCCTGTCCAATCCCTACCGCTTCGACCGCGCCGTCGAGCTCGACGCGAAGAACGTGCTGCGACTCGTGCAGCGCGGTGCCCATCGGGCGGCACTCGCCGCGTACGAGGGTCCCGTGCTGCCGGCGAGCACGGCGCCCGGAGTTGGGGAGATCCGGCGCGATGTGCTGCGACGATTGCGGGACGCGATGCTGAGCGAAGCATCCGCAGACGTGCTGGTGCAGTACGCGATGATGCCGGAAGCCGCTGACGACGTCGAGGTGCTGCGTGAAGCGCTCCGCCTGCTGCCGCCGCGCTCGCCGAAGCGACTCACGATCGTGGAAAAGATCGAGGCGCTCGAGGGCTGAGCGTCGACGCTTCGGCGGAGGTGCGAGCAGGGGCATGCGATCGCCTGCAACGGGTTGCAACATACCTTCGTCTACCCTTTCGCTCGACGGCTTATCGCGTTCAGTCTCGCCGAGGGAGTTGGGGCACCGTAAGAGAAGTCGTCGACGCGTTGTGGGGGTGCGTCGACGCCTGTAATGGGGGAAAGGTGGGGCGGGAGTTCGGGTTCTTCCGCCCCACGATCCCGTTAAGCGTGTTGCGCCGGAGCCGATCTCGACCGGGCGCTTGTATACCGCTACGCTGCCGAAACTGGCTCCGCGCACGGCCTAGCCGTTGGCGAGCGTGAGGGTGCTGCACTCTTCGGCTGTGGAGCGGCGCACGACGAGGAATGAGCGCACAAACGTACGTCGACTACAAGTGTCAGTGGATTCGTGCACGCTCGAGACATGGCACAGGATGCAACTAATCGCACGGGTGAGAGGTCGTCCCAGTTCGGCGTCGGAAGCCTGCTTTCCCGTATCGGACTCATGATTCTGGTGGTTCTCCTGGCTGCCGAGTTGGTGACGGTCCCGATGCTCGCTTTCGAAAGAGGGCAGGGCCAGCTGCGTCATGTCGTGAGCTTGAGCCGTGGTGTCTCTGTAGGAGACGCCTGGGCGTTTCTGGGCATCCTGGCCGCGCTCGTAGTTGCCATGCAGATAGCCGTGTGGTCTGATCGCCAGAGCGATGACGCGATAACCCGCGTCAGGTATCGACGGTTTGTCGGTGCAGCCGTGCTTACTGGCGCTGCTGCAATCATTTCGTGGCTCATCTTCCTCAAATCGTTTGGAGCGAACCACCCAGGTGAGTTTCTGATCGTCACACTGGCGGTTGTCGGAATAGTGCTCTTCGCGGCTGATGGCGCGTCGCTCGTGCTGCGCGTCGACCGCCGTGCAGAGTTGCGTAGCGGTGCGAGAGAAGGCATCAGACGCATCGAGTCATCGTTGAGGCAGGAATACCTCAACTTGCGCCGCCCGGCACTTGTTCTCGTCGGCTGCGTTGTGGCCTGTGGGACGTGGGCGATATTGATCTCGGTGGCGACGCTGAGCGCGTTCTACATCGGCGCACTGTGGGCGGGCGAGTACGCGGCGAGACAGAACTGGGGACCACTCATCGCTGACGTAATTGCAATTTCGATATCATTTTTTGCCTGGGGTGTGTTTGCCGTAGCGCTTATATGGGCGGCAAGACGCACAGAGTCTTCGTGGGTAAGAGTGATCACGCGGATCGCGGTTGCCATTCTTCTGCTTTTGCCATTGGCCGCGACTTTGTCGATGGTCGGCTCGGGAATCGCCAGTGACCAGCCGGCATGGGTCATAGTGCTGACCGGAATTTATGTGCTGGTGCCGTGCGGCCTTCCGATGCTTGCGCTGACGATGCGGACCAGGGCTTCGCGCAAGTCCTCGTGGTGGCATCCTCGCGGCGCGTTGAGGCTGGGAGGTGCTGCCGTAGCACGGCTCCTAGTCCAGTCGCAGTTGAAGTCTGCCGCGTTCCTCGATGTTGTCTTTGGCGACGGGTGCGCAGGAGGGTCTGCTGGGCTGGCCTCCGAACACCGTCAGGATCTTCAGTCTGCGGCGTGATGACTTCGGGACATGAGCACGGCCCCAGCATCGAGTCGCTGTGTGAACGGGCAGATTGTCGGCTCGACGGGCGATCATCTCCCGGAGTACGACGGCTCTGAGTCCGTTCATACTAGATTTAAGGTATATTCGAATGAGTTGGCACGTCGAGTTCGAGCTGATCGCCGATTGGCTTGAGGCGCAGGACCCGAAGGTACAGCGGCGGGTGATTGCGGCAGCAACTGTTCTTGCTCAAGACGGTCCACAACTCGGTCGGCCGCTCGTCGACTCAGTCGAGGGCTCACGGCACAACAACATGAAGGAACTGCGCACGTCGTCGAACACAGTTGCTGCTATCCGAATCTTGTTCTCCTTCGACCCGCGGCGGCAGGCGATCCTTCTACTTGCGGGGAACAAGGCAGGGAATTGGAAGCGTTGGTACCGGGAGAACATTTCGGTCGCCGACGACTTGTTCGACGAGCACCTGATCAGCCTCAAAAACGGGAGTGCGAGATGACTGTTTCGCTGGAGCAGATGGCCGAGCGTCTCGGAATCTCGGAGGAGCAGCGCATCGCCGATTCCGAACGTCTCCGCGCTGAGGCTCGTGCGTGGCGTCTGCGCGAACTGCGCCGAGCGGCGGGGCTCACCCAAGCCGAACTTGCGGCCGTGATCAGTGTGAGTCAGAAGCGCATTTCACAGATCGAGCGAGGCGATGTCGAGATGTTGAAGGTGGACACGTTGCGTCGCTACCTGCGTGGCATCGGCCTAGAGCCAAGCCTCTTCATCACGGTGGACAACCAGCTCGCGAAGATCGCCTGACTCCGCCGCGCCCGCAATAGGCTGGAACCCAACCGCATCGATCGCGTGGGGGCCGCGCTGTTGCCGGCGTTCGTGCCCGCTGGAAAGCAGGAGCCATGCCGAAGAACGTCGCCGATCTGTTCGTCGAGACCCTGCGCGCGGCGGGCGTGAGCCGCATCTGGGGTCTGCCCGGGGACTCGCTCAATGCGTTCACCGATGCGCTGAGGCGCGACGGGCACCTGCGCTGGATGCACATGCGACACGAGGAGTCCGGTGCGTTCGCCGCTGCCGCCGAGGCCGAGATCACCGGTGAGCTCGCCGTCGTCGCGGGTAGCTGCGGCCCTGGCAACCTGCACTTCATCAATGGGCTGTTCGACGCCCAGCGCAGCCGGGTGCCCGTGCTCGCGATCGCCTCGCACATTCCGTCGGAGCAGATCGGCAGCGGCTACTTCCAGGAGACGCATCCGCAGGAGCTGTTCCGCGAGTGCAGCGTCTACAGCGAGCTGGTCGGCGATCCGTCGCAGCTTCCGTGGGTGCTCGAGATCGCCATGCGCGCGGCCGTCGAACGGCGTGGCGTCGCCGTGGTGGTCGTTCCGGGCGACGTCTTCTTCGCGGATGCGCCTGGCCGGCGGGCATCCGCACCGATCCGCAAATCGCCTGCGCACGTCGTGCCGGCGGATGCCGAGCTGGATGCCGCGGTGAAGCTGCTCGACAAAGCCAAGCGGGTGACCATCCTGGCCGGTGCAGGCGTCGCCGGCGCGCACGACAACGTGCTCGCGCTCGCCGACCGACTCAAGGCTCCGATCGTGCACGCCCTGCGCGGCAAGGAGCACATCGAGTACGACAATCCGTTCGACGTGGGGATGACCGGCCTTCTCGGCTTCTCGTCCGGATATCGCGCGATGGAGAAATGCGACGTGCTCCTGATGCTCGGCACCGACTTTCCGTATCGGCAGTTCTACCCGGACAAGGCGAAGATCGTGCAGGTGGACATCCGCGGCGAGCAGCTGGGACGTCGCACCCCCGTCGATCTCGGCCTTGTCGGCGACGTGAGTGACACCGCCAAGGCGCTGGTGCCCCGTTTGAAGAAGCGGGACGACTCGCGTCACCTCGACGAGAGCGTTGCGCGCTATCGCAAGGCACGCAAGGAGCTCGACGAGTTGGCGAACGACGACGGCAAGCAGCCGCTGCATCCGCAGTACGTCACCCGTCTGATCGACGGCCTCGCGGATGCCGACGCCGTCTTCACTGCGGATGTCGGCACCCCCTCGATCTGGGCGGCCCGCTACCTGAGCATGACCAAAGAGCGACGCCTGATCGGGTCGTTCACGCACGGATCGATGGCGAACGCGATGCCTCAGGCACTCGGCGCGCAGGCGGTCGACACGAAGCGGCAGGTGATCGCGCTCGCCGGCGACGGCGGTCTCGCCATGCTGATGGGCGACCTCATCTCGATCCACCAGAACAAGCTGCCGGTGAAGATCGTGGTCTTCAACAACTCGTCCCTCGACTTCGTCGAGCTCGAGATGAAGGCGGCAGGCATCGTCAACTACGGCACGAGTCTCGAGAACCCGAGCTTCGCTGCGGTGGCCGAGGCAGTGGGCATCCGTGGCATTCGAGTGGAGAAGGGTGCGGACCTTGAGGCGGCGCTGCGCTCAGCTCTCAGCGACAACGGGCCCGTGCTCGTCGACGTCGTCACGGCGAGGCAGGAGCTGTCGCTGCCGCCCTCGATCACCGCTGCACAGGCGAAGGGCTTCTCGCTCTGGGCGCTGCGCTCGGTGATGTCGGGCCGCGGCGACGAGCTCATCGACCTCGCCGACACGAACGTTCTGCGCCGACTGCTGCGCTGAGGGATGTCCGCAGGCCCAGTGTTACGCCGCTGACCGTTCCACGACGGGGCGTCGGCGCAGAGCCGGCTCGCCGACCTCCGGGCCGCGATAGACCATGTCCATCGCGCCGATGCTCTCCCCGGGCGGCACGATCTCGTCGATGTGGCTCAGCACCTCATCGGAGAGCGCGACATCGACGCCCGCGAGCGTGTCCTCGAGCTGCTCCATGGTGCGCGGCCCCGCGATCGCGGAGGTGACTCCGGGATGCGCGATGACGAAGGCCATCGCCAAGTGGGTCAACTTCACGCCGACCTCGTCGGAGAGCGCGATCAGTTGTTCGACGGCGGCGAGACGTCGCTCGTCCCTGAAGTGACGCATGCCCGTGCGTGCAGATCGGAAGTTGTCGTTCTCCTGACCTGAGCGGTATCGACCCGTCAGAGTGCCGCCGGCCAGCGGGCTGTAGACCAGAGTGCCCATGCCGTAGCGCTGGGCGACCGGGAGGATCTCGCGCTCGATCTCGCGGTCGAGCATCGAGTAGTTCGGCTGTTCGGTGCGGAAGCGTTCGAAGCCGCGGCGCTCGGACATCCATTGCGCCTCGACGATCTCAGATCCGCGCATCGACGACGTGCCGATCGCGCGCACCTTGCCCTGCCGCACGAGGTCTGTCATCGCGGAAAGCGTCTCGTCGATGTCGGTGTCAGAGTCGGGGCGATGCAGCTGGTAGAGGTCGATGTGGTCGGTCTGCAGATTGCGGAGCGAACGATCGACGGCCTCCATGATCCAACGACGGGATGCACCGCGGTGGTTGATGTCGTCGTCCACCGGTCCCCAGAACTTGGTCGCGAGCACGACCTCGTCGCGGCGTCCCTTCAAGGCTTCGCCGACGACCTCCTCCGAATCTCCGTAGCGGTCGGCGGTGTCGATGAAGTTGATGCCGGCGTCGAGCGCCCGATGGATGATACGGATGCCGTCCTGCCGGTCGGGATTGCCGAGCGAGCCGAGCATCATCGCGCCCAGCGCGTAGGGGGTCACCTTGATGCCGGTGCGACCGAGGGTTCTGTAGTGCATGTTGCCTGCTCCTGTGGGTGATGACCGCGACAGCGTCGTGTCGTATGATCGACTAATCGGAACATCATTCCGGATGAGCGGGGCTCATTTCCGGAACAGTGTTCCGTTTAGTACAGACTGTACACGGAACGCCGTTCCGTTCGCTAGAGGAGCTGCTGCATGCCCGTGATCTCGAGCACCGGCGTGGGCAAGGCCGACTCCGAGTCGCGACGGATGCGAGCTGATGCGCGACAGAACGTCGTCGCGCTGGTGGAGGCGGCGAAGGCGGTGTTCGCCGAGTCCGGTGTGGATGCGCCGGTGCGATCGATCGCCGAGCGGGCGGGCGTCGGCGTCGGCACGCTCTACCGGCACTTTCCGCTGCGGTCCGATCTCATCTCAGCGGTCTTCCGGCACGAGATGGATGCCTGCATCGACGCGGCGCCCGAGCTCGAGGCGAACCACCCACCAGGTGAGGCGCTCGATCTGTGGATCATGCGCTACACGCAGTTCGTCGCCACGAAACGCGGCCTCGCCGCGGCTTTGCACTCGGGCGACCCCGCCTACGAGCCGCTCGCCGACTACTTCTCGACGCATCTGGCGCCGACCCTCGATCGCTTGCTCGCCGCGGCTGCGAAGTCGGGCGAGATCACTCAGGATGTCGATGCATCCGAATTCCTCGGCGCCGTCGCCAACCTCTGCCACGGCGGCGACCCGTCGGGGAAAGAGAGCTCCGGCCGCGCAGAGCGGATGGTGCAACTGCTGTTGGCCGGGCTGCGAGCCGAGCCCTCGATACTGCGGTAGGGCTGTTCCTGCCGTCTCGCATTCATCGACTGCGTTGCTGAATGTGAGAGGAATCCACTGTTGGAGTTGATGAACGCCGCGATCTAGCATCGACCGCGGCATCCGCCTCACGGTGTCACGCCGAAAGCCACCTCTGCCGCCTTTGACGCGGGCGAGGTCGTCACACCATCGAAAGGCCAACTCATGCAGTTCAGATACCTGGGCAACTCCGGTTTCAAGATCTCAGAGATCACATACGGGAACTGGCTCACCCATGGTTCGCAGATCGAGAACGACACCGCGGCCGCGTGCGTGCGGGCCGCGCTCGACGCTGGCATCACCACGTTCGACACCGCAGACGTGTACGCGAACACGGCGGCGGAGACCGTTCTCGGTGAGGCTCTCAAGGGGGAGCGCCGCCAGTCGCTGGAGATCTTCACCAAGGTGTTCGGCCCGACCGGCCCCAAGGGCCACAACGACGTCGGTCTGTCGCGCAAGCACATCCTCGAGTCGATCGACGGGTCGCTGACGCGGCTGCAGACCGATTACGTCGACCTCTACCAGGCGCACCGCTTCGACTTCCATACGCCGCTCGAGGAGACGATGCAGGCCTTCGCCGACGTCGTCCGTCAGGGCAAGGCGCTCTACATCGGCGTCAGCGAGTGGACCGCCGAGCAGCTGCGTGCCGGGGCGGCGCTCGCGAAGGAGCTGAACGTGCAGCTGATCTCGAACCAGCCGGAGTACTCAGCGCTGTGGCGAGTCATCGAGTCGGACGTCGTTCCGGCCTCGAGGGAGCTGGGCATCTCGCAGATCGTCTGGTCCCCGGTCGCCCAAGGCGTGCTCAGCGGCAAGTACCTTCCCGGTGCGCCCGTTCCGGCAGGCAGCAGGGCCACGGATGAGAAGGGCGGCGGAGCGCAGGCCATCTCGCGATGGCTGAGCGATGACGTTCTCACGAGGGTGCAACGGCTGAAGCCGATCGCGCAGGAGCTCGGCCTCACGCCGGCACAGCTCGCCGTCGCGTGGGTTCTCCAGAACGGCAACGTCGCATCCGCGATCATCGGGGCATCCCGTCCCGAGCAGGTCGTAGAGAACGTGAGGGCATCCGGCGTCACTATTCCCGCCGAGCTATCGGCCAGCATCGACGAGGTTCTCGGCGATGCCATCGAACGCGACTCTGCGCACACGGCGAGCCGCTCGCCGAAGGAGCGCGAAGCGTAGAGAGGCTCGGCGTCACCCGCTGAATGCGAATGGCGGCACCCCTCGAGGTGCCGCCATTCGTGTCAGAGCCGATGACGGGAATCGAACCCGCGCTCTCTGCTTGGGAAGCAGAAGTTCTGCCATTGAACTACATCGGCGTGCCCGCCTGAGCGAGCAACGACCATCCTAACCGGCGATCTCGGCACGTTCGCCCCCGCGACAGCGCCATCTGCGCTTAACAGCGCCAGTCGTAGTGGCGCGATTAAGCGCAAATGGCGCTGTTCGGGTTTGCGGGTTGCGGGAAGCGCACGCGTGATCGGTGCGCGTCGCTGTCGGCGTCAGACGACCGACCAGCCGCCGTCGCTCGGCAAGATGGCGCCGTTCACGTTCGCGGAGTCGTCGCTCAGCAGCCAGATGATCGCTGCGGCGAGCTGCTCCGGCTGAGCCACGCCGGGGATATTCGTCTGCATGATCGGGCCGACGATGCTCGCGGCGAATTCCGACTTGAACGGTGACTCTATGTTGGTCGCCACCGCACCGGGCGCGACCGCGTTCGCACGGATGCCCTGCTTGCCGTAGAAGAACGCGATCGACTTGGTCAGACCGGCGACGGCGTGCTTCGACGCCGTATACGCGACACCGGCGGCGGACGCCTTCAGCGCGGCCTCCGACGCAACGTTCACGATGGCGCCCTTGCCGGCACCCAGCATCAGGGGAAGCACCGCACGTGCGAGACGCATCGGCCCCGTCAGGTTGACGTTCAGCACGCGCTCCCAGGTGGCGTCGTCGACCTCGGCGGGCGGGAGGAAGGCATCCATGATGCCCGCCACGTTCGCCAGGCCGTCGACCTTGTCGCCGGCGGCGGCGATGATCGCGTCGATCGTCTCTGCGGATGCCACGTCGCCGGTCACCGTCGTGACGTCGTACTCGTTCAGTTCCTTCTCGAGGTCGGCGAGACGTTCGGCGACCACGTCGGTGCCGATCACTCGTGCGCCTTCGTGTGCGAGGCGCGTCGCCGTCGCCTTGCCGATGCCGCTGCCTGCCCCCGTCACAATGATCGTCTTGCCCGCGAAACGGTCCGAAACCTCGGTCATCACCGACTCCTTCACTTGTCGTGTTGTCGCCTCGCGCACGCCGCGCGCGGCATCCTGTCCACCAACGTGGTGGCCTGCTGACACAGTTATAACACTCAGTGCCATAAATGGGCTGAGAGCCTAAGCTTGCGTCGTGACGGCAACACAGGCATCCGAATCGAGCGACGCGGCTCCGCGCCGCGGGCGCCCCGTCGAGGTGCAACCGGAGCAGGCGGCGCTCATCGCGCTACGCCTCTTCGACGAGCGCGGCTATGACGAGGTGTCGATGGAGGACGTCGCCCGAGCGGCGGGAATGAGCCGGCGCTCGCTCTTCCGGTACTTTCCGCGCAAGGCCGACCTCGTCTGGTCGGGTGCGGCGGAGGCGCAGACGGACATCCGCGGGGCTCTCGCGCGGGCTCGGCCCGAGGCATCCACGATCGACGCGCTGCGGGCCGCGTACGCGACGGCGCTCGACTTCAGCGAGGACCAGTGGGAGGCCACCAGGAGGCGCCTGCTGCTCATCCAGCGGCATCCGTCGCTCTACGACGCAGTACGCGGCCAGCTGGACGATCAGCGCGAGCTCCTCGCCTCGTTCATCGCCGAGCGCGAGGGTCTCGCACGCGAATCGCTGCTCGTGCACGTGCTGACGGATGCCGTCTCCGCCGCCTCGTTCTCGGCGCTGGTGTGGTGGGCATCCGGCGACGAGCGATCACCCGCCGAGGCGGTCAATGCGGCGCTGGCCGAACTGCAGAAGGCCTTCGGCGCAACGTCGCCGATCAACTGACATCGGTCGGCCCGGGCAGATGCCGCGAGCATTCGCCGTCGGACGTTCAGCTCGCGAGACTCGCGATCGCGAAGACCAGCAGCACGATGCCGACCACGAGATCGGTGCAGCACGCGAGCCATTCCTTGCCACCCTTGCCCGCCTTGAAGAGGTGACGAATGCCGGCGGCGAACAGGAAGACACCGCCGGCGACCGCCACGGCGGCCGTCCACCCGCCGTGAGTCGTGCCTCCGATCCACGGCGCGACGATTCCCGCGGCACCGAGTCCGAGGTTGGCGAATCCGAGCTCCTGCACAACGTGGTTCGTATTCTCGTCCGCGCCGCGTCCGAGGATGTTCTCCGCGGTGAACGAGGGACGGACGATCTGGCTGACTCCCGCGATGAACAAGCGAACGCCCATCGCCCAGAACACGAACCACTTGCCGATGAGTGCGAGCGCGTCGGGCATCCATCCCGAGACGAAGCCCTCGATGAGCACCGACGCGACGGGCAGCACGAGCATGAGTCCGATGACCATCACCCAGTACATGTCGCTCCTCTCGAAAGGGCCGGCGCTCATCGCTCGGCTGGGGCGACAATATCGCGCCGACGGGGTGAACACGACGGTTGTCTCTACGGGCGTTGCGCCGTGCACGAACGGCGATGACCACGAAACATTTGTCGGATGCTCGCGCTGTGCGCTCGACCGACTCAATCGGCGGGGTGAGCGTGAGCAAGCTCCCGCTCACCCCGCCTCAATCGCCGGTAGTCTGACGAGGTGCTGCTCTCAGATCGCGACATCACGGCCGAACTCGGCGAAGGGCGCATCGCTCTGGAGCCCTACGAGCCGGAGATGATCCAGCCGTCGAGCATCGACGTGCGCCTCGACCGCTTCTTCCGGCTGTTCGACAACCACAAGTACGCCTTCATCGATCCCTCGGAAGACCAGCCGGAGCTCACTCACCTGGTCGAGGTGGACGGCGACCAGCCGTTCATCCTGCACCCCGGCGAGTTCGCGCTCGGGTCGACGTACGAGCGCGTTGCGCTGCCCGACGACATCGCTGCCAGGCTCGAAGGCAAGAGTTCGCTGGGTCGGCTCGGCCTACTCACCCACTCCACGGCCGGATTCATCGACCCAGGTTTCACAGGGCACGTCACCCTCGAGCTGAGCAACGTGGCCACCCTGCCGATCAAGCTCTGGCCCGGCATGAAGATCGGGCAGATGTGTTTCTTCAGGCTGTCTTCTCCCGCCGAGAAGCCGTACGGTTCTGCCGCATACAGCTCCCGATACCAGGGGCAGCGCGGGCCGACGGCATCCCGTTCCTATTTGAACTTCCACCGCACGGACGTCAGCGGCTCCACCGTCGGCGACCCCGCGCAGGCTGGCGGCGGCCCCGTCGAGAAGGTGACGTCATGACCGAACAGTCCGACCACAACGACTTCGCGGATGCCCTGATCAGCGCAGGTCCGTCGCCGAAGCACCCGAAGCGCATGACGCGATTCGGGCAGCTCGTCGGCTCGTGGAAGGTGCACGGCACGCGGCTCGACGAGGCGACGGGCGAGTGGTCCGACCGCGACTTCACGTGGATCGTGCAATGGGTGATGGACGGCCACGCGATCGAGGACCTCGAGGCCGTCGACACTGCAGACGGACGAGTGACCACGGCGGTCGCGCTGCGCGTTCACGATCCGTCGGCCGGGCTCGTGCGGGTGAGCTACTTCTCCCCCGCGACGAACCAGTACGCGAACCTCGTCGCGCAGGGCTGGCGCGACGGCATCCGCGAAGACGGTTCGCAGAACGACGGCAGGCCGATCCGCTGGAATTTCAGCTCGATCACCGACGAGTCCTACGAGTGGGACGGCTGGGTGAGCGACGACGACGGCACGACGTGGAAGCTCGTGGAACATCTCGAGGGCGTCAAGATCCCGTAGCCTCGCGGCCGGCCTTGGCGTGTCTGATGGTGGATCGACCGGGGGCGGGGTAGAACAGCGTGGGGGCAATTCGGGGGGATCGCTTCGCTGACCGGCTGAAAGGAATCTCCCCGTGAAGATCGTCAGACGCGTTGTCATGGTGTTGATCATCGCCTTCGCCCTCTTCTACATCATCGCCCGCCCGCAGGATGCGGCGAACGCGGTACAAGTTGCCGTAGGAGCCGTGTTCGCTGCCGGCACCGCGGTCATGAACTTCTTCACCGCGCTAGCCGGTTCATGACGGAGGTCGATCCGCGCACCGCAAAGCACCTCATCGCCGATCAGGGTGAGGTGGTCATCGACGAGGTGCGCAAACACTGGGCGGCGCTGGTCGGGCCGGCGCTCGAACTCGTGGCCGGCGTGGTCATTGTCTTTCTGGCGATGGCCGTTCCCAAGATCTGGTGGCTGCCGGTCATCGTCGGCCTCGGCGTGATCCTGCACGCGGCGTGGCGCATCCTCGCCCGACGGCGGGACCACTTCGTCATCACGAACATGCGGGTCTTCCGCATCCACGGCATCCTGTCGGAGCAGGTGGCGACGATGCCGCTCGCCCGCATTCTCGACATCTCGGTGTACAAGCCGGTTCTCGGGCGCATGTTGGGCTACGGGCATTTCGTCTTCGAATCGGCCGCCCAGGCGCAGGGACTGCGCGAGATCCGGTACGTGGGCGCCCCGGACAAGCGCGGACTCACCATCCAGCGCGTGATTCAGCGGGCCGGTCTTCGCGGATACGCCGACAGGTGGTCGAACCCCGAGGGAGCGGTCCCGGACGGCAGCTTGGACCGCTGACGCGAGTCTGCAGGTAAGTTACCTGCCCGGATGTCGAGTCTGGCGCGGAGGCGTCGGTCTGGCTCAACGACTCAGATCGAGCTTGCCGGCGCTCGCGCGCACCAGGAGCATCAACACGAGACCGACGGCCACGACGATCATGATTCCGACGATCCCCCAGATCTGCTTGCCGCCGATCGCGATGAACGCACTGAACAGCAGCGGCGAGAGGAAGGTCGCCGCGCGCCCGGTCGTCGCGTAGAGCCCGAACACCTCGCCCTCGTGGCCGACCGGGATGATCCGTGCGAGGAAGCTTCGCGACGCGGACTGCGCCGGCCCGACGAACAGGCAGAGGAACAGGCCGAAGATCCAGAAGATCCAAGCGGGTGCGAGGCCGCTCGGAGACCCGTCTGACTGGATCGGACCGGCCATCGGGTCGAAAAACCCGAGTGCCAGTCCGAACGCCGCGACGCCGGATACCAGAAGACCCACGAGCGAGGTGATGATGACGCGTCGTGGGCCGAACCGATCGTCGAGGGTACCGGTGGCGATAGTCGCGATGCCGGCAACGAGATTCGCTGCCACGGCGAAGTAGATTACGAGGCTCGGCGAGAAGCCGAAAGTGCCAGAGGCGATCACACCGCCGAAGGTGAAGATGCCGGTGAGTCCATCGCGGAAGATCGCGCTCGCGATGAGGAACCACACGGTGTTTCGGCTGCGTGTCCACAGCCGAGCGATCGAACGGCAGAGCTCGACGTAGGCACCAAGGAGGCCAGCGCGCGTCACGCCGCCGGAGGCAGGTTGCTTGTTCTCGCCGACAGCGAAAAAGACCGGGAGTGAGAAGCCGACGTACCAGAGCGTCGCGACCATCATCGACAACTGCACATAGTGGAATGGCCCGAGCTGAAGCTCGGGGTCGATGAATGCGAACAGCAGGATGAGCAACTGCACGATGCCGCCGACATAGCCCATGCCCCAGCCGAAGCCGCTCACCCGTCCGACGTTCCTCGACGTCGACACCTGGGTGAGCATCGCGTAATAGTTGACGTTTGCGAGCTCGATCGAGATTGTGCCGATCGACAGCGCGAAGAACCCCAGAACCACGAACTGAGGATCAGGGAAGACGAACGCCATCGCTAGGAGGGCGATCGCGGTTATCCCGGTCCACACGCCCAGCCATCGCTTCCGATGGCCGCCGGCATCGGACTGCTGCCCGGTGATTGGAGCTGTCAGCGCGACGAGCAGGCCGGCGAGCCCGAGCCAGAGCCCGAGCTGGCCGGAGAGTTCGTCGGTATCGCCGAACGTTGAGCTCGTGAGGTAGCGGGTGAAGACGAATGTGGTCGCGACGGCGTTGAAGGATGAGCCAGCCCAGTCATATAGGGCCCACGCGACCACTTTTTTGCGGGGAACGGGCCCGACATCCGGCCCGGCGGTATCGAGGGTTGCAGGGGCATCGTTGCCCGCACTGCTCGGGTGGTCGGTCATGCGCACACCCTACTGGGAGGCTGCGAACAAGGATCGTCGCCGCGTCGTTGAGAGGGCCGTGCGAGAACGCCACGCCTCGCTCGGGACTTCCATCACGACTTAGAATTGGGTGCAGCAGACTGTTCGGCGGGTCGTCCCGCCCGTACCTGAACGGTCGCAGGAGAAGTCAGGGTGGACAGATGCCGTCAGCTCGTTCAACGACGGTGCGCGACCTGCGCAGAAGCAACCGGTCGCGCACGCTCTGGGCGCTCTACCTGCACGGCCCGCTCACCTACCAGGAAGTGGCGACCGCCACCGGCGTCAGTCTGGCGACGGTGTCGAACGTGATCGGCGACCTGCTGCGCACCGGCGCCGTCGTCGAGGTGGGCTCCGAGGGGTCGAACGGCGGACGGCCGCGCGGGCTGTTCCACATCAGGTCGGACTTCGGCTACGTGCTCGGCGTCGACGTGGGTGAAACCGCGGTCATGGTCGAACTGTTCGATCTCGGGATGCGGGCACTGGCATCCCATCGCTCGCTCACCAGGCACAGCCGGCTCGACCCCGACGAGGTCGTCGAGCAGGTCATCGAAGGTATCGAGGCGGTCGTCGCGGAGTCGGACGTCGACGAGTCCGACGTGCTCGGCGTCGGCGTCGGCGTGCCGGGACTGGTGGAGCGACGCCCGGCGGATGTCGGTGCACACGATGTCGCGGGCGCCACCGAGGCCGTCGTCTATGACCAGAGCATCGGTTGGGGCACCGTGCCGATCGAACGGATGCTGCGCGACCGCACCGCGCTCCCCCTCGTCGTCGACAACGGCGCGAACACACTGGGGCAGGCCGAGCGCTGGTTCGGCGCTGCCAAAGACCGCGGCAACGCCATCATCGTGCTGCTTGGAGCTGGCGTCGGCGCGAGCATCGTCTCCACGCCAGACGGCGACACCGGCGCGTTCGCCGCCGAGCTCGGCCACACCAAGGTGGTCGCGGGCGGACGTGAGTGCGTCTGCGGCGCGAAGGGGTGTCTGGAGGCCTACGCCGGAGCGGACGCGATCGTCTCCCGCTATGACCACCTCAAGCGGCGCACCCGTGCAGCGGACCCGCGCGAGGTCGAGGAGCGCACGCTGGCCATCCTCGCCGCCGCCGACTCGGATCACGTGGCGACCCAGGTGGTCGACGAACTCGTCGAGTACCTCGGCGTCGGCCTCGGCAATCTCGTCAACCTGTTCACACCCGAGCGCATCGTGATCGGCGGATGGCTGGGGCACGCGCTCGACGACTCGGTGCTTCCACGCATCCGTGCCGCCGTCGGCGAGAATGCACTCGCCCGTCCGTTCGAGCGGCTCGACCTCGTGCGCGCGCAGCTCGGAACGGATGCCGTCGCCCTCGGAGCGGCGACCCTCCCCGTCGCGGAGTTCCTCCACAGCGGCGGGGTGCGAGCGCGTTCCGCTGCGGCGACCCACCCGCAGGCCGCCGAGCCGCTCGCGTGAGGGGTCAGCCCTTCGCGTCGACCCGCTGTGTGTTGGCTTTCGCAGTGCTCTTGCGCACGATGAACGTCGGGTCGAGCAGGGCGTGCTCGGTCTGCTGCTCTCCCCCTTCGACGCGTGCGACGAGCATCTCGATGGCGCGACGCCCGACCGAGCGGAAATCCTGCTGCACGGTCGTGAGCGGCGGGTTGTAGTACGGGGCGTCATCCCCGTCGTCGTAGCCGACGACACTGACGTCGTTCGGAACGGAGAGACCGCGCTCGCTGAAAGCCAGCATGAGGCCGAGCGCCATCTGGTCGTTACCGGCGAAGACGGCCGTCAGCTCTGGGATGCGCGCGAGCACCTGTCCCGCTTCGTAGCCCGAGCGCGCCGTCCAGTCTCCGACCATCGGCATCGGCGCCTCCGCGCCGGCGGCGTCGAGGGCGGATCGCCATCCGTTCAGGCGATCTTGGGTCTGCATCCACTCTGCAGGGCCGCGTACATGGAAGACCGTTTCGTGACCCAGTGAGAGCAGATGCTCGGTCGCCGTCTTGGCGCCGGCGGTCTGATCGATGCCGACCGTCGAGATGTCTCCCCCTGCACCGCCTTCGATCGCGACGACCGGGAGGCCGGGGGGAACGGAGGCCAGGGCATCCGCTGTCGCGTCGATCGGTGCGATGACGAGCAGGCCGGCAATGGACTGCTCGGCGAGACGACCGACGGTCGCCTGCACGGAGGTGCGGTCGACGGCATCCACCGCGCCGATGCCCACGAAGTAGCCGAGTTCACGGGCGCTGTGCTCGATGCCGTACAGGGGTGTCAGTCCCTCGCTGTCTGCGACGTCGAGCACGAGGACGCCGAGTGTGCGCGAGCGGCCGGTCACCAGGGTGCGAGCCGCGTTGCTCGGGCGGTAGCCCAACTCGTCCACAGCACCCAGAACGGCGAGCCTCGTGGCGGGCCGCACGCTGGGGTGCCCGTTCAGCACCCGCGAGACCGTCTGGTACGACACGTTGGCGAGGGCCGCCACGTCGACGATCGACGGGGGCCTGCCTGCGCGCGCGGGGGCATCCTTGACGGCCTCCGCCCTCGCACCGGACTCGTCGCCCTTGCTCGTCATGCGACGTCACCCCTTGTCGGTCGTGGTTCGCTGCCGGCGGATGCCGCGGAATGGCCGGTTCGGAGCCCGCGAATCGCGCCACCGAGTGTGATCGTCATGGACAAAGGCGCTCGCAAGTGAACGTTTCCCCGTCGCAACATGTCGGTCATATCTCCATGCTATCCGACCAAATCAGGCAATTCGAGCAGAAATATCGCTGGACAAATCCGATTCCGTACTCGTACCGTGTGAACGTACACATTTGGCGAGACCCGCTCGTCGTACGTACATGCTCCCTCGAGGATGAGGAGACAGGAACCCGAAGATGCGCAATTCGACGACACTGAGCGTGCTGTTCGCCGCCGCGCTCGCGGCGGCCGCAGCCTGGGGCACCGCAGCGCCGGCCGCGGCTGCACCCGTCATCTCCGCACGGGCCGCGACCGGCAGCGCAGGATCCGCAACCGTCTCCGCCACGGCGAGCACGTCTGCAATCCGCTCCGCCTCCGACGCGACGCCGCCGATGGGATGGAACAGCTACAACGCCTACGCCTGCGACAACGGCGCACAGAACATGGAGGCCGTGGCGAAGTTCATCCACGACTCCGGACTCGAGGCCGACGGCTACTCGTACGTGAACAGCGACGGGTGCTACGACGACCTGGAGAGCCTCGGCAGCCCGAACACCTACGGCATCACGGCCCCGATCGCCCAGAACGCCGAGACCTGCGGAGCGGTCAACGGCCGCCTTCCCGACGGGGAGCTCTACGTCAACTCCTACGACTTTCCACCGAGCGCACCCTGCGCGAACGACGGCTTCAAGCTCGTCGGGGACGACCTGCACTCGCTCGGCCTCAAGCTCGGCCTCTACTACGACGCAAGCAACAACTGGAACTGCGAGGAGATTCCAGGAAGCTACGGCTTCGATCAGACGGATGCCGCGACCCTCTCGTCGTGGGGCGCGGACTACGTGAAGCTCGACTGGGGATGCGGCGACGACCTCGTACCGCCGGCCAGCAACGCCCCATCCGGATACACCGGCATCGACGCCGCGCCTGGAAACGAGGGCTTCGGCGGACCCACCTTCTCGACGAACTCCGCGTACGACACGAACCAGGAGCAGACGCAGATCAAGATGTACACAGCGCTGGTGAAGGCGATCCGTGCGCAGAAACGCCCGATCACGGTCAGCATCGCCGGCGCCGGAACCGTCGACTCGCAGACCTGGGGTCTCGCGCTCGGCGACCTCGACAGGCCGACAGGAGACGCGAACGCCAACTTCACCGTGACCGGCAAGCACGCGGCAGGCAGCGTCGTAGGCATCGTCAACGCCGATGCGCAGACATACGAGTCGTTGACCGGTCCCGGCCACTGGGTCGATCCCGACGCGATGGAGGTCGGCAACGGATCGCTCACGGAGGCGGAGGACCGCTCCGAGATGTCGATGTTCTCCGAGATGGCGGAGCCCCTGCTGATGTCGACGAACCTGTGCCCCGGTAACTGCGGTCCCGACACCACGCCTGCGACGAAGGCCCAGCTCGCGCTCGCCGTCTCGGTCTTCGGCAACAAACGCGTGATCGCCGTCGATCAGGATGCCCTCGGGTCTCCCGCGCACATCGCCGGCACCTTCGACGGCACGCACCTGACCATGACCAGGAAGCTGAAGAACGGCGACGTCGCGGTCACGATGTTCAACGAGAGCACGACGGATGCCGCGACCATGTCAGCGACGGCGGCCGACCTCGGCTTGCCCTCGGCCTCGCGCTACAGCGTGCAGGATCTGTGGACGGGCGCGACGACCACCTCGACCGGTGCCATCTCGGCGACGGTCGCTCCGACCCAGACGGTGATGTACCGCATCTCACCGGTCACGGGCTCGCATGGGACCGGCATCGGCGCTACCCGTGACGCGGCATCCGCGACGGCCGCCCGGGCGTCCAGCACCCACCCCACCAACGTCGGCTCGACCACTGAGGGCTCAGCCGCCAACGGCTCCACCGCCACCGTCCCGGCGAACCTCACGTCGGTGTCGTGCGCGAGCGCCATTCGCTGCGCGGGCGTCGACGAGTACGGTGCGGCCGTCGTCTTCGACCCTGCGCATCCGTCGAAGGCGTCACGACTGTCGATCGACCCCGGCCAGACACTCGCAGCTGTCTCCTGCCCGAAGAACGGAGCGGACTGCACGGCGGTCGACGGCCGAGGCGTGACGTTCACGTTCGGAGTCTCCGGACGCGGGCCTGTCTCACGGCATGCGATCGACCAGGGCGGACAGCCCACCGCGATCGATTGCATCACAGACGGCCAGTGCACGGTGGTCGACGGCAAGGGCGTCGAGGTCACGTTCAACCCGGCGAACGGCCGCACGGTGGGCCGCGGCGGCGTCTCGGTCGACCCGAACACCTACCTCGCGGCGGTCTCGTGCCCCTCTTCCACGCAATGCACGGCAGCGGGCGGCGGGGGCAACAACGGTGACACCGAGGTGACGTTCAACCCGAAGACCGGTGCTGTCGCGACTGCGGGAGTCACCTCGATCGACGCCGACACGGTCAACGGCGTCTCGGCGGTCTCGTGCCCGAGCGTCGGCCAATGCACGGTCGTCGACGGTGCAGGCGACGAAGTCACCTTCGTGCCCTCGTCCGGAACGGTCGTCGGCAGCGGACCCGTCGCGCTCGAGGGCGCCGACCTGGCGGCCGGACTCGGCGTCATGAAGTCGGTGTCGTGCATGGATGCCGGCCACTGCGTCGCGGTCGACCTCAGCGGCAAGGCGGTCGCCTTCGACCCGGCGACCGGCGTCGTCGCCGCATCGGGAGCGGTGATGATCGACGGGAGCGGCACCGGGCTCGAGTCGGTGACGTGCGTCACGGCATCCGTCTGCGTCGCCGTCGACCTCGGTGGTCGCGAGGTCACGTTCGCTCCAACCGGTCTCGGAGTCTCGCACTCGACTCTCGTCGACCAGCCGGTGCGTTGGCGCTCGCCTCTCACAGACTGACCACGGCTGAAAACGGCAGCATCCCCTTACCCGAAGACCCCACGATCCCGATGGGAAGAATGCAATGCGAACCATCACCAAGACCCTGGTCTCCGTCATCGCGGCGGCTTCGCTTCTCGTTCTCGCGGCGTGCAGCAGCGAGACGAGCACGGACAGCGGCGGCGGCTCGAGCGGGCAGCACACCGGCGGCACCTTGCATCTCACGGCTCAGTCAGCCGGAGGAACGCTCGACCCGCAGGTGAACTACACGCTGCAGTACTGGCAGCTGTATCAGGGCGCCTACGACGGGCTGCTCACGTACGCCAGGGTCGGCGGCAAGAAGTCGGAGGACATCGTGCCCGACCTCGCGACCGCGATGCCGAAGGTGTCGACGAACGGCAAGACCTACACGTTCCAGCTGCGCAAGGGCATCGAGTTCTCCAACGGCAAGACCGTGACTACGGACGATGTCGTCGCTTCGTTCCGGCGCCTGTTCAAGGTGTCGAGCCCGAACGCCGGGTCCTGGTACAACGTGATCGTCGGGGCCGATGCCTGCCTCAAGACGCCCGCGTCATGCACGCTGAACGGCGGCGTGGTCGCCGACGCGTCGACGAACACCATCACCTTCAACCTCACGCAGGCCGACCCGGAGTTCGAGGCGCAGCTGGCCATGCCGTTCGCATCGGTGCTGCCCGCGGACACGAAGGCGAAGGACGAAGGAACCACGCCCATCCCCACGACGGGGCCGTACTACTTCGCGAGTTACTCGCCGAACAAGGCGCTCGTGATGAAGCGCAACACGCATTTCAAGTCCTGGTCCGCCGAAGCCGCCCCGGTCGGGTACCCGGACGAGATCGACGAGACGTTCGGTCTTACCGCCGAGGCCGAGGTGACGGCCATCGAGAACGGCCAGGCGGACTGGATGTACGACACCCCGCCGTCCGACCGTCTCTCCGAGATCTCGTCGAAGTACGCCTCCCAGACGCACGTGACGCCGCTGACGGCTCTCTGGTACCTCGGGCTGAACACGAACATCGCGCCCTTCAACAACGAGAAGGCCAGGCAGGCGATCAACTGGGCGATCGACCGTTCCGCCGTCGTGAAGCTCTACGGCGGCACCTCGCTCGCCTCGCCGGCGTGCACCATCCTGCCGCCCGACTTCCCCGGTCACGCGGACTTCTGCGACTACACGAAGAACGGCGGCAACACGTGGACCGCTGCGGACGTCGACAAGGCGAAGCAGCTCATCCAGCAGTCCGGAACCGCCGGCCAGTCCGTCGGCGTCGTCGTGCAGAACGACAGCGTCAACAAGGGCATCGGCCTCTACCTGGTGAGCCTGCTCAACCAACTCGGCTACAAGGCGACGCTGAAGGCACTGTCGAACAACATCCAGTACAACTACATCCAGAACACCGGCAACCACGTTCAGATGAGCCTCACGCAGTGGTATCAGGACTACCCGGCGGCATCCGACTTCTTGCGCGTGCTGCTCTCGTGCGCGTCGTTCCACCCGAACAGCGACAGCTCGATCAACATCGCCGGCTACTGCAACACCGGGCTGGATGCCCAGATGGCGAAGGCAGACGACGAAGGACTGACCGATCCCACGGCGGCGAACGCGGCATGGGGTGAGATCGACAAGGCGTACATGTCCGAGTCGCCTCTGGTGCCGTTGTTCAACCCGAAGCTGATCGACTTCACCTCGAACCGCGTCTCGAACTACCAGTTCAGCGATCAGTACTACATGCTCGTGGACCAGCTGTGGTTGAAGTGACCGTGGCGATCGCGACGTCGGAACGCGGGACGCCACGATCGCGACGGTCGGCAGGCCCGTGGCGCGTCGCCTTCACCCAGATCGCGCACAACCCCGTCGCAGTCGGCTCCGCCATCGCCCTGGTGATCATCGTCGCCGTCTGCCTGGCCGCTCCGCTGTATGCGCAGTTCATCGCTCATACCGATCCGTTCCAGTCGAACATCAACGGCACGACGGTGATCGACGGGCATTCGGTGGCGGTGCTTCAGCAGCAGACGCAGGGCCTCGGCCTGGGCGTCGAGCCGATCGGTCCGACGTGGAACATCTCCAACTACTTCCTTGGAGCTGACAGTCAGGGACGGGATGTTTTCGCGCGTCTGCTCTACGGCGGCCGTACCACCCTGCTGATCGGCTTCTCGTCCGCGCTGATCTGCTGCGCGCTCGGTGCACTGGTCGGCATCATCGCCGGCTACTTCGGAGGTCCCGTCGACTGGGTGCTCTCGCGACTGATGGACATCATCTGGGCGTTCCCGGTCTATCTGCTGGCGATCTCGCTCTCGGTGGTGCTGCTCACCGGTGGCCTGAGGCTCGGGCCCATCGTGATCGGTCCATCGAACCTGCTGCTGCCCATCCTGATCATCGCGCTCATCTACGTGCCTTACGTTGCACGCCCGATTCGCGGGCAAGTGCTCTCGCTGAAGAACCGGGAATTCGTGAAAGCCGCCATCGGCCTCGGGGCGAGCGACTGGCGCATCTTGCGCATTGAGATCCTGCGCAACGTGCTGCCGACGGTGATCGTCTTCATTCCTTTGATGATGGCGTTGAACATGCTCACAGAGTCGGCGCTGTCGTTCCTTTCGATCGGCGTTCAGCCGCCGAACGCCAGCTGGGGAACGATCATCAACGACGGACTCGACCTGCTGTACACCCGGCCGGCCGTCGCCATCGCCCCGGGAATCATGCTCGTCATCACCGCCGTCGCGCTCAACCTGCTCGGCGACGCGGTGCGCGACGCGCTCGACCCGAAGGCGAAGCTGCGGGGTGCCGCCTGATGCTGTTCGTCGCAAAGCGGCTCGGCTCCGCCCTTCTCGTCATGTTCGCGATCAGCATCGTCGTGTTCCTGATCTTCTTCGCCACACCCGGCGTCGATCCGGCGGCGAGGCTCGCGGGTCGCGGGGCATCCCCCGAGGTGCTGTCGCAGGTGCGGCACGCGTTCGGCTTCGACCAGCCGCTTCCTGTTCGATACGTGCTGATGATGGACCACCTGTTCGTCACCCGGGACCTCACCTCGTACGTCAACATCGGCGACAAGGTCGTGCCGCAGATCATGCAGGCCGCGCCGGTCACCCTGTCGCTCGTGCTCGGCGCAGCCGTCATCTGGATCGTGCTGGGACTCGGCGGAGGCATCCTGGCCACGCGTTTTCGCGGCAGCGTGGTCGACCCGATCATCATGGTCATCGGCATCGCGGCCGTCTCACTGCCCGCCTACTGGGTGGGTGAGGTCGTGAATCTGATCACCCAGGACCGCCTTCACGACAGCGTCTTCTCCTGGGTGCCTCCCCTGGGCTATGTGCCGTTCGCGCAGAATCCCGGGCAATGGGCCCTGCATCTGCTCTTCCCGTGGCTGACGCTTGCACTGCTCTACGGCGGCATCTACGCGCGCGTGCTGCGCGCCGAACTCGTGACCGCGATGGGCGAGGACTACGTGCGAACCGGCAGGGCGAAGGGGCTCTCCGAGCGGCGCATCCTGTGGCGGCACGCGCTGCGCGGATCGCTGTCGCCGGTCGTGTCGCTCTTCGGGCTCGACCTCGGCTCGCTGATCGGCGGCGCCGCACTGCTCACCGAGGTCGTGTTCGGACTGCCGGGCATCGGCAAGCTCACCTGGGACTCGCTGCAGAACCTCGACCTGCCGGTGATCATGGCGTGCGTCTTGTACGCGGCGTTCTTCGTCGTTGCCGCGAACGCGATCGTCGACCTGTTGTACGCCGTGATCGATCCGAGGGTGCGTCGTGCCTGAAAGCGAGAAAGATGCCATGCCCGCTGCCCCGCTGCTCGAGGTCGACGACCTGCGGGTCGCCTTCCGCACCCGCGACGGTGTCGTCAACGCCGTCAACGGGCTGTCCTTCACCGTCGGCCGCGGCGAGGTGCTCGGCATCGTCGGCGAGTCCGGCTCGGGTAAGTCGATGGCGATGTACTCGATGATGGGCCTGCTCGACAATCCGAACGCGACGGTCACCGGGTCGGCCCGGTTCGAGGGCACGGAACTGATCGGCATGCCGCTGCCCAAGCTGAACCGTCTGCGAGGAAGCAGCATCGCGATGATCTTCCAAGACCCGATGACAGCGCTCACCCCGGTGTACACGGTGGGGTGGCAGATCGTGGAGCAGATCCGCACGCACGAGAAGGTGTCATCGCAGGCAGCGTGGAAGCGGGCGATCGCGCTGCTCGACGAGGTGGGCATCCCGGATGCCGCCCGCCGCGCCAAGTCGTACCCCCACGAGTTCTCAGGAGGCATGCGCCAGCGCGTGATGATCGCGATGTCGCTGGCGTGTCATCCGTCGCTCCTGATCGCCGACGAGCCCACCACGGCGCTCGACGTGACGACGCAGCGGCAGATCCTCGAACTCATCCGCGACCTGCAGGCCAAGTACGGATCGTCGGTCATCATGATCACCCACGACATGGGCGTGATCTCCGAGATCGCCGACCGGGTGATCGTGATGTACGCGGGACGCGCCGTGGAGCTCGGAGGCAAGTCGCAGGTGGTGCGCTCGCCGCGGCATCCGTACACCTGGGGTCTGCTCGGAGCGATACCGCGACCCGGTCAGCGGGGACAGCGGCTGGCCACCATTCCAGGGCTACCGCCCGGACCGCACGACGACCAGATCGGTTGTCCGTTCCGCTCCCGCTGCCGCTTCGCCATGGACGAGTGCTCCGAGATGCCGCAGCTCCGCGCTACGGGCGAGGCCGCGGACCATCTGGATGCCTGCTGGCTGTCCGGCGATGCCAGGAAGTCATTGCGAGGGGAGATCGCATGAGCGAGACCATTCTGCGCGCCGACGACGTGGTGAAGCAGTTCGCCCTGCGCGGCAGGCACAGGGGAACGATCAAGGCGGTCGACGGGGTCAGCCTCGAGGTGAAGGCCGGAGAGACGCTCGGGATCGTCGGCGAGTCCGGCTGTGGCAAGTCGACGTTCGGGCAGTGCCTCACGCGCCTGGTCGACGTGACGAGCGGAACGATTCAGTTCGAGGGCACCGATATCTCGAAGCTGTCGCGCAGGCAGCTGAGGCCGGTGCGAAGCCGGCTGCAGATGGTGTTCCAGGACCCATATTCGTCGCTCAACCCGCGCATGCGCGTCGGCGACATCGTTGCCGAGCCCATGCGCATCCACAAGACAGGTGACCGGCGTGCGATTCAGGCTCGGGTGGCCGATCTGCTGGAGCGTGTCGGCTTCGACGCGAGTATGGCCGGCCGGTTTCCGCACGAGTTCTCCGGCGGTCAGCGGCAGCGCATCGGCATCGCGCGAGCGCTCGCGTTGAACCCGAGCGTGCTCGTCGCCGACGAGCCGGTCTCGGCCCTCGACGTCTCGGTGCAGGCACAGGTGCTCAACCTGCTGGCCGACCTGCAGGATGAGTTCGGGCTGACCTACGTGTTCATCGCGCACGACCTCGGCGTCGTCGAGCACGTCTCCGACCGGGTCGCCGTGATGTACCTCGGCGAGATCGTCGAACTGGCGGATGCCGAGGAACTGTACGCGTCGCCCGCGCATCATTACACGGCGGCCCTGCTGTCGGCGATCCCGCAGCTCGACGGCGAGGCGGAGCCGGAACGCGAGCGCATCGTCCTCACCGGCGACGTGCCCAGCCCCGCGAACAAGCCGAGCGGATGCCCGTTCCACCCGCGCTGTCCCGCCGCGACCGAGATCTGCCGCACCGAGCATCCGGTGCTGCATGAGGAGGGCGGGCGAGCGGTCGCATGCCACCATCCGCTGCCGTTGCGCGTGCTCTCGAGTGCGGAGCGCGGAGCGTGATGGCACGCGGTGTCGGGGTGCCTATGCCGGCCATGCGTCGCACAGGGCTGCGGTAGGCGTCGTCGTGGCGTACATCACGGTGTCGGGGGCCGACGTGTATCACGAGGTGGCCGGCGATGGTCCGCCGTTGCTGCTGCTGCACGGCGGGTACTGCTCGATCGAGACGATGCGGGCTCAGATCGATGACCTGTCGCGTGCCTATCGGGTCTATGCACCGGAGCGGCCGGGTCACGGTCGCACCGCTGACCGCGAGGGGCCGATCACGTTCGACGGCATCGTGACCGACATCATCGGCTACATGGATGCCGTCGGCCTGGCGGACGCCCACCTGCTCGGCTTCAGCGATGGCGGCATCGCCGGCCTGTTGCTGGCCCTCGATCGCGCGGAGCGGGTTCGGTCCCTCGTGGCGATCGGCGCGAACCTCGATCCTTCGGGACTCGTCGAGGGCGACGACGCGATCGACAAGTCGGGAGCGGACGGTCACGTGCCGGCCGATCCGCTCGTGCGCGAACTGGAGCAGAAGATGCAGGCCGACTACGACCGGCTCAGCCCCGACGGTCCGGAGCACGCCGAGGTCATGCGCGAGAAGCTGGCGCAGCTCTGGCAGAACGAGCCGTGCATCCCGGTCGCGCGTCTTGCGAGCGTGACGGCGCCGACCCTGGTGATGGCGGGCGACCATGACTCGATCACGACCAAGCACACGGTGCGGATCGCCGAGGGCATCCCGCACGCGCAACTCTGCATCGTGCCCGGCGCAAGCCACCTGGTGATGATGGAGCGGCCCGCGTTGGTGAACCGGATCGTCGCGGAGTTCCTCGGCGCAGTGGCGGGCTGACGTTCGGTGCCATCGCCTCAGCCGCTGAGCTAGAACGCGCCGAGACCCAGCGCGACGAGCAGCCCGGCAATGGTCCAGAACCGCACGACGATGGTCACTTCGCGCCAGCCCATCAGCTCGAAGGTGTGGTGGATCGGGGTCATGAGGAAGATGCGCTTGCCGTGCGTCGCCTTGAAGTACGCGCGCTGGACGATCACCGATCCGGCCTCGATGACGAAGAGGCCGCCGATCAGAATGAGCAGCAATTCCGTGCGGGTTTCGATCGCGAGAGCGCACAGCGCGCCGCCGAGGCCGAGTGATCCGGTGTCGCCCATGATGATCTTCGCCGGGCTGGTGTTCCACCAGAGAAAGCCGATGAGTGCGCCGCAGATCGCCGCAGCGACGATCGCGAGCGACAGCGGATCGTTCGTCGTGTAACACGTGCTCCTGTCGGACATGACGCTGCAGCCGAGCTGGTTGAACTGCCAGAAGCCGATGAAGACATAGGAGCCGATCGCGAGAATGGATGCTCCTGCAGCGAGGCCATCCAATCCGTCCGCGAGATTCACGCCGTTGGTCGCTGCGGCGGCGAGAACGTTGATCCAGAGCAGGTAGAGGACGACCCCGACCAACGGGACGGCGGTCGCGATCTTCGCGAGGTCGAGGGCCGGGATGTCACGGATGGCCGAGATCGCCATCGACGCGGGGGTGTAGCCATGCTCGTTCGGGAACTGGATCGCGAGCAGGCCGTACACCGTCGCGACGATCACCTGTCCAGCGATCTTGGCCCAGCCGGTGAGGCCGAGGCTGCGCTGGTTGCGCACCTTGAGAAAGTCGTCGACGAATCCGACGGCGCCCATGCCGACGAGCATCAGCAGGATGAGCAGCGATGATGCAGAAATACCGTCGCCTCCATTGAGCAGCGCCGAGACGAAAAATCCGAACAGGGCCGCCAGGGTGATCACGAGGCCGCCCATCGTGGGCGTGCCACGCTTCGCGTGGTGCGACTCGGGACCATCGTCGCGGATGAACTGGCCGAGTCCCCACCGCTTGAACAGACGGACGACGAGCGGAGTGAGGAAGAGGGAGAAGACGAGAGCGAGGGCGCCGGCGGTCAGAAGCGTCCTCACGCGGACGATGCTTCCAGGAGTCGCCGACACAGGTCAGGTCTTCGAGCGGTAGATGTGTCGTTCGTTCAGGATGTGCGATCGGTACGTCGACCTGGGCCGCGGGCGCGAACGGCGGTTTGTCACCCTGGATACATGCCGGGCGCAACCGGCGGACCTTAGCGTCGAAAGGACGGGCTGCTCGAACGCCCGGAAAGGACGAGGGGGGGGTTGTGTGATGAGTTTCGACCAGTGGGTGACGTACTTCCGGCGCAATCGCGGGCGGCAGGAGCGTATCGAGGCCGGCGTCGACTGGGACGCATCGTGCTCGATGACGGAAAACGAGCGTGCCGCGCTGGTTCGATCGTTCCAGCGCTTCGAACTGGGAGAGTCCGGTGAGGGCCACGAACTGCTGCGGAAGGCGGCGCGTGCCGGCGACCCGGAGTACCTGGAAGCTTTGAAAGGCCTTGTGGTCGAGGAGCAGCGGCACTCTGCTCTCTTCGGGCGAGGGCTTCGCCACATGGGCGCATCCAGCTTGCCGGCTCATTGGTCCGATGGTGCCTTCACGGCGTTGCGGCATGCGCTCGGCTTGCGCACGGAGATCGGCCTCTTCCTTGTCGCCGAAACCGTTGCACTCGGCTATTTCCGTGGGCTCGCCGAGCACGGTCCTGACGAAGTGATCCGCGGAATCGGGGAGCGCATCGTGACGGACGAGGTCGAACACGTGCGTTTCCAGATCGATCGGTTGCGTCTGGGATTCGCCGGCTCCACGAGCATTGCGCGGTTCGCGGCGCGAGGAGCGCTGTCGGTGGTCGCGGCCGGAGCGGCGACGGTGCTGGTCGTGGATCACCGAGCCGCCCTGAGGGCGGTGGGCTTCAGCCTCTACGGGTACTGGTCAGACGGACTCCGCACCTTCGCGCGGGCCGCTTCGGCTGCCTTCGGCAAGGAGTCACGGATGCTCGGCCCCAGTTTGCCGGCCGACTCAGTGCTGCAGGCCCCTTCCCGCTGACGCATCGAGCTGCGCGGCATCTTCAGTGGCTCGGCGAACGGAGGCGGGGCGGGGCGATGGAATGATCGTGCTGTGGATACTCAGATCAGCGAACTTGCTCGGGATATCGATGCGGCATGCCGGCTCTCCGGCGAGTTCACGCTCAGAAGCGGTTTGATCGCCACGGAGTACTTCGACAAGTACCGATTCGAGACCGACCCTGTTCTGCTGTGCCGCGTGGCCGCCGCGATGGTACCGCTCCTGCCACCCGACACCGAAGTGCTGGGAGGGCTGGAGCTCGGCGGGGTGCCGATCGCGACGATGGTCAGTTCCTTGACCGGACTGCCCGCCCTGTTCGTGAGGAAAGAACCGAAGGGATATGGCACGAGGAAGCTCGCGGAGGGCGATGATGTGGAAGGCGCGCGAGTGACCCTGATCGAGGACGTGATCACCACCGGAGGCGCGGTGCGGAACGCCGCGATCGCCCTTCGCACTCTCGGCGCACGGGTTCATACCGTCGTCTGCGCGATCGACCGATCCGAGCCCGGCCAGAACGTCCTCGAGTCGATCGGGTTGACCACCACATCCGTCTTGACCAAGAGGATGCTCGACGACGCACGCGCATAGCGCGGCGCACGCGTGGCTGCGGATGAGCGGATGCCCGCCGGCGCGATAGCGTAGAAGGCTATGGCTGCTGGGCGCGACGAGACGGTGATCGAGCGGCACGTGCGCGCTCGGATCGCGCTGTGAGCGACCTCGGGTTCAGGGCATACGGCAAGCTGCTCTCGGTACCCTCCCGCACGCTGATGGTGGTCGCCGGCCTGCTCGCGCGCACCCCGATCGCGGTGCTCGGGTTCGGCTTCCTCTATTTCGCCCACGCGAGCACCGGCTCGTATGCTCTCGGTGGTCTCACCTCCGGCCTCGCCATCGCTTCGATGGGCCTCGTCGGGCCGCTTGCCGGACGCGTCGCAGACCGGCGCGGGCAGCGGCAGCTGCTGCTGGCATCCGCGATCACGCATCCGCTCGCAGTCGCGGGCGCCGTCGCCAGCGGCTACCTCGGCTCGATGGTCGGCCTCGTCATCATGTCGGTGTTCTGCGGCGTCACGGTCGCACCCGTCGGCGCCTTCATGCGCGCCCGCTGGTCGACGATCGTGGAGGACACGTTCCTGCTGCGCACGGCGTTCGCCATCGAGGCGGTCGCAGACGAGATCGTCTGGGTGTTCGGTCCGGCGGTCGCCGCATTCCTCGCCGCTGGAGTCGCACCGGCGGGCGGGCTCATCCTGTCCGGGATCATCGGCCCGCTCGGCGCTCTCTTCCTGCGGATGATGCCAGACGCGAAACCGCTGCCCAGAACCGAGCACACCCATCGACCCGACCAGCTCTTGCGTTCGGCGCCCTTCGTCATCCTCCTGGTCGCGAGCTTCGCAACCGGAATCGGCTTCGGCATCAACGACCTGTCGATCGTCTCGCTCGCGACGGCCGGCGGCGTGCCGGCACTCGCGGGCACTGTGCTCACTGTCTACTCCATCGGCAGCGCCCTGGGCGGGTTCGTCTTCGGCGCACTGTCCACCAGGCTGCGCTCGCGACAGATGCTCGTCGGCACATCGCTGGCACTGTTCATCACCTGGGCATCGCTCGCGCTCGCCCCCAGCATCTGGTGGTTCTACCCGCTCGGCTTCTTCGCGGGCGCGACGATCGCCCCGCTGATGATCTCGGTCAACCACATCGCGCAGGAGATCGTCGCGCCCGAGATCGTCACAGAGGCGCTCGCGTGGCTGAACACGTTCGTCATCTGCGGGATGTCCATCGGCTCGTTCGCCGGCGGCCTCATCAACGACGCGGCCGGCCCGCGGACCGCGTTCGTGGTCGTCGCATGCTCGTCCGTTGTGCCGATCCTGCTGGTACTCATGGGGCTCCGGGCATTCAAGACCGTCGGACGTGCGCCTGTCCCCAGTACGGGGCAAGCCGGCGGTGGGGAGCCCGGCCGATCCTAGAATCTCCCCATGATCGGCTGGGGGCGAGCCATCGGGGTCGTCGCTGTCGCCGCCGTCGCGGCGATCGCGATCGTGACCGCGCCGACGGCAGCTCACGCGGTGACGAACACCGAGTTGGACAAACTCTGGACGATGACGCCGAAGCAGGCGCAGGCATATCTGCTCAAGCATCCTGAGACGGCCGTCGACCTCGCGAACTCCGACAGTTCCTATGTCGACGAGCTCTGGAACGATGCGACTCCGAAGCAGCGCCGCAAAGCGCTGAAGTCGGCGCCGGAGCTGATCGGCAACCTCGAAGGTGTCGATTACACCGATCGCGACCGTGCGAACCGGCTCTACCTCGCACAGGCGCTGAAGGCCACGACCAAGAAGGTCGCGGCGAAGCCCAGGGACGAGGCCGCACAGTTCAGGCTGAGGGCGCTCAAGGCGGTGAAGGCATCCCTGCGCGCAACGCACCGACCGCGGAGGTATCTCGTCGAGCTCACGCCTGCCCCGAGACCCTTGGCGGCGGTCGCGGTGGGCGACCCGGACACCGCGCAACAGGTCACGTTCGACGTGCCGGGCATGGGCACGTACTCCGACGACATGCAGCTGTGGGCGCAGGCCGCCCAGAACGTGTACGACGAACAGGGGAAGGCGGGTGCTCCGGCCGAGCGCTCGGTCGTCGCGTGGATCGGATACGTCACGCCTCCGCCGGGCATCGACGCCACGCTCGGCGAGTACGCGGCACAGGGTGCGCCGCGTCTGGTGTCAGCGCTCGAAGGGTTCATCGCGAGCAGGAGCGGGGATCCCGACGTCGATCTGAGCGTCGTCGCGCATTCATACGGCACGACGACCGCAGCGAACGCGCTGGCATCCGTGCACCTCGGCATCTTCGCGTTCGTGATGCTCGGGTCGGCAGGCGTCGAGGAGAGCATTCGGGATGCCCGCGCGCTGCACGCGAAGCACGTGTACGCGGGCGAGGCATCCGGTGACACCCAGGCGCAGTGGGGCAGGCTTTCGCGGCGCGACCCGCGTGCGCCATCGTTCGGAGCGACGATTCTGCACGTCGAAGGCACGGCGACGAAGCTGCCGGTCACGAACCACGAGCCGATCAAGCACTCGAACTGGAACAACGACCCCACCTCGGCCGCCTACGCGAAGTTCAGCGACATGACGGCGCTCGCCAAGAAGTACGGCGAGCATGTGACGACCTTCGGCTATCTGGATGCCGGAACCGAGTCGCTCGCGAACACGGCGACCGCGACCGTGCGGTATCCGACCCGTGGGCTGACCTGAGCGCCCGGTCTCGACCGCGTGAGCGAGCGGGTCAGGCGATGCCGCCATCCGACTCGACACCGGTTGCGTGGGCGATGATCATGGATGCCACCGGCTGAGGGCTGCGGATCATCGCCTCGTGACCGCGGCCGGCGATCTCGCGCATCTGGGCATCCGGAATCAGCTCTGCGACCCGCGCAACCCATGGCCGCGGGCAGACCCTGTCGACTTCGCCGCGGAGCACGAGGGTGCGGGCTCTGACGTCGGGCAGAACGTCCTCGACATGGTGCGCCAGCATCTGGCGCAATTTGCGCACGAACCACGCGGGCCCGGCCTTCGCATACTGCACGGTGCCGAGCCAGAGCACCCGCGGGCTCTCGTCGGCGAGGTCCTGCATCATGCGCCACGCCTGCTGCCGAGCGGTGCGTTCGGCGGGGTTCACCGTCGGGGCGATCAGCACTGCGCGCGTCGCGATCTGCGGATGCCTGACCAGCGCCTCGCTGACCACCTGCGTGCCCATCGAGTGCCCGACGAGCACGGGGTCGACGACGTCGAGCGACGCGACGAACGCGGCGAGGAAGTCTCCGCTGGATGGCATATCCAACGGGTCGGGTGGTTCGGGCGAGTCGCCGAAGCCCGGAAGATCGACAGCATAGACGGGGCCGGCCTTGCCGAGCTCCTCAGCGAGATCGCGGAAGACTCTGTGACCCATGCCGATGCCGTGCACGAGCACGAACGCCGTTCCCGTCGCGGCCCCGCTGCGGGTGTACACCATCGATCGCCCGTCATGCGCGAACGTGCGGACGACGTCATCGCTCATGCGCCAACGGTATCCCGACCAAGGCGAGGCGGTTCTGCTCGCATCGTCGTGCGCGGGCCAAAGCTGCCTGGCCTACGCGCAGAGCTTGCCGTTTGCTATGGCAGAGCTGAGCGAAACCGCCGCATTGACTCGGTGAATTCGTAGGCCGCTCCACAGCCTCCGACTGCTGCCGGAAAATGCCGCTTCCTACGGTCGACGAGTACTTGGTCGATTCGCGCCGAGTGGACCGTTGACAGCCGCAAGGAGCATCCATGTTCGCCACGTACTTGAGACGTGAACTCAGCAACCGCAAGAAACAGAGCATCATCATCGCGATAGGCATGGCCTTGGCGATCGCGCTCGTCATCCTGGTGAACGGGGTGTCGGCCGCCGTCAAAGACGCCGAGACCACCGCGCTCTCGTCGGTGAACGGTGTCGGCACGGACATCACCATCAGCAAGACGGCGAAGCCGGGAAGCGGCAACCAGAGGTTCGCCTTCGGCTCCGGCGACCAGTCGAGCGCCAGCGACGGCAGCACCAAGCTGTCGCAGAGCACCCTGGCCGCGGCCATGGGAACGGCGACCTACAGCTCGAGCGCACTGAAGAAGGTAAAGGCGGTCGACGGCGTCTCCGCCGCCACCGCGACCCTGTCGCTGCGCAACAGCACTTTCTCTGGGCAGATCGCCCAGGGCTCGGGCACATCCGGTGGCGGCACGACGGGTCAATCCGGGGCCGGCGGCGGAGCTCCCTCCGGCGCGTCCGGCACGGGCGGATCGGGCCCGAGCTCGTTCAACGTCGACTCCTTCTCAGTCGCCGGTATCACGCCGGGCACCACCAAGGTCGGTCCGATGAGCTCGACCGAGCTGAGCAGCGGCCGCTACCTCAAGGCGAGCGACGACGGCACGTACGTGACCGTTCTGGATGCCAGCTACGCGAAGAGCGAAAGCCTCAAGGTGGGCAGCACCCTGACCATGGGCGGCAAGAAGTTCACCGTGGTCGGCATCGTGAAGTCCACGTCCTCCGACTCGACCACAGCATCGAACACGTACATCCCGCTCGACACCGCGCAGAAGCTCGCGGATCTCGACGGCAAGGTCTCGAACATCTACGTGAGCGCGGCATCCGCCGGCGACGTCGCAACACTGAAGACGGCGCTCGAGAAGGTGCTGCCGAGCGTGACCGTCAACACGCAGGCCGACCTGGCATCCAGCATCTCCGGCTCGCTGTCGACGGTGTCGACGCTCGTGGCCAACCTCGGCACCTGGCTTTCACTGCTCGTGCTGGCCGCGGCATTCCTGATCGCGGTGCTCTTCACCATCTCGGGCGTCGGCAGGCGCACCAAGGAGTTCGGCACGCTGAAGGCGATCGGCTGGAGCAACGGACGCATCGTGCGCCAGGTCACCGGTGAGTCGCTCGTCAACGGGCTGATCGGTGGCGCCATCGGCACGGTCGTCGGCATCGCCGCCATCGTCATCGTCAACCTCATCTCCCCGACGCTGTCGACAGACGGGGCGACAGCGGGTGCGGCCGGCGGGGCGGGAGCACCAGGCGGAGGCGGTGGAGCACCTGGTGCGGCCCAAGCCGCGAGTTCGGCGGCCACAGCGATCTCGCTGCACATTCCGTTCACCGGCGGCATCGTGCTGATCGCCGTCGGGCTGGCCGTGCTCGGCGGCCTCATCGCCGGAGCGTTCGGCGGATGGCGTGCCGCTCGACTTCGCCCGGCCGAAGCCTTCAGGAGCGTCGCGTGATGCCCGCCCCACGCCACCCGAACGATCACCGAAGCGACGATCCCCGAGACGACAAGCACCGAGACGACAAGCACCGAAACGACAAGGAAGCACACCGATGACCGACACACTCGCCATGCCGAGCGCACCAGAAGAACAGTCGATCGGCGACGCCTACGTGCTGCGCGGAGTCACCAAGACCTACACGCAGAAGGGCAGGACGGTGCAGGCGCTGCGCGGGATCGACCTGGAGATTCCACGCGGTCAGCTCGTGGCGGTCCAGGGCCCGACCGGCGGCGGCAAGTCCACGCTGTTGCAGATGCTGGGCGCGCTCGACCGGCCGACATCCGGATCGGTCCAGATGGGTCGAAACGACCTGTCGACGGCGAACGACAAGGAGCTGGCGAAGATCCGCGGGGTGGAGATCGGATTCGTCTTCCAGGGCTTCAACCTCATACCGACGCTGTCTGCAGCGGAGAACGTGGAGACCGCGTTCGCGACGAACGAGCTGCCGCGGGCCGAGCGCAGGCGGCGCAGTGCGGAGGCACTGGCATCCGTCGGCCTGCAAGATCGGGCGGACCATCTGCCGGCCGAGCTCTCCGGCGGTCAGCAGCAGCGTGTTGCCATCGCACGGGCGCTCGTCAAGGAGCCGACCGTGCTGCTGGCGGACGAGCCGACGGGCGCTCTCGACGAGGGAACGCGCGACGAGATCATGGCGCTGCTCGAGAAGGTCTGGCACGAGCGGTTGCTGACAGTGGTGATCGTCACGCACGACTCGGCTGTCGCGCGGCGGGCGGAGCGTCGGCTGCGCATCAAAGACGGCGCGATCAAGGAGGTGTGATCGCGCACCACGTGCCGCGCTACACGAATCGGCATCCGCTACTGAACAACTCGGTAGCGGATGCCGATCTGTGTAGCGTGACGGCGCTGAGAGCGGCTCAGGCCTTGTCGTTCTCCTTCAGCCAGGCCAAGGACTCCGCGATGCCTTCGAACACGTCGCCCTTGTAGGCGTCGAACTCGACGACGCGCAGCGCGTTCGGGGCGGCCTCGAGGATCGCCTTCACGTCGACGTCACCCTGGCCGGCCGGCTTCTGATTCTCGAACGCGGCCTGCAGCGCCTCGGGCACGATCAGCGCGCTCTCGCTGCTGGGCAGCACGTTCAGGATGTCGTCGGTGATCGTGCCGTCCTTGATGTGCAGTGCGCGCACGCGGTCGCCGAGCGAGCGGAGCACGGCAGGGGTGTCGGCGCCGCCGACGGTGGCCCAGAACGTGTCAACCTCGAGCACGGTGTCTGGACCGAGCAACTCGACGAACAGCTCGTAGACCGGGCGGCCGTCGACCTTGTTCGTGAACTCCCACTGGTGGTTGTGGTACCCGAACTCCAGGCCGCCGGCCTTCGCCTGCTCGGTGAGCTCGTTCACGCGCTCGGCGAGACGGCGCACGTCGTCGGCGGTCTGCCAGCGATCGGTCGGAATGAAGGGGTCGATGACGGTCGTCATGCCCAGTTCGGATGCCGCGTCGAAGATCGCACCCGCGTCATCCGAATCGATGACGGGAGCGTGGCCCGACGGGGCGGTCAGACCTGTTGCGGCGAACGCGCGGACGTAGTCGGCGGTGCGCAGGTGGAACGCGTAGGGCTCGACCTTGGTGAAGCCGATCTCGGCGACGCGGGCGACCGCGCTGTCGAGATCCGCGTCGATGGCATCGCGTACCGAGTACAGCTGCACAGAGGGGTTGGACACAGATTGCTCCTTCGTTGGAATTGGTCGCGTCAGGCGTCGACCGCGACGGTGAACTCGGCATGTGCGTCGGCATCGGCGCTGCCGCCGACCCAGACATCGAAGACCGTGGCATCGAGCACCCAGTCGTGCGGCGCTGCACTCCAGTATCGACGCTCTTCGGGCGTGACCTCGAATGTCACGGTCTGCGTCGCGCCTGCGGCGACCTCGACGCGACGGAAGGCCTTCAGTTGGCGCAGCGGCCGTGAGGATGTCCCGAACCGCTGGTGCAAGTACAGCTGCGCGACCTCGACGCCGTCGCGATCGCCGGCATTCGTCACATTGACGGACACCGTGACGGTGTCATTCACACCCGAGCCGTCGCGGTCGACGCGCACCTCGCTGTACTCGAAGGACGTGTACGTCAGTCCGTGGCCGAACGGGAAGAGCGGGGTGCTCTCCTCATCCCAGTACCGCTTGCCCTGGGCATCCGGTGCGTGTGAACGCGTCGCAGCGTGATGGATCGGCACCTGCCCGACGCTGCGCGGCCAGGTGAAGGGCAGCTTGCCCGCCGGAGCCGCATCGCCGAACAGCAGTGCGGCGACGGCGGAGCCGCCCCGCGTGCCCGGGTACCAGATGTCGAGGATCGCCGGCACGTTCTGTGCCGCCCACCGCACGTCGAGCGGGCGCCCGTTCATCAGCAGCAGCACGATCGGAGTTCCGGTGGCGACGGCGGCCTCGAGCAGCTTCTGCTGATCGCCGGGCAGCGAGAGGTCGGAGCGCGACGCGTTCTCGCCGATCATGTCCTGCTGCTCGCCGAGCACGATAACGGCGACATCGGCGTCGGCTGCCGCCTCGACGGCACGCGTGAACGCGGCATCCGCGTCGAAGTCGGCGGGCGCCGACGGGCTGCTGTCGCCGAACGCCTCGAACATCGACGGGAACGTGCGCTTCGGTTCGGCCACACCCTGCTCGTACGTGACGGATGCCGTGCCCGCCAGCCGCTCACGGATGCCGTCGACCACCGTGACGGTCTCGTCGAGATCGAAGTCGAACACCCACGGCCCGATGGTGTCGCGCTTCGATCCAGCGAGGGGTCCGAGCACAGCGACCTTCGTCAGCGACTCAGCGCTCAGCGGCAGCAGGACGCCCTCGTTGCGCAGCAGAACTGCGGAGCGCTCGGCCGCGCGCTGCGACTCGTCGCGGTGCCCGGTATCCGCCAGCACGCGCACGGACTCCTGCACGTCGACGTACGGCTGCTCGAAGAGTCCGAGCTTCTCCTTGACGACGAGGACGCGCCGCACCGCCTCGTCGAGGCGTGCTGCGGAGACCCGCCCGTCGTCGACAGCGGCGACGAGGGTCTCGAACGCCGGCTGGAAGACGCCCATCTCCATGTCGACGCCCGCGTTCAGAGCGCGCACCGCGGCATCCGCTGCGTCGGCGGCGAAGTGGTGCGTCTGCAGATCTTTGGCGGCGTTGGCGTCGGTGACGACGAAGCCCTCGAAGCCGAGCTCGTCGCGCAGCACCTCGGTGAGCAGCCAGTGGTTCCCGGAGGCGGGAACACCGTTCAGGTCCATGTACGCCGACATGATGTTGCCGGCGCCCGCGTCGATCGCGGCCTTGAATGGCGGGAGATACGTGTTCCAGAACTCCTGGTCCGAGAGGTCGACCTCGTCGTAGTCGCGGCCGCCGAGCGCCGCCCCGTAGCCCGCGAAGTGCTTCGGGCCGGCGACGATGTGATCGGGTGCTCCGAGCTCGCTGCCCTGAAAGCCGCGCACCTGGGCGGCCGCGACGACGGATGCCAGCAGCGGGTCCTCGCCGGCGCCCTCGATGATGCGTCCCCAGCGCGGATCCCGCGCGATGTCGACCATCGGCGCGAACGCCCAGTGGATGCCGACGGCGCGCGCCTCCTTCGCCGCGACGGCCTGCGCGCGCTCGATGGTGTCGGCATCCCACGACGCGGCCAGCGCGATCGGCACCGGGAAGATCGTGCGCAGCCCGTGGATGACGTCGAACCCGAACAGCAGCGGAATGCCGTGCACGCTGCCCTCGATCGCCTGCTTCTGCAGCCGGTTCGTCTGCTCGGGATCGGTGACGAAGAGCAGTGAGCCGACCGAGCCTTCGGCCAGCGCGGCCTCGACTGCCTGCGGCTGACGAGCCATGAACGGGTCCACGCCCTCCGCTCCGGCCGGGATGGAGAAGTAGAAGTACTGGATCAGCTGGCCGACCTTCTCCTTCGTGGTGAGGTCGGCGAGCAGCTGCTCGATGCGCGGGCCGGCGGCGGCGTTCTCGGTCATGCGGGTCCTTTCGTAGTGGTGTTCAATGGCGCAGTTGCGCGGCGAGCGTCGGCGAGGGAGTCCCGCTGGCTGGGCGGCCTACGATGTCAGGATGAGCGACGGTCGGGCGAGCGAGGATGCCGCCCCGCGTCGGTCGTACGCGAAGGGCATCGCTCGGCGCAAGCAGATCATCGAGAGCGCCATTGCGGAGTTCGCCGATCACGGCGTCGACGGCACGTCGCTGCGCACGCTCGGCGATGCGATCGGGGTCTCGCACGCCACGCTGAGGCACTACTTCGCCTCGCGTGACGAGCTGCTCGTCGAGGTCTACCGGGCGCACGAGCAGAGCACGGTCGGCGAGATGCTCGAAGCCGCGAAGCACGATGCGACAGCCGTCGAGGTGATGGCCGCGAGCGCCGAGCGCAACCGGTCGATCCCGGGACTCGTGCGCCTCTACGCGACGCTCTCGACCGATGCCCTGCAGGAAGGGCATCCGGCGTCCGAGGCGTTCATCAAGGAACGTTTCGAGGGTCTGAGGACCGTGCTGGCGGAGCGGATCCGCGACGACCAGGCGGCGGGACGCATCGCGGGCGACATCGACCCGGCGGATGCCGCAGCCCTGGTCATCGCAGCCTCCGACGGTCTGCAGGTGCAGTGGCTGCTCGCGCCGGACACCGTGGACGTGCGGCGTTCTCTGGCGCTGCTGGAGCGCATCCTGCCCGCTCCGGCCGGCGACGAGCGCTCTATCGACTGACCCGTTGAACACGCGACATCGCTGCGTCACGAACATGCCCAGCACCCCTTCGTCGTCGTTCACGAACGATCGTACAGGCAAAAACCTGCCGATGTAAGGTTTTATCACCCCTTACACGGGGGCGAGCGGGCGGTCATCCCTGCGGCATACATTCAGCGCAAAGCTGCGGCAAGGGGGCCGAGCATGTCGTCCTTTCTCTACAGTGTCGGGCGATGGGCCTACCGTGCCCGCGCGTTTGTGCTCACGGGCTGGCTGATCGTGCTGGCCGTCGCGATCGCGTGTGCGGCGCTTCTCGGCACCGGCACGCAGAACACCTATGCGATTCCGGGCACGGAATCCCAGCAGGCGCTCGATTCCCTGGCCCGCACCTTTCCGCAGATGAGCGGGGCGACGGCGCAGCTTGTCGTGGTCGCGCCGAAGGACTCCACTGTGCGGGAGTCGTCGTTCGAATCGGCGGTCGACGCGAGCGTGAAGCGACTCGCCGCCATTCCGCAGGTCGCGTCGGTCACGTCGCCGTACGCATCCTCGTCGAGCGCGAATATCAGCTCGGATGCCTCGGCAGCCATCGTTCCCGTACAGCTCACGGTCGTGCAGAGTCAGGTGAAGCCGTCGACGGCCGACGCGCTGCAGGCGGAGGCCCATCGCTTGCAGAAACAGCTCCCTGCCGGTTCGCAGACGGCCATGGGCGGCCAACTCTTCTCACAGACCGCCGCGGGCATCAGCGTGACGGAGCTGCTGGGCATCGCCGTCGCGTTCGGCGTTCTCGCGCTCACCTTCGTCTCTCTGCTCGTGGCGTCGATGCCATTGATCACGTCGCTGCTGGGCGTCGGGGTGGCGCTGGCCGTCATCCTGGCGATGACCTCCATCACGACCATCACGTCGACGACGCCACTGCTCGCCCTGATGCTCGGCCTCGCCGTCGGCATCGACTACGCGCTGTTCATCACCTCACGACATCAGGACCAGGTGCGGCACGGCGTCGATCCGCAGGAGTCTGCCGCGCGCTCGGTCGCGACGGCGGGGTCCGCGGTGGTGTTCGCCGCCGTCACGGTGATCATCGCCCTGCTCGGGCTGAGCGTGGCGGGCATCCCGTTCCTCACGACGATGGGGGTGGCATCCGCCGGCGCCGTCGCACTGGCAGTGCTCGTGTCGCTCACGCTCACCCCTGCGCTGCTCGGCTTCGCGGGATGGCGCGTCGTGCGTCGTCGATATCGGCCGGGCGAGAGCGAACGGATGCCCCGCAGCAAGCGAGCGCAAGCGCGCAAGGCACGCCGTGAGCAGGCCGCCGCGCACGCCGCCGCGGAGGGCCAAGCCACGCGCCCGCCGCGATTCTTCCTCGGATGGGTGCGCGGCGCCACCAAGTGGCCGGTGGTCACGATCGTGGTCATCGTCGCGGGGCTCGGCCTGCTCACTCTGCCGATGACGCATCTGCGGCTCGCCCTCCCCGACGCGGGTTCGCTACCGGCCGGCGAGCCGGGACGTGTGGCGTACGACCTCATCGACGAGCACTTCGGACCCGGATACAACGGGCCGCTGATCATGACCGGGTCGATCATCCAGAGCAAAGATCCGGTCGGACTCATGAACGACCTCGGCGCGAGCATCGCGAAGGTGCCGGGCGTGGTCGCTGTGCCGCTCTCCACGCCGAACCAGGGCGGCGATACGGGCGTGGTGCAGGTCATTCCCAACGGTTCCCCCGACTCCGTCGCGACCGAGCAGCTGGTCGCGCGACTGCGCGCCATGCATACCACGTTCCAGAAGGAGTACGGCGTCGATCTCTCCGTCACCGGATACACCGCGGCGGGCATCGACGTGTCGGAGCGGCTCGGGCAGGCGCTGCTGCCGTTCGGCATCCTGGTCGTCGGGCTGTCGCTCGTGCTGCTTGCGATGGTGTTCCGATCGATCGTCGTGCCCGTCACGGCCGCGCTCGGCTACCTGCTCTCGATCGGTGCCGCCTTCGGGTTCACCAGCCTGGTCTTCGAGAACGGGTTCCTCGCAGGGCCGCTCGGCGTCGCATCCCTCGGGTCCGTGATCAGTTTCATGCCGATCATCCTGATGGGTGTGCTGTTCGGACTGGCGATGGACTACGAGGTGTTCCTGGTCAGCCGCATGCGCGAGGACTACGTGCGCCACGGCGACGCGCACTCCGCGATCCGCACAGGATTCCTCGGCTCGGCCCGCGTGGTCACGGCCGCGGCGATCATCATGTTCGCGGTGTTCGCCGCGTTCGTGCCAGAAGGCGACGCGTCGATCCAGCCGATCGCGCTCGGCCTCGCGGTCGGCGTCGCAATCGATGCGTTCGTGGTGCGCATGACGCTCATCCCGGCCGTGCTCACGCTGTTCGGAAGACACGCCTGGTGGATGCCCCACAGCCTCGACCGCGTTCTGCCGCACTTCGACGCGGAGGGTGAAGGGATCGCCCTCGAACTCGAGCTCGCGAACTGGCCCAACGATGCCGGCGAGCTCGCGATCGCCGCATCGGATGTCTCGATCCAGAGGTCCGGCCTCGACGTCGTCACCGGCTTCAGCGCTCGCGTGCCGTACGGCGACGTGCTGGTGGTGCGATCGGACGACCGTATGGCGGGGGCGGCGCTCGTCGCGGCGATCTGCGGTCGCCGGCCGGCGGCATCCGGAAGGCTCAAGGTCGATGGATACGTTCTGCCATCCAGGAGCGGCGCCGTACGCGGACGGTCGGGCGTCGTGCCGTTGCGCGGCGCGCTCCGACCGGTCGACCGGGCGAGAATCGTGCTGCGCAGCGGGGTCGCGCTGATCGGGCTCTGCGACATCGACGCTGTCGCAGGTGGTCGCGATCGTGCCGCGTTGGCCGCGCTGCTGCAGGATGCCCGTGCCGCCGGCGCGGGAAGCCTGACCGTTGTTGCATCCTGCGCTGCGGACTCCCCGGTGACGGACGTGCTCGGGACCGAGGGCGTGCACGAAGTGACGATCGGTGGGTCGCCGATCGGTGGGGCGCCGACCGGCGCGGAGCCCGCGGAGTCTGCTGTGCAAGCGGGGGTGAGCTGACGTGTCCGGGAATCCGTTGTCTGCGCTGTCGGGAACGGAGCGGCCCCGCACGGTGATGCTCGCCGTGGTGGTCCTTCTACCCCTCCTGATCGGAATGATGCTCACGTGGGGGCTCTCCACGCCGGCGCTGCACCTGGACCGCGTTCAGGCCGCGATCGTGAACGACGACGTGCCCGTCACGATCAACGGCACGACGACACCGCTCGGCCGCCAGTTCGCGGCGGGGCTGATCGCCGGTTCCAGTCCGAACGAGGACGCCCCGACCCAGGCCACCCGAGTCGGCTCGAACTTCGACTGGGTGCTGACGAACGACCAGGATGCCTCCGACGGCCTCGCGAGCGGACGGTACGCCGCGGTCGTGACCGTTCCCGGCGCGTTCTCCACGTCGATCAGCTCGCTGTCCGGGCCGGCGCAGAGCGCGGTGCCGACGCTGGTCCAGGTGAGGACCAGCCCGTCGGCCGCGCTTCTGGATCCCGCGCTCGTGCAAGCGGTCACGGCGACCGCCACCGCGCAGCTCAACCAGCAGATCGTGGACCAGTATCTGCAGGGCGTCTACCAGGGCTTCAACTCTGTGCACGACCAGATCGCGCAGGCGTCGTCGGGGGCGACGCAGGTGGCATCCGGTGCGGACTCGGTGTCGAGCGGCGCGCAACAGCTGAACTCGGGCGCGCAGTCGCTGTCGTCCGGCCTGAACACGCTCGCGTCGCAATCCGCGAGCCTGCCGGATCAGACCGCTCAGCTGGCGGATGGCGCGGGCCAAGTGAGTGCGGCGACGCAAGGCATCTCGTCGTCGGTCTCGTCTGCCGCGTCGTCGTTCGCACCCGTCGTGGCGCAGATCTGCCAGCATCCGGGGGCGGTGTGCGACCAGGCGACGGCGGCGCTCGCGAAGTTGCAGAGCGCGTCGTCGAGCGCGAGCCAACTCGCGTCGGGGGCAGGAGCCGTGGCATCCGGCTCGTCGGCACTCGCGGCAGCGATGCCACAACTCGTGGGCGGCATCGATCAGGCGGCGTCCGGTGCCTCGTCGCTGGCGAGCGGTGAGGCGAGCCTCGCGTCGGGTGCCGATCAGGTCGCCAGTGGTGCCGACCAGCTCGCTTCGGGGCTGGCGCAGGCGGTCGACAAGATTCCGTCGTACTCCGATTCGGACATCCAGGTGCTGTCGTCGACCGCGTCGCAGCCGGTCGTGATCGATCCGCGTTCTGCGCCGTCGGGCATCCAGGCGGCACCGTTGTTCACGCTGCTCGGGTTGTGGATCGGCGGCCTGGTGCTTGCACTGGTGCGCAAGTCGGTACCGCAGTCCCGGCTGCTCACCAGCGCACCGTCGCTCGGGCTTGCTGCACGATCGGCCGGAATCGGCGCCGCGCTCGGCGCCGCCCAGGGACTGGTGCTCGGAGCCGTGGTGCTCCTCGGGTTGGGTCTCGCGCCTGGTGTGTGGGCGGGATACCTGGGTACGTCGGTGCTTGTCGGTGCCGTCTTCGCAGTCGTGAACCAGGGTCTCGTGGCCGCGTTCGGTGCGGTCGGACGCCTGCTCGCCGTGCTCGTCGGCGTCGTGGCCCTCGCCGTGGGCATCTCGTCGACGGTGCCTGCGTCTCTGGCCGGTGTCGCGGCCGCCTTGCCGACATCACCTGCGCTCTCGGCGCTTCGTGGTGCCGTCACGGGCGAACCGGCGCTCGCCGTGCAGGCCGGAGTGCTCGTTGTGCTCTGGGGCATCGGGGGGATCGCGCTCGTGTTCGCCGGCGTCGTTGCGCGACGGCGGCTTCGCGTGGTGTGAGGCGCGGGCTGCTGGAGGTGCACGGGAGGCCGCGCGCACTGATCGAGGTGAGGGGTCCATCCTCGGCCGGCGCCTGTTAATCCGAGCGCATCGTGAGGCCGAGCCGTGATCCGCGCCTTGTCGAAGGGTGAATCGGCTGATGCTGCCGTCACACTGGAACTATGACTCCCGCACGCCGGTGGGTGCTGCACGTGGATCTCGACCAGTTCGTCGCGGCTGTCGAGGTGCTGCGCAGGCCCGAGCTTGCCGGCAAGCCGGTGATCGTCGGTGGCAGGGGAGATCCGACCGAGCGGGCCGTGGTCTCGACGGCGTCCTACGAGGCTCGCGCATTCGGAGTCGGTTCGGGGATGCCACTGCGCATCGCTGCGCGCAAGGCGCCGGATGCGATCATCCTGCCCGTGGACGCACCGGTGTACACGGCAGCGTCGGAGGAGGTGATGGTCACTCTTCGCGAGCAGCCAGGCGCGGTCGTTCAGGTGCTTGGTTGGGACGAGGCCTTCCTCGGTGTGACCACTGACGATCCTGAGGCGTACGCGCGACGTGTTCAGGAGGCGGTGCTCGAACGGACGCAGCTGCACTGCAGCGTCGGCATCGGCGACACGCTCGTGCGGGCCAAGAACGCGACCGACTTCGGAAAGCCGAGCGGCACCTTCCGGCTCACAGCCGAGAACTGGATGGAGGTCATGGGCGACAAGCCGACGATCGCCCTGTGGGGAGTGGGTTCGAAGATCTCGAAGCGGCTCGCAGCGCATGGCATCCTGACCGTCGCGCAACTCGCGAGCGCGGATGACGCCGTGCTCGTGGCGGAGTTCGGGCCGAAGATGGGGCCGTGGTTCGGTCAGCTCGGCCGCGGTGAGGGTTCGTCGGTGGTGGATGACACGCCCTGGGTCGCGCACGGTCACGGCCGCGAGACCACCTTCCAGCAGGATCTCGTCGATCGTTCCGAGATCGAGCAGGCGGCACGCGACCTGGTCGCGCGGGTGCTCGAAGACGTGGTTGCAGAGGGCCGACCGGTCGTCGGTGTCGGCCTCAAGGTGCGGTACGCACCATTCACGACCACGACACTCGTCCACAAGATCGCGCCCACCTTCGAGCGCGACACGGTCCTGGTCGAGACGATGAAGCTCGTCGACAAGATCGAGCCCGACCGCCCGCTGCGCCTCCTCGGCGTTCGGGCGGAGATGGCGATGCCGGATGATGCCCGCCAGGGACACACGCCCACTCGCAGCGGGTGGTAAGCACACGTCCACATGCCCGGACGATCCGGCGCCGCGCCGCGCCGCGCCGCCGGACGGCGTTCGTTGCCAGCGCAGGCGGGACTGCTACGGGGCAACGGTCTGCGTCCGCTGGAACCGATAGGCCCGACGAATGATCCGACCATTACTGACGTAACACTCAAGCACCAGCACTGTGCCCAAGGCGGATGGTTTTGCGGACATGGGACGATCAGGAGATGGGCGAATAAGGTTCGACCGACGCGGGTGCTCCTGAAGTCGGGGCATTGGCCATCAACGTAGTGGTGCCTCAGGAGTTGCGGTGGCGTGCCTCTCGCCGTGGCGAGGAGTATGGGTTGCGGAGCATCACAGTGAGGCAGCGGACCGCCCCGCGGAGCTATCGGGCTCCCATTGATGCTTGACCCCGAACAAGCCGATCACTGGCTGAGGAGCCCGCAGAGCTTTCCGTTGCGTGGCCATCCGTGAACGTGAGCGCGGGTCGGATGACCGTGCGGAACAGTTGTTCTCTGCTTGCGCGGCTGCTTTCTCGGCCGTCGATCAGGGAGAAGAAGGCGAGATCGGTGAGGATGACGTAGGCCAACCGCGTGAACAGGGGCGAGTCGCGCACGATGTCGCCGCGGTCCGCAGCGTTCTCGAAAAGAGCGGCGAGCTCGTCCAGGCGGGGCATGATGATCTCGTTGCGCAGGTGGGTGGCGAAGTCCGGGTCGCTCGATCCCGCCTGCAAGAGCAGGATTCCCATGCGCAGGTCGCGATCCGACAAGCGTTCTGACGAGGCCAGCTGCGTGAATGCTTCGTCGAGCGAGATCGTTTCGATGTTGTCGATCAGAGGCGGGTGTTGGGCATCGTCCTGCGTCAGAGCGGCCAGGACCAGTCCGGACTTGCTGTCCCATTGCCTGTAGAGCGTGGCCTTGCTCGTTCGGGCGCCGGACGCAACCGCGTCGAAGGTCAACCGTTCATAACCAACCGTCAGCAGCAGCTCGCGGACCACGCTGAACAGTTCGGCACGACGCTCAGAAGACATCCGTGAACGACGTGGAGCATCACTTGGCATGCCATAAGTGTACGATACCGTTTCGTACATTTAAATGGAGGCGGATCATGAAGATCCTGATGTTCGGTCGCGGTGTGATCTCGACCATTTACGGCTGGGCACTGGAGCAGGCCGGGCACGACGTCGAGTTCTATGTGCGACCCGGCCGTGCCGCAGCCTACGGAGACACCATCGACCTCGACATCATCGACGCCCGACACGGCATACGGGGGCGCCAGGTCCGCCATGCTTGGCCCGTGCGCTACCGCGAGACTCTGGCGGCGGACCACGACTTCGACCTGATCGTGCTCAGCGTCGGTCATCATCGTCTCCCCGAGGCCGCCGAGTTCCTCGCCTCGCGTGTCGGCCGGGCCACCGTGCTCGTCTTCGGCAACATCTGGGCAGAGCCACTGGACGCGGTCGCGGGCCTGCCCACGGATCGTCTCGCGTGGGGCTTCCCCCAGGCCGGCGGCGGATTCGATGAGGACGGCGTGCTCCGTGGGATGCTGCTGCGCTCAGTCATCCTCGGCACCCTCGACGGACACGTCAGCGAACAGGGACACGAAGTGCGCCGGATGTTCCACCAGGCCGGATTCCGGATCAGCGAACAGCCGGACGTCACCGCCTGGCTCTGGATCCATTTCATAGCCGACGCGGGCATGCACTCTCAAGGGTTGATGGCCGGCTCACTCTCCAAGCTCGTCGGGTCGACCAGCGGCTTTCGCGAAGCGCTGCTCACGACGCGGGAGCTGCTCCCGCTCTTGACCGCGCGCGGTATCGACCTCAGCGAACATCGGCGAAGCGTGCTTCTCTACCGCTTGCCCGTTCGGCTGAGCTCCACCGCCTTCGCGTGGGTAACGGCACACCTGACATCGATCAGCCGCTCCCTGCGGGCGCACACCGATCCCACCGCAGAGGAGCCACGGGCCGTCTGCCGCGACACCCTTGCCGAAGCGCGACGCCTGGGTGTCCCCGCACCGCGACTTGAAGCCGTGGAACCACGATTCATTGAGACGACGACGTGAGCCGGTTCGGAGCCCGGACGCGGACGGCGGAGTCGGCCGTGATGCCCTCGCGCAACCGGTCGATGAGAGTGCCGTCGACCGGGACGCCAGCGGTCTGAAAGCCGATGAGCGCAGCCAGGTGGGCGCCGCGGTGAGCCACGACCGCGTCGTTCACGACGATCCGAGCACGCGCCGCAGCGCGCTCGATGGATCATGCCCGCGTCTGAAGAAGGAGATGATCGTGCAATGGAATTCACGGGGACGGGCGCACGTCGAGCCGCGGCAGCAGGGCGGATCGAGCAGTGGGTGCATCAGTTCATGCGCGGCTCGGGCGACAACCGCCCGCTCGCCGACGGTCTTGCGTTGCAGCCCAGGTGGTGGCTCGGACCCGTCATGGTCCCGGCCGGGCTCCTCAGGCGCAAGACCGGGCCCGAAGAGGGCATGGAGTACCGAGTGCCTGCCGACGAGTGGGAGGCCGGGTTGCCGAGCTACATCCGCGCGATAGCGGCGGCATGGGATGTCCCGCCGCTGATTGCGGAGTACGTCGGCGAGTCAGAGCTTCTGCTTGCCGACGGCAGCCACCGGGTAGAGGCGCTGCGCGCTCTGGGGCGTGCCGAGATCGAGGTTGTGATCTGGTTCAACTCCGAAGCGGAATGGGCGTCGTATCGGCTTGAACCCTGAGGTACGCGATGACGGAGGCGCTCGGTACGGTGACCCCATGACCTTCGCAAACGCCGGCTCATTGGGCACGGTTCCCGGAAAGCGCGACGAGCTCGTGCGGCACCTGACACAGCACAGCGACACCCTCAGAGAGATCGGGTGTCTCGCCTACGAGGTCGGAGTCAACGACGACGAACCCGACACCGTCTTCGTCATCGAGCTGTGGGAGAGCGCGGCTGCGCACCAGGCGTCGCTCACGCGACCGGAGGTGCAGGCGTCGATCGCTGCGGCGCGGCCCTTGCTCTCCGGAACGTTCGGCGGGTTCCGTTTCGACGTCGTGGGGTCGCCGCTGCGCGACTGAACGGGCCGCGTGCCGCCGCCGAAGCGACGACGGTCAGATCGCGTCGAGTGGCGCCCACTCCACGATCCGGAACTCGCCGTCGCGCTTCTCCACCTTGAAGCCGCTGTGTCCGCCGAAGTGCGCGGGGAACATCAGGATGCCCTTCTCGGCCGCCTCGGAGAAGATCCGGTCGCGCGTGAGGTGCGCTTCGACAGCATCCTCATCGAAGCAGCTCGACGTGTGGATATCACGCACCTGCGCCGGGCTGTGCAGGGTGTCGCCGATGAAGAGCACTTCCGCGCCGCCGGAGACCAGTCGCAGGATCGATGCTCCCGGCGTGTGCCCAGGGGCGGCTTCGAGGATCAGCGCGTCGTCGATGCGATGACTCCCGCTCCACGATGTGACCTGACCGGCGGCGATGATCGGGGCGATGCTGTCGGCCCAGGCGGTGTGCGCTCCGGCGCCCATGATCGTCGCGTTGCCGTTCGCCGGATCCCAGAACGCGAGGTCCTCGGCGGGCAGGAGATACTCCGCGTTCGGAAACGTCGGAACCCACTCACCGTCCACCAACCGCGTGTTCCATCCGATGTGATCGGCGTGCAGGTGCGTGTTGATGACGACGTCGACGTCTTCCGGCGCGACTCCCGCCGAGGCGAGGCGCTCGAGGAACGCGGTCTGCAGGTGGGACCAGGCGGGGACATCCGGCCGGTCCTTGTCGTTGCCGATGGCCGCATCGATGAGGATCGTCTTGTCGCCGCTGCGCAGCACCCACGTCTGCATCGCGACGCGTGACGTGCTCGCCATCGGGGTCGCGCCATCCGACTCGAGGAAGTGCGGGCGCAGCGCGTCGACGTCATCGGTCCAGGCCGACTCGTCGGTGCCTGGAAAGAACTGGTCGGGCGTCATGCCGATGCTGCCCACGCTCTCGACGACGCGCGTAACGCTGACGTCGCCGAACGTGAGGGCGGGTGCGGTCAGGGCGGGAGGTGCGATGGTGCTCATGTCGTGGTCGTCCTTCGTTCGGTGGGGATGGAGACCAGAGTCGTCGCGCGGCCCGGCGCGTGACAGCGCCGGGTTTTCCTATCCCTCGCGTTCCTGACCCCGGCAGGGGTAGGCAGAGGCGTGGCCGGCCGACGAAGCTGTACGCATGGCACACGAGAACGGAGTCCTCGGCGACTTCCTGCAGGCCAGCCGCGCTCGCATCACCCCCGAGCGGGCCGGCCTCACGCTCTACGGGGACCGGCGCCGCGTGCCGGGGCTCCGCCGCGAAGAGCTGGCCATGCTCGCCGGAATCAGCCCGTCGTACTACACGCGACTCGAGCAGGGGCAGTCCCGCAGCGCCTCGACGCAGGTACTGGATGCCATCGCGACGGCCCTGCGACTGGACGAGACCGAGCGCGCGCACCTGCGTGATCTCGCCGCGTTGAGCGAGCAGCGTAGGCCGGCGAAGAAGCCGCCGGTGGAGAAGCCGGATGCCGCGCTCCTCGAACTCGTGGCCGCTCTCGGTGACGTGCCGTCGGTCATCCTCGGCCGCCGCAGCGACGTCTTGGCGTGGAACGCTCTCGGGCACGCGCTGCTCGCCCCGCACCTCGACCCGGCGTCGCCGCTCGTCTCCTCGACACGTCCCAACATGGCCACCCTCGTCTTCCTCGATTCCGATACCCGCGAGCTCTACGTCGACTGGCGGGCGAAGAGCCGCGCCGTGGTCGGCAACCTGCGACTCGTCGCGGGGAAGCATCCTGACGACCCCTTGCTCGCCGCGCTGATCGGCTCGCTGAGCGTCGCCAGCCCCGAGTTCGCATCCCTGTGGGCCGACCACAGGGTGCGGCCGTGCGCGACGGCGGTCTACGAACTGCGGCATCCACTCGTGGGAAACCTCGTCGTGACTCAGCAGACGCTCCGGTCGATCGACCAGCCGGACCAGGCGTTGGTGACCCACACGGTTCCGGCCGGCTCGCCGTCCGCCGAGGGGCTGACGCTCCTCGCCCAGCTCGTGGGCGGCCCGCGAGCGGATGCCCGTGACCCCTCGCCCGTCGTGTCGGCCGGCTGAAGGCGAAGGCCCGCGCGCCGACGACCGCCGGACGACATCGTCATCCGGCGGCCGGGCATCCGCGGCTCGAGAATCCGAGCGGTCAGCGCACCTCCTTCAACAGCTGCTTCACCTCGTCGATGACGAGGGCGGGACGATCCAGTGGGATGTCGTGCGAGCTGTGCGCCGCGGTCACCAGGCGTCGATCGGCGGGCGCGGCCTTCACGAACTCCGCTTGCGCGTCACGCCAGCGGGCGGCGTCGAGCGCCGTCGGGAACGGAGTCGAGGCGGACACGATCGCGATCGCGGGAACGTCGGCCGGCCACGACAACTGGTGGTACGCAGTGTGCGCCGGACCGTAGTTCGCGGCCATCGCGATGAGCTGACGATCGGCCTTGGTGAGCTTCTTCTGCTTCTCGAGGGCGGCGACTCCCGGCGCGTTGGCTGCCACGACGCGTGCGGTCTCGTCCGCTGTGTAGAACTGCGGGAGGCTCGCGTCGACGAGCACGGCACCGGCCACGAGACCGGGGTCATCGTTCACGAGATACGTCGCCACCTCCCCCGCCTCCGAATGCGGCACCAGCACGGCGTCGTGCGTGACGCCGAGCGATTTCAGCCCGGCAGCCAGATCGGATGCCGCGACCTCGGCACTGTATGGTCCGGGCACCGCCTCGCTTCGGCCCATCCCCGCCTGGTCGTACGTGATGATCTCGGAGCCGGTGCTCTTCGCCAGCGTGGGAACCAGGTGTTTCCAATACGTCGAGTCGTTGCCGCCACCCGCCTCGAGCACGATCGCCGGCTGGTGTCCGGCCGTGACGTGGAACGCGATCTTGTGTCCGTCGTGGCTGATCATGTGCAGACCGGGAGCTGCGGAGGCGCTCTTGGCGGTGATGCTGTGCGCCGGACCGGATGCCGGTGTCGATGCGGATGCCGGCGACGCGGTGCAGGCGGCCAGCCCTCCGACGACGAGCGCAGCAGCCGTTGCGGCGAACGCGGTGCGGCGAAGACGACGGGGACGTGTGTTGTGGTCGGTCATGGGATGAGCCCTTTCGAGTGACGGGTCGCGTCGCCTTTCGACGGCATCGATCCGAGGAGGATCTGCGACGTTCTCCAGCGTCGCGGCACACGGCGGCCCGCACGATGGGGCAGCCCCTCCGACTCCCCGACGTGATTCCCCCGTCGATTCCGGGGGTCACCCGGAGTGTGGCAGCGGGCGCGCAGTCGCCGATCACGCGCCAGGAATAGAGGGACATGCTGCAAAGTTGATATGAGTGTGCTCAACTTTGACGAGGTGAACTTGACAGGCATCCGGGCGCTCGCATAAGTTGAGTCTGCGAGGCTCAAGTCTCGCTCACAGGCTTCGGCCGCAGGTGCAGAAGGCGCCGGGCCATCTGGGTGTCACACGCACCCGAGGAAGGGAAACACACACATGTCACGTGCAGTAGGAATCGACCTCGGAACGACCAACTCCGTCGTCTCCGTGCTCGAGGGCGGCGAGCCCGTCGTCATCGCCAACGCGGAAGGCTTCCGCACCACCCCGTCGGTGGTGGCCTTCACCAAGGACGGCGAGGTGCTCGTCGGCGAGACCGCCAAGCGTCAGGCCGTCACCAACGTCGACCGCACCATCTCGTCGGTCAAGCGTCACATGGGTACCAATTGGACCCAGGAGATCGACGGCAAGAAGTACACGGCGCAGGAGATCTCGGCGCGCATCCTTCAGAAGCTGAAGCGCGACGCCGAGCAGTACCTCGGCGACACGGTGACGGATGCCGTCATCACGGTTCCCGCGTACTTCAACGACGCCGAGCGCCAGGCCACCAAGGAGGCCGGTGAGATCGCGGGCCTCAACGTGCTGCGCATCATCAACGAGCCGACCGCCGCCGCTCTCGCGTACGGCCTCGACAAGGGCAAGGAGGACGAGCTCATCCTGGTCTTCGACCTCGGTGGCGGAACCTTCGACGTCTCGCTGCTCGAGGTGGGCAAAGACGACGACTTCTCCACGATCCAGGTGCGTTCGACCGCCGGTGACAACCGTCTCGGTGGCGACGACTGGGACCAGCGCGTCGTCGAGTGGCTGATCAAGAAGTTCAAGGACACCACCGGTGTGGATGTCTCGGGCGACAAGATCGCGCTGCAGCGCCTCAAGGAAGCCGCTGAGCAGGCGAAGAAGGAGCTCTCGAGCTCGATGTCGACGAGCATCCAGCTCCCCTATCTGTCACTGACCGAGAACGGCCCGGCGAACCTCGACGAGTCGCTCACGCGCGCTCAGTTCGAGCAGATGACGAGTGACCTGCTCGACCGCACCAAGAAGCCGTTCCAGGACGTGATCAAGGAAGCCGGCATCAAGGTCGGCGACATCGCACACGTCGTGCTGGTCGGTGGTTCGACCCGCATGCCGGCCGTCTCCGAGCTCGTGAAGCAGGAGACGGGCAAGGACCCCAACAAGGGTGTCAACCCCGATGAGGTCGTGGCCGTCGGTGCCGCTCTGCAGGCCGGTGTACTGAAAGGTGAGCGCAAGGACGTTCTGCTTATCGACGTCACCCCGCTCTCGCTCGGCATCGAGACCAAGGGCGGCATCATGACCAAGCTCATCGAGCGCAACACGGCCATCCCGACCAAGCGCAGCGAGACCTTCACCACGGCCGACGACAACCAGCCGTCCGTTGCGATCCAGGTGTTCCAGGGCGAGCGCGAGTTCACCCGCGACAACAAGCCCCTCGGCACGTTCGAGCTGACCGGCATCGCGCCGGCGCCGCGCGGCATCCCGCAGGTCGAGGTCACCTTCGACCTCGATGCGAACGGCATCGTGCACGTGTCCGCGAAGGACAAGGGCACGGGCAAGGAGCAGTCGATGACGATCACCGGCGGCTCGTCGCTGCCGAAGGACGACATCGACCGCATGGTGCGCGAGGCCGAGGAGCACGCGGCAGACGACAAGCGTCGCCGCGAGTCCGCCGAGACCCGCAACGGTGCCGAGCAGCTCGTCTACTCCATCGAGAAGCTCATCAAGGACAACGAGGACAAGCTCCCCGCCGACGTGAAGGACGACGTGCAGGGTGATGTCGACTCGCTGAAGTCCGCGCTCGCCGGTGAGGATGACGAGGCCGTGAAGACGGCGTTCGACAAGCTGAACGCGAGCCAGCAGAAGCTGGGCGAAGCGATCTACCAGTCGGCGCAGTCTGAAGGCTCCGCCCCGCAGTCCGAGGAGTCGGGCGAATCGGAGTCGACGCCGTCGGAGGACGACGTGGTCGACGCCGAGGTCGTGGACGACGAAGACCCCTCGACGAGCTCAGAGCAGGCCAAGTAGTCATGGCGAAGAACGACGACCCTTCGAAGGGCCGTGGGCCCGACGAGCAGCCGGACGAGCCGGTCGTGCGCGATAAGCGCAGGATCGATCCCGAGACGGGCAAGGTCCGTCGGCCGCAGGGTTCCGATTTCCCGGAGCCAGTCGAAGGGTCCGCGAATGGCGACCCTTCGGCTGGGGTCCCCGGCCCCGACTCGGGGGACGGAGCCGACCTCGAGCACGAGCAGGTTGTGGATACCGGCGAGGGCTTCGAGGGTCCGGATGTCGAGACCTCGTTCTCCGACGCCGACCTCGACTTCCTGTCGGGACAGTCGAATGCCGAGGAGCTCGCTGCGGAGCGACTCGCCGATCTGCAGCGTGTGACGGCCGAGTACGCGAACTACCGCAAGCGCACCGAGGCCAACCGCGAGGTGGAGCGGGAGCGCGCCGTCGCCGACACGGCGAAGGCGATCCTCCCTGTGCTCGACGACCTCGACCGTGCCGAGAAGCACGGTGATCTCGGCGTCGACAGTCCGTTCGCGACGATCGCGGCCAAGCTGCGTGCGGCATCCGAGAAGCTCGGGCTCGCATCGTTCGGGGCGGTTGGAGAGCCGTTCGACCACAACGTGCACGAGGCGATCTTCCAGCAGCCGACGGCCGGTGTGACCGAGCCGACCGTGATCGACGTGGTCGAGCTCGGCTACACCCTCGGGTCCACGTTGGTGCGTGCGGCCAAGGTGGTCGTGGCGGTTCCGCAGTAACGTCGCATCACCATTCCGTTCAGGTCGCACAAACTGGTATTCGGGACCCCCGATTCGCCCAGTTTCTGCGACCTGAACGTGGGTGGGGTGTTCAACACAGACAGAAAGGAGGTGCCGGGTGGCCAGTCAGGACTGGTTCGACAAGGACTTCTACAAGGTGCTCGGCGTCTCCAAAGACGTGCCGCAGGCGGACCTGAAGAAGACCTACCGCAAGCTCGCGCGTCAGTATCACCCGGACTCGAACCCGGGCGATGCCAAGGCCGAAGGCAAGTTCAAGGAGATCAGCGAGGCCTACTCCGTGCTCTCCGACGAGGAGCAGCGCAAGGAATACGACCAGGTGCGCGCCATGGGCACCGGTGCCCGGTTCACGGCACCGGGCGGGGGCGCAGGCGCCGGCGGCTTCGAGGATGTCTTCGGCGGCATGTTCAACCAGGGCGGCCGCGGCCAGAGCTACACGTACCAGCAGGGCGGTGGCGGCGCCGACTATGACGACCTGCTCGGCGGCCTGTTCGGCAACGGGCGCTTCGGCCAGACGACCGGCGGGTACCGCGGATATGGCGGGCCGACGCCAGGGCAGGATGTCTCGGCATCCACCACCATTGACTTCCAGACCGCGGTCTCCGGTGAGACGGTGCACCTCACCGTCGACGGCGAGACCGTGAAGGTGCGCATCCCGGCGGGTGTCGCCGACAAGCAGCGCATCCGCGTGCCGCGCAAGGGCCGGCGGTCGCCGGACGGCGGCGAGCGCGGCGACCTCTATCTCACGGTGACGGTGCGCAAGCATCCGGTGTTCGAGCGCGACGGTCTGAACCTGCGTGTCAACGTGCCGGTGACGTTCGCCGAGGCGACTCTCGGCGCCACGATCGAGGTGCCGACGCTGAGCGGCGACACCGTGCGCCTCAAGGTGGCACCGGGAACGCCGAGCGGTCGCGTGCTGCGCGTCAAGGGTCGCGGCGTCTCGACCAAGAAGGGCACGGGTGATCTGCTCGCTGTCGTTCAGGTCGCGGTGCCGTCGCACCTCAGCAAGGAGGGCGAAGAGGCTCTCAAGGCGTTCGAAGCGACGCTTCCCGACGAGAATCCGCGCGAGGATCTGCTGGCGAAGGCCAGAGCGGCGGCGCGATAGGCGCAGCGCTGCGGCACGATAGGCACCGGGCTGCGGCATGCTGACGCACCAAGCGCGGCTTCGGCCGTCAGAGTTGATGGGGGTGGTGAGAGTGGAACTGGATGAGACGACTCCGGTCTTCGCGATCGCCGCGGCCGCCGAGCTGGCCGGCATGCACCCGCAGACGTTGCGCCAGTACGACCGACTCGGGCTGGTGAGTCCACGGCGAACGGCCGGCCGATCGCGCCGGTATTCGATGCGCGACGTCGTTCAGTTGCGCGAAGTGGCGCGGCTGGGCGCCGAGGGCGTGAGCTTGGAAGGCATCCGGCGCATCCTGCAGCTCGAGAACCAGGTCGGACGCCTGACGGATCGGGTGCGCGAACTCGAGTCCGCGCTCGCCGACGAGATGCTGAACCGTCCGGGGCGACGCGTGTTCGCCGCCGGGTCGGAGGGCGAGGTCGTGTCGTTGCGCGCCGGCACTCGTGTGCGGCGCAGCAATCAGGTGGTGGTCTGGCGGCCGCTGGATCGGTGAGGGAGCTGGCGCCAGTGCGTAATACGACGCGCAGCCGCTGTGTTCGGTCTCTTCGGTGGGGCACAATTCTCTCGTGGCATGCGGCGCACAACGCCGCAGCCACAGCGAGGACGACCGAAGCACAAGAGCGGAAAGCCACAGCATGAAAGCACTGTTCAAACCCGAACCCGGCGCGGGACTGCAACTCGTAGACCGGCCAGACCCGATCGCAGGCCCTGACGAGGTGACGATCCGCGTGCTTCGCACCGGAATCTGCGGCACCGACCTGCACATCCTGCGCTGGGACGACTGGGCGGCATCCGCTGTCAGCACCCCACTGATCCCTGGCCACGAATTCTTCGGCGAGGTCGTCGAGGTAGGGCCGCTCGTGCACGACGTGCAGATCGGCGACCTGGTGTCGGGCGAGGGGCACATCGTGTGCGGCATGTGCCGCAACTGTCGCGCGGGCCGCCGCCAGATGTGCATCCGCACCGAAGGACTCGGCGTGCAGCGCGACGGAGCGTTCGCCGAATACCTCACGCTTCCGGGCGCCAACGTGTGGGTGCATCATTCGTCGATCGACCCCGAGGTGGGTGCGATCTTCGACCCGCTCGGCAACGCAGTGCACACCGCGCTCGCGTTCCCGTTGGTCGGCGAAGACGTGCTCGTGACCGGATGCGGACCGATCGGCCTCATGGCGATCGCCGTCGCCCGACACGTGGGCGCCAGGTTCATCGTCGGCACGGACGTCAGCCCTGCGAGGCTCGAGCTCGCGCGCTCGATGGGCGCTGACTACACGGTGGATGTCTCGACGTCGCCGATCTCCGACGCCCAGGTCGCGCTCGGCATGCGCGAGGGCTTCGACATCGGTTTCGAGATGAGCGGAGCGCCGACGGCGTTGCCGCAGATGATCGAGAACATGACGCACGGTGGCCGCATCGCGATGCTGGGGCTGGCATCCGGACCGTTCTCCATCGACTGGGGCAAGGTCGTCACGCACATGCTGACGCTGAAGGGCATCTACGGTCGCGAGATGTTCGAGACGTGGAATGCTATGGGCGCCATGCTGCAGTCCAGTTCGGTGCTGCGGGATGCCATCGCCTCCGTCATCTCCGAACGCTTCCCCGCGCGCGACTGGCAGCGCGGTTTCGAGGCCGCCGCAGCTGGCGGCACGGGCAAGGTCATCCTGGATTGGACGCAACTGTGACGTACGGCGCATATCGACAGCACGCCTCCGACGAGCTCGCCGGAATCGAGGCGGCGGGGCTCACCAAGCGCGAGCGCGGCATCCGCGGCCCGCAGCAGACCGAGATCGTGGCGGACGGTGATCAGGTTCTGAACTTCTGCGCGAACAACTACCTCGGACTAGCGGATGACCCACGCCTGGTCTCCGCAGCGCGAGACGCTCTCGACACGTGGGGCTACGGCATGGCGAGCGTGCGGTTCATCTGCGGCACGCAGGAGCAGCACCTCGAACTCGAGCGTCGTGTCTCGCGCTTCCTCGGCACGGACGCGACGATTCTGTTCTCGTCGTGCTTCGATGCCAACGGCGGGGTCTTCGAGACTCTGTTCGGAGCTGAGGATGCCATCATCTCCGACGCACTGAACCACGCGTCGATCATCGACGGCATCCGTCTCTCCAAGGCGCGGCGGTTGCGCTACGCGAACCGCGACATGGCGGACCTCGAGGCGCAGTTGGTCGAGGCATCCGACGCGCGGTTCCGCGTGATCGTCACCGACGGCGTGTTCTCGATGGACGGCTACATCGCACCGCTGCGGGAGATCTGCGACCTGGCCGACCGTTACGACGCCCTCGTCTTCGTCGACGACTCTCACGCGGTCGGCTTCATCGGCGAGCACGGTCGCGGCACCCCTGAGCTGTGCGGCGTCGAGGGACGCGTCGACATCTACACGGGAACGTTCGGCAAGGCGCTGGGCGGGGCCTCCGGCGGGTACGTGTCGTCGCATCGCGAGATCGTCGACCTGCTGAGGCAACGAGCGCGGCCCTATCTTTTCTCCAACACGCTGGCTCCGTCGATCGTCGCCGGCACGCTCGCCGCGCTCGATCTGCTCGAGGGATCAGGCGAGCTGCGCGAGCGCCTCCGTGGCAACGCCGAGCTGTTCCGCCGTCTGATGACGGAGGCGGGGTTCGAGGTGCTGCCCGGCGAGCATCCGATCGTTCCGGTGATGTTCGGCGACGCAGCGCTCACGGCCAAGGTCGCCGACGAGATGCAGCGGCGCGGCATCTACGTGACGGCGTTCAGCTTTCCGGTGGTGCCGCGGGGGCTGGCGCGCATCCGCGTGCAGCTGTCGGCGGCACACACCCACGACCAGATCGAGCGGTGCGTGCGCGCGTTCGTCGACTCGAGGGAGACGGTCGCGGCGTAGGGCCGCGGGCTGCTGCGCGCAGACGGGCGCCGAGGCCCAGGACGAGTTCAGGCATCCGTCTTACCCTGGTGTGATGCCTCAGAACCTCACCGAAGCCCCCGTCGACCGCATCACCATGTTCGGTGCGGCCTGGTGCGGCGACTGCCGCCGCTCGAAGTCGCTGCTCGACCGGGTCGGCGCCGACTACGAGTACCTCGACCTCGAGGCGACCCCTGAGCTGGCCGACAAGGCGCACGCGATCAGTGGGCGCACGAACATCCCGGTGGTCGTCTTCCCTGACGGCACGCACTTCGTCGAGCCGACGGATGCCGAGCTGCAGCAGAAGCTCGACGCGATCGGCGCGTAGCCGCCCGCCGCTACTCGACCGACGGGGTGCGGCCAGGCAGCCCTTGACCGCCTGAAGGCGGCGCGCCAGTGTGGTCGCATGTGGGTAGATCGCACCAAGGACCCGGCAGATCGTCCGCCACCTCCATCGATCGACGACTGGGCGGCACTCATCCCGGTGCCGGTGCTCGGGCTGGTGCAACAGTCGTCCGTCGAAGAGTTCGGCGGTGGTAGCAACGCGCAGACCAGCAACGGCGTGACACTGGAGCGATCGGTGCGCATCTCATACACGCTGTGGCGGTTTCCGGAGGACAAGGATGATCCCCGCAACCTCGCAGAGCTGACCGACGACATGCGACGATCGCTTGACACCCCACCGCCGGTGCGGCTGCCCGAATGGATCGTCAAGACCCGGCGGCTCATGCGCTACCCGTTCCTCTGGGATGCTGTCAGCACAGCCTGGTACTCCCCCGATCGGTACAACGGGCGACCGGCTCTCGAGCAAGAACTGGCGCAGCATGCGAACAACATTCTGGTGAACAAGCATCCCGAGCCCGGCGACCGCGACGCGGATGGCGTGACACGGCGCGAGGCATGGGAGCGCGTGCGCGAGTCGCACGTTCAGCACGGGTTCGAGATTGAGGTGAACGGCCGGGCGGTCGACGGCATTCGCATCGACACGGATCCGTACGTGTATGCAGTCGCAGCCGACCTAGGCGATCGGATGCTCACCGCCGTGTTCGACCGGGACGTGCTGCCGTATCTGCGGCTGGCGTTCGCGGATCGCCCCATCGCGCTACCCGACCAACGAGAGCGCGTATGACGCCGTGTTGCGCCGGGTTACGGACTCTTGCCCTGCCTCGGCGACCATGGACGGATGCCACGACAGATCCGCTTCAACGCCTTCGACATGAACTGCGTCGCCCACCAGACCTCCGGGCTCTGGAAGCACCCGGCCGACCGTGCCGACCACTACAAGGACATCGAGTACTGGACCGAGCTCGCGAAGCTGCTGGAGCGCGGCAGGTTCGACGGCATCTTCATCGCCGACGTGCTCGGCACGTACGACGTGTATGGCGGCAACAACGAGGCGGCCATTCGCAACGGCGCCCAGGTGCCCGTGAACGACCCGTTGCTGGTCATTCCTCCGATGGCATATGTCACTGAGCATCTCGGGTTCGGGGTGACGGCGGGAACGGCGTACGAGCATCCGTACCCGTTCGCGCGCCGCATGTCGACGCTCGACCATCTCACCAAGGGCCGCGTCGGCTGGAACGTCGTCACCGGATACCTCCCGTCCGCCGCCCGCAACATGGGCCACGACGACCAGGCGGAGCACGACGACCGCTACGACCACGCCGATGAGTACCTCGAAGTGCTCTACAAGCTGTGGGAGGGCTCGTGGGAAGACGACGCTGTCGTGAAGGATGCCGAGCGCGGCATCTTCACGGATCCGGCGAAGGTGCACGAGATCGGCCACAAGGGCAAGCACTTCACGGTGCCGGGCATCCACATCGCCGAGCCGTCGCCTCAGCGCACGCCCGTGATCTACCAGGCGGGGGCATCCTCGCGGGGTATGCGTTTCGCGGCCGAGAACGCCGAGGCGATCTTCATCGCCGGCCCGACGAAGTCGGTCGTCGCTTCGACCGTGAAGAAGATCCGGGATGCCCTCGAGGCTGCCGGTCGCGACCGTTACGCCGCGAAGATCTACACCCTGCTCACCCTCATCACCGACGAGACGGACGAGAAAGCCCAAGCGAAGTACGAGGAGTACCTCAGCTACGCGAGTGAGGAGGGCGCGCTCGTCTTCATGTCGGGCTGGATGGGCATCGACCTCTCGCAGTACGCGCTCGACGAGCCGATCGGCAACGTGAAGTCGAACGCGATCCAGTCGGTCGTGGCGAGCTTTCAGGAGACCAACGACAACGGACGCGAATGGACGGTGGGCGACATCGCCCGGCACAGCGCGATCGGTGGCCTCGGCCCGTTCGTGGTCGGCTCGGGCGAGAGGGTCGCGGACACGCTGCAGCAGTGGGTCGACGAAACCGACGTCGATGGCTTCAACCTGGCGTATGTCGTGACCCCCGGCACGTTCGAGGACATCGTGGAGCACGTGATCCCGGTGCTGCAGGAGCGCGGCGCCTACCCGACGGAGTACGCCGACGGCACGCTGCGCAACAAGCTGCACGGCGCGGGTGACCGCCTGCCGGATGCCCACCGCGGCGCCCGCTACCGCGTAGGCCAGTTCGAGCGCAGTCTCTGAGGTCGCCTCACGCGACTGAGGGAAGGCCGCCGCCGAAGGCGGTCGCGTGGTCTGCCGCCCAGCTGGAGAACGGGGTCGCGGGGCGGCCGGTCAGCCGCTCGACGGCATCCGTCGGTGAGCTCTCGCGCACGCTCGGACCGCCCAGGATGCCCAGGGTCGCGTCCGCTATCTCGCTTGGCATGACTGTGCTCAGCCGGGCGAGCGCGTCCTCGCGGGTGAGTTCGACGAAGTCGAGCGGGCGGCCGATCGCCGCAGCGATGGCATCCGTCTGCTGGCGAGGGGTGACCGCCTCGGGGCCGGTCAGTTCGTACACGGCGCCGACATGGGCATCCGGCGACGACAGCACGGCGGCCGCGACCGCCGCGATGTCGCGCGGATCGATGACGGGCAGCGCCGTGTCGCCGAACGGGGCGAAAACCGTTCCGCCGTCGCGGATGGGCTGCGCCCACCCGAAGGAGTTCGAGGCGAAACCCGACGGACGCAAGATCGTGAACGACAGGCCCGAAGCGCGCACGGCCGACTCGAATGCGGATGCGCCGCGGTAGGCATCCGGTCGCGTTCCTGCGCCCTGCGACGACAGCAGCACGATGTGGCGCACGCCCGCAGAGGCTGCGGCCGAGACCACCTGTTCAGGGTGCTCTCCCGTTGCGAGCAGGAAGAGCGCATCCGCTCCCACGACGGCTGACGAGAATGCCGCGGCATCGTCGAGATCGACGGCGCGCGGCAGGTAGCGGCCCTGCGCCGTGGTCGACGTGGCCGAGCGCGCCAGCCCGAGGATCGTATGCCCGTCAGCAGCGAGCTGGTCGGCGAGCGCGGAGCCGACCTGACCGGTGACTCCGGTGATTGCGATGGTGGTCATGTTCTCTCCGATCGTTGAAGGGCTCTCGATACGATCGCGAAGCTACCATCGTGCATATAGTAGGTACCTAGAAGATAGTGACTCTCGAGGAGGTCGGCATGGCGCGCTCGGCAGGGCATCCCGAGGCTGCACCGTGTCCCATCTCGCCGGTCGTCGACATCGTGTTCAGCAGATGGACGACGCCGATCCTGTGGACCCTGAACGAGTTCGGCACCCAGCGCTTCGTCGAGCTCGAACGACGTCTGGCCGACATCACGCCGAAGGTGCTCACCCAACGACTGCGGCAACTCGAGCGCGACGGGTTGGTCGGCCGCGTCTACCATGCCGAGGTGCCACCGCGGGTCGAATACGAGATCTCGGAGCTCGGCAGAAGCCTCGCCCCCGTCTTCTCGACGCTGACGGTGTGGGCGCAGGAACACCTCGACCAGGTCGCGGATGCCCGCGGCGACTACGACGTGGCTGGCAAGCCGAAGCCGTGATCGACTACTCCGCACTGCGCCGGTGGCCCGACGCCGAGGCCGACAACCTGTTCGCATCGGATGCCGCGGATCGGCTGATCGTCGACACCGCGGCATCCGCGCTCCGCGCCACGATCGGCCGCGACGTCGTCGTGGTGGGTGACGTGTACGGTGCGCTGACGTTGGCTGCCGCGGACGCCGTTGTGCGGGGTGCCGTCGGCGGCGCGATCCGAGTGCATCAGGATGCCGTCGTGGCCGAACAGGCCCTCGCCGCCAACGCCGAAAGGCTGGGGCTCGCCGGAGCGTATCGGTCGTCTGCGCTGGATGCCGACCTCGTTCGCGGCGCGACGGTCGTGCTACTGCGACTGCCGAAGAGTCTCGATGCCCTCGACGAGATCGCCCGCCTCGTCGCGGCCCACGCCGATTCATCTGTAACCGTCATCGCTGGCGGCATGCAGAAGCACATGGCCGTGGCGATGAACGAGGTGTTCGCGCGGTGGTTCGAGCGCATCGATGTCGGGCTCGCACGGCAGAAGGCCCGTGTGCTCACCGTCACCGGGCCGAGGGCGGAGGCGGCGCGCGCGGCATCCACCGAGTGGCCGCGCCGGCAGATGCACGCCGACATCGCACCCGGCCTCTGGGTCTGCGCGCACGGCGGGGCATTCGCTGGGGCGCACATCGACATCGGTACCCGCTTTCTGATCGAGCACCTCGACAACGCGGCGCCGCGCGCCACGCTCGCCATCGACCTCGCATGCGGCACCGGTGCGCTGGCAGCGACCCTCGCGCTGCGGCGACCGCACCTGCGCGTGATCGCGAGCGACCAGTCGGCGGTGGCTGCGGCATCCGCTCGGGCGACCGCGAACGCGAACAATGTCGCCGATCGCATCGAGGTGCGCAGGGAGAACGCGGGCGAGGGCATCCCGGATGCCTGCGCCGACCTGGTGCTGCTCAACCCTCCGTTCCACAACGGCGCGGCCCTCGACCTGCGCGTCGGACGGATGCTCGTGGTCGCCGCCGCGCGCCTGCTCGCCCCCGGCGGCGAGCTCTGGACCGTCTACAACTCGCACCTCGACTACAAGCCGGCGCTGCGCGCCGAGGTCGGACCCACGCGCCAGGTCGGCCGCAACGCGAAGTTCACGATCGCGGCGTCGACGAAGCGGTAGTGAATCCGGGCGTGCGCGCGGTGCGCGGCGTATCGTCGCGAGCATGATGTGGGGGTACTCGGCCGAACAGATCCGGGCGGCGGAGGCGCCGCATCTGGCCGCGGGCGAACCGCTCATGCAACTCGCGGCGGCAGGGCTCGCCGTCGCGATTCGCGAGGAGTTCGCCGAGATGGAGGACTCGAGCACAGGCGCGAGCGTGCTGCTCCTGGTCGGATCGGGTGACAACGGCGGCGACGCGCTGTTCGCCGGGGCCGAGCTGGCGGCATCCGGATGCCGTGTCGCCTTCGCGCAACTCGGATCGCGCACGCACGCTGCCGGGCTGGCCGCCGCGCTCGACGCCGGCGCCACGATCGTCGACCTGGGCGACGACCCCGTGACAGCGGTGACCGAAGCAGCGACGGATGCTGACGTGATCGTCGACGGCATCCTCGGCACGGGTGCGTATCGCAGCCCGGCGTTGCGAGGGATCGCGCGCGAGGCGGTCGCAGCGCTGCGACCGCTTGCGGCATCCCCTCGGCGACGCGTCGTCGCGGTCGATCTGCCGAGCGGAATCGATCCGGACACGGGTGCACTCCCCGACGAGACAGTGCTCCCCGCCGATGTGACCGTCACGTTCGGTGCGTACAAGGCGGGGCTCCTGCGCAACCCGGGCGCGATGTACGCCGGCCGCGTCGTGCTGGTCGACATCGGCCTGCTGCCCGATCTCGACGGTGTCGAGCCGCTGATCGTCGGCTGAACTCGCCTGCCCCGCCTGCATCCGCGACCATCGAAGGAGATGCCATGTCCACACCCCACATCGCCGCGGAATCCGGTGAGATCGCTCCGCTGGTACTGATGCCCGGCGACCCACGACGGGGCAGGCGCATCGCCGAGCAGTTCTTCGACGAGCCGCGGCTCGTGACCGACGTGCGCTCCATCGAGGGCTGGACCGGAAGCATTCGTGGGCGTGCCGTCACGGTACTGGCGTCGGGTATGGGCATCCCGTCGATGAGCATCTACGCGACAGAGCTGTTCCGGTTCTACGACGTGCAGCGCATCGTGAGGGTCGGAACGACCGGAGGTATGGCTCCCGGCCAGCCGCTCGGCGAACTGATCATCGCGTCATCCGCCCACACGGACTCGTCGTTGCCCGGCCTGGAGATCCCCGGTGTGAACCTCAGCCACACGCCCAGCTACAGGATGCTCGAAGCCGCCGTCTCCGCTGCGCGCACCCGTTCGCTCGGGTTCCGGGTCGGCCCGGTGTTGAGTTCCGACACCTTCTACGGCAGTAGTCGGGCCAAGTTCGAGGCGCTCGCAGCCGTGGGAACGCTCGGCGTCGAGATGGAATCGGCCGGGCTGTATGCCATCGCGGCAGCGGAAGGCAGGGAGGCGCTCACCGTTCTCACCGTCACCGACCACGTGCTCGACGGCGGCGAGCTGAGCGCCATGGAGCGCGAGACCGGGTACGCGCCGATGGTCGAGGTCGCCGTCGAGGCCCTGTTCTCGTGAGCGGGGCAGCCTGAGCAGTGGTCGGCCGCCGTCGGCGCCCCGTGAGAGCATGTGCGAGTGCCCGGCTCCTGGTTTCCTCTCGTGGAGCTGGGAGCAGTGCGTGCATACGTCGGCGACGCGGTGCTGCAACGCGCGAGGTCGTACGCGTCAGACGCCGTCCTCGAGCTGGCGTGGAAGGCCGGCACTCTCGAGGCCACCGTTGTCGGAACGGCGAGCAGTCCCTACCGCTGCTGGGTCACGCTCCTTCCTCCTGCCGGAACCGGGAAGGGAGCCGGCTACCGGCCGACGGCGAGCGGATGCTCGTGCCCCGTCGGCACGAAGTGCAAGCACGTGGCGGCCGCGATGCTCGCCAGCCGCGAACGATCCAGTGCGGCGACGAAAGCTCTCACCGCCGACGGGGGCGGATGGCGGTCGGCCGTGCGCACGCTCACGTCCGGCGCCGCCACGTCGCGAGAGTTCACACCGCTCGCCCTGATCGTGGAGGTGCGCGAGCGGGTTCGCCGCCGGTCGCAGGGCCGTTGGGCGCGAACGGCGGAGGCGTTCCAGGCGGCGACACGGGCATCCGACCGGTTGGATGTCACCGTGCGCGTCGGCGCCCCGGGCAAGCGCGGCTGGGTGAACGCGCAGGTCGGCTGGGGAAGCCTCAACTACCGCACCTACGAGTTCGGCTACGACCCTGCGCAGTTGCGCTGGTTCGTCGAGTTCGAGACGCTCGCCCGCGCGGCCCCCGGCCGCTATTTCACGGGCGACGGCACGCGGATGACCCTCGTCGAGTTCGCCAGCCCCCTGCTCTGGAAGATGCTGGCGGATGCCCCGGCCCGCGGCATCCGCATCGTCTCCGGCGACAAGAACGGTGCGGTCGCGCTCGCCGCGAACGCTGAATTCGAGCTGGCGGCGAGCACGGATGCCGACGGAGCGCTGACGCTGCGGCCGCGCATCGTGGTGGACGGCGCGCAGACGGACGCCGCCAGGGTGCATCCGATCGGCGACCACGGCATCGCCGTCGTCGACTGGCCGACCGACTCGACACCCTCCGGCGCGGAACCCGGTGCAAGCATCACGCTCGCGCCGACCGCGGCCGCTCTCACGCCCGAACTGCTCGCGCTGGCGCGCGGCGGAACGATCGACGTGCCGGCCGACGAGGTCGCCGAGTTCACGCGGGATGCCTACCCCGCGCTGGCCCGCACCGTCGGCGTGCGCGCAGCGGATGCCTCGACCAAGCTCCCGGAACTCGCCCCGCCGACGCTCGTGCTGAGCGCCGAATTCCGCAAGCGGCAGACCGTCGCACTGACCTGGACGTGGGAGTACGCCGCCGGCGGCAAGGTGACGTCGATTCCGGTGGCGGGAGGCACATCCGCTCGGGGTCTGCGTGACGAACGCGCCGAGCGCGACACCGTCGATGGGCTGCTCGCTGCCGTGCCGCAGGTGGCCCCGCGCGCCGCGATCGAGAACGGCTTCGGCGAGGCGTTGGCGGATGCAGAGCCAGCCCTGGTCGACCGCGTGCTGACCGGCATCGACGCGGCCGAGTGGGTCGCGAACGTGCTGCCCGAGATCGAGTCGATGATCGCCGGCGTGCCGGAAGGCGAGGCGGAGCGCATCCGCATCGACGTCGTCGGTGAGCGCATCGACTACACCGAGCTCACCGAGACGCCCGAGCTCACCGTGACGACGGTGCCGACCGATCAACGCGATTGGTTCGACCTCGGCGTGCTTGTGACGGTCGCAGGGCGTTCGATCCCGTTCATGCCGCTGTTCAGGGCTCTGGCGACCGGACGGCAGAAGCTGCTGCTCGTCGATCACAGCTACCTGTCGCTGAAGCAGCCGGTGTTCGACCGGCTGAAGGAGCTGCTCACCGAGGCGGAGGGACTCGCCGAATGGGAGACCGGCCCGCGCATCAGCCGGTACCAGGCGACCCTCTGGGCCGACTTCGAAGACCTCGCGGATGCCTCGCTCCCCGCCGTCGAGTGGCGCGAGAGCGTCGAGGGGCTGCTGGCGCTGTCCGCTGGGCCGGCCGGCGGCGAGTTGCCCGACACGGATGCCGGCACCGCCCTGGTCGAACACGCCCCGCTGCCGAAGGGGCTGGCCGCCGACCTTCGGCACTACCAGCGCGACGGCTACGACTGGCTGGTGTTCCTCTGGAACCACGGACTCGGCGGCGTGCTGGCCGACGACATGGGCCTCGGCAAGACCCTGCAGACCCTGGCGCTCATCGCTCACGCCCGCGAGTCGGCTGCGTCCGCACCCTCCAGCTCCCCGAGCGAGCGCAGCGAGTCGAAGGGCGAGCCTTTTCTCGTCGTGGTGCCGTCGTCGGTGGTGGGCACCTGGGTCAGCGAGGCGGCGAGGTTCACGCCGGGGCTGCGCGTGGCATCCGTCACCGCGACGGGACGCAAGCGCGGCGCGCCGCTGGCCGAGCTGGCCGACGGCATCGACATCGTGATCACCACGTACACCGTCTTCCGGCTCGACAACGCCGACTTCGCCGCGCTGCCGTGGTCGGGCCTCGTGCTCGACGAGGCGCAGTTCGTGAAGAACCACGCGTCGCAGGCTCACCGCCTCGCGCGCGACCTGAACGCGCCGTTCAAGCTCGCCGTCACGGGTACCCCGCTGGAGAACAACCTGCTCGAGCTCTGGGCGATGTTCTCGATCGTGGCGCCAGGGCTCTTCCCGTCGCGGCGGGCCTTCACCGAGGAGTACGTCAAGCCGATCGCTGCGGCCGCCAGCCCCGTGCACGGAACGGATGCCGCACACGGCGCGATCCGCCTCAGGCGCTTGCGGCGGCGCATCCGCCCGCTGCTGCTGCGCCGCACCAAAGACCTGGTCGCGCCCGAGCTTCCGCCGAAGCAGGAGCAGGTGCTGCGCATCGATCTCGACCCGAAGCACCGCCGCGTCTACGACACGTGGCTGCAGCGCGAACGGCAGAAGGTGCTCGGGCTGCTCGACGACCTCGACCGGCAACGGTTCATCGTGTACCGATCGATCACCCTGCTGCGAATGCTCGCGCTGGATGTCTCGCTCATCGATCCGGATGCCCGCGACGTGCCCTCCGCCAAGCTCGACGCGCTGCTCGAGCGGCTCGGCGACCTCGTCGCGGAGGGACACCGCGCCCTGGTGTTCAGCCAGTTCACGTCGTATCTCGGCAAGGTCGAGCAGCGGCTGGATCAGGCGGGCATCCCGTACGCCTACCTCGATGGATCGACGCGGCGGCGGGCGGATGTGATCGACGGGTTCCGCGAGGGCGACGCCCCGGTCTTCCTGATCAGCCTCAAGGCCGGCGGATTCGGGCTGACCCTCACCGAAGCGGACTACGTCTTTCTGCTCGACCCGTGGTGGAACCCCGCTGCCGAGACCCAGGCGATCGACCGCGCTCACCGCATCGGACAGACGAAGCAGGTGATCGTGTACCGCATGGTGGCATCCGACACCATCGAGGAGAAGGTGGTGCAGCTCGCCCAGCAGAAGGCGGAGCTGTTCGACGCCGTGCTCGACGACGACGGCGCCTTCTCGTCGACGCTCTCGGCCGACGACATCCGCGCCCTGCTGGAGTGAACCCGACCCCGGCCGACCCGATGGTCGCGAATCGGTTTGCAACCGCCCGTGACGGCAATTTTAGTTAGATGGTTGATTGTTAGAGCTCTAACTGTTAGAGTTTGAAACATGGCACGGGAGAACGAGAGATTCAGCGGTCTGCAGCTGCTGCGCTGGATCGGCTGGGCCCAGCGCAAGGCAGCCGAAGACTGGGTTCGCGAACGCGGAATCAGCATGGAGCAGGGCTTCGTGCTCGGCTATCTCGAGCAGGATCCCGGTGCCATACAGCGAGACATCGCCAAGATGACCCGCACGAGCGCCGCCAGCGTGTCGAGCATGCTGCAAGGGCTCGAACGCCGAGGTCTCATCGAGCGACGTACCGAAAACGGCGACGAGCGCAGTAAACGCGTCTATGCCACCGAGGCGGGCACCGAGCTGATCGCGGGCTTCGAAGACGCGATGCTCGCGGCCGACGAGACGATCCTCGCGCCCCTGAACGAGGACGAGCGCGACCAGCTCGACTCGCTGCTGAAGAAGATCACGGCGGCGCTTCCGCAACCCGAGCGCCCGTAGCGGCGCAGCCGTCCACCAACTACTCACCTAGTCACGCACCCACCTCGTCGCGTCGGCGCGTTCCGACGCCATGTCGTCATGCCCTGAAGGGAGCAATCATGAGCACCGCAACCATCGAAATCCCACCGAAGTCCGACGTCGTCGGATCGAACCGCTGGTACCTCTCCGTCGCGCCGATCGTTCGCGCACTCGTGCACCTGTGTGTGCCGATGGCCGCAGGAATGGTCGTCGGCGCCGTCTACAACGTCATCAACGCCGGATTCATCGGCTCCCTGCACGACTCCGTGCTGCTCGCGGCCATCACGTTCGGAACCCCCTTGCTCGGCCTCGTGATGGCGGTCGGCGGCGTCTTCGGCGTCGGCGGCGGCGCGCTGATTTCGCGGCTGCTCGGGGCATCCGAGAAGGATGCCTCCCAGGCCGACGAGATCAAGCACGTCTCGTCGTTCGCGGTCTGGGGCTCGGTCATCGTCGGCGTCATCCTCGGCATCCTCGGCCTGATCTTCCTGAACCCGTTGGTGTCGCTGCTCGGAGCGGATGCCGCCGCCGTGCCCGCCACGAGCGCCTACGTCGCCGTCTTCCTCTGCTTCGTGCCGGTGCTCGCCGTCGCGTTCTGTCTCGAACAGCTCGTGCGCGCCGAGGGTGCAGCCCGGCAGTCCATGATCGGCCTGATCGCCTCCACGATCGCGAACCTCGTGTTCGACGTGCTCTTCATCCTTGTGCTGCACTGGGGCGTCGCCGGTGCAGCGCTCGCCATCGGACTGTCGAACCTCGTCAGCGTCGTGTACTACATGACGTGGCTGCAACGCCACAGCGACCACATCAACCTGGCACCGCGCTGGTTCACACTGCGGGCATCCGTGTTGAAGCCGGTCTTCAGCGTCGGAATGGGCGAGCTGCTCCAGTCGGCCTTCCTCATCGTCACCAGCCTGGTGCTGAACAACCTCGCCGTGCACTACGGAGACGGACCGCTTGCGGCCATGGGCGTTGCCGTACGCATCGCACAGGTGCCCGAGTTCTTGATCATGGGCATCACGATCGGAGTGCTGCCCTTGCTCGCCTACTCGTTCGGCAAGGGCGATGCCAAGAGACTCTCGTCTGCACTGCGTGCCTCCTCCGTCGCCGTCGGCGGCATAGCGGCCTTCTTCTTCGTGCTGGTCTTCCTGTTCCGTGATCAGCTGTTCTCGATCTTCTCGTCGGACCAGTCGTTGCTCGGTATCGGCGTCACGATCTTGACCGCCCAGCTCGTGGCGATGATCGGCAACGGCTTCACGGGCCTCATCACCTCTCTGCTGCAGGCGACCGGGCGAGGGACCGCGGCGATCGTGCTGTCGATGGCGCAGGGTGTGCTGTTCATCCCGATCGTGATCGTCGCGAACCTCTGGTTCGGGCTGACCGGCATCATCTGGGCGCTCACGGTGACCGAGATCATCGTGCTCATCGTCGGCATCGTGCTGTGGCTCGCATCGCGAGGGGCGATCGTTCGAGGACTCGCCGACGGCAGCCCGGAGCGCGCCGAGCTCGCCCTCGAGCAGGCCGAGGGCTGACGGCGCCCGGCCGCAGGCCGTCTGCGGACGGCCGGCAGCCAGCACGAGTCGCTGCGATTGCTCAAAGTGAGAAGCAACCGGCGGCTGTCGATCTCGCGCCACCGTGCGCGTCGGTATGAGTGAGGCCCAGACCGGGCCCATTCGCCACAGAAGAGACGAGGATGACCTCATGGCCGAATACCTGCTCCTGATCAACACCGACGAGTCGGTCTACGCACAGACCGACATCGACATGACTGCCGACCACGATGCGTTCCGCGCGCGGCACGCCGACGTGATCCTCGGAGGCGCCGGACTGTACGGATCCGACACCGCCACCACCGTGCGCACCGACGGCACAGGAAATGCCGTCGTCACGGACGGCCTCTTCGCCGAGAGCAAAGAGGTGATGGGCGGCTACTACCTCATCGACGTCCCCGACCTCGATGCGGCGATCGCCGTCGCGAAGGATGTGCCGGCCTACCGAGGAGGCATCGAGATCCGGCCCGTCATGGTGCGGAACTGACCGTGTCCGCCGGCGCGAACACCGCGGCAGAGGTCGCAGCGGCTGTCGCCGATGCGCACCGACGCGAGTGGGCGTTCGTGCTGGCGGCGACGGTGCGCGTCACCGGTGATCTCGACGACGCGGAGGAGGCGGTGCAGGATGCCTACGCCCGTGCCCTCGAGACCTGGCCGGCCCGCGGCATCCCGGCCAACACAGGGGCGTGGTTGACGACCGCTGCCAAGCGCCGGGCCCTCGACCTGCTGCGCAGAGCGGATGTCTCGCGCCGCGCGCTCCCGAAGCTGGTCGGCATCGAGGGGGCCGCGGCATCCGCTCCGCCGAGTCCGCTCGGTGCTCGCGATGCCCCCGATGCCGACGACGCCGAGAACAGCGTCGTCGCCGATGACCGGCTCCGCCTGATCTTCACCTGCTGCCATCCGGCGCTCGCGTTCGAAGCGCGGGTGGCGCTGACCTTGCGCATGGTGTGCGGGCTCACGACGACGGAGGTCGCGCGGGCTTTCCTCGTGTCGGAGCCGACGATGGCGGCACGGATCACGCGGGCGAAGCGCAAGATCGCGGCGGCCGGCATCCCGTATGCGGTGCCGGCGGAAGCGGACATCCGTGAGCGGGTCGCCGGCGTGATCGACGTCGTGCATCTCGTCTACACGACCGGTCACACCGCGCCGGAGGGCACTTCGCTGTCGCGGCGGGATCTGACCGAACGGGCCATCGAGCTTTCGGAACTACTGCGGCTGCTGCTCCCGAAAGACCGGGATGTCGCGGGTCTTCTCGCGCTGATCTATCTCACCGAGGCGCGCAGGGCCTCCCGAACGGATGCCGACGGCGACGAGGTCATGCTCGAGCACCAGGACCGATCGCGCTGGGACCGTGCGTACATCGACAAAGGGCTCGCCTTGCTGGCGACCGCTGTGGACGGTGCAGCGCCCTCCCGCCTCACAGTGCTCGCCGCGATCGGCGCCGTGCACGACTGCAGCCCCACCTGGGAGCAGACGGACTGGCGCCGCATCGCCCTGCTCTACGACACGCTTCTCGCGGTGTGGCCATCGCCGGTCGTCGAGCTCAATCGGGCCATCGCGATCGGCTTCGCCGAGAGTGCGCAGAGCGGTCTCGACCTGCTCGACGGGCTCGCGGTGGAGCCGAGCCTCGTGAGGTATCCGTATCTCCAGGCTGCGCGTGCCGGCATGCTCGTCAGGCTCGGGAGGCGCGACGAAGCCGTCGCGGCGTACGACGAGGCGATCGCGTTGAGTGGCAACAAACGCGAGCAGGACCACTTGCGCAGACAGCGGGGCGCAGCGGGCGGATTCTCTGCATTCGGATGACTTCCAGATAACAGACGGATAACATGGGCAACGCCGTGCCGCCAACCGCGTCATAGGACTGCCCGCCGAACGTCTCTGCCCCCGAAAACGCCTCTGTGTCAAACTCGATGTCTGCATCCCGCCCGCCAGAGGGTTCGGCTGCGCCATCGAACACGGGCGAACAGGCCTTCGGCAGCAGGCGAGAGCGCCGGGCATACGAAGAGGCGCAGCAGGCAGCACGTGATGCGGCCGCCGGCACCCTTCAGGCGAATGCGCTGAGCGAGACACAGGGCGCTGCCGACGACGTTCGAGCAGCGGATGCCCGCCTCGACGAGGCGCGTCGCTCCACCCACGCCGCTCGTTCCCATCGTGTGCAGCCGGTGGAGGCCGCACCGCAGACGGGCCGGGTGCGGGTTCGCACCGAGGGACTCGCCGGTGTGCAGCCGGGTGTCTCGAGGGCTTCCGCATCGGCGGCATCCGCACGACTGGCATCCGCGTCGCGTCGTCGCATCGTGAGGCCAGCGCCGGTCGCAGCCCCGAAGAGGCGTCGCAAGTCGGCGCTCGCGAGGGTGATCGCGAAGGTCGGCATCATGGTCACGGCCATCGGCATGGTCGCCACCACAGCGGTTCCCGCGTACGCGAGGCTCGACGTGCCGACGGTGGTCGACATCGCGGCCGGACGCGCCCAGACCCTCGCTGTCGGCACGGTGCAGTCGGGCTCCATCTCCCGCGACAACTACGGTGCCCACACGCAATCCGCTGCCCTCGACTCGACGCTCGGAACGGTCGTTGCGCCCGAGGTGCAGGCCCTCGCGCAGCAACTCATGACGGCCGTCGCGCAGGGCAGGCTGGTCGGGAGCACACCCGATCACATCCCGGAGATCCGCTACCTCGCAGAGGGTCAGGTCGTACCGGACTGCGGCATCGACTATCGCGTGCTGCAGACCATCGCGTTCGCTCTCACGAAGTTCAACTCGGTGGGTGTCAGCGACATCAACCGTCTCTGCACCGGCCAGATCGAAGGTGCCGGTGTCGACTCGCCGCACTACACGAACGGCGGGGGTCACGCCGTCGACTTCTACCTGCTCAACGGCCAATCGCTCACCGGCGGGGACCCGGCTTCGCTGCAGCTGATCGAAGACCTCGATGCCGTCGTGCCGACGGACTCGACAGTCGGCCAGGAGGAGTGCCGCTCGAGCATGTCGTTCGCGCACTTCCAGCAGATCGACGACACCTGCAACCACGTGCACATCGACTTCGGCAACGCGGAGGGCACCAGCCTGCTCGGCAGCTGACCGCGTCGCGGTTCCCGATGCGGGTCGGGGGCCCCACTCCGGCCCGGCGATCCCACTCCTCGTTCGCCCCGTTCCGCCACCAACCTGCCCCGCAGATGCGGCCCGCGCCGCCGCGCAGCACTAATTCAGGCTGCGGGGCATCCCATCGACGTAGCGTCGCCGTACTGCCGATTTCTCCTGAATTGGTGCTACGGAGCGGAGCGAAGCCAGCCGCAGAGCGCGGCGGAGCGGAGCGTGCTGCGGGTGCCGGGCACGGGCCTGGCGCGGCCCCATCAACTCGGTGCAGCCACCCGTTTTCAGGCGCAGAGGCGAGGCATCGACAAAAGGTGGACATACGGCCGAGATCTCCTGAAAAGCGGTTGCGCGCCAACATGCCAGCCCGACGGGGCGGGATGCCCACCCGTCGCATCGGGATGCCACCCCATCGGGGCGGGCGCAGTCCCGATCTCGCGTCGGGTGCAGAGCGCCAACCCGAGGCACCACTTGCGGAATACTTTTGAACGATATATCGTTGACCTGTCTTAGATAGTCAACATAAGGAGTTTTCATGAGAGACGATTATTTCCCCGGCGACGCCCATCGTCGCCACCACCCGTATCAGGACCGCGCAGACCAGTGCGGCCGCGGCCATGGGCCGCACCGGTTCCACCACGACGACGCCAACGGTGCCGGGCACCACGGTTCCGGTCACGGTGCACCCCACGAGCACCACGAGCGTCACGACGGTCAGGGGTCGCCTGACCAGGGCGACTTCCCCTTCCCCGGTGGCTTCGGCCGTCGCGGATTCGGTCCGTCGTTCGATCCGCGCGGGTTCGACCCCGCCGTGCTCGCCGCCTTCGGAACCCGCGGACGCAAGCGTGCGTCGCGCGGAGACATCCGTGCTGCCATCCTGTCCCTGCTCGCCGATGGACCGAAGAACGGCTACGCGCTGATCAAGGCCATCGCCGAGAAGACCGACGGCCTCTGGAAGCCGAGCCCCGGCTCGGTGTACCCGACGCTGCAGCAGCTCGTCGACGAGGAGCTCGTGGAGGCGACCGGCGATGGCCGGCGCACCGACTACGAGCTCACCGATGCGGGCAAGGCCTACGTCGCCGAGCACCAGTCGGAGCTCGACGCGGCCTGGAAGGCCACCCCCGGACGCACCGAGGCGGATGCCGCGCTGCACGAATCCATCGGCAAGCTGATGGGCGTCGTGCACCAGTTCCGTTTCGCGTCGACCGATGAGCAGCGCAAGCAGGCCGTCGAGAAGATCGACGAGCTGCGCAAGGCGCTGTACCTCATCCTCGCGGAGTGATCTCCGGGTCGCCTCCGCGTCATCTCGTCGAACCGGCACTGTCTCGTCGGGCCGCCCCTGAATTCACGTGAATTCGGGGGTGGGCTCGGCGATTCAGTGCCGGTTCGACGCATGTGGGCTGGGTGAGGATGCGCTGGCGCAGGTCAGCCGAGCATCGTGCCGTCCACGTAGAACCATCTGCCGTTCTCCCGGCGGAAGCTGCTGCGCTCGTGCAGCACACCACCGTCGCGTGCGCGACCCGGCCGCCGAAGCACGCGCCAGTAGGCACGAAACTCCACCTCGCCCGTGTCGTCGGCGACGTCGCCGCGAACCGTGTTCAGGATGTCCAACCGCCGCCACTGCACGTCGGCGTCGAGCTCCAGCTCGCCCGGCCTCGTCGACGGATGCCACGTCGCCAGCAGATAGACGGCATCCCCCACCGCGAACGCGGAGTACCGCGACCGCATCAGCCGCTCGGCCGTCACGGCGACGGCCGCTCCTCGCAGCAGCGGAGCGCAGCAGTCTCCGAACGCGTCGCCGCTCAGGCAGGGACAGCGATCGGCGTCGGCGACGTGGGAGGCGGTGGACTCGGAATCGATGCTTCCCGCGTCGGCCGCCACGGTCAGTCCTTCTCGCGCAGCCAGTGCGACCGGCGGAAGGTGCGACCCCACCATGCGGTCAGTCCTTCGCCTTCGTACTGCTCGGGGTCGGCATCCAGAACGGCGGTGCCGTCCGGCGCGGGCAGGCCGGCCACTTCGGTCTGGTCGATCGACGTGGCGACCCCGTCGGTGGTGATCGAGGTGATGCTGCGGGCATCCACGAAGCGCAGGCCGTTGGCTGTGCGCACGGCGAGGCCGTCGAAGAGGTCGAGCGAGGCATCCTGCAGCACGTGCTCAACGGTGCCGAGGCGCTCGCCGCCGGTCGTGGTCACGACGGCGCCCTTCTCGATGGCTGTGTAGGCGATCGGATCGGCCACGGCTGCTCCTTCATTTCGTGCGACGTCAGGTGCGACGTTCGGTGCGACGACGCAGCGAGCCTACGCCGCGCGCGGTAACACTGGTTCATGCCGATGCAGGGGAATCGCTCGATCACGCGCACCATGGATCGGTGACCGCAACATCCGCCTTCTCCGCTTCCGGAGACCCCGTCGAGCTCAATGCCGAGCTCGACGATGAGCCCATCGGCTTCGCCACCGCCCAGATCCACGCCGGCGTCGAGCCGGATGCCGGCTTCGGAGCGCGCATCCCGCCCATCTACCTGAGCGCCGGCTTCGTCTTCGACGACTTCGACCACGCCCGCGACCGCTTCGCCGGCGACGCCGACGGCTACACGTACTCACGCATCGGCAACCCGACCACGGCCGCAGTGGAGCGACGTCTCGCCGCGCTCGAGGGCGGCGCTGAAGCGATCGTGGTGGGCAGCGGGCAGGCCGCGTTGTCGGTCGCGCTCCTGGGCATCCTGCAGGCGGGCGACCACGTCGTCTCCGCCAGCAGCATCTACGAGGGCACCCGCGGCCTGCTCCGCGACAACCTCGGCCGGCTCGGCATCGAGGTGTCCTTCGTGACGGATGCCCATGATCCGAATGCCTGGCGCCGCGCGATCCGCCCGACCACGAGAGTCGTCTTCGGCGAGCCGATCCCCAACCCGAAGAACGACCTGCTCGACATCCGAGCGGTGGCGGCCGTGGCGCACGAGGCGGGCATCCCGTTCATCGTGGACAACACCCTCGGCACCCCGTACCTGCTTCGGCCGATCGAGTTCGGCGCGGACATCGTGGTGCACTCTGCCAGCAAGTTCCTCGCCGGGCACGGTGCGGCGCTCGGTGGCGTGATCGTGGATGCCGGACGCTTCGACTGGAGCGCTCGCCCGGATGCCTTCCCCCACTTGAACTCCCCGCAGCGCGCTCTCCGCGGCACGAGCTACGTCGAGGCGTTCGGGCCCTCCGCCTACGCCGTGTACGCGCGCGAGGTGGTGGCATCCCGCTTCGGTCCGACGCTGTCGCCGTTCAACGCGTTCCTGCTGCAGCAGGGTCTCGAGACCCTGTCGTTGCGGGTCGCCCAGCACTCGAGCAATGCGCTCGCGGTGGCGGCGTGGCTTCAGGTGCAGCCGGAGGTGGCATCCGTCGACTACTCGGGACTGGCATCCAGCCCGTACCGGCGACTCGCCGAGACGTACCTGCCGCGCGGACAGGGCAGCGTGTTCTCGTTCACACTCGTCGGCGGCGAGGCGGAGGCGCGCGCGTTCTATGACGAGCTGCGGCTCTTCAGCCGCATGACGCACCTCGGCGACGTGCGCTCCCTCGTGCTGCACCCCGCGTCGACCACGCACACTCTGCTCAGCGAGGACGAGCGGCTCGCGGCCGGCATCGGCCAAGGTCTGTTGCGCCTTTCGATCGGCATCGAGGATGCCGACGACCTGATCCGCGACCTCGCCAGGGGCCTCGCCGCGGTGCGAGCGCTCGTCGCTCGCACGCAACCCGAGGCCCTGGCCGGATGACTGCGACTCAGGGCGCTGGCTCGCAACGACAGGAAACACCATGACACGACAGCAGCACTTCGGCTGGTTCTTCTCGCGCGGTTTCGGTCCGCAAGGCTGGGGTCGCCCTGACTGGCGTTGGGGATACGACTGGACCAAGCCCGACCTCTACCAGCACTCCGTGCGCGAGCTCGAGCAAGCCGGCCTCGACCTGGTGATCATGGAAGACGCCATCTCGATCGGCACGCCGGAGACCCTCGATCTGCGTGTGCGCTCGGCGTACGGCGGTCCGAAGCACGACCCGCTGCTGCTGGCCCCCTACCTGTTCCAGGCGACGAGCCACATCGGCATCGTCCCCACGATCAACGCGGGCGCGACGCCTCCGTACCTCGCCGCCCGCCAGGCCGCGACGCTGCAGCACCTCAGCGACGGACGCTTCGGCATCAACGTCGTCACCGACGTGAAGAGCGCGCGGCACTTCGGCCTCGACGAGCTCGCCCACGACGCCGCCTACGACCGGGCGCAGGAGTGGCTCGACGTCGTGCGCGAGCTGTGGCACAGCTGGGACGACGGCGCCTACATCGCGGATGCCGCCACCGGGCGGTTCGCGGACGGCTCGCGCATCCGCCCCACCCGCCACGACGGCGAGTACTTCAAGGTCGACGGGCCGCTGAACGCGATCCCGTTCGACGGCCCGTCGGCCGGCACCGGAGTGGATGCCTTCGGCACCACGGGCGGCGACCCCGCGATCGTCTCCCCCGGCGGGTCCGGGCGTGGTCTCGGGTTCGCTGGCGCGAACTCCGACGTGCAGCTTGCCCTCGCGCTCCTGAACGTCGACGCGGTGCGGGCGTACCGCGCGAAGGTCGTCGAGGCGGCGGAGGCTGCCGGACGGCGCGCATCCGACGTGAAGACGCTGTTCGTGTTCAAGCCGGAGGTCGTGGCGAGCGAAGACGAAGCGCGCCGCGTGGTGGAGGCGTCGAGGCATCCGTCCGACGACGAGCTGCGCGCAGTACTCCTCGGACAGTCGAGCGACTCCGAGACCGACCTGACCGGACTCGACCTCGACGAACCGCTCGATCCGTCGATCTTCGGACCGCACGTCTCGCGTGGCACGATCAACGGACTGCTCGGCGGAGCGCCCGGCTTCGATGCGCAGCCGCTGCGCGACCTGCTCGCGAAGAAGGCACGCAAGGGCGCGGTGGAGGACCGCTCCGGATTCGTCGGAACGGCGGGTCAGCTCGCCGACTTCATCGAGGAGCTCGGTGAGGATGCCGGCAACGACGGCTTCATCTTCTCCGGCGACCTGCACCCGGTGACGGTGCACCGCATGCTCGACGATCTGGTGCCCGAGCTGCGTCGCCGCGGCATCCTGCGCACCTCCTACGCCCCGGGTGGCCTGCGAGTGAACCTCACCGACTTCTGACGCAGCGGTATTCGAATAGCGCCGCACCCGCTCCCAACCGCAACCGCTGGTCGAGTAGCGCGCCGCAGGCACGCGTATCGAGGCCCACGCCCGGTCTCGATACGCGTCGCCCTCCGGGCGGCGCTACTCGACCAGCGGGTTCGGTGCACTCGACCAGCGGGTTCGGTGCACTCGACCAGCGGGTTCGGTGCACTCGACCAGCAGCGTGACCGCGAGGTTAGCCTGGTCGGGTCGGTTCCTCGGGGCGGAGGTGCGCAGTATGGACGAGCGACGACGGCTGCTCGAGCGCGCGTACTCGCGCGAGGGTGCGAGCGAGCCCGCGGAGCAGCACGTCGATCCTGCCACCGGCGAGACCGTCCGCATGACGCCGAGCCAGTGGGCGCTGGCCGAGTACGACCGTCGACACGGTGCGCACAATGATGAGGGCACCGAGGCTGGCGAGTCGCGCGCCGAGTCGACGGATGCCCACCACGATTCCGCGACGCCCGGCGTCGGCGTAGAGGGCTGGTCGCTCCCCGAGGATGACCGGCCATTCGGCTCGAGGCCTCCGGCGCGCCGCATGAACAAGGCTTTGCCGTTCCTCGCGGCTGTCGGCGGGCTGGTGCTCGGCGTCGCGGTCGCGATCGGGATCGAGGGCGCCCTGGGATCGCCGTTGCAGAGCGTCCCCAGCGCGAGCCCGGCTACAACCGGCCCGGCCTCCGTGTCATCGGCGGGCTCAGGGCAGGGCGACGAGGGAGCGACGCTCGCGGCCGTCGCCAACTACTTCGCGAGTGCGCCACGTGTGGACAACCTTCCTCCCGACGTGACCAGAGGTTTCGATGCGACCTCGTTCCACGAGGTGGCCGGCACGGTGACGGTAGAAGAGAGCAGTTCCATTTATGCCGCTCACCGTCTCGATGACACGTACTGTCTCGTCGCGGTCGTGAAGGACGAGAGGGCCGCCGAGACGTGCGGAACCCTGGACGACATCGCGCGAAGGGGGCTCACGCTCTCCAAGGATGCGATGGACGGGAAGGCATCCATCGTCACCGTGACCTGGCAGACCGATGGGACGATCAGCTGGGAGGTGCTCCCCACCGCAGGCTGAATTGCGGTGAGCCGCGCGCCCGCGGGGGCGGTGTCGTAACGTCGGTCGGGTGACGATTTCTCTCGGATACCAGATCCCGAACTTCACCTACCCCGGCGGCGTGGAGACACTGTTCGACACCGTGGCCGCTCAGGCGCGCGACGCCGAGGCCAGCGGCTTCGACACGGTCCTCGTGATGGATCACTTCTACCAGCTGCCCGGCATCGGCACGCCCGACCAGCCGATGATGGAGGCGTACTCGACGCTGGCTGCGCTGGCGGCGTCGACCAGCAGCATCCAGCTCTCGGCACTCGTGACCGGCAACACGTACCGCAACCCGACGTTGCTGGCCAAGACCGTCACGACTCTGGATGTCATCAGCCACGGCCGCGCGATCCTCGGCCTCGGCGCGGGCTGGTTCGAGCTCGAGCATCAGCAGCTCGGCTTCGATTTCGACACCTTCACCGAACGCTTCGAGAAGCTCGACGAAGCTCTGCAGATCATCCACCCGATGCTCCGCGACGAACGGCCGGACTTCACCGGCAAGTGGTACCGCGCGCACGGCGCGATGAATGTGCCTCGCTTCCGCGACAGCATCCCGATCATGCTGGGCGGTCAGGGCGAACGGAAGACGTTCCGCCTCGCGGCTCGCTATGCCGACCACATGAACATCATCTGTGCGATCGAGGACCTGCCCCACAAGGTGCAGGTCCTGAACCAGCGTGCTGAGGAGATCGACCGCGACCCGTCGACGCTGAGGACGAGTTACCTGGCGAGCGTCGGGCTCGTGGAAACCCAGGCCGAAGCCGACGCGATCCTGGAGAGGATCCCGGAGGACCGCCGCAACCGCGCCTTCGTCGGGACGGCGGATGTCATCGCCGAGCGCATCCAGGCCTCCATTCTGGACGCGGGTGTCGACGGCGTCGTCGTCAATGCCCCGCTCAATGGACACGTGCCCGGCGTGGTGACGGCCATCGGCGAAGCTCTTTCACCGTTGGTGCGCTGAAGTTCATCGCGTCAGCAGTCAGGAGATAGCGCCCCGCACGGCGTAGCGGTGCATCGTCACGCCGTTGTCGAACGACTTCTGCTCGAGCAGGTCGAGAAACACCGGCTCGCGGTCGAGCGAGTCGAACGGTGGTCGCCCTGCGCCGAGAAGCACGGGATGGGTGAAGAGCAGGAACTCGTCGATCAGGTCGGCAGCCAGCAGCTGGGTCGCAAGCGCCGCACCGCCCACCCCGATGTCCCCATCGGATTCCTCACGCAACTCGGCCAGCTGCGCGATCGCGTCGTCTCCACCGATGATGGTCGTGTTGTGCTCTGCCGTTGTGCGGGTGCGCGAGACGAGCACCTTGGGGATGTCCGTCCAGATCTCGCCGTACTCGCGAAGGTAGTCGGGGAGGGATGCGTCGGCGCGGGCATCCGGCCAGAACGGATCCATCATCTCGTAGACGATGCGGCCCTCGACCAGCATCGACATCGCGCGTGCGCGGGCGTTGAACTCGCGATGCAGTTGCTCGTCGATGCTGACCCATTCGGGACCACCGAGGTCAGTGTGCTCCTTCGCCTTCCTCTCGATGAAGAGGTCGAGCGAGACGTTCATCCAGTAAACGAATCGAGCGGACATGCGTACTCCTTCTCCAGATCTTCGCGTTTCTCCAGATCTTTGCGTTACTCCAGATCCCTACGAGCCGGCCAGTGCTGTCAGCGCGGCGCGGTTCGTGTTGTAGAAGGTCTCGTCGTCGAGAAAGCCGAGCTGGCGCATCCGGTTCACCAGGGGCAGCCTTGCACGGCTGAAGCCGAGAGTCACGTGGTTGTCGCGCAGCCAGTCCTTGAGAGCCTCGAAGGTCTCGGCGGCGGTCACGTCGACATCCGTCACGGATTCCAGGTCGAGCACGACGTGAGTGACCGGAGGGTGCTCGCCCGCTTGCACGGCCCGCTTGACGGCATCCGCGAACACGGTTCCGTTGGCGAAGAACAGTGGCGCCGCGAGCCGGATCACGACGATGCCCGGAGCGGTCTCCTGGCCGCTGGGCGCGGCATCGAGGAGCGAGTCCTTCGGGTTGTCGTCCGCCGCCAGCACGTCGATCGCGGGCTTGGATGCCCGGCTCGCGAGGTTGATGAGCGCGAGCACGAACGAGACGACGATGCCGGCGATCGCACCGACGAAGAGCGTGACGAGAAAGCAGACGACGCCGATGATGAACTCGACCTTGTCCTGCTTCCAGAGCCGTGCGAAATCGCGGATGCCCAAGAGCGGCAGCACCGCGACGCCCACGATCGCACCGATCGCCGGCGAAGGGATCTTCTCCAGCAACGCTGTGCCGAACAGCACGAGCAGCAGTGTGCCGACGGCGGTGACGATGGAGGGCAGCTGGGTGCGCGATCCGGCCTGGTCCATCGCGGCGGTGCGTGATGTGGACGAGCCGACGACGAACCCTCCTGTGGCACCGGCCGCGACGTTCGCGATGCCGAACGAGAACAGATCCTGATTCGGCTCCGTGCGATAGCCGCGCTTCTCGCCGTAGCTGCGGGCCACGAGCAGCCCCTCGGCCATCGTGACCAGCAGCAGCGCGATGGCCGAGGGCACCAGGTTGAGCCACGCCGTCCACGGCAGGATCGGCCAGGTCAGTTGGGGCGGGCCGGCATCCACCTTGCCGAGCACGGCAACGCCTGACGCGTCGAGGTGGGTCACAACGACCACCACGGTCGCGAGAACGAGAACGATGAGTGCCCACGGCACGATGCGCGCGATGCGCCTGCCGACCATCAACACTACGACGGCGATCACCGAGATCAGTACCGACCACCAGTTCAGCGTCGTGATGTGACCGAACAGGTCGCCGAGCTTGTCGACGAACTCGGCGCCCGAGTCGATCTTGACGCCGAGCATCTTGGCGATCTGGCTGACCAGGATGTCGAGCGCAAGGCCCCCGACGAACCCGACCAGGATCGGCTTCGACAAGAAGTTCGCGAGGAATCCCAGCCGGAACACCGCCGTCAGCAGGAACAGGATGCCGCAGATGATCGCCTGCGCGAGCGCCATCGTGAGGTAGCTCTGGCTGCCTGCCGCGGCGAGCCCGCCGACCGAGGACGCCACGAGTGCGGCGGCCGCGGCATCCGGCGACGCGACCAGCTGGCGCGACGACACGGTGAGCGCGTAGATCGCGGCGGGCACGATGAGCGCATAGAGCCCGGCGGTCGGCGGCAGCCCTGCGATCTGCGCGTACCCGATGTTCAGCGGAACGGCGATCGCGATCAACGTGACGCCGGCGAGCAGCTCGCGCACGAGATTGTGTGGAGTGAGGCCGGACAGCGGTCGCACGATCTGCATCGGTTCGCTCCTCGTCGCGGGTCTCGGCCACCGGATCGCCAGAACCGCGGATGCCCCTCAGCGGCCACGACCGGCCGGTCCGTGTGATCGCGAGGCTAGTCGTGGCATGGTGGCGGGCATCCGTCGGCCGCGGCAGTTCGCCCGTACTGGGCGAATGGGTGACGCGTCGGGCAACGCTCGCCCGCCCGGGTAGGGTTCACGTGTGCCCGAGTCCGTTCCGCACGATGACGTGCTGCGCCCCCTGCCCGTGACGCGTCGCGGTTACCTCGTCGGCGGACTGTTCGTCGCCGTGATCGGCGCGTTCCTCATGGTGCTCGGCTTCATCGTCGGATTCGGCTCGACCCTTGTCTGGCTGATGGCCGTGATCGGTGTGCTGCTGGTGGCGTACGGGCTGATCGTGGCCGTTCGCGGGCAGTCGCTCGCCGTCGAGCTCACTGCGGACGCCGCCATCGTGCACGGACTGCTCGTGACGACGAGTGTTCCGAGGGCGGGCATCCAGAAGGTCACGAACCGGCCGTCGATCGAGTGGACGGATGCCTCTGGCCGGCCCCGCAGCACCCGCATCACCGCGCTCAACCTCGGCAATCGAGTGGGCACGGCGCCCGCGGTCGTGAAGCACGTCGACGAGGAGTACCTGCGACTGAAGGCCTGGGCGCGCTCGACCCCACCCCCGAAATAACGCCAAATGCGCTTAACTGCGCCACTCGTACTGGCGCAGTTAAGCGCATTTGGCGCAGTAGCGGGGATGGAGCCGGCTCGTCACGCCACCTCGTCTGGCGACTCCGGTGCCGGCTCGTGTGCACGCGCCGACCACACCGCGCCAATGCTCGCCGAGATGACGAGCACGACAGCGATCACCCCCACCCAGTCGAACGTCTGCCGCAGCAGCACGAGTCCGGCGAGCGCGGCGATGGCCGGTGCGAGGCTGAGCAGGATCGCGAACGCCGATGGGTGCAGGTGTCGCAGCGCGAGCAGTTCCAGCCCGTACGGCACGGTCGAGGAGAGCAGCGCGACCGCCGCGCCGAGCAGCAGCACCTCGGGGTGCAGAAGCGCGCCGCCCGCCGATGCGATGCCGAACGGCGCGGACGCGACAGCCCCGATCGCCATCGCGATCGCGAGTCCGTCGAACCTGGCGAAGCGGCGTCCGGTCTGGCGCGACAGCAGGATGTAGAACGCCCACGCGATTCCCGCGCCCGCAGCAAGGGCCACGCCCACGAGATCGAGGGCGCCGAAGCTGCCCTCGCCGAGCAGAGCGACTCCAATGGCCGCAAGGCCCGCCCACAGCCACGCGATCGCCCGCCGGGCGGCGACCACCGAGAGCACGAGTGGACCGAGCACCTCGATCGTCACGGCAGCGCCGAGCGGAATGCGATCCAGCGACAGATAGAAGAGGCCGTTCATCAGCGCGAGCACGAGGCCGAAGCCGATCACCGTGAGCCATGCCGTGCCGCGGATGCCCCGCAGCGTCGGCCGCGCGATCGGCAGCAGGATCACCGCCGAGAACAGCACGCGCAGGAAGACCATGCCCAGCGCTCCGACCTGCGGAAACAGCAGCACCGCGATGGATGCGCCGACCTCCTGACAGATCAGGCCTGCGACGACGAGCGCCGCGAACCGGGAGTCACCGCTGGTGTCGCTGCCCGGTCGTTCCGTCACCACTCGACCGTACTCGTCCCCGGCAGTCCCACCGTCGCCTAGCCCCCCAGCGCTCGCTCAGGGGACTGGGGTGCTCAGGGAGCTCGGATATCGCCGGCATCGCCGCGCCAGAGGCGCGTGCCGCTCGGCGGCTCGGTCCGCAACCGCGCGAGCGCCTCCACGAACGGCCGCAAGGTGGAGACATCCGCTCGGTACCGGTGCACGCTTCGCGCGATGGCCACGGTGAGGATGCCCGTGCCCGCGCTGTCCACCACTTCGGCATCGACCTCCGCGTCGAGCAGCAGAAAGTCCGGTGCGTCGTGCGGGTCACCCGACGCGAAGACCAGCCACTCCTCCGTGAGTCCCAGCTCGCCGTCGACCCATCGCCCGCCGCGCAGAGCGGATGCGGGCACCTCCTCGACGACCAGGAACTGGTTGCGCGGAAGCAGATTCTTCACGTGGGCGCGACGGATCGGCTCGCTCACGGCGTCTCCAGCTCGGCCCAGTCGTCGGGGAGCGGCGCCGCCCGCCATTCGGCATCCGGAAGCCACAGCGACCAGTCGGCTGAGAACGGCCACGCGTTCTCAGCGGCCACCGCGGTCATCTCCTCGGCAGCTCTCCTGGTCAGTTCGGCCTGTTCGATGGAGATCGTGCCTGCGGCGACGCACCACTCGAGCTCGTCGGCATCCTTCACCGTCACCGTGCGGTCGTCGCCTGTCACCACGAGATCGAGCACCCAATCCTCGGTGTCGAAGCCCAGGCGGGTGCGTGTCCACGGCCGTTCGAAGTTCACGTAGAAGTGGGACGACCAGGTGCCCACGTCATCCACCCAGCGCCACACCGACCACGGTTGCGGCCGGCGATGAACGAAGATCACGCCGTCGCCCTCCCACTCGCGTTCGGAGTGCGTGCCGGCCCACCCGCCGCGCACCATGTTGCGTCCGCGCAGGCCGCCGCGCTCGCCGTTGCGCTCGCGATGCGGGGTCTTCGGCGGCTGGTACAGGACAACGAGGTCGTCCTCGTCGGTGATCACACGGGCCGTGTGCGCGTAGCCGGCGTGACGCTCGTGGTGTCCAGGGTCGGCCTCGATGACGTTGCGGTGCACGACGACATCACCGCGTTTCCATGGTTCGTGCCGAGTCATGCGCGAAAGCCTAGGGCGTCACTCTCCATAGGCGCGGAACCTCGGAGCGCCTCGCACGCTGAGTGCTGATTCACGGCGTGACAGCGCGCACGACCGCGACCCCGAGCGGGCCGAGGGTCACGGCATCCGTCACCGAGGCACCGGTCAGCAGGTCGTGACCCTCGAAGGGCAACCGCACCTCGGCGGCATGCGACTCGGAATGGTTCAGCAGAAAGAGAAAGCTCACGCCGTCCGCCTCGCGCAGCGTCGCCTCGACGGTTGGCGGGGCATCCGTCACGAGCGCACGGATGCCCGACCGCTGCGCCTCGCCCAGCAGAACCCGTGTCAGCGCGGCCGGCTCGAGCCGAGTGCCGAGGTACACGACGCGCCCCTCGCCCACGGTGTTCTCGAGCATGGCCGGGCGTCCTTGCAGCAATCCGGATGCGTACACCGCGCGAACCGTGGCGGACTCGACGTGCACGCTGTCCTGCCACCAATTGGCGGTCACGGCGCCTGCGGCACCGTCGTCAGCGGCGCCGGTGAACTGCACCTCGAACGTCTCGCCGGCCCGCGCCGGCAAATACTCGTCGATGTAACCGCCGATGAGAGTCCGCAGTCCGCCGGGGTAGGCGGGCTGCCTCACCTGATTGGTCTCGTCGACGACGCCGGAGAAGAACGAGCAGACGACGACCCCGCCTCCTTCGACGTACCGGGTCAGAGCCTCGACGAAGCGGTCGGGCACGAGGTAGGCGTTCGGGATCACGAGCATCCGGTACCGCGACAGATCCGAGTCGAAGGACACGAAGTCCACCGCGTGGTGCGCCTCGAGCAGCGGCCGATAGTGGTCGGTCACGAGCCCGGGGTAGTCGAAGTCGTTGCGCGGCAGACCGTGGGTCTCTGTGAGCGCCCACCAGGCATCCCAGTCGAACAGCACGGCCACATCGGCTGGCGCACTCGAGCCGAGCGCGTCCTTGATCAGCGGCAGCTCGTTGCCCAGCGCCTCGACCTCGCCCCACGTGCGGGACGCCGTCCCCGAGTGCGGCAGCATCGCCGAGTGGAAGCGTTCGTGGCCGCCGCGGCTCGCCCGCCACTGGAAGTAGAGCACTGTGTCGGAGCCGTGCGCGATCGCCTGATACGAGCCGGCGCGCATCATCCCGGGCCGCTTGACGTTGTTCACCTTCCACTGCGACACCGCGCTCGCCGCCTGCTCCATGAGCACCCACGGCTCGCCCTTGAGTGATCGCATCAGGTCGAAGTTCAGCGCGGCCGAGACCCAGGAGTCCTCGTCGCCGGGGTCGGGATAGATGTCGAGGGCGACGGCATCCTCCTCGCGCGCCCACTTCCAGTAGTCGGCGTTGCGGTAGAACCGCATGAAGTTGGTGACGACAGGGATGTCGTCGCGATACTCGCGCACGATGTCGCGCTCGGCGACGAAGCACTCGAGCAGGGCATCCGACACGAAACGTTTGAAGTCGAGTTGGCGGGCCGGGTTCATCCACGAACGCGGAACCGCCGGCACGTCGACTTGAGCCCAGTCGGTGTACGTCTGGCTCCAGAACCGCGTGTACCAGGCGTCGTTCAGCGCCTCGAGCGAACCGTAGCGTCGTTGCAGCCAGGCACGAAAGGCGACGGAGCTCTGCTCGTTGTAGGCGGTCGGCCCGTACTCGTTGCTGATGTGCCACATCGCCAGGGCTGGATGCCCCGAGTAGCGCTCGGCGAGCGCGCGCGTGATGATCGCCGCTCGCTCGCGGTACACCGGGGACGACGGGTCGTAGTGCAGCCGATTGCCGAACCCGAACGTCTCGCCATCGGCCATCATCGGCAGTGTCTCCGGAAAGTTCTGCGACAACCAGGCGGGAGGCGCCATGGTCGGCGTCGCGAGGTCGACGCTGATGCCTGCCGAGTGCAGCAGGTCGAGCACCTCGTCCATCCACTCGAACGTGAAGACGCCGGGCTCCGGCTCGAGGGCCGCCCAGGCGAACACACCGACCGTCACCAGGTTCACGCCGGCACGGCGCATGAGGTCGACGTCCTCGCGCCAGACCGCACTGTCCCACTGCTCGGGGTTGTAGTCGCCTCCGAATGCGAATCCGCCGAGGCGGCGGCGCAGGGCATCCATACGGTCGCGGCCGGATGCGTCGGCTTCGGCCGCGGAGCCTGTGGCCGTCATCGGGTCGCGTCCGTGTCGACCGTGAAGCGGGCATCCACGAGGTCGAATGCGCCGCGCGCCGCGGTCACCGTCACGAACGCGAAGACCCCTGCGAGGAGTCCGAGCACGGACTCGGATGTGAAGTACACGGTCGCGCCGGCCAGCACGAGCAGGGCGAGGTTGGTGGTCGTCGAGCGGGGGGCGACCACCACCACGTACAGCCCGAGCCGCAGAACGTCCCTGGTGCGGAACGAGTAGCGGCTGATCAGCAGCAGAGCCGCGCTCATCCAGACCATCGACAGCGCTGCGACGATCCCGACGCCCCAGCGCAGCACGGTGGGTGTGGTCGGTGTGACGACATCCGCGCCGGCGACCACGAGGAGCAGCCAGTACGGAACCCAGACCATGCAGGTCTGACGCCAGTTCAGGCGGTATCCGCGCCAGAACGAGCGCACAGGGCCGCGGTCACGGTCGGAACGCAGAACGCTCGTGGCATAGAGCAGAGCGGTCCACGCAGGACCGATCAGAATGCCGGCCACCGCGATCGTCACGGCGCTGGGCGCGACGACGATCGCAAGGGCGAACGGCAGGCAGGCGAGAAGAAAGCACGCGGTGGGACCTAGCACGTCGTACACCGCGGCGGATGCCCGGTAGAGCGGTCCGCTCATGAACTCCCTTGACGCCTGCCCACTCACTGTGCTCTCAGCCCTTCTTCTTCGAGTTCGCGTCTGACCACGCCTTGTTGGCACCGTCGACATAGGCCTTCAGACCCTTGCCGTTCAGCTCGGAGACGTAGTCCGCCCAGTCCGACGACACCGACTTCTTGCCGAGGATGAAGTTGAGGGTCCACGTGTTGGTCGAGTCGATGATCGCGGTCTGCTTGAGTGCGGCCTGCTGGGCCTCGATCGTCGTGTACGGAACTCCGGGCGACGGCTTCGCGAGCTTGTAGTCGGTGAGGGTCTTCTGCCATGCGAGCTCCTCTGGCACCATGGTCGACTGCACGATCTGCGTCGTGCCGCCGTACATGAAGTTGCCGCCGCTGTAACCCATGTCGATACGGATGTCCTTCTTGGCGTTGGGATCACCGAATCCGTAGGCTGCGAGCTTGTACCCGGACGCCACGTCGTACTTTCCGTTCTTGTACGTGTAGGTCTCGTCCTTCACACCCCACTTGACCAGCACCTGTGCGGCATCCGAGTACCACTGCCAGTCGATGAACTGCAGGAACGCCTCGAAGTCGTCGCGCTTGGATGCGGCGGTCGAGAGCATGATGCCGTTCTCCAGCCGGCTGCCGGCGAGCACCTTGCCCTTCGGTCCGCCGGGGATCGGCGCTTTCGAGATCTTGTACTTGCCGACGCCCAGGTTCTTGTCCATGGCCGTGCGGTCGAGCTGCAGGTATTGGGCGTTGGTGCTGATCGCGAAGGTCCTGCCCGTCGTGAACTTCGCGCTGGCCTGGTCATCCGTCTGCGTGAACGTCTCGGGATCCATCAGCCCGCTCTTCACGAGGCCGGCGAAGTAGCTGATCAGGGCCTTGTAGTTGTCGTCGATCGGCGTGAACGAGTACGTGTTCTTGGCCCAGTCGAAGAGGAGACCGTTGTTCAGACCCCAGTTCGAACTGGTCGCGGCGTCGTAGCCGGCCATGGTGCCGTATGGACTGGCGGCGATGTTCATCACGTTGGCTCCGCCCCAGCGGTCGCTGTACGGGTAGCCATCCGGATGGGCCTTCTTCAGCTCCTTCAGAACCGTCTTGAACTCGTTCCAGGTGGTGGGCTGGTCGAGCCCGAGGCGGTCGAGTTCGTCGTCGCGGAACTGCAATGTGTAGTCAGGGCTGAGCGTCTGGTGCAGGCCGGGCAGCACATAGTACTTGCCGTCGGACTGCTTGATGGTGTCGAGGTCGGCTTCCAGGTCCCAGTCCTTGACCTTCTTGGTGAAGTTCGGCATGTACTTCACGTAGTCGCTGACCGCGAGGATCGCCCCGCCGCCCACGAACGGCGATTCCTGGCCCGGGTAGGTCTTCGCGATGATGTCGGGCGCCTTGCCGGAATTGATCAGCACGGAGCGCTTGTCGGTGAAGTCGGCGAAGGGTACGACCGTCGGCTTGAGCGTGACGTTCGTGCGCTTCGTGATCTCGCTGAAGATCTGCCACGAGGACTTGTAGGGATAGGCCGGGTTGTCCTGGAACAGCATGCTGATGCTGAGGGGCTTGCTCGCCTTGAACTGCTTGCCTGCGGCGTAGTCCTTCATCATGCCCGTGGACTTGCCCGTGACGACGGGCGTTGCGTCGCCGGTTGACGTGCAGCCTGCGAGGATGCCGACGGCGACGCTCGCGAGCCCCATGGCGAGCACTTCACGGCGGGTTACTTTCAGTGACATTTCTGCGAGACCTCCATTGGTGATTCGACTTCGTGATAGTGGTGGGGATGGGTGGGATGCGTCGCGCCGGTCTAGCCCTTGACGGAGCCGAGCATGACGCCGGAGACGAAGTAACGCTGGATGAACGGGTAGACGAAGAGGATCGGCAGCACGGTGAGCACCATCGTGACGGCCTTGATGTTCGCGCTGATCTGGGTCAGGTTGCTGTCGGCGGACGCACCGGCATCCTGCGCGCCGGTCGCGCCGGCGATGAGGTTGCGCAGGTACACGGTCACCGGATAGAGGTTCGAGTGGTCCATGTAGAGGAACGCGGGGAACCAGGAGTTCCAGTTCGCCACCGCGTAGAACAGCACCATCGTGGCGAGCACGGCCTTGGAGAGCGGCAGCACGATGCGCAGGAGCGTTCCGTAGGTGCTGAGACCGTCGATCGCCGCAGCCTCTTCGAGCTCTCGCGGCATGTTCTCGAAGAAGGACTTCATGACGAGCACGTTGAACACGCTGATGGCGTTCGGCAGCGCGATCGCCCAGATCGTGTTGGTGAGGCCGAGACCGTTGACGAGCACGTACGTCGGGATGAGCCCGCCGCTGTACAGCATGGTCACGAGTGCCATGCCGATGAAGAATCCGCGGCCCCTGAGGTCCTTGCGGGAGATCGCGTACGCGAACATCGTGGACAACACCATCGACACCGCGGTCGAGACCACCGTGTAGACCACCGTGTTGCGGTAGTTGATCCAGAACGTCGGGTCGGAGGCGACGATCTTGTAGGTGTCGAAATTGAAACCGAGGGGCCAGATCGTGACATCGCCGAAGTCGATGTACTTCTCGCTCGACAGCGATTGGGCCAGCACGTTCAGGAACGGGTACAGCGTGATCGCCACTGCCAGCAGCAGCACGACCACATTGACGACGGCGAAGATCTTCTCGCCTCGCGTTCGTGACATCGCAGTGCGCTTCCTCCTGACCTTGGTCGTGACAGGTCCGGGTGCGGCGATGCTGCTCGCGGTTTGTGCGTCGATCACCACAGGCTTGCTCCTACGAGGCGCTTGGAAACGAAATTGGCGGCAGTGACGAGCACGAGGCCGATGACGGCTTCGAAGATGCCGATCGCCGCGGCGTAGCTGAAGCTGCCGGACTGGATGCCGACGCGGTACAGGTACGTCGAGATGACGTCGGCCGTCGCGTACGTCGCCGGGTTGTAGATGAGCAGGATCTTCTCGAAGCCGACGCTCATGAACGTGCCGATGTTCAGGATGAGGAGCGTCACGATCGTCGGGGCGATGCCGGGAAGCGTCACATGCCAGGTCTGCTGCCACCGATTCGCGCCGTCGATGCGGCTTGCCTCGTAGAGGTTCTCGTCGATCTGGGTCAGCGCCGCCAGGTAGAGGATGGTCCCCCAGCCCATGGTCTGCCAGATCTCGCTTCCGACGTAGATCGCGGGAAACCAGCCCGGGTCCTGGATGAAGGCGATGGGCTGCACCCCGAGCGAGCCGAGCAGGTGGTTGATCGATCCGGTGAGCGAGGTGAGTTGCAGGATCATGCCGCCGACGATCACCACCGACAGGAAGTGCGGCAGGTAGGTCGTCGTCTGCACGAAACGTTTGAAGCCGCGTGAGCGCAACTCGTTCAGCAGCAGGGCGAGGACGATCGGAACCGGGAAGCCGATGATCAAGGCGAGTCCGCCGAGCATCACCGTGTTGCGAAAGACCTGCCAGAAGTTGGGGTCCGTCAGGAAGAGCTCGAAGTTCGAGAATCCGATCCACGCGTTGCCGAAGATGTTGCCGCCCGGCACGTACTGCCGGAAGGCGATGATGTTCCCGGCCATCGGCAGGTATCGGAAGATGACGAAGAATGCCACGGGAAGCACGAGCAGTGAGTACAGCTGCCAGTTGCGCCACCACGGACTGCGTCTGACGCGCCGCTTGGCACGCCTCGCGTCAACCGGCGACTTCTCCGGCGCGACCGCGGTCGAGGTCATACGCGATGTCCTTCCTTGGACTCGCGCGGCTGGCGACATCGTGTGAAGCACGAAGTCGACCACCGCACTGTGGCTGCAGGCTCGATCATTTTGCGAAACGAATTTCGATCAACTATCGAAAAGTGAACGTAATCCACCCTCACCGTGCTGTCAACCGGCAAGCGCTTACCGGGGCGGCGCAGCCCTGACGCGGCTCCCGGCGAGCATGGGCATCCGAGCCGTGTCCCCCGCACTGGGTGCGACCGGACCGCGGATGCCGCGACGAACTCGGCGCCGACGAATCTGCGACGGACTCAGCGCTGACGGATGCCGAGATGAAGCCCGCCCCGACGGATGCCGCGACGAACTGACGAACCCCGCATGTGCCGCGGCAGGCCCGAATACCTGGCGGTCGCGGTCGTCACACGCGCTGGAGCCGACGGCAGGCGTCGGCGATCCTCGACTGCGGCACGAGATGCCGGCTCATGGTGCCGTCACCGGTACGCAGTGCGACGGCACCGGCCAGGAAAGCGTGACGAGGGGCTCGTGTCGGCACTCTTCGGCCGCCGGCGGCCGACCGCGTCAGCGCGTGGGCGTCGGCGACGTGAGGGCGATCGCGCTGCGTCGTTCGACCAGGTAGGTCGTCAGTTCGATGCGGCGTGCGGCGTGCGACGACGGGTCGGAGCCCAATTCGCTGATCAGCCGAACCGCTTCGGCCGCCATCTCGGTGAGGGGCTGATGGATCGTGGTGAGCGCGGGCGAGAGGTGTCTGCTCAGCACGGTGTCGTCGAATCCGATCACGCTCAACTCGGCGGGAATGCGGATGTCGCGCTCCCGTGCCGCTTCGTACAGCCCAGCGGCCTGCTGGTCGGAGCTGGAGAAGATCGCCGTCGGCCGCGCAGCGAGGTCGAGCAGGGTCGCGCCTGCCGCGTAACCGCCGGACATCCGGAACTCGCCGTCGACCACGAGCTCGGGACGATACGGGAGACCCGCCCTGCGCAGCGCAGCGGCGTAGCCCTCCTGGCGTTCGAGCGCGCTGGCGAGACGGCTCGGCCCTGCGATGAGGCCGATGTCGCGGTGGCCGAGCTCGATGAGCCGGTTGGTCGCTTCGAAACCACCCGACCAGTTCGTGGCTCCGACAGTGGGGAAGTCCGCGCCCTCCCAGCCCGCGGGATCGACGAGCACCACCGGAATGCGCAGCTGTTTCAACGCCTTGAGCACGCCGTCACCCTCGCTGGGCAGCACGACGACGGCACCGGCGGAGCGCCGCGCCCGCAGGGACTCGGTCCAGCGCTCTATCGAGAACGAATCGTGCACGGAACTCGTCACGATGAGCGCGGACCCACGGGTCGCCGCAGCGCCCTCCGCCCCTCGGATCACCTCGAGTGCCCACGGCGAATCCGCACCCTCGATCAACAGCTCGATCACACCGCTGGAGTCGCGCGGCGCGGCCCTCTTGGTGAGGTAGCCCGTCGACTCGATGGCCTCGTACACCTTGGCGCGCGTTGCCGGTGCGACATCCGACTTGCCGTTCAGCACCTTCGACACGGTGGGCACCGATACGCCGGCCTGCGCGGCGACATCGGCCAACGTGCCCTTCGATTCCGCCACTGACGACGCTCCTTCTGACGCCACGCGTCACCCCTGGCACAGCGTAACCGGGCCGGTGCCGCTGCGACTGCTCGAACACGGGATGCACGTGGGTGCCATTCTTGACGACGTTTGCACACCCGCTTAGGCTGCCTTTCCGATAATGTATCGAAAATGTTGCGGCGCCGATGTCGCTTCGGCTCTGATCAACGATGATTTCACAAAGGACCCCCGTCGCATGAGCGTTCCCTCCCAGCCATCACCGCCTCGGCAGATCTCCGGTACTGCTGCCTTCGGCACGACACCGTTCGGTCTGGAGCACGACGTCGACAGAGCGGTGCGCGTGATCTCGTCGACGGGCGCGGACCTTCTCGAGTACGTCTACCGGCCGGACGAGACACAGTACGAGTCGCCACGACCGTATGTGCATCCGGTCCGAACGCTGTCCGGTCGACTCGTCACCGTCTTCCGCCCGTGGGATCACGTGTGGCACAAGGGCATCACCATGGCGTTGCCGAACGTAGGACCCGACAACTTCTGGGGAGGCGCCACGTATTCGCGAGCCGCAGGCGGCTATGCCGACCTCGGCAACAACGGGTCGCAGGATCACGACCGGGTGACCGCAGTGCTGAACACGTCAAAGGGCGTGACCTTCGCACACGACCTCACCTGGCACCGCGAACCCGTCGCCGACACTGCCGGCGAGGTCGTTATCAAGGAGCGTCGAACGCTGACCGTCTCGCCGGACGTCGAGAACGATGCTTGGATTCTCGGATGGCGCAGCGAGCTGACCAACGACTCCGGCGCGCCGATCGAGTTGGGCTCCCCCACCACGGAGGGCAGGGAGAACGCCGGATACGGCGGCCTCTTCTGGCGTGGCCCGCGCTCGTTCACCGGTGGCAGGCTGATCGGAGCTGACGGCACGACCGGCGAAGACGTGCGCGGCACGACCGGAACATGGGCGGGTCTCACCGGACGCCACGACGGTCGGGGAGGCTCATCGACGGTCGTGTTCGCCGACGTCACGCCACAGCAGAGACTCGGCACGAAGTGGTTCGTGCGCTCCGAGCCGTTCGCCTGCATCAACCCTGCGCCGTTCTTCGACCGGGTGCGCATCTTCGAGCCGGGCGAGACGCTCGACCTCCGCTACGCGGTGACCGTCGCCGACGGTGAAGCGGATGCCCCGCGCATGGCGACCCTCGCTGCTGCGGCGGTGAAGGCATCCGAAGGTCTCGCAGTCGCGCATGAGATCTCGCTCGACGCCGGCGCGACGTCCGAGACCCTGGCCGGGGTGCGCTGAGATGGCGGGCGACGACATCACTGCTGCACCGACAGGCAGTGCGCTGACCGGCAACGCGCCAATCAGCAGTCCGTCGACCAGGAGCGCGTCCGGACGGCACATCGATTCCGACAACCCCTTGCGCATCGGCATCGTCGGCACGGGCGGCATCGCACGCGTGCACGCCGAGAACGTGCGCCGACTCGAAGGCCGCGCTCGCATCGTCGGCGCGTGCGACATCGAGCCGGATCGGGTCACCGAGTTCCAGTCCGCGTGGGATGTGCCGGTCGGCACGACGAGCCTCGAGGAGCTGCTCGACACGGTCGAGCTCGACATCGTTCACCTGTGCTCGCCCCCAGGGCTGCACAAGGAGCAGGCGATCGCCGCGTTGCGCCGCGGCATCCATGTGCTGAGCGAAAAGCCGCCGGCACTCTCTCTCGCAGAGCTCGACGAGATCGCGCAGGCGGAGCGAGCGGGCGGAGCCCAGTTCGCGACGGTGTCGCAGCACCGCTTCGGGTCCCGCGCCCTCTGGCTGCGCGACCGGGTGGCTGACGGCGCGCTGGGGCGCGTGCTCACCGCTGTCTGCAACACGCTCTGGTACCGCCCGGACTCGTACTTCGACCTGCCGTGGCGCGGAAACTGGCAGATCGAAGGCGGCGGCCCGACCATGGGCCACGGCATCCACCAGATGGACACGATGCTTTCGGTGCTGGGCTCGTGGTCGCAGGTCGTCGCAGTCGCGGCGCGACAGGCACGCCCCGTCGCCACCGAGGATCTCACCCACGCGATCGTCAGCCTCGAGAACGGGGCCGTCGCCAGCGTCGTCAACAGCCTGCTGTCTCCGCGAGAGACCAGCTATCTGCGCTTCGACTTCGAGTTCGCCACAGTCGAACTCGAGCATCTCTACGGCTACTCGGATGCCTCGTGGAAGATCACGGCAGCGCCAGGGTGCGAAGATCGCGTCGCTGCGGCCTGGCGACTCGGTCCACACGGAAACGGAAGCGGTCACGCGGCGCAGTTCGCCGCCATCTTGGATGCCGTCGAAACCGGTCGACCGCTTCCCGTGACGATCACGGATGCCCGCAGCACGCTCGAACTGATCGCGGGAATCTACGCGTCCGCGTTCACGGGAACAAGAATCTCCGCCGGCGAGATCGACGCGGCGTCGCCGTTCTACCGCAGCATGGAGGGGAGCGGCGCTCCGTGGAGCACGGCTGCCGCCGGAGCGGAGCTGAGCGCGTGAGCATCGAGACGACGGGCCACGACCACGACCCGTTCAGGATCGGCTGCGCGGTCGATGCCGACGCACTCGACGATCCGGTGTACCGCCAGCTGATTCCCCGGCTTTTCCGACTCATCACACCCGAGAACGCGATGAAGTTCGTGTCGCTCCGCCCGTCGCGTGACGTCTTCGACTTCGCCGCCGCCGATCGAGTCATGGAGCTCGCGGAGGCCGAGGGGCTCGCCGTGCGCGGGCACACCCTGGCCTGGCACAGCCAGCTCTCGGAGTGGGTCGGCGAACTTCCCGCCGGGGAGCGTGCGGACGTGCTGCGCGATCATATCCACACCGTGGTCGGCCGATACAGCGGACGCATCGAGCAGTGGGATGTGGTGAACGAGCCGCTCGACGACGACGGCGCGCCCCGCCGCACGCCGTGGTTCGAGGCATCCGGCATCGATTACATCGCCGACGCGTTCCGCTGGGCGCACGAGGCGGACCCGTCAGCACGCCTCTTCATCAACGACTACAACGTCGAGGACCTCGGTGAGAAGAGCGACGCCTATTACGTGCTCGTCCAGCGGCTCCTGGCCGAGGGCGTGCCGATCCACGGATTCGGCGCCCAGGGCCATCGCATCGTCGGCGATCCGCCGACGACCATGCGGGAGAACCTGCAGCGGTTCGCCGATCTCGGGCTGCAGGTGGCGCTGACCGAGGTGGACATCCGGATGCCCGTTGGCGTGGATGAGGCATCCGTCGCGTGCGTGAACGCGGCCGATCTCGAACGGCAGGCGAGCGATTACACGACCATGGTCGCCGCGGCACGCGCGGTTCCGGAGTGCACGGCGTTCGTGCTCTGGGGACTGAGCGATGGACACTCGTGGATTCCGGAGACCTTCGCCGGGTTCGGCGCGGCACACGTGCTCGACGGTCGGCTGCAGCCGAAGCCCGCGTTCGATGCCGTCTTCGGCGAACAAGCGCAGGCAGCCGTCGAGGTCGAAGCGGCGCTACCGTGACCACCGATGATCCGGGCACGGATGCCACTGACCGGGATGCCACGGCGCTCGCCCTCGACCGCGGGCTTCCCGGCGGCATCGCGGTGTCCCGGCTCCGTGTCTACGACTGGGAGGCATCCGACGGCCTTCGCGGTGGATCGCCTCACCTGCATACCGCGTCGACGGAGGGCTACGTCGTGGTCGGCGGCCACGGAGAGGTGCAGACCCTCGGGTCGCGTGGGGTCGAGATCACGCCTCTCGAGCCGGGAACTATCGCGTGGTTCGCACCGGGAACGGTGCACCGACTGATCAATTCGGACGGACGACTCGACATCGTGACGTTGATGTCGAATGCGGGGCTTCCCGAGGCGGGCGACGCCGTGATCACGTTCCCGCTCGAGGTATTGCGTGATCCTGAGCGATATCGGGAGCGCGCCGTCCTGCCCACGACCGACGATCCGATCCGGCTGGAGAGTGCTGCGCGTGCGCGTCGCGACCTGGCGCTGGCGGGATTCGCCGAGTTGTGCGACCGTGCCGCGACGGACCTCACGGGCACCCTTCACGACCTGCACGCCGCGGCCGCGGCACTGGTCTCGCGTCACATCCCGCAGTGGCAGCGGATCGTCGCTGCCGGTCCGGTGGCGCAGACGGACGCCACCATCGCCGCCCTCTCGCAACTTGCGCAGGGAAGCGCAGCCTCGCTTGAGACGGCGGGAATCCGCGCGATCCAGCCCGAGCCGGTCGAGCGTTGGGGCATGTGCGGTCGGCTCACCGTGTGGGAGAGTACCGCGCACTGACGCGAGTCTCTACACCGTTCCGCGCGCGTTCGGCACGCTCGTCGTGGTCCGCGCATCCGCGCGACCCCTTGACACCCTAACGGGGGCGGTGCCACGGTCGGAACGATGCCGCAGTGTGGCGGCGATGTGAGGAGCAACCATGAATCCCGAATCGTCCACATCATCCGATCGGTCCGGACTTTCTCGCCGCACCGTGCTCACCGCCGGCGTCGGCGCGGCCGCGGGCATCGCGCTCGCCGGCGCCGGCGTCCTGGGTGCCGGTATGGTGCCCGCAGCGTTCGCCGCGCCGCCTTGGTGGGCCAAGCTCTCGTCGCGGCAGCAGGCCGGCCAGCGGATCATCTTCTCCTATCCGGGAGCGACTCCCCCGCAGACTCTGTTGGATGCCATCGCCGCAGGCACCGTCGGTGGAGTCATCTTCTTCGGTGAGAACATCACGAGTCTCGATCAGATCGCAAGCGTCGTGGCGCAGTTGCGCGCTGCACAGGCATCCTCTCCCGTGAAGGAACCTCTGCTGTTCATGACCGACCAAGAGGGTGGCCTCATCCGTCGGCTCAGGGGCCAGGAACCCGTGCTCTCCGAAAAGCAGATCGGGCTGGCCGCCGACCCGGATGCCGCAGCCACCGCCGCGGGCTCCGGCGCAGCCGCTGCTCTGCGCAATGTCGGTATGAACCTCAACTTGGCTCCGGTGCTCGACGTGTTCCGCACGCCGGGAAACTTCGACGACCAGTTCCAACGTTCGTACAGTTCCGATCCTGCGCTTGCGGGACGCCTCGGTGCGGACTTCGTGCGGGCACAGCAGGGTGCCGGTGTCGCAGCGACGTCGAAGCACTTCCCCGGCCTCGGCGCAGCGACGGCAGACGAGAACACGGACCTCGGACCGGTGACCCTCTCGCAACCGCTCGCCGAAGTGCGGAGCGTGGACGAATCCGCCTTCGTTCCGGCGATCGCCGCGGGGGTGCAGTTGGTCATGACGTCGTGGGCGATCTATCCGGCTGTGGATGCCCTGTATCCCGCCGGCATCTCGTCCGCGATCGTGCAGGGCGAGCTTCGGGGCCGCCTCGGTTTCAATGGAGTGACCATCACCGACGCACTCGAGGCCGGCGCGCTGGATGCCTTCGGCGACACCGGCAACCGCGCCTTGCTCTCTGCGCAGGCGGGCATGGACCTCCTGCTCTGCTCCGCACGCGACATGACTCAGGGCATGGATGCGCTGGATGCCATCACGGCCGCCGTAGACAGCAAGACTCTCAACCCCGGCCACTTCAAGCAGTCGCTGAGTCGGGTGCAGTCGCTCCGAGTCAGCTTGTTCTGACCCTCCGCTGAGGAGTGCTCGCTCCCGCGCTCGTCGAGTAGCGAGCGGCGAAGCCGCACCCTCCGCCCGACCTCCGCTGGTCGAGTAGCGCGCCCGCAGGGCACGCGTATCGAGACCCATCTGCGTCTGAATGCCGTGGCGGGGTCTCGATACGCGTCGCTTCGCGGCGCTACTCGACCGGCGAAGGCGGCGCGTCTCGACCGGCGAAGGCGGCGCTTCTCGACCGGCGCAGACAGCGCTACTCGACCGGCGGCGCTACTCCAGCAGGAGTCAGTCCGTGCCGAGGTCGAACGCCGCCGCCTCGTTGGCCTCGTTCAGGCCGGCCAGTTCGGTCGTCTCGTCGGCGGACGCATCACCAGCGCTGATCTCGGCCGACTCGCCGGCTCCCAGATCTCCGACCAGCAGGGCTGTCGCGCCGTCGATCACGCCAGAAGCCGAGTACTGCTCGAGCCGGGCACGCGAGTCCGCGATGTCGAGGTTGCGCATGGTCAGCTGGCCGATGCGATCCTCCGGCTCGAACGCGGCATCCCCCACGCGCTCCATGGAGAGCTTGTCGGGGTGATAGCTCAATGCCGGGCCGTGCGTGTCGAGGATCGAGTAGTCGTCCCCCCGACGCAGTCGCAACGTCACCTCACCGGTGACGGCCGAGCCCACCCAGCGCTGGATGCTCTCACGCAGCATCAGCGACTGCGGATCGAACCAGCGACCCTCGTACATCAGACGTCCGAGACGGCGACCCTCGTTGTGATAGTTCGCGACGGTGTCTTCGTTGTGGATGGCGTTCAGCAGCCGCTCGTACGTGATGTGCAGCAGTGCCATACCCGGCGCCTCGTAGATGCCGCGGCTCTTCGCCTCGATGATGCGGTTCTCGATCTGGTCGCTCATGCCCAGTCCGTGCCGCCCGCCGATGGCGTTCGCCTCGAGAACGAGTGCCACAGGGTCGTCGAACTCGACGCCGTTGATCGCGACCGGACGCCCCTGCTCGAACCGCACCGTGACATCCTCTGCCGCGATCTCGACCTCGTCGCGCCAGAACGGCACGCCCATGATCGGCTCGACGATGGTCATCCCGGTGTCGAGGTGCTCGAGCAGCTTCGCTTCGTGGGTGGCGCCCCAGATGTTGGCGTCGGTCGAGTACGCCTTCTCGACGGATGCCCGGTACGGCAGATCGCGCGCCTGCAGCCATTCGCTCATCTCGGTTCGACCGCCGAGTTCGGTGACGAAGTCGCGGTCCAGCCAGGGCTTGTAGATGCGCAGCCGCGGGTTGGCCATCAGGCCGTAGCGGTAGAACCGCTCGATGTCGTTGCCCTTGTAGGTGGAGCCGTCGCCCCAGATCTCCACGCCGTCGTCGAGCATCGCGCGCACCAGCAGTGTTCCGGTGACGGCACGGCCGAGCGGCGTGGTGTTGAAGTAGGTCTTGCCGCCGGAGCGGATGTGGAAGGCACCGCACTGCAACGCGACGAGACCCTCTTCGACGAGGGGCAGCTTGCAGTCGACCAGCCGGGACAGCTCTGCGCCGTACTGTGCCGCACGGCCGGGGACGGCATCCACATCGGGCTCGTCGGGCTGGCCGAGGTCGGCGGTGTAGGTGCAGGGCACCGCGCCCTTCTCACGCATCCATGCGACGGCGACGGAGGTGTCGAGACCTCCGGAGAAGGCGATGCCGACGCGTTCGCCGACGGGAAGGGATGCGAGCACCTTGGACATGCCCTCAAGCCTATGGGCGATTGAGCTTCGGTGATGCGAGCTTGCTCGCGTCACCGAAGCGATCGAGCCGATGAGCGTCGCAGCCGCGATGTTCGCAACTGCGACGCCGCTCCGCAGCCACCCGGCGCAGCCGCCATATGGGCGGTTGAGACGCCGCTTCGCAGCAACCGCAGCCAGGTGAAGTGGCTGCACATGCGCCACATGGCTGCGATCGATGGGCGCGGCGCGGCTTCGGCGTAACGTCGCGAGTGACAACCGTCCGAACGGAGGTGCAGAGATGCGTGCAGTGAGAGTCACCGCAAACCTTCCTGTAGCCGACATCGAGAGTGCGAGGACGTTCTATACGGAGTTCCTCGGCCTGAGCGACGAGCAGTTCAACCTGGGATGGGTGGCCTCGTTCGCCAGTCCGGAGACCGGAGCGCACGTGCAACTCGTCACCCGTGACGCCGACGCTCCTGTTGACTCGGTAATCTCGGTTCACACGCCAGATGTCGAGGCTGCGTACGACGAGGCACAGCGACTCGGCTACGAGATCGTGCTGCCCTTGAGGACCGAGCCATGGGGTGTCCGCCGGTTCTTCGTCCGAGCCCCTGACGGCAACGTGATCAACGTCGTGCGGCACGCCGACTGATCGCCGGCCCGTCCTATGCTCGGGGGTATGACCAGGCTGGTGCTGACCGTCGTCGGGGACGATCGAGCGGGACTCGTGCAGTCCCTTGCGGATGTCGTCAGCGAGCACGGAGGCAACTGGGAGACGAGCGAACTCGCGGAGTTGGCAGGAGCATTCGCCGGCATCGTGCTGGTCTCCGTTCCCGATGCCAGGCTCGAGGAGCTGAGCCGAGCCCTGGAGAATCTGGATGGCCTGCTGCGCATCACGGTGCACGGCGGTGCAGCACCCGCAGATGCTCGCCCTGGCAGACGGTTCACCTTCAGCGTGCTCGGCAACGATCGGCCGGGAATCGTGCGCGATGTGACCGGCATCCTGACTCGTCACGGCATCACGATCGATCTGTTCTCGAGCCAGACGCGTGAGGCGCCGATGGCCGGCGGCACTCTCTTCGAGGCGACAGTGACTGCCCGGGTGCCTGAGGACACAGATGTGACCCAGGCGATCGGTGATCTCGAGCAGTTGGCGGGCGAGATCCAGGTAGACCTGAGCCTGGTCGACGACTAGCCACTGAGCCGGTGAGCCTGGTTGCAATGCTGCGGCGTCTCATCCGGCACGCTCGAGTATTCGACCGAACGTCGCAGACTTCGGGCGCAGGAGCACTGGGCGGCGCTCCGGATCGTGATCAGCGGGTGGGATGAGCGAGTATTGAGTTCCGTTGCGCACGATCCGCCAGTAGTTGTTGTGCAGATTCAGGTGATGGAATTTGCAGAGCAGTACACCGTCGGCGACATCGGTTCGTCCGCCCTCGCTCCAGGGATTGATGTGGTGGGCTTCTGCTTGCCACGCGGGACGATCGCAACTGGGCCAAAGGCATCCGCCGTCGCGGAGCCGAAGGATTGTCCGCTGGGCCGCGGAGAACGACCGCTGGTCGCGACCCAGATCGAGCGTGCGGCTGGTGCAGTCGATGCGGACAGGAGTAACGCCTGCGTCGCAGACGGTCGCCGTTACCAACCAGCCCGGAACCGAGAACCCGGAGCCTTCGACCTCGCCGTGAGGAGAAGACTGCTCGGACTCGGCGAGATCGACCACCGTGATCACACGTACACCCGGGCGTTCGCCGCGGAATACCGTGGAGTCGTCACAAGCGGCACCGGCACGCAGCACGGCCACGACGTTGTCGAACGCCAGTTGCTCATTGCTGCGCGGATCGGCGAGCAGGTCCCGCGCCCAATCGTCGGCCGCAGGGTCGGTGAAGCGAGGACCACCGCGCCGCGGACTGAGTGACATGTCGAGCAATTGGCTGACGAACACACCGGATTCGTCGTCGCACACCACGTGGACGTTGAGAGCGCCATCGTTGTCGTGCCAGGTCTTCAGAGATCGCTTTTCGAAGCGCCGTTCGTACCGTTCGGCTATGCCATCCACGTCGATGGCATCACGCACCTGACGAGCATTGCGCAGCAGGTCTTCGCGAAGTGCAGCCCCGATGCCCGACGTCGACGACTGCGAGCCACTGGCGAACGCGACGAGTTCTTCGCACGCGGCACGGCGTGCTTCGTCGGGGCAGGCATCCGTGACGCCTTCGAGGACGCGCACGATGAGGTGCCCGGCTTCGGCGGAGGTCGTGCCGTCGTTGATCGCGCGAGTGACCGGGTGCTGCCACGGCAGTGAATCGTTCGGCAGGGGTAGAGAGGAATCGTCGTGCTCGCGATCCTCGCCGGGACGATCAAGGGCATCATCGCCCCGTTCTACGATGGGCGCCTCGCAGGCAAGACTTTCGATCGCGGCTGCTTCTCCGAGCAGTTCGCCTACCTTCACTTGCCGTGCGGCTTCGCCTTTGGATTCGCCCGTCAACGACTGCACCAGCTGAGCCGCACCGCGGTAGCCCCTGCGCTGGGCGAGGCCCGCGTGACCGAGCTCGCGCCGCGAGCGCTTGGCTGCTTCGCCAGCACCGATGGCGATGACTCGATCGAACTCGGCGCGGCCGCGGGCGGCATCCGCTAGAAGAGTCTCGAGGTCCGCGTCATTCAAACACCGGACCACGTCGACAAGGGCGCCGGACGACTTTGCGGTGTCGGTCGCGTCAGCGCAACCAGCCCCGCTCGTCGGCACTGTCGCGACATCACCGAGCAGAGAGCACACCAGCTCGGTGGTCTCTGCGAGTCGGGTCAAGTGAGAGTGCATGTTCTCAATATACCAGCGACAATCGAATATAGATACGAATAGGACTGTTGTGTTGACGAAGCGCTGAAGGGGCACTGTGTGGAGGAGAGGCTGATGAAACGGTGAATTGCTGCGGGCTTCGCGCGAATTGCGCGATAGCCGCCGGGCGGGACAGTTGTTGTCATCCGACGATAAGACGGTGGTCGAAAATCGAATATCCCTTCCCGTTGCAGGGATAACCCATCAGGCTGATCCTGGGATACTGACCGCATGTCCGATGAGAAGGTCACAGGTCCCGCGTCTTACTTCCCTTCGATCGAGAAGAAGTACGGCCAGCCGATCGCACACTGGATGTCCGAGCTCGACAAGGTCGCGGATCGCAAGCACATGGAGCAGGTCGCGTACCTGAAGGACACGTTCGGCATCGGACACGGTCACGCGAACGCGCTCGTGGGGTGGTTCCGTCAGCATCGGGAGTCCTGACCTACGCGACGCTCGAGCACTTGGGGTCTGAGCGAGCACGTAACAGGTGCCTTCAGCCCTCCAGCACCCGATGCGCGAGACCCGCGATCGCACCGGGGTCACGGCCGTCTGCCGAGTCGATCGTCAGCGGATGTTCGTCCGTTCCCGGTGCCTCGAACCCCGCGACATGCTCGTCGAGCACGGCGTCGGTCACGTCGTGGCGCTCGCCGAGGGCCCGGTTGTGCGTCACGCGTCGCCGCTGTTCGACCTCGTCGATGCGCACCCAGACCAGCGCGAAGCGGGCATCCGTCCTGGCGGCGATGGCTCGCCATTCGTTACGCAGGAATCGCGGTGACCCGGTGTCGTCGACGATCACGGGCATCCGCTCGCGCAGCCGTTGCACCACGCGTTCGTGCGCGATGCAGAGCATATCCGCCGGTCGGGACGCGCATCCAGCGGTGAGAGACAGCGAGCGTGCGCCACGCGACCGGCCGTGTCGACAACCGCGCGCCGACGGTACTCCGTCGATGAACTCGCGTCAGGGCAGTGCATCCTCGGCTGAAAGGTCGCACAGCCGCGTCCGGCCGGCGCCCCGGAAGCGCAACGGGTGCCCCTACCGCGTGATTCCGCGGGTCAGAGTACTTCGGCGGCCCGACACGATATGAGCCCTGAATGCGCCGCCGATCAGGTGGAAATGCATCTGCGATGCGAACGGCTCCTCCACCTGTGAGCGCGCGGAACCGCAGCGGTCCCGGAACCGATAATGACGGTATGTCGGCGCGGGCGACGCTCGGGACGCGGTCGGAGACGACGGTTCTCCGGGCGCGCGGGCTCTGTGTCACGTACGGTCGCGTGACCGCGCTGCAGAACGTCGACCTGGATGTCTCGGCCGGCGAGGTCGTCGGCATCGCCGGTGACAACGGTGCCGGCAAGTCCACCCTTCTGCGGTGCATCTGCGGCGACATCGACGATGCGCGCGGCGAGGTCTGGCTCGCCGGGAAGCGTCGTGGCCCTCGCTCCTCCCCGGTGGCGGACGGTCGGGTCGGAGTCGTGTGGCAGCACCTCGAACTGGCCGACAACCTGGACGTCGCCGCCAACCTGACGCTCGGCAAGGAGCGAAGTCCGCTGCTGCAGTCGGAGTCGAGACTTCACGACCGTGCGCGAGCGAAGCTCGAAAACCTGGGCATCCCGATCCCGGACACGAGTCGTCTTGCGTCATCGCTGACCGCAGCCGAACGGCAGCTGCTCGCGCTGGCGCGCTCCGTCACGCCGACGCCCAGGCTGCTGCTGCTCGACGAACCGACCTCAGTGCTGAGCCAGGCGGATTCGGTTCACGTCGAGCAGATCGTCCGCCGGCTACGCGCAGAGGGCACCACGATTCTGCTGATCTCGCACGACGTCGACCAGCTCTTCCGACTCACGGACCGAATCGTGGTGCTGCGGCACGGTCGGCTGGTCGCACAACTCGATCCGGCGCGATCGCATCCCGACGAACTCCTCGCCTTGATGGCGGGGCGTGACGCGGCATCGGCACCGCGCCAGCAGCTGACCCGCCTGCACGGCCTTGCGGACCGGTTGGTGTCAACCGATCGTCTGAGCCCGGCAGGCGCATCCGCGGGTCTGACGCTCATTCTCTCCACGCTCGGCGCCGCACTCGGCGCGTGGCGGCTCAGCCTGCACGTACTGGAGGACGACGTGCTGCGCTGCGTCTGCTGCGTCGGCTTGAACGCGGCACTGCAGGATGCCTGGCGAAGCATCCCCGCGCGGGCCGCAGACATGCCGTTGGTCGCGGCGGCCTCCGGGGGTGCCGTAGTCGTGGATGCCGACGCAATCGCATCCACCCGCCTCGCGCCGTACGCGTCGCAGCTCGAGGATGCAGGCATTGCCAGCTGCTGGGCCGTGCCGTTCTCGGGCGGCAGCGAGCTGCGCGGGGTCATCGGCGTCTACCGCGCGGAGATCGGCGTTCCGGGCAGCGACCAGCTCGACCTCGTCAACCTGTATGCCGGATATGCGGCGGCAGCACTTGAGCGGGAGCGCCTGCTCTCCACGTTGACGGCGCGCAACACGGTATTGGAGACCATCCGCGCCGTGCTGCAGACGCTCGCCGGTCCCGACTCTCTGACCGATCGGATCACCGCAGCTCTGAGCATCGTGCTCGAGGCGGTCCGTGCCGACCAGGTCGCCCTCTACACCTGCACGCCAGGCGAACCGGCGTCGTGTCGAGCGTTCGCCGCGAGGCAGCCGACCGGCGACCTGGTGACCGGCGGCGAAGTTGCAGGCGATCAACGCGCGGATGCCGCTGCTCGCCTCGCCGCTGCCGTCGCGTCCGCGCGCGAGACGCTCGACGAGGCATCCGTCACGCGTCTGTGCATGACCTCCGGTCGCGGATGCCGTCTCTTCGTGCGACCGGCGGAGTCCACGATTCTCGTCGGCGAGTGGCGGGACAGGATCGTCGGCTCCGACGAACGCGTACTGCTCGAGGATGCCGGCCATTCGATCCTGCTGGCGCAGGAGCGCGAGGACACCGAGCTGGCCCGTCACGAGATGGCGGCTCTGCGGCGCTCGCAGGACCTGCAGCGCCAGTTCCTCGCACGGCTCTCCCACGAGCTGCGCACCCCGCTCACCGCGATCCACGGCTACGCGTCCAGCCTGATGCAGACGGATGTGACGTGGGACGACGCTTCGCAGCACCAGTTCCTCACGAGGATCAGCAGCGAATCCGCGCGCATGCACCGGCTTGTCGACGACCTGCTCGACTTCTCCGTGATCGAGTCTGGGGTGCTGCGGCTGCGGCCGGACTGGGTGGACCTCGCGCTCGTCATCGACGCGGCGCGATCGTGCCTTGCGCCGCGCGCCGCGGCGGCCATCGACATCCATTCGGAAGGAGATGTCCCCGTCGTCTGGGCCGATCACGATCGTCTCGAGCAGGTCATGATGAACCTGATGGACAACGCCGTGCGGCACAATCCGCCGGCGACCACGGTTCGCGTCGACGTGCGGTACGACGGGCGGGACGACGTGATCATCGAGGTCACCGACGACGGCGTCGGGTTGTCCGGCGAGGGTGGGCGCGAGTCGGATGCCCCGCAGCACGCCTGGCGCGACCCCGGCGCGGGCGCCGGGCTGGGTCTGGCGATCACGCGGGGCATAGTCGCGGCCCACAACGGTGCGCTGTGGCGGGAGTCGGCGAATCCGGGCAGTCGCTACGTGATCCGGCTGCCCGTCGAGTCGCGCTCGCTCGTGCTGGAGGCGGACGATGCGTGACCGCAGCGCCCTCACCACGGTGCTCATGGTCGAGGATGATCCGAACATCGTCGACCTGATCCGCGCGAACCTCACGGTGCGCGGCTACGACACCCTCGTGTCGGCAGACGGCAGGCACGTGATGCGGCAGATCGAGCGGGAACGACCTGACATCGTGCTGTTGGATCTGATGCTTCCCGCGGCCGACGGGATCGAGCTGTGCCGCCGCATCCGTGGGCGCTCCGGCATCGGCATCATCGTCGTCTCGGCGCGCGGTGGGGAGCACGACAAGGTGGCGGCACTCAACGTCGGGGCCGACGACTACCTGACCAAGCCGTTCGGGATCGAAGAGCTGCTCGCGCGCATCACCGCAACGTTGAGGCGCAGCAGGCCGGGGCCTACTCCGGAGGACGTGCAGTCGGTGATCGAGGTCGACGGGCTGTGCATCGATCTCGATAAACAGCAGGTCTCGCGCGACGGCGCGGCCGTGCACCTTACTCCGACGGAGTTCGCGCTCCTTCGCGAACTCGCGCTCCGTCCGGGGGCCCTGATCCCGCACGCTCAACTGCTGCGCCGCGTCTGGGGTGCCGGATACGAGACCGAGACGGAGTACCTGCGGGTCTATGTGCGGCGCCTGCGTTCCAAGCTCGAGGTCGATGGGCAGCCGCCGCTGATCCTGACCGAGCCGCGCGCCGGATACCGGTTCGCAGCGGTCTGATCGGCCGGCAGGCATCCGATTTCTACGGTTTGTTCATGCCGGCGAGTGAATGTTCACGGCCCGTTCACGCGTTCGTTCCTACTGTCGCACGTGTCAGTTCCCAGCTGACCGGGACACCGCGCGGTCGCGAGGCTTCGCGATCCGCTTGTCGGAGTCCCGCGATTGCATCAATGGTGAGGAGCAGTCCCTTGCAATTCAAGAAGAGAGTGGGCATAGCGGCGGTCTTGGCCGGCGCAACCCTTGTTCTGGCCGGATGTTCCGGCTCTCCGAGTTCCAGTTCGACGTCGAGTTCGTCGGGCAGCGCCGCCGTTCCGGTCCTTTCGGTGTCGTCGTTCCAGCGCGACTTCTCGAGCATGAACAAGCTCAAGCCGTTGGTGGCGAAGGGGTCGGGCAACGTCGCCGTCATCCTTCCCGACACGGTGTCGTCGGCACGTTACACGGAGTTCGACGCTCCCTATCTGACCAAGGCGTTCACTGCGGCAGGTCTGACGTCGAGTCAGTTCACCGTGCAGAACGCACAGGGCAGCGACGCGACCCAGCTCACCGACGCACAGACGGCGATCACCGCGGGGGCGAAGGTTCTCGTGGTCGATCCGCTCGACTCCGGGGTAGGAGCCAAGATCGAGCAGTACGCGACACAGCACAACGTGAAGGTCATCGACTACGACCGCCTCACACTGGGCGGCACTCGTGCGTACTACGTCAGTTTCGACAACGTCAAGGTCGGCGAACTGATCGGCAATGGCCTGGTCGCCTGCACGAAGGCGTGGGGAGTGAGCAAGCCCGACGTCATCGAGATGAAGGGCGATCCGACCGACAACAACGCCACGTTGTTCGCACAGGGCTACGACAAGGTCCTGAACCCGTTGTACTCCTCGGGCGGATGGACCAAGGCGGCTGAGCCTGCCGGAACCTGGGATCCGCCGACAGCGGCGACCGAGTTCACCCAGGCGTACACAGCTCATTCGGGTGCCAACGCGGCACTCGTGCCGAACGACGAGAACGCGGCGCCGATCATCACCTATCTGAAGAACCACGGCATCAAGGCGAAGTCTTTCCCGATCACGGGACAGGATGCGACCCTCGTCGGCCTGCAGAACATCCTGTCGGGCTACCAGTGCGGCACAGCATACAAGCCGATCTACCTGGAGGCTCAGGCGGCAGCGGCGCTGGCCATGTACCTGCGCGCCGGTGACACCCCGCCTGCCGGCCTGGTGAACGGCTCCACCGCAGACACCACCAGCAAGGTGAAGGTTCCTTCGGTGCTGCTGAAGCCGGAATGGGTGACGACGTCCAACATGAACTCGACGGTCATCGCCGACAAGTTCGTGCCGGCATCCCAACTGTGCACGTCGGCCTACAAGTCGGAGTGCACGGCAGCAGGGATCACCCCCTAGTGAGCGAGGAGCTGACTGGCTCACGCCCGGCCGCCGATCCGGCCGGGCGTGAGCCCGAGGGGGTGCCGTTGTTGAGCCTGCGAGGCATCAGCAAGCGTTTCGGCCCGGTTCAGGCTCTGAACGACATCAATCTGGATGTCCCGGCCGGCCAAGTCACGGCGCTGGTCGGCGACAACGGCGCGGGCAAATCCACGTTGATCAAGGCGATCGCGGGCATTCACACCTTCGACAGCGGCGAGTTGCTCTGGAACGGCAACCAGGTGCACATCGCAACCCCGCACGATTCTTCGGCGCTCGGCATCGAGACCGTCTACCAAGATCTCGCGCTCTGCGACAACCTCGACATCGTTCAGAACATGTTCCTCGGGCGGGAGGACCTGCACTACGGTCGGTTGCTCGACGAGGCCGCGATGGAGACCAAGGCGAACCAGACGCTGCGCGACCTGTCGGTGACGACGGTGCGCTCGATTCGCCAGCCCGTGTTCTCGCTCTCCGGTGGGCAGCGGCAAGCGGTCGCCGTCGCGCGCGCTGTGATGTGGGACGCGAAGCTGGTCATCATGGACGAGCCGACGGCGGCGCTCGGCGTCTCGCAGACCGCGATGGTTCTCAAGCTCATCGAGCGGCTCAGCTCGCAGGGCATCGCCGTGCTGGTCGTCTCGCACAACCTCAACGACGTGTTCCAGGTGGCGGATCGCGTCGCCGTCATGTACCTGGGCACGCTCGCCAGGACGGCACCGATCTCGGAGCTGACCATCAACAGCACCGTCGAGCTCATCACGACCGGGAGCCTCTCGGACGGCTCCGACCGGAGGCAATGAATGTCATCATCAGAGAAGCAGACGACGGCGGCGCTCGCCGAGGGAGCAAGGGTCTCCGAGGAGGCGCTTGCCGGGGTGCCCGAACTGGCGACCGGATCGCTGCGAGGGTACCTCCGCGCTTGGCTCGTCCGCGTGCGGTCAGGTGAGAGCGGCGTGCTCCCGGTCGTCGGAGGCCTGATCGTCATCATCATCGTGTTCCAGGTGACGAATCCGGTCTTCTTGTCGCCGAACAACATCATCAACCTGATGGTGCAGGCATCGGTCTTCGTGTTGTTCGGTGTCGCCGAGGTGTTCGTGCTGCTGCTCGGCGAGATCGACCTGTCCCTCGGTTTCACTGGTGCCATCGGCGCGGTGTTCGCTGTGTGGATCACCGGCTCGCCCTATCACGCGCCGTGGTACGTGGGCGTGCTGTTGGGGCTTGCGGTCGCCGCCGTCATCGGGATCGTCTGGGGGTTGCTCGTCACCCGACTGCGGATTCCGTCGTTCATTGTCACGCTGGCCGGGCTTCTCGGGCTCCAGGGACTGTTGATCTGGCTTATCGATGCGCTAGCGGGGCCGACCAGTGGCGGCACGATGTCGGTCGACAACGCCGTGATCAACGACATCGCGTACGGGTACGTGAACACCGTGCTCGCCTGGATGGCTCTCGTCGTCGTGGTGGTCGCGTATGCATTGGTCACGCTGCTGCGAGATCGAAGCCGTCGAGCTGGGGGTCTGGTGACGCAGCCGCTCGGGCTGAGCATCATCAAGGTCGTGCTGATCGCCGTCGCCGGGACAGCTCTCGTGTTGATCTGCAGTGCGAGCACGGGGGTGCCATGGGCGGTCCCGATCGTGCTGGCCATCGTCTTCGGCTGGACGTTCCTGCTGTCCCACACCAGATTCGGTCGCTATGTGTACGCCATCGGAGGCAACGCCGAGGCCGCGCGACGTGCTGGCATCAATCTGTCACGGGTGCGGATGATCGCATTCGCGCTGGCCAGCCTGACCGCCGGTGTGGCGGGCATCTTCTACGCGTCCCGACTCGGGTCGATCTCGAGCAACGTCGACGGCGGCCAGTACGTGCTGCTCGCAGTCGCGGCCGCGGTGATCGGCGGAACCAGCTTGTTCGGGGGGCGCGGCAAGGTCGTGCACGCCCTGCTCGGCGGGCTGATCGTCGCGACGATCTACAACGGCATGGGCCTGCTCAACCTGTCGGCGGCCACCCAACTGATGGTCACGGCACTCGTTCTGCTGGCCGCCGTCGCGGTGGATGCCCTCAGCCGGAGAAACCGCGCAGCCGGGTGACATCCCCCGAACACTCCTTGACTTTCGTTCGGTACCGAACAAGAATTGTTAGGTACCGAATGAAAGAGAGTCATCATGGCGCCATCGCGTATCGCCCTCGTCACGGGGGCCAATCAGGGAGTCGGGTTCCAGGTCGCACGGGAACTCGTCGCGAACGGCGTCACCGTGCTCCTGGGGTCACGTGACTTCGCCCGAGGTCAGGCCGCGGCTGAGCAGATCGGCGACGGTGCACTTCCGATCCAGATCGACGTGACCGATACGGCATCCATCGCCGCAGCTGCGCAGCGCGTCGAGGATGAGTTCGGCCGTCTCGACCTGCTCGTCAACAACGCCGGCATCTCACGCGCCGGCCATGGCGGTGGCGACTTCCTCGAGGACTACGCAGCCGCGAACAAGGCGAGCACCGCCTCGTTGGATGAGATCCGAACGGTTTGGGAGACCAATGTGTTCGGCACTCTCGCGGTGTATCAGGCGATGATTCCGCTCTTGCGAAAGTCGTCGGACGCGCGGATCGTGAACGTGTCGAGCGGCGTCGGATCCCTTGCCACCAACGCTGACCCGGCGTATCCGTATCACTCGATGTTCGGGCCGGTGTACCCGGCATCGAAAGCTGCCGAGAACGCGATCACTCTGGCGATCATGGTCGAGTTGGAGTCGACGGACATCAAGGTCAACCTGGTGTCGCCGGCCTTCACTGCCACCAACCTCAACGGCTTCGCCGGCACCGAATCGGTGGAGGACGGCTCGCGGGAGGTCGTTCGTGTCTGCCTGCTGGGTCCGGACGGTCCGACCGGTACATTCACCAGATGGGAGAACACCAGCATCCCCTGGTGAATACTGACCGCATGAGCGATCAGACCAGCGAATCGGGGTCAGTCGGCGCCTGGGCCAAGCGGTACTACTACGCCAACCGGGCGGCCGTCGAGGCAGTGCTGCGCCAGCAGGGGATCGGTTCGACGCAGTGGGCGCTGCTCTGCGAGCTCATCTCGAACGGCCCGACTTCGCAACGCGACCTCGGCCGCGCCCTGCATCTGGAGCGCGCAAGCCTCAGCGGCATCGTGGCGACCCTCATTCGCAAAGGACTCGTCGAGCAGGCGCCATCGGCGACGGATCAACGCCAGAAGCTCGTCATGCTGACCGACGCCGGCCGCGCCATGTGGAGTGCAGTGCCCGATCCGTTCGAAGAGGTTCGTGGGGTCGCGCTGGTCGGTCTGAACACCGACGACATCGCGACGGCCGTCCGCGTCTTGCGAGCAGCAACCGAACGGGTGGAAGGCCACACCTTCGGGACGTGACGCCACAGAGCCAGGTCAGCTCGTCGCGTGAACGTGGGGACTGTACGGTACGCGCAGCGTGTCGGCGAACCGTCCGAAGAGCGACTCGTCGCCCTCGAGGTGCACGGCACCGGTCGTGATCGCGGTCTGGGCATCCAGTTCACCGGCGAGCAGATCGCGGATCTGCGGTCCGGCCGTGATGATCAGGTCCGCATTCTCGGCCGCTCCTGGGTCGACAGTGATGGTGCCGTCGCGCATCAGCACGTGCACCTCGACATCGCCCACGTGCACCGAATAGGTCGTATTCCAGTCTTGCGGCACGATGCGCTCGCCGGCCGCGACGCGGAGGGCGGCGGTGATGGATGCCGTGGTCACGATCTCTCCTTCGCGCGGCATCCGCATGCCGCCAGCGCCCCATCGCGACAGCGCGTCCAGCGCAGGTCCGAGTTCCTCGCCGCGGGGCGTGAGCGCATAGACGACCGAACGGTCGGCCCCGGAGGGAAGCGTGCGGGCGACGAGTCCCTCGTCTTCGAGCTCCTTCAACCGCGAGGCCAAGGTGTTCGTCGGGATGCCCGGAAGGCCGGTTGTCAGGTCGGAGTAGCGCCGTGGCCAGACGCTCAGGTCGCGCAGGATCAGTAGCGTCCAGCGCTGTCCGATGATCTCCGCCGCGCGCGCCAACCCGCAGAACTGGCCGTAGTGCTGGTTCGTCATGTATTTCACAATACCACTTGACTGCATAATTTGCAGTGTGCTTTAGTTTTTGCAGCACCTCCAATGAAGGAGAGAGACATGACCGACACCATCGCCCGCTCCGACGTCGAGCCTGCGCCGGCATCCACCGCCAGCCTCACGGTGCGCAACCGCACCGCGCTGGGGTTACTGCTCGCCGCCGTCTTCGTCGTGTTCCTGAACGAGACGATGATGGGCGTCGCGCTACCGCGTATTCAAGAAGCCCTGCACATCGATGCGACGAAGGGCCAGTGGCTGACGACCGCGTTCGCGCTCACGATGGCCGTGGTCATCCCGATCACAGGATGGCTGATGCAGCGGCTCAACACCCGCCCGGTCTTCGTCGTCGCAATGTCGAGCTTCGTTGTCGGCACTGTCGTCGCCGCGCTGTCGCCGGTGTTCGAGGCGCTGGTGGTGGGTCGGGTCATCCAAGCGATCGGCACCGCGATCATGATGCCGCTCATGATGACCACGGTGATGACGATCGTTCCCGAAGAGGAACGAGGACGCGTTATGGGGCGCGTCTCGATCGTCATGTCGGTGGCACCCGCCGTCGGACCGATCGTGTCGGGCGCGCTCATCCAGGTGCTGCCGTGGCAGGGCCTGTTCTGGGTGATGCTGCCCATCGCAGTCACGATGCTCATCATCGGGGCACGCCGAGTACCGAATGTCTCGGAGATCAGGAAGGTGCCACTCGACATGTCGTCGGTGATCCTGGCGGCGCTCGCCTTCTCTGCCCTCGTGTTCGGTCTGAGCCAGATCGGAGCCGCCGCGGCCGGTGAGGCAGCCGTTCAGCCCTGGATCCCGATCGTCGTCGGACTGGTGACGCTCGGCTTCTTCGGCTGGCGGCAGATCGTGCTTCAGCGCACGGACTCGGCCCTGCTCGACCTGCGGACCTTCCTCTCGCGAGACTTCGCGGTCTCGGTCACCATGATGGCGGCCGCGATGGTGTCACTGTTCGGCGCATTCATCGTGCTGCCGCAGTTCGCGCGGTACACGCTCGGCCTCGAGCCACTCTGGGTGGGTGCGATCCTGTTGCCGGGCGGGCTCCTGATGGGTCTCGCCGGGCCCACCGTCGGGCGGCTGTACGACCGATTCGGCCCGCGGCCGCTGGTCATCCCAGGGTCCATCGGCCTGGCCGTGTCGCTGTGGACCCTGGCCATCGGCCTCGGGGAGGGCTCCTCGTGGGTGGTGCTCCTCGGCGCGCACATCGTGTTGATGCTGTCCCTCGCCTTCCTGTTCACCCCGGCGTTCAGTTCGTCGCTCGGCTCGCTCCCGCCGCAGCTGTACTCGCACGGCAGTGCCACCATCGCCACGCTGCAACAGGTCGCTGGAGCTGCCGGGACGGCGATCTTCGTCGCGCTCTACGCGACCGGGGTCGCGGCAACGGGGGATGCGAACCCCGACCTGCCATCGCCTGCGGCGGCAGCTGAGGGCTCGCACCTCGCGTTCCTCGCCGGCGGCATCCTCTCGCTCGCGGTGATCGCCCTCGCACTGTTCGTCCGCAAGCCCGCTGTGACGGAGCCCCCGTTGCACTGATCTGCAAGAACTGAACGAAAGGAAGAGAACCATGACAACCTACCTGCACGCGGTGTCCTCCCTGGATGGCTACATCGCCGACGACAATGACGACGTGGGCTCGCTCCACGACTGGTACTTCAACGGCGATCATCCGATCGTCGACGAGGACCACCCCGAAGTGCACGGTTCGCCGTTCCAGGTCTCGGCGGCATCCGTCGACTACGTCAGCGGCATGTGGTCTCGCCAGAAGGTCGTGGTGATCGGCCGCCGTCTCTTCGATCTCACCAATGGTTGGGAGGGGCACCCGGCGGCGAGTGATCACGTCGTCGTCGTGTCGCACCGGCCGAAGCCGGAAGGCTGGCATCCGGATGCCCCGTACGAGTTCGCCACCTCGGTCGAGGATGCTCTCGTCCGAGCTCATCGCCTGGCAGGTGGCGGCGACATCGGTGTGACCGCCGGCGACATCGGTGGCCAGGCCCTCGCCCTTGGGCTGATCGACCACGTTGCCATCGACATCGCCCCTGTCGTGTTCGGCCACGGCAAACCGTATTTCGGATCATTCGCCGGCGCCCACCAGCTTCTCGAGGATCCAGACGTGGTCATCCAGGGAGAACGTGTGCTGCATCTGCGGTACCCGGTGCGCAAGAACTGAACCATCACGTGAACACCGAGGAAGGAGAACACCATGGAACGCGACAGCGGTGACGAGAATGCGCAACGGAACGAAGGTCTGCGGGACGTCATCTTGTACATGTCGATGTCGCTGGACGGGTTCGTCGCGAGCGAGCGCGAGCATCCAGGCATGGCGATCCCTGAGAGTGCTGAGCTGAAGAAGTGGAAACTCGACCGGATCAGCAAGGCGGGAGCTCATCTCATGGGTCGTGCCACCTACCAAGAGATGTCGTCCGCCTGGCCCACATCGAACGACCCATACGCAGCGCCGATGAACAGCATTCCCAAGGTCGTGTTCTCGACGACACTCAGAGACGAGGATGCGACGTGGCCCGAAACCAGGGTCGCGCGGCGCGACCTCGCCACCGAGATCGCCGGCAGCACTGTTCGACCAGGTGCCGGAATCACGGCACCTCGATCTGGTCGAGAGCATGCCGTTCCCCGACGGTGTGGTCGTGAACGTCTATCGACCTGTCGGCCGACCGTAATACCGTCCCGTCTACCGACTGAGGTTCGACCGAGTAGACCTCCGCCAGTTCCTCGTCACAGACCCCCCTAGACGTGATTCCAGCGACGCAGGCGCTCCGGGTAGAGGCGAATCCACACCACGCTGATCAGGTGCGCTGAGAAGTCGATCGTCATCGCGGCGATCGCCTCGCCGTGGCGGCGGAGCATCAGACCGGCCTGTGCGTTCACGGCGCTCTCCTCGACGACGACATCGGGTTGAGTCGCGAGTCCGTGCACCAGCACCATCAGGGCTTCGTCGACCCCACGAATGACCTTGATCATCGGCTCGACGGTGCCGCCGCCATCGACGACCACGGCGACATCCGGGGCCAGCAGCGACCTCAGCCGTGCGGAGTCAGCGCCGACGCCGGCGACGCGGAACTCGTGCACCGCCCGGTGGTGCAAGGGGCGCACCAACCAGCGCCGTGTTGCCGCGAATCGCGACGGGGCATCCGTGCTCGGGGTTCTGGTTGTCTCTTTCGACGTCAGTGTCATGACGCGCCTCCACCCGGCGGGCTCGAAAACGCCGGGTCAGTATTTAAGACAGGATGCACGCCCACAATGTGACACGGAGCGTCAGGGAGCAGGTTCCAGACGAATCGTCGAGGCTGCGGTCGTCGATCTGTGTCGGCCGAGTGGCTATCGAGGCAGCCTGACGACCTGTCCCGCGAACGCGAATCCGCCGCCGAATCCGAAGAGCAAGGCGAGACCGCCGCGGGGAAGCTCACCACGGTGCCACGCCTTCGAGAGGCCGAGCGGCACGCTGGCCGCCGAGGTGTTCCCCGACTCCTCGATGTCGTGGATCACAATGTGGCGCTCGGTCGCACCGATCGCCTTGGCGAGCGGCTCGATCAGACGCAGATTCGCCTGGTGAAACGCGATCACATCGATGTCGTCGATCGTGACGCCAGCGGTCTCGAGTGCCCGCCGAACGTGCGGTGCGGCCTTGGTCAGCGCCCAGCGCATGATGCTCTGGCCGTCCTGCGAGAACACCTGAGGGTCACCGTCGATCACGACGGCGTCGGTCATTCCGGGCACGGAGCCCCAGACCACGGGTGAGATCTCCGGCTCCTCGGATGCCGTGAGCACCGCCGCTCCCGCCCCGTCGGCAGTGAGGATGCATGTGCGCCGATCCGTCCAGTCCGTCACGTCGGAGAGTCGCTCCGCCCCGATCACCAGTGCGCTGTCCGCCGTGCCGGCGCTGATCGCCTGATCGGCGATGGCGACGGCGTGTTCGAAGCCGGAGCAGGCCGTGTTGATGTCGATGACGGCAGGCCCCGGCATCCCGAGATTCGCGGCGACGCGTGCCGCGGTGAACGGTGTGCGGTCCACGAGCGTTGTCGACGCCACGACCACCAACGAGACGGTGTCGAGCCCGGCGTCTGCCAGGGCCATGCGTGCGGCCTCGGTGGCCATGTACGCGACGGTCTCGTCTGGCCCCGCGATGTGTCGCTCTCGGATGCCGGTGCGAGTGCGGATCCACTCGTCGCTCGTGTCGACGCTCCTGGCCAGTTCTTCGTTGGTGAGCACGCGCTTCGGCTGGTAGTGTCCGAGCCCGGTCAACTGCGATTCGCGCAGAGTAGGTGTACGCATGCCTCGACTCTAGGGACAGTTGCATTCTGTGCGGGGCCGCTGGGTACATTCGGCGTCCCGAAGCCGAATCTGCAGCAGACGGAGTTGTGGGACCCGAGCGGTGGCGGGCGCTGGCGAGAACGGCGTCGGATTCAGCCGATGACGACCTCGTCGGCGACCCGGATCGTGCCTCCGATGCCGGACCCATCGCCGACCGTGCCGCTCGCACCGGGGAGGATGAGCAGGCGGCCGAGCGTCGGCTCTCGCTGACCGAGGCGGCCGGTCAGCGTGGTCAGCACCTTCGCATCCCGTGCTCCGCTGTCGGGGTTCGCGTGCGTCGCGAGGCACCGCACGATCGGGCCGGCCGCGGCGAGACGCACGTCGCCGATGCGGACCTCGCCCTCCCAGCTCAGCTCGCCCCACGCCTCCACGCCATCGATCACCACGTTCGAGCGAAACCGACGGTCGTCGATGGTCTGCCTAAGTGCGGCACTCAGCGCACCTACACTCGCCCGGCTGTGCACCGAAACGTAACCGCGCGACCGGTCCTGGAAGCGCGACCGGACACCATCGCCGACGAGCGTCAACGGAAGCCGCCCGGGCCGGGCCAGGCGCTTGCCCTCGGGAGAGGAGAGCACGAACGCGGTCACGGCCTCGGTGATCGCGGCGCGGCCGTCCTCGTCCAGCCCTCCCTCGACCAGAGTCTTGCCATCATGCTCGATCCGCACGCGCGCGGTCGCGTCGTCGTACGCCAGGCGCAACGCGGCGAGCCCAGGGAACGACTCCAGAGCCAGCCCCTTCGACTTGGGCCAATAATCCAAACCATCCCGGTCCTCGGGCGTCGCGGCCGCGGCGAAGCGAAACGCGAGCACCCTGTCTCCGGCGATCCGGCCGTCCGTCTGCACGGTCAACGCATCCAGTGATTCGGGAGTGAAGCCCTTCACGGGGTAGCGGTAGAGCGCGACGACATGAGGCATCTGCCCATCCTCGCAGGCTCCTCGGACGGCCCCGACGCCGGAGGTCGGTGCCCGACCGCACGGCATCCCGTCTCACAAGGAGCCTCACAGGCGTCGCTGACTGTCGGGTTCTCCGCGGTGGAGCATGTTTCGTCGCTGTTCGCGTGCGGACGCGCCTCGAGTCACGGCGCCTCGTCGGTGCGCTCCTCGTCGGCATGCTCATCCTGTTTCCCTTGACCTTCGCCAGCAACATCTTCGTCGACCCGAACACTCTTCCCGGATGGCTGCACGCATTCGTGAACGTCAACCCGATCACGCAGCTCGTGACCGCCGAGCGCGGTCTGATGAACGGCACTGCCGCCGGTGACCAGATCATCTGGGTGCTCGTTGCCGCGGCCGCACTCACGATCGTGTTCGCTCCGCCGACGGTGCTCATCTACCGCAACAAGCGCTGAGACGACACCCGGACGCCGAAACGAAAGCGGAGATCGTCACAGTCCCGACTCGTGTGCTGCTGACACCTCCCGGGGTATGTTGACCGGGGACGCTACGACGGGGGTAGACGTGAAGATGCGCGGTGCGCGGTGGGCAGGTTTGGGCGGCCTCGGGCTGGTGTGCACGGCATTGGTCGTGCTCGGTCAATCGGGAGCCGCGTTCGCGGCGACAAGCACCGTGCCGGCCGCCCAGTACACGGATGCCGACCCTGCGGTGCTCCCCGCGGGGTCCGGTTCGAGCTGGGGTACCCCGGGGTCGGTCACGTTCCCCGACGCTCTCGACTTCTCGACGCTGCCCGCAACGACCGAGACCGCCCGTGCCGGCGCCGTGCTCCCGCCGGGTGCTCCGGCCGGATGCACGCGTGAGATTCTCGGCGTCTCCCTGACGGTCCTCTTCGGCGGATCGGCAGCGACCCCGAATCCCGGCGCGATGACCTTGGCGTTGAGCAACGACTCCCAGGCATCCGTCGACGACGACGTCACCTATTCGGCGAACCTCTTCCACCCGGCGGGCTATCCGGGTGGGGCGGGAGTCGCCATCCCGAACGTCGCCGAGACCTTCACGGCGACTTTCGACGACCCGCAGCCGGTGGCCGGTGTCGCCGCGATCCTGTCCCTCGACACGCGGGAGAGCCCGACCTGGACCATCCAGGACTTCTCCTTCGAGGCGAACGACATCTGCCAGCCGACCATCGCCGGCACCCCGACCGCGGCCACGGTCGGGCAAGGCTATTCGTTCACCCCGACCGTCACGAACGCGACGGGAGGCACGTACGCCATCACGGCAGGAGTGCTGCCGACCGGGCTCTCGCTCGATCCCGCGACGGGCACCATCGCGGGTACCCCAACCAACTCGGGGACCTACCAGGTCACCGAGTCGGTGACGACCTCGGCGGGAACGGCCGACATCGCGCTCACCATCGACGTCGTATCCGCGGCCGTTTCGATGCCTACTCCTACCCCGACGCCGCCCGCGGCAGCGGCGACGCCGCCGACCTCGGGCGGACCGTCACTCGCCGATTCCGGAAGCGACGCGTGGCCGTTCCTCGGCGTCGGCACCATCGCGCTGGTCCTCGGCGTCGTCGCGGTGACGATCGGGTGTCGTCGTCGCTCCGCGGAATGACCGGCGAGCGGATGTCCATGCCGCGTGATCGATAGCGGAATACTCGGCCGCTCGCTAAAGTTGAGTTAATCAGACTCAAGTTTTCGGCATGCTGTCGTTCGTGCGGTGTTGGAGCGAGGTCCCCGTCGGGCCGAGCTGGACCGGACGGATCGGTTGCGGCATCCGGAACTCTCACAGACATCCGCCACCATGCGGGAAGGACAGGACACAGATGGCGAACATGCAGGGTGCACCCTCCAGCCAGGAGGACCAGAAGAGCGCGCTCGAACAGTACGGAATCGACCTCACGGAGCTTGCCAAGGCGGGCAAGCTCGATCCCGTGATCGGTCGCGACTCCGAGATCCGTCGCGTCAGCCAGGTGCTGACGAGGCGCACCAAGAACAACCCGGTGCTGATCGGCGAACCCGGCGTCGGCAAGACGGCCGTCGTCGAGGGCCTCGCTCAGCGCATCGTCGCGGGCGACGTCGCCGAGTCGCTGAAGAACAAGCGGCTGGTGTCGCTCGACATCTCCGCTTTGGTTGCAGGCGCGATGTACCGCGGCCAGTTCGAGGAGCGGCTCAAGGCGGTGCTCAAAGAGGTCGACGAGTCGAACGGCGAGGTCATCACGTTCGTCGACGAGTTGCACCTGCTCATGGGTGCCGGCGGTGGCGAGGGGTCGGTCGCGGCATCCAACATGCTCAAGCCGATGCTCGCGCGCGGTGAGTTGCGCCTGATCGGTGCGACGACACTCGACGAGTATCGCGAGTACATCGAGAAGGATGCCGCGCTCGAGCGACGCTTTCAGCAGGTGTACGTGGGCGAGCCGAGCGTCGAGGACACGATCGCGATCCTCCGTGGGCTCAAGGGGCGCTACGAGGCGCACCACGGCGTGACGATCTCGGATGCCGCGCTGGTGGCATCCGCAGCACTGTCCAACCGTTACATCACGTCGCGGCAGTTGCCCGACAAGGCGATCGACTTGATCGACGAGGCGATGAGCCGCCTGAAGATGGAGATCGACTCGTCGCCGGTCGAGATCGACCAGCTCAAGCGCCAGGTCGACCGTATGAAGCTCGAGGAACTCGCCCTCAAGAAGGAGAAGGACGACGCGTCGAAGGAGCGTCTCGCCAAGCTGCGCGAGGAGCTCGTCACCCACGAGCGCGAGCTCTCGGAGCTCGAGGCGCGCTGGGCTCGTGAGCGAATGAGCCTCAACCGCGTCGGCGACCTCAAGAAGAAGCTCGACGGAGCGGTCACCGAGCGGGATCGCGCGCTGCGCGAGGCGAACTATGCCAAGGCATCCAAGCTCGAATACGAGACCATCAAGCAGCTCGAGCGCGATCTCGCGGAGGCCGAGCAGGCCGAGGATGCGCCGGACGAGCCGCGCATGGTGAACGAACAGGTCACCGAAGAAGACATCGCGGCGGTGATCGCGGCGTGGACGGGCATCCCGGTCGGGCGCCTCATGCAGGGCGAGACCGAGAAGCTGCTGAACCTGGAGAACGAGCTCGGCAAGCGACTGATCGGCCAGAAGCGTGCGGTGCACGCGGTGGCGGATGCCGTGCGTCGCTCCCGCGCTGGCATCAGCGACCCGAATCGGCCGACCGGGTCGTTCCTCTTCCTCGGTCCGACGGGCGTCGGCAAGACCGAGCTGGCGAAGGCGCTCGCGGAGTTCCTCTTCGACGACGAGCACGCCATGGTGCGCATCGACATGTCGGAGTACGGCGAGAAGCACACCGTCTCGCGTCTGGTCGGCGCCCCTCCCGGCTATATCGGATATGAGCAGGGTGGACAGCTCACCGAGGCCGTGCGTCGCCGTCCCTACGGCGTGATCCTGCTCGACGAGGTCGAGAAGGCGCATCCGGAGGTGTTCGACATTCTGCTGCAGGTGCTCGACGACGGACGTCTCACCGACGGCCAGGGTCGCACTGTCGACTTTCGCAATACCATCCTGATTCTCACCTCGAACCTCGGATCGCAGGTGCTCGTCGATCCGTCGTTGTCATGGACCGAGAAGGAGGGCGAGGTGCAGGCGCTCGTGCGTCAGGCGTTCAAGCCCGAGTTCGTCAACCGGCTCGACGACATCGTGGTGTTCTCGGCGCTCAGTGAGGAAGAGCTCGGCGAGATCGTCTCGCTCTACATCGACCGGCTGCAGGCGCGGCTGCATGAGCGTCGTCTCGAGCTGGGTGTCACACCGGATGCCCGTTCCTGGCTCGCCGAGCGCGGCTACGACCCGATCTACGGGGCGCGTCCGTTGCGACGCCTGATGCAGCATGAGATCGACGACCGTCTCGCGACTTCCCTGCTGGAGGGGCGCATCCGAGACGGCAGCGTCGTGCGCGTCGATCTCGCGGTCGACGGCGACCACCTCGAGGTCACCCCCGTCGAGTAGCGCCTCCCGTTGGTCGAGTAGCGCGCGGCGAAGCCGCACGCGTATCGAGACCCGTTCGCGGTTGCACTGGAGGACCTCGATACGCGTCCGCTGCGCGGGCGCTACTGGATCAGCGGGGGCGCTGTCGAGTAGTGGTGGCGAACGTCTCGAGAAGAACGTCCGCCAGCGCCGCCGGAGCCTCTTGCGCGACGTAGTGGCCGACGCCGTCCAGCTGGACGGCGGTCGGCTCCTGCGTGGCGACGCTGCGGAACGCCGCATGGGTGAAGCCGCCGCCGCGGGAGCCGATTGTGGTCACCGGCATCCGCAGGGGAACGCTCTGTGCAAGCGCGCGGAGCTCGTCCCCCTCCGTGAGCATGCCACGGTAGAGTCCCGCGGCACCCGAGAATCCGCCGGCCCTGCCGTAGGTGAGAGCGAACTCGGTAACGTCGTCGGGGCCGACTGCCGCAGCGGATACTCCGTAGAGCGGGTACAGATACTCCCCGATGAAGGCGCTCGCTTGCCTCTCGAAGAGAAGACCGGCGACGCCGGGGGATGCCAGGGCACCGATGTACCAGACACCACCATGAGTGACATCCGCGAGGTGCTCTGCCCCGAAGCCCGCGATGCCGGACTCGATCGCGGTGAGGCCGATGACGTCGCCGGGATGCGTCGCGGCGAGCCGGAAGACCGTGCCGCCGCTGACATCCTGTCCCACCACATGCATCGCCCCAACGGCCAGGTGCTCGATCAGCGCGTGAAGATCGTCGGCGGCGACTGCGCTCGAGTAGTTCTCATCGGCGACATCCGAATCGCCGAATCCACGCAGGTCGACCGCGTAGACGCGGTGATGTGCGGCGAGAAGCGGGATGAGCTTGCGGAACGCCCACCACGTTTCGGGGAATCCGTGCACGAGGAGCACCGGAGTGCCGTCGTCTCCGGCTGTGACGTAGTGCAGGCGCGTGCCATTGACCGCCGCGGTCTCGTGCCGCACGCCGGCGATGGTTGTTCGGTCGGGTTTCATCTGCGCCTCCTGGCGAACTACGGAAGTAAGACAACCAGGTTGTCACAGATTCACGATATAGACAACCATATTGTCGATCTGATCGATGTCGCTACGATTGGCGCATGTCTCGAGGTGGTGCCGACCTGGCGTTGCTGCTTCTCGCTGGGTTCCGCTTCATGGCAGAGGAGGCGACTCTCCGGCTCGCCGAGCGCGGTTACCCCGGGGTCCGCCCCGCCCATGATTTCGCGCTGCGTGCCGTGGCGGCCGGCGCCGGGTCGGTCTCCGAGGTGGGTCGACGCACGTCGGTCTCGAAGCAGGCGGCAGCGAAGACCGTCGCGGCTCTGGAAGAGGGCGGCTACGTTCGTCGCAGCCCCGATCCGGGCGACGGTCGACGAGCGCGCCTGGTGGTGACGGATCGCGGCCACTCGCTCATGCGCGACGGCGAGGCGGTGTTCGACGAGCTCCGGGCTCAGTGGGAATCCCTCGTGGGCGGCGACCGCATCGCCGACGTGCAGGATGCCCTGCAGCGGCTCCTCGGCACCGACGCTCCGCCGATGGTCGAGTAGCGCGGAGCGGGCACTACTCGATCGGCGGGGAGTCGCCGCTAGGCGTCGACGTCGTCGAGCCTCGCGATCACCACCTCGAGCAGGCGCGCGAGTTCGGCGCGCTCGGCGTCGCTGAGGTCTTGGAGCACGTCGGACTCGACGACATCCGACCCTCGGATCGCGAGACTGAACAGCTGCCAGCCCTCGTCGGTGAGGCTGATGAAGATGCGGGTGCGATTGCCGGCATCCGGCGTGCGTTCGATGAGCCCGCGCTCGGCCAGCTTGTCGAGGCGATGCGTCATGGATGACGGTGCCACGTTCGTGAGGTCCGCGAGCTGACTCGGCGTCAGCGATTCGCCTGCCTTCGCCAGTGCGGTGACCACCGACCACTCACCGGCGGCGACATCGAGGTCGGCGAGTTGTCTGTCGTACCACTGGTCGAGCTTCTTCGTGAGACTCTGCACCGCCGTGATCACGCGCTGGACCGATTCTTCGCCGCCCGCTGCGACGTAGGTCGCGACCGCCTGGCGGTGGAGCTCCGGTGCGCTCGGTGTCTTTTTCGCCATACGGGAATTCTCGCATGTCTACTTCGGTTGCTAATATTTCGATGTCGAACAGTTCGTGTTCGAATCCTACGTCGTCGAAGTCTTACCAGCGCCACGAGGAGGTGCCATCATGCGCGCGATGCTTCTCGTGCTCGCATCAGCCATCGGATCACTGGGGTGGGGTGCCGTGCTCCCCTATCAGTACGCCTACGCCGCTGACACCCGCGGATGGGGTGCGCTCGTCGCGGCCGGGGCATCCTCACTGTTCTCGGTCGGCGCTCTGGTCGCGGCGCCGTTGGCGGGTCGCCTCGCCGACCGTTTCAACCCCGTCACCGTTGTCGTCGTCTCGCAACTGATCGGCGCTGCGGCCGTCGGGTCCCTGGTCTTCGTCGACCAGCCAGCGCTGTTCCTGGCCGGGATGCTCGTGTTCGGCCTCGGCCTCTCGGCTGCCGTTCCCGCGAAGCAGGTGCTCGCGCTGAACTGGTCGTCCGGCGCCGATCGTCGCAAGATCTTCGCCTACAAGTTCACCGGTGAGTCCCTCGGCATGGCCGCCGGCGCGTTCCTCGCCGGCTTGGTCGTCGACCTGAACCGCACGAACGGCCTCGACATCGGATTTCTGATGGCGGCGGCCGGCTTCGTGCTGGCGTCCGGGATCATCGGGCTCGCCGGAGCACGGTTCTGGGCGGGTCGTACGCCGATCGCAGGCGCGCGGGCGGCCTCGGATGCCGCGGCGCAGGCATCCGCTCGCTCGGTCGGCGCTGTGGAGGCCGAGACCGGTGCGATCGCGGTCATCGACCGAGACGAAGCGGATGCCGGAGGCCGGCGCGTCGGTGGCGCCCTGCGCGCGATCTTCGCCGAGCCCGCCATGCGGTGGACGGCCATCGTCACGGTCACGCTCGCGCTCGGCTTCTATGCCCAGTTCGAGTCCGGCCTGCCGGCATACGCGCTGACGACGCTGCGCGTGGATCCGTCGGCGATCGGCACGGCGGCGGCGGTCAACTGCCTCGTGATCGTCGCTATCCAGGTCGTCGTCGTGAAGCTCACGGCCAAGCGCACCGCGCCGGTGCTGCTCATGGCAGTCGGCGGTATCTGGGCGCTTTCATGGGTCATCCTCTCGGCCGCGCAGTTCATGCCGGGCATCGCCTCTGCGCTGTTCGTCATGACGTACGGCGTCTTCGCCGTCGGCGAGACGATCTACAGCCCGGTGCTCAACCCGCTCACGGCCTCGCTCGCGCCGAAGGGGATGGTGGGGCAGACGCTCGGCACCGTCGCCGCGCTGCAGACCGCGTTCTCGGCGGCCGGACCGCTCGTGGCAGGGGTGCTGCTCGGGGCCGGGCTGGCGGACGCGTTCCTCGGCATCCACCTCGCGATCAGCCTTGTGGCGGTGTTCGCGGCATGGCGGCTGCGGCGTGCGCTGATCGCCAGGACCGAGCGCGAGGAGAAGTTCACACGACGCACGGGCCGGAGTTCCACAGCACCGGACGTCGCCGGCGGGCGTCAGGCCGCGACGTCGGCGCGCGGCACGACGAGCAACCGTCCGGCGCGACCGGTCACGGTGAACCCGACCCGCTCGAGGAAGCCGCGGCAGTCCTGACTGCCGGCGTCGGCCGGTAGCCAGATCTGGCATCGGTGCTCGTCGGCGATGCGTGCAAGACGGTGCATGGCACGGGTGCCGATTCCGCGGCCGCGGTGATCGCCGAGCACGCAGAGCTGCACGAGCTGGATGCCCCCGCCGCGCATCACGGTGAGCAGGCGCCCGCAGAGTGTGCCGTCGCACTCGATCGCCAGGTCGACGGCGTCCGGGAATTCCGCACGCACGCGCATCCGCTGCTCGACGTATTGCATCGATGCCAGCGCATCCCGCGTTCCCGCGTCGACGGCGAGCGTCGCGATCTCGTCTGCATACACCTGCTGGAAGAGCCTGAAGAGGGCGGGGCCGTCGCTGTCGGCGACCGGCCGGTACCGCAGTTGATCTGTGGCTATCACGGACGCCGACCGGCGAGGCGACGGGACGACGAGCGGCGCGGGCGCGCTGAGGCGGCGATGAACAGCTGGGCGTCGGGGAGGTCGGGTTTCTCCGTCGCGCAGAGCCGGTACACACCGGCGGGCGGACGTGCGGAGCTGACGGTGAACATGAGGCCGAAGCGGGTGTCGGAATCCGCTCGGTCGTTGCCGAGCGACTCGACCGACGCGAGGGTGAGGGCGAAGTGCCCGTACTCGCTGGCGGCGTCGAAATGTGCGCCGACGGCATCCGCGTAGTCGTCCCGTAGCGGCTCGGATGCCTGCGCGACGGCCGGCACGATCGTTCCGGCCATGGCCACCCCGGCGTACTGCGGCGACCCGGCCAGGATGACGGTGCGGCGCGTCACCGCGCGCGGTCCCCCAATGTTTCGTTTCCCCATGTCGTCGCTCCCCCAGCGTTAATCGACAAAGTCTGCACGTCACCTTAGGGCCGACAACGGGGCGAGCGAAAGACCCCGGCGCCTCGGATTTCGCAGTTTCTCAAACCTGAACGGCGTGTCGCGGTCGATGGCCGTCGTGTGCAGGACGGCCAAATGTTCGCGCCATCACCACGACAGCGCAAATGGCGCTGTTGTGGTGAGGGTGTGCGTCTGCGACTACGGCTGTGGCCGACGCGTCGTCCTAGGCTCGAAGCATGCGCGCGACTGTGATGTACGGCGAACGTGACGTTCGCCTCGAAGATGTGCCGGACCCCGAGCTGACGACGGGGCACGATGCGATCGTGCGAGTCGTCGCCTCGTGCGTCTGCGGTTCGGATCTGTGGGGCTACCGCGGTGTCGTCCCCACCGAGCGCCCGCGGCGCATGGGTCACGAGTTCGTCGGCATCGTGGAGCGCACCGGCGCCGCCGTCTCGGGGATCGAGGACGGCGACTTCGTGATCGCCTCGTTCTACGACTGCGACTACACGTGCGAGAACTGCCGCAACGGCTTCAGCTCGTCGTGCCTCGAGCTGGGCTGGTATCACGGCTGCCAGGCCGAGCTCGTACGTGTGCCGCACGCCGACGGGTCCCTCGTCGTCGTGCCGCAGGATCGCCTGACCGACGCGCTGGTTCCGCACCTTCTCACCCTCGCGGATGTCATGGGCACCGGCCATCACGCCGTGCACGTCGCCGAGGTGCACGAGGGCAGCACGGTCGCCGTGGTCGGCGACGGCGCCGTCGGGCTGTGCGCCGTGGTCGCGGCGAAGCGGCTCGGGGCATCCCGCATCGTGGCCATGTCACGCAACCCCGAGCGCCAGCAGCTCGCCCGCGACTTCGGTGCGACCGAGATCGTCGAGCAGCGCGGCGAAGAGGGTGCGCGCATCGTCAAGGAGATGTTCGGCGGCATCGGCCCTGACGCGGTGGTCGAAGCGGTCGGCACCGCCGAATCGATGGATCAGGCGCTGCGCTCCGTGCGCCCAGGTGGCTTCGTCGGCTACGTCGGAGTGCCGAACGGCGGGCCGCAGCTGCCCGTGCGCCAGCTGTTCGACAACAACACCAAGGTGGCGGGCGGCATGGCTCCGGTGCGCAACTACGCGGACGAGCTGCTGGTGGACATCCTGAACGGTTCGATCGAGCCGGGGCGGGTCTTCGATCTCGAGCTGCCGTTGTCCGAGGTGGCCGAGGGCTACGCGGCGATGGACGAGCGTCGCGCGATCAAGTCCCTGCTGCGTCCGTGAGCGACGCCCGTCAAGAGGATGCCCGCCCGGTCGCGATCGTGACCGGCGGCTCCCGCGGCATCGGAGCTGCGATCGTGCTGCGTCTGGCACGGGCGGGGTACGACGTCGTCGCCACGTACCGGACGGATGCGGATGCTGCGGAGCGGGTCGCGGCATCCGCTCGCGAAGCGGGTGCGTCGGTCGAATTCGTGCAGGCGGACCTGGGCGACGATGACGGCATCGAAGCGCCCTTCGCTGTGGCGCGCGAACGCTTCGGCCGCCTCGACGCCCTCGTCAACAACGCGGCGGTCACGACGCGCTTCGCACGGCTCGCCGCGACGCCCGTCGACGAGATCAGGCGAACGATCGACGTGGACTTCACCGCGACGGTGCTGGGCTGCCGGCGAGCGGTGCAGGAGTTCACGCGCAGCGGCACGGCCGGCGTCATCGTTAACATCTCGTCGGGAGCGGCAACGATCGGCAGCCCTGGCGAGTATGCGCACTACGCGGCGGCGAAGGCTGCGGTGGACGCGTTCACGATGGGGCTCGGCAAAGAGGTCGGGCCCCTCGGCATCCGCGTCGTCGCCGTTGCGCCGGGGCTCGTCGACACGGAGTTGCACGCGACGACCGGCGATCCGGGCCGAGTCGAGCGGATGACTCCCGGCATTCCGATCGGACGCCCCGCTGCGGCGGATGAGATCGCGTCCGCCGTGCAATGGGTGCTCAGTGAAGACGCGTCGTACGTGACCGCGACGACATTGCGGGTGGCCGGCGGGCGCTGACGCACGCCACGACAAGAGCCGACGGGTGATGCGCATTTACGCTAGCGCGTAATTACGCTATGGTGTAAATATGCCGGATGCAGCGAGTGACCAACTCAGCACCGTGTTCTTCGCGCTCGCCGACCCGACCAGACGTTCGATCCTTGCGCGGCTGGCCGAAGGGCCGGCGAGCATCGGCGAGCTCGCGGCTCCGTTCCACCTCTCGCTGGCGACCGTCTCGCGGCACATCACGCTGCTCGAGCGGGCCGGACTGGTGGGCAAGGAGCGCAACGCCCAGTGGCGCACCGTGCATCTGCACGCGGCCCGGCTCGAAGAAGCGGACGCCTGGCTCGCACCGTATCGCGCGTTCTTCGACCAGCGCTTCGATGCGCTCGAAACCCATCTGAAGTCGATGAAGACCACAACGGAGGAATGATCATGACCACGACACTCTTCGGCCAGACTCTGACCGAGGCGACCCGCGGGTTCACGTTGACCCGTGTACTGGATGCCTCGCCGGAGCTTGCCTACCGCGCCTGGACAGACGCGGCTCACCTCGCCTGGTTCTTCAATCCGGGCCGACCCGTTCCCGACGAGCACATCGAGGCCGACGCGCGACCGGGCGGAGTCTTCCGCGTGATGATGGACGAGAGCGAGGACAAGCGCTACTGGTCGGGAGGGCGCTATCTCGAACTCGTGCCCGGCGAGCGGATCGTCTTCGAGTGGGGCGCAAGCGGCGGCTGGCCCGACCTCGACGAGATCCCGCCGGAGCGGCGCATCGTCTGCACGATCGCTCTGGCGCCGGTCGGCGACGGCTCGCAGACCGAGCACGTCTTCACCTGCGCATTCCCGACATCCATGACCGACGAGGAGATCGCATCCTGGGTCGCCGTCGGCATGCGAGAGGGTTGGGCCAACACGATCGGCCGGCTGGTGGCCTGAGAAGCCTCGCCGCCACGACCCGTAAAGTGGAGAGCTGATCGGGAGGTGGCGGATGTCTGACCCCGATGCCGCACCCTCTGTGCTGCTGGCCGGACGTTATCGACTGGCCGATGCGCTGGGGCGCGGCGGAATGTCCACGGTCTACGGCGCTTGGGACGAGAAGCTCGGGCGACCGGTGGCGGTCAAGGTCTTCAGCGCAGACGGCGCCATCGCGTCGGATCGCAAGCGCCGGTTGCGCGAGGCGCGTGTTCTCGCGTCGGCGAGCCATCCGCACCTTGTCACGCTTTTCGATGCCGAGTGGCCGGATGATGCCGAGGGCAGGCATCCCGCGTTCCTCGTGATGCAGTTGATCGAGGGTGAGTCGCTGCGCAGGCGGATCGATCGACTCGGACCCGACCGGGATCTCGCCGTGCGTGTGGCAGCCGAGCTCGGCCAGGCTCTCGATTACCTGCACGCGCGGGGAATCGTGCATCGAGACATCAAGCCGGAGAACATCCTGATCGAGGATGCCGGCGGCTCGATCATGCTGGTCGACTTCGGCATCGCCCAGCTCAGCGGGAATGAGCAGTTGACGACGGCCGGCATGGTGCTCGGGACCGCCGCCTATCTCAGCCCGGAGCAGGTGTCCGGTGGCCAGGTCGGACCGGCGACCGATGTGTACTCGCTCGGCCTGGTCGTCTTGGAGTGCTTGACGGGTCGCCGGGAGTTTCCTGGATCCACGGTGGAGTCGAGCGTCGCCCGGCTCGCGCGGGATCCGGTTCTGCCTTCGGGGCTCTCGGTCGGCTGGAACGACTTGCTCGGGTCGATGATGGCGCGGGATGCCGGCGAGCGTCCGTCGGCGGCGCAGGTCGCGGCATCCGTCGAATCGCTGCGCCGAAGCGGAGACTTGCCGGCGATCGATGAGCAGTCGACGGTGATCATGCCCACGCTGCCGCTGCCGTCAGCGCAGGATGCGCCGACCATGCGCATGTCGTCCGCCGACGAGGTCGAGCAATCGGCACCGACCGCGAAGCACCCGCACCGCCGACGCCTTGCCGTGGTGCTCGCTGTCGCGCTCGCCGCTGCGGTGGTCATCGCCGGAGCCGTCGTATGGACCTCGCTGGATGCCCAACAGCGTCAGGCGCAGCCCGTTCCGCTCCCCACCGTCATCGTGACGGTATCTCCGACGCTTTCACCGACCGAGACGACGGTGCCCGCGCCGACCAAGGTCGGCCACGGGCACGAGAAGCAGAAGAAGAACAAGAAGAACGGCAACGATCAGGGCGATGACGGCTGAGCTCGTTCGAACAGCTGAGGTCGTTCGGACAGTTGAGCGCGATTCGAACGACTGACACGCGCCGCCGCCGCAAGGGCATCCGGCGGCGGCGCGGAACTACGCCACGTGAGTGGCGGGAAGACTACGCGTTGACGATCAGGATCTCGTCGAGCGGACGACGCGTGCGAGGCGCGCGCTCGCGGTCGCGGGTGCTTTCGGGCAGGCTCTCGACATCGCCCAGCAGCCCGACAGCGGTGATGCTGATCGGTTCGAAGCGGTCCTCGACGCCGAAGGCCGAACGGATGCCGTTCACCTCGAAGCCGCCCATCTGGTGCACGTGCAGCCCTTCGTGGTGTGCCTGCACGCTGAAGTGCGCGAGCGCCTGACCGAGGTCGTACTGCGCCCAGCGCATCGGCTGGCCCTCGGCGTTCACGTTCTCCGCGAGCCCGACGATGAGTGCTCCGGCGTTCACGGCCCACACTTGGTTGAAGCCCATCAGGTTCGCGACGATCGTGTCGAACTCGGGAGTTCCACGGCGGGCGACGATGAAGCGCCACGGCTGCGTGTTGGCGGCGGACGGGGACCAGCGTGCCGCCTCGAGAGCGGCGACGAGCTTCGTCTCGTCGACAGCGACATCCGAGTCGTAGGCACGAGGGCTGAAGCGGTTGGCGAGCACCTCGTTGATCGGGGTGCTGGTCTGGGCGGTGCGGTCGTTGTCGAGCGTCAGGGACACGGGACTCCTCGATGATGGTGCGGATAAGTGTGTCGGCGACGCTGCCGCTGCCGCGCTCTCGCACGGTCACTGCATGCGAACGCATGCACGGGGCATCCTATTCCGGCGCCCCATGGATGGGCTGGCAGACTACGAGCCGAAAGCAGGCGGCAGCCTCAGCACTCGACGACGTTGACCGCGAGTCCGGCGGCGCTCGTCTCCTTGTACATGTCGCTCATGTCGGCGCCGGTCTGGCGCATGGTCTCGATGGCGACGTCGAGCGGCACGATGTGCCGGCCGTCGCCGTTGAGGGCGAGTCGCGCGGCCGAGACCGCGGTCGACGACGCGATGGCGTTGCGCTCGATGCACGGAATCTGCACCAGCCCGCCGACCGGATCACAGGTGAGCCCGAGGTGATGCTCGACCGCGATCTCCGCCGCGTTCTCCACCTGCGCCGGCGTTCCGCCGAGCACGGCGCACAGCCCAGCGGCGGCCATCGCGCAGGCGGATCCGACCTCGGCCTGACATCCGCCCTCGGCACCAGATATCGAGGCGTTCGCCTTGAGGATGCCGCCCACGGCCGCCGCGGTCAGCAGAAAGCGCTGAACGTCGGCATCCGTCGCCCGCGGGTTGAACCGCATGTGGTACTCGAGCACGGCGGGCAGGATGCCGGCCGCACCGTTCGTCGGCGCCGTCACGACGCGTCCGCCGGCGGCGTTCTCCTCGTTCACGGCGAGGGCGAAGGCGCGCATCCACTCGCCGGCGAGGTCAGGGAGGTCAGCGGGTGCCGCCTCGAGTCGTTCGCGCATGGCCGCGGCGCGGCGCGGAACGTGAAGGCCGCCAGGCAGCTCGCGGATGCCCGTGACGAGCCCGCGCTCCACGCTGCCGTGCATGGCGAGCCAGATGGCATCCAGTCCCGAACGCACGTCGGCTGCACTCCGCGCCCGGAGCTCAGCCCTCCAGGCGACGTCGCACATGTCGATGCCCTCACGCGCGCAGAGCGAGAGCAACTCGGCGGCGTTGGAGTACGCCCACTCGTCAGCGCGAGGCTCATCGTCGGTGGCGGCAGCGGGCTTGGTCGCGGTGGCAGGTTCGTCCGCGGTGGCAGGTTCGTCCGTCGTGGACTCTTCCTTGAGCCGCACGAAGCCGCCGCCGATCGAGAACCAGGTCTGCTCGAAGGCAGGTGCCGCCCCTCGGTCGTGTGCCGACCGGTCGCAAGTGTACGCGCGCAGGATGAGCGCGTTCGGGTGCTCGGGCATCCTGGTGCGGGGTTCGAACGTGATGTCGGAGGTGTCGAACGACACGGTCGGCCCCCCGGCGAGTGTCAGAGCGCCGTGGCCGGTGGCGCTCGCCCAGGCGCCGTGCACGTCGTCGGGATCGCACGTCTCCGGCTCGAGTCCGGCGAGTCCGGCGACGACCGCATCAGGGGTTCCGTGACCGACGCCGGTCGCGGCGAGCGAGCCGCAGAGCACACACGTGACGTGGGTCACGTCGGCGAGCAGTCCCCGGTCTTCGAGGGCGGACGCGAAGCGACGGGCGGCCCGCATCGGGCCGACGGTATGCGAGCTGGACGGGCCGATGCCGATTGAGAACAGCTCCAGCGCTGACACGTACACGGTCACATCACCAGTGTGCGCGTCGCGCCGCGAGTCGCCCCCCGAAGCTGTCCGGTATCCCGGACCTCGTTCCCCCGACGGAGAAGAACCCGCGAACGTCGACCCGGCACTGTATTGCCGAGCGGCCCCCGTATTCACGTGAATTGAAGGCCCGCTCAGCAATACAGTGCCGGGTCAACGGGGTGGGTCGAGGCTCAGTGCACCTGCGGCGCCGCCTCGCGGTCGCTGTCGGCGCGCACCCTGCTGCCCCACAGCGCGAAGAGCACGAATGCGATGAACACGAAGGCCGCGCCCCCGAGCACCGCTGCCGCCACGCCTCCGGTCTCTCCGCTGGTCGCCGTCACCGAGACGAACACCGTGGTGAGCGCGGCGACGCCGATGGATCCGCCGAGCTGCTGCATGGTCTGCAGCACGCTGGATGCCGCACTCACGTGCTCCTCCGGCGCGCGGTTCATCACCACAGAGGTGATGGGGGCGAAGGTCAGGCCGGCCCCGGCGCCCATCACGATGATCGGGCCGAGGATGCCCGTGACGAACGTGTCGTGCGAGTCCAGCCTGCTCAGCCACAGCAGTCCGCCCGCCAGAAGGGCGAGCCCGACTGCGCCCACGACCCACTCGCCGACCCGCGGCAGGAACCTCGGCGCGAGCTGGTTCGCGGTGACCAGCACGACGACGAACGGTAGCAGGGCGAGCCCGGTCGACAGCGGGTTGAAGTGCAGCACCTGCTGGGTGAACAGGGTGATGAAGTAGAAGAACGCGAACATCCCGGCCGGCACGAGCAGCATCGCCACGAGGGGTGCCGCGTTGCGTGGTCCGACGAAGAGCTGGAGCGGAACAACGGGGCTGTGGTGCCTGCGCTCGATGAGCACGAGCGTCACGAGCGAGACCACGGCGATGCCGAACGACGCCAGTGCGATCGGGTCCGTCCAGCCGGCGCTCGCCGCGGTCGTGAAGCCGTAGATCAGAGCGACCATGCCGATGGTGGATGCCACAGCACCGCCCACATCGAGCCGCGCGTGCTCCTTCTCCGTCTCACGCAGGAACATGACGGCCCCGACGACGATCAAGATGCCGACAGGCACGTTCACGAACATCACCCACTCCCAACCGAAGCCGGTGGTGAGAATGCCGCCCAGGATCAGGCCGATGGCGCCGCCGCTTCCCGCGGCCAGCACGAACAGCGCCATCGCACGGTTGCGCTGCTTGCCAGGCGTGGTGTTGGCCATCAGCAGAACCAGCGTGCTGGGTGCGGCGATCGCGGCGCCGATGCCCTGCACCACGCGCGCCACCACGAGCACGGTTGCGGTCGGAGCGAACCCGCCGGCGGCAGACGCGATGATGAACACCAGCGTGCCGATGATCAGCGCCCGCTTCGCGCCGATCATCGATCCGACCTTGCCGCTCAGCAGCATCAGGCCCGCGAAGGCCAGCGCGTATGCGGTGACGACCCAGGACAGGCCGACCGGCGTGAACTGCAGCGACTTCTGGATGTCGGGCAGCGCCACATTCACGATGCTCGCGTCGACCACCAGCATGAGCTGCGTCACGAACACGACGACGAGGCCGAGCGTGCGGAACTTCGGAGCGGAGGCGACCGACTGCGCCGGCAGTGATCCCGTTGGAGGAAGTTCGAGAGTTGCCTCTGACATGGATGGCGATCCGATCCCTAGTGGCGTACGGTGGCTATTCGGAGGAAGTCTCCTGTTAGGTCTGCAACGATACGGAGACTGTCTCCGTTTTGTCAATGGTGTGGCTGTTCGTCGTCGGCGAACGCTCGTGGCCCGGCGTAGCATGGGGTCGCGAACGCGAGGAGAGGCGGCCACGGACCGCACGAAGACGCGACACAGCACGGGAAAGCGAGCAACGAGATGGGTACCGCGACAGCCGCAACGACGCGGCCGATGAGGGCCGATGCGCAGCGCAACTACGACCACATCGTCGAGGTGGCGAGCGACGCATTCGCCGAGCACGGTGTGCTCACCTCACTCGACGACATCGCCTGCCGAGCGGGCGTCGGCCCCGGCACCCTGTACCGCCACTTCCCCACGCGCGACAGCCTCATCGCCACCGCCCTCGGCGACAGCGTCGACCGGCTCGACACCCTCGCCGCCGGCTTGAAGGCATCGGAGGCTCCTGGCGAAGCACTTCACGAGTGGATGCTCGCGCTCGCCATGCACCTTCGCACCTACGACAACCTGCCGGAGTCGATCGCCGAGGCGTTCCGCCGCGACGACTCACCCCTGCGCAACTCCTGCTTCCCGCTCACCGACACGACCTCCGTGCTCGTCGCCCGGGCGAAGGCCGCCGGCGAGCTGCGCGACGACGTCGACCCGCGCGACGTCTTCGCGCTGGTGTCGTCGGTCGCGTGGGCAGCGCAGCGGCGTGGTGGAACGGATGCCGACCTGAAGCGCATGCTGTCGCTCGCGACAACGGGCATCCGCTAGCTCGCGCCCGCTGGTCGAGCCCGGGCCCCGGTGGTCAGTATCGATAGGCTCCGCCGCACGCGCATCGAGACCCGCGAAGCGTCCGTGTCAGGACTCCTCGGCCACCCCGATGAGGCGCAGATACGTCCACGCGCTGTCGACGATGGGCGTGGCATCTGCGCAGTACACCTCCTGGAAGGTGGTGCCGTCGGAGATGGCCATGAGCTGTTCGGCGGCTGTCGTCGGCGAGACCGCGACAGCCGTGCCTTCGTGCTGCGTGAGCTCGTCGGTCAGGGCGTCGACGAGCATCCGGCGCACCAGTTCGTAGCGGCGCACGAAATGATCGTGCGCCGAATGGTCTTCCGCCGTGGCCTCCATGGCAATGCGAAGGAACAGCGATGTCGCCTGGGGTTCCGTCTCGTTGCCCTCCAACCGGGACATGTACCAGCGCAGAGCTGGATGGCGCAGACCCCGCCAGCGAGGGTCGTCAGGGTCGCTGTTGGCGCGCACGAAGTCGGTCAAGTGGTCGCGCTCGACGTCGTCGCGATGCACCATGAGCTCAGTGAGCAACTCGTCTTTCGACGAGAAATAGTGGAGCACCGTCACGTGGGTGATTCCGGCCCGTGCGCCGATGTCACGGAGCGAGACCGCTTGGAAGCCCCGTTCCCTGAAGAGGTCGAGGGCCGACCCGAGAATGCGCTGCCGAGTGCGCTGCCCCTTCGTCGCCCGCGGCGGCGGAGCGGACTTCGTGAGCGGCTCGCCCGCATCCGCTTCGGGCGCATCCGTCATTCGTCGATGGTAGCGCCGGGCTCCCGCACGGTATTGCGACGCACGAAGTCCACGATGTGGGCGAGTACGTCGCGCGCCTCCCCGCGGCGCAGGTCGACTGCGAACTCGTGCGGCAGGTCCGGAACATGGTCGGCCGGGAAGAAAGCCTCCACGACAGGGACACCCCGAGCAACGAGCGCCCCGGCGAGTGCCCGCGAGTCGGCCAGCATGGGGTCCGTGGTGCCAGCCGAGATGAACGCGGGCGGGAACGAGACATGCATGTCGTCCACCAGCGATGCCGCTCGCAGCGCAGGCACACGGAGGTAGTTGCGGCGCCCGGTGTATGCACGCAACAGCAGGTCGCCGAAGCCGCCCAGCGGGTCTTCCGCGTTCGACTGCCCCAAACGGAATGGGCCTGAGGTGAGCACGACTCCGCGGATGCTCGATCGCTCGAGGTCGGCGATCCGGAGTCCGGCGCGCTCGGCATAACCGGCGTCCGTCGCCGCGCGGGCCACCTGCGCCGCGATGTGGGCTCCGGCGGAGTCGCCGGCGAGGATGATCAGCTCGGGGTCGGCCCCGAACTCTGCCGAGTGCGAGCGCAGCCACGCGACGGCTCTGCTCGCCTGGATGACCTGTGTCGGATAGTGCGCCTCCGGCGCCCAGGAGTAGTCGACGCCGGCCACGGTGAACCCGTGCGAGGCGAGCACGGCCAGGTAGGAGCGGAGGTCGTTCTTCGTGCCGCCTATCCAGCCACCCCCGTGCATCCATACCACCGTGGGGAGCGGTCCGTGAGCATCAACCGGTCGGAACACGTCGACCAGTTCCGCGGGGTCGGGGCCGTACCGTGCATCCAGGGTGCGGTGCACTCCAGCGGGCTCGAGGGCAGCCATCGCCGGCAGAAGCGTGCGGTCCTCGAGGAGCGGGCCGATGGCACGGACCGCGGGAAGCGTCATCCACACCGGCGCCCTGAGCCGCACCGCGACGGCCGCCCATGCCGCTTGCAAGCGGAACCGCATGCGTGGCCCGCCCGTGAGCTCGTCTGCCATTCGAATCGGGACGGTGTCGGCCCGATCGGTCATGCGTGTTCCTGGTTCGCCGACTCCTGATGGTCAGTGATGAGAATGCCCCTGCGCGCGAGGTCGCCCAGCCAGAATGCGGAGGGCTTCGGCGTGCGCACGAAAGTCGTGCGGTCCACTGCGATCAGACCGAAGGTCGGTGCGTAGCGACCCCACTCGTAGTTGTCGAGTGCAGACCAGTGCAGGTAGCCGCGCACGTCGACGCCGTCCGCCATCGCCTCGGCGAGACCGCGGAGCGCGTGTCGGGTGTAGTCGATGCGCCGTTCGTCGTCCGCGACCGCTGCACCGTTTTCCGTCACGATGATCGGCAGGCCTGGCGCGACCGTGGCCGTGTGCCTCACCGCTTCTTCCAGGGCTGCCGGGTAGTACTCCCAGCCGGTCAGGGTGAGTTCGGCGTCGTCGGCAGCAGGGACGATGCCGTCGGGTCCCATGACCGTGCGGGTGTAGGACTGCACGCCGACGAAGTCGTCGTCTCGGCTGTGCTCCAGGAACCAGTCCTCCCTGGTGTACCGGTAGTCGTCGGCGACAGCACCGCCGCCCGGCGCCGACTGCACAGCCTGGTTGGCGACCGTCCACCCCGTTCGAACGCCCGGATGCCGTCGCCGCAGGTGGTCGACGGCCACGTGGTGCGCATCGGCCAGTCGTTCCGCGGTGGCTCGGTGGGGGGCGGGGATGCCGCCGAGGAGTCCGCCTTCGAGCGCAGCGTCTCCGCGCACGATGGCGTGCATGACCGACAGGATGTTGGGCTCGTTGATCGTCACAACGGTCCGGGCACCGGCGTCGATCACCGGTGAGACGGCATCCAGATAGCGCACGAACCTGTCGATGGCGTCGTCGGCGAGCCAGCCACCATCCCTCATGAACCAGAGCGGATGCGTGAAGTGGTGCAACGTGACAACCGGTTCGAGCCCGATACGACGGGCGTGCTCCACCATGTCGACGTAATGCGCGACTGCCGAATGCGAGAGGCGTCCGCGGACCGGCTCGACTCGGGCCCATTCGACGCTGAACCGGTAGCTGTTGAAACCGAGCGAGCGAAGCAGGTCCATGTCCTCACGCCATCGGAGGAAGCTGTCGCAGGCATCGCCGCTCGGCTCCGTCACGGGACTTCCCGGCGCGTTCTCGAACGCCCACCAGTCGCTGGCGACGTTGTTCCCCTCGGTCTGGTGCGCAGAGGTGGAGGCGCCGAAGAGGAATCCGTCAGGAAGAGGCGGGTGCATTCCATCACCATAGTTACCAGTTGGTAGATTTTCCAGATCCAAAGTGGTGATACTAGCCGGGACGCAGAATCGACCAGTCGGTATATTCTGCGTCGTCCCTATCCGCTGCATCCCAGACAATGGAGTTCGACGATGTCACAGGACGCCCCCGTCCCCGCGCCTCCCCACGACCAGATGACCAGCCGGCCCGCTCAGGAGGGCGCGGCACCCGACAGCTTCGCATCAGACGAATCGCCGACGAACGAGCTCGGCGAACGTCGGTTCGTCGCCCGTCTGGGCTGGTTCGGTCCGGTCAACCTGCTGATGATCCTCGGCACCGCCATCCCGACGTCGGCCGTTGCCGGGCTCATGGCATACAACTTCACGGCGCGGCTCGACGAGGCGGGTGCCAACGCATCGATCGGTGCCGCGAATGTGTTCGGGGCACTGTTCGGGGCCGTCGCCGCGGTCGTCGCCGGCAATGTCTCCGACCACACTCGAACGCGATTGGGTCGTCGCAATCCCTGGATCATCACGGGCACCGTCATCGCCGCGATCTGCATCCTGGGGCTGAGTTTCGTGCCGTACACGGCGGTCTGGGCCGTCGTCGTGCTCTTCTGCGGCTTCCAGATCGGCCTCAACACCACACTCGCGAGCTACACCGCTCTGCTACCGGACCGGGTGAACTCGAAGTTGATGGGGCGGGCATCCGCCTTCGCGAGCTTCGGCACGCTGCTCGGCTCGGCGCTCGGCGGCATCGTCGTGAGTGTGCTCGTCGGGGTCTTCGGCGTGCGGCACCTCAGCGTCGGATTCCTGGTGCTGCCGTGGACCATGGTCGTGATGATGCTCGTCGTCGTCCTCGCCATCCCTGGCGCGCGTCTACGTCGCGAGCCAGGTGAGAAGCTCGTCAACCTGCGGGAGATGATGTCGACCTTCCGCCCGCCCAAGGATCGCGAGTACTGGTTGGTCTATCTCGGTCGGCTCGTGTTCATGGTCGGGCTGATGATGCTCGTGCAGACTCAGACTCAGCAGCTTCGGTATCACTTCGGCTTGTCGATCGAACAGGCGGCCTCACTGGGCGCAGTGCTCGGCATCCTGCTCGCCGTGGCGGCGGCCGTCGCCACCGCCATCGCCGGCCCGCTTTCCGACCGACTGGGACGGCGCAAAGCACCCGTCATCGTCAGTGTCGTGCTCTTCGTCGCGGGAGTGGCAGTGCTGCTGCTCAGCACGCAGACCTGGGTGCTGTACGTCAACATCCTGCTCGCCGCGTTGGCGTTCGGAGCATTCTCGTCGGTCGATCAGGCGCTCATGGTCGAGATTCTGCCGAACAAAGAGACCGCAGCGCGCGACCTCGGCTTCCTCGCCACGACGAACACCTTGTCTGGTGTGATCGGCGGCGGCGTCGGCGCGATCGTCATCGGAACGCTCGGTTACACCGCGCTCTTCGTCATCGCGGGGGTGCTGGCCCTCTCGTGCATCGTCTTCTTCGTGCCCATCAAACGGGTGCGTTGACGCATTCGGGCTACTCGGCGGGCGACGGCGCCACCTCGCGGTCGACGTCGCGGTGCGTCGTGTCGACGTCGGTCCCGAGTCGTTGGACAGCGGGGACCAAGGCGGCGCCGGCACACGCGAGCACGATGATGGCTGCAGCGCCGAACAGCACGGCCTGCACGCCAACCTGCGCGGCGAGCGGGCCGACCAGCAGCTCGCCGAGCGGGATGGCCGCGAACGACCCGAGCGCGTCGTACGAGTACACCCGAGCGAGCCGGTCGGCGGGAACGTGGCTCTGCAACGACTGGTCCCACGCCACGCCGAACTGCTCGAGCGCGATTCCGCCGAGAAAGAAGCCGGCGGCGAGAAGCGGCACGGAGGGCGCGCCGGCGAGCAGAGCGATCGGGAGCGCGCACACTCCGGTGAGCAGCACGCCGATGAAGAGGGCGCGCCGCGGCTGCCAGCGCAGGGCGACGAGCCCTCCGACGACGAGCCCGGCGGTCTCCGCCGCGACGACCAGTCCCCAGCTGGCGCGGCCGAACGAGGCATCCGCCACGATCGGTCCGAGCACGGCGACCCCGCCGGCGAAGGCCGCGTTCACGAGGGCGAACTGCAGCACGACCACCCACACCCAGGTGCGCGAGGCGAACTCGCGCCATCCGATGCGCAGGTCGTGCAGCACGCTGGTCGCCTCCGTGCGCTTCTGCGTCGGACGACCCCGCACGAGCATGAAGAGCGGACCGGCGATGGCGAAGCCGAGCGCGTCGATCGCGAGCCCCCAGCCGGGGCCGACCAACGCCACGAGTCCGGCGCCACCCGCTGCGCCGAGCATCGTTCCGCCGTTGAGGCCCAACCGCAGCAATGCGTTCGCAGGGCGCAATGCCGTCGCAGGGACGGTCTGCGGAATCAGGGCAGAGGATGCCGGCAGTGCCACGGCCGCCGCAGCCCCGTTGACCACGCTGAGGGCTGCCAGCGCGAGGATCGACGCGGAGCCGCTCAGCACCATCCATGCGACGGTGCCCTGCGTGAGCGCTGCGAGGATCGAGGTGCCCAGCAGCACGACGTTGCGGGGCAGACGATCGGCGATCACCCCGCCGATGAGCAGCACGGCGACGTTCGCGATCGATCTCGCGGCGACCACGATGCCCAGGTCGAGTGGCGACCCGCCGATGTCGAGCACGGCGAACGCCAGGGCGATCGGGGCGACGCCGTTGCCGACCACGTTCACGAACCGTGCGGAGAACAGGTAGCGGAAGGGTGCGTAGCGGAACGGACTGTTCGTCGTCGGAGCCGCCTCGCTCGTCGGGGTCGCCTTGCTCGTCGGGGTCGCCTTGCTCGTCGGAGTCACGACCGCTTCCCCCGATCGGGCGAGAGCCGGAAGAGCGCCGTCGTCATCGACACGGTGACCGTGCCCTCCGTGCGCGGCGGCTGAGCGGATGCATGCAGCAGCGCGGATGCTTCTCCCACCTTCCCGACGACCTCGCGCCACACCTCCGGCGTCACCCAGAGCTCGGCGTCGGTGTTCACCGAAGGGCCGTCGATGCGCCGGGCGCTTCGCTCACGCAGTGCCTCGGCGAGCAGCGCGAAGAAGTGGGCGCGGGCATCCGCTGCGGTCTCGTCGCGAGCGGTCTCATCAATGGCGAACGGCTCGGAGGATGCCTCGTGACGGTAACGGCGGGCGACCCCGCCGTTCACCTTGACCTCTTCGACGACTCGCACCAGCGCCGACCGCTCGAGCAGCCGAAGGTGGTAGCTCGCGTTGGCCTGGGTGACGCCGAGTTCGCGCGCCACCTCCGCGGCGCTCATGGTCGCGCCGGTCAGCAGCGACAGCATGCGGAGCCGCAACGGATGCGCCGTCGCCCTCAACTGCTCGATCTCGTTCACGAGACGACAGTCTTGTCGAACGATTCCCAACTGTCAAACAAGTGTTTGGGAGATGCGAACGAAGCCGGGCACGCACGAGATGTCGTTTCGACTGCAGAAAACGCGCTTCAGGTCATCGGGAACAGCACATTTTGCAGTTGAAACGACATCTCGCCACGCCGGAGGTCGGCAAGGAGTGCCGATCGGAGGTTGGTTCGCGATCACCCGCGCACGAGCAGCTCGAGCGTGTCGACGACGCGGTTCGAGAAGCCCCACTCGTTGTCGTACCAGGCGACGACCTTGACGTTGCGGCCGTCGACGCGGGTGAGCGCGGAGTCGAAGATCGACGACGCCGGGTTGCCCGTGATGTCGGACGAGACGAGGTCGTCTTCTGAATACTCCAGGATGCCCTTGAGCGGCCCGTCCGCCGCCGCACGGTAGGCGGCGAGCACGTCGTCGCGCGAGACATCCTTGCCGACGACCGTGTTGAGCTCGACGATCGATCCGACGGGAACGGGAACCCGGATCGAGTCGCCGGAGAGCTTGCCGTCCAGCTTCGGCAGCACCAGCCCGATCGCCTTCGCGGCACCGGTGGTGGTCGGAACGATGTTCACCGCGGCGGCACGCGCGCGGCGTGGATCGCGGTGCGGGCCGTCCTGCAGGTTCTGCTCCTGCGTGTAGGCGTGCACGGTCGTCATGAAGCCGTGCTCGATTCCAGCCAGATCGTCGAGTACGGCGGCGAGCGGCGCCAGCGCGTTCGTCGTGCACGACGCGTTCGAGACGATGGTGTGGAGCGCCGGGTCGAACGCGTCGGTGTTCACGCCGTACGCGAGCGTGACGTCTGCACCGTCTGCCGGCGCGCTGATCAGCACGCGGCGGGCGCCGGCATCCAGGTGGGCCTTGGCGGCAGCGGCGGATGTGAAACGGCCGGTCGACTCGAGCACGACATCGACGTCGAGCTCGCACCACGGCAGCTGCGCAGGGTCGCGCTCGGCGAGCACCGCGATGCGATGTCCGTCGACGATGAGGGCGTCGCCGTCGGCGCTGACGGGTCGGCCGAGGCGTCCGGCGGTGCTGTCGAAGGCGAGCAGCTTGGCGAGTGCTCTCGGATCTGTGAGGTCGTTGACGGCGACGACCTCGAGGTCGCTGTCGCGCTCGAGCAGCGCGCGCAGCACGTTGCGGCCGATGCGTCCGAAGCCGTTGATGGCGACGCGGGTCATGATGGTTCTCCTTTGTAAGACGGATGATCGCTCACAAGGCTTTCGCCCCGGCCGCGTCGTCGACAGTGGCGCGAGCGACACAGTGCGAAAGGATCTCGCCAAGCGCTCGGCGCACACGCCACGCGTTCCGACGCGACCCCCTGTCTGCGGGCGTCTTCGTCACGTAGTGTTCGACGGATGCGCACGAACGACCTTCCGCGGCCGCGCGCATCTCGAGGGGAGGGGCGCGCCATGAGCGATGTCGAACCGAGCAAGGACCAGAAGAACGGTTCGGGACTGCCGCGTGGCGTGCGCACGGCATCCGAGTGGGCGTGGCGGCTGCTGGTCATCGTCGCGCTCGCAGGAGTGGTGATCTACCTCATCTCGGTGTTCCAGGACGTCGTGGTGCCGCTGCTGGTGGCCATCCTGGTGTGCGCACTCGTGCAGCCCAGCGTCAGCGCGCTGATGAAACGCCGCTGGCCGAAGTGGCTGGCGATCGTGGTGTGCCTGCTGGCGCTCGTCGTCGTCGTGGGCGGCCTCGTGCTGCTGGTGGTCTGGCAGGTGCGTGCGGGCATCCCGCAACTCCAACGCGAATGGATGTCCGCCTACGACCGCGTCAGGGAGGCGCTGCGACAGCCGCCGTTCAGCCTGAGCGACCACGACCTGTCGAACTATCTGAAGGATGCCGCAGCTTTCATCCAGAAGGATGCCTCGAGCATCCTCGGCGGCGCGCTCAAGGTGGGAACCGCGACCGGCCACGTGCTCACAGGAGCGTTGATCGCACTGTTCGCGACGATCTTCATGCTCATCGACGGCGCAGGAATCTGGCGGTGGATCGTTCGGCTGTTCCCGGAGAACGCAGCACCCGGCCTCGACGCGGCCGGCACGGCCGGGTGGGGCACCCTGACGAGCTTCGTACGCGTTCAGATTCTCGTCGCGCTCGTGAACGGCATCGGCATCGGCCTCGTCGCGTTCTTCCTCGGCCTGCCGCTGGCGGTGCCGATCGCGGTGATCGTGCTGATCGCGTCGTTCATCCCGGTGATCGGCGCCATCGTCTCCGGCATCATCGCCGTGCTGGTTGCGCTGGTGTTCGGCGGCCCGTTCCAGGCGATCATCATGCTGGCCGGCGTGCTCGGGGTGCACCTGCTCGAGGCGCACGTGCTGCAGCCGCTGCTCGTGGGCGGTGCCGTGAAGGTGCATCCGCTGGCCGTGGTCGTGGGAGTCGCGGCGGGCACGGGGTTGGCAGGCGTGCCTGGGGCGCTGTTCGCGGTGCCGTTCCTCGCGGTGGCCAACGCGATGATCACGGCGATGCTGCACTCGCACGACAGGCCGGCTCCCGTCGACGAACACGGCGAGACCGAGACGGCACAGCATCACGAGAGCGACCTCACGGCGCCGCCCCCTGGCATCCAGCCGCCCGAGGGGTGATCGGGGCTACTCGCCGCGCGTGAACGTGCGGCGGTATTCCTTCGGCGTCGTGCCCAGGATGCTCTGGAAGTGCTGCCGCAGGTTCGCACCGGTTCCGAGGCCCACGTCGCCGGCGATCTGCTCGATGCTGAGCTCAGAGCTCTCCAGCAACTCGCGCGCCACGTCGATGCGTGCGCGCATCACCCACTGCATCGGTGTGTATCCGGTGTCGTCGACGAAGCGCCGTGAGAATGTGCGCGGCGAGACGGCGGCGTGCCTGGCCAGAGCCTCGAGTGTGAGCGGATCGCCCAGCCTGCGCAGCGCCCATTCGCGTGTGTCGGCGAAGCGCTCTCCGAGTGGCTCCGGCACGCTGCGCGGCACGTACTGCGCTTGGCCGCCGCTGCGGTAGGGCGCGGCGACAAGGCGTCGCGCGGCATGGTTCGACGCGTTCACGCCGAGGTCGCGGCGCAGGATGTGCAGACACAAGTCGATTCCGGATGCCGCGCCGGCGGACGTGAGCACGCTCCCCTCGTCGACGAACAGCACGTTCTCGTCGACCGTGACGAGCGGATGCCTCGCCGCCAGCGCCCGCGTGTAGTGCCAGTGCGTCGTCGCGCGCTTGCCGTCGAGCAGACCGGTCGCCGCGAGGGCGAACGCCCCGGTCGAGATCGCGGCCAGCCGGGCGCCGCGTTCGTGCGCGGCGATCAGCGCATCCATGACCGCCCGCGACGGATCATCCCGGTCGGGGAACCGGTATCCGGGAATGAAGACCGTCTCGGCCCACTCCAGCGCCTCGAGTCCATCGGCCACGTGATACGAGAGTCCGTCGCCGCCGGTGACCAGCCCTGGCGCCGCACCGCACACCCGCACTTCGTACGGCATGCTGTCGCGGGTGCTGAACACCTGCGCAGGGATGCCGACATCCAGCGGCTTCGCGCCCTCGAGCACGAGCACGGCCACGCGCCGCAAGCGGATGTCGGCCATCACTGCCTAGGCGGCGAGCGCTTCCACCACCGCCGCGACGAAGCCGTCGACATCCTCTTCGGTGGTGTCCCACGAGCACATCCAGCGCACCTCGCCGCGGGCGGCGTCCCAATCGTAGAAGCGGAAGCTCTCGCGCACCCGGTCCGCGGCGTCATGCGGCAGGGCCGCGAAGACGCCGTTCGACTCCGTCACCTGAGTGAACGACAGGCCGGGAGCGCTGCCGCACGTCACGGCATCCTCGAGCGCGGACCGCAGCCGGGCAGCCATCGCATTCGATCGCTGCGCGCTCCGCAGCCACAGGTCGTCGGTGAGCAGGGCGATCAGCTGAGCCGAGATGAACCTCATCTTCGACGCGAGCTGCATGTTGACCTTGCGCAGGTAGTGCAGGCCGTCGGAGGCATCCGGATTCAACACGACGACCGCCTCGCCGAAGAGCAGGCCGTTCTTGGTGCCGCCGAAGCTGAGCAGGTCGACGCCGGCGTCGGACGTGAAGGCGCGCAACGGGACATCAAGGTGCGCGGCGGCGTTGGCGATGCGTGCGCCGTCGAGGTGCACGCGCATGCCGAGCGAATGAGCGTGGTCGGTGATCGCCCGCACCTCGTCGACGGTGTAGCAGGTGCCCACCTCGGTGGTCTGCGTGATCGAGACGGCCAGCGGCTGCGCCCGGTGCTCGTCGCCCCAGCCCCATGCTTGCTTGTCGATGAGTTCGGGCGTGAGCTTGCCGTCGGGGGTGTCGACAGTGAGCAGCTTCAGCCCGCCGATCTTCTCGGGAGCGCCGCCCTCGTCGGTGTTGATGTGGGCGGTGGATGCGGCGACCACCGCTCCCCAGCGCGGCAGCATCGACTGCAGGGCCGTCACGTTCGCCCCCGTGCCGTTGAAGACCGGATACGCCTGAACACCGTCGCCGAACTGCTCGGCGAACACCTCGTGCAGGCGCTCGGTGTAGGCATCCTCGCCGTAGGAGATCTGGTGCCCGCCGTTCGCGGCCGTGATCGCGTCGATGATTTCGGGGTGCGCGCCCGCGTAGTTGTCGGAGGCGAACGCGCGGGAGGCTGGGTCGTGGAGGCGGTGCGTCATGATGCTTCCATTCTCACCGATCGAACGTGGGCTCGGCTTCGCGGGGTGCGACGCTGGCGGCGTGCGCCGGAACGGGGACGACGGAGTGATATCACTTTATGATGGCCGCGGAGGCGACAGACATGACCACAACTCCGCAGCGCCCGGATTCGGCGCCGTTCGTGCACTCGGGAGCCAGAGTCGACATCGAGGAGAGGCCGGCGCGGTGCATCGGCGGCGGATGGGGCGTGATCGCGATCCTTGCGCTCGTCGTCGTCGGCATCCTCCTGATCGCAGGCGGGCATGCGCGATTCGTCGCGATCCCGATACTCGCGATCGTGCTCGTGATCGGCTCGCTCGTGATCGTTCAACCAGGTGAGACTCGCGTCGTCCAGCTCTTCGGACGTTACGTGGGCACCGTGCGTCGTTCTGGAATGTCGTGGGTCGTTCCGCTCTCGACACGCCGAAAGCTGAGCGCGCGCATCCGCAATTTCGAGACCAAACGCCTGCGCGTCAACGACGCGGACGGCAACCCTGTGGAGATCGCCGCCATCGTGGTCTGGCAGGTGAGCGACACCGCGAAGGCGGTGTACGCGGTGGATGACTACCTCGACTTCGTCACGGTGCAGGCCGAGTCCGCGCTCCGGCAGATCGCCACGGCTTATCCATACGACGCGGAGGGCGGCCAGGGCATCTCGTTGCGCGACGCGACGGACGTGGTCGCCACCGAGCTCTCGTACGAGGTGACGACCAGGGTCGCACCGGCCGGCATCGAGATCGTCGAGGTGCGGATCAGCCACCTCGCCTACGCGCCGGAGATCGCACAGGCGATGCTGCGGCGACAGCAGGCCGGGGCGGTGGTGCAGGCGCGATCGCGCATCGTCGAGGGCGCCGTCGGCATGGTCGAGATGGCACTGGACAGGCTCAACGAGAGCGACTACGTCACACTCGACGACGAGCGCCGGGCCGCCATGGTGAGCAACCTCATGGTCGTGCTGTGCAGCGACCAGCCGGCCGCGCCCGTCGTCAACACCGGAACGCTGTATTCGTCATGAACGCGGAACGCAAGCAGGTGCTCCTGCGTCTGGATCCGGCTGTGCACGACGCGATCGCGCGCTGGGCGGCCGGCGATCTGCGCAGTGTGAACGCACAGATCGAGATCCTCCTGCGCGATGCTCTGAAGAAGGCGGGGCGGATGCCGAAGGATGTCGCGCCCCTGCCGCGGCGGGGACGTCCGCCCAGGACCTGAGCAACGCGGTCTGAACGATCGCACAGACGCCGGTCGCGGCGGACTTTAAAGTGATATCTTTTTCGTGGGACGGACGGCTGCTGCCGGTCCGTCTCCGCGAGGAGTGCGCAGTGACGAGTGATCCCGATGCCGGCGATGTGCCGGCAGTCTTGGAGGTCAGCGACCTGATCGTCGCCTACGGGCAGAAGGTCGTTGTGGAGGGCGTCAGCTTCCGCATCGAGCACGGCGAGATCTTCGGCCTGCTCGGCCCGAACGGCGCGGGCAAGACGAGCACGCTCGGCGCGATCGAGGGCCTCGTCACCACGAGGGCGGGCACCGTGAAGGTCGACGGCATCGAGACCAGGCAGCGCCCGCTCGACGCGAAGGCCAGGCTCGGGGTGCAGCTGCAGTCCTCCAGCTTCCAGCCTGAGCTGAGCATCGAGCAGATCGCCATGCTCTACGGCGGTCTGTACGGCATGCGTCTGACGACGGTGAGGGTGCGGGACAGCCTCGAGGAGATCGGACTCGGGCAGGAGCGGGGCAAGCGGTTCAAGCAGCTCTCCGGTGGGCAGCAGCAGCGGCTCGCGCTGTATATCGCGACAATTCACGATCCGCTGCTTCTGCTGCTGGACGAGCCGACCGCTGGGCTCGATCCGCAGTCGCGACGGTCGCTGTGGACGCGGATCGAGCGGATGCAGGCGGCCGGCACGAGCATCCTGCTCACGACGCACTCCATGGAGGAGGCGCAGGCCGTGTGCGACCGTGTGGCGATCATCGACCACGGGAAGCTGCTCACGGTCGGGACCCCGGCAGACCTCATCGCCAAGCATCGCGACGACCAGCGGGTGCTCGCCGTCGCGCATGGGGATGTGACTCTCGAGGACGTCTTCATCGGGCTGACGGGAAGTGACATCCGTGACTGAATCGGCGTCGGCATCCGTCATCGTGCGACCGCCCTTGGGGCTGGCGCTCCGTTCGCTTCTGCGGGCGGATGCAATTGTGCTGTTGCGCAGCAGAGTCGCCACCGTGCTCAGCCTGGTGCTGCCTGTGGCGATCCTGGTCGTCACCAGCTTCGCCAAGGCGGGCAACCGGCTGGGGGACCCGAGCCTCGTCATCGGCCTTGCGCTCACTCTCGGCCTGCTGACGTCGTGCCTTCTCGGCTACAGTCTCACACTCGCGCACGACCGTGAGGCGGGTGTACTGCAGCGCCTCAGGGTGACTCCGACCCCCACCTGGACGATCATGACCAGCCGCATCGCCGTGCAGGTCATCACCAATCTGATCGCGTCGATCATCGTGGTGATCGTCGGCGTTATCCTGCACGGGTTGACCCCGACGTTCCTGCAGTACCTGCTCGTGATCGCGGTGGCGGCGGTCGGTGCCGCCGTGTTCCTCGCGATCGGGCAGGCGCTCGTCGGCCTTGTCACCTCGGCCGCCGCGATCAATGCGATCGGGCGCATCCTGTTCATCGTGCTGGTGCTGCTCGGGATCCTGGGCGGAACCGGTGTGCTGGGCGACGTGGTGAAGTCGGTCTCGCAGTGGACTCCGGTCGGAGCGCTGATGACGCTGTTCTCCGACGTGATCGGCACGACGTCATGGGTGGACAACGACACGTACGCACTGCTGGCCTGCCTGGGCTACGTCGTCGTCTTCACGTTCATCGGGGTTCGCTGGTTCCGTTGGGAGACCCACTGATCGGTAGACCGTTCTCGCGGTTGCATCTCGCTGTCGCATCCAGCAGGAATCGAGAAGCGCCGCCGTGAGGCCGTTCCTATGGTCGAAGCATGAACATTCACAGCATCACCATCGAAACGAATCCGGACGCCGTCGGGGCTGCCGAGTCCTTCTACCGCGACGCCCTCGGCCTCGGGGATCGTGTCGGCGTACGCGCCACCACCCAGGCCAGCACGGGCTTTCGCGGCTTCGCCCCCTCGCTCATCTTCATCCAACCTGGTGATGTCGACGCGGCCGTCGAACGAGCACTGGCCAGCGGAGCGCAGGTTCTCAAACCCGTCGAGAAGAGCCTGTGGGGCTACGGTGGCTCGCTCCTGGCACCCGACGGCACCGCGTGGCAGATCGCGAGCGCGAACAAGACAGCAACCGGCCCGGCCACCGGAGAAGTCGAAAAGCTCGTCATCCTGCTGGGGGTCGGCAGCGTCAAGGCCAGCAAGCGCTTCTACCAGGAGCAGGGTCTGACGACCACGAAGAGCTTCCCCGCCTACGTCGAGTTCGACTCGGGTGCCGTCAAGCTCGCCCTCTACAAGCGGGCGGCACTGGCCAAGCAGGTAGGAATCGACGAGGCGGGTTCCGGCGCGCACCGACTCGCGGTCGTCGCAGGCGGAACGTTCACCGACCCCGACGGCTACGCCTGGATCGCCACGGAGAACTCCGTCACCGCCAGGTAGCCGGCTCTGGAAGAGCAGCGGAAGCGCTCGTCGTGCCGGGGCGACACGTTGCAGCGCGCCGCCCCGCCGTCTGATTGGATGGGTGCCACGCGGATGCCCGACCCACCCACCCGACTACGACGCGGCATCCGCAGGGAGGACGACATCCCATGTCGCAGCAGCAACCGCCGTACGGCCCACCGCAGCAACAGCCCTACGACGCGCAGCAGCCATATGCGCCGACCTATCAGCCGAACCAGCAGTACGCGGGGCAACCCAACGCGGTGCAGCCTTACGCGGTGCAGCCTTACGCGGTGCAGCCCTACTACGTGCAGCCGGCCTACATCGTGGCTCCTCGGCCGACCAACGGCCTGGCGATCGCGGCCTTCGTGTCCGTCTGGTTCGTGTCGATTCTCGGCATCATCCTCGGACACGTCGCATTGAGCCAGATCAGGCGCAGCGGTGAGGGCGGACACGGGCTCGCGGTCGCAGCACTCGTCCTCGGCTACGTGTTCTTCGGCCTCGTGGCGCTGTTTCTGTTGTTCTATCTGGTGGTCCTGATCGGCATCCTGGGCGTCGCGGCCACGACGGTCGGCACTGTCAACTCCTGACGCGTGGAACTCGGCTCGATGGCCGAGTACGCGCGGGACGGGGCGGAGCCTCGACCCTGCCGCCCTCTGCTCACGCGATCGACGCGGCCGTGATGCCTTTCGTCGACTCGATGGTGTCGCCCATCTTCTTGCCCAGGGCCTCGTAGAACATCGAGAGCGGGAATTCGTCGTCGAGCACGGCATCCGTGTAGCCCTTCGGCGCACCGGCCAGAATCTGCTCCGGCAGCCCCTTCGCCCAGACGGATGCCGGGTTCGGCGCGAGCACGCCGCTCACGAGCTCGTAGGCGGCGAGCCAGTGCGCCGTCTTCGGTCGATCGATCGAGCGCCAGTACAACTCGTTGATCGCGTCGCTGAGTGCGACGACCGCGTCGCCGACGGCATCCCAGTCGATGGACAGCTGGGTGTCGGTCCAGTCGAGCACGTGGTGCTGGTGCAGCCACGCGAAGAGCAGCTGTCCGCCGAGGCCGTCGTAGTTGCGCACGCGGGTGCCCGTGATCGGGAACCGGAAGATGCGGTCGAACAGAATGGCGTACCGCACGAGCTTCGCGTGCTCCAGGATGCTCGCCTGGTCCTCACTCAGTTCATGAACACCGTGCTCTTCGGCCGGCACCGCACCGAGCGTCTGCTCGAGACGGAACGCCTCCCGGTAGGCGGTGAGATCGCAGCGCAACTCCTCGAGCGAGTACAGGAAGTACGGCATGCGCTGCTTGATCATGAACGGGTCGAACGGCAGGTCGCCGCGCATGTGCGTGCGGTCGTGGATGATGTCCCACATCACGAACGTCTGCTCGATGAGGGACTGGTCGTCGAGAAGCCGAGCCGCGTCATCCGGCAGGTCGAGCTTCGTGATGTCGGATGCTGCCCGAACGACGACCCGGTAGCGCGCCGCCTCGCGGTCCTGGAAGATCGCGCCCCAGGTGAACTTCGGGAGCTCCCTCATCGCGATGGTCTCGGGGAACAGCACGGCGGAGTTGGTGTCGTATCCGCTCGTGAAGTCGACGAGGCGCAGCGAGACGAACAGCTTGTTGCCGTAGTCGGTGCGCTCCAGCTCGGCGACGAACTCCGGCCAGATCGTCTCGACGATCAGCGCCTCGAGGTGCCGGTCGGTCGAGCCGTTCTGCGTGTACATCGGGAACACGACGAGGTGGCGTAGCCCGTCGATGCGGTGCTGCTGGGGCTGGAAGGCGGCGAGTGCGTCGTAGAAGTCCGGAATCTCGAAGCCGCCATCGGCCCAGCGCAGCAGATCTGTGCGCACGGCGGCGAGGTAAGCGGCGTCGTGAGGGAAGAGGGGGGCGAGGTCGTCGATCGACGCGACGATCGTGTCGACGTGAGTGCGAGCGTCCGCGTGACGGGCGGCATCCGGTATCGAGCCGTCCTTGATCTGGTCGGCCTGGATGCTCGTGGCCGCGGCCTTCAGTGCGAGCCATGCCAGATCGGTGGCGATGGTCGCGAGGCGAGCGGTGGCGTCGGCGTCGAGGGCCTCGGCCGTGTGTTCCGTGGTGGGGAGAAGAGTGGACACGACGAACCTCCTCGGTCGATAGTCGTTGCGTCTGCTTCGAGACTAACGACGAGGTTCGGGGTCGAGTTCGCCGATCTGCCTCGCTCTCTTGCGTCTATCAGAGATTCCGCGCAACGTTCTTGCGCCGTCGCTCGACTACTCGACCGGCGAGGACAGCGGAGGTTCGATCGGGTACTCGGCGTAGGCGAAGCGTGCGCCGTCGGGCGACCAGCTCGTCACGTTCATCGTGCCCTGGCCGCCGAACAGGTCGACGAGCACGCTCGGCTCGCCACCGTCGGGGTCGATGCGGCGCAGCTGCACGTGCTCGTTCGCGGGATGCCCGAGCACGCCCGGCACGAAGCTCACGTACACGAGGTCTCGGCTGGTGGGTGAGACGTGAGGGAACCAGTTGACGCGCTCGTCGAACGTGAGCTGCTCGACCGCCGCGCCGTCTGGGCGGCAGCGGAAGAGTTGCGCGTGACCCGCGGCATCCGACTCGCGTTCGGAGTTGAAGTAGATCCACTCGCCGGTCGGATCGAACTCCGCACCGTCGTGGGGCTTGTCGGAGAAGGTGAGCTGGGTGTCATCAGTGCCGTCGACGCCGATGGTGAAGACGTTCGTGAGCGCGGGCGTGCCGGGACCGGGGTTCGCGGCGAGCGGCTCGAGGCCGATGTACGACAGGGTGCGGCCGTCGGGCGAAATGCCGTGAAGGTAGTGGTTGAACGGACCATCGTGGTCGTGCGTCACCTGCCGGGTCGCGCCATCGGCCAGCGACACCTGGTGGATGTGCTTGTCCTCCGCAGAGACGTAGAGGTAGCGGCCGTCGGGCGAGAGCACGTGGTCGTTGTTCGAACTGTCGATCTTGCCCGTCGGCACGTGTTCGACGTCGCCGCCGGAGACCGGAACGCGGTAGATGAGTCCGTCTTGGTTGAAGACCAGCCACGCGCCGTCTGGCGACCAGTTCGGGGCCTCGAAGACGGCATCCGTGCTCTCGTGCACGACGGAGGTCTCGCCCGTCGCCACGTCGAAGACCACGAGCCTGCTCACCTGGCCGGGCTCGAGGGTGCGCCACTTGCGGGTTGCCATGTTCGCTCCGATCGTCCTGGACCATTCTTGCGCTGCCGCGAAAGCAGGCAAATCGCGTTGAAACAGGCGGAACGTGCCTGTTACCGAGGGGGAAGCGCTTCTCTGCCTGTTTTCGGATGCGTGGCGGAAGCGCCTGACATGATTGAACGGTGATCGCGCTCCGGAGCATCGGCAAGTTGGTACCCGTCGCGATCCCCGTGATCGCCGCGATCATTCTGGTGTTCTCGTGGGGGTCGAAGCCGGGCACCGCCCTGGCGATCGTGCTCGCCGTCGTGCTGATCGCGACCGTGCTGGTCGCCGTTCAGCATGCCGAGGTGATCGCCCACAAGGTGGGTGAGCCGTTCGGATCGCTCATCCTCGCCGTCGCGGTCACCATCATCGAGGTCGGGCTCATCGTCACCCTCTCCGCCGGCGGCGACGAACACGCAGCAACACTCGCCCGCGACACGGTGTTTTCGGCGTTCATGATCACCACGACCGGCATCATCGGGCTCGCCATTCTGATCGGCGCGCTCAAGTTCGGCACGGTGCGCTTCAACTCGGAAGGGTCGGGCGCGGCGCTCGCGACGGTGTCGACATTGGCGGTTCTCTGCCTCGTGCTGCCGGACTTCACCGAGGCATCCGGACCGCGCTTCTCGCCGACGCAGCTGGCGTTCGCCGCCATCGCGTCGCTGGCGCTCTACGTGCTTTTCGTGATCACGCAGACCATCTCCCATCGCAAGTTCTTTCTGCCTGTGCACGACACGGCCGGCCTCGAGACTCGGGATGCCTCTGCCTTCGACGCCACGGATGACGACGACGGGTCCGACCACAGCGAACCGCCGACGCGCGGGCGCACGCTTCTCAGCCTGGTGATGCTGCTCGTCGCACTGGTGTCCGTGGTCGGCCTGGCGAAACTGGAGTCGCCGTCGATCGAGGGCGGCGTCGTGGCCCTCGGGCTGCCGGAGTCCGTCGTCGGCGTGATCATCGCCCTCGTGATCCTGATGCCGGAAGGCATCTCGGCGGTGCGAGCGGCGCAGCGCAATCACATCCAGACGAGCCTCAACCTCGGGCTCGGCTCGGCCATGGCCAGCATCGGGCTGACGATTCCGGCCGTGGCGGTGGCCTCCATCTGGCTGCCGGGACAACTTGTGCTCGGACTGGGCAGCACCCAGATCGTGCTGCTGCTGCTCTCGATCGTGGTGACGATTCTGACGATCGTGCCCGGGCGCGCGACGAAACTGCAGGGCGGCGTGCACCTGGTGATCTTCGCGGCGTTCCTGTTCCTCTCCGTCTCCCCGTAGCGGCTCGCGGTCCGGGTCGAACCGGAAGCGGCGCGTGACCATCGTTCGGGGGCGTTCGAGCGCTGACAGGATGCGAGTGCTCACGACTTGCGGAATCGGGGCAACTCTGATTCCGAGGCCGAAATCCGCGTGATTCCGCGGTGAAACCGCTCCCAGAGCGCTCGGAGGGTCTGTGGACAGCCTGTCCAGACCTTTTGCGTAACGTGTCTGAGTCGCCCGGATGCAGCATCCGCTCCAAAAGACAACCCGATGGGGTCGAGGTGCTGTCAGGGCGGCCGCCCCGACCCGACGGATGCTGCCTATCGCCTCCGCGGGGCTTTCGTTCGGCGTGCCCCTAGCGCGCCGGCGATTGTCGCTGTGCGCCTGCGCGGCGGAAACGGGGTGTCCAGCCCGCCCGGATGAGTTCGCACGTGAAGCGTGCTGTGCGGCATCCGTTGCCTGGAGGAGCGTGCGCGCGAATCAGGTGGACGACGCGGGGGTAGCACAGAGCATTGGAACCCTTTGACCTTTTTCACTCGTCTCAGCCCTGACAACCTCAAATCCTCCTTTCGCACTCTCGTCGACAAGACCTCGCGCAACAAGCGCGGCGTGCTCGTCGCAGCGGTCGCCGTGGTCGCCGTCGGTGCGGTGGTAACACCCGTGGTCGTGCAGAACGCCTATGCGGAGCCGGCCAAGAAGACGGCCGCTGTGGTATCCGAGGTGGTGAAGGGCTCGCCGATCGCTCCCCTGACCGTGCAGCACAAGGCAGCGCAAGCGTCGTTCAACGCTCTCGCCGTCGCGCAGATCACCGAGGAGCAGGTGAAGGGCCGAGCCAGCCTCACGGAGCTGGACACGGCCATCCGCAACCTCCAGACCAACTATTCGTCTGATTCCGCGAAGCTGGACAAGCTCACGGATGCCGCGGACAAGGCGGTCGTCGACGCCAACAAGGCCGCCAAGGCGCACGACGCTGCCGTGGTCGCTGCCGCGAAGGCCGCCGCTGAAGCGGCCGCCAAAGCTGCCGCCGAGGCCCGCGCGCGGGAGGCCGCTGCCGCTGCGGCGCTGGCCAACGTGGACACGCCGTCGGGTGCCCAGGCCACTGCCCAGTCGATGATGGCGAGCAAGTACGGCTGGGGCAGCGACCAGTTCCAGTGCCTGGTCAGCCTGTGGGACCGCGAGTCCGGTTGGAATTACCAGGCGTACAACGCGGGCAGCGGTGCCACCGGCATTCCGCAGGCGCTCCCCGGCTCCAAGATGGCGAGCGCCGGCAGCGACTGGGCGACGAACGCCGCCACCCAGATCAGCTGGGGCCTCGGATACATCGCCGGCTCGTACGGAACACCCTGCGCGGCCTGGGGTCACTCCGAGTCGTCCGGCTGGTACTGATCCAGCACGACCCTCAGCTCCCTGAGCGAGCTCGCTCAGGGAGCTGGCCGTTGCGGTTGACTGGGGGCCATGGCAGCGGCAACGGACGTGATGGCGGCGCTCGCCGAGGCATCCGATGCCGGCGACGCCGTGTTCCTCCAGCGATACTTCAAGACCGGTCCCGGCGAATACGGTGAGGGCGACGTCTTCATCGGCGTGCGGGTTCCCGCCGTGCGTGCTGTGGTGAAGCGCTTCAGGCCGTTGCCGCTCGAGGCGATCGCGCACCTGCTCGAAAGCGATGTGCACGAGCACCGGCTCGCGGGCCTGATCGCATTGAACGCATCCTTCGCCGCCGCGTCGGCCGCGCGCACCCGCGACGACGACGAGCGGGACCGCCTCGCCGCGTTCTATCTCGGCGCCGTGCGGGTCGGGCGGGTGAACAACTGGGACCTCGTGGATGCCTCCGCCGAGTTCGTGCTCGGCGACTACCTCGTCGACAAGCCGCGGTTCATCCTGTTCGAGCTGATCGAGTCGCCCGATCTCTGGTGGCGCCGCGTCGCCATGCTCTCGACGTTCGCGTTCATCAAAGGCGGGGACGCCTCGACGACGCTCGAGCTCGCATCCCTGCTGCTGGACGACGGCGATCGTCGCGATCTCACGCAGAAGGCCGTCGGCTGGATGCTCCGCGAGGTCGGCAAGCGCGTCGACCGATCGCTACTCGTCGGCTTCCTCGATGCGAATGCCCGGCGGATGCCCGCCGTCATGCTCTCGTACGCCACCGAGCACCTCGACGCGGCCGAACGGGCGGCGTACCGGGCGCGGCGGAGCGCGGCCTCGCCGACCGAGTAGCGGCCGCTCCGCCGATCGAGTAGCGCCCGCGAATCGGACGCGAATCGAGATCCGCTCCGCTGGAGCTGGGCGAACCGTGGGTCCTGATGACCAGCATGCCTGTCGAACAGTGCGAGTGGATCTCGCAGAGTCCCTGCACTCTTCGTTGTCCCTGCACTCTTCGTTGACAAACTTCCTTACCTTGAGATAGAAAGTTACGACGGCGCCGAACATTCAGGTCTCGGCCACGAGCCTCCAGCGCCGCGATGTGCATCGAAGCGGTGAGCGCCGCCTCGTGCGAACGAATCCGACAGCACCGACTCAACGAGGAGTAGTAGAGAATGCCAAGCAATCGCGGTTCCTCCTTCATCACCAGTGCGGCCAACACGCAGCTGAGCAGGCGCAGCCTTCTCAGGGCGACGGGTGTGGGTGCGGCAGCGGTGGGACTGTCCAGCCTTCTCGCGGCATGCTCGACCGGGGGCTCTTCGTCCTCGGGCGGCAAGGCGACCGTGCGTATGTGGACCTGGTACACCGAGACCAAGGACTCGCTGCCCAAGGTGATCGCGGACTTCGAGTCCAAGCACCCGAACATCAAGATCGAGAGCCGCATCTTCGGAACGCCCGATCAGTACCTCCCCGCGCTCACCGCAGCAGTCTCCGGCGGCGACGTGCCGGAGATCTTCGCTCCGCACGTGCGCGCCATCACGTACGGCGAGCAGGGCATCTCCGCCGACCTCAAGAAAGACCTCGGCTCCGACTTCCTCAAGGGCTTCTTCAAGGCGACGAACGACGAGTACACCAAGGGCGGCAAGCAGTACGCCGTGGGATTCGAGGCCCAGACGTTCGGCATCTTCTACGACCCCGACCTGTTCGCCAAGGCAGGAGTCGACGGCGAGCCCGAGACCTGGGACGACCTGATCGATGCTGCAGCCAAGATCAACGCGATCGGCAAGTCGGCGGTCTCGATCAGCTGCGACCCCGGGACGAGCGCCTTGGACTTCTTCCTTCCGCTGATCACGCAGGTGACGGGTGACCCGACCTGGTATCTCAAGCTCGACCAGCTCGAGAAGGGATACAGCTACACCAGCAAGCCCGTCGTCGAAGCGCTGCAGCTCAATGACAAGATCGTCAAAGCGAAGGTCTTTCAGCCGGGCACGACGGGCACTTCAGGCGACCAGTCGCAGCAGCTGTTCTACACGGGCGGAGCTGCGGCGTTCTTCGCCGGTTCTTGGACCCCGTCGGGTCTCATCACGAACGCGTCGCCGGAGTTCGTGAAGCGCTACAAGATCATGAAGACTCCGGCGATCAAGAGCGGCGCCCGTCACTGGACGGCGGACCAGGCCGGTGCCGGCCTGGCAGTCTCCGACACCAGCAAGAACAAGGATGCCGCCCTCACCTTCCTCAAGTACCTGTACTCGGAGGGCGTCTACTCCAAGCTCATGAACGCGTCGAACGCGATGCCGTCGACCCAGGCCGCCGTCGAGCAGATCACGGAACCTCACGTGAAGCAGATGGCGGGCTGGCTGACCGACGGATGCCCGCACATTCCGTTCGGCCCCGGATCTTCCGCTGCTGGTGACCCGCTGCAGAAGATCTTCGACCAGAGTGCAACACCGGCACAGGTGGCCAAGGACATGCAGTCCGCCGTCGAGAACGCCAAGGGCTGAGTCGACGAAGCCATGAGCACTTCGTCATCGACAGTGCGCGTCGGGACGCGACGATCGTCGCGGCCCGGTGCGGGCCTCTGGAAGCTGCAGCGCTCGGAGCGCATCGCAGGGTATGGCTTCGTCGTGCCCATCACGGTGCTCTTCGCGCTGTTCGTCGGGTGGCCGATCATTTTCGCCATCTACCTCAGCTTCACCAGATGGAGCGGTTTCGGCTCCCCGAGCCTGATCGGCCTCGACAACTACGCACGCATGTTCAGCGACCCGGTCGCCGCGACTGCGTTCTGGAACACCATCCTGTTCGCGGTGATCACCACCGTTCTGCAGACGGCGATCCCGCTCGTGATCGCCGTGCTGCTCAGTGCCGTGTGGCGCGGGCTGAGCGTGGTCGTGCGCACTCTTCTGTTCATTCCGGGCATCATCTCGTTCGTCGTCTCGGGCGTGCTGTGGAAGCTCATCTACGATCCGAATCTCGGCACACTGAACAACCTCTTGAAGTCGATCGGGCTCGGCGCGTGGCAGCAGCACTGGCTGTCCGATCCCGCTCTCGTGATGCCCTCGATCATGGTGGTCTCGCTGTGGGGCGCGGTCGGTATGAACATGCTGATCTTCTTCGCGGGCATCCAGGGGGTCGATCCGACCTACTACGAGGCGGCGCAGGTCGACGGTGCGAGCCGCTGGCAGCAGTTCTGGTACGTCACGGTGCCAAGCCTGCGGGTGGTGACCGCCATCGTGATCAGCCTCAACCTGATGAACGGGTTCAAGGTCTTCGACCTCATCTACGTGATGACGGCAGGCGGGCCGAACCACGCATCCGAAGTGTTCGGCACCTATCTGTACAGCCTCGCGTTCGGATCGACAGCCGGATCCATTCCGCAGCTCGGCTACGGCAGCGCGTTCAGTGTCGTCGTGATGCTGCTCTGCGGCGCCGCCGTGCTGGTACAGATCGTGCTGTCGAGGAGGGCGAGCCGGTGACATCCATCGCATCACGCACAGGGTCGGCCTCGTCGGTACGGTCGAGGGAGGCGAGGTCGCGCAGGCGGTTCCCTGTGGGGCGCTCGTTCGTGGCCTTCATCCTTCTCGCGATCGCCGCGTTCACGATCTTCCCGCTCATCTGGCTGGTCCTCACCTCGATCAGGCCGGCGAACACCGTGTTCACCGGTGGCTTCTGGCCGACATCGATCTCGTTCTCCGCTTACGCACGAGCCTGGAACTCCACGGACTTCGGACTGCATTTCGCCAACAGCCTCTGGATCACCTTGGCGACAGTGCTCGGCGTGGTGGTCTTCGCGTCGCTGGCGGGCTATGCGTTCGCGAAGTTGCGGTTCCCGTTCAAGAACGTCATCTACGTGCTGCTTCTGGCGACTCTGATGATGCCGTCGACATCGCTGATCATCCCGCTCTATTTGCAGCTGAAGAACCTCGGGCTGCTGAACACCCAGATCGGGCTGGTCGTGCTCTACGTGTCCAGCTCCGCACCGTTCTCGATGTTCCTCATGCGAGCGTTCTTCGAAACCCTGCCCGACGAGCTGACGCAGGCGGCGCGCATCGACGGAGCAGGCGAGTTCGCCATCTTCTGGCGCATTGTGCTGCCGCTGGCGCGACCCGGACTCGCGACCGTGATCATCTTCCAGTTCCTGCAGACCTGGAACGAGTTCATCTATGCGAACACGGTGCTTCAGAACACCGATGAGTTGCCGTTGCAGCCTGTGCTGTTCGGCCTGGTGGGGCAGTACCAGACCGACTGGCCGACGCTGTGCGCCGGCCTGACCATGTCAATCGTTCCCGTGGTGCTCGTCTACGTCTGGATGCAGCGCCAGTTCGTCGCCGGCATGACTCTCGGGGCGGTCAAGAACTGATCGCCCCGCGGCCGGTCCAGCCACCTGACAGATCACAGGCATCCACCATCGCCGACCACTGCGGCCGGCAGCACCACCGACAGGAGAACCAGCATGCCCATTGAGAACATCCAGCTGAACGTCGCCGACGTCGCGCGATCGTTCGAGTTCTACCGCGACTTCCTCGCCGCGGTGCCGGTCAGTGAGCCGACCGGGGACCGCGCTGTGCTCGACGTCGTGACCGCGACGATCGAACTCGTGCGAGCGGGATCCGACGAGGACTCGACCTGGACGACCGACGACTTGCAGCGCGGTTTCCGCCACGTGGGGTTCAAGGTGAGCGGCCTGGATGCCCTTGCCGAACGCTTGCGCGACGCCGGAGTGCCCTTCCATCTCGACCCGCTCGAGGCGGAGGGCGATGTGCGCATCACGTTCTTCTTCGACCCCGACGGCACGCTTCTCGAACTCGTCGAGCGCGACCTGAAGTACAACACCGTCGTTGACGAGGAGCTCGTCGCCGCCGAATATGCGCTGGGCGTTCCCGAGCGGCCGAGATTCGATCACGTCGCGCTCACCGTCGACGACTTCGAGGCGACGCGCGATCACTACAGCACGTTCGACTTCCGTCACCACGGCACGATCCTTCAGCCGCACGACACCCGGGGTTTTCGCATCGACTACCTCAAGGGCGGTGACACCGTGCTCGAGGTGTTCACCTATCAGGCGCCCAAGGAGCTGCGCGCGCCGCAGACGGATGCTCCCGGCTACGTCGCCGCCCGTCTGACCGGTGCTCCCGTCGGCGACGCCTCCGTCGGTGACGGCGCGGACGGCACGATCTACGCCGATGCGGACGGTTTCACGTACACGGTGGCCGGGTGACCGTGAGTTCGCCCGTGACCCCGGACAGCGACGGCTGGATACGGACGCTCGGCTCGACGGGCCTGAGGGTGTCGGCCGTCACGGCGGGCGGAGGGCCGTTGGGCAGCATGCCGGAGAACTTCGGCTACGAGGTCGCCGAAGCGGACGCCGTGGCCCTTGTCCGTGACATCCTTGCGAGCCCGATCCGCACCATCGACACCGCGAACGGGTACTCGGGCGGCGCGAGCGAGCAACGCATCGGGGCGGGCATCACGGCGTTCGGCGGACTTCCGGACGACGCGCTCGTGATCACCAAGGTCGACGCGTTGAACGGAGACTACTCGGGCGAGCGGGTGCGGGCATCCGTGTCGGAGAGCAGTGAGCGGCTCGGCATCGCTCCCTTGCCGATGGTGCACCTGCACGACCCGGAGTTCCACGACTTCGATGCCATGACAGCGCCCGGTGGTGCAGTCGACACACTCGTGCGGCTTCGTGACGAAGGGGTGATCGGCCACGTCGGGGTGGCAGGCGGCGATGTGCATGCGATGACGCGGTATCTCGCGCTCGGTGTCTTCGAGGCGCTGCTCATTCACAACAGGTGGACGCTCGTCGACCACAGCGCGGAGCAGCTCGTGCTCGACGCCCACGAGCGTGGAGTCGCCGTCGTCAACGCCGCGATCTACGGGGGTGGGATCCTCGCGAATCCTCGAGGCGGAAACACCTCGTACGGGTATCGCCCCGTGCGCCCGGCCACTCTGACGGCGATCGCGTCGATGGACGAACTGGCACGGCAGCACGGCACCGACCTGGCGACCGTGGCGCTCCAGGCGTCCCTGCGCGATCCCTTGATCGACACGACCGTCGTCGGGTTCAGCAAACCAGACCGCATCGACGCGATCGTGCGGTCCACTCGGGTCGAGTTGCCCGACGACTTCTGGGTCGAGCTCGACTCGTTGAGACCATCGCCCGACAACTGGCTCGACGTGCGCGGCTGAGCCGACGGCATCCGCTCGCCGCTTCCCGGCCGCTCGGCCTTCCCGACCGATATCCACCGCACCATCGAAGGAGACACTCATGCCACTCGTCCGCGTCGACCTGCACGCCGACCTCGCCGACAAGCGCGAGGCGCTGAGCCGCGCCATCCACGACGGACTCGTCACCGGGCTGCCGATGCCCGCCGACGATCTATTCCAGATCTTCCGTTTGCACGAACACGGCGACCTGATCTACACGCCGACCTTCCCGGATGCCGCCCGCACCGACATCGTCTACATCCAGATCCTGCTGGCGAACATCTACCAGCCGGAGGACAAGCAACGCATGTATGACGCCGTGATCGGGAACATCGTCGACATCGGCATCAAACCCGACGACGTGCTGATCGCCCTCACCGAGAACGCCGGATCGGACTGGTTCGCGCCGTCGAAGGACTGGGCGCCGCGTTCGGCGGAGGTCTCCGCGTGAGCACGCGCGCGGGCTTCCCCGCCGACTTCGCCTGGGGCACGGCCACCGCGGCGTACCAGGTGGAGGGCGCGGCAGCAGAGGGTGGCCGCACGCCGAGCATCTGGGACACGTTCGCTCGCGTGCCCGGTGCGATCGCGGACGGAACGACGGGCGATGTGGCCGACGAGCACTATCGCCGGTTCATCGAGGACGCCGACTTGATGGCATCTCTCGGCGTCAACTCGTACCGATTCTCGATCTCGTGGACCCGGCTGCTGCCGAACGGCGGCGACACCGTAAGCCAGGAGGGTCTCGCCTTCTACCGAGCCCTCGCGTCGGCGCTGCTCGAGCGAGGCATCCGACCGTACGCCACCTTGTACCACTGGGATCTGCCGCAGGAGCTGGAGGATGCCGGCGGCTGGCTGGTTCGCGACACGGCGGATGCCTTCGCCGGATATGCCCGCATCGCCGCGCGCGAGCTCGGCGACCTGGTCACCGACTGGATCACGCTGAATGAGCCGTGGTGCTCGGCGTTCCTCGGCTACGCCTCAGGCGTGCACGCGCCAGGACGTCGCACGGGGAGCAAGGCGTCGCACGCCGCCCATCACCTGTTGCTGGGGCACGGCAAGGCGGTCGCGGCCATTCGTGAGGAGCGGCCGGAGGCATCCGTCGGCATCACGCTGAACCTGTACTCGATCAGACCGGCGTCCGAATCGGAGGCCGACGTCGACGCCGCGCGGCGCATCGACGGGCTGCAGAACCGGCTGTTCCTCGAGCCGGTGCTGGCCGGTGAGTACCCGGTCGACGTGCTCGACGATCTAGGCGAGCGCGCGTGGTTCGAGGAGCAGCCGGCATCCGATGCGCTCGAGATCGCGGCGCCGATCGACTTTCTCGGCGTGAACTACTACAGCCGTCACACGACCGCAGCGGGCGCTGCGGATGCGAGTGGTGCTGCGAGCGCGAACCCGGGCAGCGAATCGGTGAGGTTCGTCGACACCGGTGCGGACCGTACGCAGATGGGGTGGGAGATCCACCCCGATGGCCTGCTCGATGTGCTCGAGCAGGCGCACGCCTACGCACCGGAGCTGCCGCTCTACGTGACCGAGAACGGCTCGGCGTACGCCGACACGGTCGCTCCCGACGGGTCCGTCGACGATCCGGGGCGCACGGAGTATCTGCGCCTGCACGTGGATGCCTGCGCCGAGGCGTTGCATCGCGGTCTGCCGTTGCGCGGCTACTTCTGCTGGTCGCTGATGGACAACTGGGAGTGGGCGTTCGGCCTCTCGCGGCGGTTCGGCTTGGTGTACGTGGACTACGAAACCCAGAAGCGCACGGTGAAGTCGAGTGGAGAATGGCTACGAGAGTTCCTGACCGGCGCGGTCGAGGCTGTGTAGGGCTGGCTTTCAGCCGCGCAGGTGGTGCGGGGTCAGGTGGCTGTGCAGCACGACGGACGCCGCGCCCCGCGCCGCCGCGCCCGGCCCCGTCTCCCCCATTTCCACCGCAACGGAGTGCACCTTGCGCATGAACGCGGTGCGTTCGAGCACGTCGCGCACCACCCCGAGGTAGATCGGACCGGCCGTCGCAAAGCCCGGACCGGCCAGATAGATGCGGTCGAGGTCGAAGATGTTCGTGAGCCCGAGCACGGCGGTGGCGACGTACTGCGCGGAGCGGCGCACGAGCGATTCGGCGGATTCATCGCCGCTCATCGCAGCCGCGGCGATCGTTGCAAAAGAGGTGCGGACATCCTCGCCCTCACGCTCCTGCAACCCGAGGCGCTCCCAGAGTGCGCGGTCGTCTCGTGCGTTGCGTACGACCGCGGCCGGCGTTGCCATCACCTCGAGGCATCCGTGGGAGCCGCAGAAGCACTCCGGGCCGTCGATGTCGAGCGACAGATGCCCGATCTCGCCTGCGTTCGAGGAGGCGCCGCGATAGACGTCGCCGTTGATGACGAGCCCGCAGCCGATACCGGTGGCCATGTAGATGGTTGCGAAGTCGTGGGCGGTCGAGACGCGCCCCGACCAGAATTCGCCGAGCGCGGCGCAATTGGCGTCGTTCTCCAGGATGACCGGCATGCCCGTCGCCTCGCAGAGGGCGGCCTCGATCGCGAACTCTTCCCACTCGCCGGTTTGGCGGGACGATCGGAGGACCCCGCCCGAGGCATCCAGGCGTCCGGCGCCGGAGACGCCGATGCCGATCACGTCGCTGCGGTCGATACCGTGCTTGTCGAGGAACTTGCCGATCTCGCGGGCGACCCGGTCGATGACGGTCTGAGGCTTGCTGCGTCCGGCTCCCGGGACCGCGTGACTGTGCAGGACATTGCCGCTGATGTTGCACAGCACAAGCGAGATGCGGGCGTAGTCGAGGGAGACGCCGAGCGCATAACGGGATGCCGTGTTCAACTCCAGCAGCACCGGACGTTTGCCGCCGGTCGACTCTGCGAAACCGGCTTCGACGACCAGGCCGTCGACGATGAGCGCGCGCACGATCTTGGAGATCGTCGCCTCGGTGAGTCCGGACTTCTCGGAGAGCTCGATGCGACTCACCTGCCCGCTGGAGCGGATGAGATCGAGGATGGCGCTGCGCGTATCGGCGGACGAAGCGCCCTTGAGTCGGCGAGTCATGTGCACCATCCGTCCGGATATTACTTACCTTAACAAAGTATATTGGGCAATTCGGACGGTCGATGATCATGCTCCTGCAGGACCGGGTGTGTCGGTAGAACCCCGTTCGAGTGGGCCGATGCACGGTCCCGTTGCTGACATCCGGCGTCGCCCGCTTATGCGCCGCGGACACACTTCGTCGCACGGCGGCTCGGTCGGGCGCTGCTTGATAGGAACAGGGCATGACTACGTACTTCGACACCGACGACAAGCAGTACACCCGGATCTACAAGAGCGAGACGCCGGACATCCTTTCGTCGTTCAACGATTTCAACGCCGCGGTTTTCGCCACGAAGAACCGGGAGATCCCACTGAAGTACCGCGAACTGATCGCTGTCGCGGTCGCCATCACCACGCAGTGCGCGTATTGCATCGACGGGCACAGTGCGAATGCCGTGAAGGCCGGCGCGTCACGGGGCGAATTGGCTGAAGCAGCCTGGGTGGCCGCGGCGCTCAAGGCAGGCGGGGCGTTCGCGCACGGGCGGCTCGCACTCAAGCTCACGGACGGACAGTTCGAGGACGCCGAGGCCGCGCACCAGCACACGGTCGAGCCGGTGCACTGAATACCTACCCGACGACGGCGTACCCGGGGCGGCCCTATCGTCGCGGATGCCTGTCGACGATGATGTGGGCATGAGTGCCTGGATCTACTTCATCCATCCCCCGCGCGACGACTTCGCCGCCACGATGACGCAGGCCGAGCAGGAGGTCTGGGCAAGACACTGGGAGCGTCTTCAGCGCGAGTTCGCGAAGGGGAGCATCATCCTGGTCGGTCCCACGCTCGGGCATGTGAACACGGGCATCTGCGTGTACGAAGCGGACGACGAAGATGCCGCGCGCGCTTTCATGGATGCCGACCCGACGATCGCCGAGGGATTCGCGCGTGGCGAGTTGCGGCCGTTTCAGGTGTCGTTGTTGCGTGGTGGGTGAGGCGTTGGGGACTTCGCTTGTCAGACGCTCTCTTCAACTGCGACCACGGTGTCGTAAAGCCCGTAGCGCCGCAGTCCCTTATGCGAGGAGATACCCGTGTAAGAGAGCGAAGCGTCTTCGTAGCGGCGGAAGGCGAAGACGGCTTGGTTCATGTGACCCGCGTTGAACACCCCGAGCGACACCAGCAAGTTGAAGTCAGCCACCGTCAGGCCGGTCACGGCCTTGAACAGATCAGGCTCGAGCTTGGTAATGACGTCCTGAAGCGTGTTCTCGCGAAAATCCGTGAGGTACATGAACGCGGGGATTCGCGTCGCGAACTTGATCAGCTTCTCCTGGATTGCCTTGCGGCCCTTCTTGAACTCTTTCTCCTCGTCCGAGAGTTCCTTCTTGTCCTTCGCAGTGATGTCATCACCCTTGGACTTCTTGGTCTCAGACACCGATTCGCTCTTGTTGACGACGGTCTCGAAGATCGATGAGCCGAGTGCGCGGAATCCCTCGATGTTCATGACCGCGGCCATCGCCGCCTCGCTCGCCATGATCTTCTTCAACGTGTCGTTGTCGACATTGACGAGAATCGCCGATTCCCACTTGCGAGCGAGGAGTGTGGCCGACGTACCTGCCATGGCGATGTCGAGGATGCCGCCGGCATCCACCTGCGTCATGTTCGACCCGTCATAGGCGAGAACCGGGAGGAAGCTGACGAGTTCCGCGACGGCGTGCTCCGGGTTCGGATCGTCGGGTGCAAGCCCTGTGCCGTACTCACTAATTTGACGGAGCGCTCGCGTCGGAGCGAAGTCGAACACGAAGCAGACCGGCTTGAGGATCTCCTCCTCGTTCGGGTCGTCGCCATTCGGGTTCTTGATCGACCACGGAGACTGCACGCGGAAGGCTGCCTGGAAGTACGTCTCGGGCGCTTTCAGATTTCGCAGCATCAGGATCGACGACCACTGCGGCACCGTGACTCCGGTGGTGAGCTTGCCCACCGTGAGAGTGATGGTCTTGGTGTCGAAACCGTTGCCGATCGCCTTGCGGACTGGTGGCAGCGCATCGAGACCGATCCCGACATTCGGGGCTGACACGTTCACGATGGTGTAGTCGTGCCAGAAGACGTTCTGCTTCTCGGCCAGCAGGTTCGCCATGGCAGCGCAGGATGCCTGCCGCGGCAGCATCCAGAGCGAATGCTGCAGGTAGGGCAGCAGCCGAACATCCGAGTACGGGAACGGCGGCTTGGTTCCGACCTTCAACGCGTCGACCTGCGTAGGGAGGTAGGAGCCCCGGATGATATCGAGCCACTTTTGTACGTCATCCTTGTGCACGAACTCCGCGGCAGCACCGTCGCCCTTAGCTTCGAAGAACGCGTTGAGATCGAACTCGTCGAACTCACCCTGATGCGCGATGGAGACGAGTTCATCCGGCATCTGGTAGGTCAGCAACCGCATCTCTGGCAGAGCGGCGTAGGGGTTCCAGACCGTCTCGCCATCCGTTTCGGGATGCTTCGCCGCGAACTCCGCCTTGGCGCGCTGCTCGTCGGTGTAGGTCCAGTTGAAGATCTGCTCTTCGATGAAGCGTCCTGTGGCGAGTGCCTTGAACGGAGTGCCTGAGAGATAGAGGTAGGCGCTGGCCTTGATCGGGATGAAGGCATCCTCGTCGTTGCCGAGTTCCTCGATCTCCTCCGCAAACGTCTCGAGATTCTGGCTGAATTCCTGCTCGAGCTCCTTCTTCTCGGCCGTGGCATCCTCGCCTTCGAACAGCTCCTTGGCGGTGTCGCGCCACGCGCCGAAGTGGTACTCATCGAAGACCACGAGATCCCACTGCAACTCGGTGAGCCACAAGTGCTTCGCCTTGAAGTTGCCAGCCTTGTCCTTGCCGAGGAGATCTTGGAACGAGCCGAAGAACACGAGCGGGCGTTCAGGATCGGCCTTGGCGGGATCGCCGCCCGACTCGCGGGAGATGTACTGCCAGCCATCGAAATCCACATGAGTCTCGAGGTCGCTCTTCCAGGCATCCTCGACCGCCGGCTTGAACGTGACGACGAGGATGCGCCTGGCCTTCATCCGTTTGGCGAGTTGGTACGCGGTGAAAGTCTTGCCGAAGCGCATCTTGGCGTTCCACAGGAATTCGGGGACAGCATCCTCGTTCTCGGCCCAGATCGACTTGTAGTAGTCGTACGTCTTGTCGACGGCGGAGCGCTGTTCGGTGCGTGGCTTGAACGTCTCATGATGGATGCCCGGGTGCACGATTCCGGTCCGCAGTTCCGTGATCGCGGTGCGAACGTCGTCGATCGTGCAGCGCATCCACTCCAGCTCGGTGTTCTCGAGGCCCTTCTGCACAAGACGGGCGCGCACGTCGAAGTCGCGGAAGATCGTGCCGTCGTCGCGCACTGCGGACTCGTCGAGGTCGATTTTGTAGTTCTTGATCGCCGCGGTCTTGAGTTGCTGCGCCACGCGGACCTTCACATCCCGCGTCGTCTGGCCCACCTTGAGGAGGCCGGCGTGTGCGTCGTCGTCGATCGAGTACGCGTAAATGCGGAGGCGGGACTCGGGCTTGGGAATGAGGATTTCCTCAATCGGCTGCGGCATCGGCGCCTCTCGCAGTCCAGTCGACTGCGCGGATGCGTGAGCCGATGTATGCCTGTTCGTCTTCGGTGATCCCGTACTTCCGGTAGAGATCTTCATCTCTCCACGAGCGATCCCAGGACTGAACGGGAACCCATGAATAGACTGCCGGTGCTGCGTGTTGTGTCACCTTACGAAGCGAGACCAGAAACCGGAAAAATCGCGTCGAGTAATACGACTCGAAGTTGCGTGCCTGTACTTCGGAATCGAAGGGGCCGATCATCCGATAAGTGGCGGTAGCGACTTCACCGGGGCCCGCGACGATCGGCTTTCCGAGCACGCGATCGTACAGCTGCTCAGCCCCGTAGCCAGCCGCACTTGGAACCAACACTTTCCATGCATCGATCAGGTTCCTTCCCTTGTTGACCAGGGCCGAACGAACGTAGCGAATGGCTCGTCGGTGGCCCATCCCGCCAACGTTCAAATGCAGGACCAGATCGTCGGGATCACGGGAGTCTCGGAAGTCCGCAAAGTTTGTGTCCAGCCCGAATCCACTCACGAACATCGTCGAGACAGCGCGCTCTTTCCGCTCGCGCACTCGCCGCAGGATTGAGACCGAGTCCACATCTCGTACGAACACGTCGTATTCGTCGAGCTTGCGCGTGAGTGGTCCGCTCACATGGTCACCACGGACGGTGGTTACTTGAGTTGAGCCGAGGTATCCCTCTTGGCGCAGGAAGTAGCAGACTCCGCCGCTCACGCGCACCCCTTGCCCAAACACGTCGGTCGCGTCCGGGTAGTCGAAAAGAACTCGAAGGTGCCGATCCGACAGCATCGTCTTGCGGAACGTATCGAGTCCACGGCCGCCCGCCATCCAGCGTGACGGGATGATCAGACTAAGAAAGCGCGGCTGCAGTTCCTTGGCCTGCTGGACGAATTCGTCGTAGATGGGGACGGCGCTGACAATCCGAGTTGTGGTGTTGCTGGACACCTCGTCACTCAACTGATACGGCGGGTTTCCGATGATGACGTCGAACTGCATGTCGGCTCCGAATAGCTCGGAGATCCGAGCGTTGATGTCGTCGGTGTGAATGAACGCATAGGCGTGGGTCTCTAGGCCAGACTTCCGGCCGTACTCCGCCTCGGTAGCGCCGCAGAAACGGCAGCGTCGTCCGACAAGCACGGGGTCGCCGTCCGGCCCGAGCTTGTCCGTGAAATGTCCGCCGACCCACGTGTGCTCTGTCCGCTCGAACCAGATGTTCCCCCAGTCGCGGCCGAAGCTCGTGGCAACGGAGTGCGGTCCAGTCGCGTCCTTTGAGCAGTACACGCTGCGCCGGGCGAGCAGCGCGGTCAGACGTGTGATCCCGATCCCGAAGACCTGCTTCGTCAGGATGTGGTCGACGCGGGATTGGAGGTCAGGCATCCACTTCTCGAGGCCTTCGGTAAGCCGCGAGACGATCTCGCGCAGAAAGACGCCGGACTTGGTGAATGGGTCGAGGAACGTGACCTTAGGGTCCGCCCAGATGTTGGCTCCGTTGTTCGCATCCGCCCAGGCGTCCGCGAGGGTGTCGAGCATGCGGTTCGCGAACTCCGGCGGCGTGAACACCTCGTCATTCGAGAGGTTTGCGATGCACGTGAGCACGTCCGGGTTGTGACGGGCGAGAAGCAATTCGGCCTGGGTGCTCATGCCGCGAGTTCCTGCATCGACATCGGCGGATAGGTGCGCGCCGGAATGAAGATCTCGTGCTCCTCGAACGCGTCGAAGAGAGTTCCTTGGAAGGACGCCCGCTCGGTGAGGTTGCTGTAGCCGAAGTCGCGTCGCTGGTACTTGCCGCGTCCGAGATAACCCCACTCGGGGAAGGTGATCGGCTCACCAGAGGCATTCGTCATCTTCAGTGCGTCGCCCTGCACGATGTTGACAGCGAGCACCGCAGACGCCGCGCGCCGCCAGACGTCATCGGGTTCGAGTTTGAGAAAGCGCGAGAACGTCTCGAGCAGGTTCTCTCGGCACTCCGCTGCGTTATCCGCGAGCAACTCGATGCCGTACACACACATCAGTGCGAAGAGCGCGTAGTGCCGCCTCTCGAAGTCGCTCCTACCGTGCCGTGCCTGGACCGCCGCGAGCTTGCGTTCCAGGACCGGCACGAGGAAGTTGCCCGAACCACAGGCTGGCTCAAGGAAGCGGGAGTCGATCCGCTCGGTCTCGTCTTTGACGAGGTCGAGCATGTCGTTGACGAGCCACGACGGTGTGAACACTTCGCCGTGGTCGGCGACGCGCTGCTTCGACCGGACGAGACTTTCCGGCCGATTCGGTGCTGTTGCCATTCTCTGAGCGTACAAGTACCCGGTGACCTACACCCTGGCACCAGTGCAGGGGCCACGTGAGTCTGAGTGGATGTCCCGAGTCGCCTCCGCTGCCGCCGCCCACATCGGCGGACTCATGGCGGAGCAGCGCAAGCGTCAGGGCATGACCCAGGATCAGATCGCGGTGCTCAGCGGCATCGACTCATCGAACGTGCGGGCGTACGAGGGTGGGCGCTCGATGCCCAACGTGCAGTCCCTGGTGCGGATCGCGAGGGCCCTCGGTGTAAAGCCGGGAGTGCTCCTGGAAGGCGTCGAACCCGAGATGTTCGTGTCCGCCGCCGACGATGGGCGACGGCGGCGGTCGAGCTAGCGGTGCCCGTGCCCGGCGGCGCGTCCGTGTCGTAGATTGCCCACGAATCCCGAGACATCCTCCCGCAACTGCGGGTACGCGCCCTCCGTGGCCACCTCGTCATCCACGATCATTGCGAGTTGCTCGAGAGTATCTTCGACGACGAGGTCAGCGCGGCGCAGACCCCACTTGCCGAACTCCGCCGCGAGATCCTCTCGCGTGATGTCGGCCTGCCGATAACGCCCATTGATCGCAAGCGCCATCCGTCCGTCGTTCTTCATGTGGGTCTGCGGGACCACGTCGTACGCGGGCGCCAGGATTACGCGTCCATCCGCGGGGTGGAGGAGGCTGATGTTCTTCGTGTGCATGTCGAGGTTCCCGATGCCAACGGCGAGGATGATCATGCGCGCGAGGCGGATGAGATCTTGTTCCGGAGCGTTTCGCCTCAAAGTCTCTGCCACTCGCTGCAGGCTGACTACGCCGCCGACCTCTTGATACTTCTCGTTGCCGGTCGCTCCGAGCGCCTGGCTGAAGTCCTCCTGATGCACTCGCGCGCCGTCGAGCCGGTCGTACCGCTCGATCACAAGAGTGGGCAAGCCATCGAACGACTCGATCGAGGTTGCGAAATCAGCCAGGCCCAAACGTCGAGCGAGACGCGAACCGTATTCCTCGTCGTAGATCACGGATGCCATGTCGCCGTCGAGGCGGGGTTTGAGGATGTGCGTGGTCGGGTAACCCCCGAGTGACTGCGCCCAGCCGGCATCCGTCCTCACCAGGACCACCTTCGGCTGCACTCCACCGAGCGAAGACTTGCCAGAGTCCGGGAAATTGCCGAGCGGCGAGCCGATCGGATCAAGCAGGAGGCCGCGTACCTCGACATCAGCCAGCGGGTTCAGACCGGGCGTCCTCGGTTCGCTGGGATCATCGAGGTCCCACAGTTGAAGTGCACCCGCAACATCCCTGCCGTATCTTGCTAGGAACGCGAGCGTGTCGCCGGTGCGGATTCCTGCCTGCTGCAGCATGTAGTCGTACTGATTGCCTTCAGGCAGCAATTCGGCGAACCAATTGCGACGGCGTTCCGCGTGATCTCGTCTCGGTTTGGGAACGAGGGGGATCGCCACAGAGAGTGCTGAACTGTTGACCCCGAAACGCTCGATTCCGTCGACCGTGGGGACGAAGTCGAAGGTGCGCACGTCGCCTTGGATGGTTCCGATGACCGTGTCGTGAAGCTCAACCGCGAGACGCATCGTCGTCTCCCCACGCTGCGTTGAACTCGACGCCGGTAGCGCTCGCAAGCGTCAGCAGTCGACGCAGATAGATCGTCGACTTGCCCGTCTCGAACTCGCTGATTGTGCTCTGTGGCAGGCCAAGTTCTTCGGCCAGCGACTGTTGGGACATCCCGCGTGCAAGTCTGGCCTGCTGAAGTGCGCGCCCGAAGTCCGCGGGCGAGTGCAGTCGAGCGGTGTACCTGGCCATCTCGAATCTCCCTAGTATCGGAATTTCACGATACGCCATTGTGATCGGAAAATCACGATAGACCGGCACTATCGTGAAATCCTGATCGCGTCAGCCCGCTAAATTGGCCCGATGGCCGCAAAACCCCGAGCGAGTGCCCTCGCCTCGCAACAGGACGACTTCCCCCGCTGGTACCAGGACGTCCTCGAGAAGGCGCAGCTCGCCGACAACGGTCCGGTGCGCGGCACCATGGTCATCCGACCGTATGCGTACTCGCTGTGGGAGCGGATGCAGCAGGAGGTCGACATCCGCATCAAGGCGACCGGTGCAGAGAACGTGTACCTGCCGCTGTTCATCCCGCAGTCCTACCTGGAGCGCGAGGCGGAGCACGTCGAGGGCTTCAGCCCCGAGCTTGCTGTCGTCACCCACGCCGGTGGCAAGGAACTGACGGAGCCGGTCGTCGTGCGTCCGACCAGCGAAACGCTGTTCGGCGAGGTGATGGCGAAGTGGATCCAGTCGCACCGCGACCTCCCCATGCTGCTGAACCAATGGGCGAACGTCGTGCGCTGGGAGCTGCGGCCCCGCCTCTTCCTGCGCACGAGCGAGTTCCTGTGGCAGGAGGGCCACACCGCGCACGCGACGCGAGAGGATGCCGCGGCCTATGCCCAGCGCATCCATCTGGATGTGTACCGCGCGTTTCTACAGGATGTGCTGGCGATCCCCGTGCTGGTCGGCGTGAAGACGAAGCGCGAGCGCTTCGCCGGTGCCATCAACACCATGACGTGCGAGGCGATGATGGGCGACGGCAAGGCGCTGCAGATGGCGACCAGCCACGAGCTCGGGCAGAACTTCGCCAGGGCGTTCGACATCGACTACACGGATGCCTCGGGCCAGGTGCAGCTGTGCTGGACGACATCCTGGGGCTCGAGCACGCGCATGATGGGCGGCCTGATCATGTCGCACGGCGACGACCTCGGTCTCGTCGTGCCGCCGCACATTGCGCCGATCCAAGCTGTCGTGCTCGCGATCAACGACGACGAACGGGTGTTGGCTGCGGCCTCGGATGCCGTTCAGAGACTGAGCCGCGCCGGCGTGCGGGCGCGGCTCGACGACCGCACCAACCAGGGATTCGGTCGACGCGCCACCGACTGGGAACTCAAGGGCGTACCCGTTCGCGTCGAGATCGGACCGCGCGACCTGGATGCGGGAGTCGCGACGATCGCCAGGCGTGACGGCGGCGAGAAGCAGAGTGTGTCCCTCGAGCGACTCGGCGAGATGATCCCAGTCGTGCTCGAGGAGATGCAGGTCGGCCTGGCCGAGTCCGGCCGACGTCGGCTCGAGGAACGCATGACGGATGCCTCCACCTTCGACGAAGCGATGGACGCGTCGGCGACCGGGTTCGCGCGCATCCCGTGGCGGGCGCTCGGCGAAGACGGCGAGCGTGCGCTGAACGAGCACGCGGTCACGGTGCGCTGCCTGCAGACGCCAGACGGCGGGATCCCCGCCGCTGACGCCGACGAAAGCGAACTCGTCGCGATCGTGGGCCGCAGCTACTGATCTCCGGCCGGTCCGCCGGTCGAGTCGCGCGGCGCAGCCCGACATACCTCGGGCACTGCCCGTAGCATCGGCGGGCGGAGGAGGTGGGGCCCAATGCCCACTGAGGAGTTGACGTTCGTGTACGTCGAGACTACGGATGCTCGCGCGCGCGAGATTCTGGACGACCTCGAGCGCGAGTACGACGACCGCTACGGCGACCTGCTCGACGGGCCGGCATCCGTCGAGATCGATCGTTACCCTGTCGAGGCGTTCCGAGCGCCGCACGGCGCGTTCGTCGTGGTGCAGAAGAACGGCGTGACCGTCGCCGGTGGAGCGTTCATGCGGCTGGACGCGCAGACGGCGGAGTTCAAGCGCATTTGGACGCATCCCGACCACCGCCGCCGGGGCCTCAGCCGCCGCGTGCTCACCGAGCTCGAGGCAGAGGCCGTGCGGCGCGGGTATCGGAGGGTGTTCCTGACCACGGGTCCGCGTCAGCCGGAGGCCGTCGGCCTCTATCGCAGCGCCGGATATTCCGATGCGGCGTGGCCCGGCGGTCCCGACGCCGAGTTCGTCGGCTTCGCGTTCGAGAAGACCCTGCCTGCCTGACCCCACCTGCGCGACAGTGCGACGACCCAGTGTTACCAACGGTGTCGTCCGGCCGTGCCGACGATCCGCCCTGCGGATACCATCGCCAGATGCCCGTCTCCTCTGTCGCACAGCGCCCACTGCCGGTGCTGCGCTCGGAGCGCACGAGCATCAAGTGGCGCCGGTACGCCCCCGACGTGCTCCCGCTGTTCGTCGCCGAGATGGACTTCGAACTCGCTCCGTCGATCGTGGACGCCGTCTCGAACGCACTGCGTTCCGGTGACACCGGTTACCTGGACGGCCCTGGCGATCTGGCTCCGGTCTTCGCGGACTTCGCGGCCCGCGAGTGGGGTTGGCGAGTGGATCCCGAGCGCGTTCACCTGGCGACGGATGTCACTGTCGGCCTGGTCGAGGCGCTCCGGCTGATCGTTCCGCCGGCCGGCGCCCGCGTGGTGGTGACGCCGCCTGTCTATGCCCCGTTCTTCGAGATGATCGGCGAGGTGCACGGACGTGCGGTCGAGGTGCCGCTTGTCGAGGCATCCGGATGGACGCTCGATCTGCAGGGCATCGAGCGCGCGTTTGCTGATGGCGCTGAGGCGATGCTGCTCTGCAACCCGCAGAACCCGACCGGCCGATGTCATTCCAGGCAGACCCTCGAGGCGCTGGCCGAGCTCGCAGCACGTTACGACGTCGCCGTGCTCAGCGACGAGGTGCACGCGCCGCTCGCCCACCCCGGCGTCGTCTTCACGCCGTTCGCGCCGCTCGCTGAGGCTGCCGGCGCGCGCAGCGCGACGGTGACCAGCGCCAGCAAGGCCTGGAACCTCGCAGCCCTCAAGTGCGCCTGGATCGTCGCCGCCGACGATCGCATGGCCGCCGTCCTGACCCGCCTTCCCGAGGAGGCCGCCGCGCGCACCAGCCTGCTAGGGCTTCACGCCGGCCTCGCCGCTCTGCAGAGCACCGAGTGGCGGGATGCCACCGTTCGCCAGATCGTCGCGAACATCGACATTCTGCGGTCCGAACTCGCCGAGCACGCGCCGCGGGTGCGGGTCGTGGTGCCGGATGCCGGCTACCTCGTCTGGCTCGACCTGCGCGATGCCGGGCTCGGAGACGACCCCGCCGAAGTCCTCCGCGAGGAAGGCCGCGTCGCCTTCAATTCTGGTCCGACATTCGGCACCGGGGGCGCGGGCTTCGTGCGCGTCAACGTCGCGTGCGAGCCGTCCACGATCGTGGAGGCCGTGCGTCGCGTCGCCGTGGTGCTTGACGCCCGCCCGCCGCTCGAGTAGAGGCTGCGAATGCCCAAAGCGGCTGCGGTTCGAGTCATCGCAGGTGGCTGCGGTTCACGTGGTCTCGGACGTCGCCGCGGCGTCGAGGGCCCGCTCTAGGTCGGCGATGATGTCGCGGGCGCTCTCCAGCCCGATCGACAGGCGGATGAGTCCGGGCGTGATACCGGCATCCAGCCGCTCCGGCTCGGTGAGCTTGCCGTGGATCGTCGATCCGAGGTGGATGGCCAGCGTGCGCACATCGCCGATGTGAGTCATCGGCGAGACGAGCCGGAGCGCGTCGATGAAGCGCCGCGCCGCCGGTCGACCACCCGCCAGGTCGATCGTCACGACCGATCCGGCGCCGAGCGGCAGGTACTTCTGCGCCAATTCGTGGTAGTCGCTGGATGTCAGTCCCGGGTACAGCACGCGCCCCACCTCCGGCCTCCCCTCGAGCCACTCCGCCACCTGCTGGGCATTGGTCACGTGCCGCTCCATGCGCAGCGACAGCGTCTCGATGCCCGCCAGCAGCAGGAAGGTGCTCGTCGGAGGAACCGTCGGACCGTACTCGAGCAGGATGACCGCACGCAGGTACGCGCCGTATGCCGCGTTCCCGAAGCGTTCCACGTACGACGGCACGCCCTCGCGTGACGACTCGGTCAGCTGGGGAAAACGGTCGGCGTTCGCGGCCCAGTCGAACGTTCCGCCGTCGACGATCGCGCCGCCGATCACTGCGCCATGCCCGGCGAGCCACTTCGACGTGGAATGGATGACGATGTCGGCGCCGTGCTCGATCGGACGCTCCAGAAACGGCGTCGGCACCGTGTTGTCGACGACCAGCGGAACACCTCCGTCGTGCGCGAGGCGAGCGAGACGTTCGATATCGCTCACCTGGTTCAACGGGTTGGGCAACGTCTCGGTGTAGACGGCCCTCGTGGTGGGGCGGAAGTGGGATGCCCACTCCTCGTCGGTCGCAGCATCCGCCACGTATTCGACGTCGAGGCCCTGTCGCTTCAGCGAGCCGCGGAACATCTCGCGAGTGCCCTCGTAGAGCGACTGCGTCACCAGGATGTGATCGCCCGCCTGCGCGAGCCCGAACAGCGCGGCGGCGATGGCGGCCTGCCCGCTCGCGACGACGACGCCGTCGACACCGCCCTCGAGGTCGGCGAGACGCCTGGCCGCGATGGCGTTCGTCGGGTTGTCGTTGCGGGAGTAGGCGCGCCTGGTGCTGCGCCCGGCGAAGAGATCCTCGCCGTCGTCGAAGCTCTCGAACAGGTATCCGGCGGTCTGGTAGATCGGCGTGATGCGGGCGTGCACGTCGGAATCGACGGTGCTCCCAGCGTGGATCTGACGGGTCTCGAAGTCGGGGCGGCGTTCGGGCTCGGACATGGGTACGAGCCTACTGAGAGGCGAAGTGGCGGCCGCATCGCGCGACACTTGACCCATGACATCCGCAGACTCAGAACCGACGCTCGACGTCGACCTCGCCGTGATCGGATTCGGCAAGGGCGGAAAGACCCTCGCCGCAGCGCTCGCAAAGGCCGGGAAGCGTATCGCGATGATCGAGCAGTCGGCGCAGATGTACGGCGGCACGTGCATCAACATCGGCTGCGTGCCGACCAAGGCGCTGGTGTATCGCGGTGAGCATCCCGAGTCACTCGGCGACGTCGTCGACGGCAGCGCGCGGTGGGCCGCCGCGGTCGGGGCGACGAGCGAACTGACCACGCTGCTGCGCGGCAAGAACTTCGCCATGCTCGACACTGCGGACACCGCAACCGTCATCACGGGTCGCGCCGCGTTCGTCGACCAGCACACGCTGCTGGTGACGGCGGGAGACGACCGCCTCCTGGTGCGCGCCGACACGATCGTGATCAACACCGGAGCGGTTCCGGTGATACCGGACATCCCCGGATTGCGCGACTGCGCATGCGTGGTCACGAGCACCGGACTTCTCTCGTTGCCGACGCGTCCCGACCGGCTGATCGTGCTGGGCGGCGGATACGTGGGGGTCGAGTTCGCGTCGATGCAGGCATCCTTCGGCGCTCAGGTCACCCTGCTGCAGCGGCGGGACCACCTGTTGCCCGCCGAAGACGAGGACATCTCGGACCGCGTGGCGGCGCTGCTCGCCGAGAGCGGAGTGCGCGTCATCACCGACGCAGCGGTGAGCGGGGTGAGCGAGACGGATGCCGGGGCATCCGTCGAATACACCCGCCCAGACGGAACGGTCGAATCGGTGGAGGGCGACATCGTGCTCGCCGCGCTCGGCCGCCGCCCGATGACCGACGGCCTCGGGCTCGACCGGGTCGGCATCGAGACGGATGCCCGAGGTGCGGTCGTCGTCGACGAGCATCTGCGCACGAGCATGCCGCACGTCTTCGCCGTCGGCGATGTCAACGGCGGTCCGCAGTACACCTATGTCTCGCTCGACGACTACCGCATCGTGCTCGACCAGTTCACCGGGGAAGGCACTCGTTCGACGGCCGACCGCGTCGCCGTACCGCACGTGGTGTTCACCACGCCGCCGCTCGCCAGAGTCGGACTCACCGAGCGCGAGGCACGCACTACCGGCAGGCGGCTGCGCATGGCCGTGCGCGAGGTCGGGGCGATGGCCACGGTGCCGCGCGCCCGCATCGTCGGCGACACGCGCGGTGTCATGAAGGCGGTGACGGACGCCTCAACGGGCGAGATCCTCGGCGTCACGATGCTCTCGTACGACTCCCACGAGACCATCAACACCGTCGCGGTCGCGATGCGATTCGGCGCCACGGCGCAGCAGCTTCGAGACGGGATCTACACGCATCCGTCGATGACAGAAGCGCTCAACGACCTGTTCGGCGCGCTGACCCCGCTGGTCGAATAGCCCGCCCGGAGCGCCGCTTCGCGGTGCTGCTCGACCGGGGAGGGACTCGAGCGGTGGGACCCGCGAGAATGGAGGCATGGCACGAACGGTACGAGGCGCCCGCATCCTGATCACGGGAGCGGCCAGCGGCATGGGCCGGCTCTATGCGGAACGTGCGGTGCTGGAGGGGGCGAAGTCCGTGGTCCTCTGGGACGTCGACAAGGCATCCCTCCGCACCCTCGCTGCGGCGCTGCGCACCATCGCGGAGCCCGGCACCGCCGTGCACGACTATGCGGTCGACCTGAGTGAGCTCGGCGCCATCGCGCAGACCGCGCACCGGGTGCGCAAGGATGCCGGCGATCCGGACATCCTGATCAACAATGCCGGCATCGTGCGCGGCGCGCTGTTCTGGGAGCACGACAACGGAGACGACACCCGCCGCATCATGCAGGTCAACGCGCTCGCGCCGATGTACGTGGCACGCGAGTTCTTGCCTGCGATGATCGCGGATGCCTACCGCGCCAAGCGCATCGTGAACGTCGCGTCCGCCGCCGGGCTGCTCTCGAATCCGCGCATGAGCGTGTACGCGGCGTCGAAGTGGGCCGTGATCGGCTGGAGCGACTCGCTGCGGCTCGAGCTCGAGCGTGAGGATCACGGCAACGTCAAGGTCACGACCGTCGCGCCGAGCTACATCGACACGGGCATGTTCGCGGGTGCGCGCGGCCCGCTGCTGACGCCGATCATGCGGCCGGACTATGTGGTGGACCGCGTGTGGGATGCCATGCTCGCCGGCCGTCCGCTGCTCATGCTCCCGAGGTCGGTCGCGCTCGCGAGGGCGCTGAAGGGCATGCTGCCGATCAAGGCGTGGGATGCCATCGCCGGCCCGATCTTCGGCGTCTACTCCTCGATGGACGACTTCACAGGCCGCCGCTGACGCGTCCTCGTTGGTCGAGTTCAATCGCCCGGGTCTCGATACGCGTCGCTTCGCGGCGCTACTCGACCTGCGAGGTCATCTACAGGCCGTTGCGGGCCAGCCAGGCGGTGAGCACCTCGTTGAACTCCTGCGGATGCTCCACGCTCGGCAGGTGCGCCGTGTCGCTGAAGATGTATCCATCGGCGCCGGGCACCGCGTCGACCAGGAAGGCCTGGGCCGCGAGCTCGAACGACAGGTCGTACTCACCGACCGTGGCCAACAGCGGCACGGCCAGTTCCGAGATGCGCTCGTACGCGGGCGGCTCGAGCGGAATCGAGACCGGCGCCTCAGAGCGGTGTGTCGCGTTCGGACGGTTCAGTGCGTACGCGGTCGCCACGAACTCCGGGTCGAGGTCCGCCGCCGAGCGGGTCGGTGCGATCACCCACAGTGCCGTCTCGAGTTCGGTGAGGTGCGGCCAATCCTCGTCCTCGTAGGCGTCGTCGAGAGCGTCGAATCCGGCATCCTCTTCGTCGGTCAGCTCCGTGTCGGGGAATCCACCCGGATTCGACCCGATCGTCACGAGTCCGGCGACGCGGTCCGGCGACTCGAGTGCGAGGTCGATGGCGATGCGACCGCCACGCGACGCCCCGACGACGGATGCCCGCGTCACGCCGAGATGATCCAGCACGTCGCGAGCGTCGTCGCGGTCGCTGAACTTCACGTCCTCCGTGGTCGTCCGCCCGAATCCTCGGGTGTCGAAGCGCACGACGTAGTGGTCGGCGGCGAGCACGGGCACGAGCGGATCCCACATGCGCAGCGACGCGATCCCCGCGTGGATCAGCAGAACGCACGGAGCGGATGCCCGGCCATCCGCCTCGTAGTACAGCTCAGCTCCCGGCACGCTCAGGTGAGGCATGCCCCGAGCCTACGATGCCCCCGCGGTCACGACCAGGACGTAGCGGTCCCTAGGCTTGTGGTGTGACGGGGGTGCTGATCGGGTTCGGCATCATCGCCTTCGTCATCGCCGTCGGCTATGTCATGGCGCGGTTCGGCATCGGCGGTCCATCCGCCGGGTTCGTGCTCAACCGTGTCGCCTTCTTCGTCGCGAGCCCCGCCCTTCTGTTCACCGTGTTGGTGAAGGCGGACCTGCGCGACGTGTTCTCGACGAACTTGCTCGTCGCTGGGGTGGCATCCGTCGTCGCAGGACTGACGTTCATCGTGGTCAGCAGACTGTTCTTTCCGCGGTCGATCGCCGAGACGACCATCGGCGCACTCGGCGCCGGCTACGCCAATGCCAACAACATCGGGCTACCGGTCGCGGTGTACGTGCTCGGGAGTGCGGCGCTCGTCGCGCCATTGCTGCTCATCCAGCTGATCGTCTTCGCCCCGGTCGCGCTCGCCATTCTCGAAATCGCCTCGCACGGACGATCGTCGGCGCGTGCGATGCTGCTCCAGCCGGTGCGCAATCCGATCATCCTCGCGTCTCTCATCGCCGTCGTGATCGATTTTGCCGGATGGCGCGTGCCCGAGATCGTGTTGCAGCCCCTGGAACTCCTCGGGGGTGCCGCTGTGCCGATGGTGCTGCTCGCGTTCGGCATCTCGTTGCGCGGAGCGCGACCACTTCGGGCGGCGCACGAACGGGCGCCGATCATCGCGGCATCCGTCGGCAAAGTCGTGGTGATGCCCGTGGTCGCCTTCCTACTGGGCCTGCTGCTCGGCATGCACGGGCATGCGTTGTTCTCGGTGGTCGCGCTCGCCGCGTTGCCGACGGCTCAGAACGTCTTCAACTACGCCAGTCGCTATCAACAGGGAACGGCGCTCGCTCGCGACACCGTGCTGATCACGAGCATCGCGGCGGTTCCGGCGTTGCTTGTCATCGCCTGGCTGTTCGCGTGATCGCGTAGGGCGACGATCACCGTACGACGTCCCATCATGAACGCGCCGCATACGCGCGCATGACCGCGTTGACGCCCGCCGTCATCGTTCGGCGAACGTCTGCGAGGTCGGCATCCGCCGGGTCTCTCGAAGGGTGACGTGTATCGAGATCCTCCGTGCGACGGTCTCGATACGCGAGCGGCTGCGTCGCGCGTTACTCGACCGGCGACATGCCTCAGCCGAAGATCATCGGGCGGTCTTCGTCCTCGTTCGCGCCGTTCAGCGACAGGTCGAGGTCGACCAGCACGGGCACGTGATCGCTGGGGGCGTCGCCCTTGCGCTCGTTGCGGTGGATGCTCGCGTGCGTGACGAGGTCGGCAAACGGCTGCGACCCCATGATGAAGTCGATGCGCAGACCTTCGTTGCGCGGGAACCGCAACTGCTTGTAGTCCCAGTACGTGTAGCCCTCGGGCTGATAGTGCCGCACGACGTCGGTCAGTCCGACGGTCTCGAATTCGGCGAACGCTTCGCGCTCCGGCGGCGAGATGTGCGTGGACAAGCCGGGGACGAGGCTTGGGTCCCCAACGTCGGCATCCGTCGGCGCGATGTTCCAGTCGCCCATCAGCGCGAGTGGCTGGTCGGGGTTGTCGGCGAGCCAGGCGCGGGCATCCGCCGCGAGGGTCGCGAGCCAATCGAGCTTGTAGGCGTAGTGCGGGTCGTCGAGACCGCGTCCGTTCGGCACGTAGAGGCTCCAGAGCCGCAGGCCGGCGACCGTGACACCCATGGCACGTGCCTCGAGCGGAAGGTCGGCGCCCTCCTGCCCCTTGGCGAACCCTGGCATGCCGTCGAACGAGGTCACGACGTCGTCGAGGGGAACGCGCGACGCGAACGCGACGCCATTCCACTGGTTCAGCCCGTGGATCGCCAGCTCGTATCCGGCCTCCTCGAACGCCTCACGCGGGAACTGTTCGGGCTTGCACTTGATCTCCTGCATGGCGAGCACGTCAACGTCTTCACGCACGAGCCAATCCACGGTGCGGCCCACACGGGCACGAATCGAATTGACGTTCCAGGTGGCCACACGCATTCCGCCAATCTAGCGGCTGCCACCGACAGCGATCACGGTGAAAATGGCTGGTGTTGAACGGGAGCGGGGGCTCGGCTACCCAGGTAGCCGAGCCCCCGCTCCCGCCGGGCGATCCGGCGTCAGCGAACGTGCACGGTGACCGTGACGGTCTTGAGCACGGCCGGCAACTTGGTGATGTCGACCTTCAGGATCTCGCCGTTGTCCTCTTTGCCGGTCGCTGGCAGCACCTTCTGGTGCACGCCCCAGGTGCCGTCGGCATCCGGCAACGGGCTCGCGTCGCCGTTGTCGCCGATGTAGTCGATGCCGAAGTCGTCATCGTTGGACAGGTAGAGGGTCTTGCCACCGTCTGCAGTCGCGACACCTTCGACCTTGTCGTGCCCGAAGAGCGCGCCGCTCGGGTCGAGTTGGCTGAGCAGTGTTCCCACCTGCAGGTACGGCTGCTTCTGCGCGACGTGGACGCCGGCCGTGGTGAGGGCCGCGAGGGCGGCGTTGGTGCCGTCGGTCCCGACGAACGCTTCGGGAGACTTGCCGTCGATCGTCAGGTTGCTGACATCTGTCGCGCCGTTGATGTCGACCTCGTAGAGCGTCTTCTGGGCGAACGGCTCGAAGTTTCCGTCGCGCTCGTCGACCAGGAACTTGGTGTTCGACAGGGCAGTGATCTCGCTGTTGGCGTCACCGGTGGTTGCCGGATCGTCCAGCAGGTAGAGGTACTGCTTCGTCTGGAACGTGTGGAGATTGATCGTGATGATGCGCGTCGCGGCAACCTTGCCGGCCTTGGTGCTGCCCAGATCGGGAACCTGCAGAGCAGACTGCATGGCGCCTACGAGCGTCGAGCCATCCGGCGTGATCGTCAGTCCTTCCATGCCCTTGTTGGTCAGCCGGTCGGCCAGAACGGCCGGCAGGTACCCGACGATCTTGTGGAACTTGTTGTTCGGGCTGTTCTTGTCGGGTGTCAGCCGGCCGATCTCGAACCCATTCGCATCGAAATGCGTGATGTACGGCCCGTACTCGTCCGACACCCAGAAGGTGCCGTCCGGCAGAGCCACGAGACCCTCGGAGTCGTATCCGTCCGGGTCGCTCGCCACCGGCACTCCCACCGTGCCGTGACTGTCGGCGACGCTATCGATCGTCTCCGAGGTGTCGGGTGCGGGTGGTCGACCGCTGTACGCCTGTCCGAGTTTGCCGGCGGGTCCCTTGACGTTCTTCGGCCCCTTGAGCGTGATCGTCTTCTGGAGTTCGGCTTTGCCGCTCACGAGTTTGAACTCGCCGATCTGAGGTGTGAAGTTCGGCAGCGGCTCCGACTTGTTGCCGAGCGGGTCGTCGGCGTTGGGCCCACGATCGGTGACGCCGTAGAACCAGCCCGCCCTGCCGGGGACGGGCGCCAGCGACGAACCGTATCCCTCGCCCGAGATCGAGGTGGTCGTACCGTTCGGGCCGGCGACCGCGCCCAGTGGGGGCAAGGCCTTGCCCTTCGCCGTCGCATCCTTGAACAGCTGAACTGCGTCGGACGCCGTGTAGGTGAAGGAGTCGGTGCCCGAGAAGCCGGGTTTCGGCGTGTAGGTGAACGTGCCGTCGGCGTTGATCGCGACGGTGCCGTTGGCGGGGTTCGTGCTGCGAACGACCGCGGTGGCCCCGTGGTCGTTCTGCAGAACGTTGCCGGTGACGACGCCGTGGCCGGAATAGGAGTCCGCAGACACCGCGAAGTCATGCGACGGCGCGGAAGTGAAACCCACTGCTTGTGCTGCGATGGCGCCGGTGCCGACCAACGCGACGGTGGCGCCGAGGGCCACGACGATTCGGGTGCGTTTGCGCGAGAGGGGTCTTGAGGTCATGAGCCTGAAGTTGTCGACAGTGAGTGAATATCAAGTCGAAGTGCGATGAACCGCAGATGTTCAAACAGAGAACGCTGGGCGACTTCGACCCGAACGGCTGCGTGCCCATCGAGTGCGAGGATCGAACCATGCGCCCGATTCAGGATGCCTCTACTCGTCTCGCCGACGCCGTCATCCTCGACATCGGCGAGACGGTGCTCGACCGCACGCGTGAATACGCCGCGTGGGCGCGCTTCTTCGGGGTGCCCGCGCACACGTTCTCTGCCGTGTTCGGCGCCATGATCGCGCGTGGCAGCAAGGTCGCGCAGGTGATCGAGTCCTTCGCGCTCGGTACGCCGTATGCGGAACTGCTCGAGGCTCGCCGTGCTGCCGGACTCGACGTGGGCATCGAGGAGGCCGACCTCTATTCCGACGTGAGGGAGGCGCTGGCCGAGCTCGAGGCATCCGGAATCGTGGTCGGGATCGCGGGCAACCAACCGGCGCTCACGAGCGACCGACTGCGGGCGCTCGACCTCGGGGCGGCGTTCATCGCCTCGTCGACCGATTGGGGTGTGGCGAAGCCGTCTGCCGAGTTCTTCGTTCGTGCCGCCGGTGAAGCGGGAGCGCGGCCGGAGCGCACGGTGTACGTCGGCGATCAGATAGGCAACGACGTGCTCGCACCGCAGGCGGCCGGGCTGGCGACCGTGCGCATCCGTCGTGGGCCGTGGGGCTTCATCGAGCACGACGCCGATGCAGAGAGCGGATGCCTCGCCGTCGTCGACTCGCTGCTCGAGCTACCGGCCGTGCTCACGGCCTGATCGGCCTGATCGACATGCATGGCAGGGGCATAGACTCCGCCTAGGAAACTGTCGGGCCGACCGAGAAGAGTGGGCCTTTGACGCGCTCCGCGGGGCGCGGGGAGGATCCGAAAGTGCACAGGACATCGCTCACACTGCCCGGCAGGCAGTCCAAGCCGCGTTCGCGCGGACGAACCATGATGATCGACGGCGGTATTCCGACCGCTCAGTTCATCGACATCATCGAGAGTCACAGCGGCCTCGTCGACGTGGTGAAGTTCGGCTGGGGCACAGCGCTCGTCACAGCGCAGCTGCAGCACAAGATCGACGCGGTGCTGGCAAACGACGTCGACTTCTACTTCGGAGGCACCCTCTTCGAGAAGTACGTGTCACAGGATCAGTTCGATGAGTGGCGGGCGTTCGTGGACGGCTTCGGCGCGCGAACCGTCGAGATCTCGAACGGCACGATCGCGCTGTCGAACGAGCGCAAGGCCGATTACATCGCCCGGGTCGCGGGTGAATACAAGATCTACAGCGAGGTCGGTTACAAGGAGTCGGAGCGTTCTGAGACGATGCGGCCCGAGCTCTGGGTGCGCTACATCAACGAAGACCTGGCCGCAGGCGCCGACACCGTCATCACCGAGGCGCGCGAGAGCGGCAAGAGCGGCATCGCCAGGGCGAACGGCGAGCTGCGCTTCGGACTCATCGAGGAGATTCTCGAGTCCGGCATCGACGTGAACCGTCTCATGTTCGAGACGCCGACCAAGGAGCTTCAGACCTACTTCATCAAACGGGTCGGCTCCGACGTGAACGTCGGCAACATCGCCCACTCCGACCTCGTGCCGTTGGAAACCCTGCGTCTCGGCCTGCGCAGCGACACGCTGCTCGCGCTGGATGCCGCCATCGACCCCGACTTCGGCTCTGCCGACGAACCGCACACCACCGAACTGCAAGGAGAAGACACCAATGCGTGAGCCCCGCGACGCTTTCCACCTCGCCATCCCGGCCCGCGACCTCGACGAGGCATACGACTTCTACGTGAAGGGCCTGGGCTGCAAGCTCGCGAGGCGCTACGACGACCGCATCACGCTCGACTTCTTCGGCGACCAGGTGGTCTGCCACCTCTCGGAGAACTATGACCTCGACCCGAGCATGTACCCGAGGCACTTCGGCGTCACGTTCCGTGAAGCGGATGACTGGCGTCGGCTCGTCGCGCTTGCACGCACCCGCGAGCTGGAGTTCTTCGTCGAGCCCTTCCACCGCTTCGAGGGCCGTGTCGAGGAGCACGAGTCGTTCATGCTGAAGGACCCGTCGGGCAACCTGCTGGAGTTCAAGTACTACGCAGACCCTCGCATGATGTACTGACGCGGCGGCCTACCAGCCCCCGCCGCCACCACCTCCACCTCCGCCGCCGGAGAAGCCGCCCCCGCCTGAGCCGCCGAACGAGCTCGAGCTGCCGCTCGTCGAGGCGGGAGTCGTGGCGAAGCTCGAGCTGGACATCGCGGTCGACAGGTAGGCGAGGCCCAGGAACGGCGCCGGCCCGCTGTACCAGTCCGGTGAGGACTGCCCGGTCGTCGCGTAGCGATCCTGCAGCACCTTCACCCACTGCTCTGAGACTCCGAGCACCATCGCGTACGGCAGCACCTTCTCGTACAGCTTGATGACGGCGCTCGTGTCCTGCACGTTGATGCGCTCGGCCGTCTTCGGCGATTGCAGGAACTTCAAGCGGTCGGCCTCGGCGAGCTCGATGTACTCCTTCAGGCCCGCGAGGTGGTCCCGCACCTCCGCGCCCTTGTCGGTGATGCGCAACCGGGGCGCCGAAAGTGCCATGAGCACGATCGCGAAGATCGCGGCAGCGATGTCCGGCACGGCCACCCACCAGACGCCGGCCTTGTTGATCCCTGCGAAGACGAGGTGCACGATCGGCGCGACGATCAGCAGGAACGTGAGCAGGCGCATCCAACCGGCGCCCGCCTTCTTCGGGCGTTCACGTAGACCGAGGTCGGTGACCCGTTTCGGAGCGGATGCCCGGTGCGCGGCGAGCGCGTCGCCCAGTGTGCGATCGGTCTGGTCGAGCACCCGGTGGTTGCCGACCTCGGCCGACGGGAAGAGCACGCCGAGCAGCGAGATCTCGGATTCGTCGAGAGCCGACCAGTCCGCGTTCTGTAACGTCACGTAATAGCGGGAGCTGGCCGGGGCATCCGTGGTCTCCGAGAGGGTGATGTACCCCTTCACAGCGAGTCCGACGAGCTCGGCGGAGAACGCCGTGCTGCCCCTGCGCAGGAAGTCGGCGGCGAGCATCGGCCACACGCCCTTGGGAGCGTCGTATTCGGCGATGATGATGCCGCGACCCTTGGCATCCCGGTACGGACCGGTGCGCAGAGAGATGACCCACGCGAGCACTCCGAGCAGTGGGATGAAGAAGAGCCAGGGGATGACCGTCCACTGCCATTCCTGGCTCGCGTGCGGAGGCTCGGCGAAGGCGCTGTTCGTGAAGCCGATCGCGACCGTCAGCGATTTGTATTCGGCGAGCTGCGCGACGGTCGAGGTGATGGTGTCGCCGTCGCGAGTGATCGTGCACGGCTGCGGCGCGGCATCCGTCTCCGATGCCGACGGGTAGCACGCGAGCTGGCCGTTCAGCCCGGTCGCGATGCCATCGTGCAGGCGCAGGCGTACGGATGTCTCGCCGATCGGCGAGGACCATCCGGTCCCGTTGACATCCCAGTACAGCTCGGCGTCGTTCGAGTCGGCGAAGTGGCGAACGACGTTCTTCAGCGTGTAGTGCAGCACGTAGGTCTTCGCGCCGTGCACGTAGGTGTTCTTGTCGCCGATGCGCAGCACGTGCATGTCGGAGCCGTAGCTCGAATCGTCGCTGTCGACGACGGAATAGGGCTGAGCGGCGCCGCCGGCATCCGTGATGCTCGTGACGTGCACATCGAGCGGGATGTCGTCGTTGTACGTCGGGATCGCTCGCTCGATGCCGTGGTTCGCGTCGCTGTCGGGGAACCGTACGGCGATCGTCTCGGTCACCGTCATCGACGACTGCTTGTTCGCGTCGCGATGCAGGTCGAAGACGGCGTCGAAACGGTCGACGGTGAGTGTGGAGACGGGGTCGTCCGAGTAGGCGCTGACCGCGGGGTGCGCCGAGGCGGATGTCAGCACGGGTGCCTGCGCCGCGGCCGCTGGCGCAGCCCCGATAGCGCCCAAGGCGATCAGCGTGAGCAGCCCGGCGGCAACGGATGCGATGCGATGGCGCATCGCACCAGGCTAGCGGGCGCGCAGGTCGGGGCCTCGTCTGCAAAAGCCTCGCCTGCGGATCCTCAGCCGACCCCGCATATCCTTATCACCGTGACCGACACGCGCCAACAGCTCATCGACTACATCAAGGCCGACGCCGTCTTCCACGGTGACTTCACTTTGACCAGCGGCAAGAAGGCATCCTTCTACGTCGACCTGCGCAAGGTGAGTCTTGACCACCGGGTGGCGCCGCTCATCGGGCAGGTCATGATCGACCTGATCGCGGACATTCCGAACGTGGATGCCGTCGGCGGCATGACCATGGGCGCCGACCCGATCGCGGCGGCGGTGCTGCACCAGGGTGCTGCACGCGGGCTGGCGTATGACGCGTTCGTCGTGCGCAAGGAGCCGAAGGACCACGGCCGTGGCAGGCAGGTGGAGGGTCCTGACCTGGCGGGCAAGCGGGTGATCGTGCTCGAGGACACTTCGACCACCGGCGGCTCACCGCTGCAGGCAATTGAGGCGCTGAAGAAGGTCGGAGCCGAGATCGTGGGAGTGGCCGTCGTCGTCGACCGCAACACCGGAGCGCGCGAGGTCATCGAAGAGGCCGGCCACCCCTACTACGCCGCCATCGGACTGGACGATCTGGGCCTGTCGTAGTGGCAGTGGGGTTCGGCAACGGACGCGACGGGTCCGACGAGTCCGACGACGATTTCGCATCGTTGTTCGGCGGTCTCGGCGACGACTCGGCCGAGGAATCCGACGCATCCGAGAGGTCGGAGACCGAGCGGCGACGTCGCCGTGGCGGGCGTACGGATGCCAGGGGGCCCGCGGTCCCTCCGGTCCCGCCTGTACCGCCCGCACCTCCGGTTCCACCTGCCCCCGCTGCACCTCCGGTCGCCCCGCAGGTTCCCGCGGCTCCCGAGCCGGTACTTCCGCCGGATGCCGCTGAGCCGGCGCCTGCCCCGCCCGCCGTGTCCCCGCGTCCTGCGACGCCCGCGTACGACATCCCCGAGCTGAACATGCCCGTGCGGCCTCGGCCTGAGCCCGAGCCGCGCGGACCGTCGACGTCGATCCCCAGCGAAACCGGAGGGTCGTTCTTCTGGGGGCTGACGCCGAACGATGAGCCCGATCCGCTTGTCCACGGCGATCAGGACGCGGACTCCGGCCAGGAGCCTGAACCTCCGGCCGACGTGCCGAAATCGCGCGGCCTCGTGCCGCCGAGCGTTCGGCTGGCGCCCTATGTTGCCCCGGTCTACGAGGAGCCGGCTCCCGAACCGGCACCCGCTCCCGAACCGGCATCGACGCCCGAACCCGCTGCGAGTCCCCAGGCGGCATCAGCGCCCGAGTCACAGCCGGCCGTTCAGCCAATGCCTGTTGTGCCGCCGCCTGTTGAGCCCACGCCAGTTGATGCGCCGCCAGTGGAGCCGTCGCCGTACACGCCGCCGCAGGCTCCCGGCACGGTTTCTCTGCCGTGGCTGCAGCCAGCGGATCCGACATTGCCCGAGCCGATCGACGTCGAACCGCCGACCTTCGAACCGCCACGGCCGGCCGGCGAATCGGGATCGTCGGACTTCAGGTTTCCGTGGGAGACACCTCACATCCCGGAACCCGAGACGGATGCTCCCACGTCCGCGTTCCCAGGCGCAGCGCCCGCGGCTCCCGCCGCGGAGCCTCCCGTCGAGCCGCCCGCACCGGCGGCCGAGACGACGTCGTGGTCCCTCTTCGGCAATCTCTTCGCCGACGAGCCGACATCCAAGCCCGCTCCCGTCGCGGATGTCACCGCCGCTCCGGAGTCCCCGAGCAGCCTCCAGCAGGACGAGCCCGTGCTTCCGTTCGCTGCTGGGAGTGCGCAGGCAGCCGATGCACAATCAGCCGACGGTGCGCAGCCGACCGAGAGCGGCATCCCTGATGCCGACGAGACGGCACCTCGTCACGTCGAGACGCCTCAGACCGACATCTTCGCGGCGTTCGCGGCCCTGTCGGCCGCGTCGGCGGTCCCCGGCGCGTCGGTCAGCGAGGCGGCGGCGTTCGACCTTCCCGACGACACAGTGGATGCCGCTGAAGCGGCCGCAGGCGCCTCAGCAGTCCCCGCATCCGCCGCCGCGGGCGACAAGGCTGCGGGTGCCGCCGGCGGTGCCGCTGTCACTGGCGCCTCAGCGGGCACCGTCTTTCGGCGCCGCGCCGGCGGCCGTCGCTCGGGTGTCAGCGAGGGTGCGTCGCAGGCATCCGCCGGCTCCGGTTCGGGTGCGGGTGGCTCCGGTCCGGCAGACACCGACGAGGGTGGACCGTCGCCGCGCGCCCAGCGCATCATGCTGATCGTCGCGGCCGCCCTGCTGCTGGTGCTGCTGATCATCGCGATGTTCGTCGTGGGACGTTCGGTGTCGCATCCGGTCTCGACGCCGACACCGACTCCTTCCGCGACGACCGCCACGCCGACTCCCACCCCGACCCCGACCGCGACGGTCGCCGCAACAGGCCCGGTCGCGCCCGGAAAGCACGGCTGGAACGAACTGCGCGGCGGCGAGTGCCTGCAGCCGTTCTCCACCCCGTGGGCCGACACGTTCACCGTCGTCGACTGCGCGTCTCCGCACGCGGCGCAGATGGTCTATACCGGCGCGTTCTCGACCGACCCGAAGGCCGCGTTCCCGGGGGCCGCCCAGCTCGCGTCGCAGATCAACGTGCTGTGCTCGCGGCCGGGCATCCTGAACCTGGATGCCGCTGGACAGTTCACCGACGCGCAGATCCAGGGCACGTACCCGGTCACGGACAAGCAGTGGAAGGGCGGCCAGCGGTCGTACTACTGCTTTGTGAACCGCTCGTCCGGCCAGCCGATCACGGGCAGCCTCGCAGGGCCGGGACCGCAGCAGTAGACCCGCACGGTCGTCCTTGCCGTCGCTCCTGCCGGATGCAACCCACTCCTCTGGGCGCGCCGTCGGCAGGGTCCTGATGCGACCCATTCTCGATACTCAATAACCCCCTTCCGGTCACCCGCCAGAACAGAGCCGTTCATCTGCGGCGGCCACGGTCGAACCTGTTCCCACCCCCCTTTGAAGGGTCATGCACCGCCCTGACCGGTGCTGATTCGTCATGTCCTCCGTGGAAGGCCGACCGGTGAGCGTCGAAGCGAAATCGAAATGGACAAAGCTGCGCGAGCGGATCGTGTGGCGGCGCTCCACCGTCATCACGGCCGCCGTCATCGCCGGAGCCGTCGTGCTGTCCATCGTCGGGGCGACTGTTCCCCGGGCCTTGGCCGATACGACCAGCACGCTGCAGAGCTACGACCTCACGAGCTCCTCGTATTGCGGGTCGAACACCGGGCAGGCCACGCTTGCGCTGAACAAGAACCTCGTCTCGAATCCGGACGCCACGTACTCGACGCGACGGGGCGATGTTCCCGGCGGGAGCGGAACGACCAGCGGCACCACGGTGCCGGACCCCGACGGCGTTCTGCTGCCCGACTGCTGGGCGGTGACCTCGACCATCCTCGGAAGCGATCCGGCGAACGAGATCACCAGCGTGGTGTCGTCGAGCTATCCGGGAGCGACCGGATCCACCTTCTACGGCGGCAGGAGCGCGAACGACAAGGCGCCGACGGGAACCGTCACCACGGCATCCCAGACCATCAAGCTCGACTCGCTCGGCGACGTCGCCGGTAAGACCTTCGAGCTGACCGGCTCCCTCGGCGGATACGCCAACCAGGACGACAACACCGTCATCACCGCCACCTGGGAGGACGGCTCGGGCAATTCCGTGACGGATGCCTCCGGCAGCTCGGCCGTCACCAAGCTCGGTCCCGTGATGGCCATCGACCGCGGCGACGTGTCATCCGAGGTGCCGCGCACCGCATACGGCACCGTGCCGGCCGGAGCCGAGCAGGTGGTCGTGACGATGACGTTCACCCACGGCGGGGCGGGCAACAACGACGCGAGCGCCGACAACCTCGGCCTCACGATCGGGGACTCCGCCGTGGCGCCGACCCCGCAGAACTACGACGAGACGGCGACCTGCCCGACGAAAGCGCCGGTCACCGCCGGAACCAACCTGATCTCGAACCCCGGAGCCGAGGACTACACGTTGGTCGACTACCCGTACGGCACGGGCGGCGGCGTGACGGGCTCGGGCACCGCCGACGCGCAGGTCGCCCTTCCGGACTGCTGGGTGAGCCACAGCGACCTGCCGGAACCCGACGCGGTGGTGGAGTCGTACCCCACGACGGCGAAGACGTACCCGGGTGTCGGTGGTGCACGTCTCTTCTTCGGAGGAACGGCATCCGCCACCACCGCGGGAACCGCAGGGTTCGACCCTGCTCCCGGCTTCACCAACCAGGTGCAGGGCACGACCAGCACGGCGACGCAGACGATCGACGTCGGCTCCCTGAACGCGGGAGGCCACAGCTACCAGCTTTCCGGCAAGCTCGGCGGAATCACGACGCAGGGCGACTTCGCCACCCTGTCCGCGACGTTCCTCGACGCGACGGGGAACGCGATCGGCACGGCGGCGACCAACCCGATCACCGAGCCCGAGCGAGTGGCGGATGCCGACTACCTCGCGTACCTCGGAGGCACGACGGCCGACAGCGGTCTGCTCCCCGTGCAGACGGTCGGCGCCCTTCCGGCGGGAGCGGCGAAGGTCGTGATCACACTGACGGCCACTGCCATCTCGACGGGCAATGACGACAACGGCGTTGCGGACGACCTGAACTTCACGGTTGACCCGACCTCCGGATCGGCGACCGGGCAGAGCTACGACCTGACGACGGGCACCCACGGCTCCAGCCCGAACTGCCCGGCCGCCGATGACGTGACTCCTGCACTCGACACGAACCTGATCGAGAATCCGGGTGCAGAGGACTACACGCCGGGGATCTGGATGGGCGCTCCCGGCGACGATCCGATCACACTGGCCGACTGCTGGGTGAGCTCGTCTTCGCTGCCCGCGCCAGAGGCGGTGGCGGAGTCCTACGCGCAGTCGACCTCGACGTACCCTCCTGCTCGCACCAGCTCCCGCGTCTTCTGGGGTGGAACCAACCCGAACGGCGGGATCGCCGGAGTCGCCACGAAGACGGCTCAGACCATCGATCTGAGCAACGTGGATGCCGCTGGCAAGGACTTCAAGCTGTCGGCGCTCCTAGGCGGTTACGCAACGCAAGACGACAATGCCCTCGTCGCTGTGACATTCCAGAACGCGAAGGGCGACACCCTCGGATACGCGGCGATCGGCCCCGTGAAGTCTGGCCAGAGAGGCGGAGTCTCGAGCCTTGTGCAGCAGGCCTGGTACGGCACCGTTCCGGCCGGAGCGGCGAAGGCCCTTGTGACGATCACGACGACGGCTGTCAGTTCCGGCAACGACTCGAACGGCGAGGCGGACGACCTCAGCCTGGTCATCGGCGCGAGCGCGGCCCCGAGCGGAACGATCATCGAGACTATGCCGTACACGGCGGCGAACGGCGACACCGGAACGCACGTCGATCCGGGCAGCGGCGTGGTCGTGCCGAACGTCGTGGCAGGCGCGCTCGACCGTCCGGCCGGAGTATCGGCAACGAGCGGCAGGGTCTACGTGTCGAACACGGGCGACAACGTCGTGGCCACTCTCGACGGAAACGGCAACACCACGGTGATCGCCGGCTCTCTCGAGGGTTACGGCGAGACCGGCGACGGTAAGGCGGCAACCGCCGCCACCCTGTTCCAGCCGTTCACCACGGCAGAAGACTCCCGCGGTGACATCTTCATCGCCGACAGCGGCGACAACACGGTGCGCGAGATCACCGGCGACGGCAGGATCAACCGGATCGCGGGCACAGGCCGGGCCGGCAACGGATCCATTCCCTCCTCGAAACATGGTGGCCGCGCCACGTCCACTGCACTGAACCACCCGGAGGGTCTCGCGGTCGACGCGGCAGGCGACGTGTACATCTCGGACACGTACAACAACCGCGTCGTCGAGGTCACGCCGGACGGCCGCATGCTGCAGGTCGCCGGTGGGAAGAAGTCCGGATACGCGGGAGACAAGGGCAAGGCGAGCAAGGCATCCCTCACGATGCCGACCGGTATCGCCCTCGACGCCAAGGGCAACCTCTACATCGCGGATTCCGGCAACAACGTGATCCGTCGAGTGGATGCCGTCAGCGGCGTGATCACGACGGTCGCCGGCAACCACGCGGCAGGCAAGGCGAACGACGGACGCGGAGGATTCTCCGGCGACGGCGGGCCGGCCACCTCCGCTCAGCTGAACGATCCACAGGGAGTCGCGCTCGACGGCGCGGGCGATCTGTTCATCGCGGACACGTTCAACAATGCGGTACGCGAGGTAGCCCCCGACGGAACCATCAGCACCGTGGTGAACTCCGCGGGCGCGAGCGGCGCGGCGCCTGCTGCAGGTGGTGAGAGCAGCGGATTCGCGCCGGAGAAGTCGATGCTGAACACGCCGTACGCCCTCGGCATCGACGGCTCGACCGGCACGCTCTACATCGCCGACACGAAGAACGCGAGCATCGCGCAGGTGATCGGCGGGCTCGTTCGGTCCGGTCACAGTGCGGGACCGACGGCACCGGGCAAGGCGACCGGCACGCCAAAGCCGACGCCCACCCCGACCGAGACGCCGGCACCGACTTCGACAGCACCGACGTCGACAGCACCGACCTCGACCACACCGTCGACGCCGTCCACGTCACCCACCCCGTCCATGACGCCGACCCAGACACCGTCGGGCACGTCATCCCCCACTCCGACGGGAACGAGCACGCCGGCACCGTCGGGCCGATAGCGACATCACGAGAACGGACGACAACCCCCGTGACGAACGAGAAGAAGAGACCCGAATGACCCAGACGAACAGGATCGCGAACGCCGGCATCTCGCGACGCAGATTCCTCACCGGTGCGGCGACCGTGGCGGGGGCGGCCGGTCTGGCCGGTGTTCTGCCGGCGGGCCTCGCCGCCGCTGCGACGGCCAAGCCGCAACGGTTCGACCTCAAGCAGATCAAGCACGTGGTCTACGTGATGATGGAGAACCGGTCGTTCGACCACTACTTCGGCACCTACCCAGGGGCTCGGGGGTTCAGCGACCCGAAGGCTCTGCGCCTTGCCAACGGTCGCACCGTCTTCCAGCAGCCGGATCCGGCGAACCCCGACGGATATCTCGAGCCGTACCACATGTCCACTCTGAGTACGGGTGCCGCAGCGGTGCCATCGCTCTCCCACGACTGGCGCGATCAGCACGCATCGTGGAACAACGGCGCCATGGACAGCTGGATGACGACGCACCTCGCGTCCGACGGCGACATCAACGGCTCGTTCACCATGGGCTACTACACCCGTGAGGACATCCCGTTCCACTGGGCGCTCGCCGAATCGTTCACGCTGCTGGATGCCTACCACTGCTCCGTCATGGGCCCGACGGATCCCAACCGCATCATGTGGATGACCGGAGACATCGATCCTGCCGGCAAGTTCGGCGGCCCCGTGCTCGAGACCGTCACACCGAACCCGATGACGTTCCCCACCTCGGCCGAGACGCTCTACAACGCCGGGTACACCACGAAGAACTACTTCGCGGGCACCTCGAGCGGATTCAACGTGTTCGCCTGGTTCGCGAACTTCCAGGCCCGTGGGCTCGTGCCCGACGAGCTGTACAACCCGATCATGACGGGAAGCACCCTCTTCGGCGACGGTACCCCCGGCGGCATCGGCGATCCGCTGAACCCGACCCCGGCATCCGTTCCGACGCTCGCGTTCGAGGAGGACTGCGCCAACGGCGTGCTCCCCGACGTGTCGTGGCTGCTCATGCCTGGCGCGTCGGACGAGCATCCGCCGAACCTTCCTGCTGCCGGCGCGCAGTATCTCGCATCCAAGCTCGAGGCCTTGGCGAGCAACGAGGACCTGTGGAACTCGACGGTCTTCGTGCTCAATTACGACGAGAACGACGGATTCTTCGACCACGTCGCACCGCCCGTTCCCGACCCGCAGCGGTATCCGGAGGAGTTCGTCGGCGTCGCCTCGCCGAAGGGCACCCCGGGCGGCGGCCTTCCGATCGGCGGCGGGTTCCGCGTGCCGTGCATCATCGTCTCCCCGTGGACGGTCGGCGGGCACGTGGCCCCGGAGGCATCGGATCACACGTCGGGGCTTCAGCTCATCGAATCGGTCACGGCAGCAGGCGGCCTGTCGGGACACGGTCCCGTCACGTTCGGCACGATCAGCAACTGGCGCAGAAACACCTTCGGTGACTTCACCTCGGCGCTGCGACCTGGCAAGGCCCAGCCCGCGCCCAAGAACGAGCAGTTCGACGCCAACACCGCCGCCGCCAACCTGGCGGCACAGACGGCAGCGTCCCTCCAACCGATGCCCGTTCCGCCAGGGGCCACTCAGCGCATGCCGACGCAGGGCAAGAAATGAGCGGCAGCGAGTCGGATGCCCGCGAGATCGTCGACCTGTCGGCGATCGAGCACAACGTGGCGATCCTCGCCGCAGCGACGTTCGACCGGCAGTCGCGTGCCCAGGTGATGGCGATCGTGTCTGAGGATGCCTTCGGCCACGGCCTCGTTCCGGCTGCCCGCGCGGTGCTCGCCGGCGGCGCCAGGTGGCTGGGCGCGGCACGGGTCGACGAGGCGCTCGCGCTCCGCGAGGCCGGATTCACCGAGCCGGTGTTCTCGTGGGTGTGGGATGCGCGGAACGAGGCATCCGTCGAGCTGGCGGTCGAGGCATCCGTCGACCTGTCGGTCGCCACGCACGAGCAGCTGGAGGCCGTGTGTCGGGCGAGCGTCGAGACCGAGGTGCTGGGACGGGTTCATCTCGAGGTCGACACTCGACCGGAACGTGCCGACGATGCCGAACTGCTCTGGGAGGACCTGCTGGAGGCCGCGGCGGAGGCCCAGGCGACGGCCGATGTGGAGATCGTGGGCATCTGGAGCCGACTTGCCCACGCCGACGAGAGGCTTCATCCCGACAACAACCGTCAGCTGAACGCGTACCACTCGGCCGTGAAGTCTGCGGTGCTGCACGGCATCATTCCTCAACTGCGCCACGTCGCCAACTCGGCGGCGATCCTCGGAATGCCGGGAACGCACCTCGACCTCGTTCGCGCCGGCAGGTCGGTGTACGGCATCGAGCCCGTGGCCGGGCGCGACTACGGCCTGCTGCCGGCGAAGCGGCTCGTAGCCGAGGTCGCCGTGGTCTGAGCGGCGCCTCGACCGAGGTGCCGCTTCGTGATGAGTGCGAGCACGACGAGTGCGATCAGCACGAGCACCACCTGCTCGATCACGGCGGCCGGCCCGGTCTGCACCGCGCGCAGGAGTCCGACGCCGCAGTACGTGAGGACGGCGCCCGATCCGAGGCCGACGGCATCCGGCCGCATCAGGAACGCGAACGCGACACCCGCTGCGAGCAGCACGATCATGATGACGACGGGCACCCACGGCGACACCGTGTGCGGAATCTCGAACGTCAGTTGGAACGCTGCACCGAGCACGAAGCCGACGACCGTCGAGACTGCGAACCCGGCGCAGAACCCTCGCGCGTTCCGCGTGGGGGCGGCGAGCACGTCAGCCGGCTGCAGTGCTGTTCCGCTGGCTGTCGTGCGTCCGCGCAGTGCGGTGAAGGTCACAACGACGAGCACGACGCTGACGAGAACGCTGACGACGAGCTGCGCGCCGTTGGCGACGAAGCCGCTCACGCCGACGGACGCGACGAAGATCGCAGCGCCACCGAGCACGAAGAGCGTCGCGGGAATCGCGAGCCAGCCGGCGCGCATCCACGGCTGACGGCCGAACGCCCCTTCCATCACGGCGATCGGCGATCCGATGCTCCACACCACGTGCAGCGTGAGCACGTAGATCAGCCACGGTGTTGCGGTGCCGAGCCAGGGCAGAAAGCCGTAGGCCAGCAGGTGCGATCCGGCATAGCCGGGGTTGAACAGCGACTGGGTGAGCACGCCCTCCTCGAGCACGCCGAACGCGAGGGCGAGGGTCAGGATGCCCGGCCATCCGGCCCGTGCCCGCCGCGCGAGTTCGCGGATCAGGATCGCGGCCGACCCGTAGAAGGCGGTGAACAGGATGAGCTGTGCGATCTGCTGCCCGGCCGGCGCCATGCCGCCGAGGTACTGATCGCCGAGCAGGAACTCGGCCGTCACGCCGGATGCCACGGCCAGGGACAGACTGCGCAGGAAGGTTTTCATGCGATCAGGTTCCCGCGGCGGAGCGGGCGGGCCCCACGGCATCCGTCACCCGCACTCCGTGACATTCGTCACTGCGCGGCTCGAGCGCGGCGAGCGAGGCGGTTTGCGTAGTCGACTGCGGCGCTCCCGGCGGGGACGGGCGCGCAGAACAACTCAGAACGCGTCCGTCTCCACCGGGTCGGACGAGACGAGTTGGAAGACGCCGTCGAGCACCTCGTCGGGACGGAACGGGTACTTGTCGATCTCGGCCAGGTCGCTGATGCCGGTGAGCACCAGCACGGTGTGCAGGCCGGCCTCGATGCCGGCGACGATGTCGGTGTCCATCCGGTCGCCGATCATGCCGGTGTTCTCGGAGTGCGCACCGATCTTGTTCATGGCCGAGCGGAACATCATCGGGTTCGGCTTGCCGACCACGTAGGGCTCGCGGCCGGTCGCCCTGGTGATGAGCGCGGCGATGGCGCCGGTGGCCGGGAGCGGTCCGTCGGCGCTCGGGCCGGTGGCATCCGGATTGGTCACGATGAACCGCGCCCCGCCCACGATCAGCCGGATGGCCTTCGTGATCGCCTCGAACGAGTAGTTGCGGGTCTCGCCGACCACGACGTAGTCCGGGTTGGTCTCGGTGAGAATGAAGCCGGCTTCGTGCAGCGCCGTCGTGATGCCGGCCTCACCGATGACGAAGGCGCTGCCGCCGGGCATCTGCGATTTGCAGAACGATGCGGTGGCGAGAGCGGATGTCCAGATCGCCTCTTCTGGAACGTCCAGTCCAGATGCGCGCAGCCGTGCGGCGAGGTCGCGGGGCGTGAAGATCGAGTTGTTGGTGAGCACCAGGAACGGGGTGCCGGTGTCGCGCCATTCGTCGATCAACTGAGCCGCGCCGGGCAGCGCCGAGTTCTCGTGCACGAGCACGCCGTCCATGTCGGTGAGCCAGCACTCGATCTCGTCGCGGTTCGCCATGTTCGCCCTTCGTCGTCTTCATCAAGGGTATCGGCGCAGAGAATCAGTCAGGTTTCCATCGGGTGGGCGGAGCCTGGGCGTCTTCCCTCGATCCCCTGCGTCCTCGCGACGGCCGCCGCCTAGGCTGAAAGTCGTGCCGAACGACGATCCGACTCTGACTCCGACTCCGGAGCAGTCGACGCACGGGGTCGGACCGTGGCCCGGCAGGTCGGATGCCTGGCCGCAGGACGAACGCTTCGATCCGGAGCTGCTCGCGAACGGCGACACCCGCAACGTCGTCGACCGGTTCAGGTACTGGCGCATGGAGGCGATCGTCGCGGAGCTGGATGCCGACAGGCATCCGTTCCACGTCGCCATCGAGAACTGGCAGCACGACATGAACATCGGGTCGATCGTGCGCAGCGCCAATGCGTTCCTCGCCGAGGCCGTGCACATCGTCGGCCGTCGTCGCTGGAACAAGCGCGGCGCCATGGTCACCGACCGTTACCAGCACGTCGTGCACCACGACACGATCGCCGAGCTGGTGGCGTGGGCGCGGGACGAGCGGATGCCCATCATCGCCGTCGACAACGTTCCGGGAAGCGTGCTGATCGAGACGTTCTCGCTGCCGGAGCGCTGCGTGCTCCTCTTCGGTCAGGAGGGCCCAGGCCTCTCCGACGAGGCGATCGCGGCGGCGGATGCCATCGTGGAGATCGCGCAGTTCGGCTCGACCCGCTCGATCAACGCGTCAGCCGCCGCCGCGATCGCGATGCACGCCTGGATCGTGCAGCACGCGGCGTTGCCGTCCCCTCCGCCGGCTCCGCGGATCGACACCCCAGCTCCCTGAGCGAGTGCAGTGAGTCGATGGGCGCTCTTCACTCGCGCCGAGGTGTACGGTGCCAACCGTGGTCATCGGTGCAGTGGTAGTCGCGATCCTGTCGATCGCGGTCATCGTGTTGATTCCGCTTTGCGCGGCCGGGCGCATTCCGCGCAATCCGTTCATCGGCTTACGCCTCCCGGCGTTCTTCGCCTCGGACGAAGCGTGGATGGCCGGTCATCGGGCCGCCGTGCTGCCGTCGGTCTGCGGAGCGGCCGTCGGCCTCGTGGCCGGCATCCTCATTGCAACCGTTCAGGGTCTCGCGGCCGTCTGGTTGCCGATCGGCATCGGCGCGGTACTCGCAGGCCTGATCGTGGGAGCCGTTCTCGGCATCCGCGCCGCCGAAAGCACGCAGCAGTAGGGATGAGTGTCGGACGCCGGCCCGACACGATCGCGGATCAGGCGCGTGCGGCGACCCGCTGCTCCGCGAGCCACTCGTCGAACGTCTGAGTGCCGAGGCGGGCATCGGGGCCCGGAAGGATGCTTCCATCCCGCATGCCGCGGCCCATAGCACCCGGCATGGGAAAGTCGACCACGAGCCGTCGCAACCCGTGCGCGGCCAGGTAGGCACGGACCATGCGCGTCATCTTCTCTTCGCGGGGTCCGGCGAGGTCCTTGTCGAGACCTCGTGGCTCACCGAGCGCGATCTCCGCGAGCGCGCCTCCCACCTCGGCCGCGGCGATCGGCTGAGTGCGGGCGATGGGAGCGAGCTGCAACGGACCGAACGCCGCCGACGTGGCCATCTGCGCGGCGAACTCGTGGAACTGCGTCGCACGCAGAATGGTCCAGCCCGCTGGTTGCGCCATGACGAGGTGCTCCTGCGCGACCTTGCCCGCGTAATATCCGCTGTCGGCCTTCGCCGCGCCCACGATCGAGAGGGCGACGTGATGCGGCACGCCCGCGAGCTTCTCTGCGCTGAGCAGGTTGCGCGTCACGGTCTCGAAGAACTCGATGGAGGTCTTCGCCGACTGGGAGCTGGTGGACGTCACGTCGATCACGGCGTCCACGCCCCGGATCGCCTCATCGATCCCGGTGCCCGAGACCAGGTCGACGCCTGATGCGCGGGACAGCGAGACGGCCTCGTGCCCGCCCGCGTTCAGCGAGGCGACGACGTGCTGTCCGACGGTTCCCGTACCGCCCGCCACTGCGATTCTCATGGACTCTCCCGTTCTGCGGTGAGCCCTAGGTGCTCAGCGCTGGTGATGGTGCGCTCCTACCCATATCGACTGGACAGCGTCCCGTTTTGTGACGTCGCAGGCTCCTCGGCCTCACGCCGGTGCCCCGAAGCCGTCGGCGATGCGGCGGATCTCGGCGGCGTCCAGCTCGAACACGAGCTCTCCGTCGCGCGGACTCGGCGCCGTCACGATCGACACCCTCGGCGAGCCGGATGCCGGCACATCGACGATCGCGAACCCCGCGCCGATCGTGGCGCGCTCCACGCCCGCCGGCGCGGTGACATCCGACGTGTTGGTCACGCCGGGGGCGACGACGATGGGGATGCCCCGTTCGAGCGCGACGAGCGGGTGGTGGTAGTGACCGCTCAGCACGAGCCGCACATCACTTCCCTCGAGCACGTTCAGCAGCGCGTGCGGATCGTCGAGCTCGAGCAGGTGCAGCAGCGGCGTGACGGCGGGCGTCGGCGGATGATGCAGCACCACGGTCGTGCCGAGCTCCGCACGCTCGGAGAGCACGCCGGAGAGCCAAGCCAGCTGCTCTGCCGAGATCGAGCCGTATGCGGCTCCGGGCACCGACGAATCGAGCACCACGATGCGGTGGCCGCCGAGCTCGATCACACGGCGACGGTCGCCGAGCACGTCGGTGAAGGCATCCGGCAGGTCGTGGTTGCCCATCGCGTAGACGACCTGGGCGCCTCGCTCGGCCGCCCAGGGTTCGACCAGGTCGCGCAGGCGACGGTATGCGGCGGGTGTGCCGTCTTCGCTGAGGTCCCCTGACAACACGACGACGTCGACGTGCTCGGTCTGAGATGCCCGCGCGAGCACCCGCTTCAGCGCCGCCGTGGTGTCGACGATGTCGTAGTGCAACGAGTCGTCGCCGAAGAGATGGGTGTCGCTGATGTGGAGCAGACGCAAGCGTGTGCTCGATTCGTGGGATGCCGTCACGCGGCCACACTATCGAGGACCCCGGTCAATCGGGCGGCGGCACCGCGAGCGCCATCCGGTGGTCGAGTAGCGCGCCGGATGTCCTACGGACCGAGCAGGGTCTTGAACGCGATGCGAGGGCCGGCGAGGCCTCCGCCGTCCACCGGCAGGGTGACGCCGGTGATCCAGGATGCCTCGTCCGACGCGAGGAACGCGATCGCCGCCGCGATGTCCGCCGGCTCGCCGACGCGACCGAGCGGGTAGAGCGCGATGAGGGCATCCGGGCTGTTCTGGGTGTCCCAGATGCGTGTACGCACCGTGCCGGGCGCGACCACGTTCACGCGCACGCCCAGTGGCCCGAGCGAGACGGCCAGGTTCTTCGCGACGAGCGTCAGGCCGGATTTGGCTGCAGCGTATGCGGGCTCGCCCCACGCCGCGATGCCGTTCACCGACCCCACCATGACGATGGCACCCCTGCTCTCGATGAGCGCCGCCCGGCAGGCACGGATGAGACGAACCGGCCCGTGCAGATTGAGGCTGACGATCTCGTTCCAGTACTCCTCGTCGAGTTCGTCATCGTTGCCGTGGTCGCCGCCGGCGACGCTCGCCAGCACGTCGATGCGTCCGAAGCGTTCGAGCGCGCCGGCGACGGCCGCGTCCACCGATGCAGCATCGAGTATGTCGCACGCGAACACCGCAGCCCGGGAGTCGGATGCCGCCGCGTCGACCCCGCGCTCGGCCAGCCTTCGCACAGCGGTCTCGGGCTCTCGGTCGAGCACGGCGACCCGCGCGCCCTCGTCGAGCATCCGCTCCACGGTGGCCCACCCGATTCCGTTGGCGCCGCCGCTGACGACGGCCACCCTGTCGTCGAATCTCATGCGCACACGCTAGCGCGGCGGCGTCTGCGACGACCGGTCGATCCGGTGGTCGAGCAGGGTGCCGGAAGCACGTGTATCGAGACACGCACGCGTCCTCGGTGCGCGCTACTCGACCAACGGGGACGCGGGAGACGTCACCCGATAAGGCTGGGCTGCAGGTCTCGCAGAGTGCGGCGGTGCGTCATCCGTACGACTCCGACCGCCGTCAAGGCCAGGGCGATCACCAGCCAGATGGCGAGGAAGCCCACGTCGCCCCACGCCAGCGACGAGCTTCCGCCGTACATCGTCTGTCGTATTCCGTCGACGGCATACGACATCGGCAGGGCGTGGTGCAGCACGGCGAGCGGAGCTGGCAGGGTCTGCCAGGGGAATGTGCCGCCGGCCGTGACGAGCTGCAGCACCATGAGCACGAGCCCGAGGAACTGCCCGACGCTGCCCAGCCACACGTTCAGCGCCAAGATGATCGACGCGAAGGTGACGGATGCCAGCGCCATGATTCCGAACGTGCCCAACGGGTTGCTCACGCCGAAGTGCAGTGCGCCCGCGACGATCGCGTAGAGCCCGATCATCTGAACGAGGCCGAGCAGTGCAGGCGTCAGCCATCCGGCCAGGGTCACGCGAAACGGCGACCGCAGCGCCGTGATGGCACGGCGCGACACCGGCTTCACGATGAGGAACAGGGCGTAGATGCCGATCCACGCCGACAGCGCGATGAAGAAGGGCGCGAGTCCTGCGCCGTAGGTTCCGGCGCTCGTGAGCTTGGAGTTGTCGAGCTTCACAGGGTCGGCGATGGTCTTCGCCTGCTTGGCGCGCAGCTCGGCCGTGCTGGCCGGAATCTGATTCACGCCGTTCTGGAGCCCGTCCTTGAGCTTCGAGGTGCCGTCGGCCAGAGTGCCGAGGCCGTCGCGCAGCGACGCGGCACCGGTGGCGACCTTCGCCGATCCATCGGCGAGTTGCGATGCCCCGGTCGCCGCCTGCTGGATGCCGCTGGTCAGAGCCGGTGCGGATGCCGCCAGCTGCGACGCTCCCGCCGCGACCTGCGCGGAGCCGCTCGACAGCTGATCGACCTGGCCGACCGCACTCTGCACCTGCGAGTTGCCGTCGGCCACCTTGGTGCCGAGCGTGTCGAGCTGGGCGAGGATCTGATTCTGTGTCGCCTGATCGACACCCTGCGCGTCCATGTAGTCGATGATCTGGGCGCGAACGGTCGGCACGGCATCCGCCGCCTGCTGCGCCAGCGACCCCGCCTGATCGGCGACGCCGGCCAACTGCTTGTTGCCGTCCGCCACCTGCTGAGCGCCAGACGCGAGCTGCGCGCTCTGTGAAGGAAGCGACGCCGTCTGCGACGCGAGGGTGTTCAGTCCGTCGCGCAGCGTCGCCGATCCGCTCGCCAGCTGCGAGGTGCCGTCGGCGAGGGTCGAAGCGCCTGTCTGCGCGGTCGTGGTTCCGTCGAGCAGCTGTCCTGCGGCATCCGTCGCCGTCGACAAGCTCGAGCGGATGTCCGACAAGGCAAGCAGGAACCGGCTCGCCGCCTCCTGGTTGACCTCCTGCACGATCGACGTGCGGATGGTCTCGGCCGCCTGCTGCCCGATAGTCGACGCCAGATAGCTGTTCGTGTCGTTGGTCGTCAGGGTGACGGTCGCGCGTTGCGGGGCATCCGTCGACGCACTCGCCAGCTGCTGGGAGAAGTCGCCGGGGAACGTGATGGCGAAGTCGTAGCGCTGGTCGTCGAGGCCCTTGCTCGCAGTCGAAGCAGAGACGACGTGCCAGTCGAACGTGCCGTCCTTCACGAGCTTCTCGGCGACCTTCTCGCCGTAGTTCACGGCCTTGTCGTTCGAGGAGGTGCCGTTGTCGGCCACGACGATCGCCGCCGGTATCTGGTCGAGCTTGCCGTACGGGTTCTGGTTCGCCCAGAGGTAGAGCGCGCCGTAGATGATCGGAACGCACATCAGCGCGAGGAGCGCGATCGTGGCCATGCGGCTGGCGGTGAGGCGGCGAAGTTCGGCCGCGATCATCTGGGGGACTTTCATTCGTCGCTCGATTCGGCTGTGTCGCTCGAGTCGGCGCGTGTCGCGTCGGGCTCGGGAAGAGTGAGGTCTTCCGTGTCGCCGGGATCGCCGGGATCGCCGGGATCGCCGGCATCCGGATGCTGTGCGCGGATCACCGGCACCGGCCGGGTGATCACGTCGGGAAGGTCGAGGAAAGAGGCGTCGGAGTCGTCGCGGCCGGGATCGTCGTCGGGGGCTGGGGCTTCCCACGGCGTCTCGAGGCGTTCGACGAGTGAGCGTGCTGCGATGGCCGCGGCGGACGCGTCGCCCGCGATGACGAGCACCGCGTAGCCCCGGGACGCGACGTCGAGCGCGATGTGCCACCAGACGTTCGGGTCGCCGCCGTGCCGGTCGGGTGCGGTGATGACGACGCCTCGCACGCCGTCGCGCAGCAGGGCGAGCTCGACGAGAAGGCGGATGCGTACGGTCGGCGAGACCTGTCCGATCGCGTCGCGTGCGTGGGAGTCGAAGCCGAGGGTTGCGAGCATCCGCTTCGTTGCACCGGGACCGGACGGCTTTCCGGCGAACATCAGCTCTTCAGAGGTGACGCCCGCGACCGTGACGTTCGGTGCAGGATCGCAGACGTCCGGAGCGTCGACGAGGGCGATGGAGCGGCGAATGACGCCGGAGTCCTCCTTGCCGTCGATCGCGACGGTGCCAGACCCTGGCTTCATGCGGCCGGAGGCGATGAGCCCGAGCACGCTCGGCCGCTGCTCGGTCTCAGCGCGGGCGAGAACCGCCTCGCCTGTGCCGTAGGCGAGCGAGACGGTGCCGAGCGCCGGCTGCTTGGACACACCGTTCAGGGTGATTCTCATCGCGTCGGCTCCTCGATCGTCGTGTCATCTGCCGCTCCGCCGTCGGACCCTCCGCTGTCGGACCCTCCATCGTTGACGACGGATGCCGTTCCCGATGCGGATGCCACGCGGTACGCCAACTCCGGCGTGGCGGCCACCAGCTCGTTCGCCTCTCGCCAGCCGAGCCCCGCGACGCTCAGCGCCGCGACCATCACCAGCGCGTGCCCGGCTCGGTCGTCCAGACCATCGTGCGTGGCCTCGGTGAGCACGTCGAGCGCGACGCCCTCGATCAGCCGGGCGAGCCGGTCGGGGGCGATGTCTCGGCGCAGCACGCCGTCGCGCACTCCGCGCCGCACTGTCGCGCGCAGCTTGGCCCGCGCGGGTTCGAGTGCCTCGGCGACGAGCCGCATGTGCGGGCCGCGCACCGCGAATTCGGCAGTCACGCTCGCGTGCTGCACCTGAAGCCAGAGGGTCGCGCCGTAGAGGGCGATCTCGATGCGGGCATCCGTGTGCTGGATCGGCAGAATGGATGCCCCGATGCGCGCCGCCCCCTGCGTGAGCACCTCGCGCACGAGGTCGTCGCGCGTGGCGAAGTGTCCGTAGACCGCGCGGCGGGTCAGCCCTGCCTCCGCCGCGATCGTCTCGAGCGAGCCGTCGATATCGCGGTTCAGCACGCGGATCGCGGCCTCGATGAGCGCCGTCCTGTTCTCGGCGGCATCCCTGCGAGGGGCGCGGGCGCGCGCCGGCGACGGTGTCTCGGTGATCGTTGGCATGAGTTCATCATACTAACTTGCACACGAGTGTGCACAATCGTGTCGATGGTCTCAGCTACTTACCGGCCAGCGCGGCCGCGGCCTGCTCCTGCTTGTCGGGTGGCAGGGCGAAGCGCATGACGTCCGACGCCCGCATGCGCCCGCCCCGTTCCTCCGCACCACGCATCAGCTCGGGGAACGCCTTTCGCAGCGGCTCGAGGTACTTCTGGTGATAGACGAACAACGGAGTGTCGTACATGCCCGACTTCTTGCGCATCTCCTGCGCCGCACCGGCCAGGATGCCCGCCCGCTCGGCCTGCCCGCGCACGGCGGCGATCGCGCACAGCCCTTCGATGCCGTATGCCGCACCCTCCAGGTGTCCGAGGGTTGCCGAAACGTACGCGGCGTCCACGAATGCTGGCTCGGCCTCGTCGAGCCGATTCTGGAAAAGCAGAAGACGGGCCATGTGGTGCTCGGTGATGGTGATCGCGAACGCGTCGCGAGTGCGCTGCGACACCTCGGCACCGTGTCGGTAGTGCTCGAGCGCCGCGTCATTGTCGCCCTCGACCATGTCGATACGGCCCATCGTGACCCACGCGACGGCCTCACCCCACCCGTCGCCGAGACGCTGGAAGATCTCGATCGCCTTGGTGAGCTCCGCCCGCGCTTCGACTCGGTCCGCTCCGGGGATCTGCGCGCGCGTCATCGCCGTGGTGCCGAGCACGACGGCCGTCCCGTCATCGTCGCCAAGGGACTCGAAGACACGGCGCACCTCCTCCAGCCCGTCCGCCACCTCCTGCGTCGGGCCCTGCCACATGCCCATCCAGAGAACATAGAACCGGGCGATCGCCCTCGCCCGCTCCGAGATCGCTGCGCCGGAGTCGAGCAGTTCCTTCATCCAGATGCGCACCTCGCCGAAGAATCCCCCGATCCACCAGAAGACGAGCAGGTTCCAGGCGAAGTCGGCCGCACTGTCGTGCTCGCCCTGGTACACGAGATGCCGAACCGCCGCCCGCAAGTTGGAGCGCTCGCGTTCGAGCCTGGCAAGGGCATCCACTTGGCCGGCGCCCTTGAGCTCTGGCCCGAGCCGCATCGCCAGTTGCAGGTAGTACCTGGCATGCGCGTCGCGCATGGCGGTCTCCTGGCCGGTCTCCCTGAGCTTCTCCAGCGCGTACTCGCGCACCGTGACGAGCATCGAGTACGACGGATGCCCCTCCACCTCGTGCTGTCTCACCAGCGAGTTGTCGACGAGTGCGTCGAGTCCCGCCAGTTCCGTGCCTCCCCACGACCGCTCGGCGCCGAGCGCTTCGATCGCTTCGAGCGTGAACTGCAGCGAGAACACCGACAGGTCGAACAGCAGTGCGCGCTCGCGTTCGCCGAGCAGGTTCGCGCTCCACTCGATGGTGCTGCGGAGCGTGCGTTGGCGTTCGGGCAGGTCCCTGGATGCCCCCACCAGCAGCGGGAGCGTCTTGTCCAGCCGCTCGAGCATTCCCTGTGGCGTCAGCACACGCATCCGTGCCGCGGCGAGCTCGATCGCGAGCGGGAGGCCCTGCAGCGTTGCGCAGATGCGGGCGACGGTCTCGGCATTCGACGCATCGAGCGTGAAGTCCGGACGCACAGCGGATGCCCGCGCCGCGAAGAGCTGCACGGACCCCGCCATCCGTGCCTCGTCGAAGCTCGCGTCGTCGTCGACCACGCCGAGTCCCTCGACGTCGTAGACGCGCTCGCCGCGAACTCTGAGCACGGTTCGGCTCGTCACGAGGAACTGGGCAGACGGCGCGATGGCGTACAGCTTCACCAGCGTGGGACCCGCTTCGATGATCTGCTCGAAGTTGTCGAGCGCGATGAGCACCCGTTTGTCCGCGAGCGCGATGCCCAGCCGCTGCTCGAGGGACACTTCCCCCGTGTCACGCACACCGAGTGCGTAGGCGATCGTGGGCAGCAGAAGCCTGGGCTCGAGCACGTTCTCGAGTGGCACGAAATAGCCGCCGTCGGCGAAGTCGTGCTTGGCGCGGTCGAGCACCTCCAGCGCCAGCCGGCTCTTGCCGACGCCTCCCGGTCCGACGAGCGTGATGACCCGGTGGGAGCCGTCGCGCAGCAGATCGACGACGTCCGCCACCTCGTGGTCGCGTCCGATGAGCGGCGAGTACGTGGGCGGAATCGGACGAGCCGCGTTGAGCGGCGCGGGGTCGAGCATCGGCGGTTCGGGCGGCGCGAGTTCGGGCGGCGCGAGTTCGGGCGGCGCGAGTTCGGACATCGCCACCGGGGCCGTGCCTGGCGTGCGGCGAGCACGCGGTTCGGGCTTCATCGCCGGCGCTGGTTCTGGCGGGAGGTGATCGCCCGGTTCGCGCTTCCCTTCGCCGTGCCGTGCGGGACGCTCGGTCCGGCTATCGTCGAAGCGCTCGGCCAGGAGCGTCGCCAGGTCGGATGCGACCAGTTCGCTGAGCTGCCTGTCGGTCGCGAACGAGATGTACGAGACACTGTCGTCGGACCGGATGCGGTCGATCAGCTGCCGCAGGCGTTCGTCACGCTTCTCGGACGCCTTGATGTAGATGAGCTTGGGCATGCGAGGGTCGGCGAGGTTGTACTCGTCCTCGAGTCCCGAGACGGTTTCGCCGGGTGCGACCCAGCCGTAGCTCTCCCAGTAGATGCCGACGAACACGTCGCTCTGATCGAGATAGGCCCGGTAGAGGGAACGTGGCGGATGCGGCCGCGCACCGAGCTCGAACATCACCGGCGCGAGCCGAAGTCGCCCGATCGCGGTGCGCACTGCCTTGCGCTCGGACTCCAGCTCGCGGAGCGTCGAGCTCACGAAGACTCGCAGCCGTTGGTCGGGTGTGCGGATGGCTCCTCGCTCGGTCGCCATGATTCATTATGAGACCTGAGGATCTCTCAGACAAAGGATCCGATCGCGCGCCCGACGCATCGAAGGCGCCGTCTCGTTGCCGTCTCGTTGCGGTTTTGGCGCCGTTTTGGCGTCGTGTCGGTCTCGTCTCGGTGTCGTGTCAGCTGATCGGCAGGCGCCCGGCGATCGCGACGAGGTCGGCCGCGGCGGGGTGCAGCGCCGCGGCATCCGTCCAGACCGCGTGGATGGTGCGCACAAGTTCGAGGCGGCTGGTCGGCGCCACCACGAGCTCCCCACTGCTCACCGCGGATGCGACGGCGAGCTCGCTCAGCACCGCCGCTCCGGCGCCGCTCGCCACCGCGACCCGCACGGCCGCGTTGCTCGCCAGCTCGAGTGCGGGAGCGGCACGGGGATGCCCGTGAAGCGCGTCGTCCAGGGTGGTGCGGGTGCCGGAGCCCGGCTCCCGCACCACCAGTGATGCGGCAGCGAGTTCGTCGGGTCCGATCGGGGTGTGCCGTGTCGCCCACGGATGGTCGGGCGCCACGACCACGACGAGGCGATCGTTGGCGACGGCTCTGTACCTCAGAGCACGCGGCAGTCTCGGAGTCTCGACGAATCCCACGTCGACGCGACCCGCCTGCACGAGTTCGAAGACCTCCGACGAGTTCTCGACGACCAGTCCGACGTCGAGCGTCGGGCGTTCACGTCGCAGCCGGGTGAGCCATCGCGGAATGAGATGCTCAGCCACCGTGAGGCTGGCGGCGACGGTGAGGTGGGAGTTCTGCTCGCGACGCAGGGCATCGACCCCGGTGCGAAGCCGGGCGGCGGCATCCAGGACGGCGACGGCCCAGTCGACGACGACATCGCCGTCGGACGTGAGCCGGGATCCGCGCGGCGACCGCTCGATGAGGCGCACGCCGAGGCTCGTCTCCCATGCGGCGATCGCTCTGGATGCGTTCGGCTGCGCCATGCCGACCGCCCGCGCCCCCGCGCTCAGGCTCCCGTGCTCGGACACCGCGACGAGCAGCTCGAGCACGGCGAGATCCGGCCACCGGTCGCCACGGCGGACGCCACGGCGGACGGCATCGGAGGGTGAGGCAGGCGAGTCAGGCGGGGTAGGCGAGGCAGGCGAGGTAGGCGGGGCAGGCATATCAGAATGATATGTCGTCATGCGCAACAGGCGTCTACTGCTTGAGGCCGCGACCGATGAGCCTTGGATGATGACCAGTACCTCGCCCGTCCCTGTGACGACGCCAGAAGACACCGGCGGCCCTCGGTCGTCCGCGCACGTTGCGGGACGCGATCCGTCTCCCGCGTCGCCGTACATCGGCCGGATGCCCGCGCGCCGGATGCTCGTCGGTCTGACGCCGGCACGCTTCTGGCACGGAACCCTCCGGGTGGCGCCGGGCCTCGCGCTGTGTGCGGTGGCGGTCGGAATCGCGCTGGTCGTCGCATCCGTCGTCCCGGTGCTGAGCGCGACGCTCGTGGCGATCATTCTCGGCGTGCTCGTGCGCAATACGCTGCCCGTGCCGTCGGTGTTGGAGGCTGGGCTCGCGTTCGCCGCGAAGAAGCTGCTACGGCTCGGCATCGTGCTGCTCGGACTGCAGCTGGTGCTGGGCGACATCCTCGGGCTCGGGTGGGGTGTCATCCTCCTGGTCGTCGCGGTGGTCGGCATCGGATTCGGCGGCACACTGCTCATCGGCAGCTGGCTCGGCGTTCCGTATACGCAGCGCATCCTGATCGCCGGTGGCTTCTCCATCTGCGGCGCGGCGGCGGTGGCCGCGGTCGACGGCGTGATCCAGACGGACAAGGACGAAGAGGTCGTCACCGCCGTCGCTCTCGTCGTGGTGTTCGGCACGCTGATGATCCCGTTCATTCCGTTCGTCAGTTCGCTCCTCGGCTTCTCGACTGCGCAGGCGGGGTTGTGGGCTGGTGCGTCGACACACGAGGTCGCACAGGTCGTGGCGGCCGGCGGCATCATCGGCGGCGGCGCGCTCGCCGTTGCCGTCGTGGTCAAGCTTGCGCGGGTGCTGCTCCTCGCCCCCGTGATGGCGGTGGTCGGGGTCGCGCATCGTCGTCGGGCAGGGACGGATGCCACAGGCAAGCGCCCGCCGATCGTCCCTCTGTTCGTGCTCGCCTTCGTCGTCATGGTGGTGTTGCGATCGGTGGGGGTCGTGCCCGAGCCGGTGCTCGACGTCGCGAAGACGGCGCAGGGTGCGCTGCTGGCGGCGGCGATGTTCGCGCTGGGAGCGGGGGTGAACATCCGCAAGCTGGTGAAGGTGGGCGGACGTCCACTGCTGCTGGCGCTCCTGGCGACGCTGCTCGTAGCGACCATCGGGTTCGTGGGCGCGCTGCTGCTGCGGTGAGGCTCGGGCGAGCGACGCGTGTGGATACCCGACAAGTCACGGTTCAGGGGACTGTGCGGTTGCCTCCAGATGCTCCTCAGTGCGCTGACTACCATGGCGTTATGACCGCCGACAGCCTGCTCCCCGAGCCGGAGCATCAGCCAGAAACCCGCCTCGACGCCGAGCGGAACGTGGTCATCGAACTCCTCGATGCCGGAGGAGAGACCACGGTTCTGAAGCTCGTCGTCGCTCGGTATCCGCGCTCCAGTCTCGCGTGGGCGAAACTCTCCGACGCGACCTTCGACCCGGATTCGCCGCTCGAGTCCTACGCCTACGCCCGCGTCGGCTATCACCGCGGACTTGACGCGCTGCGCGCCGCCGGCTGGAAGGGCAGCGGGGCCATCCCGTGGTCGCACGAGCCGAACCGCGGCGTCCTTCGTTCCCTGTACGCACTGCGCAGGGCAGCGGATGCCATCGGCGAGGCCGACGAGGTCACTCGCCTCACCGAGTTCCTCACTGTTGCCGACCCCACGGCCGCAGCCGAGATCGAGGCTTCACGTACAGCGCCGATTCCGGTGCACAACCCGACACCGCCGACCGAGTCGATCGTCATCCGCGGCGAGGACTGAGGGCGTCGCCGCCAGCGGGCACCGAGCGTCCGCACGGCGGATGCCCGCCGACCGGATCGGGTGCTTGCATTCCGCATCGCATCGCGCCAGCTCTCGCGCCTACCTAGCCCCGGTCGCTTGAGCCCTTGGCCCTACCGGTCTTCAGGTCCTGCTTGACGGCATGCTCGACGAGCACCGGGATGTAGTCGCGCAACTTAGCCTGCTGCAGGTGCTCGTACTCGGCCTGCACCAGCTCGCGAATATAGCTCTGATCGAGCTCAGGATGCTTTGCGATGAGACGCTCGGCGACTCCGCCAACGGCCTGTTGCTCGGCTTCGTGCTTGTCTCTCGCCTCTGGCATGCGCACAGTCTTCGCGATGCGCCACTTCACGTCAATGCGTTCGCATCGTCGGGCGTTTCGTAAGTACGAGCATCCGTGCGGGGTATCCGTGCGGGGTATCCACACCTAACCGCTCCAAGCGGTGCTGGTGTCGGTGTCGGTCGCGGTGTCGGAGTCCGTGTCTCGCAGACGGCGATAGCAGGGCGAGGAGGCGCCCGGCCCGATGCTGATGGGTGTGCCTCACGAGGAAAGAGATAATCGAACATAGCTATCAATATAGATCATCAAATGCCCTGACGACCGTCCACGATGGATCTGTGGATGAAAGGGAAATTGTCCACAGATCGAAGACATCTCCTAGACTGTGTCGATCGTGTCCGGTAGGGTCGAAGCATGAAACGTCTCCTGGACGCGGTGCAGTCGGCGCTGGATGCGCTGCGTACCGCGTCGGGTGATCGTGACGCTGTTGGGCTCGCGCCCGCCGAATTGGTTGCGGTCAACAAAGCGCTTGGCGTGCTGCGGCGCTCGGTGGATGCGGCGACGTTGCCGGTGGCGGCGGAGATCGCTCGGCAGTCGCGACCCGAGCTGGGCAGGGAGTCGCTCGCGAAACAACAGGGATTCAGCACGGCAGGCAAGATGATCTCGACCACAACGGGCACAAGCGTCGGCGAGGCGCTCCGTCTCGTGGCAGTCGGCGAGGCGACCGCGCCCCGCATGCTCTTGAGCGGTGAAGCGGCGCCGGCGAAGCACCCGCACGTAGCGAAGGCCGTTGGGGATGGTGCGATCGGCACGCTGGCTGCATCGGCGATCATCGGGATGCTGGACCGCGTGGCCTTGCGCGCAGACCGTGACGCGGTGGAGGCGATGGAGAGCCAGCTGGTGCAGTCGGCACCTGGGCTGAGCGCGGAGCAGTTGCGCGTGCTGATCGCCCGCGGTGAGGCGCTGCTGGACCCCGACGGTGTGCAGCCGAGGGAGGAAGAGCTGCGTGCTCAGCGCGGGTTGACGATCCGACAAGAGGCGTCGGGTGCGATCGCACTGATCGGCCGCTTCGATCCGGCCACCGGTGCCCCGATCGTCGCAGCAGTGGAAGGAATGGTCACCGGGATGCTGCGACGCCACGATGACGGCACCAGCGTGGCCGAGACGGATGAGCGCACCATCACGCAGATGCGTGCCGATGCGTTGAGTGAGCTGTGTCGGCACGGCGTGGGCTGCCAGGGCGTGCCCACGGCGCCGTCCACCACGATCGTGGTCCGGATGAACCTGACCGATCTTCAAGACGGCGTCGGGATCGGCGCCATCGACGGCATCGCACAACCGGTATCCGCCGCAACGGTGCGACAGATGGCAGTCGATGCCCGCATCATCCCGTGCGTGTTGGGCGGCGACAGCGAAATCCTCGACTGGGGACGCGGGAAGCGCATCTTCACCCCAGCGCAGAAGCTCGCCCTGGCCGAACGCGATGGTGGATGCGCGTTCTGCGGTCTCCCGCCAGGCATGACCGCTGCGCATCACCTCAGATGGTGGGCCCGTGACACCGGGCCCACCGATATCAGCAACGGCATCCTGCTCTGCACCAACTGCCATCACCGCATCCACGATGACGGCTGGGAGATCCGTATCGACAATCCGAGCCCAGGAACGCTCACTCAGCGACGCCAACGAGACGGCACTGATCTTTACACGAAGGTACGAGTCTGGTTCATACCACCCGCGTGGATCGACTGCTCTCGCACACCGCGACTCGGCGGGCGTGCCCGCTATGACCTGACCGCATGATGCTCACCCTGACGCGTCCGGCCACCGCATCCCTCACCAGGTCGTCTTCGCCCCCACGCCTGGTCGCCGTCGCCCGAATCGGAGCAAACCTGCCCGGTAGCGTGGCTGGAATGGCGACGGACTGGGCAGGAATGGCATCGGCCTACGATGCATCGTTTGCGAGGCTATGCGAAGGGACGATTCCATTCATCGTCGAGGCCGCAGGGGGCGTACCGAGACGCAGAAGGGTCGCCGACGGTGAAGGTGCAACTACCTACGACGGCAAAGGTGCAGCAACCCCCGACGACAGGGGTGCAGCAACCCCCGACGACAGAGGTGCAGCGGCCCCCGACGGCGAAGGTGCAGCGGCCCCCGACGGCGAAGGTGCAGCTACCAGCGACGGCGGAACCGGAGGGGCCGGGGTCCTCGACACCGGGACGGCAGCGGCTCTCGACGTCGGAACAGGGACCGGAACCGTCGCCGCAGCACTCGGCGCTGCGGGATTCGACGCCATCGGCGTCGATGCCGACGATGGCATGGTCGACTTCGCGTCGAAAGCGCATCCCGGACTGACGTTTCTCGTCGGGGCACTCCCCGGCCTTCCTTTCCAGGGCGGCGAGTTCGATGTCGTGGCCGCGAACTTCGTCGTGAACCACACGCTCAGACCGCGTCTGGCGGTACGGGAGCTGGCGCGAGTCGCCAAGCACGGCGGCCTCGTGATCGCCACCATCTGGCCGTCATCACCGGTCAGCCCGCTGAATCAGCTGTGGAACGACGTGATGCGTGATTCGCGCGCGGTTCCGCTGACGGGCACGCGGCTGCCGCCGGAGGACGACTTCGAACGCAGCGCGAGCGGATTCGGCGCGTTGTTCTCGGACGCGAGGCTCGCGGACGTGCGAGTCGAAGAGGTCTCGTGGGACTTCGTCATCAGCCCCGGGGATCTCTGGGTCGCCGTCGAGGCAGGCATCGCGACCATCGGTGCGAACTACAGACACCAGAGCGAGGCCGGTCGACAAGCGATGCGGGCGGCCTACGAGGACCTCACGAAGGGAGGTGGGCTCACGCTTCCGTCGACCGCACTGATTGCCGTTGGCCGCGCCGTGTGAGATAGCTCGCGTTGACGGAGCGCGCGTCGACTGCGCCGGCACTACCCCATGAGAGACCGCCGTCGGCACCGCCCGATGAACGACCGTCGCCGGCACTCCGATAGAATCAGGTGGACATGTTGCCCCCGACCGGCGCAGTCCGGAGGGGAACGGAAATGCCCGCAAGTGTCATCGTCGGTGCCCAGTGGGGCGACGAAGGTAAAGGCAAGGCCACCGACCTCTTGGGCGGTCGCATCGACTACGTCGTGAAGTTCAACGGCGGCAACAATGCAGGCCACACCGTGGTCGTCGGCGACGAGAAGTACGCTCTGCACCTTCTGCCGTCGGGCATCCTGACCGAGGGCGTCACGCCGGTGATCGGCAATGGAGTGGTCGTCGATCTCGAGGTGCTGTTCGAGGAACTCGACGGACTCGTCGCGCGCGGCGTCGACGTGTCGCGACTTCTCGTCTCGTCGAATGCGCACATCATCACGCAGTATCACCGCACGATGGACAAGGTGACCGAGCGCTTTCTCGGCAAGCGTCAGATCGGCACGACCGGCCGCGGCATCGGACCGACGTACGCCGACAAGATCAACCGGGTGGGCATCCGCATTCAGGATCTGTTCGACGAGGGCATCCTGCGCCAGAAGGTCGAGGGCGCTCTCGACCAGAAGAACCACCTGCTCGTCAAGGTCTACAACCGCCGCGCGATCACCGTAGACGAGATCGTCGACGAGCTGCTCTCGTACGCCGAGCGCGTGCGCCCCATGGTCGCCGACACGTCGCTGCTGCTCAACAACGCTCTCGACGAGGGCAAGCAGGTGCTGTTCGAGGCCGGGCAGGCGACGATGCTGGATGTCGATCACGGCACCTACCCGTTCGTCACTTCCTCCTCGTCGACGGCCGGTGGCGCCGCGACGGGTTCCGGAGTGGGTCCGAACCGTATCGACCGCGTCATCGCGATCATCAAGGCGTACACGACCCGTGTCGGCGCCGGCCCGTTCCCAACGGAGTTGGACGACGAGCAGGGCGAGTGGCTGCGACAGCGCGGCGCCGAGTTCGGCACGACTACCGGACGCCCACGCCGCACAGGCTGGTACGACGCTCCGATCGCTCGCTACGCGACCCGCGTGAACGGCGTCACCGATTTCGTGCTCACCAAGCTCGACACTCTGACCGGGCTCGAGCGCATTCCCGTCTGCGTCGCTTACGACGTCGACGGCGTGCGATTCGACGAGGTGCCGTCATCGCAGTCGGACTTCCACCACGCGGTTCCGATCTACGAGGAATTCCCTGGGTGGGGCGAAGACATCCAGGGCGCGCGCTCGTTCGAGGACCTGCCGGTCAACGCGCAGGAGTACGTGCTGGCGCTCGAGCGGATGTCCGGAGCCCGGTTCTCGGCGATCGGCGTCGGCCCCGCGCGCGATGCGATCGTCGTGCGCCACGACCTGCTGCCGGTGGTGGGTTAGCTCTCACTGCCAGCGGTGGCGGGTTAGTGCTCAGCTGCCCACGTACCGCGACGACGGCCGGATGATCTTCGGATCGCGCGCCTGCTCCAGCACATGAGCACTCCAGCCGACGACGCGTGCCATGGCGAATGTCGGCGTGAACATCTCGCGCGGAATCCCACACTGCTCGAGCACCACCGCGGCGTAGAACTCGACGTTCGTGTGCAGGTCGCGTCCCGGCTTGTACTCGTTCAGCAGCCGCTCCGCGGACTGCTCGTACTCGACCGCGAGCCCCACCCTCGGCCCGCCGAAGTCGAGAGCCACCTGCTTCAGCAGGCGCGAGCGCGGGTCGACGGTGCGGTAGACCGCGTGACCGAAGCCCATCAGCCGTCGGCCGGCGGACAGCTCGCCCCGGATGAATCGCTCGACGCGATCGCCGTCGCCTTCGAGTGAATCGGTGTCGACGGCACCCGATGAATCGATGCCGACAGCTTTCGGCAAATCGGTGCCGACAGCTTTCGGTAAATCGGTGCCGACGGCATTCGACGAGCCGGCGGCGACGGCATCCAGCGCGTCAAGGGCACGGCTCGGCGCACCCCCGTGCAACGGGCCGGACAGCGCGCCGAGCCCACCGACGATGCAGGACTCCATATCGGCACCCGTCGACGCGATCACCCTGGCGGTGAACGTCGACGCGTTGAAGCCGTGGTCGAGCGTCGCGATCAGGTAGGCGCTGAGGGCGCCCACGGCACGGGCATCCGGCTCGCGACCCGTCACCTGGAACAGATAGTTCGCGACCACGCCGAGATCAGGGCGTGGCGACCCGACGACGGGCTCGAGTCCGACCCTCGCCCGATGGAACGCCGCCAGGATGCCCGGCGCGGCCGCCGCCACCGCGAGGGCCTCTTCCACGCGCTCGTCCTCATTCAGGTCGTAGATCGGCCGGGCTCCTCTCGACGCGGCCAGTACCGGCAGCGTCGCCTGCAGCCCGCGGAGAGGATCGAGGATGCTGTGGGCCGCGTCGCGAGGACCCGTCACCGAGGCGACGAACTCCCGCACCGACGGCGGCAGCTGCTGCAGGGACGCGACGCGCGCTCGGAAGATGCCGCCGGCATCCGCGTCGGGCAACGTGCCGAGCACGAGAAGATGCCAGGCGTCCTCGAAGCGTCCGGCACGGGCGAGCTCGATCGCATCGTGGCCTCGGTAGTGGTACCGGCCTTCGGCGCCGAGCACGTCGCCGATCGACGTCTCCGCCACGACGACGCCCTTCAGGCCAGGAGGCGCTTCGAGCAGTGGACTGATGGTGGTCATGATCTCAGGGTGAGACTTGATCACCGGTTCGTCAATGTTGATCCAATCAATATGATGAGGACATGGATGCCGCGCTTCCCCGACTCACGGTCGCCCAGGCCGCCGCTCGGCTCGGTGTGAAACAGCAGACCCTGTACGCCTACGTGTCTCGCGGGCTGCTCGAACGACAGCGAAATGCCAACGGCTCCACCTTCGACCCGCTCGACATCGAGGCCTTCGCGAGCGGCCGTCGGGCGCACACCGCACCACGACCAGACTGGCAGTTCGCGCAAGATGCGCAGGGTGCACAGGGTGCGCCGCTCATGGTGCTCGACACCGACATCGCGCTCATCGAGGACGACGAGCTGTACTTTCGCGGGATTCCGGCTCGGCGGTTGGCGACATCCGCCTCGTTCGAGGGCGTCGCGCGATGGTTGTGGAGCGGGGTGGACAGCGATGGCGTCGCGCAGCGGGTGTTGGATGGCACGGGCGGGGATGGCACGGCCGGTGATGGCAGGGGCGGTGACGGCAGGGGCGGTGACGGCGTCACGTCGTCGGACACCACCGGCCCGATCGGTGGTGTCGCAGGGGTCGCCGACCCGTTCGTCGCCGATCCTGATGCCGTCGAAGCCGCCGGCGCAGCGCTCGCGTCTCTGCCATCGGCGGCGACGCATCTCGACCGCATCCAGGCATCCGTTCCCCTGCTCGGCGCGGCGGATGCCACCCGTCACGACCTCGATCCCAACGCCGTGCGCGCGGCGGGCGCCCGGCTGATCGCCGGCGTCGTCGACGTTCTCGGCGGCGGCGGAGGGAGTGGCGGAGGAGAAGGAGAAAGAGAAGGCGGCGGAGGGGGCCGAGGAAAAAGTGTGAGGGTCGGCACACAGCCCCCATCGATCGCCGAGCGGCTGTGGAGCGCACTCAGCGACAGGCATTCCCAGCCTTCGGAGCTCGCAGCCCTGAACGCCGCGCTCGTGCTGCTCGCCGACCATGACCTCGCCGTGTCCACGCTCGCGGTGCGAGCGGCGGCCAGCGCTCGTGCCACTCCCTACGCCGCGGTGTCGAGCGGACTCGGTGCCCTCGACTCCGCACTGCACGGGAATGCGAGCGGGGCGGCATCCGAGCTGATTGGCCTCGTGCTCGACGGCACGGACGCCCGCACCGCCGTCGCGCAGACCGTCGCCCGCACCGGCCGCGCGGCCCCTGGCTTCGGCCAGCCGCTCTACGTGCAGATGGATGCCCGTGCCCGCGTGCTCCTGCCGATGGTCGCTGCGCTGCCAGGCGGACCGCCCGTCATCGCAGCGGTCGACCGGCTCGCGGCGGAGGTGGCGGCGCACACCGGCAGGCATCCGAACGTCGATCTTGCGCTCGCCGCGCTGACGCTCGCCACCGGCATGCCGTCCAATGCCGGAGTCGCGATCTTCGCGGTGTCGCGCATGGCCGGCTGGATCGCGCACGCGCTCGACGAGTACACCCGTCGTCCTCTGCGGTTGCGGCCGCGCGGCCGCTACATCGGGCCACTGCCCTGAGCCGGCGTCACGCCGCGTGGCGGTCGTCCGCGAGGCGGTTGTCTGCGAGATACCGCGCGATCGCCATCGACGAGGTAGCGGCGGGCGACGGAGCGTTGCGCACCAGCGTGACCGGTCCGACTCGGTCGATGGCGAAATCGTCGAGCAGCGCTCCATCGCGGCCCCATGCCTGAGCGCGCACACCGGCGGGCGAGCGGGTGGCGAGGTCGGACATCCGCAGCTCGGGGATGAAGCGCCGGGCGCGGCGGTAGTAGACGTTCTTGATCAGCGAGCCACCGAGCTCGTCGATCCCCATCCGCCAGTGCTGCTTGAAGAGCGGCCGCGCGCCAGGCCAGGTGAGCGACTGCCAAGTGTCCTTCGCCGACACCTTCGACCAGCGGTAGCCCTCACGGGCGAGCGCCGGCACGGCGTTCGGGCCGACGTGCACGTCGTCGTAGACACCGCGGGTGAAGTGCACGCCGAGGAACGGAAAGCGCGGGTCCGGCACCGGGTAGATCATGCCCCGCACGAGATCGGTGCGGTTCGACGACAGCGCCCAGTACTCGCCGCGGAACGGCAGGATCTTCGGGCTCGGGTCCGCGCCCGCCAGCGTCGCGAGCACATCCGACTGCAGTCCGGCGCACACGATCAGGCGGTCGAACTCGTGCTCGCCGTTCGTGGTGGTCACGCGAGCGACCTGCCCGCGCTGGCCATCGCTCACGTCGATGCCGACCACCGTCTGTCCGAGCAGGATCTGCGCGCCGGCTGTCCGGACATCCTGCGCCATGGCCTCGGTGATCGCCACGTAGTCGACCACCGCGGTGTGCGGCGAGTGCACGGCGGCGACACCGGAGACGTGGGGCTCGAGTTCGCGCAGAGGGTCTGCACCGTCGATGCGACGCAGATCGGGCACACCGTTGGCGAGGGAGCGGCGCTCGATCTCGGCGAGGGCGGGCAGCTCGGTCTCGTCGACGGCCACGACGAGCTTGCCGACCTCGCGATACGGCAGACCCTTCTCGGCGCAGAAGTCACGGATGCCGATCCGCCCCTCGGCACACAACCGGGCCTTCAGCGAGCCCGGCTGGTAGTACAGCCCGGCGTGCACGACGCCCGAGTTGCGCCCGGTCTGGTGCAGCGCCAGCCGGCGCTCCTTCTCCAGAACGGTCACGTCGCCCGCTCCGCGTGCGGTGAGCTCGCGCGCCAGTGCGATGCCGACGATGCCGCCGCCGACGATGCCGATGCGTTCGGTCATGACAGATCCTCTCCGCATCGACCGGGATGACGTGTGTGTACCGGCACGCGGCTATGCCCAGTCTGGCCGTGAGGTGACAGGCCGACAACACACCAGAGCTGGGGAGGGCGGCGCCCGCGAGCGACCGCGTCGCTCTGAGCTCTAGCGCACTGTCAGACTGGGGACATGACCTCATCGCTCTGGCTCGGCACGTACACGGGGGATTCCGGTGGTCACGGCCGCGGCATCGCCCGCATCGCCCTCGCCGACGACGGAGCGATCACCGCTGTGCGCACCGCGGCATCCGTCGACTCGCCCTCGTTCGTGGCGACCCACCCGACGCTTCCCGTCGTCTACGCGGTGCAGGAGTTCGCGCGCCGCATCCAGGCGTTCCGCGTCATCGACGGCGGGAACCTCGTGCCGCTCGGCGACCCGCATCCGGCCGGCGAGGCCGTCTGCCACGTGGCCGTCGCGCCGCACGGACGGTATGCCGTCGCGACCTGCTGGGGCGACGGACGCGTGTTCGCCTACGAACTCGACGAAGCGGGCGCGATCGTCGGGCGAACGCAAGCGCAGGCATCCGTCGACCCGTATCGGGAGATCGCCGAGGAGCCGCGCCCGAGCAGGGCGCACTCGTCGCTGTTCCTGCCGGATGGACGCGTGCTGACCACCGACCTAGGACACGACACCGTGCGCGTCTGGCGCGCGGAGGGAGCCGAGCTCGTGCCGGTCGCCGAGACCGTGCTGCCGTTCGGGAGCGGACCTCGGCACATGGCGCTGCACCCGAGCGGACACGTCTACGTGGTCACCGAGTACTCGATCGAGGTCGCGATTCTCGAGCCGGAGACGCTGAGCGTGACCTCGGTGGTTCCCGCGCTCGCCGCCGGCGCGCACGATGGAGACGCCGGCGCCCACATCTCGTTCGACGGCGATAGCCGAGTGCACACCACGGTGCGCGGCGCGAACGCGGTCGGCGTGCTCGAGGTGACGGATGCCGGTGCCGGCCTCGCACCGCTGGCCGACGTCGACTGCGGCGGCAACTGGCCGCGCCATCACCTGCAGCTCGGCGACCGTCTCTACGTCGCGAACCAGCTCAGCGAAGACATCGCGGTGTTCCGCATCGTCGACGGGCTGCCCGTGCTCGAGGCCACGGTGCCCACCGGCTCGCCGACCTGTCTGGTGCCCGTCGCGGGATAGGTCATCCTCTGGGCTGAGCTCTGGGCTCAGCGAATCATCCGGCAGCCCGACGCGAGCGACGCCGGCGCCCCGCGACGATGGATGCCATGACCGTGATTCTCGAGGCATCCGCCCTGACCAAGTCGTACGGCGACACCCACGCGCTCGCGGGCGTCGACCTCTCCATCGAGGCGGGTGAGGCTGTCGCGATCATGGGGGCGTCGGGGTCCGGCAAGACGACACTGTTGCACGTGCTCGCCGGCATCCTCGCGCCGGACGCGGGTTCGATGCTGCTGCGAACCGGCCGCGGAGAGATCGAGATCAGCGGACTGAACGATCGCGCCCGCTCTGCGCTGCGGCGCGAGACGTTCGGCTTCGTCTTCCAGCAGGGCCTGCTCATCCCCGAGCTCACGGCGCTGGAGAACGTCGCCCTGCCGCTCATGCTCCGCGGAACACCGCGCACGGATGCCGAACAGCTCGCCGCTCGCTGGCTCGCCGAGCTCGGGCTGACCGGTCTCGAGCAGCGGCGAATCGGCCAGCTCTCCGGCGGTCAGGCGCAGCGCGTCGCGGTGGCGCGGGCGCAGGCCATCGAGCCGCTCGTCGTGTTCGCCGACGAGCCGACCGGTGCGTTGGACTCCACGACGTCGTCGGAGGTGATGGATGCCCTGATCGCCTCCACCACCGGCCGCGGCCGAACGCTGGTGGTCGTCACCCACGACGAGGGCATCGCCGCCCGCTGCGGCCGCGTGGTGCGTCTGCGCGACGGGCGCATCGTCGAATCCAGGTCACGGGTCGCCGGTTTCGACTATGCGCAGACGCCGCCCGCGAGCCAGGCAGCGTTCGGTGCACCCGCCGAGCAGCGAGGAGAGACCCGATGAGGACGCTCGCGATCGCTCGCCTGCTCGCTCGTCCGGCGGCATCCGGTCGCACGGCGATCGTGCTGCCCATCGTGGCGTTCGGCGTCGCGACCGCGCTGCTGCTCACGACGCTGGCGGGCGCCATGACGTTCTTCGGGCGACACGACGAACTCGCGTTCACGTATCAGGCGCTGGCGCTTCTGGCGTGCGCCTTGCTGCTCGTGCCGCTGGTCACGCTCGGAGGGTCCGCGGCCAGGCTGTCGGCGAGACGCCGCGACGACCGCCTCGCGACGCTGCGGCTGCTCGGCGCGAACACTGCCTTCGTCGCACGGCTCACCGTTCTGGAGTCGGTGCTGCTCGCGATCGTCGGCGCGTCGGGCGGGGTCGTCCTCTATCTCGCGCTGACGCCGCTCGTCGGGCTGATCTCATTCCGCGGGCATCCGCTCGGCGCGGGCGCGCTGCTGCTGAACCCCCTGGTCGTTGCCGCTGTGGTCGTCGGGGTCGGACTTCTGGCGGCCGTCAGCGCCGTGATCGGTCTGCGTGCCGTGGTCATCTCGCCGCTCGGCGTTCGCGCCAGGCAGTCGGCGCCGAAGGTGCACTGGATGCGCATCGTGCTCGGCGTGCTCGTCATCGGCGCCGTGGTGCTGGCCGTTGCACAGCCCTCGATGTTCGGCGGAGCACTCACGATCGTCATCGTGCTGGTAGTCGCGTTCGCCGCAGCGAACGCGGTGCTCGGCCTGGTGGGACCGTTCGTGATCAGGATGTTCGCGAAGTCGGGGCTGAAGCATGCGACCACGCCGCAGCGGCTGATCGCGGCCAGGACCGTGCTCGAATCGCCCAAGGCGGCCTGGCGACAGGTCAGCGGAGTCTCGATGACGACGTTCGTCGCCGTCTTTGCGGGCACGGCACTCGCCATGATCGGGGCGGTCAGCGGGGAGCGCATGCCGCACTCGCAGGAGGTGCTGCTGGCCGACATCCGCACCGGCGTCTTCATCACGCTCGCCATCTCGTTCCTCATGGTCGCGTGCTCGATCGGCGTTGGGCAGGCATCCGCGATCCTCGACCGACGCGACCTCTACGTGAGCCTGGACCGCATGGGGATGCCGGTGAAGACAATGGATGCCGCGCGCGTCCGTTCCGTTCTCTCGCCGCTGCGCATCGTGACGATCGGATCCGCGGTGGCGGCCGTCGTCGTCATCCTGCCCATCGCGGGCGCGGCACTCATCTTCGCGCCCGCGTCACTGCTGACCATCGCGGCGAGCATCGTCGGCGGCATCCTGCTGATCTGGCTCGGATTGCTGGCGACCCGACCGGTGCTCACCAGGGTGCTCGCCGAACCGGTCGCCCCGCGCGAGTGATCCTTCACCAAGCGCGACCCGGTACCCTCGACGCATGCCCGAGAACGATCAGCAGGATGACCGCAGTCGCGCCATCGAGACGCTGCTGAGCATCCGTCAGAGCATCGACAACATCGACGCCGCACTGATCCACCTGCTTGCTGAGCGCTTCAAGTTCACGCAGCAGGTCGGCGGGCTGAAGGCCGAGCACGGCCTGCCCGCCGCCGATCCGGAACGCGAGCGCGACCAGATCAAGCGGCTGCGCGCCATCGCGGTCGAGAGCCATCTCGACCCCGAGTTCGCTGAGAAGTGGTTCAACTTCGTCGTCGCCGAAGTGATCCACCACCACGTGCGGGCCGGCGCAGCGCCGACGGCCGAGTGACGGGCCAGCAGGGCGGGACCGCCGTCGTCACCGGCGCGAACTCCGGCATCGGCTTCTTCACCGCCGCAGCCTTGGCCTCGGCGGGAGCACACGTCGTGCTGGCGTGCCGAAACGCCGAGCGAGCGGATGCCGCAGCCCGCGCCATCCACGCCCGCTCGGCCGCCGACGGTGTAGCGGCGTCCACCGAGGTGCTGCTGCTCGACACGTCGAGCCGGGCGAGCGTCGCGGCAGCAGCGTCGCAGCTGGCCGACCGTGACCGCCTCGACATCGTCGTCGCCAACGCAGGAGCGGTGCATCCGCCGCGTCACCGCGAGGTCACTGTCGACGGCGACGAGCTCGTGCTCGGCACCAACGTGCTCGGACACTTCGCGCTGCTCGCCGGCATCATGCCGGCCCTGCGTCGAACGCCGGGCGCCAGAGTCGTGAGCCTTGGCAGCATGGCGACCAGACTGAGCACCCTGCTGCTCGACGACCTGCAGCTCGAGCACGCCTACACGCCGTGGCGGGCGTACGCGCAGTCCAAGATCCTGCTGGAGTCGTTCGGCTTCGAGCTGGATCGCAGGATGCGCGCGGCCGAGCTGGCGACATGCAGCGTCGTCGCGCATCCCGGATACTCCATCAGTGGCCGCACACCCCGCGTGCCCGGCGTGAACGAGCCGACGCGAGGCACGGTGTTCGTCGACTCGCTGCAGGCGCCGTTCACGCAGAGCAAGCAGAGCGGCGCCCGACCGGTGATCGCAGCTGCGACGCGGCAGGACGCCGTCGGCGGCTCCTACTGGGGGCCGCGCTGGCGAGTGAAGGGCGAGCCGGCACGGCAGGATCCATCGCGTGCTTCGAGCGACCCCGGCATCGCGCGACGGGTGTGGGAGTTCGCCGAGGCTGCGACGGGCATCAGCTTCGAGGTGTGATCGAGCCCAACTCGACCCGGCGCCGGTCCGGCCGACTCAGCGCGGTTCGTTCGGACCACTCGGGCGAGGGCGCGGTGACAGCGCCCCCGAGAGCGCCTCGAGCGCGGGAAGCGCAGCCATGATCGAGGCCTGATCGGCGTCGTCCAAGCGGTCGAGGCCGTCCGCGATGACCTGCCCCTTCTGCTGCTTCACGCGCTTGTGCATCGCCTGTCCCTCCGGAGTGAGCGCCACGAGCGTGACGCGCAGGTCGGCAGCGCTCGGCTGCCGCACGATGAGACCCAACTCGTCGAGTCGCCCGATCACGCGGGACACCATCGTGGGGTTCAGGCCCTCGAGCGTCGCGACATCCGTCAGGCTCATCGACTCCCGAAACGCGATCAGGCCCAGCACGGATGCCTGCGTCGGGGTCAGACCCTCGTGCCGTGCCGACGCGTTGAACTGGCGTGACAGCCGGTTCACCACGCCGCGGAGTCGAGCTGTGGCATCGACATCCATGGGTTCCTCATTCCTGGGTCTCGTGAGCTCTCGCCGCCGGGACTGTCAAATATTTGCTTGCTGGCAAGCATAGACTCGGTGCGGAACCAACATCCCCACCCATTCTTCCTCCAAGGCGGCGTCATCCATGTCACACGAGCGCTCGGATGCGGTGCCCGCCACCGGCACGCAGTCCGGTGCCACCGCTGTCGAGCTTGCGCAGAGGTCGACCGGTGTCGAGGAGCCGGTGCGCAATCGCGGGCTCGTCTTCGCGATCGTCGCGATGGCGTTGTTCATGGCCGCGGTGGACGGAACCATCGTCGCCACAGCGTTGTCCACCATCCAGCACGAGCTGGGTGCAGGCATCGCATGGAGCGGGTGGATCATCACCATCTACGCGCTCGGCCAGATTCTGATCATGCCGTTGGCGGGCAAGCTCGCCGACATGTACGGACGCAAGCGCGTCTTCCTCCTCGCGGCAGTGCTGTTCACCACGGCATCCCTGTGCTGCGGGCTTGCCGGGAACATCTACGTGCTCGTCGCCCTTCGAGCTGTGCAGGCGATCGGCGGCGGCGCCTTCATGCCATCGGCGAGCGGAATCGTCTCGGACCATTTCGGACGGGACAGAGACCGCGCGCTCGGCATGTTCTCGAGCATCTTCCCGATCGGCGGGATCGTGGGTCCAGTGCTCGGCGGAATCTTCGTCGTGACGTGGTCGTGGCGCGGAATCTTCCTCGTCAACGTTCCGATCGGCATCGCGCTGATCATCCTCGGTCTCATCTTCATCCCACGCGGAGTCGCTCGAAAGGGCGGTCGCCTCGATCTCATCGGGGTCGGCCTGCTGGCAGCGCTGCTGCTCGGCGCCATGCTCGGCGTCACCTATCTCGGCAGCAGCGGATCGTCGATGCTCAGCGCGGGCTTCCTCGTGCCGGAGTTCGTCGCCGTCGCCTCAGGAGTCGGCTTCGTTCTGCACGCCAAGTACGCCGCCGCGCCGTTCATCCCGTTGCGGCTTCTCTACGGTCGAGGGTTCGGCGTGATGAACACGATCAACCTGATTCTCGGGTCGGCCGCGCTCGGGTTCGGCGCCCTCGTGCCGCTCTATGCCGAAGATCGGTTCGGCATCCCGGTTCTTCAGGCAGGCACCCTGCTCACGGCCAGGGCGATCGGCATGATCCTGGTGGCCGGCATGGCGACCATGGCGCTGCGGCGCACCGGGTACCGTCTGCCGATGGTGATCGGGTTCTCGATCGTGATCGTGGGACTCGTCGGTCTCAGCGCCGTGCCGCAGAGCGCGTCGCCGTACTGGTGGCTGTCAATCGCGGGAGCGGTCACCGGAATCGGCATGGGGCTCGCCATGCCGGCGGCCAACAACGCGACCATGCACCTCGCCCCCGAGAACATCGCGGCGATCGCGGGTCTGCGCGGGATGTTCCGGCAGGGCGGCGGCATCATCTCCGTCTCGATCGTGACTGCTGTGCTCGCTCGGAGCACGGACCAGGGCTTCGCGCTGGCCATCTCGTTCGTCGTGCTCGCCTGCCTGCTGCTCGCCGTCATGCCCCTGATCGCGTTGGTGCCGAACCACCGAGGCAGCTGGTAGCAGCGGCCTCGGGTAGGGATGCAGGCAGGGGCGGAGCGTACCGCGATGGCCTCCGTTCCACGCTGGGCAGGCATCCAGATCGGCAGTGTGTGCTGGAGCGCATGGAGACCCTCTACACGGCGATCGCCACCGCCACCGGCGGCGGACGCGACGGACACGTTCACAGCGAAGACGACCGGCTCGACCTCGACGCCAGGCCGCCGAAGGAGATGGGCGGTTCGGGCGAGGGGACTAACCCTGAGCAGCTGTTCGCCGCTGGGTTCTCGGCGTGCTTCTTGAGCGCCCTGCACGCTGTCGGTCGTGCCCAGAAGCTGGACACGACGGATGCCGCCGTGTCGGCCAGCGTCAGCATCGGCCCGAACGGTGACGGTGGATACGGCCTCGCCGTCGAACTTGACGTCTACGCGCCGAACCTCGCGCGCGATGAGGCGCAGGCGCTCGCGGATGCCGCCCACCTGGTGTGCCCGTACTCGAACGCGACACGCGGCAACATCGACGTGCTCGTCACGGTTGTGGATTGAGGTCGTCCCACCGCCGCGGCCCTGTGCCGTCACCGGTGTCGCCGAGCTCGTCGTCGTGATTCTGCAGGCTGCAGGTGCGTAGGCTCAGACATCCGCAGCCGATGCAGCCCGTCAGGTCGTTGCGCAGGTGCTCGAGCGCCGCGATGCGCTCGTCCAGTGCCTCGCGCCAGATCGATGACAATCGCGCCCAGTCGCGTTTGGTGGGAGTGCGACCGTCCGGCAGCGAGTCGAGTGCTGTGCGGATGTCGGCCAACGGGATGCCCACCCGTTGCGACACGCGGATGAACGCCACCCTGCGCAGCATGTCCCTTCGATAGCGGCGTTGGTTGCCCGCCGTGCGTTCGCTGGCCACGAGTCCCTTGCGCTCGTAGAAATGCAGGGCAGAGACAGCAACGCCGCTGCGCTCCGCCAGCTCTCCGACGGAGAGCATGCGATGCGCCCCGCCCGTCACCCTCGGCATGCCTCACCTCCTTGACCTCAACCATAGTTGCGGTCCTACCGTGGTCAGCATGACCGACAAGACGGATGCCGCGCCGACGGCAGCCATCCCCTCGACCCTCGACGCCAACGGCGTGCTCGGCCCGCGCTTGCGCTGGATCACCATCGGCATGTGCGCGCTCGTTCTGTTCGTCGCGTTCGAGGCGATGGCCGTGACCACCGTGATGCCGGTGATCGCGCGCGAGCTGCACGGGGCTTCGCTGTACACGCTCGCCTTCTCCGGGTCGACGGCCGTGAGCGTGATCGGCATGGTGGTCGCCGGCGCGTGGTGCGACAGACGCGGTCCGTCGACGCCGCTGGTGATCTCCGTCGTGCTCTTCGTCGCGGGGCTGGCCGTCGCAGGGCTGGCGCCGACGATGGTCGTGCTCGTCATCGGACGTCTCGTGCAGGGACTCGGCGGAGGCGCTCTCACTGTCGCGTTGTACGTGGTGGTGGCCAGGAGGTATCCCGTTCGGCTGCAGCCGATGATCTTCGTCGGCTTCTCCACCGCGTGGGTGGTTCCGTCGCTCGTCGGGCCATTCCTCGCCGGGGTGCTCGCCGAGACCGTCGGCTGGCGGTGGATCTTCCTCGGCGTCATCGTCGTCGCCGTCGCAGGACTCGTGATGATCCGCCGCGTTCTGGTGGGCGGCAGTTCCGAACGAAACGATGACGCGCCGCCGCTGCGACCTTCTCGCATCGTGTGGTCCGTGATCGCCGCAGGTTCCGTGCTGGCTGTCGGCACGGCCACCCAGTTGGAGGGCGCGTGGCGGTGGGCGATGTTCCTCGTGGCGATCGCGACGCTGGCGATCGCGGTGCGTCCGCTCCTGCCGCAGGGGACTCTCCGGGTGGCGCGGGGGCTGCCCTCGGTGATGATCACGCGCATCCTGATATCGGGGGCCGAGCTGGCCTGCGAGGTCTACGTGCCCTATCTGCTCATCGACCGGTATCACCTGAGCCCGGCCATCGCGGGACTCGCGCTGACCGGCGGCGCCATCGCCTGGTCGGGCGGGTCATGGCTGCAGGGCAAGCTCGGGCGCCGCTTGAGCAACCGGGGCTGGATCGTGCTTGGCGTGGCATCCATCGCGTTCGGTCTCGTCGGAACGACCCTCATCTCGGCGTTCGGCCTCTCGCCGTTCACGCTCTTCGGGGTGTGGATCTTCGCGGGCCTGGGCATGGGCCTCGCGACACCAAGGCTCTCCGTGATGATGATCGGCTATTCGACTCAGGTAGACCAGGGCTTCAACAGCTCGGCGCAGGCCATCGCGGATGCCGTCGGCGCGTCGTCTGCCGTCGCGATCGCCGGTCTCGTGTTCGCGTCGCTGACTGCAGCGGGCGGGTCATGGCCGTTCACGGCGTGCTTCGTGCTCGGAAGCGTTCTCGCGCTGGCCGCGCTGGCCGCGGCATCCCGCGTCGGTCGCACACCGCAGGAGTCGTAGCGCTCTCAGCCCGTCGCGCTTGCTCGCCTGCCGGGCAGCAGCCCGTCGCAGACGAAGTCGGCGAGGGCCGTGAGTTCGGTGCGCGCGGCCTCGGTCGCGTGGTCGGAACCCAGCGCGAGGATGCCGATCCAGGCACGTGCTGCGCTCCGCAACCGTGCGGCGGTCGGACGCACAGGCGAGCTCGCCGTAAGCACTCGCTCGATGAGGGCTTGAAGCCGGTCTCGGTGCTCCAGCAGTGCGGTCAGCACCTCGGGATGCGTGTGCTGCTCCCGCGAGACGATGATTCCGAGCACGTGGGAGGACTTCTCGAGCTCCCTGATCTTCGCCGTCAGATTGAGCAGGGAGCGCGCCGGGTCGCCGGGCTCGGCGAACGCGTCGATGTCGAGCGGGCCCAGCGTCATCCGTTCGGCCACGAGGGCGCGCAGCAACTCCTTCTTCGTGGGGAAGTAATAGAACAGCAGTCCCTTCGGCACGCCGGCCGCCTCCGCGATGGCGGAGGTCGGCGTGGCGTCGAAGCCGCGTTCGGCGAAGAGTCGCTCGGCGGCATCCAGGATGCCTGCCCTCGTGTCGGCCGCGCTGCCGGTTCTGCGCTGTGGTGTCATGCTCAGTGCGAGTGCGCCATATGACGGCGCTCGGTGAAGCTCGGCATCAGTTCCAGCACGGTCACGACGATGACGACTCCACCGCACACCCACGAGAACCATGCAGCGCCCATCTGCGTCGCGTACATGCCCGCCCACGGCGAGACGAAGAGAAGCACGCCGATCACGCCGTGCACCCACTCCATCCACTCGAGGCCCGGCATCGCGAGGTTCACGAGGCCCGCGGCGACGAGCAGCACGCCGAGTACGACCATCAAGACGACCGAGAGACCCGCCGGTGCAACCCAGATCGCGGCGAGTGCCACGACCGCACCAGCTGCCACCGTCACCCAGTCCTGCCACCGTGTCCACTTCTTCATGGATCAACACCTCCTCGATGTCGCTCCGAGTGCGTGCCCACGTGTCTCGCCGACCCGCCATCGGGGTACTCACAACGGTAGAACTGATTGACCGCCCGGTCAAGAGTCCGTCGACCCGCCTCGGCCACCCCGCCCACCCGCCAACCCATCCCGCCACCGCCGTCGGCGAACGGACGCCCGCTGGTGCTCGCGGGGCGGGGGCGCGCCGGCGGGCGGCGCGGGGTCAGGCGCCGGGGGTGTAGTACTCCTGCGCCGCACCCTGGCCGACGACCGGGCCGAAGTGCTCGGCGAGCGTCGCCTGGTGGGATGCCCGCAGCTCCTCGAGGCCGACGGTGAAGACATCCTGCACCTCGAGCACCGGCTGCTCGCCGACAGCTGCGTCCGTGACGCCGATGCGCAGCACCGGGTAGCCGCGACCATCGCACAGTCCGCGGAACTTGACGTCGTCCTCGCGCGGCACCGAGACGATGACCCGTCCGGTGGACTCGGAGAACAGGGCGGTCGCGACGTCCACGCCGTCGCGCTCGACGATCTCGCTCAACCACACGCGAGCGCCGACACCGAAGCGCAGCACGCTCTCGGCGAGCGCCTGGGCGAGACCGCCGTCTGAGAGGTCGTGCGCTGAGCCGACGAGGCTCTCCAGCGATCCGGCTCGCAGAAGTTCTGCGAGACGCCTCTCAGCGTCGAGATCCACCACCGGCGGGCGACCGCCGAGGTGACCGTGCACGGTTCCGGCCCACGCCGAACCGTCGAGCTCCTCGCGGGTGGTGCCGAGCAGGTAGATGTTGTCGCCGGCATCCTGCCAGCCCGAGGGGATGCGACGTGCGACGTCGTCGATCACACCGAGCACACCGGCGACCGTCGTCGGGAAGATCGGGGTGGCGCCTGTCTGGTTGTAGAACGACACGTTGCCGCCGGTGACCGGGATGCCGAGCTCGAGGCAGGCATCCGACAGCCCCTCGACCGCTTCGGAGAACTGCCACATCACCTCGGGGTTCTCCGGGGATCCGAAGTTGAGGCAGTCCGTGACCGCGGCGGGCACGGCCCCGGTGACGGCGACGTTGCGGTACGCCTCCGCGAGCGCCAGACGCGCAGCCTGGCGCGGGTCGAGCTGACCGTAGCGGCCGTTGGCGTCGGTGGCGATCGCGAAGCCGAGGCCGCTGCCCTCGTCGACGCGGATCATCCCGCCGTCGTCGGGGAACGAGAGCGCCGTGTTGCCGCCGACGTAGTAGTCGTACTGGTTCGTGATCCAGCTCTTGTCGGCGAGGTTCGGTGAGCCGACCAGCGCAAGGAACTGGTCGCGCAGCTCGGCCGTGCCCGACTCGGTTGTGCCGTCGGGTCGCGCCAAGGTGGAGGCCGAGGATGCCTGCAGCGCGTCGATCCACGCCGGGTATGCGACGGGGCGGTCGTATACCGGCCCGTCGACCGCGACCGTGCGAGGGTCGACGTCGACGATCCGCTCGCCATGCCAGTCGATGATCAGCCGCCCCGTGTCGGTGACCTCGCCGAGCACGCTCGTCTCGACATCCCACTTGGCAGTCACGGCGAGGAACGCGTCGAGCTTCTCTGGCGTGACGACCGCCATCATGCGCTCCTGCGACTCCGACATGAGGATCTCCTCGGCCGTCAGCGTCGGGTCGCGCAGCAGGACATCGTCGAGCGAGATGTACATGCCGCCATCACCATTGGAGGCCAGCTCGCTGGTCGCGCACGAGATGCCGGCGGCGCCCAGGTCCTGGATGCCCTCCACCAGCTTCTCCGCGAACAACTCGAGGCAGCACTCGATGAGCACCTTCTCGGCGAACGGGTCGCCCACCTGCACGGCCGGCCGCTTGGTCGGGCCACCCGACGCGAACGTGTCGGAGGCCAGAATGGATGCCCCGCCGATGCCGTCCCCGCCGGTGCGCGCCCCGAAGAGCACGACCTTGTTGCCGACACCCGACGCATTCGCCAGGTGCAGGTCCTCGTGGCGGAGCACGCCGACCGAGAGCGCGTTGACGAGCGGGTTGCCCTGGTACACCGGGTCGAAGTAGGTCTCGCCGCCGATGTTCGGCAGGCCGAGGCAGTTGCCGTAGAACGAGATGCCGCCGACGACGCCGTGCACGACGCGTGCGGTGTCGGGCTCGTCGATCTTGCCGAACCGCAGCTGGTCCATCACGGCGACCGGACGTGCGCCCATCGAGATGATGTCGCGCACGATGCCGCCGACGCCTGTCGCCGCCCCTTGGAACGGCTCGATGTAGCTGGGGTGATTGTGGGATTCGACCTTGAACGTGACCGCCCAGCCCTCGCCGACATCCACCACGCCGGCGTTCTCGCCGATGCCCACCATGAGGTTCTTCTTCATCTCAGGCGTGACCTTCTGCCCGAACTGGCGCAGATACTTCTTGGAGCTCTTGTAGGAGCAGTGCTCGCTCCACATCACGGAGTACATCGCTAGCTCACCGCTGGTGGGCCTGCGGCCGAGGATCTCGCGGATGCGCGCGTATTCGTCGTCCTTGAGTCCGAGCGTCGCGTAGGGCTGCTCTTTGTCCGGGGTCGCCGCGGCGTTCTCGACCGTGTCGAGGCCGGAGGCCACGGGGGCGGCGGATGCTTCGGGTGCTGTGCCCTGCTGCCGGTTCGCGGGCGGCTGGTTCACGGGCTCGGTCACGCGGCGTACTCCTCGAGGATTGTGAGCGCAGATGAAGCGCGCAGAACCCCTCGAGTCTAGATGTGTTCCGCACGGCCGCGACTGGGCGTCGGCAGGCTACCCGGTCGCGGCGATCGCGCGCGGGGCTGCAGTGCTCGAGCGCACGACGAGCCTGGTCGGCACCACCAGAGTCCCGGTGCGGCCGGGGCCGTCTTCGATCTCAGCGAGCAGGGCCTGCACGCTGCGCTGCCCGACGGATTCGAAGTTCTGGTGCACCGTCGTCAGCGGCGGCCAGAACGACTCGGCCTCCGGCATGTCGTCGTAGCCGACGACGCTGATGTCGCCAGGTACGTCGCGCCCTAGCTCGTGGAAGGCGCGCAGCAGGCCGAGCGCCATCTGGTCGTTCGCGGCGAACACCGCTGTGACATCGTCGCGTGCCGCCAACTCCAGACCGGCTCGGTACCCGGCAGCCGTCGACCAGTCGCCGTGCATCACGGGAGGTACCGTGCGTCCGGCGTGCAAGAGCACCGACCTCCATTCGTCGAGTCGCCGGGTCGCCGAGTACGACGGCTCGGGGCCGGCGAGGTGCCAGACCGTCTCGTGGCCGAGATCGAGCAGGTGCTGCGTCGCCAGGCGTGCACCTCCCGCCTGGTCGTTGTCGACGACGGGATAGTCCGAGCGGGTCACCGAGTCGACCACCACGAGGGGAAGTCCGGCCGGCAGCTCGACGACTGCGGCGTCGGCCAGATGCGCCTCGATGACGATCAGAATGCCGTCCACCCCGTGCTCGAGCAGTCGGTCGAATGCGTCGCTCACGTCGTGCTGCGTCGGCTTGCCGACCAGCACCAGCGTCAGCGAGTATCCGCTGTCGGCGGCAGCGGATGCCACGGCATCCAGCATGCGCATGTTGCCGTACGACGACAGCGTGAACATCGCGACGCCGATGTTGTGGAAGCGGCCGGACCGCAGTGCCCTTGCCGCTTTGTTCGGCCGGTACCCGAGCGCTTGCATCGACTCCTGCACCCGCTTCTTGGTCGATTCCTCGACATTCTGCAGGCCATTCGCGACGCGCGAGACGGTCTGTGACGAGACTCCAGCATGCTTGGCCACGTCTTGCATCGACGGGCCCCTGCTCGGTTGGCCGCCTCGTCGCGCCTCCGTCATCGATTCACCCTCGTTTCGCGCATGTTGACGTGAACATGTTATGGTACAGCGGCTGATGTTCACGTAAACATCGGGACGAGAAAAAGGAATCACCTACATGACGACGTTGTCGGCCGCACGCCGAAAGGGCCAATCGCCAACGGCCCGGCGAGATCGTAAGGACTGGAAGGGCTGGGTGTTCATCGCACCCTTCGCGATCGTGTTCCTGGCCATGATCGTGGTACCGGTCGTCTACGCGATCTACCTCAGCTTCTTCCGCGATCAGCTCGTCGGCGGCAACGCGTTCGTCGGCTTCGCCAACTACGTGTCCGTGCTGAGCGATCCGAAGTTCTGGGGCTCGCTCGGCCGAGTCTCTCTGTTCCTGGTCGTGCAGGTGCCGATCATGCTCGTGCTGTCGCTGATCGCGGCGCTCGCGCTCGACAGCGCCCGCGTGCACGGCGCAGGGTTCTTCCGCATCATGGTCTTCCTGCCCTACGCCGTTCCCGGCGTGGTCGCCGCGCTGATCTGGGGCTTCATCTACGGCGACCAGTTCGGCCTCGCCGGCAACATCAATCATCTGCTCGGCTTCGACCTGCTGCAGCCGCTCAGCTCCAACTGGATCCTCGGCTCGATCGGCAACATCGTCACCTGGGAGTTCATGGGCTACAACATGCTCATCTTCTACGCGGCGCTCAAAGTCATCCCGACCGAGCTCTACGAGGCGGCCGAGATCGACGGAGCCGGAGCCATCCGCACCGTCTTCAGCATCAAGATCCCCGCCGTGCGCGGTGCGATCGTGATCGCCACGATCTTCTCGATCATCGGAAGCTTCCAGCTGTTCAACGAGCCGCAGTTGCTCAAGCCTTTGGCACCGAACGCGATCAGCACGTACTTCACCCCGAACATGTACGCATACAACCTGTCGTTCTCGGGTCAGCAGTACAACTACGCAGCGGCCGTCGCCATCGTGATGGGCATCATCACCGCTGTCATCGCCTACGTCGTGCAGCTGCGCGGAACGAGTCAGGAGAACCGCTGATGAGCGCCGCGAGCGACAGCACCGTGACCACGAGAACAGTGACCACTCGAACCCCGACCCGTCCGCCGTCGCGCGCCGCACGTCGCATGCGGTCGAGCTCCAAGTCCGGGGCACCTCGATCGAAGAAGTCGATCACCCTGACGATCATCATGGTGATCTTCGTCCTCTACTCGGTGGTGCCGCTGCTCTGGCTCATCTTCAACGCCACGAAAACCCAGGGCGACTTGTTCTCGTCGTTCGGCCTCTGGTTCGGCAACACCATGGTGCTGTTCCAGAACATCGGCCAGACGTTCACCTACGACAACGGCATCTTCCTGCACTGGTTCGGCAACACCCTGCTCTACGTCGTGTTCGGCGCGGGAGGCGCGACGCTGCTGGCCACCATCGCCGGGTACGGTATGGCGAAGTTCCGCTTCCCCGGTCGTCGCGTGGTCTTCGCTGTCGTGCTGGGTGCGGTCGCCGTCCCTGGTACAGCTCTTGCGGTTCCGACGTTCCTGCTCTTCAGCCAGGTCGGCCTCACGAACACGCCGTGGGCGATCATCCTGCCGTCTCTGATCAGTCCGTTCGGGTTCTACCTGATCTGGACATACGCCTCGGAGGCCATCCCGACCGAGTTGCTCGAGGCGGCCCGCATGGATGGCGCAGGCGAGTTCCGCACGTTCTTCACGATCTCGATCAAGCTGCTCGCGCCTGGCATCGTCACCGTGCTGCTGTTCGCGGTCGTCGCGACGTGGAACAACTACTTCCTGCCGCTGATCATGCTGAGCGACCCGACATGGTATCCGCTCACGGTCGGCCTCAGCCAGTGGAGTGCCCAGGCGAACGGTGCAGCGGCCGTGCCCATCTACAACCTCGTGATCACGGGCTCGCTGCTCACGATCATCCCGGTCGTCGTGATCTTCCTGCTCCTGCAGCGCTTCTGGCAATCCGGCCTCGCCGCAGGAAGCGTCAAGCAATAGACCTCACCTCCCAGGGCGTCCTGCCCATCTCCTCCCCAAAGAAGCGAAAGGAAACCCCATGAAGAACGGACTTCGCTCCGCTCGGACCTGGCGGCGCATCTCCACAGTGATCGCAGCGACCGCCATGGTCGGCGGCGCGCTGGTGGCGTGCTCGTCGACAGGTACCGGCAGCAGCGGCAGCTCGGATGACGTCGCAGCGGCGCTCGCCAAGGGCGGCACGATCACCTATTGGTCGTGGACCCCCTCGGCGAAGGACCAGGTCGCCGCGTTCGAGAAGGCGTACCCGAAGGTGCACGTCAAGCTCGTCAACGCCGGCACCAGCAACGACGAATACACGAAGCTGCAGAACACGATCAAGGCGGGCTCCGGTGCTCCGGATGTCGCGCAGATCGAGTACTTCGCACTGCCGCAGTTCGCCCTCAGCAAATCGCTCGTCGACCTCACCTCGTTCGGCTTCGACAAGCTGAAGAGCGACTACTCGACCGGCTCCTGGAACGACGTGAACATCGACGGCGGCGTCTACGGCCTGCCGCAAGACTCCGGCCCCATGGCGCTGTTCTACAACAAGGCAGTGTTCGACAAGTACGGCCTCACGGTTCCCACCACCTGGGACCAGTACGTGGCCGACGCCAAGAAGCTGCACGCAGCGAACCCGGATGCCTACATCACGTCCGACACCGGTGACGCAGGCATGGCGACGAGCATGATCTGGCAGGCCGGCGGCCACCCGTTCACGGTGAACGGCACCAAGGTCGGCATCAACCTGCAGGACTCCGGCACCAAGAAGTACACAGCGGTCTGGAACCAGCTGGTCGAGAACAAGCTGCTCTCCCCGGTCGCCGGGTGGAGCGACGACTGGTTCAAGGGCCTCGGCAACGGCACCATCGCCACGCTCGTGACCGGCGCCTGGATGCCGGGCAACTTCGAGGCATCAGTGCCAGACGGTTCGGGAAACTGGCGCGTCGCCCCGATGCCGACGTATGACGGCAAGGCCGCCAACGCCGAGAACGGCGGAAGCTCGCAGGCCGTGCTGAAGCAGAGCAAGAACCAGGCGCTCGCCGCAGGGTTCCTGAAGTGGCTGAACAACAGCAAGGCCTCGACGAGCATCTTCGTGAAGTCGGGCGGATTCCCGTCGACGACGTCCGACCTCGAGTCCAGTTCCTTCCTGAACCAGGCGCCGGCGTACTTCGGTGGCCAGAAGATCAACCAGGTTCTGGTCGACGGGTCGAAGAACGTGCTCTCCGGCTGGTCATACCTGCCGTATCAGGTCTATGCGAACAGCGTGTTCAGCGACTCCTTCTCGAGCGCATACACCAACGGCACGAGTCTCGATCCGGCTCTGCAGAGCTGGCAGAAGGCGCTGGTCTCCTACGGAAACCAGCAGGGCTTCACGGTAACGGGCAAGTAGCAACATCCCTACAGAAGTCGGTCGGCCGCACGCTCGGCCGGCCGACTTCTGCTGTCACGAAGGCAACATTCCATGAGCAGTTTCGGTATCGCGGGGGACGATTTCGTTCTCGACGGTCGGCCGTTCCGCATTCTCTCCGGCGCCATCCACTACTTCAGGGTGCACCCGGACCACTGGGCCGATCGCGTGGCCAAGGCCAAGGCGATGGGCCTCAACACGATCGAGACGTATGTTCCGTGGAACTTCCACGAACCGGAGCCCGGCGTGTGGCTCGAGTCCGGCCGTCATGACTTCGCGCGCTTCATCCGCATCGTCGCAGAGGCCGGCATGTACCTGATCGTGCGGCCTGGACCGTATATCTGCGCTGAATGGGACAACGGCGGCCTCCCCGCCTGGCTGTTCCGTGACGCAGCGGTGGGCATTCGTGAAAACGAGCCGAACTTCGTCGCCGCGGTGACCGCCTATCTGCAGCGAGTGCTGGGGATCGTGGCGCCGCAGCAGATCGACCGGGGCGGACCGGTCATCCTGGTGCAGGTCGAGAACGAGTACGGCGCCTACGGCGACGACCACGACTACCTGCGCGAACTCACCGACGTCACCAGGGCGGCCGGCATCACCGTGCCGCTGACCACGGTGGACCAACCGACGGATGCCATGCTCGCCGCAGGCACCCTGCCGGACCTTCTCACGACGGGGTCGTTCGGCTCCCGTGCCGCCGAGCGCCTCACCGTGCTGCGCAGGCACCAGGCAACCGGCCCCCTGATGTGCTCGGAGTTCTGGGACGGCTGGTTCGACGACTGGGGTGCGCACCACCACACGACGTCCGTCGAGCAGTCGGCAGCCGACCTCGACGAGCTGCTCGCCGCCGGTGCATCCGTGAACATCTACATGTTCCACGGCGGCACCAACTTCGGCTTCACGAACGGCGCCAACGACAAGGGCGTCTACAAGCCGATCGTGACGAGCTACGACTACGACGCGCCGCTGAGCGAGTCGGGGGATCCGACGGCGAAGTTCTGGGCGTTCAGGGAGGTCATCGCCAGGTACGCGCCGGTGCCCGACGAGGTGCCCCAGGTGGCGCAACCAGCTCCAGAGCTGACGGCATCCGTTGACCGCGTCGTCCCGTTGCGCGCAGTTGCCGACCGGCTCGGCACCGAGCACCATCGCGACGAGACGCCGACCCTCGACGAGCTCGGGCACTACGGCGGTTTTGCGCTCTACGGTACTGACATCGATCTACGCGCGGATGCCGTGCTCAGCTTCGCCGAGGTGCGGGACCGCGCCCAGGTGTTCCTGAACGACCGACCCATCGGCGTTCTCTCGCGCGACCACCACGAGAGCACGCTCGTCGTGCCGGCGGGATCGGGACGCCTCACGTTGCTGGTTGAAGACCAGGGGCGAGTGGACTACGGCCCGAGGATCGGGGAGCCGAAGGGGCTGATCGGTCCGGTCACGCTGGGCGGCGAGCCGCTGACCGGCTGGGACGTGCGTCCGCTGTGTCTCGAGGAGTTGACGGTCGTGCTGGATGCCGTCACCGCGGCTCCGACGGATGCCGACGGCGTGCGCGGTCCGGCCTTTGTGCGTGCCCACTTCGACCTCGACACGGAACCGAGCTCCATTCCGGGACTGTTCCTCGACACTTCCGGCTGGGGCAAGGGCATCGCCTGGGTTAACGGGTTCAACCTCGGCCGCTACTGGTCGCGCGGACCGCAGTCGACACTCTTCGTGCCGGGACCTGTGCTGCGCCGCGACGGTAACGAGGTGATCCTGTTCGAGCTGAACTCGTCGTCTCGCACATCGGTCGCGTTCGTGCCGCGGGCGCAGTTGGGGCATACCGAGGCGTAGGGGCCATCGGCTACGTTGGCGCATATCACCTGCGTTCGTCACCGATTCCTGGGAGCTTCCGATGCCCGACACCACCTGCCACATGTCGATCTCGCTCGACGGCTTCGTCGCGGGACCGGACCAGAGCCGGGACAATCCGCTGGGCAAGCGGGGCGGTGAGCTGCACGGCTGGCACGTCGGCGACCCGCGCGCGACCGAAGCCGACGCGACGGCCAACGGATGGCTCATGCGTCCTCGCGGTGCCTACGTCATGGGTCGGAACATGTTCGGCCCGATCCGTGGTGAGTGGAACGGACCGTGGAACGGATGGTGGGGACCCGAGCCGCCGTACCACGCTCCGGTCTTCGTGCTCACGCACCATGCCCGCGAACCGATCGAGATGGAGGGCGGGACGACGTTCCACTTCGTCACCGAGGGCTTCGACGTCGCCTACGCGCTGGCACTCGAAACGGCCGACGGCAGAGGTGTCGACATCGCGGGCGGTGGCTCGACGGTTCGACAGGCGCTCAGCGCCGGCGTGATCGATGAGCTCACGCTCGACATCGCGCCCGTTCTGCTGGGCAGCGGCGAGCGCTTGTTCGACGGCATCGAGACCTTCGACTTCGAGCCCGTCGAGGTGCTCCACTCGCCGTTGACGACCCATATCCGTTACCGCAGGGTCGCCGTCGGTTGAACCAGCTGGGGGCGAGACGTCAGCCCTGCTGTGGCTTCGGGAACGCGGCTCGCATGTGGTCCGAGTCGAGGTAGTCGGCGACGCCGATCAAGATGAGGCTGAACACGATCTGCTCGGTGACCATCCAGAGCGGATACAGCCCGGGGATCGCCGCAAGCACAAGCGTGATGACGGGGAAGATCTTGCTGAACAGCCGCAGCCGCGAGTACCCCCAGTAGTACCCGAGGGATGCCCGCCACGCGAAATAGAACAGCGTCGCCGTCATGCCGAGTACGACGACGGTGCGCATCCACACCGACCACTCGACGGGAACGCCGTCGGTCGCCAGCACCAGCGCGACGACCACCGCGGCGATCCCGATCGCGAACTCCACCACGAGCAGCCAGGTGATCGCGGTGAACGCACGCTTCGTACGCGGATGCGTCAGCATCGCCTCGTCGATGCGCACGTCGGAGCGACGGCCTCCCGCCAGACGGTCGACGCGGCGGAAGAGCGGTTCGAACCGTGCGAGCATGCCCCGGAACATCGCACTCCTCACCGGTCACCGTGTCTGCACCTTGCGGACACCCTGGCGTTCTTACGCGACCCGTGCGGTCACGCCGCCTGCAGTGCGGCGATCGCCGACGTGAAGAACGTCAGGCCGTCGACGCCTGAACGCATCGCGGCACGGGTGTCGGGACCGAAGCCGGGCTCGGTTGCGTGCTCGGGGTGCGGCATCAGCCCGACGACGTTGCCGCGTTCGTTCGTCACACCGGCGATGTCGTTGATCGAACCGTTCGGGTTCACACCCAGGTAGCGGAACGCCACCCGGCCATCGCCTTCGAGCCGTTCGATCGTCTCGGCGGATGCCACGTATTCGCCCTCCCCGTTCTTCAACGGGATGACGATCTGCTGACCAGCCGTGAAGCCGTTCGTCCAGGCGGTCGCGGTGTTCTCGACCCGAAGGTGCTGGTCACGGCGGATGAACGCGCCGTGGTCGTTGCGGATCAGCCCGCCAGGCAGCAGGTGCGCCTCGGCGAGCATCTGGAATCCGTTGCAGATGCCGAGCACGGGCATCCCCTTGTTCGCGGCGTCGACGACCTCGTTCATGATCGGCGAAAGGCTGGCGATCGCGCCGCAGCGCAGGTAGTCGCCGTAGCTGAACCCGCCGGGCAGGACGAGCGCGTCGACACCGGAGAGATCGTGGTCGCCGTGCCAGAGCGCGACATCCTCGGCGCCGGCGGCGCGTACGGCGCGGCGGGCATCCCGGTCGTCGAGCGATCCTGGGAAGGTGATGACGCCGATGCGCATCAGGCGATCTCTGCTGCGTCGACGACTGCCGGCTCGACCACTGTCACGGCCACGACGTCTTCGATCACGCCGTTCGACAGCACGTCAGCTGCGATCTCCCGAACGGATGCCAGCAGCTCGTCGGTCACGGGGGCATCCGTCGTGAGCTCGAACCGCTTGCCCATGCGCACGTCGAAGCTGCCACGGCCGGTGCGTGCGAGCGCCCCGGCGATGGCCTTGCCCTGCGGATCGAGCAGCTCGGCCTTCGGCATGACGTCGACGACGATGGTGGGCACGGTGAACCCCCTGGAGGTTGCGGGACGGATGCCTGCAATTCTACCGGTGAACGGGTGTGCGTGCCGATCGCTCGATTGCCGTTCACCTGGCATCCACCGGCGCTCGGCCGGATGTTCCGCGCAGTCGCCTACTGTCACCACCGGTGAGTACCGCCCGTGTGCTCGCCGACGCAGGGTCGAGGGGGTCTTCGATGAGCACACACGACGTCGTCGTCAGCAGCAGGCGCGCAGCCGAGCAGTTCGCATTCCGCGACCTCGACGACGTGCCTGACGAGCAGATCGACGACCTCGACGAGGTGGAAGAGATCGAGGTGGAACTCGTCGTGCTGGCACTGGCGGGCACCACGGTCGTCGACGACGGCATGGTGGAGCACGCGTACGTGCTGGCGATGGATCGCGCCGGCATCGCGACGGCCGCGGAGGCGCGCGTGTCTGCTCTCGAGTTCGTGCGCGAGAACTTCGGCCGGGCCAAGGGCGAGGTGCTCCGCGAGCTCGCCGCCGATGAGGACCAGACCGCTCGTGCGGTCGGTGAGTTCGAAGGCGCCTTCTCCGAACTGGCGGAGCGCGAGGGGCTCGAGCCGGTGCCGGGCGCCGAGCTGACCATCCGCACGCTCCGCGAGAACGGCGTTCGGGTCGCCCTCACGACCGGGCTGACGCGGTGCACGATGGAGGCGATTCTGGGCGCGCTGTCGTGGAACGACCTCGCCGACGTCGTGTTGTGCTCGGACGACGTTCAGCGCGGCCGGCCATACCCAGATCTGGCGCTGACGGCTCTGCTGCGCACCGGTACGTCGTCCGTCGACTCGATGATCGTCGTCGGCGACACCGTCTCCGATATCGAGAGCGGGCTCGCGGCCGGCGCCGGGGTCACCGTCGGCGTGCTCACGGGGTGGCACGACGAGCGCGCGCTCACCTTCGCCGGAGCGGATGCCGTCATCGACAGCATCGCGGACCTTCCGGCGCTGCTCGGCCTGAGGAACGACCGCATCGCCTGATCCGGTTCCTCGGCGTGCCTCGCCCGGAATTCCTCGGCTCGCCTCATTCGGTGCTCGCCGTCGAGGCCTGTCGTCGGGCATCCATGATCATATGTCTGATGGATTGCAGATCTGTCCGATAGATTAACGGGCATGACCTACACCCCCGACGCGATCCGTACGGTGACGCTTTCGACGCTGCGCCTCCCGTTGCCGGTCGCCATCTCCGACGCGAAGGTGTTCACAGGGCGGCAGAAGCCGATGACCGAGGTCGTCTTCCTGATCGCCGAGATCGATACGGAACTGGGCTTCTCCGGCCACGGCTTCAGCTACTCGAAGCGTGCGGGAGGGCCGGCGCAGTATGCGCACGCTCGAGAGGTCGCTGGCACTGCGATCGGCGAAGACCCGAACGACATCGCCAAGCTCTCCACGAAGCTGCTCTGGGCGGGTGCCTCGGTCGGCCGATCGGGCGTCGCAACGCAGGCGCTCGCCGCAATCGACATCGCCCTCTACGACCTGAAGGCCAAGCGCGCGGGGTTGCCGCTCTCGAAGCTGCTCGGGGCGCATCGCGACTCTGTGCGCACGTACAACACGTCTGGCGGATTTCTCAACGCGTCGATCGGCGAGGTGCTCGCCCGGGCCGACCAGTCGATCGACGAGGGGATCGGAGGCATCAAGATGAAAGTCGGGCTGCCGGATGTCTTCGAAGACCTCGGCCGCGTGCGCGCCGTTCGCGAGCACCTCGGCGACGAGATTCCGTTGATGGTCGACGCCAACCAGCAGTGGGACCGCACGACGGCGCTCCGCATGGGTCGTCGCCTCGAGGAGTTCGACCTCACTTGGATCGAAGAGCCGCTCGACGCCTACGACGCCGAGGGGCACGCCGATCTGGCACGCGCACTCGACACCCCGATCGCGACCGGCGAGATGCTCTCCTCCGTCGCCGAGCACGAGCAGCTGATCGCCGCCCGCTCGTGCGACATCATCCAGCCGGATGCGCCGCGCATCGGAGGCATCACCCAGTTCCTGCGGCTCATGACTCTCGCCGATCGCGCGGGACTCGACCTCGCTCCGCATTTCGCGATGGAGATCCATCTGCACCTAGCAGCGTGCTATCCACGAGAGCCGTGGGTGGAGCACTTCGACTGGCTCGATCCGCTCTTCGAGGAGCGGCTGGAGACGCGCGACGGTCGCATGATCGTGCCCGACCGCCCTGGGCTCGGCATCACCTTCAGCGACCAGGCGAGGGCGTGGACGACCGAGTCGGTCACGATCGAGGCCTGAGCGCGGATGGGACGATGAGCGCATGACAGCACCGCGCGCGGAAGCGATCGCCCGCACCCTCGCCGAGCGGATCGTCGACGGCGAGATCGCCCCGGGCGAGCGTCTGCCGAGCGAGGGGCGCCTCGTTGAGGAATTCGGCGCGAGCCGCAGCGTGATCCGAGAGGCTCTTCAGCGGCTCCAGTCCCGCGGCCTCGTGCGCACCCGCGTCGGATCGGGCAGTTATGCGCTGACACCGCCGGCGCCCGTCGCCGGGGACGACTGGCTCGCTGCACGCAGCGAGACAGAGCGCGCAGAGCTGCACGCATTCCGCCTCGCCATCGAGACCGAGGCGGCTGCGCTGGCCGCACGTCGGGCATCCGACGGTGATCTCGCCGCGGTGGAGGCCGCGGCGGCAGCGCTCGAGGATGCCGCGGACCCCGCCGAGTCAGTCGAGGCCGACTTCGCGTTCCACCGTGCTGTCGCTGCCGCTTCCGGCAACCGGTACCTGCTGGCGAGTCTGGAGCGGGTCGGCGCACGAGCGATCGTGGTGACGCACGCACGCATCGATCCGGCGCAGCACGACGGTGTGGATGCCGCGGCAGCGCTCGCCGAGCACCGCTCTGTCGCCGACGCGATCCGCTCGGGCGACCCCCTCGGTGCTGCGGCGGCGATGCGCGCGCACCTCACGGCATCCGCCTCGCGACGCCGCGGCTAGCAGCGGTCTCGCCTCGGCAGCCGGGCAGTCGGGCAGCCGGGCAGTCGAGCACACGTCGTCGACGCTTCACGCCGAGCTTGCGATTTTCGCTATTCCGCGTCTAATATTCCAGATGGAATAATCAAACCGGGTGAAGTGCGTCGATCACGCCGCCCACACCCGTCGCTCTGGCAGAGAGGAGGAACGCACATGGCAGGGCTCACGCCACTGGGGATCGCGATCCTCGGCCTGCTGATCGAGCGGCCGATGCATCCGTACGAGATGTTCCAGACGTTGATGACCCGATCGGAGGATCGGATCGTCAAGGTGCGTCCCGGCTCCCTGTACCACGCGGTCGAAAGGCTCGAACGCGACGGTCTCGTGCGTGCCACCGGAACGGCGCGCGAAGGCAACCGGCCGGAGCGCACCACCTACGAGATCACGGATGCCGGTCACGACCGCATGCTCGAGCGCATCACCGAGATGCTCGGCGATTGGAAGTACGAGTACCCGGAATTTCCGCAGGCGATCGCCGAGGCGCACAACCTGCCCCGTGACACGGTGATCCGGCTGCTGCACAAGCGCGCAATGGAGATGCACGGTCAGATCGAGCTTGTCGGTCGTGCGGTGGATCATCTCGAGAACAAGCAACTCGAGCGCAAGTACTGGCTCGAAGCCTCGTACATGCGCGCCGTCGTCGAGGCGGAGATCGCCTGGGTCGAGGCCCTCATCGTCGACCTCAAGAACGAAACCATCGACTGGTAACCGTCGATCAGACCGCGCCCTGCGCGTCGTAACAACAAAGGCGGTCATCCGCATCGCCGAACAACCCCCATCGACTTCGATCGGTCATCACCGATCGACCCTCCTCATCAAGAAAGAAGAACATGGACAAGCAGACTCGTCCGTGGCCGGCGCTCTGGGCGCTGGTCATCGGATTCTTCATGATCCTGGTCGACACGACCATCGTGTCGGTCGCCAACCCGAAGATTCTCGAGGGCCTGAAAACCGACATCAACTCGGTCATCTGGGTCACGAGCGCCTACCTGCTCGCGTACGCGGTTCCGCTGCTCGTCACAGGACGCCTCGGTGACCGTTTCGGACCCAAGAACATCTACCTGATCGGTCTCGTGCTGTTCACCGGCGCCTCGCTGTGGTGCGGTTTCGCGGGTTCGATCGAGCTGCTCATCACGGCCCGCGTCGTGCAGGGACTCGGTGCCGCGATGATGACGCCGCAGACCATGGCCGTGATCACCCGCACCTTCCCGCCGAACAAGCGCGGAGCAGCGATGGCGCTCTGGGGCGCCACCTCCGGCGTTGCGATGCTGGTCGGCCCGCTGCTCGGCGGCGTGCTCGTCGACGGCCTCGGCTGGGAGTGGATCTTCTTCATCAATGTGCCCGTCGGCGTGATCGGCTTCATCGCCGCCGTGATCCTCGTGCCGAAGCTTCCGACGCACCAGCACTCGTTCGACATCCTGGGCGTCATCCTCAGCGCGATCGGGCTCTTCCTGGTCGTCTTCGGCATTCAGGAGGGCGCGACGTACGACTGGGGAACCATCACCGGCCCGATCACCGTGTGGGGGCTGATCATCGCGGGAATCGTGGTGCTGGCCGCCTTCGTGGTGTGGCAGGCGGTCAACAAGGGCGAACCCCTGATGCCGCTGAAGCTCTTCCGCGACCGCAACTTCTCGCTCGCGAACATGGCGATCAGCACGGTCGGATTCACCGTCACGAGCATGTCGCTGCCGCTGATCTTCTTCGCCCAGCTGGTGCTCGGATTCACGCCTACCCAATCGGCGCTGTTGATGGTGCCGATGGCTCTGGTCGTCATTCCGATCTCACCGTTCGTCGGACGCCTGGCCGACCGGGTGCATCCGCGCTACCTGGCGTTCTTCGGGCTCTTCCTGATGGCGATCGGCCTGGTCTGGTACTCCGCGTGGCTCGACCCGAACGTCGACGTGTGGGCGCGCCTGCTCATACCGAGCGCCGTGCTCGGTATCGCGAACGCGTTCATCTGGGCACCGCTGTCGGTGACCGCGACGCACAACCTGCCTCCGGCCCAAGCCGGCGCGGGCGCGGGCATCTACAACACCGTTCGCCAGGTCGGCAGCGTGCTCGGCAGCGCGGCGATCGCAGCACTCATTCAAGGACGGCTGTCGGCGAACGGCCTGCACTCCGCGTCGAGCGGATCGGAATTCAGCGGAACGAAGCTTCCCGCGATCGTGGCGCAGCCCTTCACGGATGCCATGTCGCAGACGCTACTGCTGCCGGCAGCGGTCGCGCTGCTCGGTGCCGTCGTTGTGCTGTTCTTCGTGCGGCCGAAGAACACGACGAACTGGAGCTCAACGCAGGGCACGCCCGTCGTCGGCGCAAAGAATCCAGCCCCGGTGGCCGAGTAGCGCCACGCGCCCGTGCCGCTACTCGATCGGCGAGATGCGGCTACGCGGCCGTCGTGGGCGACGACGCCGTCAGCCGGATGGCGTTCGCCCATGGATCCTCGAACGCGAGGGCCCGGCCGTCGTCGCGTACGGGCACGCGGTAGTGCGACATCCGCTCCGCCGCCGCTCCGAGGTCATCGTTCGACGGCAGCACGATGTCGACGCGACCGAGCCCGAGTGCCGGTGATCGCCGGCCGGCGCCGGCACTGTTCCACGTGTTCATCGCCATGTGATGGTGGTATCCGCCGGCGCTGACGAACAATGCGGATCCGCCGAGTTCTGCCGTCGTGTCGAATCCGAGCCGGTCGACGTAGAACTCCCTCGCGGAGGCCACGTCGCCGACAGACAGGTGCACGTGTCCGACGCTGGCGCCCCCGACGGCCGGGTCGTCGACATCCTGCTCGACGAGGTGCTGCTGCAGGAACGCGTTCGGATCGAGGTAGAGCGTGCCCATCTCGATGCGACCGTGCGTCCAGCTCCACTGCGTGCGGTCGCGATCCCAGTACAGCTCGACGCCGTTGCCCTCCGGGTCGTCGAAGTAGAACGCCTGACTGACGAGGTGGTCGGAGCTGCCGGTGAACGTGCCGGGCGCACGCTGTGCGACGGAGTACACGGCGGATGCCAGTGCCCGCTGCGATTCGAACAGGATCGCCGTGTGGAACAGCCCGGCCGAGCGCGGCGCGGCGCGCTTCAGCTCGGGGCTGTGCTGCAGGGTGATCACCGTAGTGTTCCGACGTCCGAGCACCACGCGGTCGCCTTCTGCCGCCAGCACGCAGCGTCACCGCGTCGCGGTAGTAGGTGGTCATGGCATCGAGGTCGGCGACGAGCAGGGTCACGCCGCCCATCGCCGTGTCGGCGGCGAGCCGGTCGAGATTGCGTGCGTCGGACATGTCGTGTGCAACGTCGATGCGAACGCATCCATTCCGGGCGACTCTGGTCACTCGCGTGCATTCCACGTATCGTTCCCTTCGTGCGTATTCGGGGAAAAGCGCTGGCTGTTGCGGCGGTGTTCGGGGCCATGATGATCATCGGGGCGATGCCCGCGTCGGCCGTGCCGGCCGGCACGATCGGCGCATTTCCGACGTGGACGACATCGGGTTCCGCCAACGCCTTCACGGGAACGGCGACCTTCACGAGCCCGAGCGATGCGGATGCCACTGTCTCGACCGACTCGGTCTCCGTGACGACACCGAGCGGCGAGTCCGCGTACCTCGGAGCGAACACCGCGTTCGGTCAGGAGTTCGGCTCGACGCGAAAGCAGCCCTACCTGACCCTGCGACCGCGCAGCGGGTCCCCTGCACCCACACCGCCGTCCACCAGCACGCCTACGCCGTCCACCACCACGGTGACGTTCGACTCGGCGCCCGTCGCAGGCTGGGGATTCGCGGTCGGTGACATCGATGCAGACTGGGTGTTCATCCAGCCGCTGGATGCCTCAGGCAACGCGTTGCCTGCCAGCGAACTCGGCGAACAGGGTGTCGGCAACTATTGCGACAACGCCTCTCCGAAGCCTTCCGTGTGCTCGACTGCGACCGCACCCTTCGACGTGCCGAATTGGGTGCCGGGGCCGGGCAGCCAGACCGTCACCTATGGGACGACCTCGATCACGTACACGCCAGGCACGGTCTACGGAAACATCAAGGACACGGCCGGCGCGTACGCCTGGTTCATGCCCACGACCGCGGTGCGCGGCATCCGCCTTCTGTACGGCGCGCTCTCCGGCAGCCCGAACTACCAGCTGTGGCTCGCGCAACCTGCACCCACCGCCACGATCACCGGTCAGGTGGCGCTCGGCGGTGCGGATGCCTCGCAGCCGGTGCCCCCCGGGACCAGCGTCGAGCTTCAGTCATCGGATGGCACGCCTGTCATGGCCATCGACGACTCGCCGGTGACGGTGCCCGTGCAGCCGGATGGCACCTACTCGATCGTCACGGAACAGCGAGACGAGTATCAGCTCGCCGTCCTGCCGCCCGCCGGGTTCGACCCGCCGCCCCCGATCGTGGTGCCGGCGTTGGCGGCGAACGTCACAGCGCCCGAGATCGTCGTCGTGCCGTCGTCGCCCGGTACGAGTCCCTCGACCCCGCCGAGTTCACCCGCCGCACCGTCCGATGTTCTGGCCGACTCGGGCTCGAGCGTCGTCGGAACGGCGTGGACCGCTGCCGCCATGCTCGCTGCCGGCGCGCTGCTGGTCGTTGCCGGGTTGGCGCGCAGGGGGCCTCGTTCGCTGCGTCAGTCCCCTGACAGTCGCTCGAGCAGCTCGCGATAGCGCGCGGCCGTGCGCTGCACGATGTCGTCAGGGAGCGTCGGCGGGGTTCCCTGTTTGTCCCAATTCGCAGACAGCCAGTCGCGCACGATCTGCTTGTCGAAGCTCGCCATGCGCTCGGCGGGAGTGGTGCCGGTGCGCCAGGCTGAGGCATCCCAGTAGCGGCTCGAGTCGCTGGTGAGCACCTCGTCGGCCAGCGTGAGCTCGCCGGTAGTGCGGTCGGTGCCGAACTCGAACTTCGTGTCAGCAAGGATCAGACCGCGCTTTTCGGCGATGGCGGATGCCCGCCGATACACGTCGAGGGATGCGTCGCGAAGCTGCGCTGCGGCATCCGCACCGACCAACTCGACAGTGCGCTCGAAGCTGATGTTCTCGTCGTGCTCGCCCTGCTCGGCCTTGAACGCCGGGGTGTAGATCGGCTCGGGGAGCCGGTCGCCGTTCTGCAGGCCGGCGGGAAGCGGTACGCCGCAGACGCCCTGCGTGCGCTGGTAATCGAGCCAGCCGGTGCCCGTGAGGTATCCGCGCACGACGCACTCGATCGGGTACATGTCGAGGGGCTTGACCAGCATGGCGCGCCCGGCGACGGCAGCGGGGATGCGCTCCACACCGTCGATCGTGCGATCGGCGAGCAGGTGGTTGCGCACGTCGCTGAGCCGGTCGAACCACCACAGCGACAGCGTCGTGAGCAGCTCGCCCTTGCCGGGGATGCCCGGCTCGAGCACGAAGTCGAACGCGCTCACGCGGTCGCTCGCGACGACGAGCAGCGCGTCGGCGGTCTCGACGGATGCCGTGCCCTCCGGCACGTACAGGTCGCGCACCTTGCCTGAGTAGAGATGAGTCCAGCCGGCTAGGGCTCCGGTAGTGCGGGTCGTCGTGGTCACGCGCCAATCGTAGGTGCGCGCGCTTGTCGGTTCCACCTTCAGACGGCGGCCTGCCCGAGGTATCCGCAGGCTGTACCGTTTGCGGGCCGGCTGCCGCGAGCGGCCGCTCCTCAGTCCGCTGTGCTGAGGTGGACCATGGCGTCGTAGAGTTGCCTGTCCGTCATCGGCGGCTCGGGGATCGGGTGCGCCCGCTTTGCCCGGTAGGCGTCCAGCATGAGGTAGAGGTAGCGCCGCCATGCGTTGGGCGCGGTGGTGCTCGTGGCGTCGATCATCCGGCCGTTGGACCAGATGAGGTTGACGATGTCGGCCAGAGTGATGTCAGGGCGCGCCTCGCCGGCTTCTTGAGCCCGGGTGAGCACATCTTCGATTTGTTCGCACATCTGGTCGTGGATGCGCTCGGTGTCGGCGCTGCCCGGGAAGCGGCGGGAAAGGAAGTCGTTGAAACCTCGGTCTCCCGCCTGCACGCGAAACAGGTTCTCCAGATAGTAGACGAACCCTTCCCAGGGGTCGTCGATCTCCAGGGCCTTCGTCGACCCGTCGAGAAACTCCCGAAGCCGAGGCTCGAAGGCGCTCATGAGCAGGTCCATGCGGGTCGGGAAGTGACGATAGAGGGTACCGATGGCGACGTCCGCGTCGCGAGCGATCCTTTCCAAGGAGGCGTCCACTCCCCGGGCCGCGAACTCGCGCCGTGCTGCGGCGATGAGTCGGTCGTGGCGCTCTTGTGCGTCCCGGCGCCGGGGAGTCTGCGTCAGCTCGAGGTCGCCGATGCTCATGCGACCAGGTTACCTCGCGGGGCGAGGGCCCCCTCCGCTTCTCATGCAGCAACGCCGCTCCATGTCGATGACGAACATTCTTTTACGAGATTCGGGCCGCTGTCCGGAATACCTGAGGCACCCCTCCGGTTCAATCGACTACCGGAGGGGTGCCTCATCTTGATCGAACTCGACCACCATCGAGCACTCCCACGGCCCACCGCAACAACCACCACGAAGGAGAACCCGCTATGTCCACCATCACCATCATCGGCTCGGGCAACATGGCTACCGCCATCGGCACCCGGGCGGCGAAGCACGGGTACGCGATCGAGATCATGAGCCGCGACACCGTCAAGGCTCAGGCAGCCGCCGACCAGATCGGCGACCGGGCAACCGTCGGCACGTTCGGCGCAAAGCCGGCCGGTGAAATCGTCTTCCTCGCCGTTCTGTACGCCGGCGCGGTCGAGGTGGTCGAGCACTACGGCGATGCCTTAGCCGGCAAGATCCTCGTCGACATCACCAATCCATTCAACGCCGACGCGAACGGGGTCGTTACCGCCTCGGGCAACTCGGCGACCCAGCAGATCGCCGCCGCCGCCCCAGAGGGCACGCACGTCGTGAAGGCGTTCAACACGATCTTCCGCGGTGTACTCGCCGCAGACGAGCCGTTGGACGTGTTCTTCGCCGGAGGCAACGCCGAAGCGCGGGCACGGTTCGCGGCGTTCCTGGAGAGCCTGGGCATGCGGCCCCTCGACGCGGGAGGACTCGAAACGACGCACGCTCTGGAGTGGGCAGGCATCCTGATCATGGGTCTGGCCCGCAACGGAGGTGGCTTCGACATCGCACTGGGGGTCAAGTAGCGGCGAGAAAGCTCGATGGCGAGGTCGCGGTGATCACCGGCGCGACGAGTGGCATCGCACTGGCCGGCTCAAGGTTGTTCGTCGGGGAACGGGCCCGCGTCTTCATCTCGGCCGGCGGGAGGACGCGCCGGACGAAGCCGTGACGCGGATCGGACCAGGTCGCTACGCCGATGGAGCTCGTTGCCGGCGGAGGCGCCACCGTGATCTGAGAGCGCCGGAGAATTTGCTAATGCGCATGATCAGCCCATATCATCGCTGCAGCGCACATGCTCATGCGCATTAGCAAGGAGGCTGCCCGTGGCACCGCGAGTGACACAACAACGCATCGCCGAGTTGGCGGGGGTGAGTCAGACGACCGTGTCGCTCGTGCTCAATGGAAAAGAAGACTCCGCCCGCATTCCCGAAGCGACGCGTCAGCGCGTGCTCGACGTCATCAACGAGACGACCTATGTCGCAGATCCGGCCGCGCGCAGGCTGGCGGGGCAGGCGAACAATCTCGTGGGCATCTTCACCTACGAGCACGCATTTCCGAGCGAGACCTCGGACTTCTACACGCCTCTGCTGACCGGCATCGAGAGCGCAGCCGAACAGCTCGGCGTCGACCTGCTGATGTTCACCAGTGCGCCGGTCGTCGACGGACGACGCAAGATCCTGCATGAGCGCAGCCGACTGCGCCTGGCCGACGGATGCCTTCTGCTCGGCCGCGAGATGGACGCCGACGAGCTGCAACAACTGAGCGAAAGCGGCTACCCGTTCGTCACGGTCGGACGTCGCGATGGCGAGAACATCCGCTGGGTGGGTCTGGACTACAAGTCCGCGAGTGCCGACCTGGCCAGTCGCATCATCGAGGCCGGACACCGTCGCGCGGTGTACGTGCACCTCTCTCTGAATGCCGAATCGTCGCGCGATCGTGCCGATGGGCTGATCGAGCGGCTCAGCTCGAGCGACGTCGCCGTCGAGACCGCGCAACTGAAGGATGTCTCCGTCGAGCAGGTACTCGACCTCGTGGTCTCCGCCGGGGCGACGGTTCTCGTCGTCGAAGACCCGACAGAAGCAGAGACGCTGCACGCGGCCTTGCGTGCGAAGGGGATCGCCGTGCCCTCCCAGCTGTCGATGGTCGTACTCGGCGAGCGGAGCCGGCCGCAAGACCAGGCCATCGACTTCACGCGCTTGAGCGCGCCTCGAATCGCGCTCGGAGCGGCGGCGATGGCGCTTCTGCACGAGACGCTCAACGGCGTGGACGAAGCGGAGGAGGGTCTGCCGGAGCAGCAGCTTCTTCCGTGCGCCCTGATCGACGGCTCGACTCTTGCGCAGGCGACGGCACGATGAGGCGGCTCGATACCGATGTCGTCGTCGTCGGCGGTGGCCTTGGCGGGGTCGCGGCGGCGCTCGCCGTGCTACGAGCCGGGCGGCGCGTCATCCTCACGGAGCAGTACGCCTGGCTCGGCGGCCAGCTGACCAGCCAGGCCGTGACCCTCGATGAGCACACCTGGATCGAGCAGTTCGGATGCACGGCGAGCTATCGGGAGCTGCGCGACGGCATCCGTCGGTACTACCGCGACAACTACCCGCTGTCGGCCGAGGCTGCTGCGCAGCGCTACCTCAACCCGGGAGCCGGTCTCGTCAGTCGCCTGTGCAGCGAGCCGAAGGTCGCGGTCGCGGTGATCGACGAGCTGCTGGGCCCGTTCATCAGCGCGGGACGGCTCGTCGTGCTGCAGCCGGCGGTTCCGGTCGGGGCACACGTCGACGGCGACGTCGTCACCAGTGTCGAGGTAGCGACCCAGGATGAGCGCATCGAGTTGCGCGGCGACTACGTGCTCGACGCGACCGAGACCGGGGAGCTGCTCCCGCTCACCGGCACCGAGTACGTGGTCGGCAGTGAATCGCGAGAGGACACGGGTGAGCCGAACGCTCCCGCGGTCGCGGATCCCGGCAACGTGCAGGCGATCTCCTGGTGCTTCGTCGTCGATCACGTCGAGGGGGATCACACGATTCCGCGTCCCGATGATTACGACTACTGGGCCACCTTCGCCCCGGAGTTCTGGGGTGCACCGATGATCGGCCTCACGGGCCCGCACCCCCGCACGCTTGAAACCGTGACCCGGGACTTCACCCCCAACATCGACGATGACCCGTTCTCCAGGATCGCCGACCAGCGAGCGGACGGCGGGGACCAGGAGCTCTGGACGTTCCGGCGCCTCCTCGCTCGCAAGGTGCTGGAGCCGGGCTTCCTCGACAGCGACATCGTGCTGGTCAACTGGCCGATGATCGACTACGTCGGAGGCAGCATCATCGACAGCCCCGACGCGGAGAGCCATCTCGACGCTGCGCGGAGGCAGTCCAGGGCGATGCTCTACTGGCTGCAGACCGAGGCTCCGAGACCCGACGGAGGTCGGGGTTGGCCAGGGTTGCGACTGCGGCCGGACGTCACCGGCACCGATGACGGCTTCGCCCAGGCGCCCTACATCCGCGAGTCCAGGCGAATCCGCGCCGAGTACACGGTCGTCGAGCAGGACCTTTCGATCGGCGCGCGCGGCAGTGATTCGCCCGCGACCTTCTCGGACTCGGTCGGCGTCGGCATGTACCGCATCGACTTGCATCCCTCCACCGGCGGCGACAACTACATCGACATCGCCTCGGTGCCCTTCGAGATTCCACTGGGGGCGCTCATCCCGATCAGGATGCGCAACCTGCTTCCAGCGGCGAAGAACGTCGGAACGACCCACATCACCAACGGCGCCTTCAGGCTCCACCCGGTGGAGTGGTCGATCGGCGAGGCGGCGGGCTGGCTAGCGGCCTTCTGCCTGGACCGCGCGACTGATCCCCGCGCGGTCCACCACACTCCTTCTCTTCTGGAGGAGTTTCAAACCCGGTTGGTCGGCAACGGCGTCGAGCTGCACTGGCCCGACGTCGCCGGCTACTGATCAAGGAGCACTGATGAGAACAGCAAGGAAGCTGGCAGGAGTCGCGGCGATCGCCGTCGCCGCGCTAGCGCTCTCAGCCTGCAGCGGGTCGTCACCGACCCCGGCGAAGACCACTGCGGCCCCGAACAGCGTGTCGCTGAGGATGACGACGTGGACGGCCAACCCCGACCAACTCGCCCTTTTCAACAAGATCGCGGATGCCTACAAGCAGACGCACCCCGAGATCAAGTCGATCACCTTCGACTCGCTCCCCTACGACGACTACACCTCGACGCTCACCACCCAGATCGCAGGTGGATCGGCACCGGACCTGGCGTGGGTGCTCGACACCGACGCGACCGACTTCGTGCAGTCGGGAGTCCTGTCGCCGCTCACCGATTCGTTGAAAGCGACGAAGGGGTACGACTACGGTGACATCGGCTCGAGCGCTGCGAAGCTGTGGACGAAGGACAAGCAGCTCTACGCATACCCCTTCTCGACGTCACCGTTCGTGGTCTTCGCCAACGATGCCCTGCTGAAGAAGGCGGGCGAGCCGACGTCGGCGGAACTCCAGGCCCAGGGCAAATGGGATCTCAAGGACATCGCCGACGTCGCATCGCAGGTCAACGCCAAGACCGGCCAGGGCGGCCTCATCGTCAACAACTTCAACTACGACGACTGGACTCTGCTCTCGACCATCTGGAACGCGTGGGGCGCTGCCCCGTGGAGCGCTGACGGATCGAAGTGCACGTTCACCTCGTCGAAGATGAACGACGCGTTCGACTTCATCAACAAGGCGGTCTTCGATCAGAACGCGATGCCGGGACCCGGAACGAACCTCAACTTCTTCTCGGGTGGCTCCGCCTTCGTGATCACGCAGATCTCGAGCGCGAATCTGCTGCCCGCAGGCGGATTCGCCTGGAATATGCTCCCGTTGCCCGGGCGTACCGCCGATTCGACGAATCACGTGATCGGGCAGGCCGGCGTGGGTGTGCTCGCCAAGGGAAAGAACGCTCAGGAGGCGCAGGACTTCCTCGCGTACTTCACGAATCCGAGCAACGCCAAGAAGCTCGCACAGTACTTTCCGCCGCCCCGTACGTCGCTCGTGAACGCGGAGACGCTCGCCGCGACCAACCCCGTGCTGAGCAAGAAGCAGCTCAACGACGTCGTCATCCCATCACTCAAGAACGCCGTGACCCGGCCGGGCCACGTCAACCAGACTCAGGTCGCGTCGGAGGTCAAGACCGCCTTGACGCCGATGTGGAAGCCGAACGCCGATGTCTCTTCGATTCTGAAGAACGTCTGCAGCTCGGTGCAGTCGAGCCTGGCGGGTTGAACGTCTCCGCCATGAACACGAACACCTTGGCTCCGCCGGCACGGGTCGAGACCCGCGCCGGCGGGGCCGGTCAACGCCCTCGGCGACGGTTCCTGACGCTGAAGCGCCGGGACCGCATCGCCGGTTACCTCTTCATCACTCCGCAACTGGCCGGCATCGTCGCGTTCGTCCTGATTCCACTGGTGCTGGTCGTCTACTACAGCTTCCAGAAATGGAACGTGTTGAGCGGATCCATCGAACCTGCAGGCCTCGACAACTACCAGAAGCTCCTCAGCGACCCGCAGATGCCGTCCGTGCTGGGCGCGACGGCGATCTTCTCCGTCGGGCTCGTGTTGTTCAACATCCCGTTGGCGCTCCTTCTCGCCGTACTGCTCAATCGCAGCGGCCGGGGTATCGCCTTCTTCCGCACCGTGTTCTTCTCACCGGTCGTCATCGCGATCGTCGCGTGGACGATCGTCTGGCAGTTCCTGTTGCAGGACAACGGTGGTGTCAACGGCTTTCTCAAGCTGTTCGGCATCGCGGGACCGAACTGGCTCGAAAGCGGGCCGACCGCGATGGCCGCGGTGATCGTCGTGCAGGTCTTCAAGAACGTCGGCCTGAACATGGTGCTGTTCCTCTCCGGCCTGCAGGGAGTGCCAGCAGAGATCCAGGAAGCTGCACGCGTCGACGGTGCTTCCGCGCAGACCGTCTTCGCCCGCATCACGCTGCCGTTGATCTCGCCGACCATTCTCTTGACCGTGATCATCACGATCGTCGGCTCGCTGCAGGTCTTCGCTCAGATCGCGGTGCTCACCAAGGGCGGCCCCGGCATCTCGACGACGGTCCTCGTCTACTACCTGTTCCAACAGGCGTTCCAGTTCCACAACTTCGGCTACGGCTCGACGCTGGCGATCCTCTTGTTCGTCATCGTGCTGATCCTCACCGTCATCCAATGGCAGCTCCGCAAGAGGTGGGTGTTCTATGAAAGCTGATCGCACCCGCAAGCGCTGGATGCGTGCACTGCTCTACGTCGTGCTCTCGATCATCGCGATCCCGTTCCTGTTCCCGACCTGGTGGATGATCACCTCGTCGTTCAAGACCGTGAACCAGATCTTCGCGTTCCCTCCCTCGCTGATCCCGTTGACGCCGTCGATGGATGCCTACGTCAAGGCGTTCACGTTCCAGCCGTTCGCGCAGCAGTACTTCAACAGCATGTACATCGCGGTCGTCGTGACGGTGGTCACGATGCTGGTCTCCTCGCTCGCGGGATACGCGTTCGCGCGGATCAAGTTCCCAGGGCAGAACATCCTGTTCCTCGTCGTGCTGATCGGGCTGCTCATCCCGAGCGAGGTCACGATCGTGCCCCTGTTCCAGGTCTTCAACTCCCTGGGTCTCATCAACACGCATTGGCCGCTGATCCTCGTCACGTCGTTCGGCGCGCCGAGCGTGCTGGCCACGTTCATCATGCGGCAGTTCTTCATCGCCCTGCCGGGCGAGCTCGAGGAAGCGGGACGTCTCGACGGACTCGGCCGCCCTGGAATCTGGTGGCGTGTGGCGATGCCGTTGGCGAAGTCGGCTCTGGCGGCTGTCGCGATCTTCACCTTCCTGAACGCTTGGAATCTGTACCTCGAGCCGACGGTGTATCTCTCGACGCCCGGGCTCTTCACGTTGCCCGAGGCGCTGACGCACTACGTCGACCCATACAGCGGACCGATGTGGAACGTGCAGCTCGCGGCGGCCACGATGACGGCGGTACCCGTGTTGATCGTGTTCGTGATCGCGCAGCGCCAGTTCGTCGAGGGCCTGGCTCAGACCGGCCTGAAGGGCTGATCGACGCGAGACGATGGTCGTCGCGGAAGAAGGGCGGTGCCGATGAGGCACCGCCCTTCTTCCGACTCCGTCACACGGGGTGAGCGTCGGTCATCCTGAAACCACTGCTCCGCTGCCGGCGGTCGACGTTCCGCTACCGTGCGGCGAAGGGGGTGCAGCGAACCTGGCGACGAACGACGCCCCGGCGGCACCGGACATGGGCACCGAGATCACCACCTTCGGGCTGATCGACAACACGGTCACACCCGGATCGACCGAGGTGATCGCTCGTGCGGCAACGTCGACCGTGACCGTGATGCTTCCCGTGAGCGCCTTCGTCGGATCGCTCACCGCGAGCGACAGACGCCCGCCCTTGCGGCTCATCACGACGGATGCCGGCTTGTCGACCGTGATTCCGGCGGTCGTCGGTGCATCCGCCGACCAGAAATTGGCCATGGTGACAACCTCGTCCGACGGTGAGGTTGCTGGCGCCTTCTGCGAGGCGGGGGACGACGCGGCGGCTCTCGTCCTGGTGATCGCTTGCACCTCACCGGTGTTCGCCACGACTGCGACGTCGGGCGATGCGGCCATCGTGGCCGTCGCATCCTGTGTCGCCCCCGGCAGCTGGAAGTACGCGTACGTCGCATCGGTCGGCGTCAGGCCGTGATCGAACCAGAGGGTGATGAAGCGACGGGAGTACGCGGTCGTGTCGTCGTAGACGCCGCGGTGGTCCATGTCAGTCCACTTGCCAGTGCGATCGTTGCGCATGCCCTTGATCGTCGCGCCGTCGGGGAACACGTAGCCGCATGCGTTGGGAATCCATACCCATTTCGGCGTGAGGTCCGACGGCGTGCTGCTCGCCGTCGCCAGCGCGGACTCGCCGTCGATGATCGGGACAGTCTTGCCGTTCGGCCCGATGTTGCGCTGCTCGATGATGGTCTCGATACCACCGGGGTCCGTGCTCGTGATTCCAGCGCCGAGGCAGACGATCACGTCGCCGACGCAGAACCAGGATTTTCTGGCCTTGAGGATGGAGAAGACGACCGGCATCCCGAGTGCGACGTCGCCGTCGAGCAGCGCACCCCCTGCCCACGTGTTGTCGGTGGTGCGGCCCTTGCCGAGCGTCAATGTGCGGTTGGTCACCGTGGTGCCGGGGATGCGATATTTGTCGGCCGTCGGCCAGTACTCGTTGGGCCAGTGGCCGAGCTGATTCGGCAAGTACATGTACACAGCACCCTCGCCTGTGTACCAACCCTCGAGGTTCTCCGAGTTGGCGGATTCGTAGGGCTTGATCTTCGCGGTGTCCATGGCGACGCCGAAGGCGAATCCCGGCCTGCGGTGCACCGCGCGTGCCATCGAGGTCGCCACGACGGTGTCGGTCGATTCACCGCTCGACGGGATGCTCGAGTCGGCGACCAGCGCACGTCCCGCTGCGATCGACGACAGGCGCACCTGCTCGATGGGCACCGGATCGTAACTGAAGAAGGGCAGGAAGGAATCTGCACCGATCCATCCCTTGCACTGCGACCTCACCGTGAGCGCCTGTTGCGCAGGGAACACGGTGGCCAGCTGAAGGATGGTGGCGATCGTCAGCCGCCCGATCCGGTGGTCGGTCTCGTAGAACCGGGACAGTCCGCGCCCGCGGTTCATGTCCATCAGGGCGCCGGCGTAGATCCATGGCCGAAAGTTCTTCTGCACCCAGTCGTAGACCTCGCCGACCTGGGCGGCATCGAAGGCCCACGGCGTTCCCTGCGTCGCGATCATCGAATACGCGAGGTACTGCAGGAGCGAGACACCGTAGCCGCCGGTGTACGCGAAGAAGACGTGCTGGATGAATCCGCCGTCGGTGTAGAAGCCGTCGCTGCTGGTCGAATAGGGAAAGATCGTCACGATCGCGGACTTCGCGTTGTCGATCACAGCGCTGTCCTGGCTCAGCGCGCCGCGCAGGATCGCGATCGAACACGCCCAGTTGCGGTTGGCGCCCGTCGAGACCAGTCCGCCCGTGCTCGTCGGGTCCGGTGCGTAGTGCGCGATCGCCGCCATGGCTGCCGACAACTGCGCGGGGCTCAGATCGTCGTACATCAGCACACAGAAGTCGTTGAGCGCAAGAGGGATGCCGATCTGCCAATCCCACCAGTTGTCGTAGGAGTGCACCGACGGGCCGTACTTGGCGGAGAGGAACCAGTCGAGGGCTGACAGCAGGTCGGCCTTCAGCTGGGTGCTGTCGGACAGCGAGGAACCGGGGGACTTCAGGGCGAGCGCGAGTGAGCGAAGGCGGCCGATGTTGTTGCGCTGCACGGCCGAGGTGCTGCTGCTGTCGAGGTCCGACCAGAGGTACGTGCGACCGGCGGACGTGTTCATGCTCGTCCAGAACGGCTGCGCAGCCGCAGCAGAGTCGGTGACGTACTTCTGAATCACAGGGTCCGACGGGTCGTAGTCACCGAGCAGCGTGCCACGCCACTGGTTCCTGACTCGGTCGAAGTCCGTCGTCGCGGCAGCGGCAGCGGCGTCGGCGCGGGTTGTCGGCGACAAGGTCACCGTCGCGGCGAGCACGGTCGCGACCGCCCCGCCCGTGAGTACAGCGCGTCGGCTCATGCCGGACGCCAGGGAATCTCCCACCATGGGACACCTCTCGAAGAAGACGAATCAGAAGGGGACTGAGGCGTCGCGACGGGAGCCGCACCGCCCTGCCTTAAGTGATCATCTCCGCGAGCGAGAACGAGTGTCAACTGATAATACCTATTACCACTGGAGTAATGATATTACCCGCGATCTGACGGATGGGTCGCCCGCAGACCGACTGCAGATCGGCTGTGGTTCCGGACGGCCTTCGTCTAGCGTTGGACAGCGCCCGCTGTCGACGGAGGTTTGGTGGCAGCGACCGTATCGTGCAGAATTGTTCTTGCTCAAAACAAAAGCGGCGATGTCGGCATCCGGCTCGCGCATCGACACCATCAGACACGCAACGGGGCGCATCCCGTGGGAGAGCAGGAGAGGCGACGTGGCCGAATCGGCAGGAACCAACTGGGCGGGCAACTACACGTATCGGTCGGCGGGGCTGGTGCATCCGTCGTCCGTCGACGAAGTGCAGCGCGCCGTGACGGATGCCGTCGACGCCGGCAGCACGGTGCGCGCCCTCGGCACCCGGCACTGCTTCAACGACATCGCCGACACGGCCGGCATCCAGCTCGCCATGACGTCGCTGCCCCCGCGCTTCGAGCTCGACGAGGCTGCGCGCACCGTCACGGTCTCCGCAGGGTCGCGCTACGGCGACATCGCCCAGCAGTTAGATGCCCGTGGCTGGGCCCTCCCGAACCTCGCCTCGCTCCCCCACATCTCCGTCGCCGGTGCGATCGCCACTGCCACGCACGGCTCAGGCGACCGCAACGTCAACCTGGCGGCGGTCGTCAGCGGCTTCGAGTTCGTCGACGGTTCGGGTGAGCTCGTCACCCTGCGCCGCGCAGACGAGGACTTCGCCGGCGCGGTCGTCGGCCTCGGCGCCTTCGGCATCTTCACGAGCGTGACGCTCGATGTCGTGCCGACGTTCGAGGTGGCGCAGACCGTGTTCACGGGGCTCGACTGGGACACCGTGCTCGACAACTTCGACGCGATCACGTCGTCCGGCTACAGCGTGAGCATGTTCACAAACTGGGTCGGCGGCGTTCAGCAGATCTGGCTCAAGCGACTCGTCTCGGAGGACCCCGCGCCTGCGTCGCTCTTCGGGGCGACGCAGGCGGCCGAGAAGCGGCATCCGCTGCCCGGTGTCGATGCGACAGCGTGCACGGACCAGTTCGGGGTTCCTGGACCCTGGTACGACCGGCTTCCGCACTTCAAGCTCGCTTTCACGCCGTCGAACGGCGAAGAGATCCAAACCGAGTACCTCGTGCCGCGCGCTCGGGCGACCGACGCCATCCGTGCGCTGCTGCCGTTGGCAGACCAGATCGCGCCGGTTCTGCAGGTGACGGAGCTGCGCGAGGTCGCGGCTGACGACCTCTGGCTGAGCGGGGAGTACGGCACCGATGTGCTGGGCATCCACTTCACCTGGAAGCGCGACCAGCCTGCGGTCGAGGCCGTGCTGCCTGCGATCGAGGCTGCGCTGTTCCCGCTCGGGGCGCGACCGCACTGGGGCAAGCTCTTCCTCGACGTCGACGGCGTGGTTCCTTCGCTGTATCCGCGGTTCGACGACTTCCGCGCGCTGGTCGCGAAGTACGACCCGCACGGTGTGTTCCGCAACGCGTACCTGGAGCGTCTGCTGCGCTGATCGGTCTTGTGCGCCGGTCCCTGTCCAGCGCACCGCGGTCGGGTCGAACGCATGGATGCGTTCGGCGACGGCACAGCCGCCGCCTTGTGGAGCGGGTCACGTTTGCGAGGGCGGGCGGGCGCGGAACGAGTCATAGGGTGAGTCCATGCCACCGGGAATCGCCGATGCGGACGCCGCGGCGATCGAGCGCGTGCGAGCCGGGCTGACGGATGCCGCAGCCCGGCTCCTCGCTGCCGGCGCACGCACCGAGGCGCTCGCCGAGTACGAGCCCCCGGGTCGGGTGCTGCTCATCCCACGGGCCGAACGTCTTCGGCCGGTCGCGCACGTCTGGCGGCTCGGCGTGCTGCTACTCGGCGCGGACGTGCAGGGTGCAGGTGTTCAGGGAGCGGGCGCGCGGCCGTCGCTCTACGCGACGGGATCGATCACCCGATCCCACGAGCCCGGCCGCCCGACGTATCAGGCGGCGTCGGCCGAGCGGCGGCGTCAGCTGCGGGTCGCGGCGTGTCGCGGGCATTTCGAGCCTGGCGAGAGCGTCAACTTCGACGCGGCGCCGATCGCGCTCGATGAGAGCCTGGTGGGGGCATCCGGCTCTCTCACGGTCGAGAACGGGCAGGCTCTCGTGCGGTGGAACACCGCCGATCCGGATGTCACGACAGATTTCGACGCGTACCTCGCCGATCGCGTCGCACTGCTGGTCGACCCACCGGCCGGCGCTGAGGGCATGTCCTAGCCTCGAACGTCGGATCCTGGCTCAGTCCGCGGCGGATGCCGCGACCCGCGCCGCGATGTCGGTGCGGTACTGGCCGCCCTCGAGGTGGATCGAGCCGATCGCACGGTAAGCGCGCTCGCGCGCCTCGTCGAAGGTCGAACCCAGTGCGACGACCGTGAGCACGCGTCCGCCGGTGGCGACCGGTGATTCGGTCGCCCAGCTGGAGGTGGCGTCCGCACTCAGCGCCTGCAGGTCGGTTGCAGCGTGCAGAATCTGCACCTCGGGATCGGCGGATGCCGTATCCAGGCCGAGCAGCGCCCGTCCTGTCACCGGTGCCACAGGGTAGCCCTCGCTCGCCAGCACAACGCCGACCGCGACGTCGAGCGCGAACTCGGGACGCGGAACGCCGCCGAGCTCACCTGTCGCCGCGCCGTAGAGCAAGCCGGAGAGCGGCGTGAGCAGGCGGGGCAGCACCACCTGGGTCTCCGGATCGCCGAAGCGGGCGTTGAATTCGATGACGCGCACGCCGGCATCCGTCACGATCAGACCGCAGTAAAGCAACCCGACGAACGGAGTCCCCTCTGCGGCCATGGTGCGTACGGTCGGGAGCGCGACGGTCTCGAGTACTTCGTCGACGAAGTTCTCGTCGAGCCACGGCAGCGGGGAGTAGGCGCCCATGCCGCCGGTGTTCGGGCCTTCGTCGGCGTCGAGCAGCCGCTTGTAGTCCTGCGCGGGAGCGAGGGGCAGCACGTGCTCGCCGTCGCTGAGCACGAACAGCGAGACCTCCTGGCCGGCGAGAAACTCCTCGACGAGTACCGTGCCGTGCTCCAGCCACTGGGTGGCATGCGCGAGCGCCGCCGCCCTGTCGCTCGTGACCAGCACGCCCTTGCCCGCCGCGAGACCGTTCGCCTTCACGACGTACGGTGCGCCGAACCTGTCCAGCGTCGCCTCGGCCTCCGCCAGGGTGCCGACGACCTCGGCGCGGCCGGTGGGCACGCCAGCTGCCTCCATGATGCGCTTCGCGAACGCCTTCGAACCCTCGAGCTGTGCAGCGGCCTTGCTCGGCCCGAACACGGCGATGCCGCGCTCCCGCAGCGCATCGCTCACACCGGCGACAAGGGGAGCCTCCGGCCCGACGACGACGAGGTCCACGTTGTGCGCTTCGGCATACGACGCGACCAGCACACCGTCGTTCGGGTCGATGTCGAGCGTGCGCACGTCGGCGCCGATCCCCGCGTTGCCGGGGGCGGCCGTGATGTCGTGGCGGGCATCCTCCGCGAGCAGTGCACGGATGATGGCGTGCTCGCGCGCGCCCGAGCCAAGAACGAGAATCCTCACGCTGCCCATGGTAGTCAGGCGCGGAACGCCGCCGACTCCGCGCTGAAAGCGCAGCGTAAGAACCGTGTAAGCGGGGAGGCGGATGCTCGACTCATGACAGCGACTCCCGGCATCACGCACTCGACCGGTCACGTGACCTCGGCCGACGGCACAGTGATCGGCTTTCGACGCATCGGCTCGGGAGAGGCCGTGCTCTTGCTGCACGGAAACTTGCTGACCTCCCTCGACCTCATGCCCCTGGCAAGCGCACTGTCGGGCGAGTTCGACCTGATCGTGCCCGATCGACGCGGGCGGGGTCTCAGCGGCGGGCACGGCAACCAATACGGGATGGACCGTGAGATCGAGGATGTGCGAGCACTTGTCCAGGCAACCGGAGCCACACGGGTGTTCGGTTTGAGTTCCGGCGCGCTCGTCGCACTGCGCAGCGCGCTTGTCATGCCACAGCTGACCCAGGTCGCTGTTTACGAGCCGCCGCTGTCGGTGAACGGATCGGCCCCGATCGGCTGGGTGAGCCGTTTCGATCGCGAGGTCGCACACGGCAAGTGGGCGGATGCGCTGCTCACCTGCTTGCGCGGTCTTGGTATGCCACCCTGGTTCGCGCGTCTGCCACGATGGCTCGTCGTCCCGATTCTGCGCGGTGTTCAGGCTTCTGGCGCCTTGGACGACGAGATCCCGTTGAAGGAGCTGCTGCCCGCGACGCACTACGACATGCAGCTCGTGGCAGAACTGGCGGACACCGCTTCTGACTTCGAGGACCTCCAGACGGAGGTCCTCCTGATCGGCGGATCGAAGAGCCCTGAGTACCTTCGAACCATCGCGCTCGATGCGCTCGAGGCCGTGCTTCCGCGCTCGAGCCGCATCGAGATCTCGGGGCTCGATCACACTTCTCCCGCGGAGAAGCGCGGTGCGCCACGTGTCGCGAGCACCCTGCTCGGGTTCTTCGAGCACCGTGGCGGGCCGCAGGCAGAATAGAGGCATGGCACGGGCACGCATCGGCGAGGCGGACGGCATGACAGCGGTGACGGCGGCGTTGCAGGCATCCGCGTCGCGTGACGCCACGGCGATGGCCGTGCGCTACCTGCTCCAGGCGCTCGCCGAGAAGGTGCCCGGTAACACCGTCGAGGTGCGCGTGCCGCCGTTCGGTGCCGTGCAGTGCGTCGAGGGACCGCGGCACACCAGAGGTACCCCGCCGAACGTGATCGAGACGGATGCCGCCACCTGGCTCGCTCTCGCAACGGGCGCGACGTCGTGGTCGGATGCCGTCGCATCCGGAGTCGTGCACGCCTCCGGCACCCGAGCCACCCTCGAGCCCTACCTCCCGGTCTACCGCCCGCGCTGAGCCCCCTACCCCACGCCCACCCCGCCCCCTCGCCCCCGCCCCAGTCCGCTCTTGCGTCGAGCCGACACTGTATTGCCGAGCCACCCCTGGATTCGCGTGAATTGAGTGGGGGTTCGGCAATACAGTGCCGGGTCGACGCAGAGGGGTCGACGCAGAGGGGTCGACGCAGGGGGCGACGGGCGGTCAGGAACTGTGACAGAGGGTGCGAGAGAATGGGCCAGTGCCACGCGAATCCCATGACGATGATCTGACCGCCCCCGCTGAGGTGACGGCTCGGGAGGAGCTCGTCGAGGCTCAGGATGCCGGACTGCAGGATGCCAGCGCTCCCGCTGCTGCTGAGGCGGACTCGGGTGCCGGCGACGAGGCATCCGTCGGCGAGCCGATCCGGGAAGAGGTCGCGGTCGAGTCGGAGCACGAGGTGCGGGTGCGTCGCACGCCGCGCTATGGCCGCTTCATGATCTTGGGCGGTGTGGTCTTCGCGGTCGCGTCGTTCATCGTCACGTATTCGCTGCCGCAGGGCACGGGCTACGACCGCAACACGGTGTTCGGATTCGTGTTGGTGGGTTCCGTTGCCGTCGGTGTCGGGCTCGGTGCGCTCGCCGCGATCATCGCGGCGGCAGCCACCAAGCACACGGAGCGCACTGTCCTCGCGGACCGTATCGACGTTCGGCAGGTCGATGTCGGGACATCCGCCGACGAGCTGCCCGACCTCGGCGAGCTGCCGGCCAAGACGGACAACAGCGAGCCGACTGCACCGGCGAAGCGCGACGCCGAGTAGTCCTCCGCTGGTCACTCCCCACTGGTCGCCCTCGCTGCGCGGGCGCTACTCGATCAGCGAGGGGCGCGCGATCCGACCTGCGCTGCGAGCACCACGCTCGTGCCGGCTGCCGCGTCGTATGGCGTACGGCCGCTGCGCACGAAGAGCGCGACCACATATGCGATCGGGAGCACGTAGGCCGCGATCGTGACCACCCACACCCAGGGTGGCACGCTCCCGGCCTCGCTCGAGACGACGATCGCGATCACCGCCACGTGCCCGACGGCCCACGGTAGGGCGATCTTCAGCGCGTTTCGGGCGAGCGCTCGACCGAAGGAGACGCGAGCATCCTGGTGGGTCTGAACCCGCAGATGAAGAACCCGCTTGCCGAGAGTGGCGCCCGAACGGCTCGCCTCCAGTGCCGCGAGCACGACGGTCACAGGTACGACGAGCACCAGGCCGCTGATGACGTTCAGCGAGATCGGGCCGACGCCGCCGGTCACTCCCGACAGGTAGAGCGGAACACCGATTGCCACGAGGATGCCGACCCAGACGAGCACGCAGACCCAGTCGATGAGCCACGCGAGCAGTCGTCGCCACGGATGCCTGTGCATCCGTCGACCGTACTGGATGCCCTGCCCGGCCGGGCAGGGACCGGCGCGCAGTCAACTCAACTGCGTGCGCTCGACCCACTCGAGGTATTCGGGGGTGACGGTGCCGGTGATGTAATCGCCGGTGAAGCAGCTCATCTCGAGGTCGGTGACGGCGCTCTGGCCCTCGAGGATGGCATCCTTCATGTCGCTCACCTCCTGGTAGATGAGGCTGTCCGCGTCCAGCTCGAGTGCGATCTCGGGGATCTTGCGTCCTGCAGCGATGAGCTCCGAGCGGCTCGGCATGTTGATGCCGTACACGTGCGGGAATCGCACGGGCGGTGCTGCGGAGGTGAACGTCACCTTGTTGGCGCCTGCGGCACGTGCCATGTCGACGATCTGTTTCGACGTCGTGCCGCGCACGATCGAGTCGTCGACGATGAGCACGTTCTTGCCCTTGAACTCGCTCGACATCGCGTTCAGTTTCTGTCGCACACTCTTCTTGCGTTCCGCCTGCCCGGGCATGATGAAGGTGCGGCCGACGTAGCGGTTCTTGTAGAAGCCCTCCCGGTACTCGATGCCGAGCTTCTGGGCCACTTGAGACGCTGCGGGACGCGACGAATCGGGGATCGGCATGACCACGTCGATATCACCTGTCGGTGCATAGCGGGCGATGGTGTCCGCGAGCCGGTTGCCCAGCCGCAGCCGCGCTTCGTAGACCGAGATGCCGTTCATCACGGAGTCCGGCCGCGCGAGGTACACGTACTCGAACGAGCACGGTACGAGCACGGGAGACTTCGCGCACTGCTGGGAGTAGAGCTCGCCGCTCAGCGTGATGAAGACGGCCTCGCCCGGCGCGACATCCCGCACGACCTCGTAGCCGAGCGCCTCGAGCACGACCGATTCGGATGCCACGATCCACTCGTCGCCCACCAGGCCGGCCGGCTTGCGGCCGAGGATGAGCGGGCGGATGCCGAAGGGGTCGCGGAACGCCAGCAGACCTTGTCCCGCGATCATCGCGACAGCCGCATAGGCTCCCTCGACGCGTTCGTGCACGTGAGACACGGCCTTGAACACCTGGTCGGGGTCGAGCTCGACGCCGGAGACCAGACTCTGCAGCTCTGTGGCGAGCACGTTGAGCAGCAGCTCGGTGTCGCTCGTGGAGTTCACGTGCCTGCGGTCGATGTGGAAGAGGTCGTTCGCCAATTCACGCGTGTTCGTGAGGTTGCCGTTGTGCACCAGGATGATGCCGTACGGCGCGTTCACATAGAACGGCTGCGCCTCCTGCTCGTTGGTCGCGTCGCCCTTCGTGGTGTAGCGCGCGTGACCGAGTCCCATCGTGCCCAGCAGAGAGCGCATGTCCCTGGTGCGGAAGGCCTCGCGCACCTGTCCTCGCGCCTTGTGGATGTGGAACGTGCTGCCTTCAGCTGTGGCGATTCCGGTGGAATCCTGACCGCGGTGCTGCAGAAGGAGGAGGCTGTCGTAGACCAGTTGATTGACCGGCTCGGTAGAGACGATGCCGACGATGCCGCACATGCTGGAGAGGTGCTCCTGAGGTGGGGGAAAGTTCGCCGGGAATCCGGCGTGACCAGTGTCCCACACACGACTGAGGCGAAGCTGATGCGAGCTTGCTCGTATCAGTGAGGCGATTGAGTGTGTTGAGCGGCGGTGCCGCGAGTACACACGACTGAGGCGAAGCTGATGCGAGCTTGCTCGTATCAGTGAGGCGATTGGGCGTGTTGAGCGGCGGTGCCGTGAGTATGAACAGCGTGTAGACCTCGAACGGAAGGAAGAGACATGACACCGTCGATCCCCGAACGTGCAGCCGATTCACCGCGAGCCGGCCTCGTGCTCGTCACCGGTGGGTCAGGCACGCTGGGCACGCTCGTCGTCGACAGGTTGCGTGAGCACGGGCATGCGGTCCGAGTGGTCAGCCGCCGCGGTGCCGGACCACGATCGGACGTCGAGTATGTGACCGGCGATCTCGACACGGGCGCGGGTGTCGAGGATGCTCTCGCCGGCGTCATCACCGTGGTGCACTGCGCCGGCAGCCAGAAGGGTGACGGCGACAAGGCGCGCCGACTGGTCGCGCCTGCGCGCACGGCCGGTGTCCAGCACATCGCGTACATCTCGGTGGCGGGCGCAGACCGCATTCCGGTGCGCTCGCGGGTGGATCACGCGATGTTCGAGTACTTCGCGCAGAAGCGCGAGGGCGAGATCGTGATCGAGGAGTCCGGGATTCCGTTCAGCACCCTGCGGGCGACGCAGTTCCACACGCTCGCCTTCACTGTGGCCGAGTTCGCGGCGAAGTCGCCAGTCATCCCTCTGCCGAAGAAGATGCGCGTTCAGCCGGTCGCCGTCGAGGAGGTGGCCGACCGGCTCGTCGCCCTCGCGGAGGGCGAGCCCGCCGGGTACGTGCCGGAGTTCGGCGGCCCTGAGGCGCACTCGACTCACGAACTCGAGCGCGCCTACCTGAGACGGGCGGGCAAACGCCGGTGGATCGTCTCGATCGGACTGCCGGGAGCGGGTGCGAAGGCGGTGTCGCACGACGCCATCCTGTCCACGGGGGCTGAGCGCGGAGTGCAGACGTGGGAGCAGTACCTGGACGCCAAACTGCACGGCTAACAACCGGTTGCGAATGGAGATTCGGTGGGGATCGGGGAAGGGAGAAGCGGGAAGTGACGCTCAGCGCTCCAGGCGCGGGCGCCAGCAGCGGGCCGTCACGCCGATCTCGTTCCAGGCGTTGATGGAGACGATCAGCGAGAGCAGGGCCGCGACCTGCTCGTCGCTGTACTGCGCGCGGGCCTCGGCGACCACCTCGTCGGGCACGTGCGTCTCGGAGAGGCGGGTCACGGCATCCGTGAGTGTGAAAGCGGCGCGCTCGGCGACCGTGAAGAAGTTGGACTCCGCCCAGACGGCGACAGCGGCGATGCGCTGCAGTGGCTCGCCGGCATCGTGCGCGGCGCGGGTGTGGGTGTCGACGCAGTAGGAGCATCCGTTCAGCTGGGATGCCCGCAGCCGAACGAGCTCGCGCAGCCCGGCGTCGATTCCGGTGCGGTCGAGCTCCGCGACGGCTGCGTCGTCGAGTGCGCTGACGGCGCGGGAGAAGGCGGGAACGAGTCCGTCGAAGTCGAGGCGACGAGCGGGAGCGAAGGGGCGGGTCGTGCTGGCGATGTCGGTCATGATCATCACGTTACGAGAGCTATGGCCCCTTGGTAGAGTCCAATGGCATGACGGATGCCTGGGCCAATTCCGGATTGGATCTGCACCTCCCGATCGACCCGCGCCGCAAGGCCGCGTCGCTCGAGGATGCCGTGCGCACGGCCATCCGAGACGGCCGGCTGGCCACTGGAACGCGACTGCCGGCATCCAGAAGCCTGGCCCGTGACCTCGGAATCGCGCGCAACAGCGTCGCCGAGGCATACTCCCGACTGGTCGCCGAAGGATGGCTCGAGGCGCGTGTCGGCTCGGGCACGAGCGTCGCCGATCGCACCTTCGTGCCGACGGTGGGGGCGCAACCGTCCGCGGAGCGTACGTTGCGGCTCGATCTGAGGGGCGGCGTCCCCGATGTCTCGGGATTTCCCCGTACCGCCTGGGCTGCCGCGGTGCGTACGGCACTGGCCGCAGCGCCTGCCACCGCCCTCGGCTACCAGGATCTGCGGGGCGTCGAGTCCGCCAGGGTCGCGCTCGCCGGCTACCTGGCCAGGGCGCGCGGCGTCTGGGTCACGCCCGACGACGTGGTGATCGCGCCGGGCTTCGGCGGCGTGCTGCGGCTCGTCGCGCGGGCGCTCGTGACACGGGGCGCGCGGCGCATCGCCGTTGAGGAGTACGGGCACGCCTTGCACCGCGAGGTCCTGCTCGACGCCGGACTGCAGACCGTGCCGTTGCCCGTCGACGACGAGGGAGCTGCGGTCCACCTGCTCGATGATCTCGACGTCGACGCCGTTCTCCTCACGCCGGCTCACCAGTTTCCGACCGGGGTGGCGCTGAGTGCTGCGCGTCGAACGTCCGTGGTGCGCTGGGCCGAGCACACGGGAGCAATCGTCATCGAAGACGACTACGACGGCGAGTTCCGCTTCGACCGCAGGGCGATCGGCGCTCTGCAGGCGCTCGCGCCGCAACACGTCGTCTACGCGGGCACGGCGAGCAAGGCGCTCGCGCCGGCGATCGGACTCGGCTGGGGCGTGCTGCCCGGCGAGCTCGCCGCGCCGGTGCTCGAACAGCATCGCCTCGCAGGTGCGGCGACGGATGCCGTCACCGAGCTCGCCCTCGCCGCATTCATCGACGCCGGCGGCTACGACCGCACGGTGCGGGCATCCCGGTTGCGGTACCGTGCCCGCCGCGAGCACGCGGACGAGGTACTGCGCGAGCGGATGCCCGCAGCGCGCCTCACCGGCATGGCCGCCGGCCTGCAGTCCCTCCTCGAACTCCCCGAAGGTGTCGCCGAGTCGGAAGTCGCCGCGCGCGCCGCGGACCTCGGACTGCACTGGGAGGGACTGCGTGCCTACCGGGTGGAGTCCGCGGAACTTTCCGATACGCATCCGCCTGCCATGGTGCTCGGCTTCGGTGCACCGCCGGAGTCGCGCTTCGCGGAGGCGATCGACGTCGCCGTCACCGCGATCGCGGGGGCTCAGGGCGTGGCGGCCGCGTAGCGCGCAGCCAGGGTGCGCATCCGCTCCACGAGTTCGGGCGGTTCCGTCACACGCACGTCGAGGTCGAGGAGCCCGAGGTAGACGGCGAGCGTTCCGACGCTGTCGGCGCCGGTGATCAGAACGCACGTGCGCTCGTCGACCGGGTCGACGATGCCGACCGCGGCGTTGATGCGCGAGCGCACCTCCTCGGCTGAGGCGAGCACGGTGACGCGGGCGTGCACCTTCCACCCGCTGTAGGCGACGGCGTGCATCACGTAGGCGCGCACGTCGTCCATGGGCAGCGGGTGCGGTCGGAAGGGCCGGTGCGTCGGCATGCGCAGGGTCATCGCATCCACACGGATGACGGGCCACTCGTCCGTCTCCGGGTCGCGCCCGAGCAGATACCATCGGCGCTCCCAGCTCACCAGGCGATAGGGCTCCAGCACGCGGGCGGCACCATCGGTCTCGAAGCGCAGCCAATGCGTGTCCCGGATCGCCAGCGAGATGGCGGTCAGCGCATCGGGGTCGAGGTGCGGGTCGGGGTCCGGGATGCCCGCGTCATCGGCGACCTGCACGGTGGCCTTCGACAGCGCGGAGACCTGGCGGCGAAGCCGGTTCGGCAACAGGTAGTCCAGCTTGGCGAGCGCGCGGGCGCTGGTTTCAGCGACCCTCTCGAGAGCGCCGGTGGCGACGGCCCGCAGGCCGAGTGTCACCGCGACGGCCTCGTCGTCGTCGAGCAGCAACGGCGGGAGCGACGCGCCGGCGCCGAGGCGGTAGCCGCCGGTGCGTCCGCGCGACGTCTCGACCGGATAACCGAGCTCCCTGAGGCGCTCGATGTCGTTCCGCACGGTGCGGGTCGTGACGTCGAAGCGAGCGGCGAGTTCCGTCGCCGACCACTGCGGCCGCGACTGCAGCGCGGCGAGCAGCGAGAGCAGCCGCACGGGCGTTGAAGACATCGGAGAACTTCTTTCTCTAGGAACGAAACATTCCTATATCGATTCTACCTTTGAACCATGACGAACACAGAGAGCACGAACCAGAACGCAGCCGACGCGACGCAGCTCGACGCGAACGATGCCACGGACCTCCGCCCGTTCCGCATCGCGATCCCCCAGGCCGACCTCGACGACCTCGACCGTCGGCTGGCCGGCACACGGCTGCCCGCCGAGGCTCCAGGCGACGACTGGAGCTACGGCACCCCCAACCACTACCTGCGTGATGTGCTGGGCTACTGGCAGCAGGAGTTCGACTGGCGTGAGCAGGAAGAGCGCATGAACGCCTTTCCGCACTACCTCACCGAGATCGACGGGCAGACGGTGCACTTCATCCACGTGCCGTCGGCGGAGCAGGATGCCACCCCGCTGCTGCTCCTGCACACCTACCCCGGCTCCTTCGCCGACTTTCTCGACATGATCGGGCCGCTCACCGACCCCGTCGCGCACGGGGGACGAGCCGAGGACGCGTTCTCGGTCGTCGTGCCGTCGATGCCGGGCACCGCATTCAGCACGCCGCTGGTCGATCGCGGCTGGACGATGGCCCGAGTCGCCGCCACGTACGACACGCTGATGAGGCGTCTCGGCTACCAGAGCTATGGCGCCCACGGCAGCGACGGCGGAGCGATGATCGGCCGCGAGCTCTGCCTGCTCAAGCCGGAGGGCTTCCTGGGCTCGCACGTGCTGCAGCTGTTCTCGTTCCCGTCCGGTGACCCCGCCGAGTTCGAGAAGCTGCAGCCCGCCGACTACGCGGCGCTCGAGCACATGCAGTGGTTCCAGTCCGTCGGCGGGTACAACGCCATCAACGCCTCGCGCCCGCAGACCGTGGCGGTCGGACTCTCCGACTCCCCGATCGGCCAGCTCGCCTGGAACGAACTCTTCGAGTCGTTCGGCAACGGCACGAGCCTGGTGACGAAGGAACAGGTCGTCACCGAGGTGGCCCTTGAATGGTTCACCAACGGGTCTGCTGCGTTCGGCAGGTATCACTTCGAAGAGGCTCACTCCGGCGCGGAGCCGCGGGTGAACAACGCCCGCATCGGTGTCTCGGTGTTCGCCGACGACTTCAAGTCCGTGCGGGTCTTCGCCGAGCGCGACAACAGCAACATCGTGTTCTGGGCCGACCACGAGCGCGGCGGCCACTACGCGTCGCTCGAGCTGCCCGAGACGGTGACCGGCGACATCCGCGACTTCTTCCGGGAGGCATGACGCGGGCATCCGTCTCCCAATCGCAGCCACGTCGTGCGACTGCAGCCACTTCATCGGGCTGCGGACGCGCGACGTGGCTGCGTTCGTGGGCGGGAGTGGGGCTAAGGGGAGAGTGAGCGCAGCGGACTCGCGAAATCGGCGAGAGCGTGGAAGGACGAGCGCAGATGCTGTTCGAGCGAGCGCGCTGGGTCATCGATCCAGTCGGATGCAGCCCGGTGGAATGTGGCCCAGCCGACGGCCGCCGCAAGGTTCGCGATGTCGGTCGGCTCGCCCCGTCTCTCCAGTGCAGCCGCGATGGATGCCGTGATCGTCGCGCCCTTGGCGAGGTCGCGTTCCTGAAGCGCCGGGGTGGCGGCGATGAGGTGCAGCCGGGCGATGCCACTCTCCCGGTTGTCTTCCAGCACGTGCGCGGAAGCGACGAAGGCGCGCAAGAGCACTTCGGCGGTCGCCTGCTCCGCGGGTGCGCTCAGGAGCGAGTCCTCGATCTCGCGACGGAGGTCATCCTCTCCGCCGAAGAGCACCTCGCGCTTGTCGGGGAAGTGACGGAAGAAGGTCCGGTGGTTGACGCCGGCTCTCGCTGCGATCGCCGCCGTCGTGGTCGCGTCGTAACCGCGCTCGAGGTACAACTCGAGAGCGGCATCCTGCAACCGTCGCCGGGCATCCTCTCCGCTTCTGGGCATGGGGCAACGGTACGCGACCGGATGGCGTTGCGCCATATTGTGGCGTAATGTAACGCCAGTAAGTGGCGCTACAACGTCACCCGAACTCGAAGGAATGAGGCTCATGCAGGTCTTCATCACAGGCGGCTCCGGACAGACGGGGCCGGCGGTCGTCGCCGAACTCCGTGCCGCGGGCCACACGGTCACAGCACTCGCCCGATCGGATGCCTCCGCTCGGGCGCTCGAAGCCCTCGGCGCCACGCCGGTGCGCGGGTCGCTTGAGGATCTCGACGTTCTGGCCGAGGCCGCAGCTGCCGCCGATGGCGTCATCCACATGGCCTATGGCGGCGACTTCGCCGACCCGGAGCCGATGATGCGCCGCGACGTCGACGCCATCACCGCTCTCGGAACGGCTCTGGTCGGAACGGATAAGCCGCTTGTCATCACCTCCGGAACCCTCGTGATGCAGGTGGGCAGGGAAGGCACGGAGGACCACGAACCCGACAGGAACGGCCTCGCCCCGTTCCGCATCGCCGGTGAAGACGCCTGCTTCTCCTTCGCCGACCGCGGCGTTCGCGCCAGTGTCGTCCGCCTCGCTCCGACGGTTCACGGCCCTGACGACCACGGGTTCGTGCCGATGCTCATCGGCATCGCGAGAAAGACGGGCATCTCCGCCTACATCGGCGATGGGGGCAACCGATGGCCGGCCGTCCACCGCTCAGACGCTGCTGTGCTATTCCGACTGGCATTGGAGAACGGCCGCCCGGGGAGCATCTACCACGCGGTGGCCGAGACGGTGCCGTTCAACGCCATCGCCGAGACGATCGGACGCGGCCTGAACCTTCCGACCGCATCGCTGTCGGCGGAGGTCGCCGCGGCCCACTTCGCGAGCCCGTTCATGGCCATGATCTACGGGGCCGACGTGCCGGCATCCGGCACGCTCACCAAGCAACGGCTCGGCTGGACCCCGGCAGGAGTCGCCTTGCTGGAGGACCTCGAGGACGGCGACTACCTCGACGGCCGATAGGCCATTCGGGGCCTCTCCGCGCCGACGGTGTGCCGAATTTCGGAGATTCACGCCGACGCGCCGTCCGTGAATTCGCCACAGCGGCGTGTCGCCTCGGATCTCCGAAATCCAGCACGCCGTTTCGCCCGGCTACCCTGGATCACGTGACCGACAACTCCACCAGCACGTATCGCGAGGCCGGCGTCGACACGGCGGCGGGTGACCTCGCCGTCGAGCTCATGAAGTCGGCAGTGGCGCAGACGCACGGGCCGGAGGTGCTGGGCGGCGTCGGTGGATTCGCCGGCCTGTTCGACGCATCCGTGCTGCGCGGCTACCACCGCCCACTGCTGGCCACGTCGACGGACGGCGTCGGCACGAAGGTGGCGATCGCGCAAGCGCTCGACAAGCACGACACGATCGGGCAAGACCTCGTCGGCATGGTGGTCGACGACATCGTCGTGGTCGGAGCCCGGCCTCTGTTCATGACCGACTACATCGCCTGCGGCAAGGTGGTGCCTGAGCGCATCGCCGACATCGTGCGCGGCATCGCCGCCGCGTGCTCCGAGACGCGTACGGCGCTCGTCGGCGGCGAGACGGCCGAGCATCCCGGGCTTCTCGGTGCAGACGACTACGACGTTGCGGGCGCCGCGACCGGTGTGGTCGAGGCGGATGCCGTTCTGGGCCCAGAGAAGGTGCGGAACGGCGACGTCGTGCTCGCGCTCGGCAGTTCGGGCCTGCACTCCAACGGATACTCGCTCGTGCGCCACATCCTCGCCAAGCGGAACATCGCGTTCACCGACCGCCTGGACGAATTCGGCGGCGTGGTCGGCGAGACCTTGCTCGAGCCCACGCGACTCTACACGGCGCCGCTGTTACGGGTGCTCGCGTCGCCGAGCGGGGCATCCGTTCACGCGCTCTCCCACGTGACCGGTGGCGGCATCGCCGCCAACCTCGCGCGCGTGCTGCCACGCGGATCGTGGGTGGATGTCGACCGTTCGACCTGGTCGCCCTCGCCGGTGTTCCGCGTGCTGAGCGACCTCGCCGGCACGACGCTGCAGAGTGCAGAGGGCACCTGGAATCTCGGCGTCGGCTTCTTCGCGGTCGTCGAAGCGGATGCCGCGGCATCCGTGGTCTCGACCCTCGCGGTGGACGGCATCCCGGCGTGGCAGGTCGGCGCGGTGTCGACCGCTGAGCACGACATCGGCGGCTACGAGCAGGGTGCGAAGGGTGTCGACGGCGGCGCCGTGCGCCTCGTCGGGGACTACTCCTAGTCGCTGGTCGAGCAGCGCCCGCGGCGCGTGCGGCTTTGCCGCGCGCTACTCAACCGGCGGGTTTGTGAGCATCTCTCGTATCAAACGGGCGGACGACGTCTCCTTGTAGATAACGTCGGAGGCTCGTGATGACAGCGGAACGCACCGGCGGGCGGCTCGACCCGAACGAGCCGCCCGCACCACCGAAGAACATCGTCATCTGTCTCGACGGCACGAGCAACGAGCTCGACTATCACCCGACGAACGCCGCGAAGGTGTTCATGATGCTCGACCTCGACCGGCCGGCGGAGCAGGTCGCGTACTACGACCCCGGGGTCGGTACTCTGCCGTCCGCGACGGCCCGCGGTGTGATCGGCAAGTGGCTCTCACGGGCGTTCGGTCTCGCATTCGGCTTCGGCATGAGGGGCAAGGTCAGTCAGGCGTACGACTGGCTGATGGAGCGCTACCACCCTGGCGACCGGGTGTACATCTTCGGCTTCAGCCGCGGCGCGTTCACGGCACGAGCGCTCGTCGGGCTGCTCGCCCGGCCCGGCATGCTGCGCTCCGGTTCCTCCAACCTGGTCGCCTACGCGGTGCAGGAGTACGTGAAGCCGGCGGGCACGAAGAAGGCGATCGCACGCCGCACCCGCGAGGCGAAGGCGTTCGCGGATGCCCTGTGCTGGGGTACGCCTGGACAGCCGGTCGCCGCCGCGTCGGGTGGTTTCCACCCGGACGTTCCCGCCAAGCTCGGGAAGGACATCCACGCGGTCCCCATCGAATATCTCGGTGTCTGGGACACGGTCGAAGCGTGGTTCGGCGGCCTCGGCAGCCTGGAATGGCCCGACACGAAGTCGCTCTGGAATGTGAAACGGTTGCGGCACGCCGTCTCGATCAACGAGGAGCGGCGCCCGTTCCGCTACGTGCCCGTCGACCCGCGGGGAGGGTTCGAGGAGGTGTGGTTCCCCGGCGTCCACTGCGACGTCGGAGGAACCTTCGAGAACCACGACCTGGCCGCGATCGCGCTGAAGTGGGTCTTCGACGGCGTCTGTCAGGACCTGCTGCTGCGCGACGCCGAGCCCGCAGAGGCGTACGCCAGGTACTGCGCTGTGGAGCGGGCATATGCGGCGGCGGCGCCGCTGCACAAGAACTCGTGGGCGTGGAACCTTCTGGTCCCGCTTCACCGTCGCATCCCCGACGACGCCGTGTTGCACGAATCCGTGCAGGATCGTCGTTCGGCCGATCCCTCCTACCTTCCCGATCTGCCTCATGCCGAGCTTTCCGGCAGGTGGACGGACCCGCAGTGGTGGGTTCCGGCCATGGCAGCATCCGTTCCCGCCTCAACCCGCCCGATCGGCACCTAGCAGCCGAACCCGTCTCATCCGTCGCACGTGGCACGTCACACCTCCCGAGCCGCCAGGTGCGACGGATGAGACGTGGCGTGACACGATGGGCGGATGCCCGACTTCGATGACCTGGTCGCCGAGGGCGAGTCCGTGCCGACCGAGGGCTGGGACTTCTCCTGGTTCAGCGGCCGCGCCACCGAGGAGCGACCGAGCTGGGGATACGCGCGCATGGCCGCGGCTCGCGCGAGCAACGCGTCCAGCGTGCTCGACGTGCAGACGGGCGGCGGCGAGGTGTACGCGGAGATCCTGGCCGGCGCCGATCCGCGACCGCCGGTGGTCGCGGCGACAGAGGGCTGGCATCCGAACGTGGCGATCGCACGGGCGGCGCTGGAGAAGTTCGATGGCATCGTCGTGGAGTCGCCAGAGGATGCCCCGCTGCCGTATGCGGACGCGAGCGTCGCGCTCGTGACGAGCAGGCATCCGGTGGTCACGGACTTCGCCGAGATCGCCAGGGTGCTCGTGTCGGGCGGCACGTACCTGTCGCAGCAGATCGGCGAACGGTCCAACAGCGAGCTGTACGAGCTTCTGATGGGGCCGCAGCCGCGTGGCCAGGTCGCCCGCATCGACGCGTTGCGTACGGGTGCGACGGATGCCGGCCTCGAGGTGGTCTCATTGCGCGAGGAACGCACCCGCATCGAGTTCTTCGACACCGCTGCCGTCGTGCACTTTCTGCGCAAGGTGGTCTGGACGGTGCCCGACTTCACTGTCGATCGGTACCGCGACCGGCTGCGCGCCGTGCACGAGACGATTCGGCGCGAAGGCGCCTTCGTGTCGTACAGCAGCCGCATTCTGCTTGAGGCGCGGCGCGCGCAGTGACAAATGTCACCCACGTGACGTGATGGGTGGCCGAGGCACGGGCATCCGTTCACCGCTTCGATAGGAAGCGTGAACACCAGACAAGGCATCGAGGCTCCAGCCATTGCGCTGACGGGCCTGAGCAAGACCTTCGGGTCCCTCACCGCGGTCGACGGGATCGACCTCTCCATTCAGCCCGGCGAGGTCGTCGCGCTGCTCGGGCCGAACGGCGCGGGCAAGTCGACCACGATCGACATGGCGCTGGGACTGGCCACTCCGACGACGGGTGCCGCCGAGCTCTTCGGTGGCACACCTCGCGCGGCGATCGAGACGGGACGTGTCGGCGCCATGCTTCAGGGCGGGGCGCTGCTGCCGACCATGACCGTCGCGCAGTCGGTGGCGTTGATCGCTGCGGCGCACAGGCATCCGCTGTCGGTGCAGGAGGCGCTCGAGCGTGCCAAATGCACCGAGATCGCCAAGCAGCGCGTGAGCAAGCTCTCCGGCGGGCAGATGCAGCGGGCGCGATTCGCCGTGGCGATCGTCTCGAACCCCGACCTGCTGATTCTCGACGAGCCGACGGCCGCGATGGACGTCGAAGCCCGCCGCACGTTCTGGCAGTCCATGCGGGAGTACACGGACGCCGGCCGCACGGTGGTCTTCGCCACCCACTATCTCGACGAGGCGGATGCCTACGCCGACCGCATCGTCATGATGGCCGCCGGTCGCGTGGTCGCCGACGGCACTCCGGGTGAGGTGAAAGCCGTGGTGAGCGGCCGCCGCATCCGGGCATCCTTCGACTTCGTGTGGAGCGCGGAGATCGAGGCCGAGCTCTTCGAGCTGCCCGGCGTTCGCAGCGTCGACCACCGCGGCGACGTTCTCACCGTAGTGAGCGACGACTCGGACTCCGCCCTGCGCACACTGCTCTCGCACCACAACGACATCCACGACATCGAGGTCACCGCGCACTCGATGGATGACGCGTTCCTCGCGTTGACCACGTCTTCCGCCGACCGCGAGTCCACCCTGACCACCTCTTCCGCGGGCCGCGAGTCCACCCTGATCGGAGACCGCTCATGAGCATCGCGTACCTGGGACTCGAGTCCTTCCGCCAGCTGAAGAACGTGCGGAACACCATCTTCACGTTCGCTGTGCCGCTCGTCATGCTGCTGCTCTTCGGCGGCATCTACGGCTCGAGCGGCCAGTTCGACAAGGTCACGGGGCTGCCGTGGATCGTCGTCACGACGGTTCAGATGGCCGGCTACGGCGGCATGATGGCCGCGCTCGGACAGGCCTTCACGATCGTTACAGAGCGTTCAGTCGGCTGGAATCGTCAGCTGCGGCTCACTCCGCTCAGCGGCATGGGCTACCTGCTCTCGAAGGTCGTGGCGGCTCTGTCCGTCGCCCTGGTCAGCATCGTCGCCCTCATCGTCATCTCGGTGATCGTCTTCCACGCGTCGTTGAGCCCGGCAGCCTGGGCGATGGCGGCGCTCGGGCTCTGGCTCGGCGTCATCCCGTTCGCCCTGATCGCGGTGCTGATCGGCCAGTTCGCCAAGCCTCAGTTCGCACAGCCCCTGTTCATGGTGGTCTTCCTCGGAATGGCGATCCTCGGCGGGCTGTGGGTCCCGCTATCGGTCCTCCCGTCCTGGATGACGAACATCGCTCAGATCGTTCCGTCGTACTGGCTCAACCGCCTCGGGCAGATGGGCGCACACCTGGGCGGCGACGTTCTCGAGCCCGTACTCGTGCTGCTGGCCTGGACTCTGGTGCTCGGCGCTTTCATCATCTGGCGCTACCGCCGCGACGCTGCCAGGCAGTGAGCATCCTGTCCAGCGAGCACCTCGACGCCGACCCGCCTACGCTGAACTCCGTGACGACCGACACGGGTTCGACGCGGGCGGGCGGCCGTCAGTTCGCGTCCGCCTGGCGGGATGCCTTCTCCCGAGTTCGCTCTCGGGGCGCGCGCAGGTGGTACTTCGGTTCCCTATGGGGGCTCGCGTACCTTGCGATCCCGATCATCCTGACGTGGGTCGGCGATGCCGATCCCCTCGTGGCGACTCTGCTCACCATCCACGTCGCTGTGCTTGCCGCGATCTATGTCGTGCTTCCTCCGCTGCTGTGGGGCAGGCCGTGGCCGGTTGCCGCGATCGCGTATGCCCTTTTCTTCGGCTACACCTGCTTGGCGTTCCCCTTGATCGGGCTCGACACGTTGTGGTTCTGGCTGTACGTGCCGATCATGGCCGCGATGAGCTGGTTGCCTGCCCGGCTCACGATCACCACGATCGTCGTCGTGGTGGGGGCACAACTTGTGCTGGTGGCCGCGACCGGATCGTTCGCCACCTACTGGTACGTTGCGGCACTCACGGCATCCATCTCGGTCATGATGCTCACCTTCGGCGAGCAGATCAAGGCGATCGCACGCCTGAGGGATGCCCAGAGCGAGATCGCGAGACTCGCCGTGGTCGACGAGCGCGAGCGTTTCGCCCGCGATATGCACGACGTGCTCGGGCACTCGCTCACCGTGGTGACGGTCAAGAGCGAGCTCGCCCGCAAGCTCGTCGCACGGGATCCGGAGCGCGCAGAGGCGGAACTCGCGGACATCGAACGGCTGTCGAGGGCGGCGCTGGCCGACCTGCGGGCATCCGTCGCCGGGTACCGCGCCATGACGCTCGAGACGGAGCTGTCGGCGGCGCACGCCGCGCTCGTGGCGGCGGACATCGTGCCTCATCTTCCGGCATCCGGCGACGTGGTCGCCCCCCAGCTGCGCGAGGCGTTCGCCTGGATACTGCGCGAGTCCGTGACGAACGTCGTGCGCCACTCCGGCGCGAAGAACTGCTGGGTCGGACTCGAGCGCGACGCCGTCATGATCGGCGACGACGGACGAGGGATGCCGGCCGCGGTCGTGGGCGGACACGGTCTCTCGGGGCTGGGCGAGCGAGCGGCGAAGGTCGGGGCCAGGCTCACGGTCGGGCCGAGCGACGACGGAGGAACGTTGATCACAGTGAGGGCGGAATGAGCGAACCGATCAGACTGCTGCTCGCCGACGATCAGGCCCTCGTGCGCGGTGCGCTCGCCGCACTGCTCGAGCTCGAGAACGATCTGGAAGTGGTGGCCCAGGTCGGCAGGGGCGACGAAGTGCTGGATGCCGCCCGCGACGCGAACGCCCAGGTCGCCTTGCTCGACGTGGAGATGCCCGGCCTCGACGGCCTCGCTGCGGCCGAGTTGCTGCACCGCAAGCTCCCGCAGTGCAGGTCGCTCATCGTGACGACGTTCGGCCGGCCGGGCTACCTGCGGCGCGCGATGGAAGCCGGTGCGAGCGGCTTCGTCGTGAAGGACACTCCAGCGGCCCAGCTGGCGGATGCCGTTCGCCGCGTCGCGCAGGGCCTGCGGGTGGTGGACCCGGCGCTGGCGGCGGAGTCACTGGCATCCGGAAGCTCGCCGCTCACACAACGCGAGACCGAGGTGCTGCGAGTTGCTGTGCGCGGCGGCTCCGTGAACGAGATCGCCAGGCAGCTGCACCTCTCGGAGGGCACGGTGCGCAACCACCTCTCGGCGGCCATCGGCAAAACCGGTGCCCGCAACCGAGCGGATGCCGCTGCGCAGGCCTCCGCCAACGGCTGGCTGTAACCGACCAGCGCGGCGCCTACAGCCACCCGTTCTCGACCGCTATGCGCACGGCCTCGGCGCGGGTTCGCGCACCGGTTTTGCCGATCGCGCTCGAGAGATAGTTGCGCACCGTGCCCTCCGACAGGTGCAGCTCACGTGCGATGTCCGCGTTCGTCCCGCCGGATTGCGCCGACGTGAGCACGTCCGTCTCTCGCTCTGTCAAGGGTGAATCTCCGGAGGCCAGCGACTCCGCCGCCAGCTCCGGGTCGATCACCCGCATGCCGGCATCGATGTCGCGAACGATTGCCGCCAGCCGTTTCGCGGGGGTGTCTTTGACGACGAACCCCGCGACGCCGGCTTTCATTGCCCGCCGCAGATAGCCCGGCCGGCCGAACGTCGTCACCATCAGCACACGGATGCCAGGAGCGCGCTCCCGAAGATCGGCCGCTGCCGTGATGCCGTCGAGGCCCGGCATCTCCACGTCGAGCAGGGCGACGTCGGGGTTCGTGCCGAGCGCCGCTGCCACGACCTCGTCACCCCGGCCCACCTCCGCAACGACCTCGATGTCGGACTCGAGTCCGAGCATGGTGGCGAGCGCCCCGCGCACGAGTGCCTGGTCGTCGGCGAGCAGCAGCCTGATCGTTCGATCGGTCACGCGGCATCTCCCCGCACGAGAGTGAGTCGGAAACCGCCGAGGTCGCTCGAGCCGGTCTTCAGCCGCCACCCTGCGGCTTCGGCTCGCTCACGGAGACCGCGCAGACCGTTGCCATCGTCTGCCCCGTCGTTGGGGGCACCGTGGCCGTTGTCGTCGACCTCGACCAGATTCGCTCGGACCGTCACGCGACAGAGACTCGCACGCGAGTGTCGCATGACGTTCGTGACCCCTTCCCGCACGACCCAGCCGGCGAGCTCGCGGTCCGCCGCCGCCAGCTCGTCGACCGTGGACGGCAGCTGTGCCTCGATGCCGGCGCTGGCCAGGATCGACCGTGCGTTGGCGAGTTCGCCGACCACGTTGACGCCCCGGTATCCGGCCACCGTCGAGCGAACGTCGGCGAGGGCGCCGCGGGCGAGGTCTTCGAGTGCTGTGACTTCCGCGCGCGCCTGCTGGCGGGCATCCGTGTCGATCAGCATGCCGGCGAGTTCCGCTTTGACGGCGATGGCCGTGAGAGAGTGGCCAAGGATGTCGTGCATGTCGCGCGCCACCCGCCCGCGCTCCTTCTGCACCTCGAGCGCGGCCAGCTCGAGCCGAGTGGCATGCAAGGTGCGGATCGTGGCGTTCTGCCTGGCGAATCCGGTGACCATCATGGTGATGGATGCGATGATCGCCGGCATCCAGACGCCCCCGCTGACCGTCGCGCCGCCTGCCAACTCGAAGACGAGCGCCATCCCGACAAGGGTGCCCGTGAGAAGGTACGTCACTCGCATCGTGAACAGACTCAAACCGATGACGATGCCGACGAAGACCCAGGTCTGCCCGACTGCCCAGCCGAGGATCGGCCAGAGCACGAAGCTCAACGCGAACAGCGCGACCGATGCCCAGAGGCGGTGACTTCGCGGGAGCCGCCATGCGACGGGAACCGCTGCGACGATGCCTACGCCGTACGCGACGCCGCCTGCAACCGCGAGCACATTCATCCACAAGCTGGTCGGGCCGTGCAGATACGACGACAGCAGAGCCGCCAGCCAGAACACCGCAACGAGCGGGCCGATGTACCAGCGACGTCCCAGATGCGGTGCGCCAGGCACGCTGGCGTCGACTCGTCGCGTCACGTCGATATCGTCTGGCGGTTCCGGCAGCTGCACCGTGGGAAACCGGATGGCACTCATCCGTCTACTCTCGCAGTTCGCGGCGCGGTCAGCCGCGCTGTGTGTCGCGGCGGAACAGCAGCGCCGTTCCTGCGGCGAACACGGCGAGCCAGCCGATGGCGTTAAGCAGAGCCAGGATGTTGAATGCGTCACCCGTCAGCGGTGCCCGCCCGAGTTCACCGATTCCGTATACCGGCGTCCACACCGCGATGTCGTGCATCACCGCCGGCATCTGATCGAGGGGGATGAACAGACCGCCGAGGAACGACAGCAGCACGATCGCCAGGCTCACGAACTGCATCGAGTTCTCGCTCGGCACGAGGTATCCGATCATCAGGCCGAGCGTCGTGAAGACGAGAGTGCCGAGCAGCCACACGGCGAGTCCCGCCAACAGCCAGTCCTGGATCGGCATGCGCACGCCGGTTGCGGCGCCGACGGCGAACGTGGCCGCCACGGCGACCAGCCCGACGACGAGCCCCGCGACGATCTTGGTGGCGACGTTGGCGATCGGGCTCACCGGCGTGAGCCTGAGCTGACGGCTCCAGCCCTGCGTGCGCTCGATGGCCACGGCTCCGCCGGCGGCGGTGGCCGACATCATCGCGCCGTACAGAGCCATCGACACCATGATGTACGCGGCGACGGAGACACCGCCTGCGCTCACCGGCACATTGCCGAGCGCGACATCCCGCTGCGGGTATCCGACCAGCAGGTAGAGGGCCACCGGGAACACCAGTGTGAAGACGAGGGTGCGTCGGTTGCGCAGCTTGCGCTTGAGCTCGATCCACAGGTAGGTGAGGTTGAAGCCTCCGAAGGGGCGAACTGTGCGTTGCTGCAGTGCAGGAGAGATGGTGGTCATGATGTCGTCCTTATGCGTTTTCGCGGGCAGGCGCGGTGGCCGTGCTTTGGATGTCTGAGCCGGCACCGTCTGCGTCCCCGGTGAGCGCAACGAACGCGTCTTCGAGGTTGTGCGACGTGACTTCGAGGTCGACGGCGGAGGTCTGGTTGAGCAGGTAGCGGGCAGCGGCGTCGGAATCGGTGGTTGTGACGATCACCGTGTCGCCCTGCTGCTCGGCAGACTTCACGCCTGCGATCGTCTGCAGAACAGCGAGGTCGGCACCGCGAAGCTTCGCGCGAACGACTCGGCCCGCCGCGAGGTTCTTGATCTCCGCCGACGTACCGTCTGCGACGATGCGGCCCTTGCGCACCAGGATGACGCGGTCTGCGTAGAGATCGGCCTCCTCGAGGTAGTGCGTGGCGAAGACGACGGTGCGGCCGCGCGAGGCATCCGCTCGGATCGCTTGCCAGAACGTTCGGCGCCCGTCCACGTCCATGCCCGTCGTCGGTTCGTCGAGAATGAGCAGCCCTGGGTCAGAGAGCAGCGCGAGGGCGAACCGAAGGCGTTGCAGCTGACCGCCGGAGCATTTGCCGACCATGCGATCCGCGATGTCGAGGATGCCTGCCCGCTCGAGCACCTCATCCACCGGCCGCGGCGCGGTGAAGAAGCTTGCGGTGAGGGTCACCGTCTCGCGAACGGTGAGGTCCTTCAGCAGGCCGCCCGATTGGAGCACCGCCGAGATCCGCCCGTTGGCGATGGCGGCACGCGGCGAGTCGCCGAACACACGCACCTCGCCCTGGTCGGGTCGGCTCAGCCCGAGCAGCATGTCGATGGTGGTGGACTTTCCGGCGCCGTTCGGTCCGAGAAAAGCGACGACCTCGCCCTGGCCGATGCGCAGGTCGACTCCGTCGACCGCGAGCACGCGCCCGAAGCGCTTGGTGATTCCGCGAGCGTCGATCGCGAGGGTCTGGGTGGCGGCATCCGCGGTCTGCCGTGCTGGTTCAGCGTTCATACCGACCACTCTGCGGCGGAGCCTCGCGCCGACGTGCACACGCCCGTCACGACATCCGCGTGACATCTGTCACATCGGTGCCGCCGACCTGCCTTGCCCCGCTGTACTCGACCACCGGGGTGGCGGCGCTACTCGACCACCGGGCGCGAAGGGACGCAAAACGCGCACCCCGTGAGGGATGCGCGCCGCGATGCGCTCCGGCGATCAGCCCGCCGAGCGCTCCTGGAAGTCGTCCGACCGCTGCCCGTCCGGCGACTCGAAGTCGGCCCATGCCGAGTATCGCTCGTCGTCGTGCGGGTGCCCGGTGAGTTCTTCCTCGAGCTTGTTGTAGTCCACAGTCGGGCTGTAGGACTTCAGCTCACGGGCGATTTTGGTGTGCTTCGCCTTTTGACGGCCGCGCCCCATGCGAGACCCCCTCACGATGACAGGCCCGGGGCGGATGACGCTCAACCGGGGTTCCGAACGGGAATGAAAACTAGCGACGAGTTTAGCATGCAGGCCACTGCCAGCCTGGGTACTCGTTCACAGTCATCCATGATGGTATATACCGTGTCCCCAGTGTCTGAACGCGCCCAGGTGGTGGTCATCGGTGCAGGCCAGGCGGGGCTCGCCGTCGCCTATTATCTGAAGCGCTTTCAGCTTGAACCCGGCGTCGATTTCGTCGTCTACGACCGTGGCCCCGGCACCGGTGGTGCATGGCAATTCCGATGGGACGCCCTCCGCCTCGGCAGTGCGCACAAGGTGCACGACCTTCCGGGCATGCAGGAACTCGGCATCGGCTTCGACACCGCCGACCGCACGCTTCCGGCCAAGGACATCGTCGCCGGTTACTACCGTCGCTACGAGGATCACTTCGGCCTGCAGGTGCGGCGACCGGTCACGATCTCGTCGGTCGTGAACCGCGGCGCGGACCTCGTCGTACAGCACTCCGAGGGCGAGACGGCCGCCCAGGTGCTGGTGAATGCGACCGGAACATGGGGTTCGCCGTTCGTTCCGTACTACCCGGGCGCGAGTACATTCCGCGGGCGGCATGTACACACGAACGGGTACGTCACTGCAGAGGAGTTCCGCGGTCAGAACGTCGTCGTGGTCGGCGGCGGCACGAGCGCGATCGGCTTTCTGCTCGAGCTCGAGAACGTGGCGGATGTCGTGTCGTGGGCATCACGTCGCCCGATCGACTACAACACGGAGTCCGTGCTGACGATCGAGGGCGGTGTGGCGGCCGTGCGCGAGGCGGATGCCGCAGCCCGCGCCGGCAAGGCGTTGCCCAGCCTCGTGAGCACCACCGGGGTGCCGCTCACCCGCAAGATCGCGGCGGGCATCGCCCGTGGCCTGCTCAAGGAGCGTCCGATGTTCGCCCGCATCGAGCCGGAAGGCGTTCGCTGGAACGACGGCTCCTTCACCGCAGCGGATGCCATCATCTGGGCCACCGGTTTCCGTCCGGAGCTGCGCCACCTCGCCCCTCTCAAGCTGCGTGAGAAACAGGGCGGCGTGACGGTGGAATCGGGGCAGGTCTGGACGGATCCGCGCATCTTCCTCGCCGGCTACGGCCCGTACGCGTCGACGATCGGTGCGAACCGCTCCGGCCGCATCATCGCTCGCCAGATCATGGCGCAGATCTGACCCTCTCCCGCTACTCGACCAGCGTCGACTACTCGACTCGTGCTGACGCCGTCACGACGGCTGTGCCGTCGCCGGGGGTGTCGACGTCGAACGCGCGGCCGCCCACACGCACGCCCTTCACGCTGATGCTTCCCGCGCCGGCGACGGGCGCGGCCGACACCGCGTCGCCGTGGGGTCGCAGCCCCAGGCGTACCGCGAGCACTTCCACCGCGGCCGCGGCCGACCATGCCTGCGGACGACATGCCGCAGGGTACGGGGCCGGGGTGCCGGTGTCGGAGGCGGCGTCGCCGGAGTGGAGCTCGGGCATCCTGAAGTCGAAGCGTTCGGCAGCGCGCAGCAGGCCCTCGATCAGCCCGCCTGCGCGTTCGCCCATGCCGGCTCGCGCGAGGCCCCCGATCGCGATCGCGGTGTCGTGCGTCCAGACCGAGCCGCCGTGGTAGCTGAGCGGCCAGAAGCCGGCGGAGTCCGTCGACAGCGTGCGCAGGCCGAATCCGGAGTCCAGGCGGGGCGACGTGATGCGGTCGGCGACCGTCGCCTCCTCATCCGGCGACAGGATGCCCGTGCCCAGCAGATGCCCGATGTTGCTGGTGAGCGAGTCGACGGGCTGCTTGCCGGCATCCAACGCGACGGCCGGGTAGCGTCCGCCCTGCGGGTCGTCCACCCAGAACTCGTCGGCGAACCGGCTCTTCAGCCGCGCAGCCCAGTCGCGCCAATCGTGCGCGCCAGGCAAGCCGAAGTGCTCGAGCAGATCGGCGCCGTGCACGGCTGCCTCGTACGCGTAGGCCTGCACTTCGCAGAGCGCGATCGGTCCATCGGCCAGGGTCCCGTCTCGCCACTGGATCGAGTCCCCCGAGTCCTTCCAGCCCTGGTTCGCGAGCCCGTGGCCGGTCGTGTCGACGTACTCGAGAAAGCCGTCGCCGTCGCTGTCGCCGCTGTCGCGCATCCATGCCATGGCAGCCTCGAGGTGCGGCAGCAGGGGAGCGATGTCGGCATCCCGCGCGCCCCACTTCCATACGTCGTGCAGCAGGCACACCCACAACGGCGTCGCGTCGATCGTGCCGTAATAGAGCGGCGGCAGCGTGATCCCGTGGTCGGGGAGGGACAACGAACCCGCCCTCAGCTCGTGCATGATCTTCCCCGGCTGCTCGGCCGTCTCGGGATCGGTCTGTGTTCCCTGGAACGCGGCGAGCACCCTGAGCGTCGCCAGAGCGGGCTCGGTCGAGGCGGGCAGCAGGAAGCGCGCCGCCCAGATCGAGTCGCGGCCGAACAGGGTGAAGAACCAGGGGGCGCCGGCGGCGAAGAACTCGTCGCCCGGCTCCCGCGTCGTCGACATGCGCAGCGCGTCGAGGTCGGAGAGCGCGGTGGTCACCCACCGGCTCAGCCTCGAGTCACCGCTCTCGACGGAGAATCCCTCCCACGCAGGTGCGTCGGTCGCTCCAGCGACCACCGACGAGGCATCCGCCATCGCGACGCGCCACGTGAGTTCGACGGAGCTCTGCGGCGGCAGCTCGACGCCCCACGAGACGACCGTCTTCTCGCGCTCTGACCGGACTGCGGATCCCGGCGCCTGCAGCGTCGCGGTCGTCGCGCCGTCCGACCATTCGGCTCCGTCATCGCGCAGCGTCGAACCCCAGTCGTGGCTGACGTGGATGCCCGCCTTCACGTCCTGCATCGGCGTGAAGGCCGGTGCGAGTTCGACCTCTACCCTGGTGCGCACCGGCACGTCGCGTGCCGAGCGCACGACGATGCGCTCCTCGACGGCATCCGTCGTCGCGGTGCGTTCGCGATCGATGCGCACTCGAGGGTCAGCGCCCTCGCCGTCGAGGTGCCGCAGCACGCCGGTGAACGTCGCAGCGGATGCCCCGTGCGGCGCGACGGAGATCCACTCCGGCCGTCTGCCATCGACGGTCAGCACGACTCCCGAGAGCACGCGCACATCGCCGTGGTAGAGGCCGTGGATGTCTGCCGCTCCGGCATCCCCCGTGCGGTCGGACCACAGCTGGGTCGGTGCGCGCAGCACGATGATCTGGTCGCTGAGCAGCGGTTGACGGTGTTCTTGCATGGTTCCCTTCGGCGACGCGACGCGGTCGCTATTCCTTGACGGCGCCTTCGCTGTTGTTCATGATGCGGCGCTGGAAGACGAAGAACATCACCGCGACCGGGATGGTCATGATCGCCGCAGCGGCGAGCTTGAGCGGGTACTGGTTCCCCTGCCCGAGCTGGCCGCTGCTCAACGAGGCGACGCCCTTCGTCAGTGTCGTGAGCGACGGGCTCTGCGCCGAGATGATGAACTGCGCCAGCTCGTTCCACGACCCCTGGAACGACAGGATGATGATCGTCACGAGCGCCGGTCTCGCCATCGGCAGCACGACCGACCAGAACAGCCGGAACGTCCCTGCGCCGTCGATGCGTGCCTGTTCCTCGACGCTCACCGGGATCGACTCGAAGAACCCCTTCATGATGAACACGCCCGCCGCGTCCACGAGGAGCGGAACGATCATGCCGGTGTAGGAGTCGTAGATGCCGAGCTGGTTGATCACCAGGAACTTCGGGATCATCAGGACGACAGCAGGAACGGCCATCACGGCGATCAGGCCCGCGAAGATCACGTTTCGGCCGCGGAAATGCAGCCGGGCGAGGGCGTAGCCGGCGAGCGAGTCGAAGAAGACGCGGCCGAACGTGACGAAGATCGTCACGATCGCCGAGTTCATGAACCAGAGCGGAAAGTCCGAGTTCACGAAGAGCTGCTGCAGGGCAGCGGTGCTCCACGTGGTCGGGATCAGCGAGACCGGGTTGGCGGTGGCATCCGGATTGGTCTTGAACGCCGTGGCGACCTGCAGGAGGAACGGGAAGATGTAGACGACGGCGAGCACGACGAGGACCGCATAGATCACCGACGTGGCGATGATCGCCCTGCGCGACCGCGGAGCCCGAGGACGTCGGGGCTTCGGATGATCCTTGCCGGTGGTCGCCGCGACCGACAGCTGTTGTGCGTTCACACCGGTGGTCATCGCGAACCTCCTTCCAGCGGAACCTCGGTCTTCGGCAGATACGCCCTCATGCGGCGCTTCGACACCGTGCGCTCGCGCAGGATCCAGCGCTGCAGAATGGTGAAAGCGACGATGATGACGAAGAGGATGAAGGCGATCGCCGCGCCCTGACCCCACGCCTGATTCGTGAACGCGGACGTGTACGAAAGGTAGGCGGGCGTGAGCGTCGTGTTGCCCGGTGCGCCCTGGGTGCCCGTGTAGATCTGGTCGAAGACCTGCCAGCATCCGATCAGCCCGAGGGTGAGCACGGTGAAGAGCGTCGGGCGCAGTTGCGGCAGCGTGATGCGCCAGAACCGCTGCCATCCGTTCGCGCCGTCGATCATGGCGGCCTCTTGGATGTCGCCGCCCAGGTTCTGCAGTGCGGCGATGAACAACAGTATGAACGTGCCGCTCGTCGTGAAGACGGCCATCAGGATGAAGGCGGACATGGCCACCGACGGACCCGCCAGCCAGTCCCACCAGGTGACGCCGAGGAATCCGCTCGAGGTGAGCGACGCCGGTCCGCTCTGCACGCCGAACAGGCCGAGGAAGAGATGCAGGATGCCGTCGGGGTCGTTGAACCAGTTCGGCCCGTGGATGCCGACCCACGACAGCACCTTGTTGATGGCTCCGGTCGTGCTGAAGAGGAACAGCCAGAGCACCGTGATCGCGACCGAGCTGGTGACCGACGGAAAGTAGAACGCCGTGCGGAAGAATCCGCGACCCCGCAGTACGGCGCGGTTCACCATCACGGCGAGGAACAACGACACGGCGGTCTGGATGGGCACGACGAGGACCACGTACCAGGCGTTGTTGCGCAGCGACGTGCCGAAGTTCTGCTCGGCGAGGCCGCCGCCGCTCAAGATGCTCTGGTAGTTCTGCGTGCCGACGAAGTGCACGTTGCCCGAGAACGGGCTGCCGTTCCCGCCCCAGTCCGAGAAGCTGACCCAGAGTGCCATCAGCACCGGGATGACCAGGAAGAGTCCAAGCAAGATCAGCATCGGAGCGGTGAAGAGCCACCCCGACGCTGCCTCACCGCGTCGGATGTTCGAGCGGTGAGGGCGGATCGTGGTTGTCGTCACGGTGCTACTTCAGCAGCGCCTGAAGGTTCTTCTGCGTCTGGTCGAGGAGCGTCTTCGGATCGCTCGTCGCCAGGCTCTCGAGTTGCGAGTCGAGGTTCGTGACGACGTCGGCCGAGCCCTTGGCTGTCGGCACGCCCTGCGCGTACGACGCACCCTCGAGGAACGCCGCCGACGCGGGGTTCTCGCTCTTCCACTCCGACGCCGCGGACTTGATCGACGGCATCACGCCGAACGCCTTCGAGAACGCGAGCTGGTCCTGCTTGGTCGTGAGCTGCTCGACCAGCTTGAGTGCCGCCTTCTGGTTCGGGCTGTCGGCCGCGATGCCCCAGCAGTTGCTGAACTGCAGCGTTCCCATGCCGGCCTTGCCTGCCGGCAACTGCACGACCGTGTACTTCACGTTCGGGTAGTCGTTCGAGAGTTCGCCCTGCACCCAGTTGCCCTCGACCGTCATGGCCGCCTGGCCTGTGCCGAGCGCCTGGCCGCCGTCACCCTGGCCGAGGTCCTTCGCCGTCTTCATGACGCCCTCGTTCAGGAGCTTCTTCAGGTAGGTGAGCGCCGAGACGTTGGCCGCGCTGTTGGCGGTCGCCTTCGTGCTGTCCGCGTTCATCAAATTGCCGCCGGCCTGCACCATGAAGGCGCCCATCCGCTCGTACTGCCCGTTCATGCTCAGCCCGACGTGCGACGACGTGGTGAGCTTCTTCGCGACGGCCTCCAGCTGGTCCCAGGTCTTGGGGTAGTCGGAGGACGTGAGTCCCGCCGCCTTCCACATGTCGGTGTTGATGACGAGCTGCAGCGTCGAGAAGTCCTTGGGTGCGCAGTAGAGCTGCCCGTTGTATGTGAAGGACTTCACGAGGCTCGGGTAGAAGTCGCTCTTGTTCGAAAGCATGCTGCCGTAGGAAAGAAGATCGCCGTTGGAGGCGTATCCCGCAAGCGCTCCGGTGGACAGGTAGAAGACATCCGCGGGCTTCTTGGCCGCGAAGCCCTGCGCGAGCTGCTGGTCGAGGTTGTTCGCCGCGAGAACCTTGGCGTCGGTGCCCGACGACTTCGACCAGTCGCCGACGGCGCTGGTCACGGCCTTCGTCTCGGCCGGCCCGCTCGAGCCGATCAGTACGGTCAGTGGCTTCTTCGAGGAGGTGAGGGCCCCGCTCGTCGACGTGCTGCTACTGCCGCTGAAACCTGAACCGCAGGCGCTCAGCGCGAGTGCGGTTGCCACCGCGAGCGCGCCGGACGCCAGCCATCGTGTGCGTCTTTGCATGGTGTGACTCCTTGTGTGCATGGACCGCGCGACACGCGACTGTGGCGTCCTCGCGGTGATTAGAACGATCAAAAGACCGAGTCGCTGACTCATTTGATCGTTCAAATTCGTGTACGGTCAAAGTAACCCGCGACGCATGCCGTGTCAAGGCAACCCCGTCGCGCTGCGGCTTCGTGCGAAGGGGCCGACACCCGCACCATCCGTCGCCGTCGACGAGGAGGAACCGATGTCACGACTGCCGACCGTGCACGACGTCGCGCTCGCCGCCGGTGTCTCCCGCCAGACCGTGTCGAACGTGCTGAACGCTCCGGACATCGTGCGGCCTGACACACGTGAGCGCGTGCGCGAGGCGATCGAACGGTTGGGATACCGCCCGCATGCGTCAGCTCGCCGGTTGCGCACGCAGAAGAGTTCGACCATCGGCATCCGCCTCGATCCCATGGTCGACGGCATTTCCGGTTCGATCCTGGACAGGTTCCTGCACGCGCTGACCGAGCAGGCGGATGCCGTCGGCCTGCGCATCCTGCTCTTCACAGCCACGAGTCCAGAGGACGAGATCAGGCAGTTCGGCCGCCTGATCGACGGCTCCGACGTCGACGCGTTCGTGCTCACCTCGACGTTCCACGGCGACCCCCGCACCGAGTGGCTCATCGAACATGCGCAGCGGTTCGTCACGTTCGGCCGCCCGTGGGGCATCGACGACATGAACGACCCGCGGCATCCGTGGGTCGATGTCGACGGGCGCGCCGGTGTGCGCGACGCGACCGAGTCACTGCTTCGACGAGGTCTGCAGCGCATCGGATTCGTCGGCTGGCCGGGCGGGTCGGGTACCGGCGACGAGCGCAGGGGCGGCTGGGTCGACGCCATGCAGGCCGCCGGCCTCGGCGAGGACCTCGACCGGTTGCAGGAGGCCGGCGTCGACACTGTGGCCGCTGGGCGGGATGCCACGTCGCGTCTGGCCGCGCGGGTGCCCGACCTCGAGGCCGTGGTCGCCGCGAGCGACAGCCTCGCGCTCGGAGCGGTGGTACGAGAGCAGGCGGCGCTGCCCGTCGTGGGGTTCGACAACACGCCCGTCTCGGCGGCGATGGGTTTCTCGAGCGTCGATCAGCGGTTAGGCGAAGTAGCGGAAGGCGTTCTCGCCCTGCTCGAGGGTGCACCGGATGCCCCGCGCCACCGGCTCGTCACTCCCGAGCTCGTGATCAGATCGTCGCATCCGCCGGCGGTGCCCGACGAGCCCTGACGAATCAGGTGAGCGGTTCCCCGCCGTCGACGTGCAGGTTCGCGCCGGTGAGGAATTCGTTCGTCATCGCGAAGAGGACCGCCTCGGCGACGTCGTCGGCGGAGCCGATTCTTCTGGCCGGGTTGTGCGTGCGGAAGTGCTCGAAGTAGTCGGCCTTACCCTGTTCTCCCAGTCCGTCCCAGGCACCGGTGTCGATCACACCGGGAGAGACGGCGTTGACGCGCACGGGAGCCATCTCCAGGGCGAGCGAACGAGCGAGCGTGTCCGCCGCGCCGTTCGTGATAGCGACGCCCAAGAATCCTGTGGCCACCTTGAACGCCGCGACGCCGGAGAAGATCGTCAACGAACCGCCGGGGTTGAATCGGTCGGCGAAGTGCTTCGCCAGCATCAACGGCCCGACCACCTTCGTGTCGAAGGAGAGCCTCACCGCGTCGCGGTCGAGGTCTCGCAGGTCTCCGCGGGCTCGCGCAGAGGCGGTGCTGACGATGTGGTCGACCCGTCCAAGGCGGTCCGCCAGCGCGGCGACCGATCCTTCGTCGTTGAGGTCGACGCGCTCCGCGCGGAATCCTTCGGACCGATAGGCGTCGTCGAGGTCGTCCGGATGGCGGCCTGCGACGATGACGTCGGCGCCCGCGGCCGAGGCGGCCAGGGCGATGGCCCTCGCGATGCCTGATCCTCGGCCGACCACGACTACCTTGCTGTCCCCGAGACTGATGGCCACGTTCTTCTTCCTCTCGCCGATGATCTCCGTGTCCGACGATTGTGCCCCGCCGACCCCGACGACGGGCTAACCTGCACAACGGGAAGTCGGCGTCTGCGACGCCGCGCGAGAGAGGTGGTAGGACGATGGCGCGCGCGATCGATTGGTCCCTGGTTACAACCGAGCACGTCGAATCCGCACTGCACGAGTACGACCACCTGGGAGCGGATGCGTTCTTCTCGCGGTTCGGCTTCGCCCCCACGACCACCTACGACCTGGTGGAAGCAGGACGTGCGTATCCGCCCAAGGCCATACTCGGCGCCGCGTACGAGCTTGCGACGGGTGACCGTCTGGCTTCGGCCGACTTCGAAGGTGGCAAGAGCGGCGCGGTCCGCGTGCTGACCGCGCTCGGCTACGACGTCGAGCCCAAACGCGCAGAAGCGTAGCGAGGCCGAGCGTTCGCGGCCACGTGTTGCGTGCAGCCACAACGCCTGGCTGTGGTTGCGCGAAGTGGCTGCGGAGGAGAGTCGGATCGACGGCTCAGGGCGAACAGCTGTGCACAGGGTGTCGGTCAGGGCGCCAGCCGCCTGCTGCGACGTGCTCGTCTGGGTACTCTCCGCCAACCGCTCACATCGGGCACCAGGTGAAGCGCCAAGGCGACACAGATCACGCCGAACCCGAGCCACGGCTCGATCGCGGCCAGTCCGGCCGCCACGGCGAACAAGAGCAGCGCGAGAAGCGATCGGCGTCGGGTAGCTCGATATTCGCTCGCCGAGAACTCGGACGAGTTCCGCAGGATCTCTCGCTCGAACAGGTTGTACATTCCGTCGGTCAGGACGAACAACGACGCGTAGGTGACGACCGGCCCGCGCGCCAGCACGGTCTCAGCCATCCAGGCCGTGGCGAAGGGCAGCAGCGACACGAAGAACAAGTGGCCGAAGTTGAGCCAGATGAGGCGCAACGAGGGAACGGAGATATAGCCCATCAGGTAGTGATGGTTGATCCAGATGATCGCGATGAACGCGTAGCTCACGACGTAGCTGATCACGGTCGGCCAGAGTGCGAGCAATGCCGTGAAATCCGCGGAAGCGGGAGGCCGGAGCTCCAGCACCATGATGGTGATGATGACGGCGAACACCGCGTCCGTGTAACTCGACAGTCGTCCCGCTGTGCTGGGGCCCATCTTCCGCATTGTTTTCCACAACTCCATCGGCTTCTCGGGCAGACCGCCGCCCGTCATCCCAGTCTTCCGTTTGCGGCCGATGCCGGTGAGCGCATGAGTTGAGACGGTCGATGCCTCGACTTGCGGCTCACGGCATCAACGGTAGACGCCCGGTGATGCGATCGACGCGATTGCGCGGGCCGACGAGACTGATCGCCGAGTAGTCGATCTGATCGGCGGCGACGGAACGCAAGGTGTCGAGATACTCGTCGTAGACGCGGGTCTCTTGCGCGGCCAGCGGTGTGTCGGCGACGAAACAGCCGGGTGATCCGGCCGCCTTGAGACGGATGCGTCGCAGCATCGCGGTGTCGGCGACCAGAATCGAGCACCCGGCCCAAGGGAGACCTTCGTGGGTGTTTCCGTCGGCGTCGACGGCCGCGCTGCCGAGAATGCCCGTGACGCGCCGGGACGTCGCCGCGGCTGCGCAGACCGCTGCGTTGACGGCTCGGCCGGACGGCAGACGGTCGTTGACGATGATGACCCATTTCAGCCGCGTGGATCGTGTCGGCGCGGACGTGTCGATCTCGTCCTCCGTGAATCCCACGGTGTGGTCGGTGGTGATCATCGACATCAGATCCCTTCGGTTTGCGATCGGAAGAACCCGTCAAAGATAGAAGAAAGTGCAATGTCGTGTGCGGCTGGTCGAACGAAATTCGGCAAAGACGGAACAATAGGCGACATGGATGAACTTGATCAGGCGATTCTGCGCGTGCTCCAGTCGAACGCGCGCACGAGCAATCGCGACGTGGCGGCCGCCGTGGGCGTCTCACCCAGCACGGCGCTGGAGCGGACCAGGGCGTTGCAGCGCAGAGGCGTCATCCGTGGTGCCACGCTGGACGTCGACTTGAACGCGGTCGGCCGTGGCGTTCAGGCGCTCATCGCCGTGCGCATCCGGCCGCCTTCGCGCGAGCGGATCGAGTCGTTCCGCGATTGGGTCGCCGCGCTGCCCGAGACGATCGGGGTCTTCGTCACCAGCGGAACCGAGGATTTCATCGTGCACGTCGCCGTGCCCGACAACGACGCGCTCTACGCGTTCGTGATCGACAGGCTCACGCAGCGTCCCGAGATCGCCGACGTGCGAACGTCGGTCGTGTACGAGCACTTCCGCAGCCGCGAGGTGATGCCGCTGCCCACGCGAGCGGCCTGAGGGTTCAGCGGCGGCCGGCGTGCGTCGGCGTCGGCGTGTCGTCGCCCGATTGTTTCGAGTCGGGCTGCCCGGATGCTGCGGTGCCGTGCTGGCCGGACGCCGGGGTTCCGCCTTGACCGGGGGTCGGTGTGCCGTCTTGGCCGCGGCGCGGTGTCTCGGGGGTCGCTGTCGTCGGCTTGGCTGCGGCATCCCGTCGTCCGCGCGACGCACCGGCGGCACTCGCCGGCGCAAGGGGCCGTCGGGGAATGGCGCGAATCGGTTCACCACGACGATCCTGCCCCGGCAGCGGACGCGATCGGCGACCGTAGATGAGCTCCGTCGAATCGAGCAGCCACGGAACGAGCGCGATGGTCACGCCGTGCATGAGCATGAGCTGCTTGGAGATGCGGCGGGCGCGATGGTTGTGCAGGATGCCCTCCCACCAGTGCCCGACGATGTACTGCGGCAGGTACACCGTCGTCACCTCCGAGCCGCGTTCCTCACGCCTGTGCTTGATGTACTTGATCAACGGAATGCCGAAGTCGCGGTACGGCGACTCGATGATCGTGAGGGGCACGTGGATGTTCATGTCGTGCCATTGCTGCTGCAGCAGGTCGGTCGATTCGTCCTCGACGGAGATGTGCACAGCCTCGATCGACTGGTGTCTGGCGGCGATCGCATAGTCCAGGGCCTTCAACACCGGCTTCTGCATCTTGCCGACGAGCACGATCGCGTGGTCGCCGCTGGCGCCGAAGGTGGTGGTCGGATCGACCTCGACCTCTTTGGCCACGTCCCGGTAGTACCGGTTCACGCCCATCATGAGCAGGAACAGGATCGGCATCATGATGAACACCAGCCACGCTCCGTGGGTGAACTTGGTGATCGTGACGACGACGAGCACGCTGAACGTCAGCAGCGCGCCGAACGCGTTGATGCACAGTGAGCGGATGATGCTGAACCGCTCGGTCGCGCCACCGCGCAGCAGCGTGATCCAGTGCTTGACCATGCCGGATTGACCCAGGGTGAACGACACGAACACACCGATGATGTAGAGCTGGATCAGGTTGGTGAGGTTCGCCTCGTAGACGATCAGCAGCACGATCGCGGCCAGCGCCAGGGCGATCACACCGTTCGAGAACACGAGGCGATCACCGCGGGTGGAGAGCGCCTTCGGTGCGTAGGAGTCGCGGGCCAGCACAGAGCCGAGAAGCGGGAACCCGTTGAACGCCGTGTTCGCGGCCAGCAGCAGCACGATGGCTGTCGCCGCCTGCACGATGAAGAACGGTATCGAGTTGTTGCCGAAGGTCGCGGATGCCAGCTGCGCGACCAGAGACCGTTGCGGCTCCGTACTGCACTGCTTCCACCCGATCAGATCGCAGGGATTCTCTGCGTAGTGCACGCCGCTGATCAGCGAGACGGCCATCAGCCCCGCGAAGAGGAAGATCGCGATGCCGCCCATCAGCAGCAGCGTCGTCCGCGCGTTGCGGATCTTAGGTGTGCGGAACGCGGGCACGCCATTGGCGACGGCTTCGACGCCGGTGAGGGCGGAGCATCCACTGGAGAAGGCGCGCAGCAGGAGCAGGATCATGGCGGCCTGGGCCACGCCCTCGGTCTTCACCGCGTACTGCGCCGATTCCGCCACTGGCGCGAAGCCGAGAGCGGTTCGGATCAGCGCCGTCACGATCATGACGACGATGGACCCGATGAAGAGGTAGGTGGGCACCGCGAAGGCCTTGCTCGCCTCACGAACGCCACGCAGATTCATGGCGGCGATCAGGATGACGAACCCCACGGCCAGCTCGACGCGGAACTCGCTGAGGAACGGCAACGCCGAGATGATGTTGTCCACGCCGCTGGCCACCGAGACGGCCACCGTCATGACGTAGTCGACGAGCAGAGCGGATGCCACGACCAGGCCGGCCTTCTCGCCCAGGTTCTTGTGCGCGACCTCGTAGTCGCCGCCGCCCGACGGGTACGCCTTGACGAGCTGTCGGTACGACGCGACCACCGTGAGCAGAAGCACGATGACCGCGAGAGCGATCCACGGCGAGTAGGCCAGGAAGGCGACGCCGCCGATCAGGAGCACCATCATGAGCTCCTGCGGCGCGTAGGCCACAGACGACAGCGCGTCGCTCGCGAAGATCGGCAGAGCGAGGTGCTTGGGGAGCAGCTGCCCCTCGAGTTTCTCGCTGGGTAGAGGTTCCCCGATCAGCCACCGTTTTGCGGTGCGACCGTCTAGCCCGGGGACCTTCCCCTCATTTGTCACGAGGGATGACACTACTACCTGCCTAATGGCTGTCAAGTCAGCGCGTCGGGCCGCCGAGCGAACCCACAGCGTAGTAACGGCGCGCGCACGGCCTACACGACGTTTCGCCCGTTCAGCGGCGGTTTCCACGCACTTCGTAGCGCCCCTGCTGGTCGACCGGCGGCAGAGGGCGGAGCCTTTCCGGGGGTGTGGGCTTAACCTGGCGGCATGCCACGCAAAACGAGTGGCGAAACGGTCCACGCGCACGGCCTGGCCCATGCGGCCGAGTGGTTGGACGGCAAACTGATCCCGGTGCTGGGACCCCCGCCGCTCGGCCCCTACGGTGCTGAGTCACCGCACGCCACGACGTGTCCGCTCTGCGGCCAGTCGCTCGCCGGTCATCGCACGGAGAAAGAGGAAGGGCACGTGTTCATGCACTGCCCGGACGGCACCGTCACGGAGACCGGACGGGTGGCCTGACTGAGGCACGGCGCACGCCGTACGCGATCGCGACGCTGCGAAGGCGACTACGCCTGGCTCAGAGTGAGAGCCGGCGCACGATGTCGTCGCGCACCTTCGCGAGGTCGCCTCGCAGGTCCGCGACGACGGCATCCGGAATTCCGCCGAGTCCGGATGCCCGCCGCAAGTCGGAGCGCACCTGCTGACGGAACTCGTTCAGCACGATCTCAGCCTCGCGGAGCGCGAATCGCGACTCTGCCTGCAGATCGAAGACTCTCGCCGTCGATGCGGTGCCTCGCTTCGCCTGCTCCTTGGCGTCCTGCTTCGCCTCGCGTGCGGCGGTGGCGAGGTCGGCGCGCAGACTCTTCATCGCCTCGGTCACGCCGGCACGCACCTCGTCGGCCATGCGACGCAGCGAGTCGGTGACCTCGTGCTCGATGTCGTCGAGATCGGATGCCCGTGACTGCAGCTCAGCGCGCCCCGCGTCGGTGATCGCGTACACCGTCTTGCGGCCGACGGCGGTCTTTGTGACCAGGCCCTCCTCCTCGAGCTTCGCCAGCCGCGGATAGATGGTGCCGGCGCTCGGACTGTATGTGCCGCCGAAGCGATCGCTGAGCGCCTGGATGAGTTCGTAGCCGTGCTTCGGGGACTCGTCGAGCAGACTGAGCAGGTACAGCCGCAAGCTTCCGTGCGAGAACACCGCGGGGGTCATGCCGCGCCGCTCGTGGCATCCGTGCTCTGCTGCGATGCAGCAGGTGTGCGGCGTACGACGGAGAGGTTGCCCGACACCGAATTGGACGACATGTCGAGCCAGCGGCCCTCCAGCGTGCCGGTCTGGTGGGTGAACGTCTTTCCCATCGACCCGCGCACGATCGTCGTGCCGTCGAGGTGGGCGACGCCGCTGACCGTGTTGATGCGGTAGCGCACGCCGATCCCCTCGTCGATGCGCAGGGTGACGTCACCGGAGACCGTGTTCGTGTTCACGTTGAAGGGCACGTCGAACAGGTCGAGGTAGATGTTCGCGCTGACGCCGTCGACCGAGAACTTCGGCACGCTGCCCGACACCGTGATGTCGCCGGAGACCGTGTGGGCTGTCACCTCGCCGCGGTGGTCACGTGCCGTGAGCTCGCCGCTGACCGTGTTGAGGTCGACGTCTCCGATCAAGCCGTCGGTCGTGATCTCACCACTGACGGTGTTCAGCTTCGCGTCAGTGACCAGTCCGCTGACCAGCGCCGTCGCCGACACGACGCCGAGCTTCAGCACGACGTCACGGGGAACGAGGATGGTGACATCCGCTCGCGCCTTGCCGCGCCAGGAGCGGAACACGTCGATGAAGTTGTCCCAGCGCCACTGTGGGTGGTCGACCTCGAGGGTGTCGCCGTCGATGGAGATTTTGAGCTCCTTGCCATCGACGTCGTTCACCTCGACGCGAGCGGTCGGCTCGTCGTGCCCGATCACATCGACCTGCCCGCCGACGAGGCTCACCTTGAGCTTGCGCACGACCTCGAAGTCGATGGTCTTGCTCTCACCTGGCATCACGAGCCAGCGTTCCTGAGTCATCGTCGGTACCTTTCTTCTTCGGGAAGTTTCATTCGGACAATCGAGATATATCGCGACTGATGAGTAACACGATATATCGCGTTCTTGGATGTTGCAAGTGGCGGGCGTATGAATCGCGTGAGCGCAGAACCTCGTCTGCAGATGAAAGCCGTTGGCGACGGCGCGCGACGCTTGACATTGACGCAACGTCAACCTTTATCGTCAGAGACATGACGGATGACACGGATGCCACGGCCGCTGCCGAGCACGAACGCTCGATTCAGCAGTTGGCCCGGTTGACCGGCACGACGAGTCGCACGCTGCGTCATTACGACGACATCGGGCTGCTGAAGCCGAGCCGCATCGGCCAGAACGGTTACCGCTACTACGACGGCGACGCGCTCGTGCGGCTGCAGCGCATCCTGCTGCTGCGCGGGCTCGGGCTGCGGCTGCCGGCCATCGCGGAGGCGCTGGAACGGCAGACCGACGCGGTACCGGCGCTGCAGCACCACTTGAGTTGGCTGCAGGCCGAGCGGGACCGGCTGGCGAGGCAAGCGGCATCCGTCGCATCCACCATCGACGCACTACAGAGAGGAGAACCGATCATGGCCGAGACGGCATTCGACGGATTCGATCACACGCAGTACAAGGAGGAGGTCGAGGAGCGCTGGGGCAAGGACGCGTACGCGAAGGGCGACGCCTGGTGGCGCGGCATGAGCGACGCTGAGCGGGCGGAGTGGCAGCAGCGCCAGCAATCGCTGAGCGACGATTGGAAGGATGCCGCCGCCCGCGGCATCGACCCGGCCGGCGACGAAGCGCAAGCGCTCGCTGCGCGACAAGCGAAGTGGCTCGGCAGTGTGCCGGGGACTCCGGGGAGCAAGGACGGCCGCCCGACGAAGGAGTACTTCATCGGCCTCGGCGAGATGTACGTCGCCGACGAGCGTTTCGCCGCGCACTACGGCGGATCGGAAAGCGCCGCGTTCGTGCGCGACGCGATGCGTGTGTACGCGGAGAGCAACCTCTAACGCACCCGCGCGCCCCGCCGGGTGCTGTCAGATCAGGAGGCGTCGGGTGTGCCGCCGTAGACATGGATCTTGTATTCGGTGGTCTCGAGGGCCAGTTCCAGGCCCCGAAGCTGCCGCCGAATGCGCTCACGCTGCTCGAGCATGATCGTGCGGCGCTCGGAGATGGTCGGGTCTCCTTGCTCCACGAGCGCGATGTAGCGCTTGAGGTCGTGCATCGTCATGCCAGAGACCCTCATCCGTGTGAGGAAGACGAGACGTCGCAGGTCGAACGCCGAGTACTCGCGATACCCCGACGAGTTCCGTGCCGGTCGCACCAGGCCCTCGTGCTCGTAATAACGCAGTGTGTGCGCCGTCAGACCAACGAGCCGGGCGGCTTCGGCCACGCTTTTGGGCGCTGCCGAAGCCTCGATCGTCGAATCGTCCAGGAGCCCATCAAGAGTCGCGATCGTCGACGTGCCGGAATCCTCCGGCACTCGCAGAAGCTGCTCGATCAGTACGTCTGTCGCCATGATCACACCGTAGGTCCTCAGAAAGCGCGCGTTGCCGACACCGCGTCGGGAAAGTCGGCCGACTCGCTCACCGCCGTCCAGGTGCGGAGCTCATCGAGCGATCGCTGGTAGGCGGCGGCGATGTTGCGAACGGCCGCGGCTCCGAGAGGGAGCCGTAGCGGGGCATCCGGGGACTCCAGTGCGAGTCGGATGGCCGCCGCCGCACGAACGGGATCGCCCTCCTGCAATCCGTCGGCGCCCGACATATCCGTTCGCACTGTGCCGATCACGCCGTCGTACTCTGGATTGCGCTTTGCATCAAGCAGCACGTCCTGCTGGTTGAACCTCGTGCGGAAGCGGCTCGGCTCCACGATCAGCACGCGGATACCGAACGGTGCAACCTCGCCGGCAAGAGCCTCCGACCAACCCTCCAAGGCGAACTTGCCGGCGGAATAGCTGCCGACCGCTGGGAAGGTTCGCCGACCGCCTTGGCTGCTCATCTGCACGATCGCACCATGCCCGGCGGCGCGCATGTGGGGCAGCGCGGCTCGCACGTAGGCAGCCGGCCCGAAAAGATGTTGCGCGAGCATGTCGCGCAACTCATCATCGGTGACCTCCTCGGCGGCGCCGACAAGACCGCCCCCGGCGTTGTTGACGAGAACGTCGACGCCGCCGAACGCGTCGATCGCACGCTCGATCGTTGCCGCCGCGCCGTCGATGTCACGCACGTCGTGACGCACCGGCACGAAGCTCTCGCCGAACTCACGGACCAACCCGTCGAGACGTTCGGATCGCCGCGCCGTGCCGAGGACGCGGTCCCCGGATGCGATAGCCGCCGTGGTCAGGGCGAGTCCCAGCCCGGACGTTGCGCCGGTGATGATCCATGTCTTGCTCCGTGATGTCTTCGTCATACCCACGACGCTACGGATTCGAGCGCGCTCGAAGGCAAGTGGACATCCGGATGCCGCGTTCGCGGCCACCTTGAGCAAGTGCAGCCACGCAAGGTGGCCGCGGATGCTCAAAGTGGCAGGATGCACCGAAACGGCCGCTGCCCATCCGCCGCGCATCTTGTGCAGCGAGGTGCCGACGTAGATCGCCAGGAAGACGATCGGCGGGAGGAGCGGCAGGACGATCAGGGCGTCCAGCGTCGGTGCCCAGCCGATCACCGAGACCAGTTCGGCAGCGGATCCGGCCGCGACGATCAGCAGGGCGAGCCACGCAGCAGCGCGACCCTGCGACGTGCGCAGGCTCGGGATGAACACGATGAGCGACAGGATGAACGTGAGAAGCGCCGAGTAAGCATCCAGTGGGAAGGCGCCCGAGCTGCCCTCAACCCTCGTCCCAGTGGTATCTGCCTGATCGAGCGCGGCGCCGGAGATCTTTGCACCGGTGAGCTTCGCCCCCGAGAGGTCTGCCTGGACGAGCGTGGCGTTCGTGAGGGCCGCGTTCGTGAGGTCCGCGTTCGTGAGATCGGCATCCTTCAGGGTCGTCTGAGTGAGGTCGGCCCCGCGCAGGTCGGCGCCCCGCAGGGATAGGCCGGCGAGGTCGTCCTGGCTGAAGTCCGCCTTGGACGCATGGATGCCCGTCAGCGTTGCCCCTTTCAGCTCGGTCTGGCCGAGGCGAGCGCCACGCTAGCGTTGGGTGATTCGCGTGGGGAGTGTTATGGGACTGTTCAACAGAATCAAGGATCCGGTCGACGGCCAGTTCAATCTGGTCTCCTGTTCTATCGCGTCCGGCGGCGCCGTGTACGAGAACTGCTCGATGGACGGTGTCGTCTCGGGTCCTGGCGTGACGCCGACCTCGGTGCACCACTCTTCGCTGGCAACGCCGGTGGCCAAGTGGCCGCAGCCCGGCCAGACGCTTCCCGTGACGTTCGACCGGGAGCATCCCGACCGCCTGAAGATCAGGTGGGATCAGATGCCGACGAACCGCGAGGTGGCGCAGATGTATGCCGCCCAGCAGGCGCAACAAATGGCCGCTGCGCAGGCCACGGGGGCCTCGGTCTTCGCTTCGCCGAGCGTCATCGGCGACCCGTCGCGGCCGCTTCCCGGTGCGCCGGGTGGCGGGCTCACCCCGCAGGAGAGCGCCCAGGCGCTCGCCGGCGGCGCCGTGGCGCTCGGACTCCTGCCGACGACGGCTCGGGTGCTCGCTGCGTATGCCGTGCAGCCGCCGGCGGGCGTGCCGACGGCACCTGGCGGTGTCTGGGATCTGACCCTCGACGTGACTCCGGTCGGCGGCAATTCCGGCTACTCGACGGTGATGCGCATCGGGTTCAGCAGCGTGCAGAAGCAGCAGACGATCGCGGCCATCGGTCGCGAACTGCCCGTCCTCGCCGACCCGCAGCGCCACGACCGCATCATGATCGACACGTCGCGGTTGGCGTAGCCGCTTCGTACTCGGTGCGGCACGAGTTCGGCGAAACGGCTCGCCTCAGCGACGGGCGAACGGCCAACCGGAACCGTCGGGTGCGACGCGGGCGCGAGCCGCGACATCCGTCTCGATCAAACGGCCCGGGTCGGATGCCGGTCCCTCGTCGCAGACGTCGGCCCGCCCGAGTGTGCGGGGCTGCACCTGCAGCGCGAACAACGGGATGGTCAGGTGCACGAGCGGCCCGATGAAGGCGACGACCGCGAGAGTGCCCCAGCCGACGTTGCCCCCGAGCAGCCAGCCGATGAGGAGCACCGTCGCCTCGATCGCCGTGCGCACCAGCCAGATCGGCCGGCCGGTTCGCGCGTGAAGGCCGGTCATCAGCCCGTCGCGCGGGCCCGGCCCGTGTTGCGCTCCGATGTAGAGTCCGGACGCGATGGCGATCAGCACCAGTCCGCCCGCGAACAGCAGGATGCGCGCCCACAGCTCGCTCGGCTGCGGTATGGCCCACAGGCCGAACTGCGCGGAGGGCCCGACGAGCAGCACGTTGAGCACGGTGCCGATCCCCGGGCGCTGCCGAAGCGGGATCCACAGCAGGAGCACGAGGGCGCCGACGATGTTGGTCACGAGGCCGAACGGGATACCGGTGCGCAGCGTGATGCCCTGAGCGAGCACATCCCACGGCTCGATGCCGATCGACGCCTGCATCATGGTGGCGATGGCGATGCCGTAGAGGAACAGGCCGATGAGCAGTTGGGTCATGCGCCGGGTGCGCGAGGCGGGCCGGCGGCGAATCGGAGCGAGCGTCGGCAGGCTGAAGCGTCGTGCGGTGCGCGCGAACCCGCTTGAGACGGTCAGGGCGGCGCCTGTCGATACTGTGGCTGTCGGGGCAGTGGCGATCGGCTGCATGATGTCAATCCAATCCCACGATTGGCCTAGTGGAACAGTGCCAATCTGCATAAGGTGGACTGGTGACGTCCACACCGATCGGTTCCAAGACACTCATCGGCCTGCTCGGCGAGTGGCGCACGGACGCGACGGCGTACGAGGCGTTGGCCGACCGCATCCGTCTGATTCTCATCGACGGCAGGCTGGCGGCCGAGAGCCGGCTGCCGGCGGAACGCGAGCTGGCCGAACGGCTGGGCGTCAGCCGCACGACCGTCGCCGCCGCGTACCAGCGGCTGCGTGATCTCGGCCTCGCCCAGAGTGTGCGCGGTTCTGGCACCGTGGTCAAGCTCGGATCGGCGCCCGCCTCCGATCCGATCGGCGAGGGGCTGCTCGACCTCTCCAAGGCGGCGCCGCCGGCCACCTCGCTGCTGCCGGATGCCCTCGCGCGCGCCGTGCGCGATCTGCCCGCGTACCTCGGCGGCACCGGCTATGAGGCGGTCGGACTGCCGTCGCTGCGGTCGGCGGTCGCTGCGCGCTTCACGCAGCGCGGGCTGCCGACCGATGCAGACGAGATTCTCGTGACGACCGGAGCCCAGCAGGCCATCAACCTCATCGCGCGTGTGTTCCTCAGCCGTGGCGATCGCGTGCTCATCGAGTCGCCGACGTATCCGCACGCGTACGACGCGTTCCAGGCCGTCGGCGCGAGGTTCGTCACCGCGCCGGTCTCCACCGAGACTGAGACGGGGTGGGATGCCGCAGCGCTCGTCGCGGGCATCCGTCGCGCCAGCCCCACGCTCGCGTACGTCATGCCCGACTTCCAGAACCCGACGGGACGCGTCATGCCGGCCGCGGTGCGCCGCCAGCTGTTGGATGCGGCGGCCGGGCAGGGCACGATCGTGGTCGCGGACGAGACGCCGGCGGAGCTGGCGATCGACCCGCACATCGCGATGCAGCCGCTCGCGTCCGGTGCGAGGGGTGTGCCGGTCATCACGATCGGCTCCGCCAGCAAGACCATGTGGGGCGGGCTGCGCATCGGCTGGATCAGGGCCGAGCGCTCGATCATCCGCAGGCTGCTCGCCACCAGGGCGAACATGGATCTCGGCACCCCCATCATCGAGCAACTCACGACCGCATACCTTCTCGAGCGGATGCCCGAGGTGCTCGCCGAGAGACGTGCCGTTCTCGCCGCCGGTCGCGACGCGCTCGTGCGCGAACTGACCGAGCACTTTCCGGCATGGACCGTTCCGAATCTGGCGGGCGGCCTTGCGGCCTGGGTGGGCATCGGCGAGCCGGTCAGCTCCCAGCTCGCGCTCGCCGCGCGCTCGCACGGCCTGCTCATCACCGCCGGACCGCGATTCGGCATCGACGGTGCGTTCGAGCGTTTTCTCCGCTTCCCCCTCACGTGCGGTCCTGAGGCGATGAGTCGCGCGGTCGCGACCCTCGTGACGGCATGGCCGGAGGCATCCAGGCATCCGTACGGCGAGCAGGGCGGTCTGAGCGCCGTCGTGTGATTCGAGCCTTCCGAAGCGTTGACAAACGTCAACCGCTCAGCAGGGAGTGTGATAATCACACAGTTCGGCGGAGTTGCCGACGTTCTGCACATCGCGTCGCCACCGACCTGAAAAGGATCTCGCGTGCACTCCCTCGCCGTTCTCAGCATGAAGAACAGGGCGCTCATCGCGCTCATCACGATCGTCGTCGCCGTCTTCGGGGCCATCGCGTTGACGAACCTCAAGCAGGAGCTCGCGCCATCGATCTCCTTTCCGCAGCTGGCGATCGTCAGCAGCTATCCCGGCGCGTCGCCCGAGGTCGTCAACAACGACGTGAGCACGCCGATCGAGACAGCCATTCAGGGCGTGCCCGACCTCGACAGCACCTCGGCGGTGAGCAGCACCAACCAGTCGATCATCACCGTGAAATTCAACTACGGGACCAACCTCGACAACTCGTCGCAGAAGCTCGACCAGGCGATCAACCGCATCAAGTCGACTCTGCCCGACAATGTGGATCCCCAGGTGATCCAGGGCAGCATCGACGACCTGCCGATCATCCAGCTGGCGGTGACGAGCGACGAGAGCGGCAAGCAGCTCGGCGCCGACATCAACCGACTCGTACTGCCCGACCTCAAGAAGATCGACGGCGTCAACGATGCGCAACTCATCGGCGAGATCGGCCAGCGCGTGACCATCACGCCGGATGCCGCGAAGCTCGCCGCGGCCGGTGGCAGTGTGCAGTCCATTAAGGACGCGCTCAGCCAGAACGGCGTGCTGCTGCCAGCCGGCTCGATCACGCAGGACGACAAGACGTTGTCGGTGCAGGCCGGATCGACGATCACCTCCGTCGACCAGATCGCGTCTCTTCCGCTGGTGCCGAGTGCGAGTGCGGGCGCAACCGCGAGCGCGGGAGCTGCGCAGGCATCCGCTGGATCCGGGACCGCCGGCTCCGCTACCGGAAGCGCGGCTGACGCGTCCGCCGCCGCAGGGGAAGCTGCCGCGCAGGCGCCGGCGGTGTCCACGATCGGTGATGTGGCATCCGTCAAGATCACGGATGACCCGAGCACCTCGATCTCGCGGGTGAACGGCAAGCCTGCACTCACCATCGCCGTCACGAAGCTGCCGAGCGCCAACACCGTCGAGGTCTCCCAGGCCGTCAACAAGCTCGTGCCCGACCTGCGGGACAAGCTCGGCCACGGTGCGAAGTTCACGACGGTCTTCGATCAGGCGCCGTTCATCACGCAGTCGATCAACTCGCTGACCGAAGAGGGCCTGCTCGGCCTGCTCTTCGCGGTGATCGTGATCCTGATCTTCTTGTTGTCCATCCGGTCGACGCTCGTGACAGCGATCTCGATCCCGACCTCCGTGTTGATCACGTTCATCGGCATGTGGGCGAGCGGCTACACGCTGAACATCATCACCCTCGGCGCACTGACCATCGCGATCGGACGAGTCGTCGACGACTCGATCGTGGTGATCGAGAACATCAAACGACATCTCGTCGCCGGGGTCGATCGGGCGAAGACGGTGGTGGATGCCGTGCGCGAGGTCGCCGGAGCCGTCACGGCTTCCACGATCACCACCGTTGCCGTATTCCTGCCGCTCGCGTTCGTGGGCGACGTCACCGGCGAGTTGTTCCGTCCGTTCGCCGTCACGGTCACGATCGCCCTGCTCGCGTCGCTGCTCGTCGCGCTGACGATCGTGCCCGTGTTGGCGTACTGGTTCCTGCGGCCGCCGAAGCCCAAGAAGGCGAAGCGGCCGGTGTCCGCCGAGCTGGCGGCCGACGATGCGGCGAGCCACATGTCGATCGGCGACGCCGTCGCCAGCGGACACGACGAGCTCGAGCATCCGACTCGCCTGCAGCGGGGCTACCTGCCGATCATCAACTGGACGCTCAAGCACTCGGCGGTCACGATCATCATCGCGGTGCTGGTGCTCGGCGGAACGCTTGCGCTGACGCCGTTCATGAAGACGAACTTCCTCGGATCCACCGGCCAGAACACGCTGAACGTCTCGCAGACCTTCGCGCCAGGCACGAGCCTGCAGGCCCAGGATGACGCGGCGCGCGTCGTGGAGAAGAAGCTCGAGGGCATCGAGGGCATCGACACGGTGCAGCTCTCCATCGGCTCCAGCGGCAGCGCGCTGCAGGATGCCTTCACCGGCGGCGGGGGCGGCGCCACCTTCTCGATCACCACGGACCCGAACGCCGACCAGGACGCGTTGCAGGCCACCGTCGAGAAGCAGCTCGGCACGATCAAGGGCGACGGCGACATCACCGTGTCGTCCAGCAGCGGCTTCGGTGCGTCGAGCGACATCGAGGTCGACATCACAGCCTCGACGCAGGCCGAGTTGCAGCAGGCATCCGACACCATCGTCGACAAGGTGAAGAAGCTGGACTCCGTCACGCAGGTGACGAGCAACCTGAGCGCATCGCTGCCCTATATTGCGGTGAACGTCGATCGCTCCAAGGCTGCGGAATACGGTCTGAGCGAGGTCGCTGTCGGCAGCCAGGTCTCGCAGGCCATGCAGCCGACCCAGGTCGGTACCGTGGCGATCAACGACACGACGCTCAGCATCTACATCGCCGACGCGGACCAGCCGATGAGCGTCGATGCGCTGAAGAACCTGAAGATCCTGACGACCAGCGGCCCCCAGCCGCTGAGCGCGCTCGCCGATGTCGCGCAGACGAACGGCCCGGCGACGGTGACCACCTCGGGCGGACAACGCAGCGCGACCGTGACGGCGACCCCGTCGAGCGACGATCTGACCACCGCGAACTCGCAGGTCTCGACGGCGCTCGCCGATGCCAAGCTGCCCAGCGGGGCGACAGCGGTGATCGGCGGCGTCACCTCGAGTCAGTCGTCTGCGTTCTCTCAGCTCGGGCTCGCGCTGCTTCTCGCCATCCTGATCGTGTACATCGTGATGGTGGCGACGTTCAAGTCGCTGCGCCAGCCCTTGATGCTGCTCATCTCGGTTCCGTTCGCGGCGACGGGTGCGATCGCGTTGCAGATCATCTCGGGCATCCCGCTGGGTGTCGCGTCGCTGATCGGCGTGCTGATGCTGATCGGCATCGTGGTGACGAACGCGATCGTGCTCGTCGACCTGGTGAACCAGTACCGCAGGCGAGGACTCTCGGTTCCCGATGCGGTGCGGCACGGCGCATCCCGCCGTCTGCGCCCGATTCTGATGACGGCCCTGGCTACGATCTTCGCCCTGCTGCCGATGGCGGTCGGACTCACCGGCCACGGCGGGTTCATCTCGCAGCCGCTGGCGATCGTCGTGATCGGCGGACTCGTCTCGTCCACGCTGCTCACGTTGGTCGTGCTGCCGACCCTCTACAACCTCGTCGAGGGTGCGCGCGGGCGGCGGCAGGCGCGCAAGGCGGCGAAGCGCGGAGACGGCGGAGGAACCGGTGGGGTCGAGCCGGCCGCGTCAACGCCGCCGAGCACGCCGCCCGCGTCGGCTCCCGACGAGCCCGAGCCCGTTCCGGTCGGCTGAGCGGGTGCGCCGCCGCCTGCAGCGAACTGTCTGACGGACCTTAGGCTCGAGACATGCCGATTCCCGATTTCATCCTGTCGTTGCGCGAGCAGATCGGCACGCATCCGCTCTGGCTGAGCGGAACGACAGCGGTCGTGCTCCGCGGCGAGGGAAGCGCGCAGGAGGTGCTGCTGGTGCGCAGGGCGGACACCGGCGCGTGGACGCCCATCACCGGCATCATCGATCCGGGCGAGCATCCGGCGGCGGCCGCGCGACGCGAGGCTCTCGAGGAGGCCAGCGTCGTCGTCGAGCCGGAGCGGCTCGTCTGGGTGACGGTCACGGACCCCGTGGAATACGGCAACGGCGACCGCGCTCAGTACCTCGACGTCGTATTCCGCTGCCGGTATGTGTCGGGCGAGGCCGCCGTGGGCGACGACGAGAACACAGATGTCAGATGGTATCCGCTCGCCGAACTACCGCCGATAGCGCCGCGATTCCAGGAATCGGTGCGTCTTGCGGTGGCGAACGAGGCGGAAGCCGTCTTCGAGGGCTGAGCGACCACTCGTCGCTTATGCGGTCAGCGACTTGGCGAGGCAGACGCTGGACGACGACGTGACGTACGGGCCGAATCGCGGAATCCGCGAGTACCCGTGCCTGCCGTAGAGCGCAAGAGCCGCATCATGAAGGCGGCCGGTCTCGAGTACCAGGCGGGTGAGGCCGATTGCGCGTGCATCGTCTTCGATGCGGGTCAGGATGCGTGATGCCAGGCCGAGGCGGCGGGCATCCTGATGCACGAACATCCGCTTCAACTCTCCCTCGTCGCCGTGCGGCACGAGGGCGCCCATCGCCACGGCATCACCGCGTTCGGTGCGAGCGACGTACACCCGCACGCCCGGCTCGTCGAGCTCGGCGGGCGTGAGTAGAAAGCACTCCTCCGGCGGATACAGCGACAGCGCGTACTCCGAACCGAGGCGCAGCAGCTCTTCGATTCCCGGGGCGTAGGCCGTCTCGAGTTCGAGGGTCACAACCGATGGCACGACGACACTGTAGGCAACGCCTGTGTCGTCGATGTTTCGGGAGGGACGCCGTTGATGCGAAGCAGCGTCAGCGGCCGAGGTAGCGGTGCAGGAAGGCGGCGATGTCGGAGCGGGTCGAGGCATCGAGCTCGGCGATCGAGTGCGCGTTGCCGGGGACCACGCGTGAGACGTGCGGCACGCCGGCCTTCGCCAGTGCCATGGCGAACGCCTCGCCCTGTTCGTGGGGAACGAAGTCGCCGGCCGAGCCCTGGATGAACGTGGGCGGGTCGCTCGAGTCGACGTGCGTGATCGCGGACGCCGTCGCCGCTTGCGGGCAGTTCGCGAACGTCGAGCATCCGAGGTAGTCCAGCTCGATGCGCTGGATGCCTGCGCCTGGGCGCCCGAGGGTCTGCCCCTTCGCCGTCATGTCGACGGGCCCTGAGATCTCGGCGACAGCCGCCACGCGGGTTCCGCGATCCGTCGCGCCCGACCCGCGAGTGGCGAGCAGTGCGGCCATGCTTCCGCCCGCCGAACCGCCGAAGACTCCGATGCGCTTCGGATCGATGCCGTAGCGCGCCACCGTCGATGCCGTGCGCATCCACGTGATCGCCTTCGCGAGCTCGTCGATCGCCACCGGGAACCGCGACCGAGGCACCAGAGAGTAGTCGGCCGAGAAGGTCACGAAGCCTTCCGACGCGAGCCACTGGCACACGGAGTGCCAGCCGGCGGTTGACTTGTCGCCATGCGTCCACGCGCCGCCGTGCACGACGAGCACCGCGGGCCGGCTCGATCCCGTCGTCAGCGGCAGGCAGACATCCAGCCGCTGCGATGCGCCACCCGCGACGGCGTATCGAACGTTCGCGACGGTGCGGATGCCATTGGGTGCCACGAACGAGCCGATCCCCGTGGCACTTCCCGCCACGCCGCCCGCGGCCGACGCGGAACCGGTATCGGTGCCGCTCGCGCGCTGCGTGCCGCCGACGACTCCGACCGCGATCGCGGTGGCGGCGACGACGATTGCCGCCGCGGAGAAGAGAAGGGCGCGCAGGCGACGCCCGTGCGGGCGACGGCCCTCCGGTTGTGCTGTGTTCACAGTGGTCGGGATTCTTCGAGGGTGTAGCTGTCTGCTCAATGGGGCAGGCTGCAAACGAGAATATGTCACTGCGTGCCCGAAACCCTGATCGGGAGCACGTATCGGAGCCGAACCGGTCTGCGGATCTTCTCAGTCGGTCGCGGGCATCCGACAATGGGGCGTGACCGATTCCCCGAAGGCGACCCGGCCCGTGGGGCGCGCGGGGCGCATCGCCTCGCGAGTGTCGACGCTCGAGCTGCTGTTCGACCTCGTCTTCGTGTTCACCGTGAGCCAGGTGGCGGGGTCGATCGTCGAGCATCCGACCGTGATCGTCGCGGTTCAGGCGGCGATCACGGTCGGCATCGTGTGGTGGATGTACGCCGCCTACTCGTGGCTGACCAACCAGGCGGCGCAGCAGACTGTGCTGAGCCGGCTGTTGCTGATCGCGGCGATGGCGACATTCCTCGTGATGTCGCTGGCGATCGCCGATGTCTGGGGCGACAGCGGCGTGCTTTTCGGCATCTGCTACGCCGTGGTCGTGGTGATCCACGCCGGCATGTTCATTGCACGCGGAGGCATCAGTGGCATGCGCGCGATGCTGCGGGTCGGACCGCTCAACCTGCTCGCAGCGATCAGCCTGATCGCCTCGGGATTCGTCGGCGAACCGTACAAGTGGCCCTTCCTGCTCGCGCCGTATGTCTGCTTCGCGATCTCTGGCCTGATCGCGCGGCGGGTGGGGTTGCCACTCGGTCCTGCACACTTCGTCGAGCGGCACGGCCTCGTCATGATCATCGTGTTCGGTGAATCGATCGTCTCGGTCGGCGCCGGGCTCGTCGGCCGTGAGCTCGGCCCAGCAGTGGTGGCAGGAGCGGTGGCGACGGTTGCCGTCGTGGCCGCTCTCTGGTGGTGCTACTTCTCCGGAGACGACGACCGGGCGGTCGCTGTGATGACGGCTGCCTCGCCGCAGCGCCGCGCCGCCCTCGGCATGAGCGCGTTCTACGCGGATCACCTGGTGATGATCGTCGGGCTGATCTTCTTGGCGGCTGGGCTCCACGGTTCGCTCGTCGACGCGTTCGCGATCGCTTCACCTCCGTTCGTCTGGTTCGTTGCCGTCGGAGCCGCGATGTTCGTTGCGGGTGAGGCGATGTTCCGACTCGCCCTTCGGCTGGGACCGATCGGCGTTCGCCTGATCGGCGTGCTGGTCGTGCTCGCCACGGCGTTCGTCGGGCTGGTTGCCCCGGTGATCGTTCAGCTCGCCGCAGTGGTCGTCGTGCTCGTGGTGATGCTGGTCGTCGAGGCTGCCGTGCGACGTTGGAGAATCGCCGGCTGAGGCCGCTCAGCCCGCTGCCAGCGGGCATCCTGTACTGTTATCTGGTCGGCTCTGGACACCGCGCAGTGAGCGTGGATGGGTTTGTAAGTTCGTTGGGCCGGTTCCGCTGGTGCACTCGCACCGATCGACAAGCGGATAACCACTGTATGTGAACGGCCCTCACGGTGGCAGCTGAGTGCTGTCTGCCCAAGGTTCTGCAAGGACGCGACGTACTGTCGCGGTTTCTGCCATGCACACCTAAGACAACCCAGAGAAATCATCATGCCTAAGAACAAGAAGCCGACTGGCGGCCGTGTCGCGCGCGATTTCGATCCGCGCTACGCCGACAAGAAGTCCGGTGTGAAGCCCGGCAGCCGTAGCGCCGGCCACCGCGGGTATCGCGCGACCGACCAATCGGATGCCGCCCCCAAGCGTCGCTGGACCGCCGACGAGCGCGCCGCCCGCGGTGTCGCTCCCGTGCGTCCGCGCGGCGGAGCACGAGGCGAATCCGCGTACCCCTCGCGCGACCGCTCCGATGACCGCGCTCCGCGCACCGACCGCCGTGATGGCGGCTATCGCGGCAACCGCGACGAGGCTCGCCCGAACCGCGACGACCGCCCGTACCGTGGCCGCGACGAGCGTCAGCAGCGCGACGACCGTCAGCGTGGGGAGCGTTCGTACCGCGACGACCGCGCACCCCGTTCGTACGATGGCGACCGCCGGCGTCAGAACGACGACCGTCCGGCCCGTCGTTTCAACGACGAGCGTCCGCGTCGCGACTTCAACGATGACCGTCCCCGCCGTCAGTTCAACGACGATCGTCCGCGTCGTGACTCGAACGACGAGCGTCCGCGTCGCGAGTTCAACAGCGACCGTCCCCGTCGTGACTCCAACAACGACCGCCCGCGTCGTCAGTTCGAGAACGACCGTCCCCGCCGCAGCTTCGATGAGGATCGTCCGCGTCGCACCTTCAGCGACGATCGTCCCCGTCGTGAGCAGAGCGATGACCGTCCGCGCCGTCAGTACAACGACGAGCGTCCGCGCCGCAACTTCGACAACGACCGTCCACGTCGCACCTTCAGCGACGATCGCCCGCGTCGTCAGTTCAACGAGGACCGTCCGCGCCGTTCCAACGACGCCCGCAGCACGGAAGCCCCGCGCGAGCAGCGCGCGAGCGATTTCTACCCGAAGCGCGACGAGCAGCACGCCACGCACACGTCCAACGACGACGTCGTGCTCGAGCGCCTGCAGGCGGATGCGATCCAGGCATCCGATGTCGACGGCGTGACCTTCGGCGACCTCGGTCTCGGTGGCAACATCGAGCGAGTTCTGGCTGAGCTCGGTGCTGCTGCACCGTTCCCGATCCAGGCCGCGACGATCCCCGACGTGCTCTCGGGGCGCGATGTGCTCGGCCGCGGTCGTACAGGCAGTGGCAAGACGATCGCCTTCGGTGCTCCGCTGGTCGAGCGTCTCATGCAGCTCTGGTCGGAGTCGGGTCGCGCGAGCGGCAAGCGCACCATGGGACGCTCGCCGCGCGCACTGATCATGGCGCCGACCCGCGAGCTCGCTCTGCAGATCGACCGCACGGTGCAGCCGATCGCGCGCAGCGTCGGACTGTTCACCACCCAGATCTACGGCGGCGTGCCGCAGGCCCGCCAGGTGGGTGCATTGCGTCGCGGCGTCGACATCGTGATCGGCACGCCCGGTCGCATCGAGGACCTCATCGAGCAGGGCCATCTCGACCTCAGCGAGGTCGTCATCACGGTTCTCGACGAGGCCGACCACATGTGCGACCTCGGGTTCCTCGAGCCGGTGCAGCGCATCCTGCGTCGCACGAGCGATGGCGGCCAGAAGCTGCTGTTCTCGGCGACGCTCGACACCGGTGTTGCCGCTCTGGTGAAGGAGTTCCTCGTGGAGCCGGCCGTGCACGAGGTCGCGGGTGAGGATCAGGCATCCGGCACTATCGACCACCGCGTGTTCGTGATCGAGCACCGCGACAAGGGTGCGATCGTCGAGCAGCTGACCGACCGCGACGGCAAGACGCTGGTCTTCGCCCGTACGCGTGCGTTCGCGGAACAGCTCGCTGAGCAGCTCGACGACGCCGGCATTCCGGCCGTCTCGCTGCACGGCGACCTCAGCCAGTCGCGCCGTCAGCGCAACCTCGACAAGTTGTCGAACGGTCGAGTCTCGGTGCTCGTGGCGACGGATGTCGCTGCTCGCGGCATCCACGTCGACGACATCGACCTGGTCATCCAGGCGGATGCCCCGGACGAGTACAAGACGTACCTGCACCGCTCCGGCCGCACCGGTCGCGCCGGCAAGCCCGGCACGGTGGTCACACTGATCCCGCGCCAGCGCCGTCGTCGCATGACCGAGCTGCTCGGTCGCGCGGAGATCGAGGCGGCGTTCGAGGATGTCGTCGCAGGCGACGCCCGCATCAGCGACGTCGTCGCCAAGGCCGAGTAGCCACAGCGCCAGGTGCCGGCAGCCCCGCTGCCAGCACCTGGCGCACACCCCACCCACCCGAGAACAGGACGAGTGTTCCGCAACAGGACGTTTTCGCCTGTTCTGGGTGGGAGAGCGCGGTCCGTCCTGTTTTCAGGTGGGCCGCGCTTTGCTGTCGATGTCGACGCGTCAACCCCTGGCGGAATCGGGCAGCAGGCGCGAGCGTCTCCTCATGACCGAAGCACCGAACATCCGCGACGACACGCACGTGCCCGACGTTCCCCGAACGCCTGACCCTCCCGGAACGCCGGAATCCCCAACGCCCGACCAGCCGAATCAGCCTGGCGGCCCAGGTACGCCCTCCGAGCCGACCGTGCCGTCGCCCAGCGAACCCAGTGTGCCCACCCCGGTCGAGCCGACCTTCCCCGACCCGACGGAACCGAATCCGACCGCGCCGCCCGAGAATCCCGGTGCTCCACGCGCAATCACTCATTCATAGTGCGCATTGGTGTCGCCGCGCGAGATCGGCTGATAGCTTCGCGATAGTTACGAAGAGCCCAGCTGGCTGCCTGTTTGGTAGGTCCGGCGCGTTTCGCCAGAGAATTGCTCGAGGCGGGGCATTCGTAGATGGGATTCGCAATGTTGTCGACTTTCCGTCCGGCTCTGCTGTCATCGCTCGCCGCTCTTGCCTTGGTGGGTCTCGGCCTCGCGGCACCCACTTCCGCAGCGGCCACGTCCAAGACGACCTTCGTTGCGCCCAATGGCAGCGATCGCGCTGCCGGCACTATCAGTGCGCCACTTCAGACGGTGCAGGAGGCCGTGAAACGACTCCACGGAGGCGGAACTGTGGATGTCCGCGGCGGCCGCTATTACCAAAAGGTCGATTTGACCGGTGCTACCGGTGTCACGATCGAGGCCTATCGACACGAACACGTGATACTCGACGGCTCACGGTTCAAGCCCGCGGATGGCCGATCCGCGATGGTGAATATCGCCGGCAGTTCCCATGTGACGCTGTCGGGCCTGGAGATAACCGATTATCGGTCCAGCGAATTGGATGCCATGCCGATCGGAATCTATGTGCACGGAGCCGACGATCACATTCGTATCAGCGGCAATCACGTGCATGATCTCGGCAATGACAACCAGACCCTTGGCAGCTTCGATATCAACGCTCACGGCATCGCCGTCTACGGGGACAATGCCTCTCACTCCATCAGCGACCTGACGATCAGCAAGAACACGGTCGATCACCTCAGCCTTGGCGCGAGCGAGAGCGTCGTGGTCAATGGGAACGTCGACGGATGGTCCATCTCGGGCAACGACATCCACGACAACAACAACATCGGAATCGACGCGATCGGCTACGAACCGACACTTTCGGGCAAGTACCGGTACACCGATCTCAATCGAGCGAGAAACGGTGTGATTTCAGATAACACCGTGAGCTACATCAGGTCGCAGGGCAACCCCGCGTACTACGAGGACGGCGTTTGGTGCAATTGCGCCGACGGGATCTACGTCGATGGGGCCACACACATCGCGATTCGAAACAACGTGGTCACGGGCAACGACATCGGAATCGAAGTCGCTGCAGAGAATGCGCGCGGTTCTGCAGACCACGTCGATGTGCGATCGAACACGATCAACAACAGCCTGTACGTCGGAATCGCCACCGGAGGTTACTGCGATGGCGCGAGCGACTGCGGCGATGTCAAAACGGGGCAATCCCATGACAATCAGTTCGTCGGCAATACCCTGCGCAACAACAACAAACTGAACGACGGTTCGCCCGAAGTGCTCATCCAGTTCTACGCGTACGACAACGTGTTCGAGAACAACACCATCACCGCGACCAACGACGCCGGCGCCCTTCTTGGGACCGTCGAGCGAGCCGACGCAGACAAGGTCAGCGGCCACAACGTCAGCGACAAGAACACCTTCGCGGTGAGCGGTACGTCAGATGTCTCGTTCGGATGGCTCGGGAAGACATACTCCAGCTTCAAGGCCTACCAAAAGGCCACGGGTCAGGACCTGCACAGCACTTTGAGCGGGGTGAAGACCGGGAGTTGAACGAACCCCGCTGCAGGTTCTCGAGAGCCGTGCTGATCCAGTGACCCGTCTCGCTAGCGTCGGCGCCAGAACACGGCGAGCTGCCCGGCGAGGGACAGTCCTTGAGCGTGGCCGCCCCGTGCTGCCGGCAGCCGCGTCGACGGATCCAAGGCATTGGCGTTGAACACGTCGCCCGAGCCGGCATCCGGAAAGACGGTCTCGACTCTGCTGCCGGCGGCGCGCAACTCCTCGACCTGGGTTGCGAGATCCATGCCCCACTCCAGCGGGTGTCGCGATGCGCCGCTGAATGGCTCCAGCACGAGCACCTGCCTGTACCCAGCCGCAAGGTCGGCGTTCGAACTGCGTCGATAGGCGCCGTTGATGTATCGGTTCTCGCCGATCTTGTAAGGCCCTCCGAAGCCGTTGCTCGTGCTGGCGGCAACGGCATCCACCAGGTCGATTCCGCTGCGGCGGTCGAACACGACGGGTACCCCTGTCTGCGCATCGACCGCCGTGATCAGCACCCGCTGTTGCGGCCAGTCATGGCTGGGAAGCCGTGCGGCGACGATGTCGTGCCATCGGTTCTGGCCAGAGCGGTCGGATGCTTCCCTTTCGAGCGCTGCGACACCCATTCTGCGGCGCAGATCGGACGCATCCTCGGCTGCGGCGATGATCGCATTCGACCATTCCATGTAGTTCGGCCCGGAGAGGTGGCCGCGTCCCCTGTCCGACCTGTCACCGGCCATCGGTGGAGGCCCCTCGGCAAGGATGGCGGCGTAAAGCTCCGCGGGCCGTTTCCCGCTCGTGATCTGTGCAGCCACCGTCGAGCCTGCGGATGTCCCGATGATGAGATCGGCCGCGGTGAGATCTACCCCGGCCTCGGACAGGCCGGCGATGAGACCGAGCTGCCAGGCATTGCCGGCCGCTCCGGCGCCAGCGAGAACCAGAGCCGTGCCGGAGCGATGTTCTTGCACTTCGGCTGGCGTCGTGTGCGCGTTGCGCTGAAGAGAAAGATTCATGGTCGTAGCTTTCTGAGAGTGCCTGGCAAGCGCTCCCTGCGACGGCTACGTCAGTCGCGCGATCGTGAACTCGAAGGAGCGCCCAGAGTGGACAGTGTGTACATCGGGCTCACCTCCTCGGTTCGTGTCACGTTCGTCGAAGAGTCTACGGGTTCACGTTCGGTGGGCCATCCTGCTCGAAGAGAAAGCTCTTCGACGCGGTCATCCCCGATCACGTGGACAAGGCCGTGAACGCTGTCGCGTTCGACGTCGCGGACGTGCCGGCGTTCGCGGTCGCCCGCGAAGGGGTTCGTTCTGGGATTTCGCTGCGGTCGCCTGCAACCCGATCGGTCGCCGGATGCGCTTTTCCCGATGGTCGAGTGGCCGCGTGACGAAGTCTCCGGTCATTGTCTGCCCGCGGCAGCTCATGTCGCCAGCGGACGCAGTCCGGCGCCGGTGAGGAGGTACGAGTCTGCCTCGCGTGGGGCCGGTGTCTTGAGCAATTGGACGAGTGCCGTGCCGGCGGTTTCGGGTGTGAGCAACGGGGCCAGTTGCTCTGTGTAGGCATCCTCGGTTTGGCCGGCCCTGGCGGCATAGGCCCGGATGCCGCTGCGGCCCACGGCGCCGTGCGGCGTCATTTGCGGCAACACAGTGGTGACCGTGAGGTCGAGACCGGCTCGACGAGATTCGTCTTGGGCGTACTGGGCGAGGAATCGTTGGGCCGCTTTCGCGCCGGCGTACCCGCCGCTTTCGGGCGATCCCTTCACTGCGGCACCGCTGCTGATGATCACGATCTCTGCGCCGGGCTTGAGGGGCACGAGCAGTGCTTGTTGCAGCCAGGTGAAGGCGATCTTCACGTCGGCGTGCCAGTTGACGGAGAACGTCTCCCACGTCTGTTCGGTGAGCGGCGCCATGCCGGGAACGGCGCCGGCCACGACAACGACGACGTCTGGCTGATACCGGGTCAGCAGGGCGGCGGCGGCATCGGCATCCGTCGCGTCGGCGATCTCCTCTCGGATGCCATCGTCGACGCCGGTCGACGTGCTGCCAGTTCTCGAGACCCCCACTACCGAGTCACCGGCGGCCGCGAATGCAAGGGCCATTTCTCGCCCAAGCCCGCGGCTTGCGCCGACCACGATCGTCATCTTGCTCGATGAATCACTCATGTCACCCTCTGTTCTGGAATCCGAATGGGCTGTCATGGATGCAGACCCCGGCACCGCCTGAAACTGGGCGCCTTGCGCGTATCCGCACGATCTGGCTCCCGTGATCGGAACGGTCATGACGGCGATTGCGGCCAACGACAGGACAACCGCCCGGTTTGGCGTGCGGCCGGGGTCCGTATCAGCGAACGAGAAGCAAGGCCAGAATCGGAGCGAGATGGAAATCACCGAGCTCGAATTGCTCACGAAGGCACGCGCCGGAGACGGAGACGCCTTCCGCACCCTGACTGACCCCTATCGTCGGGAACTGCAGGTGCACTGCTATCGGATGCTCGGATCTTTCCACGACGCAGAGGATGCGCTCCAGGACACCCTTCTGCGCGCTTGGCAAGGTCTCGGATCATTCGAAGGGCGCGCATCGATCAGAACCTGGCTGTACCGCATCGCCACCAACGCGTGTCTCAATGCGCTACGCGCCACCAGTCGGCGAGCGCTGAAGGAGCGGGAAATGTTCGAATTCGCTGCTCCAGAGCCGAGCCGGCTCGGTGAGGTTCTGTGGCTGGAGCCCTACCCAGATGCACTGCTGGCAGACGCACCGACGGCGCCGTCAGATCCTGAGACGCATTACGAGCAGGTCGAGGCAATGTCCTTGGCCTTCATCACGACCCTGCAGTTCTTGCCGGCTCGCCAACGCGCCGTTCTGATCTTGCGTGACGTTCTCGGGTACCACGCTGACGAGGTCGCGGACATGCTCGATTCGACCGTCGACGCGGTGAACAGTGCGCTGAAGCGGGCGCGTGCAACGCTGAAGCGCCGGACCTCCCCGGAGGCTGACCACCGACCGACCCCTGCAGCGAACTCGGCCGTTGAATGGACGCTGGCGTCGAAGTTCGTGCGCGCCTACGAAGACGGCGACATCGAAGCCCTCGTCGCGTTGCTCACCGACGATGCGACGGTCACGATGCCACCGCTCCCGTTCGAATACCACGGACGCGATGCGATCAGAAGGTTCTATGCGAGCGTGATGGGCGAGGGGGCCGTCTATGAACTCGTGCCATCGCCGACGCGAGCCAACGGCCAGCTTGCGTTCGGTGCCTACTATCTGCGACGTAGAGACGGACTGCGCCACGGCGCAGGACTCCTGGTCCTCACCCTCGCCGGCTCCGAGATCAGTGCCCTGACCCGATTCGAGAGCCGCACGTTCCCACAGTTCGGACTGCCCCGATCGCTTCCGGATCGCGGTTGAACTCGGGGAGACGTCCGGGTGCGTTAGGGGGTTTCCCCGATGGTGGTGGGCGCCGGCCCTGACAAGACTGGGTGCATGAACACTCTCGAACGTCCTCTCGAAGGCCGGCTCATTGCCGGTGTGTGCGCAGCGCTCGCTCGTCGCTTCGGCATCCGACCTTTCACGGTGCGATTGCTGTTCCTGCTTTCGTGCCTGTTGCCCGGCCCGCAGTTCATCGCCTATCTGGCGATGTGGATCATCATCCCCGCCGAGCAGCGGCGGCCCGTCGCCGTCTAGGGTTCGTGATCGTCGCGAGCTCTACACGGTCGGACCGACGGCGCGGGCCAGCTCGTCGTGATTGTCCCGCAGCCATTGTGCACGGCGCAGGATGCGATCACCGACGCCCTCTTCCCACATGCGTCGCCAGCCTCCGCCGAGCGTCTCTGCGCGGGACTTCATCGTGAACCAGGAGCGATCTGCACCGTTGATCGACAGGTCGACCAGGGTGGCCCGCGCCGCATCATCCAGGCCGTATGCATCGACGATCAAAGCTCCGGTGTCCACCGGATCGAGGCGACGGGCGACGTCCTCACGATCTGATTCCGGCATCCAGGCGCCCCACCAGAGCAGCATGTTGACGACCTCTTCGGCGCGAGTGCCTGGACGGATGAGGTCGAAATCGATCAGAGCGAACGCGCGCCCTTCGCGAAACACGACGTTCTCGGGAGTGATATCCAGGTGGGCGATGAAGGTCGGCGCGCCGGCAATCGATTCGGGAATGCCCTGCGGCGCGGGTAGCCGCAGCCCTTCCGCCCAAGCAGGAACGCCGAGCTCGACCATCGCATCGTCATAGGCACGGACCAGCCGCGCCACACTCGCGATAGATCCCTGATCAGCGACCCAGGCGGGCCATGGGCGACCAGCCACGTCACCATCGATGTAGTCGAAAGCGTCGCGACCACGTGCGTCTACGCCGTGGAAGCGGGGTGCGCCGCCAAATCGCGCGGACTCCAAGTGCTTCAAGACGCGACGCACGGCATCCGACACCTGACTCGCCGGTCGTCGGACGGTATCGCCGACCCGAACGACGCCCTCCGTGACATCCCCACCGGCAAGCGGCTCCTCGACCTCGCCCGGCAGAAGCTCGGGCTGGACTCGGTCTTGCGTCATGTTCCGAGCGTAATGATCGGGGAGGGTGACTCCATTGTGAGCATCCGCGTCAGCTCGCCGACGAGTCGCTCGTCCGGCGGCGTGCGCGTGGCAAGCACCCGATACCAGATCACGCCGAACACGACGTCCGGAACCGTCTCGCGGCGAAGGTCGTGCGGGAAATCGCCACGGGCGAGCGCACGATCGACGATCACGGCGAGGGCCTCGCGCCGGCTCGTCAGAAACTGGTCGCGGAACACCTGGCCGAACTCCGAGTCCACCTGGGCCTCGCCCATCAGCGCCGCGAGGAGCTCGACGACGCCGGGAGCGCGTCCGACATCGAACGACTCCGTCAGAAACGCTCTGAGGTCTCCTTCGTAGCTGCCGTGATCCTCAGTCGACACGACCTGCTCGGCGTTGAGCGTCACGGCCTCCATGAGAACGTGTGCCTTCGACGGCCACCACCGGTAGATGGTCTGCTTGCCGACGCCTGCCTCGGCCGCGATGCCCTCGATCGTGAGTGCGCGCAGTCCGGATTCGGTGAAGAGCGCGAAGGCGGCCGCGAGGATGGCATCCCGGCTCTGCTCGCTGCGTTTTCGCCCGGCCTTGGAGGTCCGATCGGATGCCTGCACCTTGCTCACACTGCCATGCTAGTCTGCATTTCGAGACGGTACGGTTCGAAATAGGAGGAGACATGACAACCACATCACTCGTCATCGGGGGAACATCGGGAATCGGACTCGCTGCGGCGATGCGCCTGGCCGCGATCGGCGACAGCGTGCATGTCGCGGGACGCAGGGGCGAGCGTGTTGCTGCGGCGACGGGCGAGCATCCTGAGCTCGTCGGACATGTCCTCGACGCGAACGACCGGGGCGCGCTTGACGCAGTGTTCGCCGAGCTTGGAACACTCGACCGCCTCGTGATCACGGTCGCGAGCAGCGCCGGCGCCGGGGCATTCTCGACGCTCGATGTCGATGTGCTGCGGTCGGCGTTCGATGCGAAGTACTGGCCGACGGTGACGAGCATGCAAGCAGCGATCCCGCACCTGGCGGCGGACGCGTCCATCACCCTGATCGGGGCCATCACGGCACGCATGGGCATGAACGAGACGGCCGGAATCGGGTCGCTGAACGCGGCGGTGGAAGGACTCGTGCGGCCACTCGCCACGGAGCTCGCCCCGATCAGGGTGAACGCGGTGAGCCCGGGAGGCGTCGACACCCCGTGGTGGGATTTCGTGCCGGCCGAGCTTCGCGCGCAGCTGTTCGCGCAGACGGCAGCGACACTACCCGTCGGGCACGTCGCCACGGCAGACGAGGTGGCGGAGGCCGTCGTCTTCGCGGCGACCAATCGCAACCTCACCGGCACCGTGATCGAGACCGACGGCGGTGCGCGACTCGGGCCGGTCGCCGCCTGACGGATGCCCGCACCGCGCGCCACAGCGCCAGGTCCGCACTGCTCCACCTTGTGCGGTGCGGCAGTGCGGACCTGGCGCAGACACGCGTCCTGGCCGAGTCGCGACCAGCTAGAAGCCGAGCAGCCCCAGGATGTAGTCCACCAGTTGCTGAATAAGGTTCGCGAGCGTGTCGAAGATCGACCCTCGCGACACGGTCACACTCGCGGACGCCACCGTGTGGTTTCCCGAATCCACCAGCTGAACCGTCTGTGCACCCGTCTTCGCTCCGAGGGGGATGTTGACGGTGGCGGCGAGCACGCCGTTGGCGCCGACGCGCACCGTGCCCAGCTTCGTGGTGCCGAGCTGCACGGTGTAGGTCCCCGGCGACAGGAACGTACCGCCGACGGCGAGCGAGCCACCCGTCTTCACTGACGTCGGATCGACGATGAAGGTGGGCGCGATGGACAGGCTTCGCGTCGCGGACACGTTGCCCGCGGCATCCGTCGCCCGATAGCTCACGGCATGCGTGCCCGTGACGACGATCGGCGCCGAGTACGTCTGCCAGGCGCCGCCGTCGATCGCGTACTGCACGTTCGCGACCCCCGACCCGGAGTCGCTGGCGGTGATGCTCACCGTTGCGGTCTTCGGGTCAGCGGATGCGGATGCCGTCGGCGCCGTGCCGTCGATCTTGCCGCTCCACGTCGCAACGGCTTCGACATCGCCGTCGGCGTCCTTCGCGGTGACGGCGACGGTGTGCTCGCCGTCGTTGAGCGTGATCGGGCCGGTCACCGCGGCTGCGGCACCGCCGTCGACGCTCGCCGTCAGTGCGGCGGAGGTGTCACCCGTGGCTGCGACCGTCAGCGACAACGGACCCCGATACCACCCGGATGCCGACGCCGCCGACGACGCCCCGAACGTGATCGACGTGGCGGGCGTGCCCGCCGGGGGATAGTCCACGACGTACGCCGTCGATCCGGTCGGCGACGTGGCCGAGACGGTGTTGCCCGTGCTGTTCACGCCGTGCGTGATGCCCCCTCCACCGTTCAGGAACTGCGTGACCACGTGGTGGAACGTCACGTTCGGGTTCACCGGCGCCTGGATGGCGGACTCGGCGAACACGTTCTGGTCGACCCCGCCCTGTTCGCGCGTCGGATCGAAGAACGAGTAGACGCCGAGGCCGTATGCGTGGTGACTCGTCACGGAGTCCGCCACCTGGTACGACGCGTAGCCGTCACGGGTGCCGTCCATCCAGTCCGTCTGGGTCGGCGGGTCGTAGGGCAGCTCGCTCTGATAGAACACAGTCGTTCCGTCGTTGCCGTTCCAGACGACCTGCGCCTTCTGGTAGTGCTCGACGAAGAGGCCGGTCGCTGTGACGTGGTCGCCGTTCACGATCAGGCCGTGTTCAGCCGTGTTGTCGGTCCATCCGACACCCGTGCCGTGATCGGCGCGCCATGACCAGATGTCGTCGAGCAGCACGTTGTCGCTGTTCACGACGATCGCGGTCTTCACGCTGCCGGCGTGAGCGCCGCCGATGCGAACGAACACGTCGCTCAGCGTCGTCGGGTCGGCGGAGTCACTGACCGAGGCATCCTTCGGACCAACCTGGATGAGCACGTCGCTCGTCTTCGCACCCGCGTCGATCGTGACGCCGGCGACCTTCACGCCCTTGACGTCGCCGATCTCGATCGCCGCGTTGCCGCTCGTCGGCGACAGCGTCGCCTCACCCTGACCGAGGATCACGGTGTCGGCGCGCGTCACCTTCAGCGACTCGCTCAGGTCGTAGACACCGGGCGTGACGATCAGGTTCTTGCCTGCGGCCAGCTGCGCGTTGATCGTCGCGGCCGAGTCGCTCGGCTTGGCGATGAAGAACGAATCGATGCCGAGGGATGTGCCGTGTGCGGCATCCGTCGACCAGTCGGCTCCCGAGGCATCCTGTTTCGCGTTCGGCACGAACACCTTGTACTGCCCGCCGTCGACGTAGAGGAACGGCGCCTCACGACTCTCGGGCGTCGCGTTCAGTGTCGTGTACGGCGGCGACGGGTAGGAGGCGTCGCTCGGGGCGCCTTGCACGCCGGAGAACACCTGGTTCCAGACGGCGCCGTCCCAGCTGCCCACCGTGCTGTCGCGTGTGTACCATTGCTGCTGCGAGCCGTTCTGGACCGTGCCGGCCACCTTCGAATCAGCGATGTAGCCGCCAGAGGCGTAGGCGCCGAAACGTCCGAAGACCGTCAGGTTGCCGGTGATGTCGACGCGACGCAGGGGGGATGCCTGCGACACCGCCCAACGCATCGTGTTCTGGTCGGTGATGCCCTCCGGGTACGTGCGCGAGGCGTCGTCGCCCAGCGGCTGCTGGATCGGGTTGATCTTCACATTGCTCAAGCTGCGCCAGAAGTTGTCCAGCGACCCCGGGCTCTGCGCTGCCCACGGCTGGGTCGGGTCGGACTGCACGGGCTCGACGTGCAGAGCACCGTTGATCGTCACGTCGTCGGGCGATGCGCCGAGACCGGCGACCGACTCGTAGAAGCCGACGTTCGCGTTGATGATGTTCGTCGCCGTCGTGTTGTCGGTGTCCGTTCCGCAGCCGTAGGTGCCCGGCAGGAAGTACACCTGGTGGCGATTCGCGGAGAACTCGTCTTCGTTCGAGACAGCGGCCAGCTTCGCGTTGATCTGCGCGTTGGTCATGCTCGGGTCGACGATCACCACGTTGTCGCCGAAGTCGGGCGCGGCCGGTGCGACGTACGAGCCGTCGGGCTGGCATCCGGCGTTCAGGGTCGGATCGTCGTTGCCGTCCGCCCCGCTCGAAAAGACCTGCAACTCGTAGATCGAGTAGCCGTACGGCGTGCCGCGCACGGTGCCGTAGACACGGATGAACCGTCCGCTGCCGGCCACGTCGAGCGTCTGCGCGCCACCGGTCGCAGTCGCCGTGGAGTAGATGTCGGTCCAGTCCTTGCCGTTCTCGGATGTCTGCACCTGGAACGCGCTCGCATAGGCGGCCTCCCAGGTGATCGAGACTCCGCAGATCGCCTGGCTCGAACCGAGGTCGACCTGCAGCCACTGCGGGTCGCTCGCCGCGCTCGACCAGCGGGTGGTGCCGTTGCCGTCCACGGCGGCGGATGCCGCGAACTGGTTCGCGTCCTGCGTGCTCGACGCGGTAGCCGGCCGGTTCAGTGCGACGTTCGTGGTCGCACAGGTCGGATTACTCGTATCGACACTGTTCGGGGTCGACGACGTCACGGTCTTTCCGTGCGAAAGCGGAGCGGCGTTGGCCGGCAGGCTGCCCGCGAGGCTGAGGCCCGTGATCGCCAGTGCTGCCGTCGCAAGAAGGGTCACCATCCTCGATGTTCGGCGCAGACGCGTGGCAGGACTACTCACGATGTTCTCCTTCGAACAGGCTTGAGAAACTGCGACACCTGGCGTGCACGCACGGCGTGCAAACAGGGCTCACTTCCGCCAAGGCGTGATGAAAGTGTGGTCCGTTTGCTGAGCGCGTGTCAAGGGTCTGCTATCCGATTCCCCAGTGCGGTGAAGCGGCCGAACGGCCCGGGACCTCAGCCCAGGAGGTGTCGCAGGTATCGCTCCGGCGCATCGAGATACGACCTCCAGTGCTGCACGAGTTCGAGGTCCTCCCACGCGGCGCTGCGCATCCCCCACGACCCGATCTCGAGGATGTTCGCCCCTGGCAAGGCGGCGAGCACCGGAGAGTGCGTGGCGCAGAGCACCTGACCTCCCTCGTCGACGATGCGGTGCAGAGTGGCGATGAGCGTCAACGTCGACCCGAACGACAGTGCTGCCTCCGGCTCGTCGAGGCAGTAGAACCCGGGCGAGTCGAAGCGAGTCTCGAGGATCGCCAGAAATGACTCGCCGTGGCTCATCTCGTGGAACGCCGGCTCCGGGCCTCGGCTCGGGTTCTGCTCGAGGTAGGTGTAGAACGCGTGCATCGTCTCTGCGCGCAGGAAGAACCCCCAGCGGCCCGCACCGATGCCGCGCTGCAACTGCAGCCAGTCCGACAGAGGTGACTCGGTGGCGCGCGTGCGGTGCTGCGAGAAGGCCGATCCGCCCTCGGGAGAGAAGCCGTACGCCGTGGCGACCGCCTCCACGATCGTGGACTTGCCCGAACCGTTCTCTCCGACGAGAAACGTCACGCCCGGCGGAAGGCGCAGGCCGTCGTCGAGCAGCTGGGCAACCGCCGGTACGGTCATCGGCCACGAGCCGGGACGCGTATTCGCATCCGCACGTCGGCTGATCGAAACGACCGGAGGCTGCGAGAATTCCACGTGCGGAGTCTGGCAGACACGTCTGTCGGCGGACGGTGGCCGCCGGCGAGGTGCCGCTAGTGCTCGCCCCCGTCCACCCGCCCGTCGAGCACTGCCGTTGCGCGCACTCTGGCGCTCGGCGCCTCGTGACCGGATGCCAGCCGCTCGATGATCTCGTTCATCACCAGCTCGACGGTGCCCGGCATGTCGACGGCATCCGGATCGAGCAGCCACTGCACCTGCAGGCCGTCCATCACGGCGATCAGGGCGCTGGCCGCGTCGTTCAGTTCTTTCTCCGACGGCCCGTCGCCGACGACCTCGCGGATGACCTCGACCAGCTTCGCGCGCAGCCCCACCATGCGGCCGCGAAAGTACTCCTGCGCCGGATGCCCCTCGGTCACCGACTCCGCTGACAGCACCGCATAGGTCTGCACGACCCCGCGCTGCTGCGTGTTGAGCTCGACGGTATCGAGCAGGTGCGACAGGAACGCCGGTCCGACGACCTGCGGCATGCCCTGCACGCCATCGACAGCCTCGCCGTCGCGGTAGCGCAGCACAGCGACGAGCAGGCCCTCCTTGCTGCCGAAGTGGTGCAGCACGCCGGCATGCGTCATGCCGGCCTGCTGGGCGACCTCGACGAGAGCGCCCTTGTTGTAGCCGTGGGCGCCGAACACGCTCATCGCGGCCTTGAGCACTGCTTCGCGGCGCTCGAGCGTGCGGGCCTGTTGCTTCGACGGTGGCTTCTTCTGCGCATGGTTCGCCGCTTGTTCCGCGGTCAGGGGCACATTCTGCTCGCTGAATGTCGTAGTGGGCGACGCTGCCTGGTCGGCCGTGCCATCCGCGTGATCGGACACCGCTGCCTCCTCGAAGGACCGCTTGTCGCGACGCAAGGGGCATCGCCGCGTTACGGAAACGTTATCGGGTTTAACTTACTGACATGTAAGTAACTGTGCCAGCATGGCCTGCGTCCCCCTCAACGACGAGCCTGATTCGGAGTATAGGCGTGAGCCCCAGCCCGGCCTCCCAGACAGCACCAGCTGCATCCGTCAGCGCCGCATCAGGACCCGATGCCTCCATGCGGGTGTCGATCGCGTCGGCCATCAGGCGGCTGAGTCTGACTGAGAAGGTGCGGCTGCTGACCGGTTCGAACACGTGGACGCTCCACGCGTCGGGCGCGATCGGGCTGCGGTCGCTCACGGTCTCCGACGGTCCGATCGGTGTTCGAGGAATCGACGGCGACGGCATCCCCTCTGCGCAGCTTCCCGCCCCGAGCGCGACCGCCGCCACGTGGGACCGTGACCTGATCGCACGCCTCGGCGCACTGATGGCGAACGAGGCGAAGCGCAAGGGCGTCGACGTCATCCTGGCCCCTGTCGTCAATCTGCAGCGCAGTCCCGTCGGCGGCCGGCACTTCGAGTGCCTGTCGGAAGATCCGCTGCTCGCGGGAAGCCTCGCGGTGCCGTTCATCAGCGGCATCCAGGTCGAGGGCATCGCAGCCTGCGTCAAGCATTTCGTCGGCAACGAGACCGAGACCGATCGCACCGAGTACCACTCGGCGATCGACGAGCGAACGCTGCGAGAGGTCTACCTCGCGCCGTTCCAGCAGGTCATCGAGCAGGCCCGTTCATGGACGATCATGGCCGCGTACAACGAGCTGGATGCGCTTGGCGAGGACTCGCCCGCCACCGCGCACACGGCTCTGATCACCGACGTGCTGAAAGGCGAGTGGGGCTACGACGGCGTCGTCATCAGCGACTGGCTCGCCACGAAGACCGCTGTCGAGCCTGCGCTGGCTGGGCTCGACCTCGTCATGCCCGGCCCAGGCGGACCCTGGGACGAGGACCTCCTCGCCGCTGTCGAGCGCGGAGACGTCTGCGAGTCGGTGATCGACGACAAGGTGGCCCGCATCCTGCTGCTCGCGCAGCGCGTCGGTGCGCTCGGCGAGGTGTTCGCGGAGGGCTTGGACGAAGCGGACCCGGTACGACCGCGTGACGCGAGCATGCTGCAGCCCGGTTCGGATGCCGTGCGCGCCCAACTGCGCGAGGCGGCCGCGCGCTCGACAGTCGTGCTGCGCAACGAGCAGAGCCTGCTGCCGCTCGATCCCGCCGTGCGCAGCATCGCGCTGATCGGCGCCAACGCGGTGACACCGTTCGTGCAGGGTGGTGGGAGCGCCCACGTCGACCCGCCGCTTCTCTCCGACCCGCTTCAGGCGCTGACCGAGGCGTTCCCTGGCGCGGCCGTCACGCTGCACCGTGGTGGCAGCACGCTCGTCGGCGCGCCGGTGGTCGCGGATGCAGACCTCGCTGCACCCGACGGCACGCAGGGCATCCGCGCTGAGCTGCTCGACGAGAGCGGCGTCGTCGTCGCGACCAGGAGCATCCCGTCGGCACAGGGCTCGGTGTGGATCACCGACCTCCCCGACGCAGCCGCTTCGGTCCGCCTCACCACCGCCGTCGCACTGCGCGAGCCGGGCGAGCATCTCGTCGAGATCGCGCCGGTCGGAGCGCACACGGTCGTGGTGAACGGGCGCGAGGTGTCGGCATCCCGCCAGGTCGTCGGCCCCGAGGTCGTGCTCGACTCGTCGTACGCCAACCCGCAGGCCGTCGCGGCGCGGCTGTCGGGTGGAACGGATGCCGCAGCCCGCATCACCGTGACCGCCCAGGTCGTCGACGCCCACGCCTTCGGCCGCTTCGCCCGCGTTCACCTGCGGCATCTCGCCCCCGAGGTCGGCGCCGACGTCGAGATCGCGGAGGCGGTCGCCGCCGCGGCAGCCGCCGATGTCGCCGTCGTCGTGATCGGCACCAACCCCGAGACGGAGTCCGAGGGCTGGGACCGCCCGACCCTCGCTCTGCCGGGGCACCAGGACGAACTCGTGCGACGCGTTGCAGAGGCGAATCCGCGCGCGGTCGTCGTCGTGAACGCCGGAGCGCCGGTGCTGCTGCCGTGGCTCGAGGAGGTTTCCACCGTTCTCTGGTGGTGGCTGCCCGGCCAGGAGGCCGGCGCTTCGCTCGCCGACGTGCTCACCGGCGCGACCGAGCCGTCGGGTCGGCTTCCCTGGACCCTTCCCGCGTCCGAGGCCGACGTTCCCGTTCCCAACGGCCTCCCGGTGAACGGTCGCATCGTCTACCGCGAGGGCGTGGATGTCGGTCACCGCGCCTGGGACCGGCTCGGTCGAACCCCAGCCCGTGAGTTCGGCTTCGGACTCGGCTACACGACGTGGCGCTACGATGCCGTGGCCGCGGCATCCGTTGCCGAGGGAGACCTCGAGGTCGACGTCGTCGTCAGCAACATCGGCGATCGACCCGGCCGTGAGGTCGTGCAGGTCTACCTCGAGCCCGCCGAAGCGGATGACTCGCGCCCGCTGCGCTGGCTCGCCGGCTTCGCGACGCTCGACGTCGCGCCAAGGGAGCAGGGCACGGCGCACGTCGTCATCCCCCACCGTTCCTTCCAGATCTGGGACACCGAGGCGCACGCCTGGGCCACACCGGAGTGCGCCTATCTGGTGCACGCCGGCAGGTCCAGTCGCGACCTACGGATCTCAGCCACCGTCACCGGATCCGCAGCCGGTGACGGAGCTCCGCAGTAACAGCACCCCTATCCCCTCACCATGCAAGGAGGCATAGAGAAATGAAGATCAAGAAAGGACTGATCGCCGCAGCAGTGGCGATCGCTGCCGTCGGGCTCACGCTCTCCGGCTGCTCGAGCAGTTCGGGCAGCTCGAGTTCGGGCTCCCACGCGCTGACCATCGGCATGCCGAACGGTCCGCAGACCAACAACTCGAACCCGTTCCTGAACACCTCGGCGGCATCGTCGCTCGGCTACCGATTCGCGATCTACGAACCGCTCGCCGAAGTGAACGACACCCGCCCGGCGAACAAGGCAGTTCCGTGGCTGGCCAAGTCCTGGAAATGGAATCAGGATTACACGCAACTGACCATCACCGCCCGCGACGGCGTGAAGTGGTCGGACGGCAAGCCGTTCACCGCGAAGGACATCGCGTACTCCCTCGAGCTGCGCAAGAAGAACGCGGCGCTGAACACCGAGGGTCTGCCCTACGGCGACATCACCACAAGTGGCGACACCGTCACTGTCGACTTCACGACCGGTCAGTACGTCAACCAGATCAAGGTGCTGCAGCTCTTCATCGTGCCGGAGCACATCTGGAAGAACATCTCCGACCCGACGAAGGACGCGAACAAGAATCCGGTCGGCACCGGACCGTACGTGCTGAAGAGCTGGACGACGCAGGCCGTCACGCTCGATGCCAACCCGGACTACTGGGGCGGCAAGCTCGCGGCACCTCAGCTGCGCTACACGTCGTACAGCGGCAACGACACCCTCACTACGGCGCTCTCGACGGGTGCTGCGCAGTGGGGTTGGACGTTCATCGCCGACTACCAGAACGTGTACATCAACAAGGACAAGGCCCACAACCAGGCCTTCTTCCCCGCCGGTCTCGGCATCGACTACCTCGCCCTGAACACGCAGAAGGCGCCGTTCAACGACGTCGCGGTGCGTGAGGCGCTGAACTCCGTGGTCGACCGTGCCAAGGAGAGCAAGGTCGCCGAGTCGGGCATCTTCCCGGAGTTGAAGAACGTGACGGGCATCCCCACGCCCGCCGGCTCCTCGTTCATCGCCGACGCGTACAAGGACAAGACCTTCAAGGTCGACGTCACCACCGCGAAGAAGACGTTGACGGACGCCGGGTACACGTACAAGGGCTCGACGCTGATCGGCAAGGATGGTCAGCCTGTCACGTTCACGCTCATCGACCCTGCTGGATGGAACGACTACGACTCCGGCCTGACGCTCATCGCTGCGTCGGCGAAGTCGATCGGCATCGACGCGAAGGTCGACACACCGACCGCCGACTCCTGGACCGACTCCCTGAACACCGGTGACTTCCAGGCAGCGCTGCACTGGACCAACGCCGGCGTGACGCCCTGGGAGATGTACTCCGACATGTTCGATCCGGCGTACTACGTGCCAGCCGGCCAGACCGCTGTCTGGAACTACGGTCGCTACCAGAACGACGACGCGAAGGCGCTGTTCAAGGAGTACACGGACGCGACGGACGACGCGGGCCGCGCAAAGGCACTGGACGGCCTGCAGAAGATCTACCTCGACGAGGTTCCGACGATCGCGATGGATGCCCGTCCGGCAGGCGCTGAATTCTCCTCGAAGTACTACACGGGGTGGCCGTCCGAGAGCAACGCGTACGCCAACCCGCAGCCGACGGTTCCGAACGTCGCGCTGATCCTCACCAAGCTGAAGGCCGCCAAGTAGCGCCCTCAGCTCCCTGAGCGAGCGGAGCGAGTCGAAGGGTCGTCCAAGGCAAGGGCCGCCCCAAGGCAAGGCCACCCGGGCTCCTAGTCCTTCGACTCGCTGGCGCTCGCTCAGGGAACTGGTCACGGTGAACCCGTCGGACCATGCCCCGACGGGTTCACCGGACATGATTCCCTTTCCGCGAACCACGCAGAACCAGGTAATTCGATGAGCAACGACGCCACCGGCGACGCGACCGAACAGGCCGCTGCCGGGCATCCTCTCCCCGCCCCCGAAGCAGCCGTGCTCGAGGCGGTGCATCTCACCAAGCACTTTCCGCTGCGAGGCATCCGAAGCTCCGGCGTCGTGCACGCCGTCGACGACTTCAACGTCGCGCTGCGACCAGGTCACGTCGTCGCCCTCGTCGGCGAGTCGGGGTCCGGCAAGTCCACCGTGGCGCGCCTGCTCGCCAGGCTGTACACGCAGACCAGCGGAGAGCTCCTGCTGCACGGCAAGCCTGTCACGGCCAAGCGGGGCAAGGCATTCCGCAGGTACACGCGCAACGCGCAGATGATCTTCCAGGACCCGTTCGCGTCACTCAACCCGGTGCACACCGTGCGATACGTGCTCACAAGGGCCGTGCGCATCCAGACCCCTGGTCTGCGAGGCGAGAAGCTCGAGGAGCAGCTCAACGATCTCTTGAATCGGGTGCAATTGAGCCCGGAGCGATATCTCGACAAGTTTCCCCACGAGCTCTCCGGCGGTCAGCGCCAGCGCGTCGTGATCGCCCGAGCGCTCGCCGCGGACCCCGAGGTACTGCTGGCGGACGAGCCGATCTCGATGCTCGACGTGTCGATCCGCGTCGGCATCCTGAACCTGCTGCAGGACCTGCGCGACCGATTCGGCATCGCGATCCTCTACATCACGCACGACATCGCGTCCGCTCGCTACTTCGCCGATGAGACGTACGTCATGTACGCGGGCCGGGTCGTCGAGACCGGCGACAGCGAGTCGACGACGCAGCAGCCCGCCCACCCATACACACAGCTGCTCGTGCGCTCTGCACCCGACCCCGACAACCTCGCCGTGCTCGACAAGACCGGGGCGAAGGGCGAGCCGCCGAACATGGTGAAGCCGCCATCGGGATGCCGGTTCCGCCCGCGCTGCCCGTTCGCCACCGCCCTCTGCGAGACCGCGCCACCGATGTTCGACATCGCTCCAGACCGTCAGGTCGCGTGCTGGGGTTACGCCGACAAGGTCGAAGGCGGTGTTGATGCCGTGCCTCAGGATGCCAGGGCGCAGGGCGTGCGGATCCCCGACCTCGGGGAGGCGGCCGCGCCCGTCATCCCGCTGAAGGAGGTCGCCGCGTGAAGTTCCTCGTTCGCCGAATCATCTTCTACGTGATCACGGCGTGGGCGGCCATCACCCTCAACTTCGTGATCCCCCGGCTGATGCCCGGCAACCCGGTGCAGTCCCTGATCAACAAGTTCCAGGGACAGCTGTCGACCAGTGCGACCCACTCGCTGTACGTGCTGTTCGGACTCGACAAGAAGCAGAGCCTCTGGGATCAGTACTGGACCTACTGGGGCGAGCTGCTGCATGGCAATCTCGGCATCTCGTTCGCGTACTTCCCGACCCCGGTCAGCGAGGTCATCGGGCAGGCGCTGCCGTGGACGATCGCCCTGGTCGGGCTCTCGACGATCATCTCGGTGGTGCTCGGCACACTGCTCGGCACGTTCATCGGGTGGCGTCGCGGCACCTGGATGGACGGCGTGCTGCCCGTCACCACCTTCTTCTCCTCTGTGCCGTACTTCTGGCTCGGCCTCATCTTCATCGCTGTTTTCGCCGTGCTCCTCCCGGTCTTCCCTGCGGGCGGTGGCTACGACGGCGCCCTGATTCCGGCGTTCAACACCGAGTTCATCGGCTCGGTGCTGCAGCACGCAGCTCTGCCGGCGATCACGATCGTGCTGTCGTCGGTCGCGGGCTGGATCCTCTCCCAGCGCAACATGATGGTCACCGTCACGTCGGAGGACTACGTCACCGTCGCACAGGCGAAGGGCCTCAAGGAACGCACCGTGATGTTCGACTACGCGGCACGCAACGCGATCCTCCCCCAGGTGTCGGGCTTCGCGCTGTCGCTCGGCTTCGTGGTGTCTGGAACCCTCGTCATGGAGCTGGTCTTCTCGTATCCCGGAATCGGGTATTCCCTGTTCCAGGCGATCAACGCCCATGACTATCCGCTGATGCAGGGCATCTTCCTCGTCATCACCATTTCGGTGCTGATCGCGAACATCATCGCCGACATGGTCTACGTGTTCCTCGATCCGCGCACCCGACAGGAGGGCTGAGAATGTCGAATGCTCCGATCGTCAACGACGCAGAGATCATCGGAACGGATGTCACGTCGCAGCCGACTCCGACCGCCACCTCTGCAGGCGGCAAGCGTCACCGCAAGCGCTTCGCGTCCCTGCGCAACGCGAAGTCCATCACGGGCCTCGTGATCTTCGGCGTCTTCGTGATCCTGGCGATCATCGGTCCGTGGATCGCGCCGTACGATCCCAGCGCGATCACGAACGATCTGCTGCTGCCACCCGGTCCGCAGCACTGGCTCGGCACAGATCACCTCGGGCGGGACATCCTGTCGCAGCTACTGGTCGGCACGCAGGGCGTCATGATCGTCGGAGTGCTCGCCGGCGTGCTGGCGACCGCGCTCGCCGTGCTGATCGGCGTGAGCGCCGGATTCCTCGGCGGGGCGGCGGACGAGATCCTCTCCGCGCTGTCGAACATCTTCCTGGTGATCCCTGCCCTGCCGCTGATCGTGATCGTCGCCGGTGCGTTGCCCAACGCAGGCAACCTGCTGATCGCGTTCGTGCTGGCCGTCACAGGATGGGCATGGGGCGCGCGCATCCTGCGTGCTCAGACGCTCTCGCTGCGCGGTCGGGACTTCATCGAGGCCTCGAGGGCCAACGGCGAATCGACGTGGCGCATCGTGTGGTTCGAGACGCTGCCGAACCTCACGGCGATCATCGCCTCGAGCTTCATCAGCACGGTGACGTTCGCGGTGCTGACGCAGACCACGCTCGCGTTCATCGGCGTCACATCGGTCACCGACTGGAGCTGGGGAACGGTGCTCTACTGGGCCCAAGCCAACGGCGCGCTCGCGCGCGGCGCATGGTGGTGGTTCGTGCCGGCCGGTCTGCTGATCGCGATCCTCGGCATGTCGCTCACGTTGATCAACTTCGGCATCGACGAGTTCGTGAATCCGCGCCTGCGACTCGCGGGGCTCAGCGCGCGCAGGATGCGCAAGACGGGCATCCGCCCGCGCATCGGGTTCACCGCCATGGTGCGCGATGCTCCGACGGCTCACGGCCCTGCACCCTCCGCAGTGCCGGTCCCTGCGGTACCAGCAACACCATCGTCAGCCAATGCACCGGAGGCATCCCGATGAACACCGTTTCCACCCAGGCTCCCGACAGCACCCGCGGGTCCGTGCGCGGCACCGGCGCCGGCCGACCGGTGCTCGAGATCAAGAATCTTTCGGTCGACTACGGCTACGGCGAGGACCGCGTGCACGCCCTGCGCAACGTGAGCCTCACGCTCCGCGAAGGCGAGGTGCTCGGGCTTGCAGGCGAGTCCGGCTGCGGCAAGTCGACCCTCGTCTACGGCGCGACCCGGCTGCTGCCGCCGCCGGGGCTGATCTCCAGCGGCGAGGTGCTCTACTATCCGGAGGACGGCGGCGAGCCGGTCGACATCCTGCGCCAGCCGGAGGACGCTCTGCGCGCCAGCCGCTGGCAGGACACGGCGATCGTTTTCCAGGGTGCGATGAACTCGCTGAACCCTGTGCACCGCATCGGGCGGCAGATCACCGATGCCATCGCCGCGCATCGCCCGGAGACGACGAAGGCGGAACGCCAGGATCGCGCTCGCGAACTGCTCGACATGGTCGGAATCGACCCAGGGCGCATCTCGTCGTTCCCGCACCAGCTCTCCGGCGGCATGCGGCAGCGCGTGATGATCGCGATGGCGCTCGCCCTCGAGCCTCGGGTGCTCATCATGGACGAACCGACGACCGCCCTCGACGTGGTGATGCAGCGGCAGATCATCGAGCAGATCGTAGACCTGCGCCAGAATCTCGGATTCTCGGTCATCTTCATCACGCACGACGTGTCGCTGCTCATCGAGATCGCCGACCGCATCGCGATCATGTATGCGGGCGACATCGTGGAGCAGGGACCGGCGTCGCGCATGTACCGTCAGCCCAGACATCCGTACACTCGTGGCCTTCTGAACTCGTTTCCCCCACTGCGTGGTCCCAGGCGCGAGATGACGGGAATCCCCGGGTCGCCGCCCGACCTGGTGAACCTGCCGACCGGATGCCCCTACCACCCGCGCTGCCCCTACGCGATGCCGATCTGCAGCGAGAAGATCCCGACACTCATCGAACCGACCGCGGGCGGCTCCGAACCTGGACGCCTCGTCGCGTGCTGGCTCGAGGAGGATGCGGAGGCCACCGTTCCGCCGGAGCTCGCGGTGCGGGCGTAGGCGAGCGCTCGCGCACTCGGCCGGGACCTGCTGCCCTTCAGACCGATGCGGCGCCGGATTCCGCCGCGGCGATCGTCTTCTCCGGCACGTGAACGGCGGTGATCTCGAGCGCGTCGAGCGCAGCCGTCACCGTGGCGAATTCGTCGTCGTCCAGTCCGTCGAGCAGCACCGAGATGCGCTCGGCGCGTTCGATGCGTGCGCTACGCACGGCGGCGGATCCTGCGGCGGTCGCGCTGACGAGCGACGAGCGTCCGTCGACCGGATCCGCGTGTCGATCGACGAGCCCGCGCGACTCCAGCTCGGCGATCACGCGCGTCGCGCTGGGCGCGGCGATCGACTCGATGCGGCCGAGGTCGCCTGGACGCAGCGGCCCCTTGCGCACGATGCTCGAGAGTGCAGAGAGCTGTGCCTGGGTCAGGCCCTCGCCGACCGGGCGGATGCGCCGGTTGATGCGTCCGATCGCCACCGCGAGTCGAGCGGCGGTCTCGGCGCGATCGAGCGGGGCGGGCTCGGACGAATTGGGCATCCGTCGATCCTACTGATCGGCAGCTCTGCGGCGCCCGGCCGCTTTCGCAGTGGACGAGGGATGCGTGACGGCAGCCGTTGGGGCGTCGGCTGCCGTCACGGCGCCGGGAGTCGATGCGGTGCGGGTGTTCGCATCGGATGCTCCGCCGTGCTTCGCGCCGGTGTGAGGAAGACGAGTCGGAACGGTGTCGACGTGCATGTACTTCTTGCCGCGGCTGAACGACGCGACGGCCCCGATCAGCGACATGATGGCTGCTGCGATGAAGACCACGACCAGGCCGTCGTGGAACGGCTGCTGGATCAACTGCGGGAAGAAATCCTTGCCCGTCAGCGCGGCGGCATCCTTCGCAGGCAGCTTGTCGAGCACGCCGGTCGGGCCGAGCAGGCTCTGGATCGGGTTGTAGCCGAGGAACGCGGCGAAAACGCTGCCGACTGGCGGCAGTTCGGAGATCTTCTGTGCTGCTGCCGTCGGGACGCCGTGGGACGTCAGCCCGTTGTAGAGAGCGCTCGGCAGCGATGCGGCCAGGCCGGCGATGAGCAGCGAGAAGAACAGTCCGATCGAGAGGGACGTGCCGGCGTTCTGCACGGTACCCGCCATGCCGGATGCCGCTCCTCGCTGATTAGCGGGCACGCTGTTCATGATCGCGGTGCGGTTGGGCGCCCCGAACATGCCGGATCCGATTCCGGAGAGGCCCGTGATGATCGCGAACTGCCAGTATTCGAAGTTCACCGGGATGACCAGCAGCAGCACGAAGGTGACGGCAACGATCACCAGACCGACGGTGGCGAACATCCGTGCGCCGAAGCGATCCGAAAGGGTGCCGGAGAGCGGTCCGGCGATCAGGAACCCGATCGTGATCGGCAGCATGTAGATGCCGGCCCAGAGCGGCGTGTCCGCGTAGTTGAAGCCGTGCAGCGGGAGCCAGATGCCCTGCAGCCAGATGATCAGCATGAACTGCAGGCCGCCCCGGCCGACGGATGCCAGGAGGCCGGCCAGGTTCGCCATGGCGAACGCTCGGATCCTGAACAGTCGCATGTTGAACATCGGCGCCTTGGTGCGCAGCTCGATGAACGTGAACACGACGAGCAGCACGATGCCGCCGACGATGCCGCCGATCACCCACGGATTGCCCCAGCCTGTCGAGCTCGAGCCGTAGGGCTGGATGCCGTACGTGATCGCCGTGAGCAGCGCGAAGAGGCCGACGGCGAACGTGATGTTTCCCGGCCAGTCCAACTTGCCAGGGTTGCGCGTTCCGACCTCTTTGAGGGAGATGTACGACCAGATCGTGCCGATGATGCCGATCGGCACGCTGACGAAGAAGACGGCGCGCCAGTCGATGACGGCGAGCAGTCCGCCGACGATCAGGCCGATGAAACTTCCCGCGATCGCGGCGACCTGGTTGATGCCGAGCGCCATGCCGCGGCGGTTCGAGGGGAAGGCATCCGTCAAGATCGCTGTCGAGTTGGCGAAGAGCATGGCGCCGCCGATGCCCTGCACGAACCGCCACGCGATCAGCCACATCGCGCCGCCGCTGCTGGTGAACGGATCGAAGGCGAGCGCCACGGATCCGAGCGTGAAGACGATGAACCCCAGGTTGTAGATGCGCACGCGGCCGAACATGTCGCCGAGGCGCCCGAAGGTCACGACCAGAACGGCGGTGACGAGCATGTAGCCCATCAGCATCCAGAGCAGGTAACTCACGTTGCCCGCGCCGAGCGGGTTCAGGTCGATGCCCTTGAAGATGGCGGGCAGCGAGATGATGACGATGGAGGCGTTGATCGTCGCCATCAGCATGCCGAGCGTCGTGTTGCTCAGCGCGACCCATTTGTAGCGCGGGTGGTCTTTGGTGAAAAGTGCGCGAGGGGGCGGCGGTGTGGTGGCGGCGGTCACAGAACTCCAAGACGTTGCAACAGAATTACTTGCTTGACGTGAAGTAACTATACGCGCGGGAGTGCGTTCGCGATGGGTCGGGCTACCCTCGTGCAATGCGCATCGTCGTGTCAGGCACCCACGCCAGTGGAAAGAGCACCTTGGTCTCGGACTTCGCCCTGCGTCATCCCGAGTTCGCCGTGCTCCCCGACCCGTTCGAGCTCATGGACGAGGCGTGGGACGCCCCGAGCACGTCGATGTTCGCCCGGCAGCTCCGCATCTCGGCGGAGCGCCTCGTCAGTGGCGAGCATGGTGAGCATTTCATCGCCGAGCGCGGCCCGATCGACTTCCTGGCGTACATTCTCGCGCTGGCGGAATTGACCGGACGGGATGTCCGCGACGACCTGATCGAGCGTGGAACCGCGCTGACAGCGGAGGCGCTACGCCGGGTCGACCTGCTCGCCGTCGTGCCGTTGACCGAGAGCGATTCCATCTATGTCGACGCGGACGAAGACCCTGCCCTGCGACTGACCATGAACGGCGTGCTCCTCGAACTCATCGACGATCCGGACCTGGTTGGCAGTCGCCTTGTGGTCGCAGAGGTGACGGGAAGCCCGCAGGCGAGGCTGGCCGAGCTCGAGGCCCTGGCAGGGGTCGTCAAGCGCGCCGACTGATGACGACCGACCCGGCTCCGGTCACCTGCCGGGACGCACCCTGATGTCCGTGAGATCGGCGTCGCGCGGCAGATCCAGAGCGGTCAGCACGGCCGTCGCGACGGACTCGGCGCGAATCCAATCGTCCGCGTCGTATGCCGTGCCCTCCTGCTCATGCACCCTTTGCTGCATGGGAGTCGCGGTGCGTCCCGGGTACACGCTCGTCACACGCACTCCACTGTCGCGCTCCTCGGCGCGCAACGAATCCGCCAGAGCGCGGAGTCCGAACTTGCTGGCCGCGTAAGCGCTCCAGTCCGGCGACGCATTCAGCCCAGCACCCGAATTGACGAAGACGACCCGGCCGCGCGCGGCACGCAGCCCGGGCAGCGCGAGCCGGGTCAGCTCGGCGGGAGCTGCCAGGTTGACGGTGAGGGTGCGGCGCCATACCTGCGCACTCAGCTCGGACACCGGGCCGAGGTCGACCACTCCGGCGACGTGGAGCAGCGAGTCGAGGTGGTCGGGCATGCGTGCCCCGACGGATGTCTCGAGCGTCTCCGGCGCCTCGAGGTCGCCGACCAGTGTGCTTGCGCCCGCATACGTGCCGGCCAACTGCTCGGCGCGTTGGGTGCTGCGGGCGAGCAGCACGAGGTGGTGGCCGCGGTCGTGCAGGACTCGGGCGATGGCCGCGCCGATACCGGAGGATGCGCCGGTCAGAAGATGCGTTGGCATCCCCCCAGTATGGGCGCGGCTTCGTCAGGGAACCGGCTCGAGCTCGGGAGCAACCCAATTCTGTGCTTCGTCAAGCCGGGGTCGGTAGAGCCGGATGAGCAGGTTCCACCCGGGCGGTGTGGCGAGCCTGTTCGGCAGCGCCTCGTCGAATTCGCCGAGGCGCACCGTCAGCGAGCCGTCGTCGTTCAGCACACCGAAGACACTGTTCACGTTCGTCGCCCCTGGCACGTGCTGATCGAAGTAGCCGTCGCCGTTGTACACGCTTACCGAATAGAACGCGTCAGCAGGCACGTCGCGGAGCGTGAGAGCGTGCTTCCCCTCCGGGTTCGTGGGGAAGATCGAGATGTACTGGGCCTCGTCATCGGGCAGCCCACCCCAGCCGGCGGCCGTACCGAGAAGATGATGTACGGCATCCACAGCTTCTCGCCGGCCGAAGGCGCGATCGAAACCATGGAGGCCCCTCGCCAGGGCCAGGATGGCGTCGCGGGTGCTCATGTGGCTGGCGAGGTCGAACGGCGCGGGCTCGAATGGACGAGCGGCGGCGGCATCCAGAATCAGTCCGTCTTGCAGGGCGTGCACCTGGGCGATGTCGTCCGGATCGTTCGGATCGAACAGGATGCGCGCGGCCAGAGCGATGTAGTCGGAGCCGAGCTCGTCCGGCGTGAGGGTGAACGTGCCGGGTTCGCGCAGCACCCGATTGATGTAGTGGTCCCTGTTGATGAGCATGACCGTGAGGTACCTGTCGCCGAAGTCCGGGATGGTGAGCGACGCGCCCTCCGAGATGTCGACGATCGCGGCGGAGTAGAGCGTGTCCCGGTTCTGGCGGATCACGGTCTGATTGTCGAGCGAGCCGAGCTCGCGGTCGTGATGGAATCCGTTGATGCCGCCGGTGAGCTTCAGGATGCCGGTGAACATCGCATCCGTCTCGGCTCGCGTGAAGTTGTCGACGTTGACTGTCGTGTCCGGCATATGCCCCCCAGTTGGCAACGGTGGGTCCAACGCTAGGACTCGGGACGTGGGCTCCCGTCACCCCGGGAGGGCGAATCGCATGATCCTCAGTCGTCGTCGTCGCCGCCGTCCTCGTCGCTGCTGCGACGGCGGGTCAGCACGATCACGAGCACAGCGATCAGAGCCAGCACGACGATCGCAGCGGCGATGACGGTCACGATCACGATTGCGCTCGAGTTCACGGTCCCCTGCGCCGTGCCCGCACCGGCGGTCGGCGTCGCAGTGGCGCCGGCTCCCTTGCACGGACTGACGGATGTCCCGGCCGCGGCCTTCGTACCTGCCGGCGGTTTGTAGGTGAAGGTGATCGAGTCCGAGACGACGTGGCCGTCGGCCGAGACGATCTGCCAGGTCGCCCGGTACTCGCCGGCACCTCCCATCGAGACCGGAACGCTCACAACGCGATCGCTGATGGTCGGGCATCCGGTCTCGAAGTGTTTCGAGCCGGGGCCGGTCACCTGCAACAGAGCCGACGGCCCCGTCTTCGACAGGTTGAGCACGACGTCGTCGAACGTCAGCCGAACCTTGTCGATCGGCGTGGTCTGCACCGACCCGGCCTTCGGCGAGCTGTCGACGAGGTAGTCGTGCGCGCTCGCCGGCTCGGCCGTGAGGGCGCCGACCGCCACGGCCGCCGCAATGGCGGCGACCGTGGCGAGTGCGGCAAGGCGAACGCGTCGCATCACACGTCCTCCGAGGTGGAGTCGGAGCTGCGTGCGCTGTCGGCGGATGCCGCAGGCTGCGCGGCGACGCGCGGCCGGCGGGTGAACGCGAGCACGGCTACGACAAGCGCGATCGCACCGAGCGCGATGCCGGCGATGCCGAGGCCGAGAGCGGCGGCGTCTGTCGAGGTCGAGGCCGAACTCGTCGTCGCGGCGGCGGCGGGCGAGCTGCTCACGATCGTCGGCGACGCATCCCCGGGCGGTGCCTCATTGATGTAGAGCGTGGGCGCGGGATGCTCCGGCTCATCGCCCGACGCGGGTGTCGGCTGATCCCATTTCACGACGGTGCCGTCCGAGTAGGTCTGCGTGGCCGGCATCTCGACCTTGTCGGTGTCGGGCACGATCCCGGCCGAGACGCTGAACTGCTGGAACTGTCCCGGCTCGATCTGCACGCCTGGATCGGCCGTCCAGACGATCTTGGTCGGCGCCTCGGTCACAGTGGCGCCCGAGATCTTCACGGGCTTCGCCAGCTTCGAGGTGGTCACGACCGCCGACCAACCCGCAACAGGCTGGTACGAGACGGACGTGAACGGCGTGGTGGTCGAGAAGTCGACCTCCAGCTTGACCGTGCCCGCCGTTGCGGACTCGGTCGGAACACGGAACGTCAGCACGGCGTAGCTGCCGGCGGACGCCTGATCCGGGTCGACGCGCACGTGCGCGCTCGCGGCAAGCGGCGCGGCCAGCGCGAGTGCTGCTGCCGCCAGCGCGGCGGCGCCGACGGCGGTGATGCTCTTCTTGATCTTCATGGCTCTCTTCGTATGCCTGCTCGCGCATATAAAGCGCGAGAGAATCTGATGTCTTCTCTGCTCGAGCGCGCGGCCATCCGCACGTCATCGCATGTCGCAGACGCACCACTGTCTGTCGTCTCGTCGAGACGTTCTGCCAGAACGTGGCGTGCGGCGTGGGATGCGGGCGATCAGATCGCGGGTGAGAGGACCGGCGGGCCGCGGTGGCGAAGCGAGCCGAGCACCAGCGCAGGTGCACGAAGGGTGAGGGGGCGGGTCTGCACGGGCATCCGCACGACGACCGGCACCGGAGTGACGACCAGCCTCGTGATGGCGGTGACCAGCAGAACGGTGAAGTTCGCAAGCGCGGCGATGGCGCGTTCGCCGTGACGCAGGGCGGCGATGGTCACGACCGCAGCGGCGACGTGGGCAAGGAGCATCGGTGCCGTGTCGTCATGCATGGCGACGACGTGCCCGCCCGTGACGCCGATCTGCATGCCGGCATGCAGGTGCCCCGCCGGCACGCTCAGCGTGGTGCCCGTGGAGTCGCCTCCGAGCCCGAACAGCAGGTGCAGCAACAGCTGGCTGACGCCGACGGATGCTGCCTGCCGCCACAACGCGATGCGGCGTCCGGCCAGCGCGATGCAGAGCGGCGCAGCGAAGGCAAGCGCCAGCGCGACCGCGAACGGCGAGGGCAGTCCGCCTCCCGCCGCATCATGGAAGAGTGCGGCGACGAAGACGGCGAAGCCCGCGGCCGCGATGCCTCGCGCCGTGCGGATGCCGCGTGATGTCATGCCGGTCCTCGATGGAGTGGGATGCCTTCCAGGCTAGTCGACACCATGCCCGCCCGGCGCGGCCGCTCTTCCCCACCATCGCCCTGTGGAGAACGTGTCATCCACCGAGAGCGGCCGAGCGCGTCAGGCGTCGGCGGGCCCGCGTACCCTGGACCGGTGAGCACCCCCGATCCCCTCGACTCCGTTCCGCTGGACGGGGCCGCGTGGGGTCCGGACGACCTCGTCCCGCCCGACGATCCACTCCCGCCGGACGACTACCTGCCGCCCGATGACTACGTCCCGCCTGACGACGAGTACGGCCCCGAATTCGCAACGTCGGCTGTCGGCAGCCGACACGACGTCGTCGACGCGTTCGAGGCACGGCTGGAACAGGCATCAGTTCGCCGCATGATCGGTGCCGATCCGCTCGACGTGCTGCACACCGTGTGGGGCTACGACGCGTTCCGCGGTGAGCAGGCCGAGATCATCGACCGCTTGGTCGACGGTGGCGACGCCGTCGTGCTCATGCCCACCGGCGGCGGCAAGAGCCTCTGCTACCAGGTGCCGTCGATCATCCGTGACGGCACGGGCATCGTGATCTCGCCGCTCATCGCGCTGATGCACGACCAGGTCGAGGCGCTCAAGGCGGTCGGCGTTCGTGCCGCGTTCCTGAACTCGACGCAGGATGCCGGCGAGCGGGCATCCGTCGAGCGCGCCTACCTGCGCGGCGAGCTCGACCTCTTATACGTGGCACCGGAGCGATTGTCGTCCGAACAGACGAAACAGCTGCTCGGGCGCGGGCGCATCGCGCTCTTCGCGATCGACGAAGCGCACTGCGTGTCGCAGTGGGGTCACGATTTCCGGCCGGATTACCTCGCGCTCTCCGAGCTCGCGGAGCGCTGGCCCGACGTGCCGCGCATCGCGCTCACCGCAACGGCCACCGACGCGACTCACAAGGAGATCACCGAGCGGCTCCGCCTGCAGAGCGCCAAGCACTTCGTCTCGAGCTTCGATCGCCCGAACATCCAGTACCGCATCGTGGAGAAGAACGAGGTGCGAAGGCAGCTCGTCGACTTCATCCACTCCCAGAACCCTGAGCGAGCGCAGCGCGTCGAAGGGTCCTCCGCACACTCGGGACGCCTCGAAGGGCAGTCCGCGATCGACACCCCCGCCTCGGGCATCGTCTACGCGCTGAGTCGCAAGACGGTCGAGCAGACCGCCGAGCACCTGAAGAAGCAGGGCATCGACGCCATGCCGTACCACGCCGGATTGGATGCCGGCACCCGCGCCCGCACGCAGTCCCGCTTCCTGCGCGACGACGGAGTCGTCATTGTCGCGACGATCGCTTTCGGCATGGGCATCGACAAACCCGACGTGCGCTTCGTCGCGCACATCGACCTGCCCAAGTCGGTCGAGGGCTACTACCAGGAGACCGGCCGCGCCGGCCGTGACGGTGAGCCGGCGGTCGCGTGGCTCGCGTACGGCCTGCAAGACGTGGTGCAGCAGCGACGCATGATCGAGCAGTCGCCAGGCGATCTGGCTCACCGCCGACGCATGTCAGCGCACCTGGATGCCATGCTCGCGCTCTGCGAGACCGCGCACTGCAGGCGACAGAACCTGCTGCAGTACTTCGGGCAGGCGTCGGAGCCGTGCGGCAACTGCGACACCTGCCTCAACCCACCGCAGACGTGGGACGGCACCGTCCCCGCTCAGAAGCTGCTGAGCACTGTCGTGCGGTTGAAGCGCGAGCGCAACCAGCGCTTCGGGGCAGGCCACCTCGTCGACATCCTGCGTGGGAAGCGCACGCCTCGGGTCGACCAGTACGGTCACGACGGGCTGAGCACCTGGGGCATCGGAGACGACCTGAGCGACCAGCAGTGGCGCGGAGTCGTGCGGCAGCTGCTCGCGCAGGGGCTGCTCGCCGTGAACGACGACGGGTACGGAACGTTGACCATCACGCCGGCGAGCGCCGACGTGCTGAGCGGATCGCACACCGTGCTGCTGCGACAGCAGGCGGATCGACCCGAGAAGGCGTCTCGCTCGCGGGCGTCGAAAGCGAGCATCGCGGAGCTGCCGGATGCCGCGCATCCGCTGTTCGAAGCACTCCGCACCTGGCGCGCCGAGCAGGCCAAGGAACAGGGCGTGCCCGCGTACATCGTCTTCGGTGATGCCACGCTGCGTGGCGTCGCGGCCTCGCGTCCCGGCACCCTCGACGAACTCGCGCAGATCTCCGGCGTCGGCGCGAAGAAGCTCGAGACCTACGGCGAGCAGCTCCTCGCGGTGGTGGCCGCCTCGCCCGCGGCGCTAGCCGAGTAGCGGCGACTACGTCAGGTCGTCGTGGTCGCCGCGCACCCACTCGATGTACCGGTCGGCCGACGCGCGCACGATCGCGTGAGCATCCGAGGGGACGCTCCGCCCGAAGTTGTTGTAGAGCCGATCGAAACGCAGCGCCAACGCCCGCGACGCCACTCGTTCGACGACCGCAGCAGACAGCGGCAGCAGGTTGGGGTAACTGCGCATGAAGGATACGGATGTGCCGTTCGGGTTCGGGAAGATCCCGTCCCCCGCGAACAGCACGCCCTTGCCATCTGCGCCGGCGTCCCAGAGCAGTGCCGTGCTCCCTGGGAAGTGCCCGCCGAGCGTGTGGAGGGCGAGTCCGGGGGCGACGTCGAGGGATCCGCTGAACGGCTGGATGCTCGCATCCGGCCTGCGCACCCACTCGACGTCGGCCGCGTTGACGTACACCGGGGCGTCGCCCAGTGCCCGCGACCACGACACCTGCGCTCCGTACATGTGCGGGTGGCTGGCGACGATGCCGAGCACGGGGCCGTGCTCGAGCACGCGAGCCGCGGCATCCGCGTCGACATAGCCGATCGGGTCGAAGAGCACGTTGCCCGCTGCGGTCGCCGCGAGCATGGACTGCTGCCCGATGCCCACCTCGGGCTTGCTCGTGACGGCGATCAGCCCCGGCTCGATCTCGTCGAGCGAGATCTGGATGCCTCGCGACCGCAGCTCATCGGCGGTCGTCCACGACTGGCCTGAGCGCGGCACCCACTGGCGTTCGTCGCTGCAGATCACGCATTCGGTGGGCGGTTGGGGGGTGTCGGGGTGCTCGACGCCGCAGGTGGCGCAGATCCAGAGAGTCATGACACGAAGCTAGCGAAGGGCGTCGCCCGCGACCAGACCGGCGGCCAGCTCAGCGCAGCTTCTGTGGATGATCGCGGCTGGCGCCGCTCAACCCGCTGCAATCGGCTCGGTGATGAGAGCAAGCTCTCATCACTCTCGTCTCAATTGCGGGTAAATCGTCTCGCCGCGCTCCAGCATCGCCACGTACTCCGTGATCTTGCGTGCCCGTGTCTCCGCGCGCTTCACGTTGCCGATTCGGAACAGAATGGCGAACCGGTTCTGGCTCGTCAGCGTCGCGAACATCGCGGATGCCTCCGGGCTCGACGCCAACGCCGCCGCCAGATCGTCGGGCACCTCGATGGTGCGCGAGCCGGCGTAGGCGGCATCCCATCGTCCGTCCGCCTTGGCGCGGTCCACCTCGAGTCTGCCGCGGTCGGTCAGTCGGCCCGAGCGCTCGAGCCGATCAATGTGCTCCCGGTTGCGCTGCGACCAGATGCTCTTCGCGGTGCGCGGCGTGAAGGTCTGCAGCCACTCGGTGTCGCTGAGGCCCTGTTTGCGGCCGTCGATCCAGCCGAAGCAGAGCGCCTCGTCCAGGGCTTCCGCGTAACGGATGCCCTCCGCTATGCCCTTTGCGAGAGCGAGCTGCACCCCGGGGCTCGACGTGTGGTTCGCTTCGAGCCATGCGCGCCAGGCATCCGCATCGGCCACACGCAGAACGGGACGTTCCGAAGCAGGGCTCACAGCAGCTTCTCCAACGTGTTGAGGTTGCGGTTGGTCGTGAGCGTCTTGCCGCGGGCCGTGCCGAGGCGTTTGCCGACGACGCTGTCGAGGGTGCGACCGCGCTCGACGGCCCAGTAGACGACCGAGCCGCCGTCGGCCGCCTGCTCCAACTCGGGGTCCAGCGTGAGGTCGAGCACATCGCGGGCGACGGAATCGAGTTCGGCGGTGCGCTGCGTTTCCGGCCCGCCCGGCGTCGCACCGATGAAGAACACGACGTAGCGATGCCAGCCTTCGCGTGCGGCGAACGGGTAGGCGTCGATCACGGATGCCAGGGCATCCGTCGCGAGCACATGTGCCCGCGCGTCATAGCCGAAGCGGTCGCTCAGGGCCTTCTCGATGTCGGCACGGCGAGCGGATGCCTCGCCCTCCGCATCGAACACCACGTTGCCGCTCGCAAGCACCGTCTTCACGCCGTCGTACCCGAGCGACCGGAACACGTCGCTCAGCTCCGCGGACTTGATCGTGCGGCCGCCGACATTGACGCCGCGGAGCAGCGCGATGAAGCGAGTCATGGCATCCAGCATGGCAGCGCCCACCGACGCAGCGTGAGCCGTAGGCTCTCACGCGTGGGGGACGGCGCAGGGGATCGCGTTGACGATGGCGCGGGTGGCGACGCGATGAACGACGTGAAGAGCTCTGCGCTTGCCGGGCCGAGCGTCGCCAGCCGTCGCCGGGTGCCTCGATTGCTTCTGGTGCTGATCGCCGCGTTCGTCGTGGTCTACGCCGCGGTGGTCACGCTCTATGCGCTGAGCGGCCGGGTGACATCCCTCGGGCCTACGGAGCCGGAGCCGGAGTCTGGCGGCGTCACAGTCGTGCTCACCGTCGAGAGCGTGGATGCCGCACACCAGCGTGCGGACATGAGCGTCACGATCGACGCGTCCGACGCCCTCTACTCGGGCGACAAGTTCTCCGTCGCGACCGACATCCACGTCATCGTCGCTCCGGTTCAGGGCAGCCAGGTCATCACCTTCCCGGCGCGCTCCGCGCCGGAGACGAAGGAGGTCAGCGTGCTGACCGGCGGTGAGATCGAGAACTGGCCGTTCGACAGGTATCACGCGGACCACATGCTGGTGCTGGCGTACGTCACCACCGACGGCGTCTCGCGGCCGATTCCCACCTCCGTCTGGTTCAAAGGGGAGGTTCCCGGATGGAGCGTCGACGTCGCGGGGCGCGGCAAGCCGGTCGCCGAGGCTCCGCAGACGCTCGGGGAAGCGATCGCCGTCTCGCAGCGGGTCGAGCTGTCGGCCGTGCGCTCCGGCAGCACGATCGCGTTCGCCTTCGTGCTTCTGGCTCTGCTCGTGACCATGCCGTGTCTCGTGCTCTTCGTCGCGATCACCGCATTCCGCGGCAGGCGCAAGCTCGAACCCTCCTTCATGGGCTGGATGGGCGCCATGCTCTTCGCAACGATTCCGCTGCGCACGTTCCTTCCTGGCTCCCCGCCGATCGGCTCATGGATCGACTTCACGGTGGTGCTCTGGGTCGTCGTCGGCCTCATCGCCGGCCTCACGATCTACGTGGCGGCCTGGGCCCGCTGGTCGAGGCCTCACCCAGCTCCCTGAGCTTCGTTGCGCAATTCCACAGGCATCCGGCGAGCGTCTCGAACCACGTTTGTCGCATCCGCACGGCGAACTGGCCGCTCACAGCATGCCGACCTACCGTGAAGAAACGGATGTCGGCAGCCGGCTTCGCCGTGCCCGCATCCGTCGCGACCGCTGCAGCACAGCATCCGCCGCGCGCAGCATCCCCGACACGACCCACGGAAGAAGGCCTTGCGATGGTTGACACCGCTTCGAAGCCCGCGACCGAGCGCACCACGCGTCCGCAGCGCTCCGACTACACAGCACAGACGGGGCCGATCGACGTCGATGCACCGCCCGCGACGGTGGATGTCGCCGAGCTCGGCCGCAGGTTGATGGGCACGTGGGCGGACATCCGCATCGCCGCCCGCGAGTTCGCCAAGAACCCCGACCTTCAGCGCATCGAGGGGCTGACCCTCGACGAACACCGCGCACGCGTTTTCGGCCAACTGAAGCTGCTCGTCGCCAACGGTCAGGTGCATCGCGCGTTCCCGAAGACGGTCGGCGGCGGCGACGACCACGGCGGCAACATCGCCGGATTCGAGGAACTGGTCACAGCAGACCCGTCGCTGCAGATCAAGAGCGGCGTGCAGTGGGGACTGTTCGGCGCGGCAGTGCTGCATCTCGGCACCGAGAAGCACCACGAGAAGTACCTGCCGGGCATCATGAGCCTCGAGGTTCCCGGCGCGTTCGCCATGACCGAGACGGGACACGGTTCGGATGTCGCCTCGATCGCGACGACCGCCACGTACGATCCCGAGACTCAGGAGTTCGTCATCGATACGCCGTTCCGCGGCGCGTGGAAGGACTACCTCGGCAACGCGGCGAAGGACGGCATCGCCTGCACGCTCTTCGCGCAGCTGATCACGAACGGCGTCAACCACGGCGTGCACTGCTTCTACGTGCCGATCCGCGACGCCGCGACCGGCGAGTTCTTGCCGGGCATCGGCGGTGAAGACGACGGCCTGAAGGGGGGCCTGAACGGCATCGACAACGGACGCCTGCACTTCGCCGATGTGCGCATCCCGCGCGACAACCTGCTGAACCGCTACGGCGACGTCGCTGAAGACGGCACCTACACGAGCAGCATCGCGAGCCCCGGCCGTCGTTTCTTCACCATGCTCGGCACGCTCGTCCAGGGCCGTGTGTCGCTCGACGGCGCATCGACGCTCGGTGCGGCGATGGGCCTGACGATTGCGATCACCTACGGCAACCAGCGCCGCCAGTTCACGGCGGGCAGCGATACCGACGAAGAGGTGCTGCTCGACTACCAGCGCCACCAGCGTCGCCTCATCCCGCGTCTCGCCACCACGTACGCTCAGGTGTTCGCACACGACAAGCTGCTGGTGAAGTTCGACGAGGTCTTCAGCGGAAAAGCGGACTCGGATGACGACCGTCAAGACCTCGAGACCCTCGCCGCCGCGCTCAAGCCGCTGTCGACCTGGCACGCGCTCGACACACTGCAAGAGGCGCGGGAGGCGTGCGGCGGTGCCGGCTTCCTCGTCGAGAACCGCATGACCAGCCTTCGCGCCGACCTCGACGTGTACGTCACCTTCGAGGGTGACAACAACGTGCTGCTCCAGCTCGTCGCCAAGCGCCTGCTGACCGACTACTCGAAGAAGTTCGCCAAGGCGGATGCCGGCGCCCTCACCCGCTACGTCGTCGGGCAGGCCGCCGATCGCGCCTACCACGGCAGCGGTCTGCGCCGTCTGGCTCAGACGGTCGCCGACTTCGGCTCGACGGCGCGATCGGTCGGACAACTTCGTGACCCCGAGGTGCAGCGAGAGCTGCTCACCGATCGCGTGGAGACGATGATCTCCGAGGTCGCCACGCGGCTGCGCAACGCGAACAAGCTACCGAAGGAGAAGGCGGCCGACCTCTTCAACTCGCAGCAGAACGAGCTGATCGAGGCGGCGCGCGCCCACGGCGAGTTGCTGCAATGGGAGGCGTTCACCGAGGCCCTTGAGACGGTTCAGGATGCCGGCACCAAGCAGGTGCTCACCTGGCTGCGAGACCTCTTCGGGCTGGGCCTGATCGAGAAGCACGTCGCCTGGCACATCATCCACGGCCGGCTTTCGCCCCAGCGGGCACAGGCGGTCACGGCGTACATCGACCGACTCGTCGCGCGGCTGCGTCCGCAGGCACAGAGCCTCGTGGATGCCTTCGGCTTCGAGCAGGAGCACCTGCGCGCGAAGATCTCCAGCGGTGTCGAGGCGGAGCGTCAGAACGAGGCGAGGGAATACTTCCGCCAGCAGCGGGCATCCGGAACCGCCCCGATCGACGAGAAGACCCTCACCAAGAAGAAGAGGTAGCCCCTCCCGCCCCCGCTGGTCGAGTAGCGCCCGCGCAGCGGTCGCGTATCGAGACCCGCGCCTCGACCCGCCCTTGCGAGGGATGAGCCGGTTCAGTGCCAGTCGCTGATCTGCAGATCGTCCGGAGCGGGCGCGCCCACCCCGGTCTCGAGCAACTGCTTGAGGCTGACCAGGAAGGTCGCCCACTTGGTGCTGCAGTGGTTCATGAACTCGACCTCTTCACGCCAACCGCGATGGGCGAAGAGCACGATCGTGAAGTCCTCCGAGTCGTGCAGGTCGAAGGCGACCGTCGTACCCATCCACTCGGCCGGCCCGTCCACGACCTCCCAGAGCACGCGTTCGCCTGGCAGCAGTTCGAGCACCTTCATGTCGAAGCCGCCCTGGAGGAACCGGAAGGCGACGACGCCGCCGACGCGATCGGGCTCGCCAGTCGTGTCCCGGGTCCACCAGCCGCTCAGGCCGTCGAGGGTGGTGAGTGCCGCGTAGGCGGCGTCGCGCGAGGACGGTCGCGCCCCGACGCGGTGAATGATGTCGACCATCGGTGTTTCTCCTTTTCATCTCGTGCGGGCGCGCTCGCGCGCCCCGCGTGCCGCACTCGGGCGGCGGGTGGGTGTTGTGTCGCGCTAGGTCTGCCGGGTCAGGCGTTCCGCTGGCGCTGGATGCTTTCGGCGATGCGCTTGATACGCCCGAGGCGGGCATCCCATGCGGCGCCGACCGCCTCGAGTTGCGCCGCCGCCTTGGCGAGCTGGGCGCGGTCGACCTCGAAGTGTCGCTCACGGCCAACGCTCGTACCGTGAACGAGACCGACAGCGTCGAGCACGACCAGGTGTTTGGCGACCGCCTGGCGCGTGATCGGCAATTGGGCGCTGAGTGTTGTGGCTGTGCCGGCCCCCCCGGCGAGCAGCATGTCGAGCATCCGCCGCCTCGTCGGGTCGCCGATCGCGGACCACAGCTCGTCGTCGACGCTCGTCGCACTCATGGCGCTGCGACCACTCTCGGTGCGTACGCGGCCAGTTGCGGGATGAAGCGGTCCCAGCCGGCCACGTGGTCGAGATAGGCGGACTCGAGCACGGCGACTTCCCATCCCTGCTCACGGAACCCGACCTCGGTCATGCGCACGGTTGTGCCGTCGCCAGCTGGCGTGAGTTCGAAGGTGACGAGGAATGAGTTGCCACGTTCGGGCTGCGTGCCGAGGGGATACGCCCAGCGGAACGAGAACTTGCGCGGCGAGTCGGCTTCGACGACGGTCATCGGAACGACCATGGGTTCACCGCCGTGCTCACCCCATCGCAGTTCGCCGGTGCCGCCAGGAACGGGGTCGAGATCCGCATCGTCCGGCCACCACTCACGCAGATGCTCGGGTCGGCTCACGACCTCGAAAACGATCTCGGGTGAGGCATCCACGTAGATCTCGCGCTCGATGCTGCCGTACTCCACGTCGTCTCCTTCAATACGCAATGTTCGGTTGCGCATCACGATACAGTCGTCGCCCTCAAAGCGCAACTCATAGTTGCGCGTGTGCGCGGCGTCATTGCGCTGTCACACATGATCGCCATCGCTGCGCCGCACCGACCACACGTGACAGCGGAGCGGATGGGTCTGCGCCGCGCCGACCTCCGTGTCGCCTTCTCCGCTGTCGAATGTGGTCGTCTCGGCGCGACATTCGCGACCGTATGTGACACCTGAGCGGGCGGGAGTGGTGGATTGCGAGTGGGAGGGGCTGCGGGCTGCGGCTATGCCAGCTTCGCGGGCGGAGCCGTCAGCCCGCTCTTCGGTGTGATCTCAAACGGCGGCGCCTTCGTGATCAGCAGCCAGGTCGGCAGCGTGATCACGCAGAGCATGGGCAGCAGCGTGAGGTCGCCGGTGAGGGCGACGCCGAGGAACAGCGCGATCCATCCGTCGCGGGTCTCGACCATCACGATGCCCATCGCTCCGCACGCGATCGCGAGTCCGAGCGGCATCCCGGGAATCACGGCGTGACCGAAGAGGCCGATCGCCACGCCGATGAACACCGCAGGAAAGACGCGTCCGCCGCGGAACCCGGCGCTCGCCGCCACGAGCAGCGCGACGACCTTGACGATGGCGAACACCGCGAGCGTTCCTGCGGAGTACTTGCCGGGGTTCGAGATGAGCTCGCCGGTCTGCTCCAGCCCTTTGAACAGAGTCATCGGTCCGCCGATGATGCCGAGCAGTCCGAGCAGCACCCCACCGAACGTCGCGAAAAGCAACGGATTCCGCAGGGCGTGGAATCCCGAGTGCAGGTAAGGGAAGGCGAATGCGGCCGCGATGCCGATCCCCGCCGACAACGCGGCGACCAGGACGCCCGTGACGAAGTCGATCGCTCGCGGCGAGCCGTACGGCGCGACGTGGAAGGCCAGCGACTGACCGCCCAGCAGGTGCATCGTCAACGATCCCGCTGCCGCTGCCGCCACCGGGAGGAACAGCTTGTCCCACAGTGACCCGCCGCCTTTGATCGCCGCGACAGTCCCCGTGAGCACCAGGGCTGCAGCGACCGGCGTGCCGAACAGGGCGCCGATCGTGGCCGACGACGCGAGCAGCATGACCAATGCCGGCGGCACCTTCGTGGCGAAGCGCGCAGCCGCCGCAACCGCCAGCGCGGAGTTGATAGCGATGATCGGGTTCTCCGGCCCGAGGCTCACGCCGCCGGCCAGCCCGATCAGCACCACGACCGCGATGCCCGGAAGCGTCTTCAGCGGCGGCGGCGGCGAATCGAGCCCGGTCGTCGCTGTGTCGGGTCCACCATGCCCTGGCATCAGCCAGAGCACGAGCCCGACCGCGAAGCCTGCGACGGTCAGAACCGTGAGAATCCACCAGGGGTTGTCGGTGCCGGCTCCGATCCCGATGGCGTGCGGCAGGTCGTCCCAGACGGCGGTCTGCAGCCATCCGGAGAGCAGGTCGAGCAACCACAACACCGCTGCGGAGACGACGCCGATGAGGATTGCCGGTATCGACAGCGCGAGCAGCATGCGCACGCTCGGTCCGGCATCCGCCGCCCCCGCGTGCCCGGTCACCCCTGTGTCGGCCACGGCTGCCCCCTCGTCAACGCCCGGTCGTCGCCGCGCGTCGGGCGACACTCATCCGGATGCGACACACCGTATGCGACCGGTCGTCGCGTCATGGGCCCGCTCGCCGGAGATGGTCTCGACCGGGTGAGCCTCCCTTTGCATCTTTGAACAGACTGGTCTAATCTTTGGACAGATCGGTTCAAGAGAGCGGATGCCCATTCCGGCGAAAGAAGGCACCATGACGACAGACGCACCCGCAACCGCACCGACCGCCGTAGTCGACATCGGGCTGCGTCGGCTCGCACTGCCCCGCGGCATCGCGTTCGCAGGCACATCGTTCGCCTTTGCCGGCCTCTACCTCGCCGCGGGTGCGCCGACGCCGATCCTCTTTCTGCTGCAACAGCACTGGGGCTTTCCGGCGTGGGCGCTGACGGTTGCCTTCGCCACCTACGCATTCGCGCTCATCGCATCGCTCCTCGTCGTTGGCAAGCTCTCGGATCACGTCGGGCGCCGTCCTGTCATCGCCGTGGCGCTGGCGGTGCAGGTGGTGGCGATGATCGCGTTCGTGTTCGCGCCGAACATCGGATGGGTCATCGGTGCACGCGCCTTGCAGGGCATCGCGACCGGTGCCGCGACGAGCGCGTTCACGGCATCCGTCGTCGAGCTCGCGCCTGAACGGTTCAAGCGGCTCGGATCGATCATCGTGGGTACGGCGGCGGCGAGTGGGCTCGGACTCGGCGCACTCTTCGCCGGAATCGTGGTGCAGTGGAGCACGGACGCCGACGCGATCGTGTTCACGGTGCTGGCGATCGTGGCGGTGCTCGGTCTGGTGATCGCGCTGCTCTCGCCAGAGACATCGAGCCCTCAGTCGGGTGCGCTGAGCGCTCTCGTGCCGCGTGTTGCGGTGCCGCGGCAGGCTCGCCGTGAATTCGCGGCTGCCGCGCCGGGAATCGTGGGCGCCTGGATGTTCGCCTCTCTCTTCATGGGACTCGGCCCGACGATCGTGGCCGACGTGTTCCACATCGACAGCGGCGCCGTCGACGGTGTCACCGCCTTCGCTGCGCCGGCCGCCGCCGCGATCACCGGATTCCTGCTCGGGGGGCTGACCGCCCGACGTACCGTTCTCATCGGTGGCGTCGCTGTACTGGTCGGCACGGCCGTGATCATCGGTGGCATCTGGGGCGGCTCATTGCCGTTGTTCGTCGGAGGCGGGATCATCGGCGGTGTCGGGTTCGGCGCCTCGTTCTCCGGGGCGCTGCGCGCGATGGCTCCTCTTGCTCAGCCGCACGAAAGGGCCGGGTTGTTCGCCGCCATCTACGTCGCGGCGTACCTGGCGTTCGGGCTTCCTGCGATCATCGGCGGCCTGCTCATCGCGCCGCTCGGTCTGCTCGGTACGAGCATCGCTTACGCGGTCGTCATCTTCGCCGTCGCCGCTGTTGGCACGGTCGCCGAAGCCACCATGGCGCGCCGCGAACGGGCAGTGCTGGGCTGACGCCCGGCGCGCCGCCCCATCCCGCGAGGGTCGCGGTGGACCGCAGAGTGCGCTCAGTCGGCTGCGAGCGCGGCGTCGACCACATCGGATGCGAGGTCGCGCGCGATGCTTGCGACTTCGGGTCGACGGTCCATCTGGAAGCCCATGCGAGCACCGTCGTACAGTACGACGAGGCGGTCGGCCAGGCCGGCGGCATCCGTGATGGGAAGCGCGGAGGCGAGTCGGCCGAACAACTCGTGCACCCATACCCGGTAGCTGTCGGCCTCCTGCACCTCGGCGCTGCCCGGCTGCGCCTCTGCGACCGCGCGTGAGAACGCGCAGCCCTTGTAGTCGGAATGGTGGAACCTCGTGCCGAGCACGTCGAAGACGGCGAGGATCCTCGCCTTCGGATCCTCGACCGCGGCGATCGCACTCCCGATCAGAGCAGCCGAGCGCTCCTGCCTGCCCAGCAGGTACTCGCGTACCAGATCTTCCTTGCCGTCGAAGTTGTAGTACAGCGACCCTTTGGCCACGCCCGCCTTCTCGATGATGCGGTCGATGCCGACGGTGTGGATGCCCTCGGAATAGAACAGGTCATCGGCCGCGGCGAGCAGGCGCTCGCGTGGCGATGGACCCTTCTCTCGCGTGATCATGCGGGCATACTATCAGACAGACCTGTTCAAAGAGTGGATGCTCGTACTCAGCGTCGGCCCGCTTTCGTCAAGGCCGTCGCCTGAGCCAGCAGCTGGCGCCGAACGGCGTCGAAGGGCTCGAGGCTTCGCTCCGCACGGCTGAGCGCGACGGCGCCCTCTGCGGCAGCGACGAGCACGGCGGCGAAGCCAGTGGCATCCGTGCGCTTCAGTCCGCCTTGCTTCAGAGCGGCGGCCAGCTCCGTGCGCCATGTACGGAACACGGCGGATGTCGTCTCGAGCAGCTCCGGCGAGTCCGTCGCGACGGTGACGGCGAGGGCGGCGCATCCGGCCGAGAGGTCCGAGCGCGTGAGCACCTCGCGCCAGGCATCCAGATAGGCGGATGCCACACCGCGCGCACTCTTGCCGCGAAAGCTCTTGATCAGCGCGAGCGACCGTTCCCCTGCGAGCTGCACCGCTTCGGTGACCAGCTGGTCCTTTCCGCCCGGGAAGTGGAAGTAGATCGAGCCGCGTGGGGTGCAGTAGCCGGAGCTACCAGCCCCAGCCGGAGTTCCCGGCATCTGCCAGGGATCCCACAGTAGACAGAACGGTAGGCTCGCGGGTGTGACCCTGCCCGCCGAGAAGCCTCCGCTGATCGTGTGGGACATCATCGTCTCGATCGTGATGTGGGTGCTGTCCGTCGGGCTGATCGGAGTGGCGGCATTCGTCGCGCTGTTCGGCCTGGCGTTCATCGACTACTGCCCTCCCGAGTCGTGTAGCGCTCAGGGTGCGTTCCTCTCCCTGATCGTCGCGGGCGTCGCGTCGATCTTCCTGCTGCTCACCGGACTCGTGTGGGGGATCGTCCGCATCGTGGAGCGACAGACGTCGTGGTGGGTCGGCCTCGGCGCGCTCGTGCTGAGCCTGGCGTGCTGGATCATCGGATTCGTCGGCGCGGCCAAGTCGGTCGGCTGGTAGTCGGGCGGCCGGGAGGAGGGGCGGCATCCGTCGCAGGGAGGATGCCGCTGGACGCTCGCGCCAATAGAGTGTGTAGCTCAGCCCTCACCGCACGGACGATTCGTCGTGCGTTCGCGGCGCAGGGTCGCACTGCAGCACCACGAGTTCCATACCGTCATCGGAAAGGACGATATGACCGCCGTGAACCCTCCGACTCCGCCCGAGCGGGGGCAGCAGCATCCGGCACAGGATGCCGTGCCACCTGCGAGTGCGCGGGCCGCGTACGTCGCGCCGACGGCTCAGTACGCGTCGCCGGATCCGGACCCGGAGGCGGCGCTGTCGATCCGCGGACTCTTCAAGACGTTCGGGCAGAATCACGCCGTCGACGGCATCAGCCTCGACGTTCCCGCCGGAAGCTTCTACGGTCTGGTGGGGCCGAACGGCGCGGGCAAGACCACGACGCTGAGCATGGCGACGGGGCTGCTGCGACCGGATGCCGGCGTGGTGGCAGTGCACGGAGTGGATGTCTGGCAGCACCCTCTCGATGCGAAGGCGCGGGTCGGTGTGCTTTCCGACGGCGCGCGGCTGTTCGACCGGCTGACCGGCGAGCAACTGGTCATCTACGCGGGCGTGCTCAGCGGCATGGACCGCCCGACGGCCATTTCGCGCACCAAAGATCTGCTGCAGCTGCTCGACCTGCAGTCCGCTGCCGGAACCCTCGTCGTCGACTACTCGGCTGGCATGACGAAGAAGATCGCGCTCGCGTGCGCCATGGTGCACGCCCCGCGGCTTCTCGTGCTCGACGAACCGTTCGAATCCGTCGATCCGGTGTCGGCCGCGAACATCCGTGACATCCTCGGCGGGTTCGTGAGCGGAGGAGGCACCGTCATCGTGTCGTCGCACGTGATGGACCTGGTGCAGCGCATGTGCGATCACGTCGCTGTGATCACGAGCGGGCGGGTCGTGGCATCAGGAACCGTCGACGACGTGCGCGGCGGCGAGGACCTCGAGGACCGCTTCGTCGAGCTCGTCGGAGGCCGACGCGTGCAGGAGGGCCCGGAGTGGTTGCGGTACTCGTAGGGCTGCGCCTCCTCGTACTGCGCAACAGCCTCAAGCGCAGCGTAGGGCAGTTGATCGCCGTGATCATCGGCGGACTGTACGGGCTCTTCGTGCTCGCCATGGTCATCCTCGGCCTGTTCGCGCTGAACTTGGCTCCGGTCGATCTGCTGCGCACCATCATCGTGCTCGCCGGTTCGGCGCTCACGCTCGGCTGGGCGATCATCCCGCTGTTCCTGCCGATCGAGCAGACGCTCGACGCGCCGCACCTCGCCGTCTATCCCATCCCGCTGAACAAGCTGCTCACCGGGCTGCTCATCTCCGGCGTCGTCGGTATTCCCGGCGCGATCACCATGGTGGCATCGATCTTCACGTTCGGGTCGTGGCTCAGGATGCCCGGCATCGCCGTGCTCGCCCTGCTCTGCGGCATCGCGGGCGCGCTGCTCTGCGTGATGCTGTCCCGCGCGGTCACCGCGGCGGCAAGCGGCTTGTCGTCGGGGCGGCGGTTCCGCGAGGCCGCCGGCATCCTGATCTTCATTCCGCTCGTGTTGCTCGGGCCGATCATCGCAGGCACCGCCTCGTCGCTCGAGAACTCGAAGGATGTGCTGCCGAATCTCGCGAACGCGATGTCGTGGACTCCGCTCGGGGCGATCTGGGCGATCCCGTCGCAAGTCGCACTCGGCGATCCGCTCGGCGCGGTGCTGAGGGCACTGATCGGGCTGGCGACGATCGCCGTGGTGTTCCTGGTGTGGCGCTGGGGGCTGGCGCGTGCGCTCGTCACGCCGGTGCACGCCGCGTCACGCGTGCGCGCGCAAGGCAAGCTGGGTCTCTTCGGGCGGTTCCCTGACACGCCGGCGGGCGTCATCGCGGCGCGCTGCCTCACCTACTGGTTCCGCGATCCGCGCTACCTGCGCCAGCTCGTGATCATCCCCGTGCTTCCACTGCTGCTCTGGTTCTACTCGTCGCTGACGGGCGGGACGTTCCTGCTGCAGGCGGCCGGACCGTTCGTCGCGTTTGTGCTCGGCATCACCCTGATCGCCGACGTGTCGTACGACTCGACGGCGTTCGTGCTGCACATGAGCAAGGCGGTGCCGGGGCGCGCCGACCGGTGGGGGCGGGCATCCGCCGTGCTGGTCTTCGGGCTTCCCGCCGTGGTCGCGATCACGTTCATCACCGCAGCCGTCGCGCACGACTGGATGCCCGTGCCCGCCCTGCTCGGCCTCTCCGTCGGTCTGCTGCTCGGCGGCCTCGGTGTCTGCTCCGTGACGTCTGCCGTCGTGGTCTTCCCCGCGCCTTCCCCTGGCGACAACCCGTTCAAGACGCGGCCAGGTGCCAATACCGCCCTGCTCGGATCGACGTTCATCACGTGGGGCGTGCTCGCGGTGGTCACTGCGCCGGAGATCGCCCTCCTGATCGTGAACCTCGTGACGGGCCAACCGCTCTGGGGCTGGATCGCCCTCGTTGTCGGAGTCATTCTCGGCCCGGTCACGCTGGTGATCGGCGCGAACGTGGGAGGCCGCATCCTCGACCGCCGCAGCCCCGAGCTGCTGATGCAGCTGCAGAAGGACGCGTGACGCCGAGCGCTGCGACCGTCGTGGCGGGCTTTCTACAGCAGCCCCAGGGCGCGCACAGCATCGCGCTCCTCCGCGAGCTCTGCGACCGACGCGTCGATGTGGGCTCGGGCATCCGCCGAGATCTCGAGCCCCGTCGCCACGACCCACTCGCCGCCGACGGACTTCACCGGCAGGGAGCACACCAACCCCTCCGGTACTCCGTACGCGGTGGCGGCGTCGGCGTTCGTGCCACCGGTCGTCACGCCGGCCGACGTCCAGTGCTCGCTGGTTCCGTTCACCCAGTCGTAAACGTGGTCGATGGCGGCGCTGGCAGCGGATGCCGCGCTGGATGCCCCCCGCACCTCGATGATCTGCGCCCCGCGCCGCGCCACCCGCGGCACGAACACCTCGTCGAGCCATTCGGCGTCGACCAGTTCGGACACGGGGCGGCCGTCCACCGTCGCGTGCGAGACATCCGGATACTGCGTCGCCGAGTGATTGCCCCACACGATGACGCCGTCGATCGCTGTGACGGGCACCTCGATCTTCAGCGCGAGCTGTGCGATCGCACGATTGTGGTCGAGCCGCGTCATCGCGGTGAAGCGCTCGGTCGGCACGTCGGGTGCGTGCGACGCGGCGATCAGCGCATTCGTGTTCGCCGGGTTGCCGACCACCAGCACCCGCACATCGGATGCCGCGTGCTCGTTGATCGCTTCGCCCTGAGGCGCGAAGATCGCGGCGTTCGCTTCGAGCAGGTCGGCACGCTCCATGCCGGCCGACCGGGGGCGGGCCCCGAGCAGCAGCGCGACGTTCGTGCCGTCGAACGCGCTGGATGGGACATCCGTCACCTCGACGGACCGCAGCAGCGGGAAGGCCGAGTCGAGCAGCTCCAGCGCGGTGCCCTCTGCGGCGTGCAGGCCCTGGGGGATCTCGAGCAGGCGCAGGCGAACGGGAGTGTCATGGCCGAGTATCTCGCCGGAGGCGATGCGGAAGAGCAGCGCGTATCCGATCTGTCCTCCCGCTCCTGTGATGGTCACGGTGACGGGTTCGCGAGGTGCAGCCATGCTGTCAGCCTAGGTCGGTGCCCCTGGGGTGCCGACCGTGCCGATGCGCGGGATCTGCGCGGGATCATCTGCAACCCGGGGCGGACGCACCGGTTCTGAGCCGAAAAGATCCCCGGCTACGCGAAACGGCGTATCCGGGGATCTCGCGCGCGGCTTCGGGCGAATCGCGCGCTGCGCGGCCGAGAATTTTGGGGGGATATCCCCGACCGCGGTGCAACTCTATGTGCGTCATCAGTGTGAATGCTGTATTGACTCTGACCTAAGCCTGGGAGTGAGTCGGACGCCCGCCGAGTATCCAGTTCGCTGAGCGTGCTGTCAGCGACGCGCTTTCCGGGCGGCTCGGTTGCGTGCGAAGATCCAGCCGACGATGCCGCCGATGATGAACACGAGAAGCACGACCACCCACGTCGGCCACTCCACATGCCAGAACAGCAGGAAGATCTTCGACGTCTCGTCGGCGACCCCGTTCTGAATGGCGATGACGATCAGCAGAATGACGAGGATGATCGCCAGCCACTTGCGCTTGAGGAACCTGACGAAGCCGTTGTCACGCTTCTCGGATGTGTCGGTCATGGATTGCCCTTCGGGTGGAACTGTCGTCGCGACGGATGCGCGCTGCCGCTCATTCTGGCCCGCAGACGCGTGCCCTGGGAAGCGTTCGTGGCGAGGTGACGAACTGCGGCGACCGTTGGGCCCTCAGCCTTGCTTCGCAGCGGCCTTAAGGGCCTTCTTGGTCTCCCGGACTCTGGCGAGGGATGCCTCGTCCACGATGTCGGCGACCGACCTGTGCGATCCGGGCTCGCCATATGCGCCGGCCGCCTCGCGCCATCCCGCTCCGTCGAAGCCGTACTGCTTGCCGAGCAAGGCAACGAAGATGCGCGCCTTCTGGTCGCCGAACCCGGGCAGCGCCTTCAGTCGCTTGAACACTTCGCGTCCATCGGGATCGCCCTGCGTCCAGATGGCGGATGCCTGGCCGCCCCAGTCGTCGACGATCGCTCTGCAGACGGCTTGGATGCGACCGGCCATCGACCCCGGATACCGGTGCACAGCGGGTGGGGTGGAGCAGAGCTTCGCGAAGGCATCGGGATCGGCGGCGGCGATGGTGGCGGCATCCAGACCGCCCATTCGATCGCGGATCTTCTCGGGACCGCTGAACGCGGTCTCCATCGCCACCTGCTGATCGAGCAGCATTCCGATGAGCAGGGCGAGCGGATCGGATGACAACAGGGCGTCGGCGGCCGCATCGCCGGTGATGTGCAGGGTGCCGGTCATGGGTTCATCATTCCACCGCCTCTGTTCGCTGCGCCAGCGAAGCGCGTCGCCCCCAGTTCCCTGAGCGAGCGGAGCGAGTCGAAGGGCGCCGAAGTGTTGACGATGTCGGTGGTGGGGTCTTGCATGGAGTCGTCCGAGCGACGCGATCGAGGTGCGGAGGCATCCATGGTGCAGGCCATCACGGTACGAGAGTTCTACGAGGCGGTTCCCGGTAACGACTGGCATCGTGCTTATGGCGGAGCGACGGCGTACTTCGTCAGCGGTTCGTTCGCGAAGGGGCTGCAACTCGTCAACGCGATCGGCGCACTCGCGGATGCCGCGAACCACCACCCCGACATCGACCTGCGCTACGGTGCGGTCGTCGTGCGCCTGCGCACGCACGAGGTGCAGGGGCTGAGCGAGCGCGACACCGCCCTTGCGGTGCAGATCTCGGATGCTGCGCGAGAGTTGGGCATCCGTTCCGAGCCCGCGCAGATCCACACCGTGCAGATCGCGATCGACGCCCTGGACATTTCGGAGGTGCTTCCGTTCTGGGAGGCCGTGCTGGCCTACGAACGGCGGGGCGACGACGACCTGGTCGACCCTCGCCGGCTCGGGCCATCGGTCTGGTTCCAGCAGATGGATGCTCCGCGACCGCAGCGCAATCGCATCCACATCGACCTCGCGCTGCCCCGTTCTCAAGTCGAAGGTCGCATCGCGGCGGCGCTCGCTGCCGGCGGACACGTCGCGAACGACGCGTTCGCGCCGCACTGGTGGACCCTGGCCGACTCGGAGGGCAACGAGATCGACCTCGCGCCCTGGGTGGACGACACCGATTGGGAGGACGACGAGGGCTGAGCCGCTGCCGATTTTCGGTCGCCGACGCCTCGCGCGAACGTCGCACCCGGTTTCACACCTCGAGCGGTGAGCCTCCCATCGCCGTGTTCAAAGCCCCCAATGTGCGGATCGTGGCCGCGAGATCGCGCGCGTCGAGCTCTGCGATTCCGTCCGTCATCGAATCGTCGAGCAGGGCGTCACCCTTGCGCACCAGTTCGGTGCCCAGGGGAGTGAGCGTGACGACGTGCTCGCGCCGCGAGCGTGGTGAGACTGCGACCGTCATGAGCCCAGCCGCGACGGCGGAGTCGATCTGCCGACTCACCGTCCCTTTGGTCAGGGCCAGCCGGTCGGCGACCGCCTGCTGGTTGATCTCGCCCGGATACGCATCCACAACGCTGAGAACAAGGAACTGGGCGAGCGAGATGCCGAGACCGTCCCGGTAGAGCGCCTCGCCTGCCCGATCCATCAGCGCGTCGACGCGACGCACCAGGAACCACAGAGCGGCGATGTCACCGGTCGCGTCCGACAACGGGGACCGTTGACTCCGTTTCCCGGCGGGCGGGGAGGACGCACGGGATCTTGCCATGACGCCCATCCTACATTTCGTTTGACAGGCGACGGTTGCATATGCAACGGTTGTTTGATCAACCAAATCCAAACCGACGTACGCGTCATAGGAGATCAAGGAGTCACGATGCGCATCCTCGTCGTTCTCGACCACCCGTACACGGTCGATTCCGCTGACAACGTGCCACACAGGCGGAGCTTCACCGCGGCCGTCACCGAGGCCGCGATCCGCGGTGCACGATCTGCAGGGCACGAGGTCGATCTGATCGACCTCAGCGCCGATGGGTTCGACCCCCGCATGTCGGCGGACGATCTCACAGAGTGGCGACTGCGAACGCAGAGCGATCCACAGGTGCTGGACTACCAGCGGCGTGTGCTGGAGGCTGAGCAACTCGTGTTCGCATTCCCGATCTGGTGGGAGGCGATGCCTGCTGCAACCAAAGGATTCCTGGATCGCGTGCTGGCCGAGGGCGTGCTCTACGAAGAACTCGAGGGAGCGAAAGGCAACCCCTTCCGATCATTGATGCCAAGGCTGAACGGCGTGACCCTGCTGACCGTGATGACGACTCCGACTGCGGCATACCGATGGTGGTTCGGCGACCCCGTGACCAAGGTGATGTTCAAAGGAGCCTTCGGCAAAATCGGCGTCAAGAACCTGCGCTGGCGCAACTACGACCGTGTCGAGCATCGCACGCCGCTCCAGCGACAGCGGATGATCGACGCCACCGAACAGTACTTCTCGCGCTTGTCAGTTGCGAAGCCGCCGAAAAGAGCGGGCGCCACGGCCTCTCTATCCTGACGTTCAGGCCGCGTTCCGACTGCTCTCGCTCCGATCGCGTGGGACATCGCGGCGGTCGTGCGGCAGCAGAAATCCGGCGACGATCAGCCAGAGCAGTCCGGCGAAACGGCCGATCGGCAGCCCGATGCTCGCCGGCGGCCAGATCAGGGCGAAGAACGACAACTCCGAGATCACCGCGATCACCAGGCCGACCCACGCGAACCAGCGAGGTGTGAGCCGCAGGATCAGCGAGGGAACGGCCGCTCCCGCGATCAGCAAGCCGATGCCGCCGACGAATCCGATGCCGCCGAGGGCATAGGTGATGTAGGCGAACGCGTGCACGAGCGCGGGGCTCATGCCGCTGATCGACTGGCCGAGCACCCAGCCGATGAGGCCGGAGGCGCCGAGGAAGACGCTTGCGGCGATGCCGCCGTAGTACCCGATGGCGGGACCCGGAACGCGCGCGCCGAGACGGAGCATGCGGGCGTAGGTGGTCGCGGCGTAGATGCCGAGTGGCACCGATGCCCCGAACGTGAAGAACCCGCCGATCGTGGCGGCGGCGGGGTTGTGCGCATAGTAGGCGGCGACATCCGCGGTGCTGCCGAGCGGCGAGGGCACTGCACTCCCTGCGATGGCGGCGCTGATCGCGATGCCCGCGAGCGTGAGCACCGTCGCGACGACGGCGACGATACCCGCGTTAGGTCCATCCGGGCGGCGCACCGTGTGAGTCGTGGTGGGCGATGTCATGGTCTCGCTCCTTCTTCAATTCGTTACAACACGCAATGATTACATCACAGAATCATTCTGTCAACGCTGTATTCTGGATGAGTGCCAACACATCGACCCGCTCGCATCGGCTTTCTGCTCAGCCAACTCGGCGCCCACGCGTCGCGACGCTTCGACGAGCGCGTCGCCGAGGTGGGGCTCACGGCGCAGCAGGCGGGCGTGCTGCGCATCCTCGGCCGGCAGCCAGGCGTCAGCCAGCGCGACCTCGCCGATCGACTGGGACTGGTGCAGAGCCGCATGGTCGCGCTCATCGATGGGCTCGAGCACGCCGGCCTCGTTGCGCGCACCCGCAGCGAGGCCGATCGCCGCAGCTATGAACTGACGCTCACGCATGCCGGCGGTGCCAAGCTGCGCGAGCTGCGGGGCATCGCCGAAGTGCACGAGGCGGAGCTTGCCGGATCGCTCGCGACGCCCCAACGCGACGAACTCTTCGTTCTGCTGAGTGACCTCGCGACATCCCTCGGCGTCGATGCCGAGGTGCACGAGGGGTATCGCGCGGCGCAGGGCGGCGAGACGTCGGGCCGCTGACGTCACCCGACTCCGACGAGGCGCGCCGGAGGTGGATGCATCCGCGCGGAAAGCGCGGCATGCTGGCTTCATGACCGACACAACGCAGCCAGCAGCCGACACCACCGCTCAGACCTCCGGTCCTCGAATCGTCGTCGGGGTCGACGGTTCCGATCCGTCGTTGGATGCCTTGCGCCAAGCCGCCAAGTACGCCCCGCTCCTGGGTGCGAGCATCGAGGCCGTCACGACGTGGAGCTATCCCGTGTCGGTCGGGCCGTATGCGATGGGCGACGGTCCGACGTTCGAGGATCTGGCGAAGGAGACGCTGGAGCACTCGATCGCGGATGCCTATGGAGCCGACGTTCCGTCGAACCTGTCCTCGCTGGTCGCGTTCGGACATCCTGCTCAAGTGCTCATCGAGCGCAGCGAGGGTGCAGAGTTGCTCGTTCTGGGCTCGCGTGGACGCGGCGGGTTCGCGGGCCTGCTTCTCGGATCAGTCAGCTCCGAGTGCGCTTCGCACGCGAAGTGCCCGGTGCTGATCGTGCGCTGAGCGCGGAATCCGGCCGCGTCGCAGCATCCGCCGACCCGTGTCACAGGGCGGGTCGCTCGCGAGAGCGGGCCATGCTGGGGTCATGACCGACACGAACCAGCCTGAAGCCGATGCAGCCGAGCAGCCGATCCTCCCCAGAATCATCGTCGGGGTGGATGGGTCGGATCCCTCGTTGCAGGCGCTGCGCGAAGCGGCCAGGTTTGCTCGGCTGTTGGGTGCGGGCATCGAGGCGATCGCCACATGGACCTATCCCGTGTCGCCAGGACCGTACACCGACGCCGAGCAGCCGCTCGAACAGCTCGCGAAGGAGACACTCGGTCAGGCGCTCGTGGATGCCTACGGCGAGGATCGCCCGCACAACCTGACCGCAGAGGTCGAGTACGGTCAGGCGGCGCACGTGCTCGTGCAGCGCAGCGAAGGTGCGGAGATGCTGATCGTCGGCTCTCGCGGGCGAGGCGGATTCGCCGGCCTGCTTCTCGGGTCGGTCAGCTCGGCCTGCGCCGCGCACGCTAAGTGTCCGGTGCTGATCGTCCGGTGAGGTGCTCGCCGCCGCGTCGGGTGGGCCGTGGCCCGTGGCGCTAGATTGGCCGACATGCCGGCTCGGGTGACCATCAAGGACGTCGCGCTCGCGGCCGGGGTCAGCAAAGGGGCGGCATCCAACGCGCTCAACGATCGGCCAGGTGTCTCTGAGACGACCCGCCAGCGGGTCAAAGACGCGGCCGAGCGACTCGGATGGTCACCCAACCGGCTTGCGCAGGCGCTGTCGGGGTCGCGGGGTGATTCGGTCGGATGGGCGATCGTGCGTACCGCCAAGACCCCCGCGATCGATCCGTATTTCACCGAGCTGTTCTCGGGCATCGAACTGGAACTCGAGACCACGGACCTCTCGCTCGTCACCAAGCTCGTCGCCGATCGTGAGGCGGAGGCCGTGCTCTACCGGCGCTGGGCATCCGAGCGGCGCGTGGCCGGGGTGCTCATCTCCGACATCGATGTCGACGAGCCACGGTTCGAGCAACTCCGCGAACTCGAGACGCCGTTCGTGGCCTTTCGGAGCACGACCGCGGCCGAAGGCGCCATGCCAGCGGAGTTGCGCGTGACGTCGGTGCCCGAGGGGTTGCAGGTTCCGACGGTGTGGTTCCAGGAGCTCACGACGGTCGCGACTCTGCTCGATCACGCGCGCACCTTCGGCCATCGTCGCATCGCGTGGGTGAGCGGCGACCCGTCGAAGGCGGCCGTCGTGCTGCGGGAGCGGGCCGTCGACAGGTGGTCCGGAGACAACGGCGTCGCCGTGCGAACCGTGTACACGGACTACAGCCCGAGTGCCGGTGCGCAGCGCGCCGTGGAGCTTCTGCGCTCGGACTCCCCGCCGACGTTCATCGTCTTCGACAGCGACATCATGGCGCTCGCCGGCCTGTCGGCCCTCAACGCCTCGGGCTATGGCGTGCCGCGTGACGTCTCCGTCGCGTCGTTCATCGATTCGACGCTCTGCGAGGTGGCGCTTCCGCCAGTCACGGCACTGGCACATCCGGTCGTCGAATACGGCAGGGCCTTCACCCGTCGGTTGATCCAGCAGATCGGCGACGGCACGGGCACGGATGCCTGGCTCGAGCCGCCCACGCTGGTGAAGCGCGCGAGCGTGGGCCCGGCGCCCGCGCCCGCGCGGTAGCGGTCAGTGAACCGGTTCTGCCCTTGACTACTAAACCGGTTCTGTAATACCGTCGGCCGAGTCCGGCAAGGTCGTTCATGGGCGGCAGCGGGAGGCAGGACGGCAGCACCGACGTCACATTCAAGCGCGAGACATCGCCTCAAACGAAGGAGTTTGACATGCAGACCGGCGCATCCAGCAGCGTGAGCAGACGAGGGTTCCTGGCGGGCAGCGCCGCCGTGGCAGTGAGCCTCGGGCTGAGCGCGTGCGCGGCATCCGGGAGCGGATCCTCCAGCACCGGGGGCCCCATCACGTTCTGGGACATGGTGTGGGGAACGGGCACGACCTACACCGCCAAGGCGCGTTCCATCGTGAACGGTTACCAGCCGAAGGGCCGCGACCGGGGAATCAAGTACCAGTCGATTCCGTGGGCGAACTGGAACCAGACGTTCACGTCGGCGGCGGCGTCGAAGACCACTCCGGCCGTCGCATCCGGTGCCGCGTTCCTGCCGTTCTACTTCTTGGAGCAGGGCTCGGTGGTTGCCGCCGACGACCTGGTCAAGACGCTCGACAAGAACGGCGCGAACGACTTTCTTCCCGGCCTGCTCCAGCAGATGAAGACCAGCAAGGGCTACGCGGCGCTGCCGTGGTCGATGGATCTTCGTGTGCTCTGGGTGCGCAAGTCGCTGCTCGAGAAAGCGGGCGCGGACTTCCCCACCGACTGGGATTCCTTCATCAGGGCAGGCGAGGCCCTGCAGAAGAAGGGGCAAGTCGGCCTCGGCCTCGCCGCCGGGAGCACCACGACGGATGCCCAGCACACGGTGTCCGCGTTGATGATCAACAACGGCGGCGGCATGTTCGACGAGAACGGCAACCTCGACTGCGTGACAGACCGCAACATCGAGACGCTGGATTTTCTGAACGAGTGCGTGAAGAAGGGCATCATCGACCCGCCCTCGCTCAGCTACACGAACACCAACCTCGCGACCGACTGGACGGACGGCCACGTGGCGATGGGCTTCAACCAGACCGGGCTCGACAAGACCTTCCGCCCGGATCAGCAGTCGGACCTCGAAGTGATCGCCCCCTTGAAGGGACCGCACGGCGACACTGGAACCGTGTATTACATCAACCCGTTGATGATGTTCGACACGAGTCCGTCGCAGGAGTCGTCGGAGGCCTTTCTCGCCTGGTACCTCGACCAGATCCACCTGTTCTGGACCAGCGGCGTCGAGACCGACCTGCCGGTGAAGAAGAGCATCACGAAGCTGCCGGTGATCCAGAACAACAAGAACCTCGTGAAGTCGGTGAACGAGTGGCAGCCGATCGGCAAGACCATCGGTGCTCGCACCGATCACGCCTTCGCCGCACTGAACACCGTGGACGGCGGCACTGCCAGCGCCACGTTCGTGCAACGCATCGTACAGGGGGAGCAGTCGTCCAAGCAGATTCTGCAGAACCTGCAGATGTCGCTCGAGAAAGTCATCAAGTAGATCGTGGACATCGAATCCGAATCCGAATCAGAAGCGGATGCCGTGCTCGGGCGCCCGGAGCTTGTTGCGCTCGTCGATCTGGTGGTGCCGGCCGATGACTGGCCGTCGGCGTCGCAGTCGGGTGCGCTGACCTTCCTCGCCCGGGCGCTCCACGACCGCCCCGAGTGGGCGGGTCGCATGCGGGAGCTCCTCGACGCGGATCGCCCGACCGAGCACGCCGAGTGGGAGTGGTTCGCCGAGCTGGTCAGCGGTGGCTTCTACGCGGATGAAGCCAACGGCGGCAACGCGGATGCCCGCTCGTGGCGCATGGTGCAGTGGCGGCCCGAGCCGGTCGGCGGGTGGCCGGCTCTGGCATCCGAGCCTGATCGTGCCGGCGTGCTCATCACGCCGGCGACGCTGGGCGTTCTCTACGACGCCATCGTCGTCGGATCCGGAGCAGGCGGCGGCGTTCCCGCCGCCGAGCTGGCGAAGAGCGGGCGCCGCGTGCTGGTGGTCGAGGCCGGATCCTGGCCGACGACGGACCGGCTCGACTCGGACCACCTTCGGAATCCGCGTTCGGACTGGGGCCTGCCGGTGTGGAGCGGACCGGACGACAGCACGCATCCGCGGGTGCTGAGCAACGACTCGGGCGATCACCTGATCGCTCCGTCCGACGCGGGTTGGGGCAACAACGCCTTCACGGTCGGCGGAGGCACGCGGGTGTACGGCGCCCAAGCGTGGCGTTTCTCGCCGATCGACTTCCACATGGCGACCACGTACGGAACTCCGGAGGGCAGCGCGCTCGCCGACTGGCCCTTCGGCTACGACGAGCTCGAGCCCTATTACCAGCGGGCGGAGTGGGAGATGGGTGTGAGCGGCCTCGGCGAGGCGACCCCGCACGCCGGCCACCGCTCGCGGCCGTACCCCATGCCTCCGCTACCGGGCGGGGTCGCCGACACCGTGCTCGGCCGGGGTGCAGCGGCCCTGGGCATCCCGACGCTGCCGCCGCCGCTGCTCATCAACTCGAAGCCGTACCTCGGCAGGGCCGCGTGTGCGCAGTGCGCGATGTGCGTCGGCTTCGCGTGCCCGGTCGACGCGAAGAACGGCAGCCAGAACACAACGCTCGCCGCCGCGTTCGACACCGGCAACTGCTCGATCATCGTCGAGACGTCGGTGCTGCGACTGCTGACGGATGCCGTCGGCCAGGTGATCGGCGCGCGCGTCGCCGGCATGAGTGACGGCTCCGTCTGGACAGCCGACGTGTACGCCGATGACATCGTTCTCGCGGCGGGTGCGACGGAGACCGCGCGCCTCTTGCTGAACAGCACGAGCGAGCGCGAACCGAACGGCATCGGCAACAACGCCGATCAGGTCGGACGCCACCTGCAGGCTCACCTCTACGGCGGCGCGACCGCCATCTTCGACGACGACGTCGTCGACCTGCTTGGCCCGGGGCCGTCGATCGCGACGACGCTGTACCAGCACGGCAACCCGGGCATCGTCGGCGGCGGGATGATCGCGAACGAGTTCGTCCCGACCCCGTCGAACACCTACCGCTACCTGGTGGCAGCCGGCTTGATCCCGTCGTACGGTGCCGAGTCGAAGGCCGGCATGCGCCGGCTGGCGAACCGGATGATGCGCATCATGGGGCCAATCCAAGAGGTCACGTCCCACGAGTCGCGAGTCAGCGTCGCGCCCGGGGTGACGGACAGATTCGGGATGCCGGTCGCCCGGCTGAGTGGAAGCAACCACGACGAGGACTACCGTGGCCGCGACTTCCTCACCGACCGTGCCGCAGAGTGGCTGCAGGCGTCCGGAGCCCGCTCCGTCGTTCCTCTCACTCGGGACCGCAGCCGCTGGGCGCCGAGCTCCGGCCAGCACCAGGCGGGTACCTGCCGCATGGGCGACGACCCGGCACGAAGCGTTGTCGACCCCGTCGGCCGCGTCTGGGGCCACGACAACGTGCGCATCACGGATGCCTCGGTGCACGTGACCAACGGCGGCGTGAACCCGGTGCTCACCGTGATCGCGAACGCCTTCCGCACCATGGACAGGATGCTCGCCGGCAGGTAGCGCTCAGTCCGTCGACATTCGGGCACCGCCTAGCGGCCCGCCGAGTCGGTAGAAGAAGAACGGCACCGCAGACAGCAGACAGCTCACCGCAGGCACGAGTGTGATGCCGACGAACACCGTGTTCTGCATCGATGCGGTCACGGTGACGCCGTCCTGGTAGCCGGCGGCCACGATCACGAGGCCGAAGGCGAGCACCGACAGCGCGGTCATGATCTTGGAGACGAACGTCAGCGTGGCGAACGAGATGCCGTCGTTGCGCACGCCGGTGCGCCTCTCGACGTCGTCGACGGCATCCGCGATCATCGTAGCCTGCACCACGAGGAACGCCCCGAGCGTGAGCCCGGTGAGGAAGATGAACACCACGATCGCGACGATGCTGTCGAAGCCGACGAAGTACATCGCCACGTACAGCACGGTGCCGGCGAACGAGCTCGAGATGGCGAGCGCGCGTCCGGACATCCAGCGCAGCAGCAACGGTGTCGCGAAGGATGCGATCACCATGCCGCCGATGATCGCGGCGCCGATCAGCGTGAACAGGCCCTCGTTGTTGTAGGCGATGACGACGAAGACCGCGCCCCCAGCCTGCACGATGTAGCGGCCGAAGCCGAGCACCGAGCCCAGCAGCACCATGAGCAAGGGAGTGTTGCGGGCGAGAGTCAGGAACAGCTGGCGAAAGCTCAAGCGCGTCTGCGCAGCCTGGGATTTGCGTTCGCGTGCGAAGAAGAACGGCAGCACGTAGAGCGCCATGCCGAGCACCGCGACCACGCCGACGGCGAGCGACCAGCCCGACCCGGTCGTCTTCGGGCCGAAGCTGAGCGCGCTGGCGAGCCACGGCATCCCGAGCGTTGCGAGCCCGAGCGAGATGGCGCCGAACGCGCGCACGTTCGAGACGACGCGGGTGCGGATGGCCGGGTCGGCGAACGCGGACCCGATCAGCCCCCAGAACGGCACGTCGCACGCCGTGTAGGCGATGCCCCAGAGCAGATACACGATGCCGAAGTAGATGAGTTGGACGTTTTCGGCGGCATCAGGGACAGTGAAAAGCAGAGTGGTCAGCAGGGCGACGGGCGCCGCCGAGAACAGGATGTAAGGACGCAGCTTGCCCCACCGCGTGTGCGTCATGTCGATGATGCTGCCCATCACCGGATCGCTGATCGCGTCGAACACCTTCGCGATCGTGATGATGCCCGTGGCGATCGCGATGCCGGCCGTGCTGATGTGGGCGAACTGCAGCAGGTACACGAGGATGAACGTCGTCACCGTGGTGAGGATGATGTTCTGCCCGAACCCGGCCACCACCACAGACACCCGTTGCACTCGTGCGGAGGGAACCCGACTTTCCGTCGTGTCGCCGGTCGTCACCGTGTCGCCCGTCATCGTGTCCTCTCCAGCAGAATCGTCTTGATCTCGAACGGGTCGAACGCAAGGCGCCCGAGGTCGGCGGGTGCGATGGGCTCCTCCATCAGGTTCGTCTCGGTCACGGTCTCGTGTGCGAATCGCGTGTCCACCGCAGTAGTCGCCCGTCGTCCGAGGCTCTCGTAGAGCCGCAGCACGACGCCGCGGCCGTTCTGCTCCGGCTTGATCGTCTCGATCACAATGCCTGGGTCCGAGGAGCTCGCCGCGCTCTCGAGAACGTGCTCGCCGACCGGGATCAGCGGGTTGTTGAGTCGGTAGCCGTCACGGATGACGGGCCTCAGGTCCCCGCCCGCGAAGGCGCGGAACGCGTACGTGAAGCGATGCATGCCCCTGTCAGCGGTCTTGTCGGGGAACGTCGGCGACCGCAGCAGGTTGATGCTGAGCAGTCCGTTCTTGGCGCGGTGCCCGTACTTCGAGTCGTTGAGCAGGGCGAAGCCGCCGCCGGCATCCTGCGTGGCGATCCATTTGTGAGCACAGGTCTCGAATTGTGCGCGTTCGGCGGGATCGTTCTCTGTTGTCGGGCGGGCGATGTGCCCGAACTGGATCTCCGATAGCGCTGTCGGCCCGAAGTGGGTCGGGCGGAACTCGGCTCGGAGCATCCTGTGCCGCTCGTGCCAGTCCACGGTCGTCTCGATGCGCACGAGGTCGCTGCCGGCCTCGAGCACGATGCGCTGCTCGATCGTGGAGCGACGGGTGCGGAATGTCTGGCTGCGCACGATGGTCGGTCCGTCGACCTCGACGCGGATGTCGGTTGCCCGCAACGTTCGTGGCGTGCGCTTGACGTACTTGATTCCGATGTCCCAGGCGTCGAACGGAAACTGGTACGGGTCGCGGTGCAGCACGAGCCGGTTCAGTCCGCCGCCCGCGTGCTCGAGACCCTGCGCGTCGACGCATGAGACGATCTCGCCGCTGGGCCCGAAGCGCAGCGTCAGCAGGCCGTTCGCGAGCGTGTCGCCGTCATGCAGCAGCTCAGGATGCTCGTGGGCCGCGGGAGCGAGCGTCGCGGACGCGTAGGGCGCGGCATCCGCTTCGTACCAGCGGCCGTCGACGCGCACGTGCTCGCGGCGGTGGAACGAAGTGAGGTTGAGCACCGATGCCGCGGCCTTGGTCGCCACCGGCCCGGCCGACGCGGGCTCGGCCGATACGGATTCGGCCGACACGGATTCGGCCGGCACAGGCATCCGCGCGATGAGGGAGGCGATGTGGGCATCCAGCACGGCCTCGACGCGCTCGTACGTCTCGATCGCTTCGCGGTTCACCCTGGCGATCGACGACCCGGGGAGCACGTCGTGGAAGTGCGTGAGCAGCACGTCGCGCCAGAGCGGCTCGAGGGTCTGCGTGCTGTCGTCCCCGACGATGGCGGCAAGCGCCTCTGCATCGTGCAGCTTGCGTTCGACGAGCCGGTTACGGCGTTTGATCTGCGCCTGCACCGTGTAGGTGCCCTGGTGCGTCTCGAGGTAGAGCTCGCCGGAGTGGGTGTGCTCGACGGGCATCCGCTCGAGGCGGCGGAAGAAGTCGGTGGCGGTCGAGTACTCCACCTTGGGGAGCCCGCGCAGGCTGTGCTCCCGCTCGGTGACCTCGAGGTGGATCTCGCCGGGGCCACCTCCGCCGTCGCCCGAGCCGTAGACGAGCAGGGCCGTCTCGAGCTTCTTCTCCGGATACTGCCGCAGCCCGGTGAGCAGGTTGTCGGCGGCCGCCCGGCTGTTGTAGTCGCCCTCCGGCGGCATGTGCACCAGCACGCTCGACCCGTCGATGCCCTGCCAGGTGAACGTGCGGTGAGGAAAGACCGTGACCTTGTTCCACGCGAGCTTGATGGTCATGAACCAGTCCATGCCGCTCTTCTTCAGAATCTGCGGCAGGTTGCCGCTGTAGCCGAAGGTGTCGGGCAGCCAGCACAGTCGCAGATCGTCGGGCGCCCGCCCGAATTCCTTGCTCAGAAAGCGCCGGCCGACGAGCGCCTGGCGTACCAGAGACTCGCCGCCCGGCAGGTTCGTGTCGGTCTCGACCCAGAACGAGCCCTGCAGCTCGAGGCGTCCGGCGGTGACTGCGTGCTTCAGGCGTTCGAAGAGAGCAGGATGCTCCTGCTTCATCCACTGCAACTGCTGCGGTTGGCTCGTGCCGTAGACGTAACCCGGGCGTTCGTCGAAGTTGGTCAGAGCCCTGGCGTAGGTGCGGGCGGCCTTGCGCCGGGTCTCGCGCCACGGCCACAGCCACGCCATGTCGAGGTGCCCGTGGCCGATGGCGCTGTACACGAACTCGCTGGTCGACTCCGCGGCGAGCAGCGGCACCAACTCGGCGCGAGCCGAACGGATGTCGCCCCTCGCGAAGCGGGACCACGCCCGGTCGAGCCCGGCGCGCAGCTCCGTCGCCAGCGCGGCGTCCTCCGTGGCGTCGGCCAGCACCGCCAGGGTCAGGTAGTCGTAGTACAGCGCGTAGGCGTCCTCGTCGCGCCTGGCCAGCGTCGCGCCGTGGAACCGGCCTCGCCCGATCGGGTAGAGCAGCCATCCGTTGTAGCCGAGGTCGGCGTAGAAGTCGACGGTTCCGCCGCTGGTGTCGAGGCCGCGTACGGGCCGGAACCTGCCGCCGCTGTGCGGAAGGTCGCCCTGCTGGAACACGGTGCTGACGGAGTCGACGATGTCGCCCGATGCCGAGTACACGAGGCCCTCGCCCGCGATGCCGAGCAGGATGACGGCATCCGTCACGCCGTCCGGAACGGCACCCTGCACGTGCAGCCACGCGCAGTCGCCGGTGCGGCCCCAGACGGCTCCGGCTCTCACGGGCGCGAAACTGTGGCGATCGAGCTCGGCGAACGGGATCGGCTCGGGCGACGCGATGATCTCGGCATCGAGCTGCCGGATCGGCGTATAGATGCGTGAGCGGATGCGCGTGAGCCGCCGGTACTGCCACGGCTGCTGAGCGGCGAGGCCGATCAGCCAGTCGGCGAACCCGAACACGCATGCCTCCTCGCTCTGCGCCCAGCCGTTCGTCGCGGATGCGGTGCGTGTCGGCTCGCGACCAGCCTAAGCGGAGCAAACGACACGCGCCGTCCTCAGCTCGCGACGGGCCGCAGGAGTCGGCGGATGCCTCCGCGCGCGAGCATGAGCACGATGATCAGCGCGGTCACCTGGAAGAACCCGCCGAGATAGACCTGCCCCTGAAAGACGAGTGCCGTGAGCTCGAGCACGATGAACTTGCTGCCGGGCATGATCAGCAGCAGCGTCACGATGCTGATCACCCGACGCGGCGTCGACGAGGCCGACTTCACGCGCTTGAGGAGCGTGGTCTTGACCCAGACGACGAGCTCCAGAACGAGTTTGAGCAGCACCGCGGTGAGCAGCGTGAGCAGGTAGGTCTCCGCGATGACCTGCGGAAAGAACTCCACGAAGAGGCCGAGGACCACCGCGTATGCGAACACGTCGACGATGTCGGCCGCGCGCAACCACGGCATCCCGCGAGCCTAGCGAACGGATGCCCTGGCGAGCGTCGGCGAGCCTGCCGGTTCGCCTGCCCGAGCCCAGGCAGCCACGGTTCCGCGATGTCCAACGCCCTCGCGGCCGCAGCCGAGCTAGAGGGTCGTGCTACGTGCGCAGGCTCCTGAGCCCGGTGCGGATCTCGTTGATTAGGATGTCGGGTTGTTCGAATGCTGCGAAGTGTCCGCCCTTGTCGGCCTCGCCGTAGTGGATCAAGTCGGTGTAGGTGTCTTCGATCCAGCTTCGCGGCAGGCGTGGGATATCGCGTGGGAACACGGTCACCGCGACCGGGAGTGTGAGCTTCGGGCCGGCCATACTGCCGCCCTTGTTCTCCCAGTAGATGCGGGCGGACGATGCTGCGCTGTTCGTGAACCAGTAGATCGAGATCGCGTCGAGGATCTCATCGATGCTGAGTGCGTCTTCGGCGAGCCCGTGATTGTCGGTCTTGGATTGGAATTTGTCGTAGATCCAGGCCGCTTGACCGGCAGGAGAGTCCGCCAGAGCGATTCCGATGGTCTCTGGTTTCGTGCCTTGAAGGTGATTTGCTCCACCCATATCGCCGTTGTAAAGGGCGAGGGTGTCCATGGCGTAGCGCTCTTCGGGCGAGAGCGTGTCGGGGACCTCTGAGGGGAAGGCGTACGGGCTGTTCAAGTGAATTCCGAGCAGACCCGCAGGTCGCATAACCCCGAGTGCGGACGTTACGACTGAACCCCAGTCGCCGCCTTGAGCGGCCCAGTTCTCGTAGCCAAGGCGCTTCATCAGTTCCGCCCACGCGGTTGCGATGCGCGTAACGTTCCACCCCGTGTCGGTCGGCTTCCCAGAGAACCCGAATCCGGGCAGCGACGGAATGACGACGTCAAAGGAGTCTTCGACGTTTCCCCCGAACGCCACCGGGTCGGTGAGTGGTTCGATGAGTTTCAGGAACTCGACGATCGAGCCAGGCCATCCGTGCGTCAAGATCAGGGGCATCGCATTCGGATTCTTGGACCTGACATGGATGAAGTGAATGTCCAGCCCATCGATCTCCGTCAAGAACTGGGGGAATCGATTGAGTTCTCGCTCGAATCGGCGCCAGTCATACTCTCGCTGCCAGTAGTCGATCAGCGATGTGGTGTTCTCCAAGCGGACACCTTGCGACCAGTCGGGGACAGTTTCCTGATTCGGCCATCGCGTTCTCGCCAGTCGCTGCTTCAGATCCGCGATCTCGGAATCCGGGATCGCGACGGTGAACGGGCGGACGAGGGATGAGGATGCCGGCGTCGAAGAGGTCATGACCTTGCTTTCCTGAGCTGAATCACGGTGCGCGCGTGCACACTCTCGCACAACAGGCAGCGGATGAGGTTTGCGGCCGTACTCGACGGGGTGAACGCTTCCGACGGAGCTGCCGAAACGGTCTGGGTCGAATTCGTCGCCCGTCTCTGGCCCTTGGCGCACCGGTACCGAGTGCTGTTGACGCTGCGGCGCGGCAACGATAACGAGCCTGCTCGTCCTCGGAGTACCCGAAGCGTGCGCCAAGGCGCTGGTGGACGCCCGGCCGTGACGCCCTGCAGTCGACCCGCGCCGTCCTACTGCGAGAGGTAGGCCGACAGCCACGCATTCGCGATAATGCGGTGGCCGAGTTCGGTCGGGTGCACCCCGTCGGCCGCGAGATCGGCAGGCGAGAACTCCCCGAGCTGGGCCTGCAGGAAATCGTCGAGTGCAAGGTGACGAGTACCGAATTCGGCGGCCAGAGCCTGCACAACGGCGATCTTCGGATCGAGGTCCTCCCGCCACGTCGCCTGCTCGGGCGTCAGAGGGAGCAAGAACGGATCGACGAGGATGATCCGGCCGATTCCGGCACCGACCGCCTGTTCGAGAAGCGACCGGTACCCGCGCTCGTACTTCTCGACGGACGTCGGGTCGTCGCTGTCGTAGCGACGCCAGGTGTCGTTGATGCCGATCAGAATGCTGAGGGTGTCCGGATGCTCGTCGAGGCAGTCCATCGTCCAGCGATCGAGCAGATCGACGACACGATTGCCGGAGATGCCGCGATTGACGACCGTCTCCCCCTGGCGTACGAGCGCCAGTTTGTCCGAGACCTCGCGAACGTACCCGTGGCCGAGCTGTCGATCCGGATCGTCCCGTCGACCGCAGTCGGTGACGCTGTCACCGATGAACAGGACCTTCGTGGATGACATTCAACGCTCCTGACGGATGCACGGGCTTCGGACGGGGGCGCACGTTCAGCCGCGCGCCGAAGCGAGCTTGCCACATCGTGACGGTGCAGGGCGGGCGACGTCATTAGGGTGAGCCCGTGAACCTTCCTGACGACCTTCTCCGCCTGCTGCAATCGGCCAGCACCTGCTACATCGCGACGCTGATGAAAGACGGGTCGCCGCAGCTGACCCAGGTCTGGGTCGACACCGATGGTGAGCACGTGGTGATCAACAGCGTCGACACGCACCTGAAGGTGCGCAACATCCGCCGGGATCCCCGTGTGGCGGTGACCGTGAGTGATCCCGAGAATCCGCGTCGCTACTACCAGATTCGTGGTCGTGCCTCGCTGGGCTACGAGGGAGCCGCGGAGCACATCGACGCGTTGTCGATGAAGTACAGCGGGCGGCCGTACGCCTGGTACGGCGGTCGCGACCAGGTGCGCGTCATCCTGACCATCGACGCCGACCGGGTCAGCGCATTCGGCGGCTGATGCAGGTAACCCTGCGCCGCACGAGGGGGCGCGGATGCCTACGCTTGCCATCATGGGCACGGTGATCCTCGTACGGCACGGGCGCACCGCTGCCAACGCACGCGGCATCCTGGCAGGTCGTTCCCCGGGCGTCGCACTCGAAGCGACGGGCCGGGCGCAGACGGAGCGGATGGCCGAGCGCCTCGCCGCCGTGCCACTCGTGCGCGTTGTCTCGAGCCCGCTCGAGCGCTGTCGCGAGACATCCCGTGCCATCCTCGCCAGGCAGCAGGACGCGCCCGGCCTCTCCATCGAGCGCGGCATCACCGAGTGCGACTACGGCGACTGGCAAGGGCGCCCGCTGAGCGAGCTCGCGCGCGAGTCGTTGTGGGCGCAGGTGCAGCGGAATCCGGCATCCGTCGTTTTTCCGGGCGGCGAGTCCATGGCGGGCATGCAGGCGCGGGCCGTCGCGGCCATCCGACGGCACGATGAGGCGCTGACAGCCCAACATGGACCGGGCGCGGTATGGGCGGCGGTGAGCCACGGCGACCTGATCAAGTCGATCCTGGCCGATGCGCTCGGCATGCACCTCGACCTGTTCCAGCGCATCTACGTCGGGCCGGCATCCGTCTCGATCGTGCGATACGGCACGGGCCACCCCGAAGTGCTCGTCACCAACACGGACGCCGGCGACCTCTCGTGGTTGGGACGAAGCACCCCGCAGACGGATGCCCCGGTCGGCGGCGGCGCAGACACTCACTGAAGGTTCGGGGCCGGGCTCTTAAGATGAAGCCCATGCCCACGGTCGTCCACGGATTCGATTGGCCGGATCGCGTCGTCGTCGGCACGATCGGCCGCCCGGGATCGCGCACGTTCTACCTGCAGACGCGCGAAGGGTCCCGGCTGATCAGTGTGCGTGTCGAGATAGAGCAGTCGGCGGCGCTCGCGGACAAGATCGAGCAGATCCTCAACCAGCTGATGACCGAAGATCGCAACGCGCTGCGCATTCCCGTCGACGCGCCCCCTGAGCTGGTCGACACCGATCCGCTCGAGCCCGTCGAGGAGCAGTTCCGCACGGGAACGTTGGGGCTCGGCTGGGATCCGTCGACGGCGCAGATCGTCATCCAGGCGTATTCGTTCCCCGAGATCGACGACGACGTCGACCCGGACTCGATCGACGTCGACGAGCTCGAACCAGAAGAAGCGCTGCAGGTGCGGATGCCCGTCGGCACTGCCCGCGCCTTCGTGCAGGCCACGCGCGCGGTGGTGGGTGCGGGGCGTCCGACATGCCCGCTCTGTGGTCAGCCACTGGACCCGGACGGCCACGTGTGCACCACCTCCGACGAGCTGTGACGACGCCGAGCGCGGACCTCGAACACGGCGACCTCGAACTGATCGGACGCATCGAGGTCGCGTCGAACGAGACGTTCCTCGCGAGCATCGACGGCATCCGCGTCGTCTACAAGCCCTCGGAAGGGGAGCGGCCGCTCTGGGACTTTCCGGACGGCGACCTTGCGAACCGGGAGGTCGCCGCGTACCTCGTGTCGCAGGCGCTGGGCTGGAACATCGTGCCGCGCACCTGGCTGCGCGACGGGCCGCTCGGTCCCGGCATGGTGCAGGTCTGGCACGACGTCGACGCCGAACAGGATGCCGTCGACGTCGTTCCCGCGGATGCCATTCCACACGGCGGGTGGCGCCTCGTGTTCGAGGGAATCGACGAACGTGAGCGGCCGGTGGCGCTCATTCACGAGGACTCGGCCGTGCTGCGCCGCATGGCGGTCTTCGACGTCATCGTGAACAATGCCGATCGCAAGGCCGGGCACATCCTCGCCATGCCGGATGGCCATCGCTTCGGCGTCGACCACGGGCTCACGTTCCACGTCGAGCACAAGCTGCGCACGGTGCTCTGGGGCTGGGAGGGCGACGGTCTCGAGGCCGACGAGCTCGACGGCATCCGCCGGGTTCGGTCGGGCATCGCCGGCGACCTCGGCGCCGCGCTCGCCGCGTTACTGAGCTCAGACGAGCTGGACGCCTTTGCCGCACGCTGCGATCGGATGCTCGCTCGCGGCCGATTCCCCGGCCCGAGCGGCGACATGCCCGCGATGCCCTGGCCGCTGTTCTGAGCGGTCGGATGCGGTCGTGTCGCTTCCCTCGGCATCGGAGACATCGTCGGTAGGGGTCTTACCGCACAGCTGAAACGCCGTCCGGCCCACCAGCGCTGTCGACAGCAATGACACGATCGCAAAAATGGGGACGGTCCAGAGCATCGGCTTCCAGGCGCTCGCGACGGCGACCACGACGAGCACAGACGCGATGGCGATCGCTGCCGGAATGGACCAGAGCCGACGCGGTCGGATGCGTCCTCGCCCGCTCGCGAGCAGTGCGCCGACGATCAGGAACACCGCTGATACGAGCAGGGCGCCACCCATGACATCGCTCGACCTGTGCCAGCCCATCGATAGCACTCCCGCCCCGATCATCACTGTCCAGGCGAGGAGCAGCGGGGCGCACCAGCGGAGCCAGGTGCGTGGCACGACGATCAGAAGGGCGAGCGTCACGGCGGCGGCGACGGCGAAATGTCCGCTCGGATAGCTCGGATCGACATCGGGGGAGACGACCAGCCGCGGCCGCCCCGCGACGTCCTTGAAGGCCTGGGTCGCCAGCACGGCGACCGGAGTCGCGATAGCGACGATCGCGAGATCCCGCCACCGCCGTTGCACCGCTGCGATCAACACGGCGATGGCAAGGCCGGCCACGACCGTCTCGCCGCCGTGCTCGAACGGAGGGAACTGCAGGTAGTCGTAGGGAAACCACACCAGCGTTTGCGTCTCGTATCCGCCGAGCAACGAATTCTCTGCCCATTGCCCGATGGCCGTCAGATTCGAGATCGCATACAGAACGAGAAACCCGAGAATCAAGAGGCCCGCTACCGACAATCGCACCGTTTTGGCGCGGCGCGACGTGGCGTCGACCAAGATGACCTCGATTCCGGGGGCCGTCGCAAGACGTGGAGTGCGCCTTCGCCCCAGGCCCGACATGTGCGTGAAGCGAGAACTCTACCGGACCGCCTTGGTGCCCCACCCACGTCCCTCACTGGGGCAGGGCACCACCCCTCGACGGGGAGAGGGGAGACTCGGGGTGTCTCCACTGAAAGAGACGTCGATGGCACCAGATCATGACGGGAGGCTCTCAAAAGCGGAGACTGAAGCCATGCGTGCACAGTGGATGCTTCGCGCCGGCGTTCTTTGCGGTGCTGTGCTCCTGCTCGCGGCGTGCACCACGGCCGTGCCAGAGGTCACATCGTCATCGCCGCGGGCGCCGGCGACCCGCACCGCGACGGCCACGCCGGCACCCACGCCGACGATCCCTGCCACGCTCTGGTCGTCGTACCACTCCGACCAGGCACGCACGGCATCCGTCTCGGGCACCGCGCCGGCCTCGGCCAAGCAAGCGTGGCGGGCCGATCTCAGCTCTGCCGTCTACGGCGAGCCCGTCGTGTTCGGTGACACCGTGATCGTCGGCACCGAGTCGGATGACGTGGTCGCGCTCGATCGGACCACCGGTCGCCGCCTGTGGGCCTATCACCTCGGAACACCCCTCACGAACGTCGCTCAGCGTGCCGGATGCGGCAACATCGATCCGCTCGGCATCACTTCGACGCTCGCGATCGACGCGGCTCGCGCGGAGGTCTTCGCCGTCGGCGAGGTGGTCGGCAGCGATGGCGCCGTGCATCACAACCTCGTCGGGTTGGCCATCGCCACAGGGCATCCCCTGCTCAGTGAGAGCGTCGATCCACCGTTGCCCGCCGGTGAGCAGACCATCAACCTGTTGCAACGCCCCGGCCTCGCGGTGGCCAACGGGCGTGTCTACATCGGCTACGGCGGCAACTACGGGGACTGCGGCGAGTACCACGGCTGGCTCGTCGGTGCGTCCGAGACCCAGGCCGGCAGCCTCGTGAGCTTCGAGGTGGCACGCGACGGCCAGGGCGGCGCGATCTGGCTCTCCGGCGGTGCACCCGCGATCGGACCTGACGGCAGCGTCTACGTCACGACCGGCAACGCGAACCCGTTCCCGCCCGGCCTGGACCCGCTCGAGCAGACCGAGAGCGTCGTGAAGCTGTCGCCCACCCTTCAGGTGCTCGCCTCGTACAAGGACCCGGCGGCGGGCGGCGACGAGGACCTCGCGACCGGCAATCCGGTGCTCCTGCCCGGTGGTCTCGTCTTCGCGGTCGGCAAGACCGACAACGGATACCTGCTGCAAGCATCCGATCTCTCACGCGTCGCCGAGATCAGCGGCGTGTGCGGCAGCGACCCCGACGGCGGGCCGGCCTACGACCCGGCGACGCAGCATCTGTTCGTGCCGTGCCGGGGCGGTGGGATCCAGATCATCGACGTCGGCGCCCGCACGCTCGGTCCCGTACTCGCCGGCGCGAACGGCGCTCCCATCGTCGTCGGCGGCACGGTCTGGGCGTCCTCGTACCCTGGCGGCGGCCTCAGCGAGTTCTCCACCAACGGGGCTCGCCGGTTCAGCAACTGGACACGGGGGCGCTGCCCAACTTCGCGACGCCGTCCTTCGCCGGCGGGATGCTGTTCCTCGGCACCGCCTCAGGCGTGATCGCATTCGGCGGCTGATGGGCTCTGTTCCCTTCGGTGTATTCCGCGCCGACGGGTAGACCGCTAGGGTCTGATCAGCTTGGAAGGATGCGCATGCAGATCAGGGTTCCGCGGCGCCGAGAGACTCGCGGTGGAACCGCAGCGAAGATCCGGCCGTCGCGTCGGCGCACACTCGCAGCACTCGCCATCGCAGTGACCGTGACGGCCGCGCTCGCCGGATGCGTTTCGGCCGAGAACGCCAGCGCCCATGCGGCACACAGTCACGCTCCTCACACCACGGCGCCTGCCAAACGGCCGACGGCATCCGCCGCTCCCGACCCGGCGTTGTCGCACGCCGCGACCGCGGGCCCGGTGAGCAGCCCGGTGCCGAGCCCGACGCTGACCCCGGTGCCGGCGGGAACCGTCGTTGCGCAGGGCAGCGTCGCCTCGCCGAAGGGGAGTATCCACTTCAACTATCGGGTGGTCGCCAACGGTGACAACAGCTACTCCGCCCAGTACTCGAATTTCACCTCGACGGTGCCTGTGCCGGTCTCGGTGACGCTGCTGGACATCCCGCCCGCCGTCGGCGACGGGCTGACCTATCACGGAGTGGGTGACCATGTGCTCGGCGGTCCGACGACAACGCCGACGTCGTCGACCGCGTCACTCGGGTCAGAGGATCAGCCCTCCTACCTGAGCGCCCTGGTGACCTATTCGTCAGTGGCCTCCGACAATGGTGTCCCAGTCGAGCTCGGACCGAACAAGGTGCTCGCCGTGAACTCGGTGAACTGGTCCATCCCTGTTCGTCAGTCGAACGTGCACCCGGTCGACCATGGTGCGCGAACGTATGCCGCCGGCAAGGTCACGGCGACCACGCCAAGCGGTGCGCCGAAGAGCTACCTGATCGCCCCAGGCGATCTGACGGCCGTGGTCGCCGAACGTTTCGGCATCTCCGTCGAAGACCTCATCTGGCTGAACGCGAACCTGCAGGTCTTCGGCGACCAGCAGTACCTCTACGAGGGCACGACGCTCAATCTGGACCCCGACAGCCTCTGACGCCCGCCCGTTACACCTTCGGGAAGCCCTGGCGCCACGTCGGGTGGATGAGCGACATCCCTGCCGCTTTGGCTTTCGCGTTCGAGATGGCACGGCCCGTCGGCGCTCCCTCGGGGAGTGGTGCCTGCTGAGGTGCCGGAGCACCCAGCCCCGCTGCGTAGATCGGCAGCCAGGTCGTCCCCGCCGCCGGTTCGTCGTCGACGATGTGGTAGATCCCGTCAGGCCAGTCGATCGACTGCACGGTTGCGGCGACCACGTCATCGATGTGCGCGAACGACGTGATCGCCGGTGTCGCCGGTACCAAGCCCGCGGTCACGGCGGCTGCGATGCGCGCGCCGGGCGCGTACCAGGTGCCGGGGCCGTAGAGCATCCCGTATCGCAGCACAGTGGCGTGCGGCAGACCGAGAACGGCCTGCTCCATTCCTTCGACGGCCGAGCCGGGGATGATCGGGTCGTCTTCGGTGGCCGGCGCCTCGCCGTCGGGGAAGATCCAGGCGATGCTCTGCACGATCATCCGTTCGACCCCCGCCGCGGTGGCGGCCGCGACCAGGTTCGCCGTTCCGTCGCGGCGCAGACGAGCGTTGGCCTCGGTGTCGGCCATGCTCAGGTCGGTCAGTTCGTGCAGGACGAGATCCGGGGCTGAGTCGGCCACGACCTCTGCGAGCGCGTTCGCGTCGTACACGTCGACGATGACGCCTCGAGCGCCGAACTCGGCCAGACGCGGCAGGTTCTCCTCCCGTCGCGTCGTCGCGACCACGTCGTGGCCGCGAGCCGTCAACTCCGGAATGAGCCGGCTGCCTATCACGCCGGACCCGCCGGCCAGGAAGATGCGCATCTGTTCGCTGCTTTCTCGGGACGCATTCGGTCCCCTCGTCAGCCAAGACCGAGCAGGTCTCTGGGATGTGAGGCGTTCAGCTCCATCCTGGTGAAAAACGTTGTGCGTCGCCCCCAGCGACCGCGATCCTCATGGTGCCACCTCAGACGCTGTGACGCGCGGTCGGCTGGGCAGTGCGAGGATGATGCCGAGCGCGGCGCTGATGACGAGAGCGATGATCTCGGTGACGTAATCCGCCGTCGTCCCCTCGGGATGCAGGACGTGGTACCCGAAGTGCAGGACTCCGAAGACACCCCAGCCGACTCCTGCGATCCGGCCGGGAAGCGCGGTGCGAGCCAGCAGCCCGACGAGCGTGATGGCTGCGAGACCGAGATAGAAGCTGCCGACATCCCGGACGAGATGCTCGTTGTATGGACCGTCGACGCTGACGAAGTTGAGCCCGAAGCCGGGAAAGAAGTTGTAGAACGGCCGGGGGAGGAACTCGGCCCAGACGCCGGTGTAGAGCGCCAGAATCAAGGTGAGCGCGAGAAGGATGCGCCGCAGAGGTGTGTTCATATCTCTCAGGACCCGATGGTCGATGCATTTGTGAGGCGAATGCCTGACGTTTCCATTCACCGTCCCGTCCTGATCAGAGGAGGCCATGATGACCGATCACGATCACGATCTCGATGCCGAAGTGCTGGGCGAGCGCCGGCATCTGCTCGCGCTCGCCTACCGGATGCTCGGCACCGTCGCCGAAGCGGAGGACGCGGTGCAGGAGACCTACATCCGCTGGTACCGGATGAGCCAGGCCGAGCGGGACGCGATCCATGTCCCCAGGGCATGGTTGACCCGAGCTGCCAGCCGTGTCTGCTTGACCGTCCTCGATTCCGCTCGGATGCGGCGCGAACGCTACGTCGGCCAGTGGCTCCCCGAGCCCGTCCCCATCTCGGCGTTCGCAGAGGCGGGCTCCGGCCCAGACGACCCCCTGGATCGGGTCACACTCGACGAGTCGATCAGCACCGCGCTTCTCGTGGTGCTCGAATCCATGACCCCGGCCGAACGAGTCGCCTTCGTCCTGCATGACGTGTTCGCCCTGCCATTCGACGAGATCGCGGAAGTCGTCGGACGAACCCCTGCGGCCTGCCGGCAGCTCGCGTCTGCGGCGCGGCGTCGTGTGCAGCAGGCCAGGGCCCGCCAGGTCCCGCGAGCCGAACACGATCGGGTCGTGCAGGCCTTCGCCGCCGCGGCAAGGGACGGCGACCTCGCGGGCCTGGTCGCCGTCCTCGATCCGGATGTCGTGCTGCGCTCCGACGGCGGCGGCATCGTCACGGCGGCACGCAACCCGATCTACGGGGCCGAGAAGGTCATCCGCTTCCTGATGGGAGTCCTCGCGAAGAATCCCCAGGCGGATGTGATCGAGCAGGGTACCCCGGACGGGCTCGGCTTCGCCCTGTGGGACGAAGGGCGCATCATGGGCGTCGTCACGCTCGAGGTGATCGCGGGCCGGATCGCGAATGTGCGCATGGTCCTCAATCCCGACAAGCTCACCCTCTGGACGTGACGCCTCGATCGGGATTGCTCCGTAGGCGGACGCCTATTGCCCACCGAGGCGGTAGACCGAGACGTGGCTGCTGGACTCGGCTGTGAAAGGAGTCCGGTTCCAGTCCGCCCAACGGGACTCGAGGTGGAAGCCGGCAATGCGCCCCATGAGGTCGAGTTCGCTCGGCCAGATGTAGCGGTGGGGTGAGCGGAAGACCTCTGCCCGACGCCCACCTTCGATGTCGGCTTGGAAGCGGAAGTGGTGCGAGACCACCTGTTGATGGAGAGTGTCCACAGTGTCCACGAGGATGTAGCCCGGCTCGCTGACTTCGACCGTGCCCCCGTGTCCCGGCGGCAGCGCGCGCAATTGCGGCACCCAGAGCTCGATCACGAAGCATCCGCCAGGCCGTAAATGGCGGGCGGCGTTGACGAAGCACTCGACCTGCTCGTCTTGCGTCAGCAGGTTGGAGATGGTGTTGAACACGAGGTACGCCAACGCGAAGTCTGTTCCGGCGTTGGCGGACGCCATGTCGCCGAGGACGACGGGGATCCGGTCGTCGCCGACCTTCTCGCGAAGTCGCGAGAGCATGGCACGGGACAACTCGATTCCGCTCACCCCGACGCCGGATTCGGTCAGCGGAATGGCCACCCGCCCGGTTCCGATCGCGAACTCGACGGCGCGCCCACCGCCGGCCAGTCCCTTCAGCACCTGGACCGTCGGGCCGAGGATGTCCGGGCTGAACATGCCGGTACCAGGGGTGTCGTAGCTCTGCGCTGCTTCGGTATCCCAGACCTGCTGCTGATCGACCACAGAGTCATCCTGGCTCGAGTGTTCGAACGATGCAATCGACGGTCACGGCATCCATGTCCTGAAACACCAGTCGACGCGAGACTGTGCGCGGTGGGGCTGCGCCGTTGATCGCGGCATCTTCGGAAATCAGCCAGCGTACGGATTGTCGTAGGTGTCCCAAGGAACACGTAGCGGGATCCTTCTGCGTGCGTCGAATCTCCCTCGGAGGGAACTACCATTTCGGCGTGAGGGGATATGTCGAGGTGGCGGGTCGGCGGGTCTGGCATGAGGTCTCCGGGGTGGGCGACCCCGTCGTCTTACTGCACGGCGGATTCGTGGGTGCATCGTCGTATTCACGGCAGGTTCCAGCATTGGTCGAGGCCGGATATAGAGTCCATGTCCCCGAGCGACGCGGGCACGCCCACACACCGGATGTCGAGGGCCCGATCACGTACTCGGCGATGGCCGACGATACGGTTGCTTACCTCGAGCAGGAGGTCGGCACTCCGGCGCACCTCGTTGGATGGAGCGACGGGGCGGTGGTGGCGCTGCTTGTGGCCCAGCGTCGCCCTGACCTCGTGGCCCGGATGGTCCTGATCGGTCAGTACTACAACTCCTCCGGAAAGGTTGCCGGAGGAGATATCGTCGCGCTCCTCGGCACATCAGAAGTGATCGCGTTCCTGCGCCAGGGATACGATTCCGTCTCTCCGGATGGCCCTGAACACTTCGCGGTAGTGCACGCCAAGATGCTGCGCATGTTTGGCTCGGAGCCCGAGATTCAACTGCACACTCTGCACGGGATCACTAGCCCGACTCTCGTGGTACAGGGCGACAGAGACGAGGTCAGTGTCGAGCACTCCCTCGCCGTAGTCTCGGCACTTTCGCATGCGCGCCTCGCGGTGCTCCCCGGCGACCACACTCTCCCAATCGCCCGTCCAGACCTCGTCAATCCGTTGATCGTCTCATTTCTCGGCGTCGACGACCCGCAGCCTCCCCCCGACTGGAACGTTCCCACGTACTGACTGCGCTGCGGCACCGGCATTCCGTCGCAACGGCCGCAGTAAGCACGGACGCAGGGTGGCGACACCTCATTCAACCTCCGCCGATTCGAGTCCCTGAATGCAAACAGGACCGACATCGCAGCGCAAGCGTCCCAGGTTGGCAAACGGTCGCCGGCGGATCCGCTTGTGAGCGTCGCTCAGGTGACAAGTGCGAGTGAGCGAACTAAACGATGATCTCGCGGTTGCCGTCACCGACCTGGAATGACTCATAGTTCCGTGCCATCGATCACTCGCACCGACAGGCCAGCCTCGAAGGTCATCGAGTCCGCAGCGGTTCGTCGTGTTACTTATCGAATCGGTGTCCTGCTGCGTTCGGTGGCCTCAGGGTCAGGACGAGGATCAGCACTCCGAAGGCGAGGCCGAGGATGCCGGTAGTAACCGAAACGGTGATCGCTGCGGGATCGCCGCCAGATGTAGCGGTGCTCACCACGGACTGGACGCCGAAGGCATTCAACGCTGACTGAAGTCCGGCAAGTACGAGGAAGGGCAGCGCCCACCAGCCGTGGTGGTTTGAGTCGTGCAGGCGTCTCCAGGTCAGGGCTGCGAAGGGAAGGATTGTCGCTGCGGTCCAGACCGTCTGGCAGACGACGATCACCAGCGGAGCGCCGCCACCAGCTAGTGCACCGGCGCTGGCCATGACGATGCTCGCGAGAACGTTGATGCCGAAGTAGGTCAGCGCCCACCACCAGAACTCGGCACGGCTGGCGCGACCGGTGAATATGGCGTACTTCTGCCAGAACCGCTTGAACGCTGCACCGAAAGGTGCCCCGTAGTACGGCTGATCCAGCGGCGGCGCCCCGGTAGGCCGGGTTCCGAGCGGCGGCACTGACGGAGGCTGGGCCAGGGAGTAGTCGGGCATCTTCGCCTCCGGAATGCGGTGCTGATGGCGGGCAACGTGAGCACACGATATCGGAGAAGGGAAACTCGTGCAGACCCTCGATGAAGCGTGCATAAGCCGATCCCCTGGCGTGCGGATCGTTGGCGGCGATATCGTCAGATGTCAGCGTGGACGTGTGAGGAGTGTGCGGTCGTGGCCTCGTGGAGCGCGAATACGAGTCGGACGGCGACGCTGTGGGGCGGTGCTGGTCTCGCGTTGGGTGGGATTCTGTGGATACTCGCTGGTGTCCCGTTTCCGCACGTCGTTGCGGCCGGTGTGTGGCAGGCGACCGCGAACATCCTGATCTGTGCGGCGGCGGTGATCCTCGGGATGGGTTCGCACCACGAACCCGGAATCGCCGGCCGTTCTGGATGGGGTGTTACCGCTGTGATCCTGTTCGGGGCTCGCAATCTCGTCCTGGCGGTGTTCGGTTGGATCTCGTTGGCGGCTTTCAATGCGACCGGGACCGTCATGCCCGTTGTGGTTGTGATCAATGCGGTCCTCGTCATTGCCTTCGCCTTGGCGACGCTTGCAGCCGGAATCTTCGCGATCCAAGCGGGAGCACTCCACGGGGTCGCACGATGGACGCTCTTCGCTGTCGGATGCTGCTACCTGCTGTCGATCCCGTCCCTCTTCGTTCTCTGGAATCCGGTGAGCAGCATCCTCGGATACCTCGGCCCCTGGCTCGTCATGATCACGGGCCTGTCGTATGCAGTCCACGGCCAGCTAACCAGCATCCGGGCCCGTACCAAGGCCATCAACGAGCAGTGGTGACCTCACACATCGATGACTTTGAATGTCTACGCTGACCTTTTCGATGACGACCTTGAATCAGTGGCTACCGCACTCGATGCCGGAGCGGCTGCTGCAGATGTGGGCAAAGTGCGGGCAAGAGTAGTCATTCCCAGGTTCGGGAGCCTCCTTGGAAAACGAGAAAACCCCCGGATGACCGGGGGTTTCGGTGGTGGCTCCGACCGGCATCGATCCGGTGACCTTTCGATTTTCAGTCGAACGCTCTACCAACTGAGCTACAGAGCCGAGGCATCCTGATGGATGCCTACTGGAAAAGAAGCCCTCCATATAGAAGGGCTTCTCCACCGCGACCCTGACGGGACTTGAACCCGCGACCTCCGCCGTGACAGGGCGGCACGCTAACCAACTGCGCTACAGGGCCTTGATATTTTCAGTTATAAGTGTAGTCATGCTCGCGGCTCCGGCTGTGACCCCAACGGGATTCGAACCCGTGCTACCGCCGTGAAAGGGCGGCGTCCTAGGCCACTAAACGATGGGGCCGTCCACGCTCACGGCGCCTGACTACCGAGGGTAAAGCCTAAAGGAACCCTCGCCGATTGCCAAACCGGGTCGGTACGTCGCGGTCTCGCGCCACGATTCAGGACAGGCGACGTCTCGAGCGGGCTATGGGGATGGCCGCGCGTATGTCCTGATTCGTGGCGCCCCCTCTCCGCGCCGAATCCCGCGACGAGCCCCGAATGGCCCGGAATCCCGGACGGGCGGGCGTTACGGTGGCACGAGTTCCGAGCACGTCGACCGGCAGCCGCGCGGCCATCCGAGGAAGCGAACCATGACGCGAGACCCCCGAAAGCGACGGCGCGTGCGCCTCGGAGCCGTGCTCACGGGCATCCTGATCGCGGCGCTCTGCGGCGGCATCGCGCAGCCCGCGTACGCCGACGCGTACCCCAGCTGGCAGGACGTGCAGAACGCCAAGGCGAATCAGTCGGCGGCTCAGGCGGAGGTGACGAAGATCCAGGGGCTGATCGCCAACCTCCAGTCCCAGGTGGAGCAGACCAAGGCCGCTTCGGTCAAAGCGGGCGAAGAGTTCAACGTCGCTCAGCAGAAGTTCGACCTCGCCGACGTGAAGGCGCGGGAGCTGCAGTCGCAGGCATCCGGCCTGAAGAAGAAGGCGGATGACGCCACAACGCAGGCGGGACGCCTCGCCGCCGAGCTCTACCGCTCCGGCGGCGGCGACCTCACGGCGAACCTGTTCCTGAGCGGATCCAAGAGCTCAGCGGATGCCGACAAGTTGCTCGACCACCTCGGCTCAGCATCGAAGCTGGTCGAGAACACCAGCGGCATCTACGAGCAGGCCGAGCAGGCACGCAACACCGCGAAGGCGATGAGCGATCAGGCGAACACTGCCCGGACGGAGCGCGAGACGCTGCGCACCGACGCGGATGCCGCCCTCAAGAAGGCGGTCGCCGCTGCGAAGGCTGCCCAGGGTGCGTTGACGACGCAGCAGGCGCAATCCGTCGTGCTGAAGGCCCAGGTCGCGGCGCTGAAGGACAAGACGACTGCGACTGTCGCCGGCTATCAGAAGGGCGTCGCTGCTCGCGCTGCCGCTGCCAAGAAGGCGAACAGCAGCGCCGGGCTGCCGGGCGGTTTCGTCGGTCCGCAGGGCTGGGCGGTGCCGGCGTACGGGCCGATCACGGACGGCTTCGGCGCTCGGGTGTCGCCCTGTGCGGGCTGCTCGTCGTACCACGAGGGAGCCGACATCGGCGCCGCGTGCTACTCCACGATCTACGCCGCCTACTCGGGCGTCGTGTCGTACACGGGGCCGAACGCCGGCTACGGCAATTTCATCCTGCTCGACAACGGGGGTGGCACTTCTACGGCATACGGACATATCGTGGACGGAGGCATCCTGGTCGGAATGGGCCAGAGCGTGGGGGCTGGGGAGCCGATCGCGAAGGTCGGTTCGACCGGAAATTCGACAGGGTGCCATCTGCACTTCGAGGTGCGGATCAACGGGAGCGCGATCGACCCGATCCCGTTCATGTCACAGCGGGGGGCACCACTTGGCTGACAACAAACGCGCGTTCGAGCGCAAGCCGCATACCGGCATCCGGTCGCATTCAGCGGCCCAGTCCGGAAAAACCGGCCCGATCGTGATGCGTCCGATCGCCATGGGTGCGGCGGCGGTCGGGGTGATCACCGCGTCGATCGGCATCATCGCGCCGCCAGCGTATGCGGACGACTACCCGAGCTGGAACGACGTTCAGCACGCCAAGCAGAACGTCGAGGCCCAGCAGGCGCTGGTCGACAAGATCACCGGCCTGGTGGCCGACCTGCAATCCACTGTGGATGCCGCCAACAAGACGGCAGACGTGGCCGCCGAGGCCTACCTCAACACCAAGATCAAGCTGGATGCCGCAACCAAGACCGCGAGCGACCTGACCTCGAAGTCGAAGGCTGCGGCCAAGACGGCGAAGACATCCGCAATGCGAGCGGGCCTGCTGGCCTCGCATCTGGCGAAGGCCGGCGGCGACTCGTCGATCAACCTGCTGCTCTCAGGCGGCAAGGTCGACGAGTCCAACCAGCTGCTCTACCAGCTGGGCACGATGAGCCAGCTCACCGAGCAGTCGACGACCGTCTACCGGCAGGCGGTCACCGACAAGAACACGGCGGACTCCCTCGCTGCCCAGGCGGCGTCGGCCGAGAAGACGCGAAAGTCGCTGACGGCGGATGCCAGTGCCGCGCTCGACAAGGCGAAGGCTGCGGCCACGGATGCGCAGGCCGCGCTCTCGCAGCAGCAGTCCAAGCAGAGTGAGCTCGTCTCACAGCTCGCGTCGCTGAAGAACACGTCGGAGCAGCAGGCTGCGCAGTACCTAGTCGGCAAGAAGAAGGCCGACGAGGCAGCGGCCGCCAAGGCTGCTGTAGTCAAGGCGCCGCCAGCCCCGCCGGCGTCTAACGGCGGGTCAGCGGGCGGCTCTGGTGGCGCTGGCGGCTCGGGCGGCTCGTCGGGCGCCGGGGGCACGGCACCTTCCGGAGGCGGCGGATCGGCACCGTCTGGAGGTGGCGGATCGGCGGGCGCACCGAACAGCAGCGCGGTGGAGACGGCGATTGCCTACGCCTACGCCCACATCGGGGCGCCGTATGACATCGGCGGCCAGGGCCCGGTCTACTATGACTGCTCGGGATTGGTGATGATGGCGTACCTCGCGGCCGGCATCGGCACCGGGGACCACAGCGTCACGTCCCAGTTCTACACGGCACAAGCGCGCGGCCAGCTGGTTCCGCTGAGCCAGCGTCAGCGCGGCGACATCATCTTCTGGTACGACGGCGGCTTCTACCACGACGCCATCTACCTGGGCGGCGGCCAGATCATCGCCGCACGCGATTACGGCGAGCCGCTCGCGGTGCAATCCCTCTGGGGAAGCCCCTACCCCTACGTAGCGCGGCCTTCCGCCTGACACAGCGCCGGTGCGAAGGTCTGGTGGCGGACGCGAGCCGATGGCCGGACAGCTCAGTGCTGCTCAGCGAGCCGCGTGATGGCTTCCTGCACGATGCGGTCGGCGTCGGCGGCGTTGCCCCAGGCATCCACCTTGACCCACTTGCCGGGCTCGAGGTCCTTGTAGTGCTCGAAGAAGTGCTGGATCTCCTTGCGCGTGTACTCCGGAATGTCTTCGACATCCTGAATCCACGTCCACCGCGGGTCCTTGTACTGCACGGCGATGATCTTGTCGTCGCCACCGGCCTCGTCGCTCATGTGCAGCACGCCGACCGGGCGCACCTTCACGCCGACACCCGGGAACAGCGGGTAGTCGAGCAGCACGAGCACGTCGAGCGGGTCGCCGTCTTCTCCGAGGGTGTTCTCGAAGAATCCGTAATCGGTGGGGTAGCTGAAGTTGGTGTACAGCACGCGGTCGAGGTACACGCGACCGGTCTCGTGGTCGACCTCGTACTTGTTGCGGCTGCCCCGCGGGATCTCGATGATTGCGTCGTAGTCGGCCATGCTGCCGGTGCTCCATTCGTGGGGTGATGCTGACGGATGCCCACCGCGGCAGGGCTGCACGCGCCACCGCCGCAGACACGCGCTACCAATCTACCGTCGGCCGAAGACGTTCCGATCGGCCTCGCGCCAGCGCCTGCTGGACGTGCGTCGAACGGCGCATGGCCGCCCGATGCAGTGTGGCCTAGCGTGGAGCCGTGACCGAAGCCGACCGCCGTCCGCGGCTCACCCCTCCCATCGCGGACGTGCGCCGCGCGGTACGGGACGCACTCGCGGCCGCCGGAGTCGTTCAGGGCGATCTCGTTCTGGTGGGCCTCAGCGGCGGGGCGGACTCGCTCGCGCTGGCCGCGGCGACGGCGTTCGAGGGGCCGCGGGCGGGCATCCGTGCCGGAGCCATCATCGTCGACCACGGGCTGCAGGATGCCTCAGCCGCGACCGCGGACCGCGTGCGCGAGCAGGCGGTCGCCCTCGGCCTCGATCCGGTGGTCGTCAAGCGCGTCGACGTCGCATCCGCGACGGCCGGCGGTGGTCCCGAGAATGCCGCAAGGGATGCGCGTCGCACCGCGTTCACGGAGGCGATGATCGAGACCGGCGCCACGCACGTGCTCCTCGCGCACACCCTGGACGACCAGGCTGAGACGGTGCTGCTCGGACTCGCGCGGGGGTCGGGAGCGGCGAGCCTGCAGGGCATGGCAGAGGCGGCCGGAACGGTGCTGAGGCCGTTGCTGGGCATCCGTCGGGCAACGACTCGGCAGGCGTGCCTCGACGCTGGCCTCACGCCGTGGGACGACCCGCACAACGTCGACCCTTCTTATGCGCGCGTGCGCGCGAGGCGCGAGGTGCTTCCGGTGCTCGAGCGCGAGCTCGGTCCGGGTGTCGCCGAGGCGCTCGCCCGCACGGCCGAGCAGTTGCGAGAGGATGCCGAGGCTTTCGACGAGATGATCGAGGAGCTCATCGAGGACCTCTGCGAGCCGGCCGAAGCCGGAATCGCCGTGTCGGTGGGCGCGCTCGAGGCGAACCCGCCGGCACTGCGCAACAGGATCATCCGTTTCGTGGTGTTCAGCGAGTTCGGGGTCGCGCTCGAGCGGGTGCATGTTCTCGCGGTCTCGCGGCTGGTGACCGACTGGCACGGTCAGAAGTCTCTGGATCTGCCCGGTGGAATACAGGCCGCGCGCTCGGGAAGCCACATCGTGTTCTCCACCACGGGATCGACCGAGGTTCTGCCGCACGAGCACTGATCCAGCAGCCTCGGGCGCATGCGAGGATGGACCACATGCTGCCCGAAGACATCGAAGGCGACCTCACGCAGGTGCTCGTCACCGAAGACCAGATCAAGCAGCGGCTCGTGGAGCTCGCAGCCCAGATCGACACCGAGTACGCGGGCAAAGACGTGCTGCTCGTCGGAGTGCTCAAGGGCGCCGTCATGGTGATGGCCGACCTGGCGCGGGCGCTGAGCATCCCGATCAACATGGACTGGATGGCCGTGAGCTCGTACGGTGCCAGCACGAAGTCGAGCGGTGTCGTGCGCATTCTGAAGGACCTCGACTCGGAACTCGCCGACCGTCATGTGCTGATCGTCGAGGACATCATCGACTCCGGCGTCACCCTGTCGTGGCTGCGCGAGAACCTGCTGTCGCGCGGGCCGGCATCCGTCGAGATCTGCGCGCTGCTTCGCAAGCCGGATGCCGCCAAGGTCGAGGTCGACGTCAAATACGTCGGTTTCGAGATTCCGAACGACTTCGTCGTGGGATACGGCCTCGACTTCGCCGAGCGCTACCGCAACCTGCGCTCGGTGGGCGTGCTCGCGCCGCACGTCTACGAATAGCTCGCTCAGCAAGCTGAGCCCGCCGCCGCCAGCACACAGTCGATTGCTGACAAAGGGTTAGCACGCCGTCGGCGAACACGCAGATTTCCTCAAGGACGGTAGCGATACCCTGACAGCACCATGAACCTGAAAAAGATCTTCCGTGGCCCCATCCTGTGGATCGTGCTTGCGGTCGTCATCGTGTGGATCGGCTCGAGCCTCATCACGATGTCGGGCTACAAGGGGATCACCACCGAAAAGGGCCTCGAGCTCCTCAAGGAGGGCAAGGTCGCGTCCGCGACGATCGTCGATACCGATCAGCGCGTCGACATGACCCTGACGAAGGCCGACGGCAACAACGGCACAGAGGTGCAGTTCTACTACGTGGCGCCGCGTGGGACCGAGATCGTGAAGGCCGTCTCGGGCGCCGACCTCTCGAAGGGCTACAACGATCAGGTTCCCCAGCCCAGCTGGTGGTTGTCGGCGTTGAGCATTCTGCTCCCCGTCATCCTGATCGGCGCGTTCTTCTGGCTGATGCTCTCCGGTATGCAGGGCGGCGGCAACAAGGTCATGCAGTTCGGCAAGTCGCGGGCGAAGCTCGTCTCGAAGGAGAGCCCGAAGGTCACCTTCGACGACGTGGCCGGCTCCGACGAGGCCATCGAAGAGCTCGAGGAGATCAAGGACTTCCTGAAGGAGCCTGCGAAGTTCCAGGCGGTGGGAGCGCGGATCCCCAAGGGTGTTCTGCTGTACGGCCCTCCAGGAACCGGCAAGACGCTGCTCGCTCGCGCTGTCGCGGGTGAGGCGGGCGTGCCGTTCTACTCCATCTCGGGTTCCGACTTCGTCGAGATGTTCGTCGGCGTCGGCGCGAGCCGTGTTCGCGACCTCTTCGACCAGGCCAAGCAGAACGCGCCGGCCATCATCTTCGTCGACGAGATCGACGCCGTCGGTCGGCACCGTGGTGCGGGTATGGGCGGCGGGCACGACGAGCGCGAGCAGACCCTGAATCAGTTGCTGGTGGAGATGGATGGCTTCGACGTCAAGACGAACGTCATCCTGATCGCGGCGACGAACCGTCCCGACATCCTCGACCCCGCCCTGCTTCGTCCCGGCCGCTTCGATCGTCAGATCGGCGTCGACGCGCCTGACATGCTCGGCCGCAAGAAGATCCTCGAGGTGCACGGACGTGGCAAGCCGCTGGCCGCGGGCGTCGATCTCGAGGTGCTTGCACGCAAGACCCCGGGGTTCACCGGAGCGGACCTGGCGAACGTGCTCAACGAGGCCGCTCTGTTGACGGCCCGTTCGAACGCACAGCTCATCGACAACCGCGCCCTTGATGAGGCCGTCGACCGTGTGATCGCAGGCCCGCAGAAGCGCACCCGCGTGATGAAGGACCAGGAGAAGCTGATCACGGCGTACCACGAGGGCGGACACGCGCTCGCGGCGGCGGCGATGCGCCACACCGATCCGGTGACGAAGATCACGATCCTGCCGCGCGGCCGCGCCCTCGGTTACACGATGGTGATGCCGCTCGAAGACAAGTACTCCGTGACTCGCAACGAACTGCTCGACCAGCTCGCCTATGCGATGGGTGGACGCGTCGCCGAAGAGGTCGTCTTCAAGGACCCCACGACGGGTGCTTCGAACGACATCGAGAAGGCCACCGGCATCGCCCGCAAGATGGTCACCGAGTACGGCATGAGCGCCGACATCGGTTCGGTCAAGCTCGGCCAGTCCTCCGGTGAGATGTTCCTCGGCCGCGACATGGGTCATCAGCGCGACTACTCGGAGCGCATCGCCGAGCGAGTCGACGCGGAGGTTCGCGCCCTGATCGAGAAAGCGCACGACGAGGCGTGGCAGGTCATCAACGACAACCGCGACATATTGGATGCCCTGGCTCGCGAGCTGCTCGAAAAGGAGACTCTCGACCACCACCAGATCGCCGACATCTTCTCGAACATCAAGAAGCTGCCGGAACGCCCTGAGTGGGTCTCGGCCGACAACCGCGTCTCGCCCGGAATTCCGCCGATCGCGTACCCGGAGCCCGAAACGGCGCCGATCGACGGTGGCATCGTCGACGGTGGAGTCGATTCCGATCCCACTCCGTCGAAGCCGAAGCGTTCGCGTCAGGTCAAGCCACGCCCGGCCACCGCGTAAGCACGAGGACCACGTGGCCGTCGACCGCGCACGCATCGAATCGGCCGTAGCCGAACTGCTCGCCGCCATCGGCGAAGACGTGACGCGGCCGGGGCTCGAGAAGACCCCGGCTCGCGTCGCCGAGTCATACGACGAGTTCTTCGGCGGACTGGGCCTCGACGCAGTCGAGCCGCTTCGTGACACGGTGCCGCTCGGCGACAACGATCCGGAGACGGTGCTGCTGCGCGACATCCGTTTCCGCTCGATGTGCGAGCACCACCTGCTGCCGTTCGAAGGTGTCGCCCACCTGGCCTACCTTCCCGGTGAGCGGGTCGTCGGCCTCGGCAGGCTGCCGAAAGTGGTGGAGATCCTCGCCGCGCGGCCGCAACTGCAGGAGCGCCTCACCGAAGAGATCGCCGACACGATCGTGCAAGGCCTCGACCCGCGCGGTGTGCTCGTGGTGCTCGACGCACGCCACGCCTGCGTGACCACGCGCGGCGCCCGCCAGAGCGATGCCACCACCGTCACGATCGCCAGCCGCGGACAGCTCAGCGACCCGGTCGTGCGCGCCGAACTCATCGCCCTGATCGGCCGGGGCGTGAAGTGACGCAGATCATGGGCGTCCTCAATGTGACGCCCGACTCGTTCAGCGACGGTGGACGCTGGGCGTCGACGGATGCCGCCATCGCCCACGGCGTCGAGCTCGCCAGGCAGGGCGCAGACATCGTGGACGTCGGAGGGGAGTCGACAAGACCCGGCGCCGAACGTGTTCCCGTACCTGCAGAGCTGGGGCGCGTGCTGCCGGTGGTCAGCGAGCTGGCTGCGCGGGGCATCCGCGTCAGCATCGACACCATGAACAGCGAGACCGCCAAGGCCGCCGTCGACGCCGGAGCGCAGATCGTGAACGACGTGTCGGGCGGGCTGGCCGATCCGGCCATGGCGCCACTCATCGCCGAGCGCGGGGTGCACTACGTGGTGATGCACTGGCGCGGGCACAGCGACCACATGAACGATCTCGCCACGTACGAGGATGCCGCCCACGACGTTCGCGACGAGCTGCTGCGCCGCGTCGACGCACTCGAAGCGCAGGGTGTCGGGGCCGAGCGGATCATCATCGACCCCGGGCTCGGATTCGCGAAGAACGCCGACCACAACTGGGACGTGCTGCACCACCTGCGCGAGTTCGAGGCGGTGGGGCTGCCCGTGCTGGTCGCTGCGTCGCGCAAGAGGTTCCTCGGAGAGTTGATGCCGCAGGGAGCATCCATTCAGGACCGCGATCTGCCGACGGCCGTCATCACGGCGCTGGCCGCCCGCGACGGCGCGTGGGGCGTGCGCGTGCACGACGTCGTGTCGACGCGCATCGCGCTCGATGTCGTTCGCTCCTGGGAGAAGGGCACCGCCGAAGAGGCTCGACACGAGAAGATGGATCGATGAGCGGCGACCGGATCACCCTGACCGGCCTGCGCGTGCGCGCACATCACGGTGTCTTCGAGTTCGAGCGCGAGCAGGGGCAGGACTTCGTGATCGACGTGACCGCGTGGCTCGACCTCGGCCCGGCGGCGCGCGGCGACGAGCTCGCAGCGACCGTGCACTACGGCGAGCTGGCCGAAGCGGTGACGGATGCCGTGACATCCGATCCGGTCGACCTGATCGAGACCGTCGCGGAGCGCGTGGCACGCGTCGTACTGTCGTTCCCCGCCGAGCGCACCGAGGTGACCGTGCACAAGCCGGATGCCCCGATCTCCGTGCCCTTCGGCGACGTCGCGGTCACGGTGGTGCGCGACCGCACCTGGTACGAGAGCGTGGTGACCCCGTGATCGCCGTGAAGCCCCGGCAGCAACGACTGCGTCCGCTGGAGCCGGCCGTCGTCGCGTTCGGCAGCAACCTCGGCGACCGCGAGGCGACCGTGAAGGCGGCGCTCGACGACCTCGCCGCGACGCCCGGGGTGCGACTGGATGCCGTCTCGCCCTTCATCGAGACCGCCGCCGTGCGCCTCGACGGCGTCGACGAGGATGCGCCGCGTTACCTGAACGGCGTCGCGCTCATCTCGACGGCGCTCGATCCGCACGGGTTGCTCGCCGAGCTGCACCGCATCGAGGATGCCCATGGCCGCGTGCGCGTCGAACGCTGGGGCGACCGCACGCTCGACCTCGACCTCATCGCGATGGGTGGCAGACAGGTGCACGACGACGAGTTGCAGCTGCCGCATCCGCGGGTATCCGAGCGGGAGTTCGTGCTCGCCCCGTGGCTCGAGGTCGACCCGGATGCCGAGCTGCCGGAGCTGGGACGCGTCGATGCGCTGCTGGCGCGGCTGCGGGCATCCGATGCCACGCCGGCGGGAGGTGCCTCGTGAGACGCACAGGACCCACCGCCCTCATCGTGCTCGGTGTCATCGGCATCGCGATCGGATACCTGCTCGAGATCGCGTTGGTCGCCGCCGGTACGTCGATGCTCATCCCGCCCATCTCGCTGTCGGTCACGTTGATCGCGATCGGGGTCATCGTGGTGCTGCTAGCCATTCCGATCAGACGCGCCGTGCGCAGCAAGGTGAGGGTGCACGTCGATCCGTTCCGTGCGATGCGCATCGCCGTGCTCGCCAAGGCGTGCAGCTTCGTCGGCGGGCTGCTCACCGGTACCGGCATCGGCATCGTGGTCTACGTGCTGACGCGCCCGGTGACGTCGCCCAGTTCGACCTGGCTGAGCGTGATCGCGGCGGTGAGTGCGGTCATCCTGCTCGTCGGCGGGCTCATCGCGGAGTCGTTCTGCGCGCTGCCGCCCTCGGACGACGAGAAGGAGCAGTCGCCCGATCACGCCCCGGCCCGCTGAAGCGGTGCGCCGCGCTGACGCTCGCTCACCTCTAACGTTCATCAGCACTGTCCCCCTCTGCCGTGCTTCGTGCCCGGACCGCCCGCGCAGCCTGTGAAAACGGTGCGCGCTGGTGCGGCCGCGTGGTGTCGCTGCGTGGTGTCGCCGCGTTTCCGGTTCGCCCAGGCCGCTCTTCAGGACATACCGCGCGACGTCCACACCATGGCCGCCTCGCCTCGTATCTCCTGCAGAAGTGCGCGACCGTCGGCGTCCTCGGTGCAAACTGGATGGCATGCCGGTCGATCTCGGGGAACTCCGCCGACTCCGTCGTGCCCGCGATCGGATGGACCGCGAATACGCCGAGCCGCTCGACGTCGAGGCGCTCGCGAGCACGGCGCTGATGTCGCAGGCGCACTTCAGCCGCAGGTTCAAGGAGACGTACTCCGAGACGCCGTACTCCTACCTGATGACACGGCGCATCGAACGCGCGAAGGCCATGTTGCGATCGACCGAGCTCAGCGTGACGGATGTCTGTTTCGCCGTCGGATGCACCAGCCTCGGCTCGTTCTCCAGCAAGTTCACTGAGCTCGTCGGCGAGAGTCCGACGGACTACCGGGCGCGCAATCACGACGCGTTGAAGATGTTCTCGCCGTGCCAGGTCATGGTGCTGACCAGGCCCCGCATCACGCGCAACGAGTCCGGCACCCAAGTGAGCAGTTTCGGAGAAGCGCCGGCGGCATCCCGCGCCTAGCGTTGCAGTCATGACAACTTCACTCAGCGGCGTGCACATCGTGGTCGACGATCCGGATGCCGCCCTCGTGTTCTACCGCGACACGCTCGGTCTGACCGTGCGCAGCGAGGTCGCCAATGGCGGCTTCCGCTGGATCACCCTCGTCACCGACAGCCAGCCCGAGGTCGAGATCGTTCTCGAGCAGCCGCACGCTGGACGCTCGGAGGAGAACGGCGATGCCGTCGCGGCCCTGCTCGCCAAGGGCGAGTTGCAGATGGTGCAGTTCCGCTCGGACGACCTCGACGCGACGTTCGAGAAGGTGTCAGCGGCGTTCGGGGCCGAGGTCGTGCAGGAGCCGACCGAGCAGTTCTGGGGTGTGCGCGACTTCGCAGTGCGTGACCCTGCAGGCAACATGGTGCGCATCGCCCAGGCCTAGGGCGCCACGCCTGGAGGACAGGCCGCGGTTCGTCGGTGGGCGGAGCGGGCCGGGCGTGCTCAGCCGCGGGGCTTGCGGTCGGCGCGACGCACCAGCGTCCATGCGATCGGCAGCAGTGCTGCGGCGATCGCCCACTTGATGATGCCGCCGAGGATGAACGGCGTGAATCCGGCGGCCATCACGGCCGCGAAGTCGTTCGGCAGGCCGAGGTTGCCCAGCACGATCGCGAGATACGGCAGACCGAACAGGAACGGCACGATGCTGGCGGCGAGGAAGCCGGCAGACGCGAGCAGCGGATGCCTGTCCCAGGCGCGCTCCGACAGCCATCCGATCAGCGCGGCCGAGAAGATGAACCCGATCACGAACCCGAAGCTCGGTGTGAGCACCGAGGCCGGTCCACCGGTGAAGTCGGCGAAGATCGGCAGGCCGGCGAGCCCGAGCAGCATGTAGAGCGTTGTCGACACGATTCCGCGCCAGGCGCCGAGGCTCGCGCCGACCAGCAGCACGGCGAGCGTCTGCCCGGTGACCGGCACCGGCCAGAGCGGCACGGAGATCTGCGCGGAGACCGCGATGAGCGCGGTGCCGGCCAGGATCAGAATGGCGTTCGTGATCGCGTTACGAGGCACGACGCGATCGGCCAGGGTCGGCACGAGGCGCTGTGTGGGGGCGGATGCTGCTGTCGACACGGTGGTCTCCGTTCGGTGGGCGTGGTCCAGAGGGTGGTGGTGTTGCGATCGAAGCGTGGGTTCCGGTGAACACCGAGCTGCTCGGTGCGCAACGTCGATCTCACACTAGACCGGGACCTCAGACGGGCTTGCTGTGCAGCGGTGACATTCGATCGGTGCATTGTTTGGCGGAATACACCAAGGGCGGCGGCCGCTCTCGTGATGCGACCACCGCCCTTGGCGAACGATGCCAGATCTGTGCTTTGCCCGTTCAGCGTTCCTCGGGAAGGACCTCAGCAGTCGGCGCACCTGTCGTGGCGTCGGGCGCGATGACGGTCTGCGGCTCGGTTCCGCCCTGGTATTGCACCGTCTTGTGCAGCACTGCCATCAGCAGCATGACCACACCGGCGGCGGCAAGGACCCACCACAGGTTGGTGTACGACTGCGCCGTCGGAACCGACACCTTCGCCCCGTTCACCGGCACGACCACGGCCGTGGCGTAGAGCACGGCAGTGAAGACCGGCGCCGCCAGAGATCCGATGGTGCCGGTCACGGTCGTCGCCGCCGCCGAGAACAGCGAAGCCTCGCTGTCTTTCGCCGCGTGCAGGAAGGCCGCGTTCGCTGTGGTGCTGCCGAGAGCGTAGGCGATGCCCCAGATGCCCATGCCCACCGCGTTCTGCCAGATCTCCGAGTGGCCGAGGGCCATGAACGTGAAGCCGACCACCGTGAGAGCGCCGGCGATGAAGAACGACGTCTTGATGCCGATACGGGTGATCACGCGACCGACGAAGAAGCCGCCGAAGAGAATGAAGAACGCCGTCGGCATCAGGAACAGCGAAGCCATCAGCACGATGTAGCCGTATCCGTAGTCGAGTTCGGGCACACCCGGCACCGGTGTGAACTCCGCGTAGCTGGTGACGGCGAGGTTCGAGATGATCGCGACGGCGGCGAAGAGGCCGGCGGCGAAGTACGCGGGAACGGCCGAGCGACGGAAGGTTCGACGCAGATCGATCATCGGTGAGCTCACGGAGAGTTCCCACCAGACCCAGCCGCCCATGGCGACGAATCCGATCACAAGCGCCAGCACCGCACCGCTGCCCCACTCGCTGGCGTAGCTGATGGCGACGGCGATCAACGTGAGTCCCACGATGAGGAGCGCGGCGCCCAGGTAATCGATGCGCGTCCGCGACTGGACCCTGTAGTCGGGAACCAGGATCCAGCCGACCACGAAGGTGAGTGCGGCGAGGACGGCCATCACCCAGAACACCGTGTGCACGCTGCCCTGAAGCTGAAGCACCGTTCCCCCGAGGAGGAACGAGAAGGCGACGCCAACGCCGACCGCGGCCGTGACGAGCCCGAGACCACGGTTGGTGCCATGGGCATCCGTCGACTTCTCCCGCACGAGAGCGAGCGAGATCGGGATCGCGGCGCTGAGCCCGAGGACGATGCGACCGATCAGCAGAAGGGTGAAGCCGGGCGCCAGAGCGCACAGCACGTTGCCGAGGGTGGTCATTGCGACGCCGAGGAGGAGAAACCGTCTCAGGCTCACTCTCTCGGCCAATCGCGTGAGCACCGGGAGAGCGCCGGCTCCCACGATGCCGAGGATCGCCAGAACCACTGTCGCCTGCGATGCCGTGAGGTGGAACTCCTCGCTCATCACGCCCAAAAGGGGGATGAGCGCCAGTGCTTGGCTGTCCCCGACGAGGACGATCAAGGCTGCGACGACGGCCACTGCTGTGACCGGGCGAATGTGAAGCCTCGCAAGTCGCAGCTCAATTCTGCCGGCCGATAATTGCGCTACAGATGTGCTGTTCATTTCCTGCCCTGTTATAAGAGAGCGCGCTGAGGACAGGTTCGACCAAGGGGCCTCGTCGCCCTGCGCGATCGTGATCGGATGAACCCTGGGATTCAGACGACCATGTCTTCATCCGCTCAGCGTCTTTAATTCGGCATCGGGGCTCGAGTTATTAGAACCGTACAGGCGACGATGCGCTTTGTATACATATTTCGTGGGATTCGTGAAAAGAAATGAATTCATTCGAAAGACGCGCACGACTGATTGCGCCGGCGTCTTCGCACGGCGTGATTCCACTATGAATGCACGTCATCGATAAGGGCGAATGAATTGCATTTTCAATTCGTCCGAGATCGAGAGCGACCGGTGAACGGGTTCCATTCGGCCGTGACTGTCACGGTCGCTCGTTGGACAGAACGAGGCTCCCTCCCGCGCCGAACATCATGCCGACGCCTTGCACGAAACTGGTGTGCACGTCGGGCACCTGCACGACGGCTTCGCCGCGCAACTGACGCACGGCCTCCTGGATGGCGAACATTCCGTACATGCCGCTGTGCGTGTAGGAGAGGCCGCCGCCCTGAGTGTTCATCGGAAGGTCTCCGCCCGGCCTGGTGTGGCCCTCGCGGAAGAACTCCGCCGATTCGCCCTTGCCGACGAACCCGGTGTCTTCGAGCATGTACAACGGCAGGTGCGCGAACGCGTCGTAGAACATCAGGTGGTCGATGTCGTCGTGCGTCACGCCGGCTGTCTCGAAGGCCTCCTTCGCGCCACGGCGGAACGGCCCGAAGCTCTCCAGATCGTCCATCTGCGAGACGATCACGCTCTCCGTTCCCTCGCCGGAACCGAGTACGTAGACGGCGCGGTCGGCCGAAGGGAGATCGCGCGCGCGTTCCGCGCTCATCAGCACGAGGGCTCCACCGGCATCCGTCACCACACAGCACATGTCACGCGTGAACGGGTAGGCGACGGGTGGCGCGGCGAGTACACCCGCCACGTCGATCGGGTCGCGACGTTGCGCTCGTTCGTTCGGAATGGCCCACAACCGCTGCGAGACCACGACCTCTGCCAGGTCCTCGCGTGTGAAACCGCGGGAGGCCATGAACGCGAGCACCGGCGTGGTGAACGACGAGTATGGCGCAAGCGCGCCGTACGGCTGCTCGAATTGTCCGCCCATCGACGACGGAGATGGCGCGTAGTGCGGCACTCCGGTGCGGGAGCGGCCGGACTCCCCGTGCGTGACGAGCACGACGTTCGCGGCGCCGGATGCGATCGCTGCCGATGCGTGTCGAACGAGTGCCATGAAGCTGCAGCCGCCGAGCATCGTGCCATCGGCCCAGCGCGGACGGAGGCCGAGCATGTCGGCGAGCTCGATGGCCGTCGGTCCCGCGGTGGCGACTCCGTCGATCTCCGAGATGTCGATTCCGGCGTCGGCGATCGCGCGACGCGCCGCATTGGTGTGCAGGTGGATCATCGATACATCCGGCACCTTGCCGATGCGATCGGTTTCGGCTGCGCCGACGATGGCGATGTTGCCACCGTGCATGCTGGGCGTCGTCATGCTCAGGCCCTCGTCTCGAGGGCGGATGCCGCGGCTGCGATCGTGGCCGCGGTGTCGGGCGTGAAGACGGGCAGGAACTGGTCGCCTCTCGGCTCGAACGCGACCTGCACGCGAAGGCCGAGTGGCAGATTCTCGGGCACCGGCTCGATGCCGACGACGTTCGTCATGAGGCGCACGCCTTCGTCGAGTTCGACCAAGGCGATCACCTGCGGTTCTTCCGTGCCGAACATCGGGAACGGGCGGTAATTGATGTTGTACGACGCGAGCGAGCCTTTACCGGAGACGACACGCCATTCGACATTGTCGGAATTGCATTTCGGGCAATAAGGGCGGGGGTAGAAGTAGAACTTCTCGCAGGAATTGCACCGCTGAATGCGAAGCTCTCCGACCGCCGTGCCTTCCCAGAACTGAAGGGTTTCCGGAGTGGGTACCGGTACTGGCCCTTGCGACACATTCGCTCCTTTTCGTGGGTATCAGTTCGAGTCCGCGCCGATGGCGCTATCGCGTTCGTGTTTCGCGCGTTCGAGCGGCCATCGCCTGCTTGTATTTGTCGACGTCTGCGGTGATATCGGCGCGCTGTGCGGCATCCGCTATTCCCTTTTCGCCGTCGAGTCCGATGAGATAGTCGATGGTCGAGATCACGGTTGATGCGGCGAACATCGAACGCGAGCCGCGCAACTGCGGATACAACCGTTGAATGAGTTCGAGCACCGTTGTGTCTCCGTCGGCGATGAACTCACGTACCTGGTCGATGCGCCTGGATCGAACATCGATCACGACGGATGTCTCCCCGACCAGATCGGTCACTATCGGTCCGTGGCCCGGTAGCCCGGTCGTCTCGTGATCGCCCGCGAACTCGCGCAGTCGCTGGAGTGAGGCGAGCAGATCGCCGAGCTTGCCCATCACGCCGGATGAGCGCCCTCCGAGCACGGTGTCGCCCGTGAGCAGGGCGCCGCGCCCGCACCCGGTGTCCGATGGCACCCAGAGGCAAATCGAGTCGTCGCTGTGACCTGGCGTGTGCAGCACCGAGACCGGCAGACCACCGACCGTGAGCACGTCGCCCTCCTTCAGGAGATCGTCGGCGAATCGAGGTGACATGCCGATCACGCGGGTGCCGAGCGAGTCTGCGAGCGTGCGCGCACCGTCGCTGTGGTCGGGATGGTCGTGGGTGAGCAGCACGGCGGAGACGGTCCGGCCGTCGAGCGTTCCCTGTCTGCGCAGTGCTTCGAGGTGCGCGGCGTTCTCGATTCCGGGGTCGACGATGATGCTCTCGTCGCCTGCGGCGATGATCCACGAGTTCGTGCCCTCGTAGGTCCAGGAGCTCGCGTTCGGTGCCAGCAGGTGCGTGACATTCGGCGTGACGAGGCGACCGACGCTGGGCGCCGGCGGCCATTCCACCGTCGAATCGATCGTCATCGTTGACCTCTCTGTGCCGAATACCTGCTGACGATCCGTAGAGCCCGCCTGAGCGCTACCGCCTGACTGCTACCGCCTGCCTGCGATCCCGCCTCGCACCCTCGTGTGGTGATCGTCGGAGATCCAAACCAGATTCTAGAATGAAGTTCTAACACGGCCATCACCTCGGTCGCAAGACGCAGCATTCACGAGTCCGTGCCCGAGGTGTGGCAAGCTCGGCCCGAAAGCAGAACGTTCGGAAGGGGGCGACGTGACCGAATCCATCGCAGCGGCGAACGCTGCAACGGACAAGCCGGCGCGTCAGTGGGGTCGAACCCAGCAGACCCGCAGGGTGATCCTGGACGCCGCACGAGACGTCTTCATCGAAGAGGGCTACGCCGATGCCAACATCGCGCACATCGTCGAACGCTCCGGCCTGAGCGTCGGCAGCGTCTACCACCACTTCAACGGCAAGGCGGATCTCTTCCTCGCGCTCTGGGACGAGTTCGAGACCGTGTACACCGAGGCGGCGACCACGGCGGTGGCCGACGCACGGCACTCCGGCGTCAGTGATCCGATCGAGCTGTTCATCGCCGGAACGCGCGCGTATCTCGAGGTGGCGCGCGGGGCATCGCGCCTCACGCTGCTGTTCCGCGGCGGTGACGGCCCTCCCGGGTACGACACGCTGGGGCGCAGGGTCGGAGCCGAGTGGATGAAGAACAACACCACGCTGCTCGGCCTGGAGGACACCCCGGTGAGCCGGCTGAAGGTGCGCATCCTCATCTCGACGGTGGTGGAGGGCGAACGCGCCATCGCCTCGGTGGAGAGCCCGTCGGAGATCGACACACTCATCGACGAGGCGATCTCGATCGTGCGCAGCATCGCGAGCCTCTGACCGAAGCCATGGATGCCGTCGGCCCGGCCGGCCGGTTGCAGCTCGGGCGCGCAGCATCTCGCTGCTCGGCGACCCATCGTCCCCCTTCGGTGCGGGCGCCGGGGCGGTGCTCGGTTCGAAGCTCGGATCGGAGCTTGACGAGACACGAGCGCGCTCATATGGTGTGAACCAGGTTCTAGAACGAGATTCAGTTCTGCGGACGTACACGGACGTCGATGGTTCCGACGAAGGTCGGTCCTCATGTCGGCAGTGTCCGGCGGCGGCGGCAGGCGCAGCGCTCGTTCGGACATCCGATCGGATCACTCACCCAATGGAGGGCTCGTGTCACAGCTGGATGGAAAGGTCGCCGTCGTCACCGGCGCGGGACGCGGAATCGGGGGTCGGACCGCGGTGCGGCTGGCATCCGATGGAGCGGCGGTCGCCGTCGTCGACATCAGCGACGAGGCGACGGTCGCGACGGTCGCCGAGATCGAGGCGGCCGGCGGGCGAGCGATCGGCGTGGCCTGCGACGTTCGGGACGAGGAATCGGTGCTCGCTGCGGCAGCGCGTGTGCAGTCGGAACTCGGAGACATCGGCGTGCTGGTGAACAACGCGGGCGTGCTGCGCGACAATCTCGTGTTCAAGATGAGCGCCAGCGACTGGGACACCGTGCTCGGGGTCCACCTGCGCGGAGCGTTCCTCTGGTCGCGCGCGGCGCAAGCGCAGATGGTGCCGGGCCGCTGGGGCAAGATCGTGAACCTGTCGAGCACCTCAGCCACCGGTAATCGCGGCCAGGCCAACTATTCGGCGGCGAAGGCCGGCATGCAGGGCTTCACCAAGGCGCTGGCCATCGAACTCGGCCCGTTCGGCATCAACGTCAATGCCGTCGCGCCCGGATTCATCGCCACCGACATGACCCGATCGACAGCCGAACGCACCGGCGTCGACTTCGAGCAGATGCAGAAGGCCGCATCGGAGCGCATCCCGGTGCGCCGCGTCGGCCGGCCGGAGGACATCGCCGGTGTCATCTCGTTCCTGGTGAGCGAGGACGCCTCGTACGTCTCCGGCCAGGTCATCTACGTGGCGGGCGGCCCCGTCGGCTGACGCCGGCATCCAGCGGCCAAGCCCACACCTGAACTCACCACATCCCAACACAACTCACGTGGAGACATTGCAATGATCGACTTCTCACTCTCGGACGAACAGCGGATGGTGCGCGACACCGTGCGCGACTTCATCGAAAAGGAGGTCATGCCGTTCGAACCGCAGGTGCTGCGCAACGAGCGACAGGGCCTGCCAGCACTCGAACCCGGTCAGCTGAAAGACCTGCAGAACAAGGCGAAGGCTGCCGGCTTCTGGGGCATCGGAACACCGGAGGAGTACGGCGGCACCGATCTCGGAGCCGTCATGACCTCGATCGTCGCCATGGAGGGCGGGCGCACCTTCGTGCCGTTCCGCTTCGGGGGCACGGCCGACAACATCCTGTACGGCGGCAACGAGGAGCAGAAGAAGGAGTACCTGATCCCGACGATCAACGGCGAGCGCCGCAGTTGTTTCGCGATCACAGAGCCGGGCGCCGGGTCGGATGCCGCGAACATCCGCACGCGCGCCGTGCACGACGGCGACGACTGGATCATCACCGGCGAGAAGATCTTCATCACGAACGGCAACGAGGCCGACTTCGTCATGGTGTTCGCCGTCACCGATCCGGAGAAGGGCGCCGAAGGCGGCATCACGTGCTTCCTGGTCGACCGTGAGATGGGCTGGACGTCGCAGCCGATCGCGACGATGGGCGAGTGGGGCCCAGCAGCGCTCAACTTCGACAACGTTCGGGTGCCGGGCAAGAACGTGCTCGGCGAGGTCGGCTGGGGCTTCAAACTGGCGATGCAGTGGATCGGCAACGGACGCTATCTGATCCCGTCCGGCGCGATCGGCGCAGCAGAGCGACTGCTGGAGATGGCGATCGAGCACGCCAAGAACCGTCAGTCGATGGGTCACGTGATCGCCGACTACCAGGCGATCCAGTGGCACATCGCCGACTCGCACATCGAGATCGAGCAGGCCAAGTGGCTGACCCTGTACGCGGCATGGTTGCTGGAGAACAACAAGGACAACCGGCATGCGGCATCCATCGCCAAGCTCACCGGGTCGGTGATGGCGAACAAGGTCGTCGACAGGGTGCTGCAGATCCACGGCGGCATGGGTTACACGAAGGAGTTGCCGATCGAGCGCTGGTACCGCGAGCTGCGACTGCTGCGCATCTTCGAGGGCACCGACGAGATTCAGAAGCGCACCATCGCCCGGAACCTCATCAAGGGCTACGCGAAGGTGAGCGACATCGGCGGCTGAACCACCCCACCCCACACGTTCGCGGCCTGAACCGATCAAGGAGGATTCATGACGGCCACCGAAGCCCTGCTCCCAGGTGTCACAGTCGACGACGTGACCCAGCTCTTCAACCCGAAGTCGATCGCACTGATCGGCGCCACCGACAAATCGCACTGGTCGATGTCGATCTACAAGAACCTGCTGGACGGTGGATTCCAGGGTTCCGTGTATCTGGTCAACCCGCGCGGCGTCGTCGTGCACGGACAGCAGTCGTACGCGAACATCGCCGACCTGCCGGAGACCGTCGACATGGCCTTCGTGATGGTGCCGACCACTGCCGTGCTCGAGGTGATGGAGAAGATCGCGGATGCCGGCATCCCGACCGCGGTCGTGCTCACCTCGGGCTTCGGCGAGGTGGGTGAGGAGGGCGCGCAGCTGGAACGGCGGCTGACCGACCTCGCCTCCGATCGCGGCATCACGGTGCTCGGCCCCAACGGCAACGGATACGTCAACGTGGCATCCGGCATCACACCGTACGGGCTGCCGATCACCGAGCCGCTGCGCAAGGGGTCGATCGGGGTCGTGCTGCAGAGCGGCGCCCTGGCGAGCGCGGTCATCCAGCTCGCTCAGACGCGCAACGCGGGCCTCAGCCTGTTGGTGTCGATGGGAAACGAGTCGATGATCTCGATGACCGATGTGATGCGCTACCTGGTCGAGGACGAGGCGACCAAGGTGATCACGCTCTTCATCGAGTCGATCAGGCATCCTGAGGACTTCATCGACGTCGCCAAGCGGGCGCTCGCCGCCGGCAAGCCCATCGTCGCGCTCAAGGTGGGCCGCAGCGCAGGCGGAGCGCGGGTCGCCAAGGCGCACACGGGTTCGCTGGTCGGCGACGACGGTGTGATCGACGCGGTCTTCAGGCAGAGCGCCGTGATCAGGGTGGACTCGCTCGAGGACCTCATCGTGACCTCAGATCTGCTCTCGCACACCGGCCCACTGCCCGGCAGGAGGGTCGGCTTCGTGACGCCGTCCGGCGGCGCCTGCGAGGTCATCTCCGACCGTGCAGAAGACGAGGGGATCGAGATTCCGGAGTTCTCAGCAGCGACGGAGGAAAAGCTGCGCCGGGTGCTGCCCGACTTCGCGAGCGTGCACAATCCGATCGACGTGACCGGTTACATTTTGATCGACGATCAACTGGCCATCAAGGCGTTGAGCGCTGTTCAGGATGACCCGAACATCGATCAGATCGTCTACGTCTCCGACCTGCCGCACGACACCCCTGCCGACGTCGACGTGGCGATCGCCAGGTACACGGCGCAGGCCGCGGCGCTCTCGCAGACGTCGAAGCCGGTCATCGTCGTCTCGAACACGATCACCGATATCACGCCGATCGGCCGCCGGGTCGCCGACGCGAGCGGATTCCCCGGCGTGGTCGGCGGTATCCATCACGGACTGACAGCACTCGGCCGGGCGATCGCATGGTCGGAGCGGTATCGGGCGGCGATCGGCAGGCGAGAGGAGGCCGTTGCAGACGACAGCCCGATCATCGTCGACGCGGCGCCCGGCGAGACGTTCGCCGAGCGAAGGGCGACAGCGCTGCTGGCAGAGCACGGCATCCCGATGGTGAAGAACGAGCTCGTGCACAGCGCCGACGAAGCGGCCGAGGCGGCCGATCGCGTCGGCTACCCGGTCGTGGTGAAGCTGTCGGCGGACGAGATCGAGCACAAGAGCGACATCGGTGGCGTCAAGCTCGATCTCCATGACGCGGACGCCGTGCGTCGCGCGTTCGACGCCGTCATCGCCGCCGGCCGGGGCGCGGAAGCAGCCGACCCTGCTGCCCTCGTTCAGCCGCAGCGCTCCGGAGGCGTCGAGCTGATCGTCGGGGCGGTGCGCGACCCCAAATGGGGCATGGTGCTGGCCGTCGGGCTCGGGGGTGTGTGGGTGGAAGTGCTGAAGGACTCGACCCTGCATCTGCTGCCTGTGAACCGCGAGCAGGTCAAGGCCGGCCTCGGTTCCCTGCGCGGCGCAAAGCTGCTCGCTGGTGCACGTGGCACCGAGGCGGCAGATCTGGATGCCGTTGCCGACGTGGTCGTGCGCATCGCGAACGTCGTCGAGCGGCTTGGCGACCGTCTCGAGTCGCTCGAGGTGAACCCGCTGCTCGTGCGCGGATCCGACATCGAAGCGCTCGACGCGCTGATCACCTGGAGGTAGAGGATGCCGCTCAACCTGGATGCCGTCGGCACCACGAGCGCCCCGTCCATCGTCGAATGGACGGCGGAGGAAGCCTTGATCTATGCGCTCGGAGTCGGGGCGGGCCAGGATGATCCGTTGAAAGAGCTGGCGTTCACCACCGAGAACACGCACGGTGTCGAGCAGCGTGTGCTGCCGACGTTCGGAGTCGTCCTCAACCAGTTCCGCGGCACGCGTCGCCTCGACATCGGAACGTTCGACCCGGCCATGCTGGTGCATGCCGAGCAGAGCGTCGAGCTGTCGGGCGCGCTGCCGGCATCCGGCGCACTCGAGGTCGTCTCGACGGTCACCGGCATTTACGACAAGGGCAGCGGGGCGCTGGTCGTCAGCGAGGCGACGGGCACACCTCCCGGCGGGGTCGTTCCGTTGGTCGTCACACGCTCCTCGCTCTTCATCAGGGGCGAGGGCGGATTCGGCGTGCGAGGACCGAAGGATGCCTGGGCCGCGCCCGAGCGCGACGCGGAGATCGTGCTCGAGGCATCCACTCGGCCCGATCAGGCGCTGCTCTACCGGCTCTCCGGCGATCACAACCCCCTGCACACCGACCCGGCGTACGCGGCGCGTGCCGGGTTCCCGAAACCGATCCTGCACGGCATGGCCACCTATGGAGTGGTCGGCAGGGTGCTGCTGAACGCGCTCGCCGACGGCGACATCGAGCGGTTCGCAGGCATGAGTGGCCGGTTCAGCAAGCCGGTCTTCCCCGGCGAGCGGCTGAGCGTGCAGGTCTGGACTGCCGACGAGGGCGGTCTCGAACACCTGTTCCGGGTGGCGAACGATTGCGACGAGGTCGTGCTCGATCGCGGCACGTTCACGCTGCGGGCGGCGTGAAGCCGCTGCGGTTCGAAATGGTCGGTGGAGTGAGACGCGGGAGAAGAGGCGCATGAGAATCGTCGTTCTCGTCAAGGAGGTGCCCGACACCTATGGCGCGCGCAAGCTCGATCTCGAGACCGGGCTGGCGCTGCGGGATGCCGGCGACAAGGTGCTCGACGAAGTGGGCGAACGCGCGCTCGAGGTTGCGATCTCGTATGCCGAGTCGGCGCCGGGCACCGAGGTCGTCGCCCTCACCGCCGGCCCGGAGTCGGCGGCGAACTCGGTGCGCAAGGCGCTCGCCATGGGTGCAGATCGCGCCGTGCATGTAGCCGACGACGCTCTCGCCGGCGCTGACCTGACACTGACCTCGCAGGTGCTGGCTGCCGCACTCGCCGACCTGTCTGCGGATCTGATTCTCGCCGGCAACGTCTCGACGGACGGCTCGGGCGGGGTGATCCCCGCCATGATCGCCGAGAGGCTCGGCCTCGCCAATGTGACGGCGCTCGACAGCGTCGAGCTTGCCGAGGGCGTGCTGCGCGGGGAGAGGGCCGCGGACGGCGGTCGCAGCAAGGTCGAGGCATCCCTGCCCGTCGTCGCGTCGATCACGGAGCAACTGCCCGACCCGCGATTCGCGAGCCTCAAGGGCATCATGGCGGCGAAGAAGAAGCCCTACGACACGCTTTCGCTCGCCTCTCTCGGGGTCGACGCCGATGCTCTGGTGCCCCGTTCCATCATGATCGCCGTCGCCGAGCACCCGCCGCGTGAGGCCGGCGTGAAGGTCGTCGACTCCGGCGACGCCGGTCACCAGCTCGCCGAGTTCCTCGCCCGGAAGGGGCTGGTGTGACCGTGGCGCAGCATGACGGAGCCGCCGTATATCCGCAGGATGCAGTCCTGGTGCTGGTCGAGACGTCGGCGGACGGCAGACCTGCGAAGACCGTCGCCCAGCTCGTCTCCGTTGCGGCTGCGGTGGGCACTCCGGTGGCGTTGGTGGTGACGGCGGCGGGGCCCGATGAAGGGGCCGTCGAAGCGTTGGGACGACTCGGCGTCGGACACGTGCTGGTGGCGGAGCGAACGGACGAGGCATCCGTCGTCGGCGCCGCCTACACGGATGCCCTCGCCGCGGCGGCCACGCTCGTCGCGCCGGAGGCGGTGCTGGTGTCGAACACGATCGACTCCCGCGACGCGGCGGCACGGTTCGCCGTGCGTTCGGGGAACGCGCTCGCCGTGGACGCCGTCGGTGTGTCCCGCGACAACGAGGGGATCGTCGCCCACCATTCCGTCTACGGCGGGGCGTACGACGTCGACTCCGCGGTGACCTTCGGCGCGGCCGTGATCACGCTTCGCGCCGGAGCTGCCGGGCCCACACCCTCGCCGGTCACGCCCACGGTGCGCCGGCTGAACGCGGAGGCGTCGACGCCGGTCGTCGCGGTCGTGTCGAGGGATGATGGGGAGCCGGCATCCGAGCGTCCTGAGCTTCGTGGCGCAGCGCGAGTCGTCGCCGGTGGTCGGGGGCTCGGCTCGAAGGAGCAGTTCGAGCTCGTCGACAGGCTGGCCGACGTGCTCGGTGCCGCAGTCGGTGCGTCGAGGGCCGCGGTCGACGCCGGATACATCCCCTACGCGCACCAGGTCGGTCAGACCGGCGTCTCTGTGTCGCCGCAGCTCTACGTCGCACTGGGCATCTCCGGTGCGATCCAGCACCTGGCAGGAATGCAGACGGCCAAGACCATCGTGGCGGTCAACAAGGATGCCTCGGCACCGATCTTCGAGATCGCCGACTTCGGCATCGTCGGCGACGTGTTCGAGGTCGTACCGCAGCTGATCTCCGCGATCGAGTCGAAGCGGGCCTGAACTGGAATGACAGAGGAGACGAGCCCCAGGCCGATCCGTCGCGGGCTGCCGCGCGTGCACGGAGGAGCGGCGTGGCCGGAGGCCACGCAGGTTCCGGTGGGCGTGGCACCGGCGGCGGGCGAGGCGGCTGAGCACGTCGTGTCCGAGCCGCTCGCCGGTGAACGCACGACGGTCGTGGCCGGCGACACGACGGTCGTGCCGCCGCCGATCCGCCAGGCGATCGCTCCAACGCTCCCCGCCCGGCCGGACCGGGTGCGCCGAGGGTTGCCGAGAACGCACGACGGAGAACCGTGGCCGCCAGCGCCAGCGCCAGCGCCAGCTCCGGCGCCAGCGTCGGAGTCGGAGCCGCTCGCCGTGCCCGCGCCCCTCGCGCCGATCGAGACCGTGCCCGCTTCTCCCGAGGAGCCGGTGCGCACCGAGCCGGTCGACACCGCACCGCCGGAAGCCGCTCCATCCGCGTCGGAGCGAGGTCCCGCACCCGGCGCAACGAGGCTCTACCGGGGACGCAGCGCCACCCAGTGGGTGTGGCGGTCGATCGGGGCCGCGGTCGCGATCATCGCGGCAGCGGGCATCCTGGTGCTCGCTGCTCGCGGCCTGCTCACGTTCCGATTCGTGCAGGACTTCGTGCACACGTATCCGGGCGACTACGCACTGCCCGCGAGCGCGCCGGTCGGATTCCCTGCGTGGGTTGGTTGGCAGCACTTCTGCAACGCGTTCCTGGTAGTGCTGATCATCCGTTCCGGTATCCAGGTGAGGCGTGAGAGTAGACCGAAGGCGAGCTGGACACCGCGCTGGAACGCCAATCGCAAGATCAGCCTCACGCTGTGGCTGCACCAGTCGCTCGACCTGCTCTGGATCGTGAACGGCCTCCTCTTCGTCGTGCTGCTGTTCTGCACAGGGCAGTGGATGCGCGTGATCCCGACCAGCTGGTCGGTGTTCCCGAATGCGGTCTCCGCCGCGCTGCACTACGCGTCGCTGAACTGGCCGACCGACGATGGCTGGGCCAACTACAACAGCCTGCAGCAGCTCACGTACTTCGCGACGGTCTTCGTCGCGGCGCCGCTCGCGGCGGTGACCGGCGTACGGATGTCGGGCCTCTGGCCGAAGAAAGCCGAACGCTTGAGCCGGGTGTATCCGGTCGAGCTAGCGAGAGCCATCCACTTTCCCGTCATGGTCTACTTCGTCGCCTTCATCGTGGTGCACGTCGCGCTGGTGTTCTCGACGGGGGCCCTCCGCAATCTCAACCACATGTACGGCGGGAGCGATCAGGTGAACTGGGTGGGATTCTGGATCTTCGTCGTCTCCGTTCTGGTGATGGCCGGCGGCTGGATTGCGGCGCGTCCCGTCATCGTCGCGCCGATCGCATCGCTGTTCGGCAGAGTCGGCCGGTGACCTCCGCGTACCGTGGTTCCACGGCGAGGCTTCTTCTGCTCGCCGGAGCGATGTTCATGGTGGGAACCAACGCATCGGTGATCGCCGGGCTCTTGCCCCAGATCGCGAACCAGCTCGGTACGACCCAGGCGACGGTGAGCTACTCGATCACGGTCTACGCGGTCATCGTGGCGATCGCCGCGCCGCTGGCATCCATTTTTCTGGCGCGTGCATCGCGTGCCGTGCTGATGGCGTGTGGTGCGGCCTTCTTCTCGATCGGCACCATCGTCGCCGCGACCAGCGTCAACGTCGAAGGGTTCATCGGCGGTCGCGGCATCGCGGCCCTTGGCGGGGCTGCGCTGGTGCCGACGGCCAGCGCCGTGGCGACATCCCTCGTGCCGCCGGAACGTCGTGGCAGGGCGCTCGCCATGGTGAGCGCAGGCTTCACCCTGTCGGGCGCAATCGGCACCCCGCTCGGCACCGCCCTCGGCAGCATTGCGAGCTGGCGGCTGCCGATGTGGTGCCTGGCGAGCATCGGGATCATCGTCGGCATCGGCATCGCACTGCTGTTCCGAAAGATTCCGACCGCGGCACCTGTGCCGATCCGACGCCGCCTGGCACCCCTGGCCGACAGGCGAGTGATCGCCGCGGTGCTGACGACTCTCTTCATGGTCGTCGCCTTCAACGTCGTGTTCATCTTCAGTGCGAGCCTGACGTCAGGGGCGACGGGCGGCGAGGGCACACTCCTCGCTGTGCTGTTGATGGGCTATGGACTCGCCGGCGTCGTCGGCAATCTGATCGCCGGTCCGGTCACCGACCGCTACGGCAGCAGGGTGATCGCGGTGATCGCGTTGGTCGCTGTCGGCATCCTTCTCGGCGTGCTCCCACTGACCGTGTGGTCGTTCCCGCTCTGCCTGATGGTGTTCGCCGTCTGGGGCTTCGTGGCGGCGGGCACGAGCGTGCCCGTTCAGCACAGGCTTGTGGTCATCGACCCTGATGCCGCAGCCGTCACACTGTCGTGGAACTCCACAGCGATGTACGTCGGAATCGCGCTCTCCCCGCCGCTCGGCAACTTCGTGATCGGTCTCGGCGGTCCGCTGCTCACGCCGGTGGCGGGCGTCATCTGCGTCGGGCTGGCGCTGGTGTCGTTCCTGATCGGGCTTCTGCCGACGCGATCTCGCGTATCTGTTCGCTCGGTCCGCGGCGGCTCGGCGGCCCTGCTTGCTGTGCCGGTCGCGGAGCGGGCGACGTGCGTCGACCCCGCCCCGTGAGTGCGAAGCACCCTTCGACCCTTCGACTCGCTGCGCTCGCTCAGGACGGCGCTCGCTCAGGGAGCCGACGTCCACCGCGTAGGCGCAGGCGCCATCAGTACGATGGTGTGCACCCATCGGCAGAGGCGAGGAGCACAGTGTCGCAACGACTTGACGTGGCCGCGCAGTGGCGTCGTGTGTCGCCGAAGTACGTCGTCGTCGTGCTGGTGAGTTCCCTGATCGGGGGCGTGATCGCCGCTGCGATCGCCGTGTTCGCCTGGCTGGTTCTCGGCTGGGGCTGGGCGTGGATCGCCCTCATCGTCATCGTCGTGATCGCGCTCGTGCAGCTCATCATCGCTCCGCGTCGTGCCAGGGCGATCGGGTATCAGCTGCGCGACGACGATCTGTTGATCCGCCGCGGCATCATGTTCCAGCGCTTCGTCGCCGTTCCGTACGGCCGCATGCAACTGCTCGACATCGAGCGCGGTCCGATCGACCGTGTGCTCGGCCTGGCCGAGCTCAAGTTCGTGACGGCGGCGGCGTCGAGCAGGGTCTCGATCCCCGGGCTCGTCGACACGGATGCCGCGTGGCTGCGCGATCGCCTCGTCGAGCTTGCCGAGGCGCGCAGGACGGGGCTCTGACGTTCTCGTGACCGAGACCTATTCGGCGGCGACGGGGCTCGCCGACGGCGAGTGGCATCGGATGCACAAGGCGACCCCGTTCCTGCGCGGCGGGATCGCCATCGTCGCCGTCGCCGGCGTGATCATCGCGAATCTGCGCGAACGCATCGTCAACCTCTTTCTCGGAACGCCCGACTATCCGTCAGGCGATCCGGTCGACGCGATCATCAAGCACAACTTCGAATGGCCGGCGATCGGCATCGCGGTGGTGGTGATCGCAGCCTGCGTCGGCGTCTTCACGTTGTCGTGGCGAGTGCAGACGTTCCGCGTGACGAACGAAGCCGTCGAACTGCGCAGCGGCATCCTGAGGCGACAAGAGCGCAAGGCCAGGCTCGATCGCATCCAGGGCATCAATGTTCAGCGGCCCATCTTCGCCAGGGTGTTCGGCGCAGCGAAGCTCGAGATCGTGGTCGCCGGCCACGACGCCAACCTCGACCTCGCCTATCTGCCGTCGAAGGTGACCGAGACCCTCCGGCGTGAGATCCTGCGCCTGGCGTCGGGTGTGCGGGCCGAGGAAAACGTGCAACGCGACGCCGCGGGGGCGCCCTTCGACTCGCCTGCGGCTCCCGCAGAGGGCGGCGGCTCGGCATCGTCGTCCTTGCGCGGGTCGGCCCGCGACGTCGTCGCCGACCGCGTCGACGAGTTCATCAGCCCGGCCGATCTCGATCCGGATGCCGCGCCACCGGCATCCGTGGTGCGCATGCATCCCGGCCGGCTTGCCGGCTCGCTGCTGTTGAGTGGACCAAGCATCGTGATGCTGCTCATCGTGATCGCGATCATCGTGGGCGCGGCGACCGGACGTTTGTGGCTGATCATCCTGATCTTCCCGATGGTGCTGAGCCTTGGCGGGCTCTACATCCGCCGCTTCAGCAAGGCCGTCCGTTACAACATCGCGGGCAGCGACCAGGGCGTGCGTATCGGCTTCGGACTGCTCACCACCAGCAGCGAGACCGTGCCGCCCCGGCGCATCCACGCGGTCGAACTACTGCAGCCGCTCGCCTGGCGTCCGTTCGGATGGTGGCAGGTGCGCATGAACACTGCAGGGCACACCCGCGGACGCAACTCGGCGGGCGAGTCCCGCACCACGACGCTGCCGGTCGGCAACCGCCGCGACGTGCAGCGCGTGCTTCCCCTGCTGCTCCCCGGTATGGACGACGTTGTGCGGGATGCCATCGCGCACGCGGGCATGACGGCTCGCGCCGACCAGTCCGCATTCTCGTCTGCACCGGGGAGGGCCGCATGGCTGCGACCGTTCTCGTGGCGCAAGACCGGCTACACGATCGCGGACGGCGTGATCGTCGTGCGGCACGGCGCGATCTGGCGACGCGTCGTGTTCGTGCCGCTCGCGCGCATGCAGAGTGTCGAGGTGGAGCAGGGGCCGGTGCGGCGCATCCTCGACCTGGCATCCGCCGACGTGCACCTCATCGACGGACCGGTCCACGCGAGGCTGCCGGTAGTCGATGTGCGGTCCGCCGAAGAACTCTTCGCGCTCGCGGGCGCAGGAGCGATCGCGTTCGCCGAGAGCGAGGCAGAGCACGGCACGCCTCCCGCACCGTCGAACACAGGGAGGGATGCCTGATGGCCGCCAGATCGGGACGCCTCGGGGTCGGCATCGTGGGCGCGGGCCGCGTCGGCGCCGTGCTCGGCGCGGCGCTCGCCGGAGCGGGGCACGCCCTTGTCGGCATCGCGACGTCGAGCCAGCAGAACCGCGAGCGTGCCGAGGCTCTGCTGCCCGGTGTTCCCGTTCTGTCGGTGCCCGACGTGATCGAACGCGCCGAGTTGGTGCTTCTGGCCGTGCCGGGCTCTGAGCTGCCCACCCTCGTGAACGGGCTCGCGCTCACGGGTGCGTGGCAACCCGGACAGCTCGTTGTGCACACCGCGCCCGAGTTCGGGGTCGGTGTGCTCACGCCGGCACTGCAGCGGGGCGCCATTCCGCTCGCGCTGCATCCTGCGATGGTGTTCAGCGGCACGAGTCTCGACCTCGCCAGGCTCGCCGAGAGCTACTTCGCCGTCACAGCGCCCGCTCCCGTGCTGCCGATCGGACAGGCGCTCGTCGTCGAGATGGGCGGCGAACCTGTGATCGTCGACGAGAGAGCTCGCGCGGCGTACGCGGAGGCGGTCTCGACGGCGACCACGTTCTCGCGCTCGATCGTGGAGCAGGCATCCGGAATCCTCGCGGGACTCGGAATCGAGAATCCCGGGGCATACCTGTCCTCGCTGGTGCGTTCATCCGTCGACGAGGCGCTGCGCAGGGCCGGGGCGCCGACGGAGCTCGACGTGCTCGACGTGCCAGGGCTGCTCGGCGGGGTCGGGCCGCTCGACGGAACCGGGCCGGGCGACGGGACGGGCTCGCTCGACGCGGGTGGAGACATCCGCGGCCTCGATCTCGACGTGGACCGTTTCGATACCGACGACCCCGAAGAACCGGAGGAGAGATGACCGAGCCGCGTGTGGTGCACACGATCGCCGGCATACGAGACGAGGTGCAGCATGCCCGTGCCCGTGGCGCGCGCGTCGCCCTCGTGCCGACGATGGGCGCTTTGCACGCCGGGCACCTGGCGCTCGTGCGCCGCGCGCGCGAACTCGCCGACGTCGTGGTCGTCTCCATCTTCGTGAACCCGCTGCAGTTCGGGCCGAACGAGGACTTCGAACGTTATCCCCGCACGCTCGACGCCGATCTGACGGCGCTGGACGACCTCGCGGACCTCGTGTTCGCGCCGTCTGCCGCCGAGATGTACCCGAGCGGGCCGACGCAGACCCGGGTCACCGGCGGCGAGGTCGCAGAGCTCCTCGACGGTGCGTCGCGGCCAGGGCACTTCGACGGCATGCTCACGGTGGTGGCCAAGCTGCTGAACATCGTGCAGCCGCACTTCGCGATGTTCGGACAGAAGGATGCCCAACAGGTCTTCCTGGTGCGGCAGATGGTCACCGACCTGAACCTGCCGGTGTCGATCGAGGCGGTTGAGACCGTACGAGAGGGAGACGGACTGGCGCTGTCGAGCCGCAACGGGTTCCTGGACGGCCAGGCGCGCAAAGCGGCCGTCGTGCTCTCGGTCGCGCTGGCGGATGCCGCAGCAGCGGCTCACGACGGCGCCTCGGCAGCACTCGCCGCCGGTCTGGAGCGCGTCGACGCCGTGTCTGGAGCCTCCGGGGCGACCGTTAAGCTTGATTACCTGGCCATCGTCGACCCGCAGACCTTCCGTTCCGTCGCAGAGGCGTATCGCGGACCCGCCATCGCGCTGATCGCGGCCCGGGTGGGCGAGACGCGACTCATCGACAACGCGAGCGTCGTGATCGGGTGAGGCGGCCGCACGATCGCAATACCGCAGAACCGCACCACCGCAGGTTGAGGAGCACGCGCAGGCGTGCGTCTTGAAACCGCCCCGAACAGGATGACGAAGAGGAACCATGGCGAGCGACGAGACGCCCGAGACCGAACTGAGCGCTGACGAGATCAGTGAGCAGAAGGCCGTGCGCCTCGCCAAGCGCGAGCGCCTGATCGCCGAGTCGGATGCCGCAGGCGGCGCCTACCCGGTCGGCCTCCCCGTCACCGACACGATTCCCGAGCTGCGCGAGCGCTTCGGGTCGCTGGAGGCCGACGAGTCCACCGGCGTCTTCGTCGGCATCGCGGGACGCATCGTGCACCTGCGCAACACCGGCAAGCTGTGCTTCGCGGTGCTGCAGTCCGGCGACGGCTCGCGCATCCAGGCCATGGTGTCGCTGGCGTCGGTGGGCGAGGAGTCGCTCCTGCGTTGGAAGGAGCTCGTCGACCTCGGCGACCACGTGTTCGTGCACGGCGAGGTCATCTCGTCACGTCGCGGCGAGCTCTCGGTGATGGCGGACGACTGGGCGATCGCGTCCAAGGCGATCCTGCCGCTGCCGAACCTGCACAACGAGCTCTCCGAAGAGGTGCGGATGCGCAGCAGGTACCTCGACCTCATCGCGCGCGAGCAGGCGAGGACGAACGTCGTGAACCGCTCCAAGGCGGTCGCGTCGCTGCGCGCCACCTTCGCGTCACGCGGCTTCATCGAGGTGGAGACGCCGATGCTGCAGACCATGCACGGCGGGGCATCCGCTCGCCCCTTCGTCACGCACTCGAACGCGTTCGACACCGAGCTGTTCCTGCGCATCGCGCCGGAGCTTTTTCTCAAGCGCGCCGTGGTCGGCGGCATCGACCGGGTGTTCGAGATCAACCGCAACTTCCGCAACGAGGGTGCTGACTCCACGCACTCGCCGGAGTTCGCCATGCTCGAGGCGTACCAGGCCTACGGCGACTACAACACGATGGCCGAGCTGACCCAGACGCTCATTCAGGATGCCGCGTGGGCCACCACCGGCGGCCACGTCGTGACGTGGGCCGACGGCACCGAGTACGACCTCGGCGGCGAGTGGGACCACGTCTCGATGTACGAGAGCCTGACGGATGCCCTCACGCGCGCCGTCGCATCCGGCTCCGTCCCGTGGACCGGCGGCACCGACATCACTCCCGAGACACCCGTCGAGGAACTCGCCTCTCTCGCCGAGCTGCTCGACATCGAGGTCGCGCACCCGATCGCCGGCAAGTACGTCGAGGAGCTGTGGGAGCACTTCGTCAAGGGCGCCCTCGTGCGTCCGACGTTCGTGCGCGACTTTCCGCTCGACACCTCGCCGCTGGTGCGCGCGCACCGCTCGAAGCCGGGCGTCGTGGAGAAGTGGGACCTGTACATCCGCGGCTTCGAACTCGCGACCGGATACTCCGAACTCGTCGACCCCGTCGTTCAGCGCGAGCGCTTCGTCGAGCAGGCCAGGCTGGCCGCGCAGGGTGATGACGAGGCGATGCAGCTCGACGAGGAGTTCCTCCGCGCCCTCGAGTTCGGCATGCCGCCCACCGGCGGAATGGGCATGGGCATCGACCGCCTGCTGATGGCGCTCACGGGCCTCGGCATCCGCGAGACGATCCTCTTCCCCCTGGTGAAGTAGCCAGCCCGCAGCCCCCGCCACCGCCCCGCCACCGCCCGCCGGTCTCACCCGGTCCCGCCCGGCCCAAGGTGGGACCGTGGCGGAAAACAGGCAGGAAAGCGCATACCACGCGGGAACAGGCACGATCCGCCTGTTTCCGCGTGAACTGCCTGCATCGCGGTCGTGGTGTCTCCGCGTCCACAGCCTGCATCGCACAGAGTCCTCCACCATCTGGCACTGATCAGGATGCCTGCCACGCGCACCCGGACACGATGAGCACATGGCCCGCGTCGCCAGTACACTCGTCCGCCTACAAGGGCTCGCAACGCGAGCCCAGCTGAGGCAGAACGGATGCACCGACCACGAGATCCGTGATTATGTCGCGGCAGGATTCGCCAAGACGGTGCGACGCTCCTGGCTCGCGGCGCCCACTGCCCGACGTGAGGCGGTCCGTGCTGTAGAACTGGGCGGCATTCTCGGCGGTGAAAGCGCACTCCGCAGCATGGGCGTGTGGGTCTCGCAGAACACCGGTCTCTGCGTCGCTGCACCCAGGACTGCGAGCAGGCTCCCTCCGCTTCGGGTTGGCGAGTATCGGGTGCATCCGCACACGTTCGTCTGGCCCGAAGGCATCCGCTGGCGAATGGGTGTTGTGGATGCCCTCGTGGTGCTCGCCGGCAGAGTGAGCTATCAGCACCTCGTCGCTTCGATCGACAGCGCGCTGCACAAGGGCGTGCTTTCCGCCCGCCAACTCGACGAACTCTTCGCACGGCTGCCCGCGCGCCTGCGGTTCGCGCGAGCGCTCGTCGAGCCCCTCAGCGCATCCGGAATCGAGACCATATTCCGGCTCGCAGCCATCGCGGTGGGCTGGCACGTGCAGGTGCAGGTCGACATTCCGGGCATCGGCCTGGTCGATCACCTCATCAACGGCTGGCTGATCGTTGAGACCGACGGTGACGAGTTCCATTCGTCCAGGCAGCAGCGAGCGAAGGATCGCTCTCGGGATGCGGCAGCCGTTCGCAAGGGCATGAAATCCCATCGGTTCGGGTACGAGCAGATCATGAACGATCTCGACGGATGCATCGAGGTTGTGGCGGACATCCTGGCCGCTGGCCGTCCTGGTCGCTCCTGACGCCGGTCGACCACAGGCAAATCGAGTGGGGACAGGCAGATCGTGCCTGTCCCCGCGAGGTATGCGCTTTCCTGCCTGTTCTCGCGATGGGCGGCGGGGGCGAGGGCGGGCGAGGCGGGGGCGGGGGCGGGGGCGGGCTGGCTGAGCGGAATGCGGGGAGGGCTCGGGGTAGCGCTAGTGCTCCTGGTACCGCCGCAGGTGCTCCTCTGTGAGGGCATCCATCTGCTCGTCGGTGAGCTCGTCCATCTTCTTGGCCTCGCGCTTGTCGGTGTGCATCCACCGCACGAACAGGATGATCAGCACCGGAATGTCCGCGACCTCGGCGATGAACCACAGAAAATCGCCGGACAGATGCTGGTCGTGCAGCTGTGAGGGGAACCACGCGGGCAGCGTGCCCACGATCGCGTGGGCGTGGTCGAGCACCGACTCGTTGAGGCGCAGCAGGATGCCCGGAATGGCATCCAGCACCAGCTCCATGAACGCGAGCATGAACTCCGCGGTGATGAAGAGGCTCGTGCGCAGCAGTCCGCTGTCGGTGATCGGCAGCACCATCAGGGTGCCGACGAGTGGAACGCCGAGCGTGATCGCCGCCTCCCATCCCGGGTCGAGCCGCAGCGCCGCGGCGAACGGCGTGAGAAACAGGCAGAACCCGATCAGGGCGACGATCGGCGCGAACATGGCGTTGCCCATCAGGCGTACCGGCCACGATTTCAGCACGCGATCCAGCACACGTCCGGGAGCTCCGGACAGCGCGGCGCGAGCAAGGCTCACCGGCCGTCCGAGAGAGATAAGGCCAGGCACGACGAACAGCAGGAACGCGATCCGCGTCGTGAACGCCCAGCGCAGATCGACGCTCCAGGTGCCGAGGAACCCGAACTCGATCCACGCGTACGAGCCGAGCCCGAGCACGTAGAACGCGATCGTCGGCCACGCCTTCCATTCCACGCCGTTGCGCTTCGCCAGATACAGGCCTGCCCCGTACACGGCGGCGGCGATGACGATCGCGGCGAACGCGAACGGGTTGAACGAGAACGTTGTGAGAAAGGTCAGTACGTCAGGCGTGGCAGGCTCCGGAACGAGTGCAGGGCGGTCACGTCATTATCCGCCGGATGCCTGTGGGCGCCAGTCGGAGCGCGCGCAGTACGGATGCCTGTGGGCGCCAGTCGGAGCCATCCGCTCCACTCATGCCGACACGGCCGCCTTCAGCCCCATCGTGCGAGGCGCGAGCTCGGTCTGCATGACGAGCGCAGCACCGCCGACGGCGGCGGCGTCGGTCACGTCGGTGGACAGGCGCACGCGCACCGAGTGCTGGTTGCGCACGAACAGGTCGGCGTCGAGTCGGCGTGACACTGCCCGCACGTAGGTCGGGCCCGCCACGGCGAAGGCCGGACCCGCAAGCGAGACGGAGTCGAGGTCGAAGAGGTTCGCCATCGTCAGCACCCCGGAGGCGAGGTGTTCGGCGGATTCCTCGACCAGCGCGCTGGCCTGCTCGTCGCCGCGTGCCGCTGCCATGGCGATGGCGCGGAAGTCCTCGAACTCGTCCTCGCCGCGCAGGCCGAGGCGGTCCTCTTCACCGAGTTCACGGGCGCGGCGCACGACCGAGCCGGGATCGGCGATCTCCTCCAGAAAGGCCGGCGAGCCGTCCCTGCCCGTCACGACAATCTGTCCGAGTTCGCAGGCATTCGAGCTCGCGCCCCGGAAGACGATGCCGTCGATCAGCACTCCTGCGCCGATACCCGTGCCCATGTAGACCGTGGCGTGCGCGACCGCGTCGTCGAGCTTGCCGCTCCAGAAGTCGCCGATGGCAGCTGCGGTCGCGTCGTTGTCGAGGATGACCGGCAGGTGCACCGCCTCCGACAACATCTCCCGAAGGGGCACGTCGCGCCACGCTCCGAGATGGGGCGAATGCAGGATGGCCCCGCGCGCGATGTCCAAGGGACCGGGCGCGACGACGCCCACGCCGACCACGGAGGACTTCTCGATGCCGAGCCCGTCGAGCGTTCTGTCGATCTCGCCGGCCAGCCGCACGACCATCTCGGAGGGTTCGGCTGTGCCGGTGCCCGGGGTGCGTGTGCGCCCGACGATCGCCCCGGAGAGGTTGATCACGACGAAGGTGATCGACTCCCTCCCGAGCTGCACGCCGACCGCGTAGCGCGAGCTTGGGTTGACGTCGAGCATCACGGGTGGTTTGCCGCCCGTCGACTCTCCTCGGCCCGTCTCGACCACGAGACCGTCGGTCATCAGCTGACGGACCACCGTCGACATGGTGGCCTGCGTGAGGCCGGTCGTCTCGGCGAGTGCGACCCGGCTGATCGGTCCCTGCGCCCTGATCAGGTCGAACACGACGCCTTTGCTCGTGCCGCTGGAGAGGGAGACGCGTTGCTTCGTCATCGGCGCTCCCTTCTGCGGTCCGGACCACGAGTCATGGTGAATCCTCGCACAGCCTACTAACTTGACACGCTTTATAAAGTGGCCTAAGAAAGAACCCATCGCAATGACGCGAAACCGTCGATGCGGCAGCGGTCAACACTTTGCACCGCGAATTCCACGGTCAATGAAAGGACAAGGATGTCTCCACGCAGCAAGTGGCGCCTCGGCGTCGCGATCGTCGCGGCTGCAGCAGCAGCGACGCTGGCACTCTCCGGATGTTCCTCCGACGGCGGCTCCGGCAGCTCGTCGGGCACCACCTCTGTCACGCTCTTCAGCGGGCAGGTCGGCAACTTCACCGAGAACTTCAATCCGCTCAACAACACGGGCGCCTACCTGCAGCCCACCAACGGCGTGCTCTACGAGGCGCTCTTCTACTACAACAAGGCGCGAGCCGGGAAGCCCGTTCCGGTGCTCGGAACGTCGTACAGCTGGAACAGCGACGGCACGCAGTTGACCGTGAAAGTACGTCAGGGCGTCAAATGGTCCAACGGCAAGCCGGAGACCACCGACGACGTCGTGTACTCGTTGAACCTCATCTCCAACAACCCCGGTCTGAACACCACCGGCACCAAGTGGGTGGCGAAAAAGACGGCCGATGACACGGTCGTCATCACCTTCCCGGCGACCTCGTTCACGCTCGAGCCGCAGATTCTCGGCAACGAGCCGATCGTTCCCCAGAGCATCTGGAAGAGCATCTCCGACCCGACGAAGGTGACCAACACCAAGCCCGTCGGCACCGGCCCGTACATGCTGAAGAGCTTCACGCCGCAGAGCTTCGTGCTCGTGAAGAACCCGAACTACTGGGGCACCGGCGACGCCGCCCCGAAGGTCGACCAGGTGCGGTACGTCTCGCTGGCCAACGCGGATGCCGCGACCTCCGCGCTCGAGGCCGGCCAGACCGACTACATGGGCTCCTTCCTGCCGACGCTGAAGAGCATCATCAGCAAGCACAAGAACCTCAGCTACTCCAACTCCCCGCAGGCGACCACCGCGTTGTTCACCTGTGAGAACGCCTCACTGGGCTGCACCGGTCCGCAGACGGATGCCGCGGTCCGGCAGGCGCTGTATTACGCGATGGACCGTACCCAGCTCGACAAGCAGGCGGCCGCAGGCTTCAGCGCACCGGCATCCTCGTCGCTGCTGCTGAACACCGTGAACAAGTCGCAGATCACGAACTCCAAGTACCTCGAGGTGCCGCAGACCGCGAACATCTCCAAGGCGAAGAGCATCCTGGAGGCCGACGGCTGGAAGCTCGGCTCGAACGGCTACTACGCGAAGGACGGCAAGGAGCTCGATCTGTCGGTCAACGTCGTCTCCGGCTGGACCGACTACGACACCATCTGCCAGTTGCTGCAGGGCCAGTTCAAGGCGGCGGGCATCAAACTCGCTGTCAATCAGATGGCGCAGAACGCCTGGAGCCAGGCGGAGTCGACCGGCAAGTTCGAGATCTCGATGAACTCGATCAACATGGGCGTCTCATCCGACCCGTACTACCAGTACAGCCTGTACCTCTCGACGGCGGCCACTGCCAAGGTCGGCACCCCCGCGCCGTCGACGAACACGTCGCGTTACTCGAACACCAGTGTCGATGCCGCCGTGAAGCAGCTCGCCACCACGAACGACAACTCGGTGAAGCAGGCGGCGTACAAGACGATCCAGGACCAGATCGTCAAGGACATGCCGTACGTGCCGATCTACGTGAACTCGGCTCTGGCGGAGTACAACAACTCCCGCGCGACCGGCTGGCCGAGCCAGGACAACCAGTACGCCTTCCCGCTTCCGTGGGGTGGCAACTGGGGCGTCGGAATCGTGCTCAAGACGATCCGCCCGGTGAAGTAACCACAACGCGATAGGGATCGGAGCCGGGCGGATGCCCACCAGCATCCGCTCGGCTCCGGTCGCGCAGAAAGCAGACAGCGATGCGGTTCTACCTGCAGAAAATCGTGTTCTACGTCGTCGCCCTGTGGGCGGCGGTCACACTCAACTTCTTGATCCCGAGGCTGATGCCCGGCAATCCCGTCGACATCATGATCGCCAAGATGGGAGCGGCCGGACAGCCCGTCACGGCAGGCACGCGGCACGCCCTCGAGGTCGAACTCGGCGGGTCCAGCGGGAGCCTCCTGCAGCAGTACGGCGACTACATCGTCAACCTCCTGCACGGCAACCTCGGGATCTCGCTCACCAACTTCCCCGAGAAGGTCACCACCGTTATCGGCCAGGCGCTGCCCTGGACGATCGCGCTCGTCGGCCTCGCAACGATCATCTCGTTCATCCTCGGCATCGGGCTCGGCATGTTGGCCGGCTGGAAGCGCGGATCGTGGCTCGACAATCTCATTCCCGTCACCACGATGTTCCAGGCGGTGCCGTACTTCTGGCTGGCGCTCATCCTGGTGCTCGTGCTCACTCGCGTCGTTCCGTTGTTCCCTTACGCCGGCGGCTACAACGTGGCCACGACGACACCGGGGCTCAGTCTCGATTTCATCGGCAGCGCCATCTACTACGGCTTCCTTCCCGCCCTCACGATCGTCGTCTCGTCGATCGGCGGTTGGATGCTCGGCATGCGCAACATGATGGTCTCGACGCTTTCCGAGGACTACATCGTGACCGCTGAGGCGAAGGGCATCAATCCCCGACGGGTCCGAATGACGTACGCCGCGCGCAATGCCGTGCTGCCGTCGCTCTCCGGATTCGCCATCTCGCTCGGCTTCGTGGTGGCCGGGTCGATCGTGACCGAGCAGGTCTTCAGCTATCCGGGCATCGGACAGCTGCTCTTCACCGCCGTCTCCAACGACGACTACGCCCTGATGCAGGGTGTCTTCCTCGTGATCTCACTCTCGGTGCTCGCGGCGAACCTCGTCGTCGACGTGCTGTACGGACTCATCGACCCACGCACCCGCGCGCGGTCCTAGGAGGGCGTTGTCATGGCATCCACTCTCACCGTCAACGACGCGGCTGCTCCGGCGGCCGCCAGCAGCAATCGCAGCTTCGCCCGGCTGCTGCCCTCGAGGTCGCCGAAGCTCATCGTCGGCCTGATCATCGCCGGCGTCATCATCCTCTGGGGCATCGTCGGACCATTGCTCGTCGGCGACCCGAACGCCATCAGTACCGACGCGTTCGCGCCACCGGGGCCGGAGCATTGGCTCGGCACGACGCAGACCGGTCAGGATGTCTGGACGCAGATCGCATACGGCACCCGCGGCTCGCTCGTGATCGGCTTCGTCGTCGGGGTGCTCGCGACCGTGCTGTCGGCGTTCTTCGGTATTCTCGGCGCCTACATCGGCGGGGCCGTCGACGAGGGCTTCGCGCTCTTCACGAACGTGATCCTCGTCATTCCCGGCCTGCCGCTCGTCATCGTGATCGGCAACTATGTTCCGCAGAACCAACGTGGTCTGTTCCTGATCGCGGTCGTGTTGGCGATCACGAGCTGGGCGGGATCGGCACGCGTGCTCAGGTCAGTCACCCTCTCCCTCCGCAACAGGGACTACGTCGCAGCATCGAAGGTCTCCGGTGAGAAGACGTGGCGAGTGCTCGGCGTGGAGATCCTGCCCAACCTCATTCCGGTCATGGCGTCGCAGTTCGTGTTCGCCATCATCTTCGCCATCCTCGGCGAGGCCGGACTGTCGTTCCTCGGTCTCGGCGCGAACAACTCGTTCACGCTCGGCACGATCCTGTATCAGGCGTACAACGACCTCGCCCTCACCCAGGGCGCCTGGTGGTGGTTCGTTCCGCCCGGTCTGGTGATCGCGCTGTTCGGATGCGCGTTGTCGCTGATCAACTTCTCGATCGACGAGATCATCAACCCCAAGCTGCGCAACCAGACCCGTGCGGCACGCAAGGCGTGGGGTCTCACGGCCGATCAGATCAAGCGCCTCGAGAAGGAGGACATCAAATGAGCGAGGCCACGAGCATCCGGCCCGCTCGCCGAGAGGTGGACCCGGTCCTGACGATCGAGGACTTCAGCGTCGACTACCTCGGCGCGCACACCACCCACGCGGTGAAGAACGTGTCGCTCACACTGGGTCGCGGCGAGGTGCTCGGCCTCGCAGGCGAATCGGGATGCGGCAAGTCGACGCTCGCCTACGGGGTGACGCGCCTGCTGAAGCCGCCGGCTCTCATCACGTCGGGATCGGCCACGTTCCATTCCCGCGAGGGCTTCACCGTCGACCTCGCGACCCTTGGAGGCGCCGACCTTCGCGCGTTTCGCTGGGACAAGGTCTCGATGGTGTTCCAGGGGGCGATGAACTCGCTCAACCCGGTCATCTCCGTTCAGGCGCAGCTCGAGGACATCTTCACGGCGCATCGACCCGAGATGAAGAGGGCCGAGCGCATTCGAGCCGCCGGAGATCTGCTCGAGCGCGTCGGCGTCGATCGCGACCGCCTGAAGTCGTTCGCACACGAGCTCTCCGGTGGCATGCGGCAGCGCGTGATGATCGCGATGGCGATGGCGCTCGACCCGCAGGTGATGATCATGGACGAGCCGACCACGGCGCTCGATGTCGTGGTGCAGCGCGAGATCCTCGACGAGATCACCCGGTTGCGTTCCGAGCTCGGATTCGCCGTCATCTTCATCACCCACGACCTGCCGCTCCTTCTGGAGATCAGCGATCGAATCGCCGTCATGAAGGCGGGGGAGATCGTCGAGCTCGACGACGCGTACGACCTGTACACGAACCCGAAGCATCCGTACACGAAGCAGTTGCTGGCGTCCTTCCCGAGCTTGACGGGCGAGCGCGGCGACTTCATCAGAACGGGCGTACGTGACGAGCGTCTCGAACCTGCCGCAACCACGAACGAAGGAGCGATCGGATGAGCACTCTCGAATTCCGCAACGTCTTCAAGCGCTACCGCGTGCGCGGCAAGGGTGCACACGACCTGCTGGCGGTCAACGACGTGAGCTTCGCGCTCGAGTCGGGCAAGACTGTCGCGCTGGTCGGTCAGTCCGGCAGCGGCAAGTCGACCATCGCGAAGCTTCTGCTCCAGCTGGAACGGCCGACCAGCGGCCAGATCCTGCTCGACGGCAAGCCGGTCGGCAGGCACGGGAACGCCCTGCGCGACTATAGACACCGGGTGCAGATGGTGTTCCAGGACCCCTTCGCCTCGCTCAACCCGTACCACTCGGTTGCTCATCACCTGGCTCGTCCGCTGAAGCTGCACGGGCGTGCGAGCACGAGGACCGAGCTGGAAGCCGGCGTCGCACGGCTGCTCGAGCGCGTGCGATTGACTCCGACGGACGAGTTCGCGCAGAAGCATCCGCACGAACTCTCCGGCGGCCAGCGCCAGCGCGTCGCGATCGCCAGGGCTCTTGCGCCGGCGCCGACCATGCTGATCGCGGACGAGCCGGTCTCGATGTTGGATGTCTCCATCCGGCTCGGAGTGCTCAACCTGCTGGCAGACCTGCAGCGCGAGGAGAACCTCGGCGTTCTCTACATCACCCATGACCTGGCGACCGCACGGCACTTCTCCGACGAGATCCTCGTGATGTACCGGGGGCAGATCGTCGAGCGAGGGCCGGCGGACGACGTCATCCTCGACCCGCAGCACGAGTACACCAAGCTGCTCGCCGCGGCGGCGCCGAATCCGGAGTTGAGGCTCAAGCAGCTCTCCGGGGCCTGACCCATCGGCGGTGCCAGCCGCACGCACGAGAATCGCCAGCACACGATCCTCGCCACCACCGGCCACGTGCGGCGGTCCACCGCGCCCGTCGCCAGAGATCACGAACACAGAAAGAACGCCATGCCCTTCGTTTCCGCCACCTTCACCCCGATCAGCGCCGGCTGGACGGTGACCGCCCTCGACGGCCCGCTGCCGGCGGGATTCGACGCCGCTGCCGTCCCCGCCGTCGTGCCGGGCTGCGTGCACACCGACCTGCTGCGCGCCGGCCTGATCGTCGACCCGTTCGACGGCGACAACGAGTCGCACCAGCAGTGGATCGGCGACACCGTGTGGCGCTACGACGCGGCGTTCGAATGGACGGACGACGGGAACACGCGGCACGACCTCGTCGCGTACGGGCTCGACACGGTCGCGACGATCGAGCTCAACGGTGTCGAGGTGGCGCGCACCCAGAACCAGCACCGGTCGTACCGGTTCGATGTGCGTGAGCACCTGCTGGTCGGCCGCAACGAACTCAGCGTCACGTTCGCGGCACCGGTCGCCGAAGCCGAGCGCCGGGATGCCGTGCACGGCTCGTGGCCGCACGTGAACCATCACCCGTTCAACCAGCTGCGCAAGCAGGCGTCCAACTTCGGATGGGACTGGGGCATCGACGTCGCCACCAGCGGCATCTGGCAGCCGATCGGGATCGACTCCTGGACGGGTGCTCGCATCGCCTCGGTGCGGCCGCTCGTCGATGTGGAGGGCGCAGACGGCATCGCCACCGTCCACGTCGAACTGGAGCGCGATGGGGTGCGGTACGACGGGCCGATCACCGTCACGGCCCGGGTCGGCGAGCGGAGTGCTGAGGCGACTGTCGACGCCGACCAGGTGCTGGCATCCGTCGTGGTGCGTGTTCCTTCCGCCCGGTTGTGGTGGCCTGTCGGTCATGGCGATCAGCCGCTTTACGACGTCGCCGTCGGGTTGCGCGGAACTCACGCTGCCTGGAACGGACGTGTCGGGTTCCGCACTGTCGAGGTCGACACGTCGCCCGACGCGGCAGGCAACCGGTTCGTCGTGCGTGTGAACGGCGAAGACGTGCTCGTGCGCGGCGTGAACTGGATCCCCGACCACGCCTTCAGCGGGGAGCAGGATCGTGCACGGTACGCGCGCCGTCTCGCGGATGCGACCGAGGCCAACGTCAACTTGATCAGGGTCTGGGGCGGCGGAATCTACGAGTCCGACGATTTCTACGAGCTGGCGGACGAGGCCGGTCTGCTGGTCTGGCAGGACTTCCTGTTCGCGTGCGCCGCATACTCCGAAGAGGAGTGGCTGGCGGCCGAGGTCGAGGCGGAGGCGCGCGAGCAGATCACTCGCTTGTCGTCGCATCCGTCGCTCGCGATCTGGAACGGCAACAACGAGAACATCTGGGCATATGTGGAGTGGGGATGGCGACAGAGTCTCGGTGACCGCGGCTGGGGCGACAACTACTACCGGCGGCTTCTGCCCGATCTGCTCGCCGAGCTCGACCCGACCCGGCCGTACTCGCCCGCCAGCCCGTTCTCCTTCGTCGACTACGCGCACCCGAACGACGAGCGCAACGGCACCATGCACATCTGGGATGTCTGGAACCAGCGCGACTACACCGCGTACCGCGACCACGCGCCGAGGTTCGTCAGCGAGTTCGGTTTCCAGGGCCCGCCAGCATGGTCGACGCTGACCCGGGTCGTGCACGACCAGCCGCTTGATCCGTACGGTCCCCAGATGCTGGTTCACCAGAAGGCCGAGAGCGGCAACCTGAAGCTCGAGCTGGGCATGGCTGCTCACCTTCCGACCCCGCGCACGATCGAGGACTGGCACTGGGCGACCCAGCTGAACCAGGCGCAGGCCATCCGCTTCGGCGTCGAGCACTTCCGCTCGCTCACCCCGCACAACACGGGAACGATCCTCTGGCAGCTCAACGACGACTGGCCGGTCGTGTCGTGGGCGGCCGTCGACTTCGACGAGCACCGCAAACCGTTGTGGCACGCGATGCGCGATGCCTATGCACCCCGCCTGGCGACGATTCAGCCTCGAGACGGTGGGCTGTCCCTCGTGCTGGTGAACGACGCGGCGGATGCCTTCACCGGCACTGCCCTCGTGCGTCGGGTGGCCTTCGGCGGTTCCGTGCTCGCCGAGGTGGGCATCGAGGCGAACGTGGGCGCCCGCGGCGTGACGACGATCCCGCTTCCCGAAGACGTCGCGACGTTCGGCGACGCGTCGGCCGAGGTGATCGTGGTCACGGTCGACGGGTTCGGCCGAGCGCTGTTCGACGGAGCCGAGGTGCGCGACCAGCAGCTGCGGCAGGACGCGCTCGAGGCATCCGCCGCTCATGTCGACGGCGGCTACCGTGTCGTCGTCACGGCGCGCAGCTACGTGCGCGACGTCTTCGTCGCTGTAGACAGGGTGGACCCTCGTGCCACCGTCGACGCGGGTCTGGTGACTCTGCTGGCCGGCGAGTCCGCGACGTTCGAGGTGCGCTCCGACGCGGCGGTGGATCCCGAGTCGTTCACCACCGCGCTGGTGCTGCGATCGGCGAACGACCTGCACGCGGCTGTTCCTCGAACCGACGAAGAGATACTTGTCTCATGAATGATCCTCGACATGAGCCCGCCGCCATCGGGATGGCGTTCGTGCGTTCGCCGGGCGGCGTGGATCCGTTCTACAGCGAGGTCATCGCCGGTATGGAGGACGTGCTGCACCCGCGCGGCATGCGCGTGCTCATGCAGACCGTGCCGACGGTGGCCGACGAGGCCGTCGTCTATCGGCGGTGGGCGGAGACGAGCGCCGTTGCGGGCATCGTGATCAGCGACCTGACGGTCGACGACCCGAGAGCCGCGCTGCTCACGTCCCTTGGCGTTCTCCACGTGACACTCGGCGAGCCGGAGGATGCCGCGGGCGGCTCTGTGGTGCGCGTTGACAACTACACGACGATGGTGCGCGCGGTGCAGCAGCTCGCTGCGCTCGGGCATCGCGTGATCGGTCGGGTGTCCGGGCCGGAGCAACTCCTTCACACCCAGACCAGGTCCGTCGCCTTCGCCGACGCGATCGCCAGTGCAGGGGCGGCCGGCCACACGACGGTCGGGGACTACTCGGCGGTCAGCGGCGTGGCGGGCATCCATGACCTGCTCGCCCGACAGGAACCGCCGACGGCCGTTCTCTTCGACAACGACATGATGGCGGTCGCCGGACTGGATGCCGCCCAGCGCGCAGGCCTCTCGGTCCCGTCCGACCTCTCCGTGCTCGCGTGGGACGACTCGACGCTGTGCCGTCTGGCGTCGCCGCCCCTGTCGGCGATGAGCCACGACGTGCGGGAACTCGGATCCCTCGCGGCGACGGCACTGCTGACGGTGATCGGCGGCGGGGAGGCGCAGGACGTGACGGCGCCACTGGCCGAGTTCATCGCACGGGGATCGACCGCTGCGCCGCCTGCATCACCGGCAGACGGGGCGCAGATCACCCCCAGCACGACCGCGTATCCTTGACGTCATCATGAACGGCGTATGGGCAGGCATCATCTGGGCGCTCGCGCCAACCGTGCTGGTGGGCCTCGTGTTCTGGGTTGTGATGAGCTCGGTGGTGCGCGCCGATCGCAGCGAGCGCAAGGCGTACGCCAAGGTCGAAGCCCAGGAGCGGGCCCGTCGCGGCCTGCCGGGCAAGTCGTAGGCGCTGGCATCCTCCGCCGCTACGGGTGATCTGCCGATCGGCGTTCACTCGCCCGCTCTGCTGAGTGCTAGCGTCAGCCGCAGCGTCGCAGGGGAAGCGACAGCGGATGCGTGTGGTGCATCAGGCCGAGCATCCGTCGTCGCGTGCGGTGTGCGACGCGACCGTTGCTGCATGAGGGAGTGGCATGGACAGTGGCACCTTGACGTGGATCATCATCGTGCTGGCGCTCGTCGTGGACTTCGCACTGCGCATCGTCGCCATCATCGTGATTCCGCGCAACCGACGACCGACGTCGGCAACCGCGTGGTTGCTCGCCATCTACTTCATCCCCTACATCGGATGGCTGTTCTTCCTCTTGATCGGCAGTTTCAAGCTGCCGAAACAGCGCCGCCTTCGCCAGCAGCAGGTCAACGAGTTCATCCTGGAGTCCACAGAGGGAATCGAGCGCGTGCGACGCGACACCCCGTGGCCGCCCTGGCTGGGGTCCGTCGTCACGCTCAACCGCAATCTCGGCGCGATGCCTCTTGTCGGCGGCAACACGTCGCTGCTCATCGGCGACTATCAGGGCTCGTTGGATGCCATGACCGACGCCGTGAACGAGGCGACACGCTACGTGCACGTCGAGTTCTACATCCTCAGCTGGGACCAGACGACGGGGCCGTTCTTCGACGCACTCGAGGCCGCGGTGAAGCGCGGCGTCGTTGTGCGCGTTCTGCTCGATCACATCGCCTCGCTGCGAACACGGGATTACAAGCGCACCATCAAGCGGCTCACGAGCATGGGCGCGCAGTGGCAGTTGATGCTGCCGGTGCAACCGTTCAAGGGCAAGTACCAGCGACCCGACCTGCGCAACCACCGCAAGCTGCTCGTTGTCGACGGGCACGTCGGCTTCATGGGCTCCCAGAACGTCATCGACCGCAGCTACAACAAGAAGTCCAACCTCAGGCGCGGCCTGAAGTGGAAGGAACTGGTCACTCGCCTCGAGGGGCCGATCGTCGCCGGGCTCAACGCGATCTTCATCACCGACTGGTATCTCGAGACAGACGATCTGCTGGATCGCGAGCGAGACCCGGTCGAGCCTGTGAGGTCCGACGACGAGATCGACTGCCAGCTCGTGCCCAGTGGTCCTGGATTCGAGGGCGAGAACAACCTGAAGCTGTTCCTCGCACTGCTTTATTACGCAACGGACCGCATCATCATCACGTCCCCGTATTTCGTGCCGGACGAAGCCATGCTGACCGCGTTGACCACCGCGGTGCAGCGTGGCATCCACGTCGAGCTCTTCGTTTCGGAGATCGGTGACCAGGGTCTCGTCTATCACGCTCAGCGGTCGTACTACGAGCAGCTGTTGCGTGCGGGCGTGACGATCTGGATGTACAAGGCCCCGTACATCCTGCACGCCAAGCACTTCACGATCGACGACGAGGTCGCGGTGATCGGCTCGAGCAATATGGACATGCGGTCGTTCCAGTTGAACGCCGAGATCTCGCTCATGGTGCGGGGTAGGTCGTTCGTCGCCGACATGCGGCGGGTGGAGCAGGGGTACCGCGACGCCAGCAGGCAGCTGCTGCTCGAGGACTGGCTGAAGCAGCCCTTGCGTTCGACCGTGCTCGACAACCTGGCGCGGCTGACGTCGGCGCTGCAGTAGGGGCAGTAAGAGCTGAGACACTCCGCCATCACAACCGGCGGCGAGCGGATGCCGACGCGCCCACCTGTGGATGACCGTCGACCCTCGGCGCGGACTCCGATACCCTGGCGACTCGACGACAAGGAGACCGCTGTGGCGATCTACGGTACGCAGAGCAAGCCATCGAGCAAACGCACGAGCGTGCTCGGAGTGTGGGGCGCACGCATCGTGCTCATCGTCGTGGGGGTGTGCGCGATCATCTCGGTCGTGTTCATCCTCTTCGGCGCGGGTGGAGGCACGCTCAGCCGGGTGATCAGCACCGACGTGGCGCTCATCCTCTTCGCCCTGCTCGTCTGGCTCGACACGACGATCGGCACCTACCGGCCGGAGTGGTTCGAGTTCTCATCGCTTGCGACGGATGCCTACATCCTGTTGCTCTGGATCCTCGTCATCTGGACTGACCCGAACGACGGCGTGCTCAACCTGCCGACCGCGATCTGGCACGGTTTCCTCTGTCTGATCTTCATCAGGGGCATGCTCGCGCTGGTCGACCTCGTGAGGCTCCTGGTCCGCATCTGGTTCACGTCGGTCACCAGGGTGCTCTCCTACATCGCGGGAGCCGCGTTCGGAGCCATGGCAGTGCTCGTCACGATCCCGGCACCGTATCCGTTCAACGGACTCTGGGACTACGACATCTACGGCCGCATCGTGGCCTCGCTCGCCGTGATCGGCGGCGTCTCGCTCGTGCTGATTCCGCTCTGGGGTCTGCTGATCAACCGCACGCACGGCGTCCGGCGCACTTCCACGGCGGCGTACCCTGCGTACGGTGCGCCGTACGGCGGGTATCCGCAGGCGCCGGCCCCCGGCTATTCGCAGCCCGGCTACGCGCAGCCCGGGTACCCGCGACCGGCCTACCCGCAGCCTGGCTATCCGCAACAGGCGCAGCCGGCGGCATCCGCTCCGGCCCCGGTACCCGCACCGAGCGTCCCGCCCGTTGCACAGGTGCCCGCTCCGCCGGTGCACACCGTCTCGGCCCCTGCAGTTCCGGATGCCGCTGCATCGGCGCCACTGGCTCCCGACGCGCCGGAGACTTCCGCCGCTGTCGACGCAACACCGCCCGAGCCGACTCCCGGTCCTGTTGCTGCGACCGCGCACGCGTCGCACCCGCCGCTGGCCTGGCCACGGCTGTCCGACGGCCGCCCCGTTCCGGCCGGGAACGACGCAAAGCCGGACTTCGCCGCTGTCGCCGGCTACGCGCTGGCCTGGCCGAACTTCGCTGATGGCACGCCCGTGCCCGCGGGCCCCGACGGCAGGCCGCTGTACAGCTGACCCCCTGAACCGTCACATGTGCTCGCGCTGCGGCGTCACTCACGCGGCTTGAGCCGCACGGTCGGCATCACCGGTGCCGGCAGCGGACGCCCGGGATACTCGGCGACCGTGCCGAAACGCCCGGAGGCATCCGTGCCGTCGATCACCTCGTGCTGCCACTGCTCGCGGGATTCCGCAACGTCCTCGTGCGTGCGGCCGATGAAGTTCCACCACATCACGATCTGCTCGCCGAGCGGCTCACCACCCAGCAGCAGCACGCGGGCTCCGCCGACGGACGCCAGGTGCAAGTCCGTGCGCCCCGGCGGCACGTAGGCGAGATGGCGATGCGGCACCTCGACACCGTCGACCGTGATGTCGCCGAGGTCGAGCAGGATGCCGTGCTCGAAGCCCGACCGCACGTCCAGCACCACGGAGCCGCCGGCATCCAGATCCAGCTGGGCGCCGAGCAGCGGGCTGAACACCGTCGCCTGGCCGGATGCGCCGCCCAGCTCCCCGATGAACACGCGCGCGACTGCATCCCCGATGCGTGAGGGCGTCGGCACCGTGCGCTCGAAGAACGGCTGCTGGTCGCGCCAGGCATCAGGAAGAGCGAGCCAGAGCTGCGCGCCATGCAGCACTGTCGTCTCCGGGGTCGAATCCTCGGAATGACTGATCCCGTGTCCGGCCGTCATCAGGTTCAGTTCGCCTGGGCGCACCATCGCGTGCGACCCGACGCTGTCGCGGTGCTCGATCTCGCCCTGGAACAGCCAGCTCACGGTCTGGAGTCCGGTGTGCGGATGCGGCGGCACGCGCATCCCTCCGGTGATCGACACGTCGTCCGGGCCGTAGTGGTCGAGAAAGCACCAGCCGCCGATGGTCGATTTCTTGCGCTGGGGGAGCGTGCGATGCACGGGCATCGCGCGCGGTCCGCCGAGCGGAACATCGCGCGGTTCGAGAAGCGTGATGCCGCCGGCATCCGCCGCTTCGCACTCGGCGACGAGTTCGGCGGGATGCCTCTCCAGGTTGCTCATGTGCGGCATCCTAGGTGGGGCCGCACCGGAGCGCTCCGATCGCCCGCCCTTTCAGCACAACGGACGAAGCAGACAGCCCGTTTCGAGCGGATCGAGACATCCTGCTCCCTCTACGATGTAGGCATGCCGCGCCGCCGTTTCGCCCACACCGTCATGGCCTCAGCCGTCGCCGTTCTCGCGGTGGTCGCCCTTGCGGGATGCGCGCAGAATTCGACCAAGCCGATCACCGATTACAAGGGCGAGCCGAAGGGCGTCGACGCTCCGGCGAACAGCGCCGGCGGGGCACCGTTCTCGGTCTGGCTGAAGGGCGGCGACCAGTTCTCGGTCACGCTCTACGGCAGTTCGACCTGCCCGCCGCGAGTGACGCGCTTCGCGCTCACCGGGCACAACAAGATGGAGCTCACGGTGCCCGACCCCGCCGCGAAGGGCAAGATCTGCACCATGGACTACGTGCCGCACACCACCGTCTTCTCGACGCCGAACACGATCGACCGCAAATCGGATGTCTCGATCACCGGCCAGAGCATGACCTGGGTGCTGAACGCACTGACGTCGAAGTAGAGGTCGCCCGTCTCGCCACCGTCACGCCGACGGCGAACAGGGCCCATCGACGCGCTCCCGCTGATTACCCTCGAAGTATCGGAGCCGACGTGCAGGCATCCGGATGTCCCGCGATTGAGCGCGGGGACCTCCCGCCGGCACTCCGCCAGCGGCGCCGCAAGGAGTGACCACATGTTTGAGAGATTCACCGACCGAGCCCGTCGTGTCGTCGTCCTGGCCCAAGAAGAGGCCAAGATGCTCAACCACAACTACATCGGCACCGAGCACATTCTGCTCGGGCTGATCCATGAGGGTGAGGGCGTCGCGGCGAAGGCCCTGGAGTCGCTGGGGATCTCGCTGGATGCCGTGCGCGAGCAGGTGCAAGACATCATCGGGCAGGGCCAGCAGCAGCCGACCGGGCACATCCCGTTCACGCCGCGCGCCAAGAAGGTGCTCGAACTGTCTCTGCGCGAGGCACTGCAGCTCGGCCACAACTACATCGGCACCGAGCACATTCTGCTCGGTCTCATCCGCGAGGGCGAGGGCGTGGCGGCTCAGGTGCTCGTCAAGCTCGGCGCGGATCTCAACAGGGTGCGCCAGCAGGTCATCCAATTGCTCTCCGGTTACCAGGGCAAGGAGCAGGTTCAGGTGGGAGCGAACGAGCAGCAAGGTGCCCAGGGCGGCAGCCAGATTCTCGACCAGTTCGGCCGCAACCTCACGCAGGCCGCGCGCGAGAACAAGCTCGACCCGGTGATCGGGCGCGAGAAAGAGATCGAGCGCGTCATGCAGATCCTGTCGCGCAGGTCCAAGAACAACCCGGTGCTGATCGGTGAGCCCGGCGTGGGCAAGACCGCCGTCGTCGAGGGGCTTGCTCAGGCGATCGTGCGCGGCGACGTGCCGGAGACGCTGAAGGACAAGCAGCTCTACACGCTCGACCTCGGCTCGCTGATCGCCGGTTCCCGCTACCGCGGTGACTTCGAGGAGCGCCTCAAGAAGGTGACCAAGGAGATTCGCACCCGCGGCGACATCATCACGTTCATCGACGAGATCCACACCCTCGTCGGTGCAGGCGCGGCAGAAGGCGCGATCGACGCGGCGAGCATCCTGAAGCCGCTGCTGGCGCGCGGCGAACTGCAGACCATCGGTGCGACCACGCTCGACGAGTACCGCAAGCACTTCGAGAAGGATGCCGCGCTCGAGCGCCGCTTCCAGCCCATCCAGGTCGCGGAGCCGTCGTTGCCCCACACGATCAACATCCTCAAGGGGCTGCGCGATCGGTATGAGGCGCACCACAAGGTGTCGATCACGGATGGCGCGATCGTCGCGGCCGCGAACCTCTCCGACCGCTACATCAGTGACCGTTTCCTTCCGGACAAGGCCATCGACCTGATCGACGAGGCCGGCGCTCGCCTGCGTCTGTCGATCCTGTCGGCGCCGCCGGAGCTGCGCGAGTTCGACGACAAGATCGCCAAGGTGCGCGAGCGCAAGGAAGGGGCGATCGAGGAGCAGGACTTCGAGAAGGCCGCGAGCCTGCGCGACGAGGAGAAGAACCTCCTCGGCGAGCGACTGCGCCTCGAGAAGCAGTGGAGGAGCGGCGACGTCAAGACCACTGCCGAGGTCGATGAGGGACTCATCGCCGAGGTGCTGGCCCAGGCGACGGGCATCCCGGTGTTCAAGCTCACCGAGGAGGAGTCCAGCCGACTCGTCTTCATGGAGAAGGCGTTGCACCAGCGCGTCATCGGTCAGGAAGAGGCCATCTCGGCGCTCTCCCGCACGATCCGCCGTCAGCGCGCAGGCCTGAAGGACCCGCACCGCCCGAGTGGCTCGTTCATCTTCGCCGGCCCGACCGGTGTCGGAAAGACCGAGTTGGCCAAGGCGCTCGCAGAGTTCCTGTTCGACGACGAGTCGGCGATGATCTCTCTCGACATGTCGGAGTACGGCGAGAAGCACACGGTCTCCCGTCTGTTCGGTGCCCCTCCCGGGTTCGTCGGCTTCGAAGAGGGCGGCCAGCTCACCGAGAAGGTACGCCGCAAGCCGTTCAGCGTCGTGCTGTTCGACGAGATCGAGAAGGCGCACCCCGACATCTTCAACTCGCTGCTCCAGATTCTGGAGGAGGGACGTCTGACGGATGGCCAGGGCCGCGTCGTCGACTTCAAGAACACGGTCATCATCATGACGACCAACCTCGGCACGAAGGACATCACGGGCGGCCCGGTGGGCTTCCTCATCGAAGGCGACTCTCAGACCGGCTACGACCGCATGAGCGGCAAGGTCAAGGACGAGCTGAAGAAGAACTTCAAGCCGGAGTTCCTCAACCGCGTCGACGAGGTCATCGTGTTCCCGCAACTCGACAAGCAGGAGCTGCTGCAGATCGTCGACCTGTTCATCAAGCGCCTCGGCGACCGGATGCTCGACCGCGACCTGACGATCGAGCTCACGACGCCCGCCAAGGAGCACCTGATCGAGGTCGGCTTCGACCCCGCGCTCGGTGCTCGACCGCTTCGTCGGGCAGTGCAGCACGAAGTGGAGGATCAGCTCAGCGAGAAGATCCTGCACGGCGAGCTCAACGCCGGCGACCACGTGACCGTCGACTTCGTGAACGGCGAGCTCGTCTTCACGACCGCGGCACGCAAGGACCCGGTGGGCGCGCTCGCAGCGGGACCGATCGGCACCGGCTCGGTGACGCCGGACCTCGCAGCCGGACTGTAGGCATCCGCTCCACGAAAGGGGCTGACCCGTCGGGTCGGCCCCTTTCGCCGTCCCGTGCGGCCGCGTCCGTCGCCGTCGCGTCCCGATCCACCACCGCCACCAGCGCAGCGAGAGGCCCGCGCGGAGGATGCGCGGGCCATCCATAGACTGAGAGCGTGGCAGACCTTCTCACCGAGCCCATCTCGACGATCTCGTCGCAGGGGTTCAGGGTGCGACGAGCGCGCACCGGCGATGTGCCGGGCATCCAGCAGTTGGTGCAGCCGCTGGTGGAGAGCCGCATCCTGCTCGGCAAGGAGCGTGTGGCCCTGTACGAAGCGCTGCAGGAGTTCCGGGTCGCGGTGGATCCGGACGGCAACCTGATCGGCTGCGGAGCCCTGCACGTGCTCTGGGAGGACCTCGGCGAGGTGCGCACTCTCGCCGTCGCCGACGACTGGCGAAGTCGCGGTGTCGGCCACGCGATGCTCGAACGCCTCGAGCACGACGCTGCCGGCCTCGGCCTCAGCCGGCTGTTCTGCCTCACGTTCGAGGTGCGGTTCTTCTCGCAGCACGGGTTCGTCGATATGGGCGACGCGACAGTCGATCCGGATGTCTACAACGAGCTGGTGCGCAGTAAGGACGAGGGCGTTGCCGAGTTTCTCGACCTGGCGAGGGTGAAGCCGAACACGCTCGGCAACACCCGCATGATCAAGCTGCTCTGAGTTTTCTTGCGCGCCCGTCCCTGCCTGGCGCGCCGCGGTCGGCCGAGCGGGCGGCTGGGATGATTCACCGGCGAAGCCGTCGAACCTGCGGGCGTGTCACGTACTCGAGACGGCTGCTCGCGCGCCGGGCTGAACCGTCTTCCGCGCTCATGCCTCGTTCGCTATGGCAGCCGGTCGTTACCATGCTGGCCGGAGATCGATGCTGCACGCGCCCGGCGAGTTGCCACAGGTGCTGCACTGCTGCCGCTTAACCTGTCAGCATGTCGAGCCTGAAGCATCCAGTCGGCCCGCAGCCGGGCAGGGTGTACCGGCGCCGACGCCTCGTAGTGGGCCTGGCGCTCTTGGCGATCATCGTGGTCGTGCTGCTCATCGTGTTCGCGCCGAGAGGCGAGTCGGATGCAACGGCACCCGTCTCGTCGAACACCCCTGTCGCGGCGACCACGACGAAGCCGACGACGAATCCGACCACCGTTCCGACGACCAAGGCAACGGCGGCGGGCAAGGCGTGTCACATGTCCGCCGTCGACGTCGAAGCGATCACCGACGCGAACAGCTACAGCGGGACCGGCCAGCCGAAGCTGTCGTTCTCGATCACGAACACGGGATCGAAGTCGTGCACGTTCGACGTGGGCACCGCCAAGCAGGTGTTCACGATCACGAGCGGTACCGAGGTGTACTGGAAGTCGACGGACTGTCAGACGAATCCGGTCAGTACCGTCGTGCTCCTCGAGCCGGGCAAGACCCTGACGTCGACTCCGATCGCCTGGGACCGTGCACGCTCAGACCCGTCGACGTGCAAGGACCAGAACCGTCCGGCCGTGCCGTCCGGTGGCGCGTCGTACCACCTCAAGGTGCAGGTGGACGGCGTCACGTCGAAGACGACCAAGCAGTTCCTGTTGTACTGAGATAACTCGCGGAATCCCGCGGAAGTTCAGGCCTGAGTCCGTATTCGGTCCGCAGAATCGCTCGGACGGCCCGCGAACGCAGCCGCAACAGCCTGCTTTGACGAGTCATCACTGTCCGGCCAGATATGCCCGTACTCTTCCGCGTCGACCAGTGAGCACGTTGCACCCTCACCGAAGACCAGGTCCGTGAGATCCGCCCGCGCGTCGACAACGGTGAGTCGCGCATGTCCCTCGCACCCGTCTTCGGCGTCAGCCGCTCCACGATCGACAACATCGGTAAAGGCGTCATCTATGTTGACGTCGCGTAGCGGCGTGGGTCCAACTACTGGAAGTACACGATCTTGTTCGACGTCAAGTTTTCGACTCCGAAGTGACCGCCCACGATCGCTGCTGTCGGCACGGCGAATGCGAAGTCTCCTGCGACCTTGACGCCGACGTTGTCGACAATGTCGGGCTGGCTGTACCAATTGCTGGTGAGTGCCGCAGACGAGTTGACGTCGCTCGAGGAGTCATATACTTTCCCGTCGCCACCGACGTACACCGGTCCGACTGAGAAGTAGACGGATGTGGTCTGACCGACGTACTTGGTCTGGATATTTTTGTTGACCTGCACCGTCAGCGTGCCCATCAAGTACTGAGACCCGGCCGTCAGAGTCGCGTACTGGTCCTGAGCCTGCACGGTCGCCGTTGCGTTGGTGTTGAGGTTCGTCAGTGTCACATCCCACTGGCTGCCGAGATCAGTAACGGTGACGGTTCCTTGAGGGTACGGGTGCGCGGAAGTCCCGTCGGGCGTCGGTGTTGGAGTCGGGGTTGCCTTGGCAACGGCGTGAGTGACTTTCGCGGTGGGGTGCTCTGTCGTCGAGCAAGCGGACAGGCCGAGCACGAGGATGCCAGCGAGAGCTGCGATGCCGATTGACTTCTTGGTGTTCACGGGTCCTGCTTATCCGCTGGCGAGGGGCCTAGTAAGTCCCTGTTTGGGGCGTTCCACGCATCGGTTGACTCGCTGCATGCAGCCGAGAGCGAAATATCCACGTTCGATGCTCATTGAGATTGATACTCCTCGATGATTGTGTGACTATAGGGACCTAGCTCCCCACCGTCCTCCGGGACTGGTGGGGTTTTTCTGTCCTGAGAGGCGCCGATGCCTGACCTGCGTGCCGCTGTCGTCATCGACTACCAAAATGTGCATCTAACGGGAGCGGGGCTGTTCGAGCAGTATCAGCCCGTGCACGAACACTTGGTGCACCCGCTGCATTACAGCAACCAAGTTCTCGCCTGTAGGAATCGAAGCCAGCGGCCAGGGTACTCAAACGCGATGCTTACCAAGGTCCTCGTGTATCGAGGTCTGCCTTCCGTCGATGTCGACGCGGATGCCTACGCTCGGAATCTTGCACAGAAGGCAGAGTGGGAACTCGACCCACGCGTGACCGTGACGCATCGGCCGCTCAAGTACAAGTACCAACGCGATGCGGCAGGACGGAAAGTTACCGATTCGCGGGGCAATTGGATGGTGGTTGGGAAGCCGCAGGAGAAGGGCATCGATGTTCTCTGCGCGTTAGCCCTCGTGCGCGAGTCCGGCGCTCCGGATGTTGACCTGGTAGTTCTCAGCTCGCAGGACACGGATCTGGAGCCGGCCCTCGATGAGGCGATCGCCCTTGGTTCAGCGAAGGTCGAAACTGCATCTTGGTTTGACGCGATCTCACCGCACTCGAGTCACGAGATTCGCCCAGCCCGGGGCACGCGTATTTGGAATACGAGGCTCAACGCTCAGGCGTTCTCGGCTTGTCGGGATACTCGCACGTATTAACCTCACTGCTGCCTGAGCCAGTTGGGTCGGTCCGCCCAGAGCCGGCAGAAGTCCCAGCGGAGGTCGAGTCCGTCCAATCATCCCCAACGGCTAATGGCTGGTCGGAGGACGTAACCGATCATCGCCAATCGTGGGCAATCGCCCGCATACGGTTCCTGCTGTACTGAGACGCGCGTCGACGCCTTCGCGGAGGGTGTGATCGCGATGGCACGGGATCGCGCGGCACCCTCATGCGCAGCTGCGGCTGCATGCGCAGCTGCACGCGGACCGCGACGCTAGAACGCCGCGTCGAGTTCCCTCTCGCGCGGGCTGAGGCCCGAGGAGAACGCCGCGCGCAGCGCTTGGGTGATGCCGATCGAGGACGCGTCGACGTGGGTGCGGAAGCCGAGGCGTGACGCCTCCGCCGCGCGGTTGCGTGCGGCATTTACCGTACGCACCTCGCCGGCGAGGCTGATCTCGCCGAACGCGACGGTGTCCTGTCCGATCGGCTTGTCGCGCACAGCGGATGCGACGGCTATCGCGATCGCGAGGTCGGCGGCGGGTTCGGTGAGGCGCACGCCGCCCACTGTCGAGACGTAGACATCCTTATCGGAGACGCGGATGTTCGCTCGACGCTCGAGCACCGCCAGCAGCATGGCGAGGCGTGCGGCATCCACCCCGCTCGTCACGCGGCGAGGGTTCGGAGCCTGCGTGGCGATGACGAGCGCCTGGATCTCGACCGGCAGAGCCCGGCGGCCCTCCATCGCGACCGTGACGCACGTGCCGGAGACCTGCGTGGCGTTGCGGCTGAGGAACAGCCCGCTCGGATCGGGGACTTCCGCGATGCCGTCCCCCGTCATCTCGAAGCAGCCCACCTCATCGACAGGGCCGAACCGGTTCTTCAGCGCGCGAACGAATCGCAGCGCCGTCTGGCGGTCGCCCTCGAACTGGCAGACCACGTCGACCAGATGCTCGAGAACGCGCGGTCCGGCGACCTGGCCGTCCTTGGTGACGTGCCCGACCAGCAGTACCGGCAGATTGCGCTCCTTCGCCACCCGGATGAGCGTGGTCGCCACTTCGCGCACCTGACTCGGTCCGCCGGCGATTCCGTCGAGCGCAGCGTTCGACACCGTCTGCACGGAATCGACGATCACGAGCTGGGGGTCGACCGCATCGATCTGACCGATCACGGCCGCGAGGTCGGTTTCGGCGGCGAGGAACAGGTTCTCGTGCAGCGCGCCGGTGCGTTCTGCGCGCAGGCGCACCTGCCCGGCTGATTCCTCCGCCGAAACGTAGAGCACCCGCGATTTCGCGGCCGCGGCCCGCGATGCCACCTCCAACAGGAGCGTCGACTTGCCGACGCCCGGTTCGCCCGACAGCAGGATGGCTGCACCGGGAACGATGCCGCCGCCGAGCACGCGGTCGAACTCGTCGATGCCACTCGGCCAGTGGTACACGGAATCCGTGGACACCTTGGTGATGGGCGTGGCCGCTCGGTCATCGGCGATGCGCGAGGCGACGACGCGGCCGGATGTCTGCGCCACTTCTGCCATCGTGTCCCAGGCTTGACAGTCGCCGCACTTGCCCACCCACTTCGCGGTCGTCCACCCGCATACCGTGCAGCGGTACCCGCCCTGCGCTTTCGCCATCGTTCCTCCGACTCCGCCGCTGACGTTACGGCACACCGCCGACGGCCAAGGGGCGACGTCTCGCAGTCGTCGGAAACCACTGCACGACGGCGTCTGGGGAGGAGCAGTTCAGTTCACGGTCGCCAGTTCGTCCACACGTTCGTCGACGAGTGGAGCGAAAGCGGACGCCCACAGTTCGTACCCGCTGTCGTTCGGGTGGAAGCGGTCGCCGGAGAAGAGGGTGAAGATGCCCTGCACACCCGCACGCTTCGTCACGCCGTGCAGCGGGGCGACGCGCAGCTTGCGGGCATCCGCAAGTCGTCTGATCGCCTGAATAGCGAAGGTCACCCTGTGCTCGCTGCGTGGCAGGTAGAAGTAGGGGAGCTCCGCGACGATCGCGCCCTCGGGCAGCGCGTCCAGGATGGTCGACACGGCCGAGGTGAATCCGCGCTCGTTCCACCGGACGATGTCGTTGACACCGATCGCAAGCGTCACGACGTCTGGTCGCAGCTTCGCGAGGCGGGGCAGCTGGTACTCGACGACATCCTGAGCCGTGGCGCCCGAGACGCTCAGGTTGACGGTGCGCACGCTGCGCCCGCTGCGGGCGGCGATGCGACGGGCCAGGATGCCGACATAGCCGTGGTCCGGCGCCGTCGCCCCGATGCCCTGCGCAGAGCTGTCTCCGAGCGCGACATAGAGCAGATCGCCCTGCTCCTTCGCCCGCGCGCGCCACCATGCGGAGTGCACAGGCAACGTCTCGTTGAGCACAGCGGATGCCCGCCTCGTCTCCGCGAACACCCGCCGCCCCCAGAGATAGACACCGGTCGCCGCGCCGAAGCCGAGCAAGGTGAGGAGAATCACTCGAGGCGCGCGCATTACCTCACCGTACGTCCTGCGTCGGGTCCGCATAATGGATGCCCGCAGTGCGCCGCCGATTGGCTCGCCGCGAGCCCGTCAAGTACAGTAGACGGCGGTACCGTGTCCGAGCGGCCGAAGGAGCATGTCTCGAAAACATGTGTGGGGGCGACTCCACCGTGGGTTCAAATCCCACCGGTACCGCCATGTGATGTCTCAGGACATCGGAATAGCCCGAACCTACGTTTTGTGGGTTCGGGCTATTGCTTTGTGCGGGGTTGGTAGTCGCGGCTTATCGGCCAAAAAGAGTGGATGGCTTCGGGCGTGTTCGTTTAGTGGATGTGTCCTGATCGGGTCCAGAGGCCTTCTTCTGCGGTGAGGCTTGTGTCGTAGACGATGTGGCTGAGTTGGTCGTCTGGCTGCGGGTCGGCTGTGGTTTTCGGGATGGGGCCTGCGGTGGTGATCGCTTCGTCGATGGTGAGTTCTCGTGTGGTGAGGAACCATTCGACGGCGCGGCGGCGGTGTTCTTCGGTCATGCCGCGGTGTCGGCGTAGGAGGTCGCGGATCTGCGCGTTGAGGCCTTCGAGGCGGGAGGTGGTGCGCGGGTTGCCGTAGCTGATGTGGGTGAAGAGCAGGTTCTTGCGGGCGACGAGTCGGATGAGCAGCCAGTGGGTGAAGTCGGAATACCGTCCCCGCGGCGCCAGATTGGGCGCCACGGCGTTGTCGAGCCGTCAGTTTGTATTTGACGGAAACTCGTAACACCTGCGGGGCCGTCCGATCCGTCTAACAATGTCGTGGAAGCATGTCGGATCAGGGCGACGGTCCTCGTAGTAGTTGTGAGTGGTCGCCCACGAGGGGCGGCCCACGCCGACGACGATGGGATCAGATCATGACCGCTGTAAACGTGGGACGCTGGAGTCGAGACAACGGGCTCGGGAGGACCACCATGGGTCGGATAGCCGTAGTGAACTTTGTGAGCTTGGATGGAGTGATCCAGTCTCCGCTGTCGCCGGAGGAGGATCGCGACGGCGGCTTCGAAGGTGGCGGTTGGGTGTCGTCATCCAGCGACGACACCGTCAACGACTTCATGCGAAATGCGACGGTGGGTGCCGCTGGCATGCTGATGGGTCGCCGGACCTACGACATCTTCACCGACGCTTGGTCGCAAGCGAATGATGCACAGCCTGCAGTCGCGGCAATGAACCGAATGCCGAAATACGTCGTCACCTCTGGCACTGATCGTCTTGGCTGGCAGAACTCTCACCGGGTCGACGGCGACCTAGCCCCGGCTGTCAGAAGCCTTAAGGAGGAGAGCGACGGCGACCTGGTTGTATTCGGATCCGGAACCCTGATTCGGGCGCTCGCCGAGAACGACCTGGTCGACGAGTACCGACTCCTGATCTTCCCCGTCGTGCTCGGCGCCGGCAAGCGCATGTTCGGAGAAGACGGCTACCCGGCCCACTTCACCCTGACCGGGTCGGTGATATCGCCGAACGGCGTCGCGATCCTCACATACACCCACAACAGGGCTGCCTGAGCGCCCGCCGGCAGCGACCGCGCGGCCGTTGCAGCCAGTCGGATAATGCCTTTTGTGGGGTCCCCAGCGTCCTTCGCGAAGCGCCCCGCAAACATAAAGTCAGGGCGGATCGACACCAGATGGAGGTCGAAGTGTCAGCGTCAGTGCTCTACATGTCGATGTCGCTTGATGGGTACATCGCTGGTCCGAACGATCGACCAGGCAACCCGGGTGGCGACGACTTCATGCGTCTGCACGAGTGGTATGGATTCGCTTCGGAAGCCGGGCCGACGACCGAATCCGAGTCGGAGACGGGCAAACACTTTCTCGACGAAGGCAGGATGACCGGTGCGCTCCTCGCCGGTCGCAACACCGTGGAACAGGTTGACCACTGGGGCGGTGACCACCACGACGGCGTCCCCATCTTCGTTCCCAGTCACCGGCCGCCTGGACCGTCAGTGGCGATGTATCCATCAGTCACGTATGTGACGGATGGAATTGCCAGTGCGATGGCACAGGCAAGGGCCGCCGCAGGCGACCGCAACGTGCTGGTCCATGGTGCGTACACGGCACAAACGGCGCTTGAGGCCGGCGTGCTCGATGAGTTGCAGATTCACCAAATTCCGGTGCTGTTCGGGCAAGGACGCCGGCTGTTCGATATGTTGCCCGCGAGGGTCGAGTTGGAGATCGTGCGAGTGATCGACACTCCAGAGGCCACCCACATCCGCTACCGCGTTCGCCACTGATTCTCGTTGATCACGCCCGGCACCTGAGTCCGGGTCGTGGTCTGACGGCTGTACCAGTGTCACTGGATACGGTGATCGACCTCTGGACCCGGCTGCACTCGGCCGGTGTCGTGCGATGGGACCATCAGGGACGCGCCGTGGAGCACATCCGATACAGGTCGGTTGTGGCCCAGTGGGTGCCTCCCTCCACGGCTCCGCTCAATGAAAACTTCCGCGGTCCCCGATAACGCCCCAATGGGATCCTCTCCTGGGCGGGCTATCTTGGGCCGGATCGCGTCCGGTCGCCCACCGCTTCAGGGCGGTGGTGAGCGGCAGGGATACTTGACGGGTGGAGGTCATTCGGTCCAGCGGCGCCGATGAGATGGTTGCTTACTACCTGGGCGGGGAGATTGCGAGCGAACGGTTCGGCGACGCGATTCGTGCTGAACTCGCTTACCGCGGCCTGGGCGATGAGGTGGTGACAGCGCCCGACATCTCCGACGATGCCGGCAACCGTCAGCGGCGTGCACTGCTTGCGGCCACGCGCGGCTGGGGGCAGGACCGTGAGATGTTCACGCGCTTCCCCGTAGACGTCCCTTGGGTGTGGGCGCGTCTGTGCCCGGACGCGTTGGCTCGTGTGCGCTACATCGAGTACTCCTACTGGAACGAAATCTCGGGCGGCAGCCGCCTTCCGCTTGACGCGGCCCAGCGCATCGAGGCGCGCGTCACGGTGTTCGATGTCCCGAACACACGGTTCGTGCGCCTTGCCGACGCCGTAAGGCGTGGCGAGACGTTCCCGCCGTTGATCTTGGCCGGACCAACCTCCGATGATCTGGTGTGCCTTGAAGGACATCTTCGGCTGACTGCATACGCGCTCGCGCGGTTTCCTACCGATCTGGAGTGCCTCGTCGCCGTAGACGCGAGGCTCCGCAGCTGGGCCGAATGAGGGCGCACCGTGACGGATCGGCCAGTGGGCACGACGGGGCGCATCGCGAAGAAACCGTCCTGCATGCGCCCGACGGGAGCATCGGGTGTCACAGAAGGCGGGCTTCGAGGTCTGGGACTCGGCTGAACAGTTCGGGGAGGCCGGTCACACCGTTGTGCACGGACTCGTGCGAGAGTGCGAGGTCGGGGCCGGTGCTTGCCTCAGCACCGGCCAGGCAACGCAGCATGTTCCACCTGGTGTGCCCCAACCAGCCGCCGAGCATGAACGCGAACCAGCTCGGGCCTGCTGGCGGCAGCACCCCACCACCGGCGACGTAGCCCTCGAGAACCGAGTGGAAGATCGCCGGCTCGATGTCGTCAAAGCCGGGCCCCTTCGCCAGACTCAGCGCGGTCGAACCCAGCTCGCCCGACACGTCCAACAGCCCCGAGAGCTCCCAGTCCAGTACGACCGGCCGACCCTTTCTAGCCAGCAGGTTCCACGGCTGAATGTCTTTGTGCGTCAGCACGACCGGACCTGGCCGTTCGCAAGTGTCGACGAACTGGGCAATCTCCAGGAACGTGTCGACCTGGGAGGCGAGCTCGTCGGCCCACGGTTGCCCTGTTGACCTCGCCCGCTGAGCGAGCTCGGGCCAGTCCCGCGGCGTCGGATCCTCCACTGGCTCGTGGGGCCACTCGATATCGAGCGCGTGGATGCGCGCGAGGACCTCACCGATCTCGAACGCGTACCCCGCCGACACCGGCGCTTCGGGCACCTTCTGCCCTTCGACCCACCGGTGCACAAGCGTGTCCTCGCTGGCCGAGACCGGCTCTGGCATCGGGATACCGGCAGTAAACGCCGCCCGCTCGAATCTGAACACATCTTCGACGCGGTACGGCCAGCGGCGATCGAAGAGGTTCAACTCCTTCACCGCGAATGACCCCTGGTCGGTGTCGAGCCGATAGACCCGATTGGCGAAGCCACCATGAATGCGTGTCAACGGTCCAAGCGGCACACCCAGATGCGAAAGCTCCATCACCCCAACCTAAGACTCACTCTCGCCGTAAAGACTCCTTTGCCGGCCCGCCTGCCGGCCCGCCTGCCGGCGGTCCCGCCTCTGAACACCTCGAATACGTCGAGCCACCGACACCGGACGAGGGACGATATTAACCATCGACACCGAGTCTCATCAGCCAATCCTGTTGCGGGGGGAGTATGAGTGATGAAGCAGTGAAGCCCTCTGGCGGCGGCGTGATACGGCGGGACTACAACCCGGGACCCTGAGTAGGCATTACGTTCTCCACCTTCGATCTCCTCCATGCGGGGCACATAATGATGCTCGCCAAGGCGAAGCGACAATGTGACTACCTGATCTGCAGGCTGCAGATGGACCCGACGATCGACCGTCCCGAAAAGAATGCGCCAACCCACACTGTTGTGGAGAGGTACATCCAATTGCGCGGCTGCACATACGTTGACGAGATCGTCCCGTACTCCACCGAGCAGGACCTACAAGACATCCTGCGCTCATTCCAACTCGATGTGCGGTCGTCCGGGACGAATACCGTGATCACGACTCCACGGGCCGCAGCTACTGCGAAGAACGCGGGATCGATCTGTACTTCAATGCGCGAGACCACAGGTTCTCCAGCTCCAGCCTGAGACAGATCGTCGCAGCTAGGGAAGCCGAACGCACTGAACGATGCGCGATCCTCCGGCGGACGTTGAGCGGTGTCGGGATGCGAGATCGATCTAGCTCTTGTTGCGGGGTTTTTGAGCGTAAGCAATGCCGTGCCGGATCCTTGCGACGGCTCCCAGTGCCGCAAAAAGTACAAGTGAGATCGTCAGGGCGACCGTGAACAGTGGTTGCGCGCCACGGCTGAGGATCTCTCCGGTCAGTCCGATGAAGAAGAGGCAACACGTCACTATCGCCGTTGCCAGGTATGCGCGGGCGTAGGACCGCATCCTGTTACCAAGAGGTTCAGGTCGTGCCATCACCGATCCCGCTCGCCAGAGAATCACCCTAGTTCGTCAAAATACAGTCCCATCGCTCGAACCGCATAACGCCCGGCACCGCCGGCGGATCATTATTGACTCGTGGGGCTCGCCGCGGTGACGTGGTACTTGAACCCGATGTGGGAGTCGATGAAGCCGAGGCGCCGGTAGAAACGGTGTGCGTCGACCCTCGCGGCATCCGACGTGAGCTGCACAACCGATGCACGCACGTCGATGGCCGCACGCTCCACAACCCACCGCATCAGCGCGCTCCCGATGCCCGACGAACGCTCCGTGCTCGAGATTCGGACCGCCTCAACCAGCAGACGGGTGCTCCCGCGGCGCGCCATACCAGGGATGAGAGTCAGCTGGAACGTCCCCACGACCGAACCGGCATCGTCAACGGCCACGAGCACGTCGTTGCCGGGATCCTGGATGATCCGATCGAGTGCGGCGTCGTACGCCGGCTCGTCCTGGTCGCTGGCAACGTCACCGCGGCCGGAACTGATCGGGTCGTCCGACAGCAGTCGCATGATCGCGTGGAGGTCATCGCGCCGCGCATGCCGCAGATGCAGCTTCGCGGTTGCCGTGTCGAATGAGACAGGGAGCTTGAGAAGGTCGAGCACACCCCATCCTCTCAATCACGCGAAGCTCGCTGACCATACCAGCCCCCACAGCGCCCGCAAGTCGATCCTCGAGCGTGCGCCTCAGCCTCAGCCAGGTAAGTTGAGGAATTCCGTTGCGCGATGCACGCTGATAGTTTCGCCAGGCTGCCATCTCGTGCTCGAAATTCCGAGTGAGAGACAGGACCGGCGGATCACCTTGCAGATCCCCGTGGGGCGCCGGCGTTCGGCGCGATCGGATTCGCTGCCAGCCTGGCGGCGCGGTATTCGTGCCGGTCTGCGGTGATCCTCGGGTCCTCGGTCGTCGTGGCATCTCGCCCAGGTCAGTCCAGCGCTCGCACTTCGTCGACGGTGTTCCGGATGAGTTGCTCGAGTTCGTCGTCGGATGTTCCGTCCCAGTCGGCTACGGCGCGTCGGAAGGCTACCATTCCGATTCGGGCTGCCAGGGCCGCGGACGGCGTCGGCATGCCTCGCGCGGTCAGTGCCGCGGCGATCGCCTCGATGAGCGCAGCCGTCTTCGCGTGTGCGCGCTCTTGCAGTGCAGGCGTGACCTCGATGATCGCCTGACGCGATACTGCGACACTTCTGCCGGCGACGAACAAGGGGACGCTTGCGGTGAACGCGCGAGTCAGCACGTTCAGCGGAGACTCCTCTGAGGGTGCGGTCTCGATCGCACTGACGATGGTGTTGCGGAGCTCCATCTCGCCGTCGAAGAGCACCTCCCGCTTGTCCGCGAAGTGGCGGAAGTAGGTGCGCTCGGTTACTCCGGCCCGGGCAGCGATCTGCGCCGTCGTCGTCGTGTTGAAGCCGCGTTCTCGGTAGAGCTCCAACGCGGCTTCGCGCAGTCGTCTGCGCGCGTCGGCGCCGCTTCGAGGCATGAAGGGATCTTAGCGCTGATGAGTCAGTCACTGTCGAAACGTGATACTGTCAGTGACTGTCACTACGAGGACGGTGCCGTCACGAAATGAGTCAGGAGTCGCCATGTCCACCATCACCTCCCGAGTTCTCTGCTTTTACGACTACGGGGAGCCGCTCGACGTTCTGCGGTACGAGGTCGCCGAGGTCGCAGACCCGCCCGCCGACCGGGTCCGAGTGCGAGTCGAGGCGACGGGCCTCAACCCCGCTGACTGGCAGATCTGCCGAGGGTTCATGGCCGGCTCACTGCCACGCGGTGTTGGCTGCGATGTCGCAGGTCGAGTGGATGCCGTCGGCGAGAATGTGACCGATGTCGCGATCGGCGACCTGGTCGTCGGCTCCGCGGACTATGCAGGTCAACCGAGCGCCGGCGCCGCTGAGGTCGCGATCCTGCGCTCCTGGACACCGATCCCCGACGGTCTCGACCCTGTCAACGCGGCAACCCTGCCCATGGTCGTCCAGACGGCCGTATGGACCATCGATGCGATGGGCGTCGACTCCGACACCACTCTGCTCGTCCACGGCGCGGGCTCCATGGTCGGCTATGCGGCCGTGCAGGTCGCCCTCGATCGCGGCGCGAATGTGATCGCGACGGCCGGGCCCGCCCTCGAAGCTGACCTCACCGGTTTCGGCGCGCACGTCACGCGCTACGGCGAAGGAATGGTCGACCGGGTGCGCGAGCTGGCGACGGGTCCGGTGGATTTGGTGTTGGATGCTGCTCCGCCCGTAACCGGAATCATCCCGACTCTGATCGAAACCGTGCGCGACCCCAACGACGTCGTGACAGTCAGCAACCACGACGACGCGAGACAACTCGGCGCACGAGTGAACCTGGACATGCTTCGCATCAATGGCTGGCCAGCCTACGACCCGACCGTCCAGTACGCGGCGAAGGCGGCCAAGGGTGAGTTCCGCCTACCCATCGGCCGCACTTTCCCTCTCGACGACTGGCGCTCCGCTGTGGAGCTCAGCCTTGGCCGCGCGCCGCACGGAAAGATCGTGCTCATTCCCTGAACGCAGTTCGCTTTCGAGCGGCTCACTCCTGGCCGAGTGCCGCCACTCGGGTCGTCTACCCGGGCGGGTCCCGGCTCAAAATGCTGCCTGCCCCCCTGATCGTTCAGACCCCAGAGCGAGGCGAACAATCAACCTTCTGATCGGCTAGGAATGCTCGTAGAACAAGGGAAGGCTCGAAGTACTCGGCCACCTACCGCGGAATCTGAAACAGCTCCTTCGCCCGCTCGATCCCTGAACCGAGGTACGAGGATTGTCCGCAAGCCCATCGTGTTGCGGGCGGGACTCCAAGGTCCGTTCGATCGTTGAACGTAGGCTGACCGGATGAGCCAAGCCGGCGACCGCCATCGACGTGGACGGCACGGATTCATCGTGTTCGGGTTGATCGCGGTGGTTCTCGGTGTGTTCCTCGCGGTCGGCCAGCTGGCGGCTGGCAACTATAAGGGGTCAACCTTCAAGTGCTTGGTCGAGGGGCCGAGCTCTGAACTGGCCGAGGTCTCCGAACGTGCCGGTGTTGTAACCGGCTACCCCACGATGTGGCCGCTGGGTCGCGCCTGCGAATGGGACCGAGCTGACGGCGCCGGCACGATCACGACGTACTCCGGCAGTTGGCTGGGAACTATCGTTGCGTTGGGGCTTCTGGTCGGCGGGATCACACTCGCAGGCTTTGCGCCCCTCGGACCCCTGCGGAGGATGAAACCAGGGTGTGAGCCGGGCTGAGCAACTCACCCAGAACCTCTGCGAGTAAGCCGATCCTCATGCGTACGCCGGGGTATACCGGCGACGAGCCGTCCGACTGTGCGCGTGTCGAAGGCGGCTGAGCACTGGCGTCGCAGGTCGCTTCGCATAGCGGACCGTTGAGATTGGGCTGCTTGTCGAAGGTTGAGTTCGGTTGGTGGAGTGCCTGATCCTCGAAGCGATTATGGTCGGAGTCATGGCCAGCCGACTGCAAGAGATCATCGTGGACTGCTCGGATCCCCGAGCACAGGCGAGGTTCTGGTGTGAGGTGCTCGGATATGTTGTCTACGACCCCGAGTCCGAGGACGCCGCCGAGATCGTGGAGATTGGTCCACCTCCCGAGCCCGCGGCGGATGACCGGGTCGCCGACTTGCGGGCGGCTCCTGCCGTTCCGACCATCAGCTTCCTCCGCGTGCCGGAGGAAAAGTCCGTCAAGAACCGGCTGCACCTGGACCTCTCGCCTGTGGACACGAACCAGGACGCAGAGCTGGAACGCATCCTGGCCGCCGGGGCGCGCCGCGTGGACGTCGGACAGGGAGACGGGCGGTCATGGGTGGTCCTCGCTGATCCGGAGGGCAACGAGTTCTGCCTACTTCGCAGCCTGGCTCCCGGCAGCTGGCCGATGTGACGCGCTCGCTCACGGAGCCGATGGCTCGTTCTCACAGAACCCGATCCGACGTACGGAGACACCCTGTACGACACGAAGACCCTTCAACCAGACGCTGCACCTCCCCCAACAACGAAGCGGCTGCGCGAGAGCTGGCAGAGGAAACCGAAATCCGCGCAGAAGCGGCCGATCTCGTGCGGCCGATTTTCCAGGCCGTGCACCCCTATTCGTACGCCGGTGTCGACTACCTCGACTAAACGTTCTTTGCCGTCGCTTTGGATCTCACAGGGGTGAGCTTCGATGGTCTTGACGACGACGCGACCACGAACATCCTGGAAGCTCGACGGCTGGCGCTAGATGACCTCTCTTCTGCAGCTTCACCCGGCGCCAGACCAGCCGGGCAGCGTTCGGTAGCCGATCCCGTTACGCGCCATCGATGTTCATACCGGTTATACTTTGGTGTATGAAAACGGCGATCTCTGTCCCTGACAAGGACTTCGAGCGCTTCGAGCGAGTCGCGGAGCGTAACGGCATGAGTCGTTCCGAGTTCTACCGTCGTGCCGGCGCAAGACTGGCCGACGAGTTGGAAGGCTCAAGCTCTCTGACGACGATCGCCAATGAGGTTCTGAGCCAGGCGGGTCAGCCATCAGACGACGGCCTATTCCTGACGGAGTCGCAACGGATCATCTCCACGAGCTCAGAGTGGTGATCGCCCGAGGCGACATCGTTTGGGCCGACTTCGGTGACCCGCGTGGCTCTGAACCGGGGAAGATCCGGCCCACGGTCGTGTTCCAGGACGACTGGTTGCTGGCGACCTCGATCAACACGGTGCTGGTGATCCCGCTGACCTCGAACCTCGCGCAGGAAGCCTTCCCCGGCAACGTCCTGATCCCCGCCGTTGCATCCGGGCTGAACAAGGACTCGGTCGCCCTGGTCACCCAACTCGGTCCCCTCAGCCGCGAGTACCTGCAGCCCTTCGCCGTTGGCCACCTCCCGCCATACCTCCTCAACGAGCTCGGCACCGGAATACGCCTCGTCACCGGAGCCTGACCCGCGCGCTGACGGGCTCCAGCTGCGGACGTTTCGGTTCTGCGTGACGGTGTGGTGATGAATGAGATACAGGTCGGCTACGCGAGGGTGTCGACTGCTGAACAGGATTTGACTGCTCAGCGGGATGCGCTCGTGCGGCTAGGAGTGGATGAGAGTCGGATCTTCGTCGATCACGGTCTGACGGGCACCAATCGTGCCCGCCCAGGGTTGCGGGAGGCGTTGGCATCGGTTCGATCGGGCGACACATTCGTCGTCACCAAGCTGGATCGTTTGGCGAGATCGTTGCGAGACGCGCGGGACATCGCCGACGAGTTGACGGCCAAGGGGGTTGTCCTGAGTCTGGGCGGGAGCCTGTACGACTCCACCGATCCGGTAGGCAGGTTGCTCTTCAATGTCCTCGGCATGGTGGCCGAGTTCGAAGCCGACCTGATCCGAATGCGGACCAGAGAAGGAATGGCTGTTGCCAAGGCGAAAGGAAAGCTGAAGGGAAAGCAGCCCAAACTGTCGCGAACGCAACGCGCTCATCTGTACGAGCTGATGGACGGATGCCAGTACACCCAGGCCGAACTCGCTGAACTGTTCAGCGTCTCCCGCGCCACCATCTACCGCGAAGGTCGCCGTCGCGCCACAACATCGACCAGCGACTAAACACCAACCCATCCTCGAGCGTGCGCTAGACGACGCACGCTCGAGGACCCACTTATGGGCATGTCGCGCATCGGTCTGTCTGCGGCGGTCGCGCGGTTGCGCCGGCGAACGACTAGCGGCGAGGCTCGTGAATCGAACCTCATATTCACCAGCTTGCGACAGAAGAACGCGGTGGGCGACTCGGCCGTCCGGGAGGAGGTCGAGTTCGTCGTAGATGACCTCAGTCCGCGGGGCGAACAGATTGAGTGAGTCGACTGTGACGCCAGAATCGAGCACGAGCTCCACGTGCCGGTACGTCAGATCCGCGAACTCGTAGCCAGCCTGGAGATCGCCGATCAGTGCTCGCACCTGAAGGGAGTCATCGTCCCCGAACTGAAACCTGCGAATTGTGCGTCACACAAGCTCACCTCTGTCGCTAAGACTCTTGCCCCTCCAGTGAGCGAGGGAACGATCGCGGCGAGATGCTCGTAATAGCGAGCACTCATCGATTCCCACTCATTGTCTTCAAGGTCACCCGAAACCCAATCGCGAGTTAGCCACTTCATCACCACAGCGGCACTTTAGACCGCAATCAACACACGACCGAGTACCGATCGGCGATCGGGAGTTGCACGCGTGATGGTTCTGGCAGAGTGGCTGAGTGCTTTACCCACCTGAGCAGCGCGTGCTCGACGCCGCGCTACGCCAAGCTGAATCGCTGACCGGCGACCCCAATCACACAGTTGCTGCTGCCGCGATGGATCTCACGGGTCGGATCTTCACGGCGGTGAACGACTACCACTTCACCGGTGGCCCGTGCGCGGAGCTGGTGGTCCTCGGGCTTGCGGCGTCCGGTGGCGCGGCACCGTTGACCACGATGGTCGCAGTCGGCGATGGTGGCCGAGGGGTGATCGCGCCGTGCGGGCGCTGCCGTCAGGTGCTCCTCGATCAGCAGCCGGGCTGCAACGTGATCGTGCCGACCTCGAAAGGTCCGGATCTCGTCTCGATCCGGCACCTGCTGCCGTTTACGTACTGGTTCCCGGATGCGAACCCGGAACGGTTCATCCGCTTCAACCCGCGCTACTTCGACGACGTCGTCGCGGGGCGGAAGACTGCGACGACCCGGTTCGACGACCCGTGTGCGGTGGGGCCGGCGTGGTTGGTCTTCGAGTTCGACGATGAGTACAAGCGACTGGGCGGTGTGGTCGATCTCATCGACACCAAGCGATTCGATGAGATCACGGATGCGGATGCTCAGTTGGAAAACGGCAACGTCGCCGATGACCTCAGAAACGGGCTACGGGGCCATTACCCGGGCATCCGCGATGACTCCATCGTGGACGTCGTTCACTTCCACCTAGCGCCCTCCCCGACATAAACACTGCCCGCAACCTCGTGTCGGCAGCGGCCCGGCTTCGGTTGCGCGCTGACCGATCCTCAGAACCGGCTCGCCGGCTTCAACGCGATCCTCCATACGACGACCGAGTCTGCGAGGCCATGCACTTCCTCTGCCACCCCCTCTCCCACGCTGGATCGGCACCGCATACGCAGTTCTCTACGCCGGGGTCGTCGCGTCCATGCCAGCCCTTAACCTCGACCTGCTCAGACTCCGCAAGCCGCGGTGACCGGCCATTACTGCAACCGCATACTCTCGACACCGCACACGTAACGCTCCGACCCACCGCCCCTGGCGCCGCTGCAGCACAAGGGCGATCAAACGACTCAACGGAGAAGGCTTAGATACATCCGCCTCCAGCCCAGAACGATCACAAATGCCGCGAGATAACCGGGCATCCTACGAACGAGCAGGACGTTTCAGAAAACATAGGAACAAACCCAGGATGCTTCACTAAAGGCCACTCCTGCGGTGGCGCAAAATCCGTGCCGCCATCGTCCGGCCCACGGGCTCGTTGTCCTGTGTAGGTAGGCAGCTCGTAGGGCGCGGCTCTGTTCCCGCGAGCACGTTGTGACCTGTGGTCGAAGCGGGCCGGCGGATGAATGCGGCGACCAGCCGCGACGGGGCTTCCGCCCCTGCCGCGGCTGATCTGCCGACCCTGGTTCTCAGGTGGTCCGACGGCGCTTGCGCAGACGGGCGGTCATGAGAAGGGCGCCGAGCCCAAGCAGAAGTGTGCCGAGGGCGATTGGCGGGGTGAGGTTGCTGCCTGTGCTTGCCAGTCCGGCGCCCGGGAGCGTGGTACGGGTGGCGCAGACCGGATCCGTTGAGCCGGTCGGGCAGTTCGCCTGGCTTGCCCCGTCGGGGTCGGTCGGCGTCGTCACGATGTTGATCAGGGCGCCGTCACCAGTGTCGTGCTTGTGTACGGTCATCGTGTACGTGATCCGCACCGTAGTGCCGATGGGCAACGCACCCGTCCAGGACAGGTCTGGCTCTGCGTAATTCAGCGCGCCGGACGTGGCCTTGACGTCGCCGTTGTAGTCGGCGTCGTCAAGCACCTTCGTCATGTTGTCGATCAGTGACGCTGGGTGCGCCGATGTGTACGCGACAGCGCCGACATTGCTGACCTTGATCGTGTAGTGCAGCACATCGCCGAGCTTCACCGTCGACGCGTCGACACTCTTGGCCACGTGGTACGCCGCGATCGGCGTGTGTGTCCGGCACGCAGGATCGGTGGAGCCGGTACCGCAGTTGCTCGAGACTCCCGTCGGTGTCGTGACCGTATTGTCCATCGACAGGTTCCCGTCGTCTGGGCTGTGCACCGTCACCGTGTAAGTGATCGTGACGCTTGCTCTGGATGCGAGAGCTCCGTGCCACGACAGGGTGGGCTTGCCGTAGGAGAGCGTGCCGCTGCTCGTCTTCGCATCCTGGTCATAGCTCGCGTCGTCGAGGACTTTGGTCAGGTCGTCGGTGAACGCCGCCGGGTCGGCCGTCGTGTAGTCGCCTGCTCCGACGTTGGTCGCAACGATCGTGTAGTGGACCTTCTGGCCGAAGTCGGCGTAGCTGAGGTCGACCGTCTTCTTCAGTTGCAGTGCCGGCCCGGGGATGGCGACGGTGCAGTCGGGGTCGGTTGAGTCCGCGGCGCAATTGCTCCCGCCGACGACGGAGTTACGCAGTTGCTTGTCGCCGGTGTCCGGCGTGTTCACGGTGACGGTGTACGTGAACGTCGTCGTGGCGCTGACGGCGAGAGCCCCTCTCCAGGACAGCGTCGGAGTGCTGTAGTCGACGGTGCTGCCGTCGGAGGCCTTCGCATCGTTGTTGTAGGTTGCGTCGTCGAGCACCTTGCTCAGGTCGTCGGTGAACGATGCGGGAGCGGCACTGGTGTATGCGACCTGGCCGTTGTTGTGCGCGGTGATCGTATACGTGATCGTCTCACCGGGCTGCACCGTCGTCTTGTCGGCGACCTTGGTGACGATGAACGACTGCACTTCGTGCGTCACGATGCAGTCTGCCGGGTCGGACGATGCAGGGTCACAGTTGGTGTGCGGCATGGTCACCGTGTTGGTGAGGATGCCATCACCGGTGAGCGGGGAGTTCACGGTGACGGAGTAGGTGATGGTCACGACCTGCCCCGGGGTGAGCAGAGGCGCGGTCCAGGTCAGCACGTGTGCGGCGGAGTCGACCGAGACGGTTCCGGCGGCGCCCGACGCGGTGGTCGCCACCGCGTCGTTGTTGTATGTCGCGTCATCGGTCACGCCTGCCAGGGAGTCCGTCAGAGAGGGCGACAGGTATGGTGCCACACTGTCTGCCGGCTCGGTCACGGTGATTGTGTACTGGATCTTCTGTCTGGGCGACACCGCTGCGCCGGAGGCGCTGCTGGAGGTCTTGACCACGTGTGGAGCCTGCGGGACGAGCACGCCCGCAGGGTCGTTCACGGTGATCTGCGGTGGGCAGGTGCTGCCCGCGCAGGGCGGTGTCACAGAGGCCGAGGCAGTGTTCACCGTCGTGCCGACGGTGGCGGTCGCGATGCACTGGTGCGACGCTGTCGCACCAGGTGCCAGGCTCGCGATGGTGAAGGTGCATGCGCTGTAGTGGTCATCCATCACTGGAATATTCGTCAGGGTCCCGGTGCCGACGTTGGTTACCACGATGGCGTAGTGGATGGTGTCCCCGGCGGAGTATTGCTGATAGTCAGCAGGCGAGTTGGCATCCTGCCAGTCCGAGTTCTGTGATCCTGGAGTGGTTGCCGGGTCTCCGTCCTTTTCGAGCACGTACTTCTTCAGATCCAGTGCGTAGCAGTCGCCGATCGTGGTCGTGGCCGAGGAGAGCATCGGCAGGCCGGTGTGCCCCGCGATGGAGTCGGCCGTGTTCACGATCTTCTGGCCCGGCTTGTTTTCCGACGACGCCGGGTTGGCGCAGTCGGTGCCGGCTGGGGTGCTGAAGGCGATGCGAATGTTCTGCGAGGCGCCCGGGGCGAGTGCTGGTCCGATGATCCGGATCCCCGTCGGGTGCGCCGGTTCGGTCGTGGACCATCCGACCGTGTTGTCGCTGATGGAACCGGGCGTTCCGCCGTTCGATGCCGAGCGAGAGTCCTCGCTCAGCGAGGTCCGGGCGGCTGTCGTGTAGTACACGGTCGCTCCGGATGGTGCGTCGACCCCGGTGATCGTGTAGCTGCCGTTGATGTTGGTCCCATCGGTGTCACCCTTGGCCGGAAGAACGTCGATCGTGTCGGTGAACGGGTTCGTCACCGGATCTTGCGAGTTGACCACGAGGTCCCACGCGGACGAGTCGCCGTAAAAGGACAGCACGTTAGCCTCCACCGATTTGCCCAGTGTCGTGGCACCGCTGTTCGGTACGATCACGCTTGCGCTGGCCTGCCTCGCGGCGGCCGGTCTGTTGTCACCTGGCACGTCGATCTCGGCCGTATTGGTCAGCACCGTTCCCGGCGCGATCGCACTGTTCGGTGCCGTCTCCGCTTTATAGATGATGTGCTGAGCCGTGTTCGCGGGAACGCCGGTGAAGGTCCAGGTGAGGACCTGCTGACCACTCCCGTTCGTCGTGACCACGGGGGCCGGAGTGGCGGAACCGGCGACATAGCTCATACCGGTCGGCAAGGTGTCCACCACCGGGAACGTCTGCGCCGGCGGGGTCGAGACGCTGATGTCGGCTTCGGCGGTCAGCTGGTAGGTGACCGGGACGCCGGGCAGCGCAGAGGTGTCGGGAGTGGTTTTGGTGATCACGCCATTGGCGCCCTGGATGCGCATGGCGTCGCGTTGGCCGTTAGTGTTGCACGCCGGCGCGGCGTAAGTGCAGCCGGGGATCGTCGCATACACGGTGTTGTTCCCGGAGATGTTGATGTAGTTGTTCAGCGCAGGCCAACCCCCGGGGAAGACGGTGCTCGTGTCATAGGAAGCGTTGAAGGCGCCGACGGTCCACGAGTCGGATCCGACGGTTGCCGTCGTGGGCACGTAACCCCATGCGCGCAGGGTGTGGTGCGCTTGCTTGTCGACCGCAGGGTTCCAGGTCATCTTCACGGCTGTGACGCCTGCAGGAAGCGTCACGAGGCAGTTGTCATCCGAGTACACCGGCGAGATGTAGTTGGTGCGCGTTGCGCAGACGGGCGAGATGGTTGCCTCAGTCCACGGGCTCCCCGCGACTCCGACGGGCTCGCCACAGGTCTCGGTCTTCGTGTCGATGGCATCTGTGCGATACCAGATGTGGGCCGAGGTGATGTTCGACAGCGCCGCACCGTCGACTCCGTAGAAGTCGACGTTGGTGGCGGTGAAGTCGGCGGTGTTCGCGAACATCGTGCACTCGCCGGCGAGGTCGGCGCCGCCCGGGCCGGTGTACGTGGTCCAGGCCGTGCTGTCGGCGTTGCTCAGCACCGGGAGCTCGTTGTTCGGCACCGGAGTTCCGGGGCTGGTGGAGCTACCTGCGCCCGGTATCGGGAAGGTGTCGCCCTCGCTGGCGCCCGGCGCCGCGAAGTACGCTGCATCCCACGCGGTGCGGCCTGCGCCGGGTCCAGTCGGCGCCCATTGGTCGGCGAACGCACCGGGCAGAACCAGCGTGGTGTCCGACGCGTCGTTGGCGGCGCTCGTCTCGGGCTGTGTAACGCCGTCGGTGAAGGTGAACGTACTCGGCGTAGCGGTGAAGTCGACACCCGTGCTCGCCGTGATCGGCGTCGGGTAGCTGAAGATCAGCTTCCCGGACGCGACGAAGTTCGTGGCGGACGGGATCGCGGTGCCCAGACTGTCGGCCGTGGGCACGTGCTGAAGCGAGTAGTCAAGCCCGGTCAACGTCACCGTATACGTGGTGCCGCTGCCGCTGATGGTGCAGCTCGGGTCGTTGGTTCGGTTCGGGTGCGTCGTGTCGGAGTACGGGATGCCGGTGGCCTGCGCACTGTCGTCGACTGGTGCGCAGCCCTCCCACTGCAGCCCGGTGAGCTGCCCCGCGACAGTCGGAGAGACGTTGAGGGTGAAGGTGTACGTCGAAGGTCCGGGGATGCTGCCTGCAGACATGCTCAGCCCGTAGTCGACGATCACCGTCTGACGGTTGCCGCCGCTGCGGCTCGGGGCGGTGGATTGCTGATAGTTCTGGTTCGGCGCGCTGATCACGAGGTCCATGCCGTGCGACCCGGTGATCGACAACTGCGGTGTCACAGCTGGCCCGGCCGGAGCGGTCGCCGAATCCGAGGTGGCGGTGCCGGACACCGACAGCCGCGAACCGACGGCGCCGGTGGACTTCACCCGGGCCCGGATGACCGTCGCAGTGCCCTCTTTGATCGTGCCGAGGTTGCACAGCAGTTGCGTGCCGTTCGCGGTGATCGCCGAAGGCGGCGTGACTCCCGTCGTCGCACAGACCGGCGGGATGCTGACGAACACGCCGTTGGCGACCGTCAGCGTCGCGCGCACGTTGTTGACGGGATCGTTGGCCGCGGGGTTGGTGGCGTCGTTCGTGTTCACGTGAAACTCTGCCGTGACCGTTGTGCCGTACGGCGCATTGGTCGGCGTCGGCGACCCCGCCCAGTCGGCCGTGATTTCGTGCTTCGCAGTCGTCGCCGCAAGCGCAGGTGAGGGCTGCGCGAGCAGGACGATCACCATCGCGACCGTGACCACACTGATACAAGCAACCAGCAGGTGCCACCGCCCGTGCCACCACGCAGAGGACAAGAATCCACGACTGTCCAGGCCCATCGGACCCCCCTCACCATTCCCCGAAATGGACGTCCCCCGTGGAGCATCCTGCGCACCGGCGATCCCACACCCACACCATCTGGTATTCGAGCCACCGGCCGAACTTCAGTTTGTTAGAGCGCGGGTCTCTGGAACGGACCGGGCCGCAAACTTCATCGGGCTTTCATCGGGGTAAATGAGGGCGTATCCGGCCCGAGGCGGAGCGGGCGGCTTAACACGGCGAATGCTTCATCGGGGCTTCATCGTGTTCCCGCCCGGCGGCGGGAGACTGTTCGACGGCTGTAACCGCAACGAGTGGGCTATACATATTCCAGTGGGATGGAGAAGTTCAGCACCCCCACTCCGAGGGCGAGATTTTGGGAGGCCAACGTTCCATGGGGATGAGTAATCTTCGGAGCACTTCAAGCGCGGCCAAACAGTGATCCACTCGCCCAATGGCGTAATCCTGTCCCGGCCCCGAATCCTGGCAAGCCTCGACCGCGAGGTGCCGTTGTGTCTGCTCCGTGCTCCGACCGGCTTCGGGAAGAGCGTTCTTGTGCGGCAGTGGTTGACGGACGCCGCCGGTGAGGGGCGAGACGTCGCCACGCTCCGGGTGCGCTCAGGAGAGGGCGATCAAAACGGATTCTGGATTTCATTGGTCGACGCGCTGACCGATGCCGGCATCCCCCTGCCTGCGATGGCAAACAGTCGAAGCACACAATCACTCGCGGCCAGAATGATCTCCACCGCAGGCCACCCGCTGACGGTATGGATTGACAACTTCGAAAACGTCACGGTCGAGGGAGCCGCTGAGGGACTCATCGATCTGGCTACTCATGTCCCCGGCTTCCGACTCATTGTCGGCATGCGGAGTTTCCAGAGCTTCGCTCCGCACACCGTCCGAGGGATCCCGACTGTCACGGTCACGGCGCGCGACTTGCTCTTCACGCAGGAAGAGATCACAGAGCTGTTCCACCTGGCAGGGCTCGAAGCCGCCGGTGATCTCGCTGCGACCGTCCACGAGGGGATCGGCGGATGGCCGGCCATGGTGCACGCGCTCGTCGAGGCGATGACATACGGTACGGTCGACGACGTTCCCGCACTGATGGAGCGGGTTGCCTCCGGGTGGCTCCGCGAACTCCTGCCGCGGATTCCAAGCACCGCGCTCATTGATTTCGCACTGACATCCTCCGTCCCCGAGAGCGTCACCCCAGACTTGGCCGGACTCGTATCAGCCAACGAGTCGTCCGGCGCATACCTGGAAAGGCTCATCGCTACCGGCCTACTGACCCCCGACGCGTCCGGCTCCGAGTCTGAGTATCGGTGGGCACCAACAGCCCGCAAGGTGCTACGCGATGAACTCGAGCGACGCGACCCCGGACGCCTCCGGACATTGAGCGCACAACTTGGTCGCTGGTACGCAGAGCAGGGACGGCCGGCGGCGGCGCTCCAACACGCGATCGCCGCCGAGGACTGGCACCTCGTGGTCAGCATCATCGACCGACACTGGCGAACCCTCATACTCAATCACCGCGATAACCTCAACACCGCTATTCTCGCGACCCCTAAAGAGGAGTTCTTCGCGACGCCCGAGGCAACCCCGTCCCGGGCCATCCGTAGCATCTTCCTCCAGCAGGACGAGTCGACCATAAGCGCCGACATCCTTCCCGCCCTCGCCACCGACCTCGCCGAACTGGGAGCAAGCCAGCGCGCTCCCTCGGCGATCGGCGCTGCGCTGGCCTGCCTCCTGGCTCTACGTACCTCAGCCCGATGGGTGGAGGCCATCGAGCTCAGCAACCGCATCGTGACCGTGGCCGAAGCAGCGCGCGCGGCTCGACCACGGACGGTCGTCGACCTCTACGCATCCGTGCAATTCTTCGCCGGCGAGACCTCGCTCATCGCCGGCGACCTGCTCACCGCTGCCGCCCGCTTCGAGCGCGCCTTCCGCCGCTCCACGGATGGCGCGTTCGACTACGTCGAAGCCGACGCGGCCGCAAAACTCGCACTCACACACGCGCTGCACGGCAATCTCCCCGAAGCGACGGTTTGGCTTCGCCGCCACAGGCGGAGCGCCGCCGCCAAACCACCGACGACCTGGCTCGCGCCGTTCATGCAGACCTCAGGCCACACGGCACGAATGCTTCTTGCCACGGACACGCTCGACTTCGCCGAGGCCGCCGCCGCGGAAATAGCCCTGCTCGATAACGTCCTTCCCAACACACTCTCGACCTACGAGCTCTACGCCCGATCGCTCCTGGCAGTCAGCACCCGGAACGCCGCAGGCGTCCTGGAGTCGATCGACCGAGCCAACGCGACACTCGGTACGGCTACCCTCCCCCAGCCCTTCGCGTCACTAACCGCCCACATCGCCGCCGACGCACACCTCGCACTGGGCCACGGGAACCAGGCACACCGCATCGCAAACGACCTCTACCGTGGTCATACATTGCTGCAGACCACCCGCGCGCGCCTCGCGCTGCTCGCCGCCGAGCCGAGCGAGGCGCTACGCCTCGCGAAGAACACTAGTTGGGAACACCAGGCCAGCCGACGGCACCGGCTCGAGATGCTCGTGATCAAAGCCGTCGCCGCCTATCGAATGGGCGACGACTCACTTGCCACCACATCCCTCGGTCGCGCCGCCAGCACCGCCCAACACACCGGAATGGTGCGCCCGTTCACCACGGTCCCGCAACACGACCTCCTGACGCTCGCCTCCCACCTCACCCCGTCCCAGCGCAGACTGATCGAGTCGTCGCTCGAAACCAGCCGCGAGATCTACCCGGACTCCATCACGCTGATCAACCTCACCCCTCGCGAGCAGCAAGTACTCGACCGCATCATCGCAGGGCAATCAATTCGCCAGATCGCGATGTCGCTCCAGATTACCTACAGCACCGTCCGCACACAGCAGCGCAGCCTCTACCGCAAGCTCAACGCCTCGAACCGACTCGAGGCCGTCGCGAATGCACGGGAAACCGGCCTGACATCGGCCGGCTAATTCGACGATCGCGTTTACACAATGTGTCCAGGTCGGCGGTAATGGTGCTGCCAGACGACCAGGCAACCCCTCCCGATGTCCGTTCCGCTTGCGGACGTCATGAGCCGCATGGCTTTCTGGTCTGTTCCTCTGGTTGCGTACATTGCAATGATCGAAATGTGCAGCTGATCCATCACTCCGACGCAGGATCCCAATACACGTCGATCCGACTCACAGACCATCTAGCGTTGGAGGAGATCGCACCCTCGATCGGAACCGTCGGCGACGCATATGACAACGCCCTGATGGAGACGATCAATGGCGTCTACAAGGCCGAATGCATCCGCACCACCGTCTTCCATCAAGGCCCGTTTAAGACCCCGCGGACGTCGAGTTCGCGACCGCCGGCTGGGTCGACTGGTACAACACCCGCCGACTCCACGGTAGCCTCGGCATGCTCAGCCCCAAGCAATTCGAGGCAGACCACTGCGCGACCCTCAACCGAGAGCCGCAACCCGCATAACAGCGGCACCAAACCTAAGACGGTTCAAAACCAGGCTTTGAGCCGGACTGAGCAACTCACCCAGAACCTCTGCGCGTAAGCCGATCCGCTCGTGTTCATCTCGAATGGGCGCATTGCGTGGGCAGGCTCGCAGAGGTCTATTCGTCTGTTTATCTGTCCGGTTGATCGCTGTTTGTCTCTCGGGTTGGCCGCTGTACGTCCTCGCGGAGGCGGAGTGTCCTTGCGCCGATGATCACTGCAAGAACGACGATCATGAACCCAAGGAATGCGATCACGAACTCGGGCACGGAATCGGGAAACGATGCTGATTGGTGTTTGTCCACCCAGACCCCGATTCGGGCAGCGTCGATATAGGTCATGACCATGATGGCGACGCCCAGGACACCGAGAGTCCAGGAGATGATCGCCAAGAACTTCGTCATCGCACATCTCCATTCTCGAGTGTTGCAGTTGCCCTGGTTCGCCGATATTCCCCGGCAGCAGAGAGGAACATCCCGTGAGCATAGCTGCAACGTGGTCACGGGCCGGGCAGCCGATCGACGAAATGCCGAAGCCCAACCGCGGTGGCGATGCCCACTGATCGCACGGTGCCGCGCCTGCATCGCTGACCGACCCGCTTGTGGCGTACCTGGCCACATCGCGTCGCGCGGACTGTCGTTGCTACCGTCTAGTTCATGCAGACGCTCAGCGGTGGGTCGCTTGATCCGATAGCTGCGTCCGCCGAGGTCAACAGAAAGGGCCGGCCAACTCGATGAGCACGGTCGAGGAGATCACGCCCGGATGGCATCTCGTGGCGATGGTTTGGGACGGTGATCCCATCCAGGTTCGAGGACTTGATCCGTGGACCTCCTCCTGGATGGCGACGGACAGGAGGATCGTCATCGCCCATCCCGATTACCCTTCGCAGCGGCACACTCTCTTGGTGTTTCGCGCGGCCGCGTCTAGCGGCCGCTTCGTGACGTTCGCGGCGGGCGAACTATCCAACCTCGCGTGGGCTTTCTTTGTGCCCGACCGGGTGCTCGAGCGCGATCTCGAATGGTGACACCGGCTGCGCGGCCAAGATTGTCACACATCGATGCACGCAGACCGATCGCTCGGCGAGCTGCCGCTTCCCGGTATAGGACGAGTCCGGGCATGCCGTTGGGTGCGTCGGGGCCATGTCCGATGGCGACAAATCCAAGTTGTTCGTAGAGGCGTAGCGCCGGTGTTTTCATGTCGCTGGTCTGCAACCACACACAACTGTTGTCGATGCCCGCCAGCCAAGCATTGAGCACTCGGGCGCCGAGCCTTGTCCCAGTGGCGTCAGGGTGCCGAGCAAGGAGTGAGAGCACGTGCGTTCCCTCAAGGGTCTGGGACACCACTCCGAGGCGCTCCCGCAGTTGCGCGGACCATGCGTCTTGCTGCTCTGACCAGCTCCACGGATGGCCGTACGCAAAGGCAACCAAACGTCCGTGCTCCATCGCGGTCACCGCTGACAGATCCTCGCTCGACAATGCAAACGCGTAGAGACGAGCGAAGAGGTCGGCAACGGACTCAGGCTCGCTCAGCGGCGGCTCCACCGACGCGGCGCGGTAAAGCTCACGCACCTCCGCTTCAGAGGGCATGTTCTCCCGGTCGGCGACGCTGAAGAACTTGATCACGAGCAAACACTAGCGACCGGCCGCGACAGCCCGGAAGCCGGTCTCTCATCGGACGCTGATGGTCGCTCGGCACGTCTTCAAAGGTCGAGATTCAGTTCGACCGAACTGATTGCCTTGCACTTCCGCCGCGCGTACTCGATTTCACCCTGTGTCGCTGATCCGAGGTAGCCGCCTTCGCTCACCACCCGAACCTCATCGGCCAGATCGATCCGCCTCAAATGCAACTCCGCAAGGGCTGCACGTATTGATGGCGTGAGTTCTTCGCTGATCGTTTCGGGGCCAAGCACGATAACGCCTTGGGCGGTTAGACGTTGCCGTTCTGACTGGAACAGGTGTTGAAAACGCAGCGAACCGCAAAGACACACGATCTTGGGTCGCTCGCTGGCGTCCACTCCTGCATCCGTCATGTGTCGACCCTACGGCGAGCCCGCTCCCAGATCTCCGCGCCGACATCCGATAGCCGGTCGCCAACTGATGCCTTGTGCTTTCGTGTCGGTGGTGCGAATTACGGTCAAATGGTGGCAACTCTCAACGACCTGCGCCGGAGCGCCGCTGCGTTGCCCGGTAGCGAGGAGCGAGCGACGACGGGCGGTGCTGCATGGTTCGTTCGCGGCAAGCTGTATGCGTGGGAGTGCCATCCCTGGCCGAGCGTCCCCGCTGACATGCGCGAGATAGTCGCGGCCGAGCTCGTCGTCGGGGTGAAAGTCGCTGACCGAATGGACGCGCTCGCTCTTATCGAAATGGCGCCCGACGTGTTCCTGCGCACCACGACCCCCTGGGGTCAGCCGAAGGTTGCCTTCCGAATGGCCGGCATCGGCGAAGATCATCTTGCCGAGCTCGTGTCGGAAGCGTGGAGCGTCCAGGCTCCGAAGTATCTGCGGCGAGAGTTCAACGACCTCGGCCGTTAGACGATCGATCAGACAACGATTGCCAACCGGCCGTGCTTGCGAAGCTGACCTCGCGTGCCTAGGCTGACTCTCCTTTGTGAACCCGCCCAAGGCGCATCTACCCGGTAAGGGTGCGTCCAGCCCGCAGTTGGTGAGGGTGGCTGCCCGTTCGAGCCGGGCCGGGTCCGGGGGTCTCACAGTTGCTGCGGGCACGGTCGGAGACTCCGCCCTTCCCGTCGTCCGCTGAGCGATCCGTAATGGAGCGCCTCGTCTGCTCGTTTGGGCTTATCGTCAAAGGTCCGCCTAATGGGAGAGAGAGCGCGCCCGTGCGCAACTTCAACGCATCACGGGTATCCCTCAGCGCCGATTGGGTGGCGCGGCGGTTCACGTCCGACGCACCCGAATACGTTTGGCATGCAGAGTGGCGCGTTCGGCTGACCATCGGTAGCGCTGCAGAGTTGCGGGTCATCGTCCTTACCCGTGCAGGCGATTCCATTCGCTGGAGGAAGCGAGACCGCGATGCACCAACATCGTTCAATGTCACTGTCCCATTCGAGCTCCCACTCGATGAGGAGCCAGCGTCAGACGCGTGGACTGCGCTCGGCGGCAAGCCAGAGTCACCGCGGCTCGGCTCTCTCGTGCCGATCCTACGAGGACGTGGCCACGAGTGGCACCAGGCATTCCTGGCACTCGACCGCCATGACACGGAAGGACTTCGAAACCACCGTTGGCGGCCACGACTCGACCTCAACTCTGACTCCGTCGATTTCTTGCTCTTCTGGCACGGGATGAGGGGACACCTGACCGCAGCGCAACTGGATTCGTAGATGCGCGCGGAAGGATCCCCAGCGGCGCATTGCGACGGGCCTGAAGGCCTTCCGCGGTTCGTTCGGTGAGGCGCCACAATGGCGGGATGACTCACGACGACGTGCTTGATCAGATCGCTGTCCTGCCGCCATCGAGCCAAAGAGACGCGTACATCGAATTCGTGTCATCCCGAGGCGACGCGAGCCTTCGACGTGACGGCGGCCCCGAACATGTCACCGCATCGTGCTTCGTGTTCTCGCCCGACCTTGAGAGCACCCTGCTGTGCTTCCACCGCAAAGGGAACTTCTGGGTGCAGTTCGGTGGTCACATCGAGCCAGAGGACGACACCGTCGCGGATGCCGCGGTCCGGGAAGCACGCGAAGAGTCCGGCATCCACGACCTCACACTTCTGACCGAATCGATCGTGGACCTGAATCGGCACGAACTGAACAGCGGCTTCTCCTGCGCCACTCACTGGGACGTCGGCTTCGTTGCAATCGCCGACCCACACGCAACCATCACCGTCAGCGACGAAAGCGAAGACGTGCGCTGGTTCCCACTCCACGACCTCCCGCCGAACACACCCGACGGACTCACCACACGGCTCGACCACGCCAAAACAGCGATCATCGCACTCTAGCGGATCCGCTGACGATCATCGCCCCAGATCGCATCGTGTACACCGAGCACTGGCTGCGTAAGCAGGGATACAAGCCCCAGCAGGCCCGGCACGCGATGCCCATAAGCTAGCCCCCCGGACAAGGATCCTGCTGCGCAATATGAGTGCGGCTATGCCGGACCGGTGAGGGTCACCTCGACGTCTGCCGCGTCAATGCGCATTGCTCCCCAACTGCCGTCGAGGGTGTAGATCGTCCCATGCCATTGGAACGAGTCAATGGCGTCATAGTCATGCGCGCCGTTCGCGTCGATAGCTGGAGGGGCGCCCTGACCAGACCACGTGAGCGATGTGACGCCCGTGAACTGGATCGTCCCGGTCCGGCCGTAATACATGTCGCCTGCCCTCGGAGGTTTCAGCTCGGGGTGGTCCTTAGCGAAGGTGAGATCCATTTCGAACTCAACGACGCCGGGGCGAGCGGAGATTCCGAGCACCCAGCTCTCTTCGAGCACGACGTATGCGAGCGCGGGAATTGATGTGTAGTCGAGCACAAGGCGACCGTAGCTGCCATCACAGTAACGCCGTAGATGGATCCGGCTGCGCGCGCTACTCGGCGCTTGATTCGAGCAGCGCAAGTAAGTGCTGGTTGCGTTTCCGGATCAGCTTGCGCAGATAAGGAACCAGCACAAGAGACTCGGCAACCCGACCGAACACCGGCGACGCGAGCGTGATCGTGTCCGTCATGCGAGTGAGACCATCCGCCTCTTCGAATAGATGCTCGTGGCGGAACGACTTGAACGGGCCCGCCACCTGCTCATCCACAAACCGGTCCGGCCCTTCCAGCTCTGTGATCTTTGACGTCATCGTGAACCACACCCCGAAATGCCGTGCCCGCCAGGTCACTGTCTGTCCCAGTCCAATTCGCCCCCTCATGACTCCATCGACGGCGCGTTCCCCGCTTTGCCGCATCGAACCCACGTGCGCGTCAATGTCCAACGAAACCTCGAACAGTGCAGCGATCGATCGAGGCGTCTCCGTGACCAGGACCAACACGCTCGGCATACGAGGATTCTGCCCGAATCGGCGATCCCTATCAGCGCGCAACGGGATCGTCTTTCGAGGAATGGGGGAGCAGGTCTGAGCGTGAGCCCGAGTCGAGCTGGCCATGGCAGCGCTGTCCCGAACGGGGGGACTGCGTCGATGTCTAGGCTTAGATCGAGTCCATGGCCATGACCGGGGTCAACTGGCCGGATCTCCACGACACTCACGGCGCTCCGTTCGCAATGGGACCCGGAGAGGGAAAGACAATGTCGAAAGAAACGAACTCGCTGACACTGAACCCGCAATTGGAGAAGTTTCAGACGTCGCTCATCGCAAAGTATGCTGCGGCGAATCAGACAGCGAAGCGAGGCCAGATCGTCTTCGTCGGCTCCAGCCTGATGGAGATCTTCCCCATCGAGCAATGGGAGGAGGCGGGCGAAGTCGCCTTCGACAAGTACATCTACAACCGCGCCGTGCGAGCCACAACCACGGCGTTCCTGTTGAAGCACATCGACACGCAGGTCTTCGATCTAGAGCCGTCGAAGATCTTCATCAACATCGGCACGAACGACATCGGGTTCCAGATACCGGAGGAGGAGTTCTTGACCAACGAGCGTGAGATCTTCCGCCAGATCACTGAGCGCCTGCCCGGCTGCGAAACCTACGCGCTGAGGTACTACCCGATCAACACGGTCGACTTCCAGAACGACGAGGACGAGAAAACGCTCTTCGCGACCCGCTCAAACCCCGTTTTCCAGGCCGCCTCGGACAAGATCGAGGCACTCTCAGGCGAGTTCGGCTTCCACTTCATCGACGTAAGCGCGGGCCTGGCCGACGAGCGCGGCAACCTGAAGAAGGAGCTGACCTTCGACGGGGCCCACCTCAACCCCGACGGCTACCGAGTGGTATTGACCAACCTCACGCCGTATCTGTAACGGGAGCGCCCCCGGCCACGGGCGCGGAAGACGATCCGCTTGCGCGTTGGGGTCTCAGTCTTTCTGGCGTTTGGATTGGCGTTGCAGGTTCATTTCTCGGGCTCGGTCGTCTGTTGGGGTGGAAGCGACGCCACCGCTGGTAGCGGTCGCGCCCATCGTGACGGGCGCACGGTCAGCGTCGCGCACTCGAGGGGGTGTGGACGTCGGCCATACTTCGATGAGGTATCTCTCACCGCGTGGGAAGTCCTCTACGAGGTCCCAGATGTCGTTATCGCGAGTGCGGTACACACGCGGATGCGAAGCCAACCGCTGGCAGCCACCTCGTGGATGGTTCCGAAGTCTTCTGGTCCCGCGACTCTGACCTTTGCCGCTGGGGACGCGCATCGTCGCTTCGGCGACGTCGTCCCAGTCGCCTTCGGATTCCCGTGTTGGCGGCTCCTGAAGCACGTGGACGGGGACCTCGAGCTTGCCTGCTGCAATACCTGTGAATACTTGGATCTCGCGTTCACGGGACCCCAGGAACCAGTCCTCATCATCCGGTGGCACGGCTGGGGACATCCAGGAATCCTCGGCGTCGGTGATGGAGAAGAAATGCCAATCCACAGCAACGACGCCCATAACCCCAGCGTATGACGCTGCCACACAACAACCACGGTGAGGGATGGTGCTGCGGGCAATGTGATTAGGCGGAAATGCCCAAGCAGCTGAGCCATTCGGGCCAGGAGGCGGGGTCGGCATCGATGTAACTGGCGAACAGATCCGCCTCGGTCACCCCTAGCCGGTTGTACGCATCGATGAAGGCCGCAAGAGCGTCATAACCTTGCTCAACTGTCAGGATGGCCGGGTCTTCGGGGGGCGCTGAGGTTATTTGGAAACCCACTGGAAATGACGGCCGGAAGGCTTTGACGTAGGTCAAAGCAGCATGCCAACGCTGTATGGCGCTCGCGTCATTGACTTCGGAGGCAAGTTCAGCCGTATCTCGTGCCGACGAGAACCACGTGAACGCGTGAGCGGCCATGAAGGCCTCAGCGACCGAGTACTCTCGAACTTCCACGAACGACAGCTTCGCATACAAGCAGTTGTCGGCCGCCTGTGGAGTAGTCGCTGACACACGCCCCGCAACAGGATCGGCTTACGGACACACGCCATCCCTGCGGCCTTCGATTGTGGTTCTTCCGGGTGGGCGAATTCGGAATCGTTGCTGCGGCCGGCCCTGGCCCAGGGTGAGTCGGTAGCTTCCGTTCAGGCAGCGGTGGCCGTGCTCGAGAACATTCCCGGTGGGTTCTCGATCGGGCTGCTCCACACGACGGGAACCTGCCGCATCACGAGCACGTGGTCGAACTGTGCGGTGCCCGCCGGGAGCGCATCGAAGAAGCTCGACTCCACCCGCAAGACGTGACCGGGCTCGACTCGCCACGCGTTGGTGTCGAGCCGCAAAGCTTCGAGGCGCCCTGAACGCGTTGGAGACCAGCCCACGGCGTCCTTCCGGAAAAACTCCGACGCCGTAGTGAGGTCGGAGAAGAGCGTGCTGCGAAACATTCCCCGGGCCACGACCTCGACATCGACGCGAAGGTGAAGGTCGGCCGCGTCGAACTTGACGCTCAAGTTCGACGCGGACTCAACGGACTCGACCGTTGCCCGCTCATGCACACCGGGGAACACGCGGCCACCAGCGACCCGTGCGAGCACCGAGGCACTGTGCCGACGCGGAATATACACACCAGTCCGCAGACCTTCAGGCCCGTCCCACTCCACAGCAACACGGTGAGCCGCGTTCTCACTTCGATGACCTACCGTCGCCGGCATCCACGCTGGCCGAAAATGGCCGAGCCTGATCAGACACACCCCGGCCACCGCACTACCGTCGACGACTTGCGGGCGCAAGCCTTCGGGAAGCAAAGTTGCCCCTGCATCGGGATCAACCCGGTAGTTCACGAGAAGACGGCGCTCAATAGTCGCTGCCATACAGGGAATAGTCATCGCCACGCTTGGATCGTCGTCCGCTAGACCAGTGAAGTCAACCACCGAGAGCATGCACGTCATCAGCGAGAACGCCCATTCTTCGAGAAGCTTCCGACAAAGGACCACGCGCCAAATCCTGCTCCAGTCAGGCCAGCACGACTGATGAGCGAACCGCTCCCATGGCACAGCACTCAACACGACCTCTAAGCGAGGATGTGCGGTTGAACCAAGGTCCGGAGTGTCCGCCTGTTCTTTGAGCTGGGGGCGCGAGAGCATTCACCCATGCCCCCTCGAAAGAAGCTTGCGACCGATGCACCAAACAGTGGCTCGGGTGTTCCAGTCGCGACGATCTATCAGAACTCGGACCAGGTTGCTGGTGTCCTCCAGCAGCTGTTTGGGCAGCCTCTCATTGTGGAGGAGTCGCGTGACAACACCTCGACCACTGGCGACGAGCAGTCGCTGGCCGCGGACGCCTCCGCCGGAGCCGACGGCGCAGCGAAGTTCCCGTTCGTGGGTGCTCTCAAGGTGAAGGCGACGGGTGATCTAAGCGCCTCCGGCAGCTGGACATCGAGCACGGGCACTGCCGCTCGGCAGCAGTTCGTCTACTCACAGGCTTACTACCTGCATCTGGTCAGAAAGCAACTAAGCGAAGTTGGCCAGCTGAGCCAAGTCAGTTCGGCGGCGGATGCAACCTCTATCCAACCCGGCGCCTTCGTGGAATACACGACTTCCTTCGACCCAGTTGAGTTGACGCTCGCGCTTGAAGTCGTTACGCCCGAGCTTGTTGATGCCATCGCCCAGTGGATGGCGCGCAAAAAGTGGACGGATTCTTACCCCGATGGTGCCAGCTTCGATGGAGTGCGAGCGCATGCCGAGAAGATGCGCGTCGACGTCGAGGCTAAGGGCAGCTTCGCGCGCGCGATTGCAACCGCGGTCCAAGCAGATGCCAGGCAGGGGACGACTCGTGAGTATTACGGGAGGATCGCTGGTAATCCGGCGCTAACTGCGATCACGGTGTGCGAGCGGGAGCATTTCATCACGGCGGATCCTGATCGTCTTCTTGATGGCATCTTCACCGTTTTCGGAAAGGTGATCTCTGGAGTGGAGGACGACGTTCCGACATTCGCGCGCAACAAGCTTCTCCGGAACTTCTCTGCAGATGCCTTCGACCACCTCGTCGGTGAGATGCGTTCGACGCTCGCTCAGGGGCAGGGGGTCGCCGGAATGCAGGCAGACGAGTTTCTCGACCTCAAGCTTGATTCTCGTGTGCGTGGTAAATCGCTGAGGGTGCTTCCGCTGGCTATCTTTAGCTAGCTAGATCGCTCTCAAGGTCGTTCGCTCAGAGCGTCCGGGCGAGGTCAGTGGCACGCGCGTGTCGTCAAGTCCGCGTCGGTGGCTCGTGATAGCCATTGCTATCTACGAACAAACGCGCCCGAGACCCGAAAGAGGCGACGTGAGCGACGCTGGCAGCGTGAGCCTCAGCTCCAACCTGACTGATAGCGACGACGTGTCAGTCGACGGCGACTACGCCTTCATCGGCGCAATCCACTCGCTCGTCAGCTCGCGAACTTCAGCGACTAAGTCGGACCTGATCCTCGCTGCCGCTTGCCAGGCGATTCGCGAAAGTGACAAGACGACCGCCGAGGTAGTCACAGTCGTCAACCGCATATGGCCCGGCGCCAACACTGAGCAAGACTCCGTCGTCATCGCATTGCAGCTCGGTATCGAACTCGGGCTGGTGGTCAAGAAGGCCGGGCTGGACAGCAGCCAGCTTTGGTCGCTGACTCCTCGCGGAGTTGACGATGTAGATGGTCAGTCAAGCTGGGTCGCTGAGCTTCGATCGCGCACGCGCGACCAGCTAATCGGACGTGCGCATGACGGCCTGGGCGTGAATATTGACCAGGAAGCGGCCGATCTCTGGCTTGAGCGCCTACTGCGCGCACTTATCCTCGGGATTCAGTCAGCGCAGGACGCGTACATGGGCAAGGTCGAGAAAGTCGTGGGCAACCGGCTGATCCCTCGCGGCATCGACCAGCACAAGGTGTACGCCGCGCTTGAGGACAGTCGGGTCAATCCGGCCACGGTGGACTTTCTCAAGACGGCCGCACTTGCGGCGTTTGACCCGCTCGATCCATTCGGGAACGAAATCGTCAGCTTGATCACCACAGGATGCGTGCTGCACTCCTATGTTGCCGGTCGCGATGCCGCCGAGACGATGCGCCGACTCGGAGACCCGACCGGCCAGCGAGCCTTGATTGACACACCTGTGCTGGTTGACCTGATCGGGCCTGCACGAGTCAGAGCCCGAGCGCGCTTCCTGCTGTCGACTGCGATCGCGGCAGGGTGGGAAGTCATCGTGTGCGAACACTCGCTCGATGAGCTCGCCACCCTCGTCGAGCGAGAGATCCCGAAGGTGAAGCAGAGTTTCAGGGAGGCGCACGAGCGGGGAGTCAAAGAGGAGTGGTACGCCTCGCTGGTGGAAGATCAGCTGACCACGTACTGCGTGGAGGTACTCCGTGACAAGACGTATAAGTCCCTCGACGACATGGTGACGGCGGCACGTGAACTGTCCACTCAACTCGTCGACATCGGCGTCATCGTGCGCCCCCACGGCAACGACGCGGACGAGTCCCACGTTCAGCGAGCGCTCGCCGCGTTGAACCGCGAACTGGAGACGAGCTCAACCGGCAGGTCGACGCTCGCCGTAGAGCGTGATGCGCAATCTATGGCGAACATCTGGAGGCGTCGTCGCCGGCAGAAGGGAAACACATGGCCGGGTGGTTGGATCATCACGTCGGATCGGCACATCGCTCCCGCCTACAGAACGCTTGACAAAAGCGACAAGGTACCGCTCACGCTCTCGATGGCACGCTGGGGCACGCTACTGTCCGTCACCGTTCCGCCGACCGACGTTGTCAACCTCGCAGAGGCTGCGGCGACGCAACTTGTAGAAGAGGCCATGTGGCTGCTCCCGTCGCGCTTCCCAAGTGATGTCGCGATGTCGCTCGCCCGTCAGCTGAGCCCGGAGTCAGGCGGTTCGGAACTCGACATCCGTTACGCGCAACTAACCCTCGACAATTCGCTGGACAGCGCCGGAAACGCGCGAACGGCTGTGTCGCTTGCCAGCGATGTCCTGGCTGCGCGCGCAAAGCGGACGACCCTGATCCAGGCTGAAGGACTGGCCGAGGCGCGCGCCAAGCAAGAGGAAGCCCAGAGACAAGCTGATGCCGCTCGTGCCCGAGCTGAAGAGCAAGCGGCGGCTGCGAAAGCGGCAGACAAACGAGCTGCCGACGCGACGGATCGTATCGACATGCTTACCGCTGACCTTTCCTGGGCCAGAACACGATCCAAGAGAATCTTGGGGACAGTTATTGCTGGATTCCTCGGACTCGGCGTGGTCATCGCAACGTTCGCACGTCACCAGCCGTTCTGGATATCACTGATCGCAATCGTCGCGCTCGTCACGATCGTGTTTGGCGGCGTGCGTTGGGTCGCCGACAAGAACGCTCGCCTGGTCCTGGTGATCATTGGCGGCGCGATCGAGGCAATTGCCCTCTGCGCCTCAGTCCTCGATTTGGGGTCGATGATTCGCTAGTCCGCAGGCACTGGACTCAGGGAGGCGAGTAAGAAGTCCAGCGCGTCCGTCCCGGTGTCGGCCTCCGTGATGTAGCGCGTTACTTCCGCGGCGAGCTGCTGCCCGCGGCCGGCATTAGTCAACTTCGTCGTGAGCACCCCGACCTGCCCGGCCCGGTCGTCCTCGCCCGGAGCGGCCGCGAGCATCGCCGTACAGCCCACCCGCAAGCTGGTCCTGCTGCGCGCTACCAGGGGGTCGACTCGAGCAGTCCCAGTAGGTGCTGGTTCCGTTGCTGGATCAGCTTGCGCAGATAGGGGACCAGGACGAGCAACTCGACGACCCGGCCAAACACTGGTGAGGCGAGCGTGATCGTGTCCGTCATCCGGGCCAGCCCGTCGACCTCTTCGAACACGTGCTCGTGGCGGAACGACTTGAACGGACCGACAACCTGCTGATCCACAAACCGGGCAGGTCGTTCCAGCTCAGTGATCTTCGAAGTCATCGTGAACCACACCCCGAAATGCCGGGCCCGCCACGTTACCGTCTGACCGAGCCCGATCTGCCCGCTCCTAACTCCATCAACGGCACGTTCCTTGCTTTGACGCATCGAACCCACGTGCGCGTCGATGTCCAAAGACACCTCAAACAGGTCAATGACCGATCGGGTCGTCTCCGTGACCACCGTCAACACACTCGGCATACGGAGATTCTGCCGAATCGGCGAGGTCTACACGCACGTAAACAGATGGCTAATGGCGCCGTCCGGAGTGGAAAATCCAAGCGGACGAGCGGTTAACCCCGCGATGTGGACCTCACCCGCCGCACGAATACCGGCGGACAGAGCGGCGGTTCCTGTCGAGCCGTGGCATCCACGTGTCGACTTTGCTTCTCGCGAGGCGGACGGACCCGCACCGCATCCTTAGAATATTCGCGGGGTGCCTGGTCGCGCCGTGTCCGTGTGACCCCAGTCAAGGGTTCGCTCGCATGATCAGGGAAGCAGGGAGCTCGCGTTGCCGCTGTTTGGGCTGGTCAGACCGACTCTGGGTGATGGCACCTCGTCGCACGCCGTTCGCACTCGGGTCCGCGGAGCGGTTCAGGGCCGCCCCGCCGCGTTTCAGGATGCGAGACTTGGTGTTCATGGAAGCGAACGTGATCGGCATCGGATACGAGGGCCTCGATCTAGATGCACTCGTCTCCCGGCTGCGCCTGAGAGGCGTCTCAACCGTCGTCGACGTCCGTTTGAACCCCATCTCCCGCAAACGGGGTCTGTCGAAGACCGCACTCAGAGAACGGCTCGCGGGTGACGGGATCGAGTACGAACATCTGCCCGCTCTTGGCAACCCCCGCGACAACCGCGGCGGATTCAGCGAGGTCGAGGGCGTTGAGGCGCAAGAAGCACGCCAGAAGTTCAACGAACTCCTGCGCACACCGGCCGCGCATCAGGCGCTTGACCGGGTGCTCGAACTTGCCGAAACAGGCACGGTCGCGCTGCTCTGCTTCGAACGTGACGAGAGCCATTGCCATCGTGAGCTTGTACTCGTGGAGCTGCGGTCACGGCTCGTCGCTGCTTAGAAGAGCGTGGCCCTATAGTCAGATTCGCGCTGCGGTCGGTAGACGCCCAAGACCGAGAAGTTCTTCCTTTTGACGATGTCGCCGAAGTTTCCGACGAAGAAGTAGGTCCTGACCTTCTCGTTCCACACCTCGGTGTGGAATTTCTTCGTGATGATCGCCTTAAGTTCGTCATCAGACCTGAACCGGTAGTGGTGCTGGAGCGCGCTCAACTCCATGTCGAGAATCCGCGGCTTGTGACCCTTGCAATCGGGGTTCATGCACCGGTAGTCGTAGTGCACCTTGTATCGCGGGGTGATGAGCACGGGAGTGGTGTCAATCTCTCCGAAAAGGTCAGGTTGGCTCATCGCGGCCGTCATGCTCGCCACTTGCTCGTCGGTCCACGGGCCGTGGTCCTCAAATCTCAATGACTTGAGTTCGCGCACCTCCGCGAGGCCGAGTGACTGCGCGTTCAGGTCGGCCTCAACTCCAGCGCGAAGATCACACATGGTCGGTCCGATGAGCTGGTCGAGCACGTGTCCTCGGGCGTCCATGGGATAGGTCTTGAACTTGTCGCCCTGTTTCTGTCGCGACAGCGTCTCCCAATTCGGGCGGTAGCTCTCGGCTCGGGCGTCTTTGGTTGAGCGGGTCAGATCGACCTCGATGACCTCGAACTTCTTGAACTGAAGCTCGCTGTCCAAGTGTCTGAACGCTACGGGATAGATCCGCACCCAGGAAACAGAGCCGTCATCGTGCAGCCGAACACCCGCAACACAGACTGTGTCGCCGTAGGTCTTTGACGGCTCGGGGGATGCCTTCACCGTGATGAGAACGCGTGCGCGTTCACTCGGCATCATCGCCTCCTCGCGTGCAAGCGCTCGTGATGCACCAACGGTATAAGTGTCGTAGCCCGGAACATGCCTAACGACTTGGGGCTACACCCCAGTCTGCGGCACAAGGACGTTGATCTAGGGTGCGTGTAGGCGAAGCGTTCAATCACCAACACCGCCTCAGACAGTGCCGAGCTGAATCGAATCTGCTCGCCGCGTATGGACGTCAGCGACAAACATCCAGAACTCGGTAGTTCGACTGCATTCCAGCCACGAACCCCGCCGATAACGCGAATAGGGCGCCGCAGCAGGGTCCGACAACGGGTCGTACAGCGCGCGGATCACGACGCGAGCAGTGGAGTCAGGAGTCAACCGAACCGTCAGCCGGCCTTCGACCGAGCGCCCCCCGGAGCTCAGCGATAGCTCGCTCTCCATGGGGGATGAGAATGTCGAGCAAGTCGCCATAGGCGCTCGCATCGAGCATTCCGGGGGGCATCTTGTCTGCGTCGGCAGTCGGCGGGAACCGCTCGCGGAGCGGCAGCTGCGGAACCGTCGGAGAAATGAAGGTTCCGTACATCGTGAACAGCATGACGATCGCGCCAAAATCGACGTAGCGCTCTCGCACTTCCAGGTAAGCGAGCTTTTCATCGTCCGAAAGTTCTTCAAACGCGCGGGGCAGAATCGGCTCGACGTAGGACAGGAGCGGGTCAAGTCGCTCCGTCACCCGCGGGCGAAGATGGTTCTCGATCCACAGACTCTCAAACTCCGATTGGAACTCGGCCCAACTAACCAGTCGCAGGTTCGTCAGGTCGGCTGCGGTCAGCGCGCCACGCTGGAAATCGCTCGAGGTGATGACGTATCCATAGTTAGCGCCGCCGTCGGCAACAACGGTTCGGAAGGCGTGAATGACGTGTTGCGGAATTGACCTGGTCCAGAGCTTGCATTCGCAGAAGATCGTGTTGGTCCGACCCCGGATCGTCTCGACCGCGAAGACGTCAATCTCTGCTGTGCCGCGCGCGAGAGGAACCGACTTTTCGACCTCCGCATGCATCCCGCACTCACTGAGGATTCGTGCGACGTCGTGCTGTAGCTCTCGCCAATCCGCCGGCTGCCGTTCGGTAATCATGGGCACAACAGTGTCAGAGTCATCCCATCGAGCCGGTGCGCAACGCGGCCGGTCGGGTGGTGGCTCCGCTCGGGCGTCTAGCTTTCCTTCGTCTCGTTGACCGCCCCGAACGGCACGTGCACGCTTGGGATCTCGTCCGCCGCGCCTTCCAGATGCTTCAGCTGGTCGTCGAAGAAGATGTGAGGCTTGAGGACTCGCAACACCTTGGCCTTCTCGATCCCTCCAAGGAAGAAGGCATCGTTGACTCGGACTCCCCAGGACTGGAGTGTTCTGACAACGCGCTCGTGTGATGGAGCGTTACGAGCTGTCACGATCGCGACGTGAACCCGCCGGTTGTAAGTCGCGTCGGCAGTCGCGCGCCGCTCCTCGATGTCCTGGATGCGGTTGACTCCCCTCAAGAATTCCGAAAGCTTTCCTTCGGGTAGCGGCTCTTCCAGATGCTCGGTCTCGTGTGCATGGAACGCGGGTAGGCCGTCGGACTGCATCACGCGCTCGGATGAATCGTCAGCGAGTACGCCGTCGAAGTCAAAGGCAATGCGCAAATCGAAACCATTCGAGTCGGCGGCGGGTGAGCCGAGCACCTGGCCAGAGGCGAATCCCATCTCGAGAGCGATTCGCACGTCGCGCTCATTCTGAGACAGGAAAAGAGACATGTTGAGTGCTCCCATGTAGGCGTACGGTGACCGACCTTGCATGAAGATGGCTCTCGAGATCTCAAGTCCGTGATGCGCGATAGACCGCATGACTCGTAGGCCAGTCTCAGGATCGTTGCGTGACAGCACGATTACCTCGACGAGCGGGTGGCCGTCTTCGGACAAGTCATTTAGCGAAAGCAGCCGTTGGATGAACGCGAACGCCACGCCGGGCTCAAGTGGATCTGCGATGTGGTCCTCTTGGTACTCGCGATAGCGGGCCTCGCCCTCCTTCTTGAACACCGCGTCGGCGGCGGACAGATCGAAGAGCGCGCTCGAAGCCACTCCAACAACAAGCATCTTCTCTAGGTCGTACCCTGCCATTTCGCTCCCCACTGATCCGACTCCCTGCCACGTTATCGAAGGGCCTTCCTTCAGTCGGACAGATACGGGTTCGAGCGTCAGTAGGTGCAGGCCAAGATCTTGCGACCTGGTTGCCGCTCGACCGACCGATAGCCGGTCCCCCACCGCGCCGGTCTCGTCAATTGTGTTGACCATTGTGTCTTCGAACGCTCAAGTGCCCGTAAGACCCGCCCGATGAAGATGCCCGCGAAGGTACGACAACTGCAACATCGTCCCTGATTACTTCTTGGACGTCGGCTTGACGTTCCCTCAATGGGAGAACTTGCCCGTCGGATTGCTTCGCTGGAGTTCTGCGGCCTTAGAGTCGCACCCGTGCAGCTTTGCAGTGACGGTTGCGGCGGCCTGGGCTGCGCTCCGCACTACTCGTCCTTGTCGACGTGGACCTCGTGGACCTCGCGGATCTCGCCGTCCGCGATGGTCCCCGGGCGTGGCAAGAATCTGGCAACAAGTGAGCAAGGTCGTGCTGATCGAGGAGGGCCCATTGATCCCGAGACACCAGGGATTTCGCGGGCGCTCCACAGTTCCTGATGACGTGGAGAATTCAAATCCCACCGATACCGCCATTGTGATGTCTCAGGACATCGGAATAGCTCGAATCTACGTTTTGTGGGTTCGGGCTATTCGCTTTTCCGCGGGGTCGGCAGTCGCGTCGCCGCGGTGAGCCTGGCTATCGGACCGCCCATGCGGTCGACGACGAGCGCGAACCGGCCGGGAACCACCTGGCGAAACGCACGTCCGGCTGTGCTACGCCGTGCATGGCTCTCGGCCATGGAGACGATCACCCACCGCGAAATGCGCAACCGTGGCGGCGAAGCGCGCGCAGCCCGAACGAACGCAGAAGCGCTCGCCACAATCGAACGTGCGCCATCCGCGATGAGTTCTCGAGAGCTGATCGAAGACAGTCGAGGCAACTGGTGACAGTTGCGTACCGCGACACCTCGGCGGCGATGAAGCTACTCGTAGAGGAGAGCGAATCCGAGATCCTCTCGCTCGAACCGGTGAACTCGAACCGTCGTCTCGCTGCATCCTGGTTGTTGTGCGACCGCGCTACGCGCAGGGGTCGACGAGATCATCACGTACGACGAGGAACTAGCGCGCGCAGCCTCCTCGGCCGGGGTCCGCGTGGTCGCTCCCGCCGCGTAGGCGGCGGATCCGACTACGTCCGGCCACAACTGATTTCGCGTCTGTCCGCAGCCGGCTCGGTCAGTGGTGGACCGGCCGCGTGCTCAAGCGGGTCGGCGTGCGCGATACCCCGGTGTAACCGGGGTAGCGTGGCGCAGGTGCAAGGGAATTTGAGGTCGTGATGACCACATCGGAACGGCCGACCAGAAGGCTCAGCGCTGCCGAATGCGCCCGATGAGCGCTCCTGTCAAAGGTGACGGTCCCGAGCCTCTGCGGAAGCGCGGCATAGCGGTGCCGTTCGCGGGCCACCGTGCCGGGGCGGTAGCGGCCGCGGTCGCCGCACTGGGAGTCGTGTTCGGCGATATCGGCACGAGCCCGTTGTATGCGCTGAAGACGGTGTTCCTCCTGGACGGCGGCGCCGTCCGACCGGTGCAAGAGGATGTCTACGGCGTGGTCTCGCTGATCTTCTGGAGCATCACGATCATCGTGTCGATCAAATACGTCGGCATCTTGATGCGTGCCGACAACGACGGCGAGGGCGGGGTGATGGCCCTCGCGGCGCTTGCGCAGCGCCTCTACGCGAGTAAGGCGAGTCGCGCCGGCGCGCTTGTCATCATCGGCATCGTCGGCGTCTCGCTCTTCTACGGTGACTCGATCATCACCCCGGCCATCAGCGTTCTGTCGGCCGTCGAGGGTCTCAACGTCACGACACCGGCCATCACGCACCTGATCATTCCGATCGCCGCCGTCATCCTGGTCGCACTCTTCGCCGTGCAGCGTTTCGGCACAGGCCGGGTCGGCGTGCTCTTCGGTCCGGTCATGGTGCTGTGGTTCGTCGTGCTGGCCGTGGCCGGACTGGCCATGGTCATCCAGCACCCGGAGGTTCTGCTCGGCCTTCTGCCGACCTACGCGATCGCCTTCATCATCGCCCACCCGGCGATCTCTTTCATCGCCCTCGGAGCGGTCGTCCTCGTGATCACCGGAGCCGAGGCGCTTTACGCCGACATGGGACATTTCGGGCCGTCGCCGATACGCCGGGCCTGGTTCTTCCTGGTGTTCCCGGCACTCACTCTCAACTATCTGGGCCAGGCAGCGCTCATCCTGCAGAACCCGGCCGCGACCGTCAATCCGTTCTTCTTGTTGATCCCGGAGTGGGGTCGGCTTCCCGTCGTGATTCTGGCGACAGTGGCGACCGTGATCGCGAGTCAGGCCGTGATCTCAGGTGCGTTCTCACTCTCGCGGCAAGCTGTGCGGCTGGGCTTGCTGCCGCCCCTGACGATCAAGCACACCTCCAAACGCGAGGGCGGCCAGATCTACCTTCCCGCCATCAACTTCTTGCTCTTCATCGCCGTCATCGCAGTCACGCTCGCCTTCGGCTCGTCCGCACGATTGTCCACCGCTTACGGCATCTCGGTGACCGGTGCACTCGTGGTGGACACTCTGCTTCTCCTCTTCGTCGCCCGCCCGCTCTGGCATTGGGCGCCGTGGAAGATCGTGCTCGCGGCCGTTTGCTTCGGCGGGCTCGAGTTGGCCTTCCTCGCCGGCAACCTGTTCAAGATCATCGACGGAGGCTGGGTGCCGCTGCTGATAGCAGCTGCCGTCATCATCGTGATGACGACCTGGCGGCGTGGTCGGCAACTCGTGCAGAACGACAGACGAAAGATGGAGGGCTCGCTCGCCAAGTTCATCGAGGATATGCGGCAGAAGGACCTGCCCCGCGTAGCGGGAATAGCGATCTTCCCGCATCCCAACAAAGACACGACACCACTGGCGCTGCGAGCCAATGTGAAGCACAACCACGTTCTGCACGAGCACGTCATCATCGTCTCGATCGTCACCGCTCCGGTACCGCACGTAACGACATCCGACGCCTTCGTCTATGACGAGCTGGGGTATTCCGATGACGGCATCGAGCACTTGACCATCAGATTCGGGTTCTCGGACGAGCCGAACATCCCTCGCGCGCTGCGTGCCGCATGCCGTGCGGGGACGCTCCCTCTGGATGCCGGCGCCTTCGCACACGCGTCGTATTTCATCTCGCGCGGTGCCCTCCGCACGACGCGCACCAAGACCATGTTCCCGTGGCGCCGCTCGCTTTTCGTCGCACTCGCGCACAACGCGGCCGACCCGGCCGCGCGTTTCGGGTTGCCGACGTCTCGGACCGTCACGATGGGCAGCGACGTCGAGATCTGAAGGTCACGTAGGTGCAAACCGGGGTTTGTCGGCGAGACTGGCACGCCTCTCGGAGGTTCCCGACAAGCGTGATCGGGTTGCCATCGGGATCCACGATCGGGCCGTGCTACCGTCAAACCGGCCTCGCCGCCCCTACGAGTGAGGCCCACCCGAGCCAGCAAGGAGCACAACCGCGATGTCGCCCGCCCGAGGCGTTGCCTTCTTCGATGTCGACGAGACCCTCGTCTCGGTGCGCACGCTCGAGTCCTTCTTGCTTTATTACCTCAAGCGCGTGCCCTCGATGATCTCCTTCGAGCGGCTCGCAGAGCTCAGGCAGCAGGTCGTGCAGCTGAGTCGGGCCGAGTTCAATCGGCTCTACTTCCGCATCTGGGCAGGGCAGGCGGAGGCGGACGTGCTCGAGGCCGGCCACGGCTGGTTCGCCGAGGTGTCGGAGCATCCCGACTTCTATCGCGCGAACGTGCTGCAGCGGCTGCGCGAGCATCAGGATGTCGGCGACCAGGTCGTGCTCGTGTCCGGATCGTTCGGCCCGCCGTTGCGTCCGCTCGGCGACGCGCTCGGCGTCGACGGCCTGTATTGCACAGAACTCGAGACCCTCGACGGCGTCTACTCCGGAGAGATCGGCGCTGCGATGATCGACGACGACAAGCGGCACGCTGTCGACGCCTACCTCACCGGGCTCGCAGACGAGACGGTCAGTTGGGGCTACGGGGACCACCCGAGCGACCTCTCCTTGCTCGAGCGCGTCGACCATCCGGTGGTCGTCGGATCGGACCCGGCGCTGGGCGCGCTCGCCGCACAGCGCGGCTGGCCGGTGATGCCCATCGACAAGCCGCTGGCACCACGCGCCTGAGCCAGTCCGGGCGGCATCCACATCTTCGAATCGACTCACGGTACGGTGAGCATGACTCCGATGTAATGCTCACGAAGGATCCTGATGCCATCCATCGCCGCGGCCCTGTACGACCTGCTCAATGAGCGTGACGTTTCGGTAGAGGATGCGCTTGCCAGGCATTTCACCGACGAATACCGGCAGAGCACCAACGGCGACTGGATCGATCGCGCTGGTTTCGCCGAGCAGCTGACCCAGTTGCGGCTCTACGTCGACCATGTCGAGATTCGCGTGCTCGACGAGCTGTCGGACGACGCCTCCTATGCGGAGCGACACATCCTCACTGCGACCCAGCGGGACGGCTCGACGGCCGCCCAGGAGGTGTTCCTCTTCGGGCAGATCGCCGAGGACGGTCGGTTCGCGTCCCTGGAAGAGCTCGTGCGGCCGCTCGCCGATTCCTGAGGCGCGCTGCACCGCGCGCGGTGCTCAGACTTCCGGATGCTCGTGCAGGCGCGCTTCGACAGCCCGTTGCAGATCGCGGGGGCGGAACGGCTTCACCATGAACATGTCGGCTCCGGATTCCAGGCTCTCGGCCTCGTCCCGTTCGGCGCCGCTCGCGCTCAGCACGACGATGAGGGCGTCGCTGATCGCGCGGATGCGACGCGTCGCCTCGATTCCGTCCATGCCGGGCATCCGGATGTCGATGGTCACGACCAAGGGATGACAGCCGCGAACCGCAGCGATGCCGTCTAGTCCGTTCGTCGTAGAGATCACGTCGAAGCCCGCACGCTCGAGCACGGCACGGATGAGGGACCGGATCCCGTCGTCGTCTTCGATGACGACCGCGTTCCGGCTTGCGGCGCGGCTCACCTCACCCCGGGTTTGATTGCGAACCGCGCTTCGAGTCGCCGCGATCCGGGCCCGCCCTGTCTCAGTAGGACACGAAGGAAGCCCGACGGTACCCGCAGAGTGTCCACGCGATCGATTCCTTCTCTTCGCCCAAGCCCCGAAGACAATCTAGACGGTCGTCTCAGGTGGATTGAAGCCCCCAACACTGGGGACAGAGTAGTACTCAGTATGCTCCGGATGCAGTCCCGAGTTCAGCCACCATCGCCTCACTGCCACTCACGCCGAACGACGGCAGGATGAGGAGCCAATAGCGAGCAACGCGCTCGTGGATGTCGCGAGCGCGGGTGAGCCGATGGGCCACCTGCTGGAGCCCGGTGAACGCCTCGACCAGGACCTCGGAAGCCGAGTCGACGTCGAGACCGGGAGGGAACGTAACGGGTGCCTCGGAATCCGCGAGCAACGCGCGTACGAGCTGCATCCAGCCCAGGAACGGGGTCGGCAGGTTCACGTCGTGCAGGCCGGCGTCGTGCTGCAGACGGATGCTCGCCCTCACGAGAACGTCGTCGCGGAACCTTCCGGCGACGACGAACGACATGATGACCACCGCATCCAACCCCGAAAACCCGTCGGCCCGGATCTGGGCGGCGATCGCATCCCAGTGGCTGAACTGGCTCGTCGCGACCTCATACGCCAGAGACGACTTCGATGAGAAGTGGTACCCGAGGGCGCCCTTTGTTCTGTTCAACCGCGCGGCGATGCTGGAAAGCGAGGCACCGGCATATCCGACCTCGTCGAACTCTGCGGCGCCCGCTCGCAGGATCTCGTCACGCCGTGCTACGGCCCGTGCTTGTGTCATCGAGAGCCAGCCTAGGCGTCAGCTCGTTCTGCAGGCGATAGGCGCAGGGGATCCGCTTGCCCGTGTCCTGCTGCGCCACGGAGCCGTGTGCAAAGGCGATCCTCGCCGCGCGATTGCTACGCTTCCGAACATGGGAGCGGTGGAGGGCGACTGCGTGGTCGTGATCGAAGACGACGACGGCATCCGCGAACTGATCGGCACGGTTCTGGGCCAGCTGGGCCTCGAGGTGATCGCCGTCGCGAACGGTGTTGAGGGTGTCGCTCAGGTCGAGGCACGGCATCCTGTGCTCGTGACGGTGGACGTCAGCATGCCGGGCATCGATGGATTCGAGACGGCGAAGCGCATTCGGGCGATCAGCAGCGCCTACATCATGATGTTGACGGCACGTGACGAGGAGATCGACGCCCTTCAGGGGCTCGGTGCGGGCGCCGACGACTATGTGCTGAAGCCGTTCCGCCCCCGTGAGCTGAGGGCGAGGGCCGAGGCGATGCTCCGGCGACCGCGCAACGTTGAGCGTCCGGCCTCGGTTGCCGTCGGTTCGGCGCCCCCTGGCGTCGTCACCTCCGACGTCGTAGAGGGCACGGATGACGTCGCACCCTCGCGACGCGGTGTACTCGAGCACAACGGGGTCGTGCTCGATCCCGACACCCACATCGTCGAGCGCGACGGCGAAGAACTCGACCTCACGCGCAGCGAGTTCGAGCTGTTGCAAGCACTGCTCCGGTCGGGTCGTACCGTGCGCAGCAAGGACGACCTCGCGCGCCTCTTGCGTGGTGACGGCTACGTGGTCAACCCTTACGTCGGCGAAGCCGATCGGCGCGGTGTCGAAGTGCACATCGGCAACCTTCGCAAGAAGCTCGCGGATAATGCCGCGGCTCCTTATCTCATCGAAACGGTGCGCGGAGTCGGATACCGGCTCGCGGCGCGACGGGAATAACCGACGGAAAACCGCCCGTGTCGACGGCCGCCGGTACGGGCACCCCCCGTTTTCGGGCCAGGCAAAGGCTGGTCAGGTTCGTCATTGTGTGGATAACTACAGGTGGGGGCAGTTACCCTGGAGTTCTCCGCACCGCTGTCTTCACGACGTGGTGTGCCGGGAGACCACACATTCGGGTTGAGGTATGTCTCGGACTTCAGGGAGAGGGGCGCCTTCATTCGGGTTGAAGGCGCCCCATCAAAGGCCTCCGGGCTGTGGCATAAGCCTTGGCGTTGCGGCGACATGTACAGTCTGCAATCCAACTCGACGGTTTGAGCGCGGGGATTGCTCAAGAGTCGCTCAGGACGTGCAGAAGGTGAGTCGGAGCCTCGGCGGTGCACAGCGGACGCCTGCCGCGCGATCATCTAGCGTGGCGTAAAGAGAGGGGTTCGCGATGCCAGAGTCAAGAGACAGCGATGCCGTAGATCCGCTCAGCGTGGTGGTCTTCGCCGCGAACGCATCCTGCGCGGAGGCGGCACGGGCGGCACTGGACGCGGCCGGTCTCGGCTCCGATGTCGCGACGGTCGAGGACACCCTCGACGAGAACACGCACCACCCCGTGCTGCTGGTCGCTGCAAACGCTGAGCAGATCGACACCGATCTGCTCGTGTCGGCGGTCGACCGCGATTTCGTTCTGATCGACAACGCTGCACGTGAAGTCCCGGCGCGCGTGCGGGTGCTCAGGGAACGAGCATGGCGGAGGCGGTCCCGATTGGCGAACGCCGAGCAGATGCGCACGGAGACGATGGAGCTCACGTTCGCGGTGCACACGGCAGAGACGATCGACGATCTCGCCGCTGCGGTGACCGAAGGGCTTCGCCGCATGTTCTCGGCCCACGCCGCCGCCGTGGTGATCCCGGCTGACCCAGAAGCGGCGGGTGACCCGACATCGATCGCCTGGACGGCTGATCACGGCTCTTCGCCGGAACTCGCCGAACTGATGGAGTCTTTGGCGACCGCGGAGGCCTTGGACAGATTGCCTGCCCCGGCCGACCTGCACCTGCGGCTGGCGAAGCCCGTCGACGACCTCTTCCGTGAGCAGAACGCTGAGACCGTCGAGCGGCTGTTCGGCACGGACGCCCGTCACATCATGCTGGTTCCTGTCGAGTTCGACGGCGGTGCCAGGGGTGCGCTCTTCCTCGCTGACGCCGCCGAGCCCGCGCGCCGGACGGAGTACGAGCGCGGGCTGATGTCGTACGTCGCAATGCAGGTGGGCCGTGCCGCTTCGGAGCTTTGGCTGCGCGACCGGCAGCAGGCATCCGAAGAGCAACTGCACAAGACATCGGCCGAGCTGCAGCGGCTGGTCGATGAGATGGACGACCTCGGAGTCGTCATCCGCTCCATCGCCGATGCGGTCAACGTCGGGGTCATCTTCTACGACACCGACAACCAGCCGAAGCTGCACAACCACATGGTCGAACGGCTGCTCGCCCTCGCCGGTTTCAACGAGGCGACCGGTTTCAGCACGCACGTCTACGGGTCGGACAGGCACACGCGGGTCAAGGAGGGCGTGAACATCGTCTCCGAGACCCTCGAAGGCGATCAGCGCGGACTCATCTACTGGATGGGCGATCCCGAAGGCGAGCAACGCGCCGTCGTGACCGAGGCGCACGCCATCAGCAAGCCGAACGGAGAACAACTGGGATCGGCGATCGTCACCTACGACGTCACAGACCTGGCGAATGCGATCGAGATCAGGGAGGAATACCTGGCGACCGTCTCGCATGAACTGCGTACGCCGTTGACATCCATCGTCGGCTATCTCGATCTCATCGACGACGGTTACGACGTGGAGGCTCTCGGATTCGGCAGGGAGTTCAGGACCATCCAACGCAGCGCCGAGCAGATGCTCGGCCTGATTCGCGACCTGTTGAGCACGAGCACCCGCGATCTCTCGCTGCGCATCGAGCCCGTCGACCTCTCTGCACTCCTCGCGCAGTCGGTTTCGACGTTCCGGCCGACATTGGAGGCGGCTCACCAGACGCTGCAGTTGGAGACCCCGAAGGCGACGGTTCTCGCGCATCTCGACGCCGGACGGGTCAGGCAGGTCGTCGACAACCTGATTTCGAACGCGACGAAGTACACCGATGAAGGCGGAGTGATCACCGTCGGGCTGAAGCCCGACGCCGACACGGTCGTGATCACCGTTGCTGACAACGGCTCGGGCATCAGCAAGCCGGATCAGGCTCGCCTCTTCGACCGGTTCTTCAGAACGAGGGATGCTCGCGAGGCGGCGATCCAAGGTGTGGGAATCGGCCTGACGATCGTGCGGACGATCGTCGACGCCCACGGCGGCACGATCTCGGTCGACAGTGAACCCGGACGCGGATCCACCTTCACGGTGCGGCTCCCGATGCGCGCCGAAGCGAGCCCCCTTCCGACGCTTCCGCTCCAACCATGACACGTGCCGACGAGCCCGAAGCTCGGAGGGTATTCGGGTACGCGGACGCGCTATTAGTGTTGAACCACCTCGCTCGGCCTCACCCGAAGCGGCCGGGGAGTTGCCTGATCGCTGCGCGGTTCGGGGCAGCTCCGTGGATGCGAGCGGAACAAGCCGAAGGTGCGTCACTTGGCTCTCATTGACAACAGCGCCGCTCATCGTTCCACTCGATCCGAGTCGCTGGTCTGGGCGATCGGGCGGGCATCAGAGGGTTCGGAGGGCAGCAAGGGACAGACCTGGTACGCCGACGTCGAGATACCCCGCAGTCACTGGCTCTGCCACCCCGTGCCCGACGTCGTACCGGTCACGCTGCTGGCGGAGGCGTTCCGTCAGGCCGGTCTTGCGATCTGCGTCGCCGGACTCGGCATGGGGCAGTCGGTGCACTTCGTCGTCTCGACGATGACCGTTCAGGTGGAGACGACGTCCCTGCATTTCCCGCGATTCGGCGCCCTCGAAGAACGGCTGGAGGTGACGTTCGCCGACATCGGGTTCCGAAAGGGAGTACCGCACATCCTCAACGTCGACTACGTGCTCCCCGGGCTCGCGTCCGGCCACGTGGATGCCCGCATTCTTACCGACCGCGACTATCGGGTGCTCCGGCGCAACGCGCTGCCGCTCGACGACGAGATCCGCGAGCCGGCCACCGAGCTCATCGACGTGGTAGAACGTGATGGCGATCACCTGACGGCGCGATTGGGTGTGAACGAGTCCGATCCCTTCTTCTTCGACCACCCGGTCGATCACCTGCCCGGGATGCTCCTGTTCCATTCGGCCGCGCGCATCCACGAGAACGAATACGGGGTTCAGCCGCGCTTCCTCACGATCGAGTTCCCGGCATTCGGAGAGTTCCGGGTGGAGACGAACGTCCAGGCTCATTTCACCGGTGCGGGCTTGAACGCCACGTTCCTGCAGAACGGCCGCACGATCGCCACGGCGGTCACGGGCACGCGCCCGGTCGGCGAGTAGTTCTCTCGTCGAATGAGGATGCTGCCACAGGCGGGCGGTGCCGGGCCCGTCCAGATCTCGCTTTGAAGCGGTGACAGGCCCAGCACCAAACCACACGTCCGGACAGATGTCCGTTCGGGCTTAGACGCTTCCATCGGGTTGGATACGCCTGTTTTGGGGGGTTGAGGACTCCGCGAAAATCGCGGCAACTGTCATGCTGCCAGCGCTCCCGACACCGAATCCGCGGGATAGCCTCAAGATTCGCTCAAGTCGAATGCAGGGTCAGCCGAGCCCGCGTCGAGAAGCTCGGGCACGGCGACGTGACGGGGTTCGCTCGGCGACGGTCCCGCCCGCACCGCACTCATGGGACCACCGTGAGAGGCTCGAACGACACGACGATGACGAGGGGATGCCCGTGACGGCGAATTCCGAGGACACCAGCGAGCTGAACGCCACCGGCGTGTGGCGGATGAGCACGGCGGAGGCCGAGGGGGTCGATCCGGCAGGCATCCGGTCGCTGATCGAGGAGTTCGACACCGACGAGACACAGGATCCGCACGCGATCGTGATCGTGCGGCACGGCGCCGTGATCGCCTCGGCGGAGTGGGCGCCGTACGCGATACGTCGCCCGCAACTGCTCTATTCGCTGAGCAAGAGTTTCACCAGCTCGGCCGCCGGTTTCGCCGTCGCGGAAGGTCTCCTCGATCTCGACACCCCCGCCGCCGACTACTTTCCCGAGTACGCAGACAGCGTCGCCGACGCGAGTCGCGGCATCCTGGTGCGGCACCTTGCGTCGATGGCGACCGGCCACCTGAACGACATGTTTCCGGCATTCGAGGCTGACCCGCAGCATCCGATTCGCGCCTTCTTCTCGATGCCGCCCGAGCGCGAGCCGGGCACGGTGTTCACCTACAACCAGTTGGCCACGTACACACTGGGAGCGATCATCCAGCGCCGCTCGGGCCAGCGGTTGAGCGAGTACCTGCTGCCGAGGCTGCTCGAGCCGCTCGGCATCTCACCGATCGGCTGGCAGCAGCAGCCCGCGGATGTCGAACTCGGCTTCTCGGGGCTCTTCGCCCCGGCAGAGGCGGTCGCAAAACTCGGCCAGCTCTATCTCAACCGCGGCGTTTGGAACGGCGAGCGACTCTTGTCGGAGGAGTGGGTGCGTGAAGCGACCAGTGCGCAGGTCGCGAACGCCGCACCCGGTGGCCTCACCGCTGCTTCTTCTGACTGGGAGCAGGGTTACGGCTTCCAGTTCTGGATGTCGCGCCACGGCTTCCGCGGCGACGGCGCGTTCGGCCAGTACTGCCTTGTGCTGCCGGAACACGACGCCGTCGTGGCGATCACCTCGCAGACCATCGACATGCAGGATGCCCTGAACCGCGTCTGGAAGCACCTGCTGCCGGCGTTCGGCTCGGTGCCGTTGCGGCCTCAGGGAGGTGGCGACCTGCACGACGTCGTGCGTGAGATCGGCTTCCCGACGTTGCCCGAATCACTGGACGACCTCGCCCCGGATGCCGCAGGCGAGTATGGGCGAGCGGACGATGCCGAGTCCGTCGGCGAGTTCGAGGCGCTCGCCGCGGCGACGCTCGAGCGCGACGGTGGGTCGGTTGGGTCGGCTGTGTCATGGCGTCTGACGCTGAACGAGGGCGGCCCAGGCGCTGCCGCCGTCGGGGCGCCAGGCGGCACCGCGGGCGGAATCGTCGGAGGCGGCGAGTGGGTGACGACCGAAGCGGATGCCTCTGGAAGCCTCCGCGTGCCGGTCGCGCTGCGGGGCGGCGTCCTGTCGGACGGAACGGTGCGCGTCGACGTGGCGTTCGTCGACACTCCCCACCGGCTCACGTTGACGTTCGACCCCGCGTCGCACACGGTGACGCCGCGCTGGCGCTCGCGGCCGTTGCGCCTGGTGAGCATGCGGGAACTGCGCGCGGTGCGACCGGGGGAGACGATCGCAATCCAGGAGTGATGACGTTGTCCGCTCCGTGAATTGGGTGCCTAGCAGGGTGACGAGCGATACAGCCGCACGGCGATCACGTTGTCGACGATCTCCGCGACCTCCCGATCGGTCTGATCTGGCGCTTGCGGGAGCGCGCCGATCATCGCGCCAAGGTACACGGGTGCGAGGACGAGCCCGAAGAGATCCAGAGGTGTGAGCTCGGTGGCGCCGCTTGCATCGAGCATGCGCTGAAAGTGCGAAAGCCGCGGAGCGACGAGCTCCTGGATTCCCGTCGGGCCGATCTCCGGATTCCGCGCGGCCGTGAGCATGGCGTTCAAGAAGCCCAACCCTCCTGGGCGTCTGGTGCTTGTGACGAGGTTGTGCGTATATGCCGTGAGATCGGCCCGTAGGTCACCCGTGACGGGAATCGGCGAGACCTCGTTGACCGTCTCCACCGCGACGTCGAGCAGAAGCGCCTCGGGGGTGCGCCATCGTCGGTAGATCGTCGCCGCGTGCACGCCCGAGCGAGCGGCGACCTCGAGGATGCTCGGCGCTGTCTCTCCGTTCTGCTCGATCAACTCCCGCACGGCTTTGTGCACCGCGGCGCGAGTTCGCGCTGTGCGACCTCCAGGCCGAGCATTGCCGACCGTCTGCACGCCATCGGCGGCCAGGGCTGCGGTCGCTTCCTCGCTGTCCTGTGTGGCCGCCGTCGATCGCTCGTCCCCGCTCACCCGATCATGCTAACGCGAATTGTGTTGCATTTTAGACCTCATGGTGTCTAGACTCGCTAACGCGAATCGATTCGCATACGCGGACGCATGCCAGCACCGCCGAGTGCGGGAAACACGGGAGGTCGACATGTCACGGGTGCTGATCGTCGGAGCAGGAATCGGTGGAGACGCGCTCGCGCTCATGCTGGACCGCGCCGGATGGGACGTCACGGTCGTCGAGATCGCGCCGGAACTGCGAGCAGGCGGTCAGACCGTCGACCTGCGTGGTGACAGTCGGGAGGTGCTGAACAGGCTCGGCCTCCTCGATGAGTGTCTCCTGCACCTCGTGGACCAGCGCGGGCTCGCCTGGATCGATGAGAGCGGAGAGCGCCGGGCGGCGATGCCGGTCGAGGCATTCGGCGGACAGGGATTCGTCTCGTCGGAGGAGCTGCTGCGCACCGACCTGGCCCGGATCATCCACGCGGCGTCCGGTCCGCGTACCGAGCACCGCTTCGACGACACCGTCGCACAGCTCACCGAGAATGCGCACGGCGTGCATGTCACGTTCCGTCGTCACGAGTCCGAGACGTTCGACCTCGTTGTCGGCGCCGACGGCACGCACTCGCGGGTGCGGTCGCTGGCGTTCGGTCCGGAGAGCGACTTCAGGCATCCGCTCGGTCTCGCCCACGCGTGGTTCACGCTGCGTGAGACGGCGACGACACCGAGCGTCGAAGGCTGGTCGCTGATGTGCAACGCGGTGGGCGCGCGGGTGATCGGGGCGAGGCCGGGGCATCCTGGCGAGCAGGAGGTCGGACTGACGTTCCCCGCCGACACGCTTCCCTCACGCAAGGATGCCGAGGCGCGGTTCGCGTTGTTGGAACGAGTCTTCGCCGACACCGGATGGCGCACGCGCGAATTCCTCGATGCCTCACGCTCGGCCGCCGACTTCGCTCTCGACACCTACGATCAGATCCACGTGGACCGGTGGCACCGCGGACGAGTGGTGCTCCTCGGCGACAGCGCCTGGTGTGCGAGTCCGCTCAGCGGCCTCGGCACGGCGCTCGCCCTCCAGGGAGCGGAGTCCCTCGCTGCGGCGCTCGACGGCGCGGTCCCCGACGATCTCGAGCAGGCTCTGGATGCCTACGAGCGCGAGATGCGCCCGCGCACCACGGCGGCTCAGAAGATGTACCCGGGCCGCGTGCGCTCCTACGCCCCGCGCACCCGCCGCGGCATCGCCACGATGAGGTTCGTCATGCGCGTGCTGCAGACCCGCCCCATCGCCGCGCTGATCACACGTGCGGTCGCAGACTACGGGCGCGCGCCCGCTGCGATCGAGAGCGACGCCGCGTTGCTGCAGACGACACGCTGACCCGGGGCTGCGCTCGCTCAGGGAGCTGGGGGACGCCGCCCACCTCACCCGACGATCGGCACGTGCTCCTCGTCGGGCGGGCGCAGTCCGCCGTCGGACGAACGTTGGCGCAGCGCCAGCGCGATGGCGGGGAACAGCAGCACCGACAGCATCCCTGCGCCGACCAGCGCGCTGGCGGTGCCCTGCGTGATGTCGTGCTGTTCGAGCCCGATGTTGGTGACCGCGACGATGATCGGCAGGCCCGTCGCTGAGAACAGTGTGAGTGCTGTGCGGTCGCGGGCGGTCGATCCTGGCGGGATGGCGAGCATCCCCGGCACCCCGCGAACGATGAGCAGCATCAGCACGAAGATCGGCAGCAGGATGAGCGACCGGGAGTCCGCCAACAGGCCGCGCAGGTCGAAGTTGACGCCCGTCGCGATGAAGAAGATCGGCACGACGAAGCCGAATGCGACGGCTTCGAGCTTGCCCTCGATCTGCTTCGCGTCGCCGGGGCGCGCGCCGGACAGCAGCACCCTGGCGAGCACTCCTGCTGCGAAGGCCCCGAGCAGCATGTCGAGGCCGAGAGCGAGGCTCAACCCGACGAGCGCGGCGATGATCGCGATCACGAAGCGCACGGCGAACTGTCCGCTGGTGTGCAACGTCGCGCGAATCAGACGATGGAACCGGTCGTGCGTTCCCCTGGACGCGAGCCAGATGCCGAGCACCGTGATGACGACGAAGCCTGCGAGCACGAGTGCCGCCGACAGCGGGGTGCGTCCGGAGAGGAAGAGGGCGATCGCGACCAGCGGACCGAACTCCCCGACCGCGCCGACCGCGGTGACCGCGATTCCGAACGGCGTCTTGAGCTCGCCGGCGTCGCGCAGCAGCGGCATGAGCGTTCCGAGTGCGGTCGAGCACAGCGCGATCCCCACATAGACACCGGCGATCGGGCTCGGAGCGAGCAGGATGCCCAACCCGATGCCGACGATCAGCGAGATCAGCCATCCGAGAGAGGCTCGGCCCAGCGGCCTGCCCCTGATCGTCGCGAAATCGATCTCGTTGCCCGCCATGAAGAACAGGAACGCGAGGCCGAAGTTGGAGATCATGTCGAGCGCATCGGACTTCGCCACCCAACCCAGCACGCTCGGTCCGATCAGGATGCCCAGGATGATCTCGAAGACCACCAGCGGAATCTTGGCCACGCGACCGACGAGCGTCGAGAGGATCGGCGCAACGACGGCGAGGGCGGGAATCAGCACGATCGAACCGATGGACGCATCCATGCTCAGGATGCTACGGCCGGCGAGCGCCCGCGCTTCGCGACCTCGCGGGGCGGACGCGATTCCGCCCTGGCTCCGCATCGGACGACGGATGCGCGGTGCCGGCCTGCATGCATCCGAATGCACAGTGGAGGCAGGTCGTGTCGAGTGGCACGCTATCGCTCGTGACCGTCTCTGATGGATCCTCGTTTCTCCCTGCCGCCGCGCGACAGCACGGTGGATATCTGCCGGTCATCCTGCTCGTCCTGGTGCCGAGCTTTCTCGTGGCGCTTGCGATGGGTTCGCTGTATTTCGTGGTGATGCCGGCGATGCCGTTCCTTCGGGAGTACTACTTCAGCCAGCAAGAGCAGACCTACGCGACCTATGTCGTGCCATTGCTGACCCACATCGCCGGTGGGACCGTCGCCTTGATCGCCGGTCCCATCAACCTCGTGAACGCGCTGCGCAACGGGTACACGCGCACGCACCGCGTGTTCGGCAGCATCTACGCCGTGGCCGTCACGGTCTCCGCGACCTGCGCCGTCTTCATGTCGTTCCACGCGTATCCGGGCGTCATCCCGTTCGGTCGACTGATCGTGACGAGCGGGTTCTGCACGCTGGGACTCACGTGGCTGTTCACGCTCGTGATGGCTCTGCGCGGCATCCTGATCCGACACGACATCGCGGCACATCGGTTCTGGATCATCTCCAACTTCAGCCTCACCTTCGCAGCGGTCGTGATCCGCGGCGAGAACGGGGCGATCATCGCGCTCGATCAGTTCTCTCGGCTCTACCCGTGGCTGGGCTGGGTCTCGTGGGTCCCGTGCTTGATCGTCGGCATGCTGCTGGCTCGGCATGTCAACAGGACAAGAGAGCGCCGCGCGGAAGAGCTCGCGGGCGCGCACGTCTGATCCTCTTCACTGCCGCCGGTCGCGTTGCGTTATCTCGCGTACGCCCGCAGGAACGCATCGACCGTCGACTCGACGTGCTCATCGACCGCAGCCTTCGCCGGTGCCGGATCTGCGGGTGAAAGCAGAGCGCGATCCTGCAGAGGGCCGACGAGAGCGTAGGCCAGTTGGGATGCCGCCTCATGCGCATCCGGAACGAGGAGCTCGCCCGCGGCATGCATCCGCTCGAGGTGGGCGGTCAGCAGCTCGATCGTCGCGGCCGGACCGCGCCGCCAGTATTCTCCGACCGGCTTCGGGAACGCGGATGCCTGCGCGATCGCGAGTCTCCGCAGGCTCAGCACCTCGGGGCGCAGCACGCCTGCCACGAGCGCGGTGCCCACCGCGACGAAGCGCTCGCGCAGGGTCGCATCGCCTTCGAGTCCCGCGGTCGCGTGCTGCAGAATACCTGTCGCTTCCGTCGTGATGGAGTCGAGCAGCGTGATCAGCAGCGCATCCTTGTCGGCGAAGTTGCTGTAGACCGTGGCTTTCGAGACGCCGGCGGCCGACGCGATCGCGTCGATGGACGTGGCAGCGAAGCCGTTCCGCAGGAACAGTTCGCGCGCTGCAGCGAGGATCTCCGCCGACTTCCGCTCGCGCATGCCACCTCCCAGTTGCTCGAATCGCTTGACCGACCCGCTGTTCGGAGCCTAACATCAAACGAAACTGAACCGTTCAGTATTGATTGGATGTGATGACATGTTCTCGTCGCAGGGTTCAGCCGCCGTGCGCTACGACTGCACGCCAGAGGCGCGCGTCACGAAATCGCTGCTCGGATACGGCGTGATCGCCGGTCCCTTCTACGTCGTCGCATCGGTCGTGCAGGGGTTTCTGACTCCAGGGTTCGACTTCGCCAGGGACAGTTGGAGCCTGCTCTCGCTCGGCGCGGCCGGCTGGGTGCACGTCGTCGTGTTCATCCTGACCGGGCTGATGGTCATCGCCGCGGCGATCGGCGTGCACCGTCACATCGCCGAGGGGAAGGGCGCAACGGCCTGGGTCTACCTCGTCGTGTACGGAGTGCTTCTCGTCGCGGCCGGCGTCTTCTTCCCCGACCGCCCGGGCAACGGATTCACCGTGCACGGCATGCTGCACCTGCTCGTCGGCGGCGTCGGGTTCGTCGCGTTCGCCGTCGCCGCCTTCCTCCTCGCTAGGCGACTGGCGCGCACGTCGCGAACCTGGGCTGTGCTGAGTGTCGTGGCGGGCATCCTGTTGCTGGTGGGCTTCGTGGCGATCGCTGCCGGTGGCGGGAACGTCGCGGCGAACGTGGCGTTCACAGTCGTCGTGATCCTGGCCTGGGCGTGGTTCAGCTGGGTGTCGGTGATCTTCTACCGAGAGGCCGCGCTCGAGGGTCGTATCGAGGTGCCGGTCGCGGCGGCGCCGACGACCACGCGGTAGGCGCGGGAGCGCCTGCCGGTCAGGGCCTCAGGAACCCACGGATGCCTGCGGCCAGCACCGCAGCATCCGCATCGTGTTGCTGCCCGGCGAGCTCGTCGAACGCGCCGTGCGCTGCAGCGGCGGCGACCTCCCGTGCCCCGTGCTGCATCATCGCCGGGCTCGCGCCGCCGGCGATCGCCAGCACGGGAACCGGAATCGACGCGACGAGTTCGGCGGGAACGATGCTGTCGCCGAGCACGGCGTCGTCGTAGGCGAGGGTCGGGGCGAGCGCCAGCATCCCTTGCCAGGCCGGGCTCTGCCGCATGCCGGCGAGCGCCTGCTCTGGCATCCCGACCCGGGCGAGAAAGAGGGAGAGCGCCGTGTCGCGGTCGCCGGATGCCAGTGCGTGCCCGAGCGCATCCGTGTACTCGTGCGCGCCGGCGGCCAGGTCGGCCGGCATGTACGGCGGCTCGTAGACGACGACCGAGCGCACGCGCTCGTCGAGGTGTGCCGCAGCCCGCAGCGCGAGGGCACCGCCAGAGGAGACGCCGACCAGCGCAGGCGGAGCTGCGGATCCGGCGGTCTCGCTCACGACATCGACGAGCGCGGCCAGGTCGTCGAGCTCGCGGTCGACGGAGTAGGGGAGCGCATCATCGCTCTGCCCGCGCCCACGCCGGTCGTAGATGAGCACGGCGAAATCGTCGTCGAGCTGCGTGCACAGCGGGCGCATCGGGCCGGAGTCGCGGAAGCACATCGCTCCGTCGATCAGGATCACGCCAGGTCCGTCACCGTGGATCTCATACGCGATCGCGATGCCGTCGGCGGAGTGCGCCGCGGTGGAGTGGTCGAACCTCGTGAGGCCGGCACCGCCCTGTTCGGCGGGTGCTTGTTCAGTGGACATCGTGTGGTTCCCTTCGGTCCGAAACGAGTTCTGCGAGCAGAGGTTCAAGTTGGTCCAGCGCCGCGCCGAATCCGGCCGCAACCCCGTTCGCGACCGCGCGATCGCGGTCGAGTGCCGAGACGAAGACGAGCTGCACGTCCATGTGGGTGCCCTGCTCGATCGGCGAGAGCGAGATGGTGGCGACGGATGCCGGCCGGTCATGCACGACGCCACCGGCGGCATCCGACCCGGTCTCGACGTAGACGATGCGTTCGTCCGGAACGATGTCGCGATAGACGGCGCGGCTCCAGTGCTCGGTGCCGTCGGGCGAGAGCAGACGGTAATGCCAGACTCCGCCGACCCTGAAGTCCACGTCGCACTCCACGACGCGGCAGTTCGGTGGACCCCACCAGCGCATCAAGTGCTCCCGCTCCGACAGCGCTCGGAACACCGTGCGGGGCGCCGCGGTGAACGATCGGTCGAGGCGGATGCCCGTCGCCGTGCGACTCACGGTCGTCGCGCCGGTCATCGCGCGGCCTCGTCCGTCTCGAGTTCGGCGAGGTAGTCGTCGAGGCCCTCCAGGTTTCCTGCCCAGAATCGTTCGTAGCGCCTCGACCACTCGGCGAGGCTCGCGAAGCCGGTCGGCTCGAGGCGGCAGACCCGCCGCTGCGCGTCGCGCTGCCGGAAGACCAGGCCGGCACGCTCGAGAACCGTGAGGTGCTTCGAGACCGTCGGCGCGCTGAGATGCAGCTCGTCGGCGAGTGCGCCCACGGTGACCTCGTGGTCGTGCAGCGTCTCCACGATGCGGCGGCGGGTGGGATCGGCGAGCGCGGCGAAGACGGGGCCGATGTCATAGTTGCCTTTAGTAGAAATTACCACGAAAGGAAAATATGTCATTGTGCCGGAAGCGTCAAGTGCGACCCTTCGACTCGCTCTACTCGCTCTACTCGCTCAGGGTTCTGGGCGGCACGCGCTATGGCGGACCTAGCGGAGCGTGGCGAAGGCATCCGCGACGGTGGCGTGCGAGCGGCCGGATGTCTCCAGCTGCTGGTACCACGGCAGCTTGCCTGCAATGTCGATTGACGGCTGCGGCATGCACGCCACGTGGAGCGTGATTCCCTTGGCTGACAGCTCCCTGTCCAGGTCTTCGAGTGCGTCGAGCACCGTGATCGAGATGGCGGAGAGGCGTTCGAGGTTCAGAACGAGTACGCGGATCGGCGGCTGCTGCTGATCGACCAGCGCGAGGATCGCCCGCTCGTTCTCCAGCACGTTGGCGGTGTAGAGCCCCCGCGCGAGATGGATCGCGAGAGCGTCTCCTCGTCGTTCCTCGATCTCCAAGAGCGGGGTGTTCAGCTCGCGCAGCACGAGCACGAGTGTCGTGACGACGCCCACCAGCACGGCGGGAAGCAGGCCGAGCGTGAGCCCGACCCCCGCGGTGACCAGGGCGATCCAGAAGTCGCGGGGGCTGATCCTCGCCAGGCGCACCAGCCCCTTCACGTCGATCAGGCCGAGAACGGCGACGAAGACGAGCGACGCAAGCGTGGCCTGCGGTAGCAGAGAGAGCACGGGTCCGAGGAAGAGCGCGACGAGGATCGCCAGCACCACGGTGGTCGCTTGAGCGAGCTGGGACTTCGCACCGGAGTTCTGGTTGACGGCGCTCTGCGAGAAGCCGCCCGCAGCCGGCAGCGTGTAGAAGAACGACCCGGCGATGCTCGCGGCCGAGATGGCGAGCAGTTCGCGGTTGCTGTCGATCTGCGGCTCCCTGGACGTGCGGATGCCCCGCGCCACCGCCACCGTCTCGAGGAACGCCATCAACGCGATGCCGAGGGCGCCGGGCAGGAGATCGAGCGTGTGCGTGAAGTCCGGCAGGTGCGGGATCGGCAGTCCCTGCGGCACCTGAGCGATGAGGTCGACGCCGTCGCTACGGATGCCCGAGAAGGCCACCAGCGCAATGCCACCGACGACGATGATCAGCGCCGCTGGAATCGCGGGTGCGAGTCGCTTGAGCACGACGAGCAGAGCCACCGACACGACGGAGAGGATGACCGTCGGCCAGTTCGCGCCGGGAAGCGCTTCGACCACCGCGATGATCGAACGGATGAATCCGTGTCCCGTGAAGTTCGTGTCGACGCCGAACAGCTTCGGGAGTTGCCCGACCGCGACAGTGGCACCCACGCCGCACTGCACTCCGATGATGGTCGCCTTGCTGATGTTCTCGACCAGGGAGCCGAGCTTCAGCAGCCGCATGACGAGCAGGATCGCGCCGACCAGCAGGGTCAGCGTGATCACCGAGCCCATGACATCCTTCGAACCCGCCGCCACGCCCACCGTGACCAGGGTCGACGCGGTCAGGGTGGCGATGGTCGACGTCGTCGAGACGCTCATCGCGCGCGAGCCGCCGAGCAGCACGTAGACGACCATCGGCACGATGCACGTGTAGAGGCCCACCTGCACCGGCAGGTTAGCGATCGTGGCGTACGCCATCGCCTGCGGAATGACAACAGCGCCTGCGGAGAGCCCGGCGAGTAGATCGTTGCCCAGCCATCGCCTTTGGTAACCAGAGAATCCGGGGAAGAGCCAGGCCGGCATGCGGAGGCCGGTGACGGCTCGAGCCGAATCGCTCACGATCATCCCCTCTCGCGGTGCAGACGGGCATCGGGTGGATGCGCGCCCGTGCGATCATGACCCATGCTGCAGCCACGACGTGGCAGGCACATCCTCCGCGACGGGTTACTTGTACGGGATCCGCACCGGCAGACCGGCCGCGCGATAGGCCGCATCGATCACCGTCATCGTGGCGACCGAGTCGGTCGGAGGCGTGAGGTTGGTGTCGTCGCCCGCGACGGCATCCCGGAACGCCTCGAGCTGGAACTCGTAGCTGGGGCGGCGGGATGCGTGCTCGACGCGCCTGCCGGCATCCGCGTGCACGACGGCGCGAGCGAAGAACTGGGGGCTGAGCAGGCGACTTGCCGTCAGGTGGCCGCGTGTGCCGCGCACATCGAGCCGTAGCGAGAGCAGACGCGACGACCACATCGCTACCGTCGTGGCGCCGCTCGACCCGTCGGGGAAGTGCAGAGTCGTACGCAGGTAGCGGTCGACGGCGGCGTCGCTGTGCACGGTCGCCGTCTTCGCCGCGATGACTTCGGGCTCGAGGCCTGTCGCGGATCGCACCATGTGCACGGCGTAGCAGCCGAGGTCCATCATCGATCCACCGGCAAGCATGTAGTGCCAGCGGATGTTCCGCCTCGACGGCGGCATCGGAACGCAGAGCGTCGCAGACACCGACTCGACGACGCCGAGCTCTCCTGAGCGCACGATGTCGATCACGCGCCGGGCGAACGGGTGATAGCGGTAATGGAAGGCCTCCATCACCACCAGACCGGTCGCGTCCGCCACCGTTTTAACGGAGCGCGCTTCGTCTGCGTTCGCGGTGAACGGCTTCTCGCAGAGCACGTGCTTGCCGGCCTCGAGTGCCCGCCGCGTGTACTCGCCGTGCAGCGCGTTGGGCAGCGGAATGTAGACGGCGTCCAGCGACTCGTCGGCCAGCAACTCGTTGTAGCTGCCATACGAGCGCGGGATGCCGTGCCGGTGCGCATACTCCGCCGCCTTGCTCGCGTCGCGTGCGGCCACCGCTCCGATCGTCACGTCGATCACGTTGCGTGCCGGTGCCACGAGCGATGTCGCGGCGATGTGCGCCGCGCCAAGGATGCCGATGCGCATGTGGGTGTCCGTCCGTGCGAGATCTCCATCATGCCGCGCGACGGCAGGGCGCCGCACGGCATCCGCACAAGCGGGAATCCTGGAGGCGAAGTGACCCGAACACCTGGCCGCCAGGATTCCCTATCAACACCACCGGGAACGCGCCTGTAGCCTTCCCTCGAGGCAGTGCTGCCTCCTGGAAGTACCGGACGTCACATCCGGTGGATGTCACCTCAACCTACCGTATTTATTGTCCCCCATTCGAGGGGGATTACAACGATGTCAGCGCTCGACGAGCGCGCGGGAGCCGCCGTGTGATGCGACCTCCGCACGCTCGTCGCGTTCGAGCCTGATGCGCAGCGACAGAGAACCCGTTCGAACCGCACGAAGCCGTGGCAGCAGAGCTCGGGCCGTCGAGGCGGCCCGAGCCATCGCCGTGGATGAACTCGGGGCGTTCACCACGACAACGGCAGTGACACTGCGGCCGGAACGGTCCGTTCGCACGCCCGATACCCCCTTGGAGTCCGTGAGGAGGGGAACGAGCTGACGGCGGAGCATCCGGAATTCGGAAAGCCCGAATCCTTCTGCGATGTACTCGATCTCGGCTGCGTAATCAGGCACGAATGCCATGGTGCGACGAGTCGTTCGGTGTGCGTTGTGGGCTGCCTATGACCTCTCTCAGACGCAGTGGACGACGGAACTCATCATCTGTACAGTCATCACTCGGTTCGTATTCGGGAGCAGCACAGAACCCTCAAGGATTCGCCCCTCACCATGGAGAAATGAGACGGTCGCGGAGCAAGGTGCCCTTCACCTTGGGGCAAGAGGTCGAGGTGCTCGGCCGCCGCGGCACCGTGATCGCCATCCTCACCGTGCCGTCGTGCATCGTGCGATTCCCCGACGGCAAGCGCTACATCGTCAGGCAGAGCGCGCTGCGCTCCCTGACCGAGCACCCGGGTGCGACCGTGCCGACGGCGATCGCTTCCGACCGGCGTGATCTGGCCGATACCCCGCTGCTGCGCCGCACGGCCTGAGCGTTCGTCGTGCGGCGCGGTGGTCGTCAGTCGTCGTGGAAGATGAGCTGGCCCAGCACGTGAGAGCCGAGCGTGGACATCCGCCGGTTGTCGTCGGATGACGTGGCGAGCGCGGTGCCCATGCAGAGCGCCCAGCCGCGGGCGCGCAGCCAGGTGGCGGCATCCGCGTGCGTGGCGTCGTCGATGAGCGCCCGGAAGACGGCGCGCGACTCGGGCCGGAATGTGAGCCAGGCCGTTGCCAGATCCGTCGCGGGGTCTCCGGCCGTGAGGTCGCCGAAGTCGATGACGGAGGCGAGGCCCCCGCGCTGATCCAGCAGAAGGTTGCCAGGGTGCAGGTCGCCGTGGATCCAGATCGGCGGCCCATCCCAGACCGGCGCGTCGAGCGACTCCTGCCAGAGCGCGGCGAGCAACCGGGTGTCGTAGTCGGTGCGCAGCTCGCGAAGTCTCTCTCGCACTGCGGCGTCGCGTGAACGCAGTGGCACACCGCGCACCGGGTTGAGCGGCACATCCTGATGCACCATGCCATCCGGCGCAGTCGGCGCTGGTCGATGCAACGCCGTCACGAAGCGGGCGAGCGGCACGGCGAGCTGCGTGCGGTCGTGGGAAGCGACATCCGCGCCGTCGATGCCGTCGACCCAGCGCACCACGCTCCAATGCCAGCGGAACAGCGGGCTCGGAACGCCGATGCGAACGGGAACGGGCACGGGTACCGGAAGCCAGGGTGCGAGTGAAGGGAGCCAGCGCTGCTCGTGGGCGATGAGGTGCGCCGCGACATCGCGACGTGGCACTCGCACGGCCAGGTCGGGCCCGAGCCGGTAGATCACGTTGTCCCAGCCGTTGGCGACCAGTTCGAGGTCCCCGGTCAGATCCGGGTGCTGTTCGGCGAGCAGACTTCGCACGAGTTCGGGATCGACACGGATGTTCGCTGCGGGGGTTTGCATGGCCTTCCAGGCTAGCAACCGCGCATCCACGCGCTGGGCACAGCAGTAATAGGCTGGCGAAACCCGACGCCGAGCACGACACGCTCGACGGCTTCGTCCGGGCGCTCAGTCACGACTGGAGCGGCCGCCCGAGCAAGAAGAGAAGAGGCAACCATGACGGCAGACGGCCGTGTCGGCAACAGTGCAGGCAACACCGAGTACGACCCGAGCGAGTTCCGACGGGTCTTCGAAGGTCACTTCACGTGGGCGGCCGCGTTCGAGCGCAACATCCACCGTTATGCGCATCGACCAGCGATGACAGACCCCCCGACCGGTAGATCGTGGACGTATGCCGAGCTCGGCCAGGTCACCGGACGACTCGTCGAAGGACTGCGATCGCGCGAGGTGGGTGTCGGCGACATCGTCTGCTATCAGCTGATGAACGTGCCCGAGTTCGCGTTCCTCTACATCGCGGCGCAGGGGCTGCGTGCCGTCAGTTCGCCGATGAACTTCCGCTTGGCTCCCGCCGAGACCGCGCACATCATCGACCAGGCGCATCCGGTGGTCTTCGTGTACGACACGGCGGACGCCGCCAACGTCGCTGCTGCTCTCGACCTCGCCGAGCATGCGCCGCGCATCGTCGCCGGCGTCGGCGACGATGACCTGTTGCCCGACACCGTGCGGTTCGACGACCTTTTCGCGGATGGCGCGCCGAGCTTCCACGCGCCGGCGGATGCGAGCACCTGGGATGAGACATCTCGCCTGTACACGTCGGGCACGACGGGCATGCCCAAGGCCGTTCCGCTCACCAGCCTCAACGAGGTGCTCACCGCGCACGACGTGATCATGCACTTTCCGCTCGCGCCCACCGACAAGACGATGAACATGTCGCCGTGGTTCCACCGGGGAGGCAACTACTGCGCCGGCCCGAACACCGCGTTCTTCGTGGGCGCCGAGGTGGTCACCTTGCCGAAGTTCGATCCGCAGGTCGTGCTCGACAGCATCCAGGACTACAGGCTCACGTACGTGATCGGCGCCCCCACCAACCTGGAACGGCTGGCGGATGCCCAGGAAGCGCAGCCCCGCGACCTGTCGTCGTTGCACGGCATCGTGACGATGGGCGCGCCGCTCGACCGGGCCGCCGCGCTGCGCTACCAGCGCGTGCTGACTCCGCGGATCGCGAACGGCTACGGCACGACGGAGGCGTTCTGGAACACCTACCTTCGGCCCGAGGATCTGCCGGATGCCGCAGGAGCCGCCGGTCGCGCGTGCCTCGACGACGACGTCGCCGTGGTCAAGGTCTACAAAGAGGGCATCGCGTCGCCGGAGGATCACGCGAAGAAGGACGGTCAGGAGATCGGCGAGATCATCATGCGCTCCGTGAAGAGCGGATACGCCTACCTCGGCAACCCGGAGGAACAGGCCGAGAAGTTCCGCGATGGGTGGGTGTACCCGGGTGATCTCGCCACCTGGGACGAGAACGAGATCGTCACCGTGGTGGGGCGCAAGGACGACATGATCATCTCGGGCGGCGAGAACGTGCATCCGGTGCAGGTCGAAGAGGTGCTGGCGGGGCACGAGGGCGTCGCCGATTCGATCGTCGTCGGCTTGCCCGACCAGCAGTGGGGCGAGGTCGTCGTCGCGTACATCCAGCCGCGCGATGGAAAGCTGGCGGATGCCGCTGCCGCCGCGACCGAACTCGACGCCTACCTGCGCGCGAGCGTCGCGCTCGCCGACTACAAGCGTCCGCGGCGGTACACGTTCGTCACCGAGCTGCCGTACACCGCCACCGGCAAGAAGCAGCACTTCAAGCTGAAGGCGCAGGCATCAGCGGACGCTGACGCCGGCAGGTTCGTGGCGCCGTAGCGCCGCCGCTGGTCGCGTCCGCTCCGCGGGCGCTACTCGACCAGAGTGGCTGAGCTTCAGCCGAGCCAGACCTCGGCAGGCGGGGTGAGCTCCGCGAGCTCGTCCCAGAGCTCGTGCGGGATGTCGATGCTCGCGAGTTCCAGGGTCTGGGCGACGCGCTCCGGCGCCGAGATGCCGACGACGGTCGAGTCGATCAACGGCGACCGTAACGAGAACTGCAGCGCGGCGGCTGCGAGCGGGATGCCGTGGCGTGCACAGGCATGCTGCATCGCGTTCGCGGCCACCGCGACGCGGTCATCACGCTCGCCGTAGCCGTACTTGGACTGTGCGGCAGGGCCCTTGGCGAGCATCCCGCCGCCGAACGGCGCCGCGTTCAGCACACCGACACCGCGCCGGCGGGCCATCGCGTACAGCCCGTCGGCCGAACGGTCGAGCAGGGTGTGCCGGTTGTGGCTCAGCACCACGTCGAAGGCCCCGGTCTCGAGGAGGCTCGCGAGCAGATCGACAGGGCCGCCCGCGACACCGATACGGTCGACGATGCCCTCGTCCCGCAGCGCGACCATGGCCGCCACCGGTCCGTCGTCGGCGACCGCCCGCTCGAAGCCGATCCGCTCCGGGTCGTGCAGGTGCAGCAGCGGCACCCGGTCGACGCCGAGCCGTTCCAGACTTTCGCGCAGGGATGCCGCGACTCGCGCTCCAGAGAAGTCGCCGGTGACGGGATCCGGGTCGACTTTCGTCGCGAGCACGACGTCGGCCGGAAGTCCGCCGAATTCGCGCAACGCAGCCCCGATGCGGCGCTCGGCGGTGCCGTTCTCGCCGTAGCCGTTCGAGGTGTCGATGAACCTGATCGGACTGTCCAGCACCGCCAGCACCGTGTCGATCGCCCGGCGCTCGTCGACGTCGTAGCCGTACAGCCGAGCCATGCTCGCCAACGGACTGGTGCCGAAACAGAGGGTCGTGACGTCGAGTCCGTTCGACCCGAGCGAACGGATGCCGACTTCCGCGGTCACGCTCCGGCCCCAACCGTCGAGGCGGTGTCGACACGAGCCGGATTCCGCTCCTCGAACGCATCGCGGGCGGCGTGGTAGCCGTCGACGAAGCGGTCGAGCACGGCCTCGGTCTCCGCGTCACCGCCCGCGAGATCCGGATGCTCCGACCGCCACCGCAGCATGCGTGCGACCGCGCGCTCGAACGTGAGCTTCGGGGCGTAGCCCGGGACGAACCGGCGGATCTTCGCGTTGTCGAAGACGGCTGAGTGCCCGAGGTCGCCGACCATCTCTCCCGACCAGAACCATTCGGGGGCGATCACGGGGTAGAACTCGCTCGGCACATGCACCAGCCTAGGTTCGACGCCAAGGGCCCTGGCGACGATCGTGTAGATCTGGTCCCACGTGTAGACGTCGTCGCCGGTGATGTTGAAGACCTCGCCGATCGTGCGCGAGTCGCCGAGCAGGCCGACGAGCCCCTGGGCGAAGTCCTCGGCGTGGGTCAGCGTCCAGAGCGAGGTCCCGTCGCCGTGCACCGGAATCTCGATTCCCCGGGCGATGCGGTCCACCACGGTCCATCCGCCGGGCAGCGGCGGGTTCTGATCGTCGTACGTGTGGGAGGGGCGCACCACGGTGACCGGGAATCCGGATGCCGTGTGCGCGTCCAAGAGCGCTCGCTCGGCCCGCCACTTCGCCGTCGCATACGGCAGCGGAGGGTTCGGCGCCGTCGGCGTCGACTCGGTGATCGGGGTCTGCAGCACCGGTTTCGCATAAATCGATCCTGAGCTGATGTGCACGTACTGGCCGACGCGGCCGGTGAAGATGCGGAGCATCCGCTGCACGTCGTCGACGTCGTACGACACGAAGTTGACGACCGAGTCGAAGCTGCGGTCCGCGATCGCGGCGGTGACGGCATCCTCGTCGGCGATGTCGGCGGTGATGCGTTCGACGGATGCCGGCAGCTCGCGCTGCACCCGGCTGGCGCCGCGGTTCAGCACCGTGACGTGCATCCCCGTCTCGACGGCCAGCCGCACGCACGATGCGCTGATCGTGCCGGTTCCGCCGATGAAGAGCACGCTCAGCGGCGCGTTGTCGTGCTGGAGCACAGTGATTCCTCTCTGGGTTTTACGAGTCTGGGCCTACGAGTCTCGGCCTACGAGTCTGGGCCCGCTATCGGGTCAGCGGCCTAGCGGCCGGCCCACCAGTCCTCGAAGCCGTTCTCGGTAAGGCAGATGAGCACGTCTTCGTGACGGATGCCGAGCGGCTCGAGCCCTGCGACCACCGCCTCGAAGAACCGTCGCTTCGTCGCCACCGGGTACATGTGCACGGCGGTCACCCGGATGAGCAGAAGGTCGTGTCGCTCGACGTCGTTGTAGGTCGCGTCGAACTTGAGTTCGCCTTCCCCGTGTGGGTGGAACACCTGGAAGCGGTCGTCGGCCGGAATGCCGAGTGCTTCGATCTGTGCGTCGTGGATCGCGTTGCCGATTCTCTCGTGCGACGCCTCGAACAGCTCGCGGGACAGATCGACTTGAATGAGCGGCACGAGGCCTCCTTCTTTTTCTGGGCGGTTCGGAAATCCGGATGATTCCGCAGTGCAGGTGGTTCGGAGATCCTGTTGACAGGAATCGGGTTCGGTGCGGAACCGGAATCGCGCGCCGTCGTCACTTGATCGCTCCCGCCGACAGCCCTCGCTCGAACAGACCCTGGAGGCAGAGGTATGCGACGATCTCCGGTATCGCAGTGAGCACGGCTGAGGCCAATACCTTGGTCTGGTCGTTGCTGAACTCGCCGACGAAGAACTGCGGAACCAGCGTGATGGTCTGCAGGTCTTGCGACTGCAGGAAGACGAGCGGCATCAGGTAGTCGTTCCAGGCTCCGATCAGAGTGAAGATCAACACCGCCGCCGCAATCGGCCTGGTGAGTGGAATAACCAGGTAGAGGAACCCGCGGAACGAGTTGGCACCGTCGACACGTGCCGCCTCGAACATCTCGTCCGGGAGACCGTTGATGAAGTTGCGTGTGAGCAGCACGGCGAACGGGACCTGCAACGCAGCCAACGGCAGGATCACCGAGAGGTACGTGTTGTACAGGCCGAGCTGCTGCGTTGTGGCGAAGAGCGGCGTGAGAAGTACGACCTCCGGCAGTGTTAGGCAGACCAGCAGCATCCAGAAGTACACCTCGCGCGCCCTGATGTGCAGCTTCGCGAAGCCGTACGACGCCAGCATCGTCACCACGTACACGAGCACGATCACCCCGATCGCGATGATGGCGCTGTTCAGAAAGAACCGGAAGAATCCCGGAACTCCGAGTACGGCCGAGTAGTTGCCCCATCCCGCTCCCGCGAACGATCCCTGCACCATGACGATCAGCGGGAACAGGAACGGAAGTACGAAGACGGTCGCGACCACCTGCAGCAGGAGTTTGCCCCACCGTGTGCGTACCTCGAACATCAGCGAGCTCCCTTCTTCTCTCGGGTGCGTTCACGGCCGGCCGTCTGGAAGATGATCGCCATCACCAGAGCGACGACGAGCAGGATGATCGACAGTGCCGCTCCATAGCCGGCGTGGGCCAGCTGGATGGTGGTCTGGTAGATGTACGTGCCGAGGAACTGGGTGGCGTTATTCGGTCCGGCGATCGTGACGAGCCACGGCACGTCGAACGTTTTCAGCGCCCCGATCGCGCTCAGGATGGCCAGTGCCACTGTCGTACCCCGCACGCTGGGCCAGATGATGCTGATCAGCGTGCGCACATTGCCGGCGCCGTCGATGCGCGCCGCTTCGATCATCGACTGATCGATCTGGCTCATCGCCGCGAAGTACAGCACAAAGGTGAGTCCGGTCCACTGCCAGATGGTGATGACCATGATCACGGGAAGCGCCGTGCTCTCCTGGCCGATCCACGGTTGGGCGAGAAAGCCGAGGCCGATGTGATCGAGGAGCCAGTTGAACTGACCGTTCGCCGCGAACATCTGTCGGAACACCGGCGCCATGATCGCCGGCGCGAGCACGACGGGCACGAACACGATGATCTTGTAGAGAACACCGAGCCTGATCTTCGAGTGCATCATCACGGCGAACACGAGCCCGAGGAAGGTCTGCAGACCGAACGTGACGATGAAGAACAGCACCGTGTGCGAGGCAGCTTTCCAGAACACCGGATCCTGGAAGATCGCGATGTAGTTGTGCACCCCGACCCACTCGGGCTCCGGGCTCAGCCCATCCCAATCGAGCAGTGAGATGAATCCCGTGTACCCGATGCAGTAGTAGATAAGGCCGATGCCCAGAACCAGTGCCGGCAGGATCCAGGGCAGCCCGGGTGCCTGCAGGCGGCGGTGCCGGCGGGCGTCCCCCCTGGGGGACCGTCCGCCGGACGCCGCCTGCCGCGAGGTGCGCTGCGGATGAAGAACGGACTCGGTCACGATTCATCGCTCCGCATGCGATGACGAGTCATCACCGATCGCTGCCTCACTTGCTCGCCGCGGCTTCGGCGGCCTTCTCGAGAGTGTCGGCGGCCTGCTGAGGTGTCGAACTCCCGCCTGCCACGGATTGCGCCGCCGCGAGGATGGCGTTCTGCACGTCGGCGCTGAGCAGGGCCTCGCGGGGCTCCGATACGCTTCCGACCTTCTTCAGCAGGTCGTTGACCGGGGTGCTCTGCAGAGACGGGTCGACGAACTTGATCTGCGAGAAGTTCGGCTTGATGCCCTTGAGCGTCGGCAGGGTGTCGAGGCGATCGGCGATCGTCTGCTGGCCGTCCTGAGTTGTGGCGATCCACTTGGCGAAGGTCTCGGCAGCCGCCTGGTTCTTGGACTTGGATGCCACGGCAAGGCCGTAGTCGGCGTCGCCGTACATCTCGCTCGTGTTGCCCTTGCCGGCGACATCTGGGAAGGCGACGGGAAGGATCGGGAACGTCTTCGCCCCTGAGACACCGGCGGCGGAGATGGCCTCCTTCATGGCGGTTTCAGTGGAGTACTGCGTGTACCAGGTGCCCATCATGATCATCGCGTACTTGCCGGTGAGGAACTGGTTGTTCGCGTCAGGGTACTGCTGCGCGCCGAGTGCTCCGGACTGCATGATGCCGCTGTCGAAGAGGTCCTTCCAGATGGAAAGAGTCTTGACGATGGTCGGATCATTCCACTTGGCTTTGCCCTCCGATGCCTTGGTCCACAGACCAGGCTTGACGGAATTGGAGATGGATTGCAGCGTGTCCTGGTCGAAGCCCTCCTGTGCCGCGCCCTGCACGAAGCATCCGACACCGTTCTGCTTGAAGACCTGGCAGTCCTTCTTCCACTCGTCGAGGGTGGTCGGCGGCTTCAGCTTGTACTTGTCGAACAGCTCCGAATTGATCCAGAGCATGCCCGCGTAGGTGGAGCCGACCGGTAGAGCGGTCAGCTTGCCCTTGAGCGTCATGCCGCTGATGGCGATAGGAGCGATCTTCGACTTCCAGTCGGAGCCGAGCGCGGCCTTCGCGACGGGCGCCATGTCTTCCGCATACGGCCCGAACTGCTGCACGCGCGCGCCAGGCTGGAGGTCGAAGACGTCCGGTCCGCCGCTGGAAGCGAGAGCCGCGCGAATCGTTGCGTCGTAGCTCGTGATGTCGATCAGCTTGAAGTTGACCTTGATGTTCGGATACTTCTTGTTGAACTGGGCGATGAAGTCCTTCGCCTCCTGGCTGTTCGTGGGTGTCCAGCCCCACCAATTGATGGTTCCCTTCGTGGCGGACCCGCTCGAACTCTGATTGCTGCCGCTGCTGCATGCGGCGAGCCCGAGCGCTGTCATGCCCACCATCGCTGCGACGGTGACCGCCCGCAGCGTCTTCTTCGATCGGAATGGCAAGTGCATTGTGATCCTCTTCGGTTGCGGACACGGCGTCGTATCCGAGTTGGGGAGCCGGAATCGCCCTGATCACGGCCTGCACAGAGGAGTGACGACGTTCCGACCCGAATGCCTGCTGAGGTATCACGCGCATTGACGTCGTTGTTCCTGCTGCGGTCGCGGGGTGCAACCCGCTTTCGTCATGAAACTAGCCAGCGCGAAACTTCATGTCAAGGTTTCTAGTGAAGAACGAAACTTTCGTTACCAATTCGCGCCCCACTGATCGAGCAGCGCCGCCCGCGGGCCGACGCGTATCGAGACCCGATGCACGAGAGGGCCTCGATACGCGGGCCTTCGGCGCGCTACTCGACCAGCGGGGTGCGCGCTCTTCCTGGATCAGCGGGTGCGCGTACGCGGCGTCAGCCGCGGGGCGGCGCCGTGCTCTCGCGCACCACCAGCGACGTCGCCAGCTCGACGCGGCTGAACGCGAGTTCCGGCTCGTCGCGCAGGCGGGTCACCAGGTGCGTCGCCTGCTCCGCCATCGTCGCCAGCGGCACGCGGATGGTCGTGAGCGGCGGCCCCGCCCACTTCGCGATCGCGAGATCGTCGTAGCCGACCACGGAGACGTCACCCGGAATGGTCTTTCCGAGCGATCGGACAGCCTCGTAGACACCGAGGGCGTGCAGATCCGAAGTCGCGAAGATGGCGGTAGGAGGCTCAGGCAGCGCGAGCAGCTCGCGGCCGCCAGTGACGCCATCCGCGTGGTGGAATCGTCCGGAGCGGATGTACTCGGAGCGCACGGGCAGGTGCGCGGCATCCAGTGCTGCGCGGTACCCGGACAATCGTGCCGTCGACGCCATCATGCTGTCGGGGCCGGTGATGATCGCGATGTCGGTGTGGCCGAGTCCGATCAGGTGCTGCGTTGCCAGGAAGCCGCCGTTCCAGTCGGCCGACCCGATCGATGGGGCATCCGACGCCGGCGAGCCGTACGGGTCGATCATCACCATCGGGATGCCGCGGGAGCGCAGGCGCTGCATGTCCTTCGATTCGAGCTGGGCCGCCACCAGGATGATGCCCAGCGGCTGCCTGCGCAGCACACCGTCGACCCAGCCGGCGGCCGGCAGGTGGTCGTCGTCGGACGCCGAGACGACCATGCCCATCTGCTGCTCGCGGGCGACGCGTTCGATGCTGGCGATCGCCGCAGCGCCGAACGGGCTGTCGATCTCGAAACAGAGCACCTCGATGAGAGAAGCGGTGGCCTGGGGTGTCGAGCGTCGGTTGTAGTTGCGATCGTTGAGGAGTGCTTCGACCCTGCTGCGCGTCTCGGCGGAGACCCCTGCGCGGCCGTTCAACACCTTCGATACGGTCGCCACCGACACCCGCGCGAGCGCTGCCACCTCGGCGAGGGTGGCGCGGGACGCGTGTGTCGTGATCGCCTCGCCGTCGGACATGCCCATCACTGTATGCCACAGGATGCCCCTACGAAAGTTTCCACGCCCGTCCGGCACGTTGACGTGCCTGAAGTGTCCCTCTACGCTGACGAGATAGATAGATTTCGTGACACGTGGGAAACATTCATGACCGATCGAACGTCGGCGTTCGCAACCTATCCCTCACTCGAGGGGCAGCACGCCTTCGTGAGCGGCGGCGCCTCCGGGCTCGGACGAGAGTTCGTCTCCCAGCTCGCCGGCCAGGGGTCGAGGGTGTCGTTCGTCGACCTGGATGAGGCATCCGGTCGCTCGCTGGTTGCGGAGATCGTCGAACGCGGTGATCCCGAGCCGGTGTTCTCCGTCGTCGACGTGCGAAACGTTCCGGCGCTGGTCGCGGCGATCGACGACGCAGCCGATCGCTTCGGACCGGTGACCGTGCTCGTGAACAACGCGGCGAACGATTCGCGCCACGCGGTCGCCGAGGTCGACGTCGAGCTCTGGGACGAGCGGATGGCCGTGAACATCCGTCATCACTTCTTCGCGGCGCAGGCGGTGGCGCCCGGCATGCGAAAGGCCGGCCACGGCTCGATCATCAACCTGGGCTCGATCAGCGCGCACATCGACCTCACCGACCTGCCGATCTACATCGCGGCGAAGGCGGGCGTCGAGGGCCTCACCCGCACGCTGGCGAGGGAGCTGGGTGGCGACGGCATCCGCGTGAACTGCGTCATCCCCGGGTGGATCATGACGCAGCGCCAGCTCACGATGTGGGTTGGCGACGCGGAGAGAGAACACATCTACCGCATGCAGGCCCTTCCCGAATTGCTCTACCCCGCCGACGTGGCGCGCATGGTCCTGTGGCTCGCGGCCGAGGACTCCCGTCTCTGCACGGGCCAGACGTGGGTCGTCGACGGCGGCTGGGAGTGATCGTCTTCTCGAGCGGACGGAGGGTGCGATGAAGGCCGAGCAGATCACGGAGCGGGTCGCGGAGCACGGTGAAGGCCCTGTGTGGGATGGCGCGGGCGGCCGCCTGCTCATCGTCGACATGCTCGCCGGCGAGGTGCTCGACCTGGGCGATCCGACGGCCGCCGGGGCTGCGGGAGAACCCGTCACGGCGGTGCGGCATGCTGTCGGGTCTCCGGTGGCTGCGGCGTTGCGGCCTCGGGCATCCGGTGGATTCGTGGTGGCAACGGAACACGGCTTCAGCCTGTTCAGCGATCCGTTCGAGCTCGAGCGCACGGTGCCCGACGTGGTGACGGATGCCGGCATCCGCATGAACGACGGCGGATGCGATCCGCAGGGCAGGTTCTACTGCGGCACCATGGCGTACGACGAGGAGCCGGGCGCCGGGACCCTGTACCGGCTCGACCCGGACGGCTCCACCCACGTGGTGTTCGACGGCGTGACCATCTCGAATGGCCTGCAGTGGAGCGCCGACGGCGAGACCGCGTACTACGTCGACACCCCCACGAACCACATCGACGTGTTCGACTTCGATGGAAAGGATGCCTCGTTCCACGACCGCCGCACGTTCGCCGTCGTCGACCCGACAGACGGGCACCCGGACGGCCTCGCGGTGGATGCCGATGGCGGCGTCTGGGTCGCGCTCTGGAACGGCGGGCAGGTACGCAGGTACGACTCGGCGGGAGCGCTCACCGCCGTCGTCGAGGTGCCGGGCGTGAGCAACACCACCGCTGCCGCGTTCGGCGGGACGGATCTCTCGACGCTGTACATCACGACGTCGAGGCAGGGGATCGCGGACGGTGCGGAGCCTGCTGCAGGCGCCGTCTTCGCGGTCGACCCCGGCATCGCCGGCCGGCCGCTTCCGGTCTTCGACGGGTGAGGCAAGGTTGCGGGCGCTACTCGACCAGCAGCGCTCCATCGACCGTGCGGGGGATTCCCCACGGGTTCGCGTCCTGCAGCGACGGCGGGAGCACGGCATCCGGCACTCCCTGGTACGCGACCGGGCGCAGGAAGCGTGCGATGGATGCCGTCCCCACCGACGTGAAGTGCGGCGCCGTGGTCGCCGGGTACGGCCCGCCGTGCTGCTGCGCGTACGACACGGTGACGCCCGTCGGCCAGCCGTTCCACAGCACGCGGCCCGCCTTGTCGGCGAGTACCGAGACGAGGGCTGCGGCATCCGCGTCGCCTTCCTCGCTCTGCACCGTCGCCGTCAGCTGACCCTCGAGCGCGTTGGCTATCGCGACCGCCTCGTCTGGCGAGTCGTAGCGCACGAGGAGCGCTGCAGGGCCGAAGTGCTCCTCGAGCAGCTCGTGCGGGTGGGCGAGCAGGGCCGCGGCATCCGTCGCGTAGAGCGTGGGCGTCGGCACGTCGGCACTCGTCGGATCTCCGGCGAGCAACTCGACGTCGGAACGATCGGCCAGCGTGCCGAGCCCGGAGAAGAAGCCGTCGCGGATCTTGTCGTCGAGCATGACCCCGCCGCTGGATGCCCGCACTGCGTCCACGACGAGCGGCTCGATTCCTGCGCCGCGCGGCACGAGCAGCACGCCGGGCTTCGTGCAGAACTGGCCCACCCCGAGCGTCATCGATCCGGCGAAACCGGTCGCGATCTCCTCGGCGCGCGCGGCGGCGGCGCTCGCGGTGACGAACACCGGATTCACACTGCCCAACTCGCCATAGAACGGAATAGGAGTCGGACGCGAGGCGGCCAAGTCGAACAGGGCGCGTCCGCCGCGCAGCGATCCGGTGAACGTCGCCACCGTGAGGTCGGGGTGCAGCACCAGGTCGCGTCCGGTCTGCAGCCCCTCGACGAGCGCGAACGTTCCGTCCGGAGCTCCGGATGCCCGCAGTGCGCCTTCGATGTGCGAGGCGACCGCGCGCGACAGTTCAGGGTGTGCAGGGTGCGCCTTCACGACGACGGGGCATCCGGCAGCGATCGCGGCGGCCGTGTCCCCACCCGGAACCGAGAAGGCGAACGGGAAGTTGCTCGCCGCGTACACCGCTGCCACGCCGAGCGGCCGCAGCACGCGACGCAGATCGGGACGCGGTCCCATGCCCCACGTCGGATCGGCGTGGTCGACCGCCGCCTCCAGGTAGGCTCCGCGCTCGAGCAGCTCCGCGAAGAGTCGCAGCTGGAACGTTGTGCGCACGAGCTCCCCGGTAAGGCGTTGCTCAGGCAGGTGACTCTCGCTCATCGCGAGCGGAACGAGGGTGTCCGCGTCGGCATCCAGCGCGTCCGCGATCGCCCGCAGCCAGACGGCCCGTTCCGCCGGAGCCGTCGCGGCGAGCAGCGGGGAGGCCTTCACGGCGGCAGCCATCGCGACGTCGAGGTCGGGGCTCGGCTGAACCGATTCGGACCGTTCCGCTGTTGTGTCGCTCATCGGGTCTCCTTCATCGATCTGGTTCATCGATCTCGCTCGTGGATCTCGTGCATGGGTCTCGCACACCAGCGGCGCCGCGCATACCGGGCCTCGTGGCATCCGAGAAAACGTTTCCCGACTCTATTCTGGTCCATCACCGACCTGTGGTGATCACCGGATTCGTCAGCGTGCCGACGCCCGCGACGTCGATCGTCACCTCGTCGCCCGCCGTGAGTGTGAAGTCCGCGCCGGGCACGATGCCGGTACCCGTCAGCAGGAAGACCCCGTCGGGGAAGTCGAGGCCGCGGAACAGCCAATCGGCGAGGTCCGGCAGAGTGCGGGCCATGGAATCCGTCGCCGTCGCGCCCTCGAACACCGTCTCGCCGCCACGCGTGATCGTCAGCGAGATGTCGAACGGTGGCACGGCCAGCCAGGCGGGCACGATCTCCGGGCCGAGCGCACAGGACGCGGTGTAGACCTTCGCCTGTGGCAGATAGAGCAGGTTCTCGCCCTCGATCGAACGGCTGCTCGCGTCGTTCCCCGGCACGAAGCCGAACACTTCGCCGGTGGCATCGAGCACGACGCCCAGCTCGGGCTCCGGGGCATCCCACGTGGAGTCGGCGCGCACTCCGACAGGGTCGCCGGAAGCCACGACACGTCGCCCGGTCGCCTTGAAGAACAGCTCGGGACGCTCGGCGACGTAGACGCGGTCATAGGGCGAGCCATCCGTCGCCTCCTCGATGCGGCCGTCGCGGCTGCGCAGGTAGGTGACTCCCGCAGCCCACACTTCTTGCGCGTCGTCGATGGGTGCCAACACGCGGTCGACATGGATGCCCGTGCCCGCTGCACTGCCGCCCGTGACACTGGCGCCCGCCGCCTCGACCGCCGCGCGTGCCTGCTCCCGTGGCAGACGCAGCAGCTCGGACAGCGTCATGCCCAGCGGTGCGAAGTCGTCGCCCGAGCGCACGACCCACAATATGTCGTCGCCCGATGCGACTCGGGCGAGGGCGAGGGGTGCTGTGGTGTTCATGCTGTCGTCCTGTCTTGATCGTTGTTCGTCGGGGTTTCGCGAAATGCGCCGGCTGGACCCATCAGTGGGACTCTCTCGTCACGGTCGAGCCGCTCGAGCCGACCAGGAAGTCGAGGTCGGCACCGGTATCGGCACCCTGCACGTGCTCGATGTAGAGCTTCTGCCAGCCGCGGTCCGCCTTCGCAAACGCTCCGGTCTCACGGAACGGCGGCTTGCGCGCTGCGAGTTCCGCATCGTCGACCTCGAGCTGAAGGCTCCGGTTCGGCACGTCGAGCGAGATGACATCGCCGTCGTGCACGAGCGCGAGCGTTCCGCCCGCTGCGGCCTCCGGCGCGACGTGCAGCACCACGGTTCCGTACGCGGTGCCCGACATGCGGCCGTCGCAGACCCGCACCATGTCGCGCACACCCTGCTTGAGAAGCTTGGACGGCAGGGGCAGGTTGGCGACCTCGGGCATGCCCGGGTAACCCTTGGGACCGCAGCCACGCAGCACGAGAACGGAGTCGGCGTCGACATCCAGATCGGGGTCGTCGATGCGAGCGTGGAAATCCTCGATCGAGTCGAAGACCACCGCCTTGCCGCGGTGCACGAGCAGCTCGGGCGTGGCGGCTGCCGGCTTGATGATCGCGCCGCGAGTGGCCAGGTTGCCGCGCAGCACGGCGATGCCCGCGTCATCCTGCAGCGGATCCTCGCGCAGTGAGATGACGTCGCGATCCCAGACGGGGTGGTCGCCGAGGAACTCGGTGAGCGCCGTGCCCATCACGGTCTGCGCGTTCGGGTCGAGCAGGTCCTGCACCTGGTCGAGCACGGCGAGGAAGCCGCCGGCCCGGAACAGGTCCTCCATCAGGTACTCGCCGGCCGGCTGCAGATTCACCAGCAGCGGCACGTCCTTGCCGATGCGGTCGAAGTCGTCGAGCGTCAGGTCGATGCCGAGTCGGCCGGCGATCGCCAGCAGGTGCACGACAGCGTTCGTCGAGCCACCGATCGCGGCGAGGGCGATGATCGCGTTGTGGAACGACTCCTTCGTGATGACGGTGGAGATGCGACGGTCCTGACGCACGAGCTCGACGGCCAGTCGACCGGATGCGTGCGACGCCTCGAGCAGGCGGCTGTCGGGAGCAGGGGTGCCGGCGAGCCCGGGGATCGTCATGCCGAGCGCCTCGGCCATCAGCCCCATCGTGGAAGCCGTGCCCATCGTGTTGCAGTGACCCTTCGACCGGATCATCGACGTCTCCGAGCCCTCGAACTCGGCCTCGGTGAGCGTGCCGGCTCGCACCTCTTCGCTGAGCTGCCACACGCCGGTGCCGCACCCCATCAGGTTGCCGCGGAAGTGCCCGTTCAGCATCGGCCCGCCGGGCACGACGACGGCCGGGATGTCGACGGATGCCGCGCCCATCAGCAAAGCGGGAATCGTCTTGTCGCACCCGCCGAGCAGCACGACGGCATCCACCGGGTTGGCACGCAGCATCTCCTCCACCTGCATCGCCGCCATGTTGCGCCACAGCATGGCTGTGGGTTTCACCAGGGTCTCGCCGAGCCCCATGACCGGAATCTCGAGGGGAATGCCGCCCGCCTCGTACACCCCGTTCTTCACGTACTGCGCCACCTCGTTCAGGTGCATGTTGCATGGAACGAGGTCGCCCGCGGTGTTCGCGATCGCGATCTGCGGGCGCTTGCCGTCGAAGGCATCCGTCGGGATGCCGCGGCGCATCCACGCGCGATGGATGTAGGGGTCACGGCCTTCGCCGCCATACCAGTCCTGGCTCCGCAGTGTCATGGGCAAGCTCCTTTGCTCGGTGAGGCGTCGATGGGGCGTCATGGCGTGCGTTTCGTCGCGTGGCAGCGAGAGACGCAGACTCCAGTCTGCCCAATTTGTTCTGACATCGCGCAATTGAATCGGATTGTCGGGTGCGAGCTCATCGCACGACGGCCGTCACGGAACGAGGATGCCCCGCCCCACCGCCCCGCTCAGCAGAGCGTCGTACGCGAGGTTCACGTCGGCCAGAGGCATCCGATCGCCGATGAGGCGGTCGAGCGGCAGCCGGCCGTCGAGGTAGAGGCCGAAGATGCGCGGAAGATCCAGCGGCGGGTTGGACGAGCCGTACAGCGCGCCGACCACGCGCTTCTGCCGTTGGACCAGCTGGTTGAGCGGAACGGTGAACCGGGTGTCCACCGAGCCGAGACCGAGCGCGACCATGGTGCCGCCTGCCGCGAGGCACTCGAGCGTGGTCTCCAGGGTCTGCTGCCTGCCGACCGCCTCGATCGCCCAGGGCACGCCTTCCCCTCCGGTGATGCGCAGCACCTCGCCGACCAGATCGTCTCGTGAGCTGTTGACGATGTGCGTCGCACCCAGCTCGCGCGCGAGCTCGAGCTTCGCGTCGTCGACATCGGCCACGATCAGCGGATTCGCGCCGACGAGGCGCGCGCCCATCACGCTCGAGAGGCCCACGCCCCCGGCGCCGACGATGAGGATGCCCCGCCCGGCCGCCCGCTCCACGACGTTGAGCACGGCGCCGACGCCCGTCACCACAGCGCACGCAGAGATGGCAGCGACCTCCGGCGGCACGCCGTCGGGCACCGGCACCACGGCGTTCTCGCTGACGACGACACGCTCGGCGAAGCACGAGACGCCCATCAGGTGGTGCAGCTCGCCGCCGTCGGGGAGCGAGAGTCGGCTCGTGCCGTCGGGCAGGCCGCCGGTGGATGCCTGCACCCTGCCGCGTTCGCACAGCGCGGGGTTGCCTGCGAGGCAGGCTGCGCACCGTCCGCACCGCGGGCGCCACAGCAGAGCGACCCGGTCGCCGACGGCGATGCGGCCGTCGGGTTCTGGACCGAGCTGTTCCACGATGCCACAGCCCTCGTGCCCGAGCACCAGAGGGAGCGGTGCGACGAGTTCTCCCGTCACGTAGTGGTAGTCGCTGTGGCACACGCCTGCGGCCTCGATGCGCACGACCAGTTCGCCGCGCTTCGGCGCCGCGAGCACGACCTCCTCGACGGCCGGGCGCACTCCGGCCTCGCGCAGTACGACGGCGCGCACCGTCACGCCGTCCGCTCGACGGGCGTGCCGCTTCGCCGGTCCTGCCCGCCAACGAGCTGGTCGCGAAGCGATTCCGACACCACGCACTGCTCGAACGAGAACGAGTCGGCGAGGGCGTCGAGTTCCTCGTCGCTCAGGCCGCGGAAGAGATCCGCGTACTCCTGAGCGAGCGGCTGGGCGAACAACAGGTTGTTCAGCAGGGTCGACACCCAGTCGAAGCGGCCCCACGGGTACGGATCGAAGTTCGGGAATTCGCGCGCAACGACATCCTGCACGGCCTGGCTCACCTCGCGCACGCCCTCGCCGCCCAGCCGGTCGCTGCCCCACTGGTCGGCGGCCAGCCGGTTCTTCTTGTCGATGAACGCGTCGAACCGTCGACGGTAGGCGGAGTCGGGGGTGACGCGGACAAGGCCCTGGCGGCCGACGTCCTTGTACATCCAGCTCGTCCAGCTCACGTCGTGATCGCGGTAGATCTCGAGCTGGTCAGCCAGGATGCGCCGGCGCATGGCATCCCTGCGCTCGTCGCCCGTGTAGATCGGTGCGAACTCGCCGACCATGATCGGGGTGCCGGTCTTGCGCGCGAACTCCGAGCGCTGCAGGAACTTCTGGTACGCGTAGTCGCGGTCGATCCACACGCCGTCGGTCTCGCCCGGGTAGTCGCCGCCGCGCCCCAGGCCGGCCGCCACGTAGTCGTGCAACGAGTAGACGGTGTTCTCCCACGGCACTGCACCGTTCGACGAGTCACTGTTCGACGAGTCACTGTCGAACATGTCGAACTCGGTGGAATACGTGTTGCCGTCGAGGAAGATCGTGTGGTGCGGGTCGATCGCCCGCACCGCCTCGAACAGCCGGCGGTAGAGCGGACCGACGACACCGCGCGATTCATCGGCCGGCTCGTTCATCAGGTTGTAGCCGGCGACCCAGGTGTTGTGCTTGTAGTGCTCGGCGATGGCCTTCCAGATGTTCTCCACGCGGTCCTGGAAGTGCGGATGCTGCCACAGGTGCGGCAGGTGCGTCTCGTTGTCGGAGTGCCAGTGGTGGTTCTGGCTGCCGGGCAGCGCGTGGAGGTCGATGATCGAGTAGACGCCGTGGCGACCGGATGCCTCGATGGCGCGATCGAGATGGTCGAACGCGGTCGGCAGGATCTCGAACGGACGGTCATCCGATTCGAAGTGCCGGTAGTTCACCGGGATGCGGATGATCGTCATGCCGAGTTCGCCGAGGAAGCGGGCGTCCGCCTCGCCGTAGAACGAGGTGAGCAGTCGTTCGAAGAATCGGTCAGCGCGTTCGGCGCCGATCGCGTTCGTCACCGACGTGCGCATCATCGACTCGTTCGCGGCGTATCCGGTGACGAAGTTCTCCATGTTCAGCCAGCCGCCCACGCAGACACCGGTGAAGCGGATGGGCGCTCCGTACCCGTCGAGGAATCGGGTGCCGTCGGTGCGGACGTACTTCGGCGGTTGCGCGCTGAGCATGGGCGGGACCTCACTGTCTCTTGATGTTTTCGCGTGCTCTGCGTCGTCGTGGCTCGAGCAGATTCGCCGCGTGGAAGGGTGTCCGGATGGAACCGATCGGTGATCGAGTCCCGAACGCGGGTCGACCAAGCGAAATGTTTCGTTTGAGCGAGTTGCTGTTTTCTCAGCGTAGGAAGGGCGATGATCGCTGTCAAGCCGTCGGAGCGGCAGTGGCAATCCAGTCAACTCCCAGCTACCGTCCACGTTTCATAGGTTTTACATGGAGGAGTCAAAGAGGTTTACCGCGTGGGCGGGGTCCACTGGATACATCGAACACCGCAGCACACCAGAACAGGACTCGATCATGAGCAACCAGACACAGCGCCGGCACGTCGCCGGCTGGATCACGGCAGCCGCCGCGGCAACCGCGGTCTTCACCATCGGCGGAGCCGCCCTGAGCTTCGCCACCGTCGACACAGTCGTGTCGGCGCTCTCCGCATCTCCCGCGTCGCAGGGCTCGAACCAGCGCACGGGCTACTACCCCTACGGCGGATCCTCCGGTAGCGACCAGACGCCGGGTGGGAATGGTTCCGGTTCCGGCTCCTCGACGACATCCTCGGGCAGCGCCGCCACGGCGAGCCAGGAGAAGGGAGTCGCCATCATCGACACCGTGCTTCAATACAACGACGCCGAAGCCGCGGGAACGGGCATCATCCTCACGTCGAACGGCGAGATCCTCACCAACAACCACGTTGTCGAGGGTTCCACCAGTATCAAGGTGACCATCGCGTCGACCGGGAAGACCTACGCGGCGACCGTGGTCGGCACCGACGCCACCGACGATGTCGCGGTGCTGCAGCTGACAGGGGCATCCGGCCTCACGACGGCATCCATCGATTCGAGCGGAAGCATCGCCGTGGGCGACGGCGTGACCGCGGTCGGCAACGCCGGCGGCACCGGAACGCTCACCGCGGCCAGCGGCAGCGTGACCGGCACCGACAAGACCATCACCACGCAGGCGGAAGAGGCCGTCGCATCCGAGACGCTGAACGGGCTCATCGAGACCGACGCAGCCATCGAGGCCGGCGACTCCGGCGGACCGCTGTACGACGCATCGGGCGACATCATCGGCATCGACACGGCGGCGTCGTCGAACACGGCGGAGTCCGACGGCTACGCGATCCCGATCGAGGATGCCCTCGGCATCGCCGGTCAGATCGAGTCGGGTGAGTCCAGCTCGACCGTGACGATCGGGCTCCCCGCCTTCCTCGGTGTCGAGGTGGCAGCCGACGGCTCGACGACAGGTGGCGGCGACGCAACCGACCCCGGCTACGGCGGCGGAACCTCGACGACGGTCTCCGGTGCTCAGATCGCCCAGGTGATCGACGGCACGGCGGCGGCATCCGCAGGCCTCGAAGCCGGCGACACCATCACCGCGGTGAACGGCACGGCGATCTCGTCGTCCGACGGGCTGACCGCGACGCTCGCGCAGCTCAAGCCGGGCGCATCCGCCACGATCACCTACACCGACGCGACCGGTGCCTCGAACACCGTGACCGTGACCCTGGGATCCGGCCCCGCGGCCTGATCACATCGCGCAAGCGCCGGACGGGTGGCCTTCGGGTCGCCCGTCCGTGCGTTGGGCGCGATGCCTGGCCGGCGTCAGCTCTGACAGGTCGGGCAGTACCAGGTCTCGCGCAGCTCGAGTTCGTTGCGCCCCAGCTGCATGCGTTTGATCGCGGTGCCGCAGCGACGGCACGGCATCCCCTCGCGGCGGTGCACGTACGATGTGCGGCCGCGCCGCGTCTCGCCGGTCGTCGAGCGCACCGTTCTGTCCTTGTTCGCCACGATCATGCGGTGGGCGAGCGCGACGGTCTTCGGAAGATCGGCGTCGCGCACAGGGCGGGAGGGGAGCATCCCTCGCACGAAGCAGAGTTCGTTGACGTACTCGTTGCCGAGTCCCGCGAGGTTGCGCTGGTCGAGAAGGGCGACGGCGATGGCGGCATCCGGATGCTCAGCAACACGCCGCACCGCCTCACGCTCGTCCCAGTCGTAGCCGAGCAGATCGGGGCCGAGGTGGCCGACGGCATCCGCTTCGCGTACGGTCGGCAGCACCTCGAGCAGGCCGAGTTCGAAGCCGACGGCCTGTGCACGCACCGTGGCGAGCACGGCCCGCGCCTGGAACGCCGGGCGCCGCCAGGGTTCGCCGGGCTCGTAGACCCGCCACTCGCCTTCCATCTTCAAATGGCTGTGGATGGTCTGCCTGCCGACGCGCATGAGCAGGTGCTTGCCGCGGCTGACGACCTCCCGCACGTGCTGTCCGCTGAGATCGAGCGTCGCGAAGGCCGGTACCCGCAGATCGCACCGCGTGAGCACCTGCCCGGCGAGCGCGTCGTTCAGCGCGCGTGCCTGCCGGTACACGGTGTCGCCCTCAGGCATCCCGCGCGCCCGCCGCACTTGTCCGGTCGGCCACCACGACAAAACAGGCAGGAATGCGGTTACCTCTCGGTAACAGGCACAATCTGCCTGTCCTCGAGATATCTGCCTGTAAACCGGGGCACGGTGACCAACTCACGACCGCAACCTCAGGCCGCGCGGCGACGCGTTGAACCCGGCGGCGGTGAGCGCCTCGCCGAACGGGGTGCCGAGAACGAACTCGCCGCCGACCGTCTCGATCGTCAGAGTCGAGATGCGGCCGCGATGGATGACGTCGGCCAGTGCCCTCGTTGCCGACCGCATCGGCTCCTCGGCCCGGTCGAAAAGCAGCGTCGTCTTGCCCCCGCGTTCCACGTAGAGCACCAGTGCGCCGTCCACGAGCACGACGATCGCGCCGGCCTTGCGTCCCGGTCGGTGCCCGGTCGCCGACACGCTGCCTCCCGTCACGGATGCCTGCGGCCACGGCAGCGCCGCCCCATACGGATTCGCCGGGTCGGTCGCGGCCAACGCGACGGCGTCTCTCGGCGGTTCGAGTGTGCTGTCCAGGGTGAACGTGCGCAGCCTGTCCACCGTGGCGCCGGTGGAGAATTGCGCAGCTCCGAGGGTCTCGACGAAGTAGCCGCGGCGGGCGCGGCCGGACTCCTCGAATCCGCTGAGCACCCGGTAGGCGAGGGCGAAGCCGCCCGGCTGGTTCTCGGCCATCACGGAACCACGCGTGACGATGCCGTAGCGCTCGAGCAGAGTCTCCGCTGCTGCTTTCGCGCGCACCGTGGCATCCGTCTCAGGCAACGGCAGGATCGACCATCTGCCCGCCGTGGTCGGCGGTCCGGAGCGAGCGGATGCGGCGCGCAGGCCCTCGGCGAACGTCGGCCGTCCGTAGCCGCGTGGAGCGCGGATGCGACCGCGCGGAGTCGCCCGCTGCGGCTTGTGGGCACCGCTGCCGCCGGTGAGCGCGCGCAACGGTGCGAACGTGTCGTTCGTGATGAGCCCGGCCCAGACGAGATCCCAGAGCGCTGTGGTCAGTGCGGCGTCGTCGAGCGAGCCGACGGCATCCGACAGCTGCCGGAAGAAGAACGCGCCGCCAGCGCCGAGCGCCGTGAGTACCTCGCGCTGCAGCTCGTCGGTGGCGTGCTCCGGAGGCGGAATCATGGTGACCGCTGCGCTCTCGGTCAGATGCAGGCTCACCCAGCCGTCGTTGCCGGGCAGTGATCCGCTCCCGCTCCAGAGCACCTCGCCGCTCGCAGTCAGCTCGTCCAGCATCGCCGGTGAATAGTCAGAGACGCGAGACGGCAGGATCAGGCTCTCCCATGCTGATGCGGGAACACGAGCGCCGGAGAGCTGCTCGATGACGGATGCCACGGCATCGACCCCACGCAACCCGCTGCCGACGTGCTGCCACCGCGGCAGGAATCGCCCGAACGTCTTCGGATCGACGGGCTCCACCTCGTGCCGCAACGCCGCCAGCGACATGCGGCGCAGTCGGCGCAGCACCTCGGCATCGCACCACTCGGTACCGCTCGCGTTCGGTCGGAACTCGCCCTCCGTGATGCGGCGGTCCTGCGCAAGCCGGCGCAGGGCGTCGTGGGCGACGACCGTGCCGAGTCCGAATCGGGATGCCGCGTCGGCGACCGTGAACGGACCGTGCGTGCGCGCGTAGCGGCCGAGCAGATCACCGAGCGGGTCGGCCACCGGTTCGATGAACGCGGTGGGAACGCCGATCGGCAACGGGACGCCGAGTGCGTCGCGCAGGCGGGATGCATCCTCGATCGCTGCGAAGTGCTCGCCGCCGGCGATGCTGACACGGAGCGCGCGCTTCGTCGCGACGAGCTCGTCGAGGGCAGTGCGCGCGTCAGCTTCATTCCCCGAGCGAGCGCCTAGGTCCCCGGTCCCTGAGCGAGCGTCAGCGTCCCCGTTCCCTGAGCGAGCATCAGCGAGTCCAAGGGTCTCGTCATGGACGTCGCCGCCCTTCGACTCACTTCGTTCGCTCAGGGAGCTGAGAGCGCTCGGGGGACGCTCCCGCGACCACCGCGCAGCCACCCCGTCGACGGTCAGTGGGCCGAGCAGGCGCAGCAGGTCGGCTGCTCCCTCCAGGCCGAACATCCGTCGATCGGGAGCGAGCCGCTGCACCTCCTGTTCGACGCGTTCGATCACGGCCGGGTCGAGCAGTTCGCGCAGCTCGGCGCGACCGAGCAGCTCGGACAGCAGCGAGGCATCAACCGCAAGCGCGGCCGCGCGGCGCTCCGCCAACGGTGAGTCGCCCTCGTACATGAACGCTGCGACATATCCGAAGAGCAGCGACCGCGCGAACGGCGACGCCTCGTCGGTGCCGACCTCGACGATGCGGATGTCCCTGCTCGCGATCCGCTCCGCCACCGTGCGCAGGGCCGGCAGGTCGTACACATCCTGCAGGCACTCGCGCATGGTCTCGAGGATGATCGGGAACGTCGGATGCCTGCGCGCGACATCCAGCAACTGCGCCGCCTTCTGCCGCTGCTGCCAGAGCGGCGACCGCCTGCCGGGGTTGTACTTCGGCAGCAACAGCGCTCGTGCCGCGCACTCGCGGAAGCGTGAGGCGAAGAGCGCGGAGCCGCCCACCTCGTCCGTCACGATCTGCTCGAGTTCTTCCGCCTCGAAGACGAACAGATCGGCGCCGGGTGGCTCGGCTTCGGCATCCGGGATGCGCACGACGATTCCGTCGTCGCTCGCGATGCAGGAGCCCTCGATGTTCAAGCGTTCCCGAACGCGTGCCGCCACGGCGAGCGCCCACGGCGCATGCACTTGCATGCCGTACGGGGAATGCAACACGATGCGCCAGTCGCCGAGCTCGTCTCTGAAGCGCTCGGCGACGAGCGTGCGGTCGGTCGGCAGGTGGCCGGTGGCCTTCTTCTGCTCGTCGAGGTAAGCGAGCAGGTTACCGGTGGCGAAGTCGTCGAGCCCGGCGTTCGCGGTGCGGGCACGGGCATCCGCCTCGGAGACGTGCGCCACCTCGCGCACGAATCCGCCGACCGCCTCGCCCAGCTCGGCCGGTCGACCGAGGCCGTCGCCCTTCCAGAACGGCAGTCGCCCGGGTTCCCCGAAGGCCGGCGAGACGAGTACGCGGTCGTGCGTGATCTCCTGGATGCGCCAGCTCGTGGCCCCGAGCGCGAACACGTCGCCGACGCGCGACTCGTAGACCATCTCCTCGTCGAGCTCGCCGACGCGGCGGCCACCCTTCGACGGATTCGTCTCGTCGCTCGTTCCGACCATGTAGACGCCGAAGAGCCCGCGGTCGGGAATCGTGCCGCCACTCGTCACGGCCAGTCGTTGCGCGCCAGGACGGCCGGTGAGCACGCCGTGGTCGCGATCCCACACGACACGTGGTCGCAGCTCGGCGAACTCGTCGCTCGGGTAGCGGCCGGCGATGAGGTCGAGCGTGGCGTCGTACGCACTGCGGGGAAGCGTCGCGAACGGCGCGCTGCGACGCACCGTGTCGAACCAGCCGTCGACATCCACCGGTTCGAGCGCTGTCGCCGCAATGGTCTGCTGGGCGAGTATGTCGAGCGGATTGGCCGGAACCCGGAGCTCCTCGATGAGGCCGGCGACCATGCGCTCGCTGGCCACGGCGGAGTTGATCAGGTCTGACCGGTGCTTCGGGAAGATCACGCCCTTCGACACCTCGCCGACCTGGTGCCCGGCGCGACCGACGCGCTGCAGGCCGGATGCCACCGACGGCGGCGCCTCCACCTGCACGACGAGGTCGACCTCGCCCATGTCGATGCCGAGCTCGAGACTGCTCGTGGCGACGACGCAGCGCAGGCGTCCGCTCTTGAGGTCGTCTTCGATGACGGCGCGCTGCTCCTTGCTCACCGAGCCGTGGTGGGCGCGGGCCAAAAGTGTGTCGGTGGCCTTCTCATCACCGGGTGCCTGGCGCAGCCCTTTTGTCTGACCCGATCCGCCCATCAATTCGGCCGGCGCGCGCTTCGGAGCATTCGCACCACCGATGTCGTCGAGAACCTGCCCGACGAGGACCGGCTCGCCCGGTTCGCGGTCTCTTTCTGCAGCATCCGCCAGGCGTTCCTCGTAGATCTCGTTCATGCGCGCGGTCAGTCGCTCTGCGAGCCGTCTCGAGTTCGTGAAGACGATGGATGACCGGTGCTCGAGCACGCGGTCGACGATCGATTCCTCGACGTGCGGCCAGATGGATCCGCCCGCGGGGCTCGAGTCGTCCTCGTGCGCGGCCGGGCTGAGGTCGCTCATGTCCTCGACGGGAACGACCACCTTCAGGTCGAACCTCTTCTGCGAGGGCGGTGCAACGATCGTCACGGGGCTGCGGCCGCCCAGGAATCGGGCGACCTCCTCTGGCGGACGGACCGTCGCGGACAACCCGATGCGCTGGGCAGGCTTGGGCAGCATGGCATCCAGCCGCTCCAGCGACACCGCCAGGTGAGCGCCGCGCTTCGTGGCCGCGACCGCGTGCACCTCGTCGACGATGACCGTCTGCACGCTTGCGAGTGTCTCGCGAGCCTGCGACGTGAGCATGAGGAAGAGGGACTCGGGCGTCGTGATCAGGATGTCCGGCGGCTTCGACAGCAGAGACCGCCGGTCGCTCGCCGGGGTGTCGCCGCTGCGCACGCCGACAGTGACGTGCGGCGGCTCGGTGCCCAAGCGCTTCGCCGTCTGCGTGATACCGACGAGAGGCGAACGCAGGTTGCGTTCGACGTCGACGCCCAGCGCCTTCAGCGGCGAGATGTACAGGACGCGCGTGCCGCGTTTGGGCGTGGTGGGGCTCTTCGGCGGACCCTTCGACTCGCTTCGCTCGCTCAGGGAGCTGGGGCTCAGGGCGCTGGAAGCGTCGGCGCTTTGGTGCATCAGGCGGTCGATCGACCAGAGGAAGGACGCCAGCGTCTTGCCCGACCCCGTCGGCGCGATCACCAGCGTGTGCTCGCCGCGGGAGATGGCATCCCACGCCCCGAGCTGTGCGGAGGTGGGTGCGTCGAACGCGCCCTCGAACCACGCGCGCGTGGCGGGGGAGAAGCGGTCGAGCAGGTCGGTCATCGCTCTATCCCAGCACGAACGTCTGACGTGCGCCTGCGGCGAACGTGCCGCCCCTACCGGCTGTCGCCGGCCCGCGCTACCTTCGCCGCATGCAGACCTTTCTCATTCCAGGACTCTGGCTCGACGCGTCATCGTGGGATGCCGTGACTCCCGCGGTCGAGGCGGCAGGCCACCACGCACATCCGCTCACGATGCCCGGGCTCGAGGCGGATGATGCGGACCGCTCCGCCATCACCCTCGACAGCCACATCGACTACGTCGTGCGCCTCATCGACGAGACGCCAGCCGACGAGGAGGTGGCGCTCGTCGCCCACAGCGGCGGTGCCCTCGTGGCGCACGGAGCCGTCGACAGGCGACCGGACCGCGTGACCCGCGTCGTGTACGTCGACTCCTGGCCCGGCGGCGAGGGATCGATCGTCAACGACGAACTGCCATACGACGATGCCGACATGCCGTTCCCCGGTTGGGACGCCTTCGAGGAGGCCGACGTGCGCGACATCACATCGGAGCTGGGCGAGCAGATCGCGTCGCACACGCATCCGTCGCCGTCTCACGCCGCTGTCGACCCGCTGCACGTGAGCGACGAGCGCCGTCTCGACGTGCAGGCCACGATCATCCTGTCCACGATGCCGAGCACGGACATGAAGGACCTCATCGAACGGGATGTCGCGTGGCTCGGCGACACCGGCCACCTGCACTCGCTGCGACTCGTCGATCTGCCGACGGGACATTGGCCGCAGTTCACCAGGCCGGAGGAGCTGAGTGCGCTCATCGTCGAGGGGCTGAAGTAGGGCCGGGTCGTCGAGCGGCTGAAGGAGGTCCGGGCTCCGGGCCGGCCGCGAGTCAGGGGAGGGTGGGAATACCGAAGGATGTCGCGCACGCGGCGAGTCGCTCGTCGAACGTCGCGAGCGGGGACGCCGTCACGATGGCCGCGTCGAGCACGCAGCAGTCCGGGAGCTTCAGCGCGCTCTCGGCCCTGAGTTGAGCGAGCCGTAGGGCGCCGCCGCCGGACGGGGCCCATTCGCGGATGTGCAGGCGGTCGAGGTGCTGTAGGGCGAGCGCCTCGCGCCCGACGCGAATCGGCCCGACCAGAATCTCGGTCAGCGTGAGGGAATGGACGACGAAATCGTCGTCGAGGTGATCACGGAACAGCGCCGTCGCTCGTTGATGGTGCGCGTCACGAGGATCGAAATGGGCGATGACGATGCTCGCATCGAGAACGATCATGCCGGCCAGTCGTCGCGCAAGTGATCCAGGTAGCCGGGCCCGTACGCGACCTCGAGGCTGCCGGCCGTGAAGTCGATCGCGGCGAGTCTCGTGCCGCGTTGCTCGTCGTGTTCCGATTGCAAGGCATCCGCGCCCAGCTCGAGCAATCGAGAGACTCGCTCGGCGCGGGGAACGTCGGGCCAAGCCCGTTCAGCAATTGTCAGAGCGCGCTCGACCTCGGGCGTCTCTGTGACCTGGAATCGCGGTCGAGTGGTCGGCATGACAGCAAGTGTACCACCGTGGTGCACGGTGCAACACTTCGGGCAGTACCTGGGAGTCGTCGGTCGGGCGCTTCCGGTGTCGGATGGCGTCGCGAGCGCGATCGCCGGCTGGGATCCCGACCAGACCTACTGGCTCACCGACGTGCTGTCGAACGCAACCGACGCCGAGGAGTGGAGCGAGGGGCGCGACGGCGAATGGTCTCGAACATCCGGCCGGTAGCCATGCGCCTGGCTTGTGATTAGAATAAAAAGGAATTGAATGCTCTAAAAGGATAATGCTCTGAAACGACAACGCCTAAAACGACGGAGGGCACTGTGACTGATTCGGTGGCGGCCGGTGGCCGCATCACGATCGCGAGCGACAGAGCCGGGCTGATCGATCTGCTCGCGATACGTGACGACGCCGTTGCGAGTCGGCGAGTCCTGAAGGCGCCCGGATTCGTCGTGGTGCGCTTGACCTTCGCGGGTGGGCAGGAGCTGGCCGAACACGAGGCGGCAGTGCCGATCCTCATCCAGGTGCTCTCCGGCGCAGTCGACATCGAGGTCGACGGGGCGGCGGAACGATTCGAGGCAGGCGGCGTGCTCTACCTGGCGCCCCACGTTCGACACGCACTGCGCGCGATCGGCCGTGCCGACGTGCTTCTGACTCTCGCCGACGCCTCGACGCGGGTGTCCCCGGATGGGGCGGGCGTCGGCGGGAATGACGTGATCGGCTTCCCCTCGGCGATCGCCGAGACGAATCCGGCCACGCTGGACGGCGACGGGGCGATCAGAGCGCACGCCCCGTCGCCCGAAGACCGTCGGCTGCTGGATGCCGCGGTCTGCGAGTGCGGGGTCGTCGCCGGTGCAGCCCTGCCGCAGTTCGATGTGCGCGAGGTGCCGCACGCCGTCAGGCACGCTGCGGTGTTCGGTGCACTCGACTCCCTGGGTCCTCGTGAGGGGCTTGTGCTGATCGCACCGCACGACCCGCTGCCGTTGCTCGCGCAGATCAGGGAACGGACCGGAGAACGGTTCGCCGTGACCTATCTGGAGCGTGGGCCTGAGGCGTGGTCGCTGCAGTTCATCCACCTGGGCGACGACGCCGCGCGATGAATGCGAGGTACTCCCTCACCTCTTTTCTTGTCGGCTCGGCGTTCATTGTCCTTGGTGGACTCGTCGCCGCCGTCTCGACACCGCTCGGGTTACAGAGCGGCCCCTGGGTCGCTGCCTATCTCGTGCTGGTCTGTGGGGTGGCGCAGTGCCTCTTCGGAATTGTGCGTCGCTACGTTGCCACGTCTCCGATCACCAGCGCGCGCTTCGCCATGGAGTTCGTGTGCTGGAATGTCGGGAACGCGGCGGTCGTGGTTGGCGACCTGGCAGGCATCCCGACCGCCGTCGCGTTGGGTGGCACGCTCCTGGTGGTCGTCCTTGTTCTGCAACTCGTGCAGCTTCGGCGCGTTTCACCCGAGCTGCACTGGGCGGCCTGGCTGTACGGGAGCATCCTGGTGGTCTTGTTGCTGAGCGTTCCGGTCGGCATCGTGCTCTCCGCGTTCGGCGGCTGAGTGATGCCGACGGCGACGCATCAGCCGGACATCCGTAGGATCGACCCATGGCGGTGCGCACACCGGATCCGGATCCGGAGAACTCGGGGCCTCTCGATGAGGGATCTTTCGACGCCGGATCTTTCGACGACGGCACGCTGCCCGGCGTGGGGCCTGGCTGGCTGAGCGACATCGAACTCGAGCAGATCAGGCACCGGCTGCCGATCCTCTACGTCGAAGCGGTCCCCGTGCGCGTCGACGGACTCGGACAGGTCATCGAGGTCGGCCTGCTGCTGCGCGCGAACGCCATGGGCGAGATGACGCGCACGGTCGTCTCCGGCCGCGTGATGTACGGCGAGAGCCTGCGCGACGCACTGTTCCGGCACCTGGAGAAGGACCTCGGGCCGATGGCCTTCCCGCAGCTGCCGGCGAGCCCGGTGCCGTTCATGGTGGCCGAGTACTTTCCGATTCCGGGCGTCTCGCAGTACTCGGATGACCGTCAGCACGCGGTCTCGCTCGCCTACGTGGTGCCCGTCACCGGCACGACGGAACCACGGCAGGATGCCCTCGAACTCACCTGGCTGTCGCCGGCGGAGGCTTGCTCGTCACAGGTCACCGCCGAGCTGGAGGGTGGCCGCGGCGCGCTCGTGAAGGCCGCGTTGGCCGCGGTCGGCGTGCTGCCGTAGGTCGGCCGCACCGGCTATCGGGCGGTCCGCACCATGCGCAGTTCGTGCGCGGGCTCGCCGCCGAACGACTCGACCTTGGCGGTCCCGTCGAGTGCGAAGCCGTTGCGTCGATAGAACGCCTGCGCGCGGGGGTTGTCCGCGAGCACCCAGAGATAGGCGGCGGACTCGCCGAGCGCGGCATCCAGCACCCGTTGGCCGGCGCCCGAACCGTAGTGGTCGCGCAGGACGTAGATGCCCCTGAGCTCGAGCGGTGCCGGGTCGTCGACCTCGCGTGCCGGGCCGGCGGATGCCCACCCCACGATCCTCCCGTTGGATTCCGCAACCCACACCTCGCTGCCGCCCGCGATGATGCGTTCCCAGCGCGCGGCCCGCGTGCCGACATCCAGGTTCTCGAGCAGGTGCGACGAGAACACGCCAGCGTACGCCTCGCGCCACGATCGCACGTGAACTCTGGCGATGCCGCGCGCGTCGGCGGCGGTCGCCCGACGCACGCTCAGGGGTCCTTGCTCCTCGCCCACACGGAGACGATAACAAGCAGCGACATCAGGGGACCGTGGTTAAGCTGTTGCGATCGCGCCGTCGGGGCGCCGCACATCGGCGTTCGCATCGCATGCGGAACGCATCGTGGAGGGGAGCCGCGTGAAGCCGTTGACCGAGGATGACATCCGTTCGTCGTTCGTGAACGCCACCGATGAACAGCTGGCGCGGTTGCCCATTCCGGGCATCCACGAGACCCTCTGGGACGAACGCGAGTTCCTCGGTTGGCGCGACCCGCAGGCATCCCGCCTCGGCTACATCGTGCACTGGATGGATGGTCGCCCGACCGGCATTCTCGTGCGCGCGGCGAGCGGAGGCCTGCGGCCAGGCATCGCCGCGATGTGCTCGTTCTGCCATTCGTCGCAGCCCGCGACCCAGGTGCGCATGTTCAGCGCGCCGAGGGCGGGCGAGGCCGGTCGCAACGGCAACACGATCGGTTCGTACATCTGCGACGACCTGGCGTGCTCGCTGCTCATCCGCGTCACGCCGCCGCACGTGCAATCGTCCGAGCGTCTTGCGGAGCGCGGCGCCGCGCTGCTCACCAGGGTGCAGAACTTCACAGCGACCGTGATGAAGACGGCGTAGGCCGTGTCGCGTTCGATTGCAGCACGTTTTCAGGACAGACAACGAGCCGAGCGCACTACGTCGATGGCGGGCCGGATGTCCTGAAAACGTGCTGGATGCCATTCGCTACTAGCGTTGAGCGTGTGAACACTCCCGTCGATGCCACCGCCACGTCAGCCTGGGCCGAGCTCGAGGCCCACCGATCTTCCTTCGCTCCCGACCTGCGCGGATGGTTCGCCGCCGACGCGGATCGCGTCGAGCACCTGAGCTTCCCGCTCGCCGACCTGCACGTCGATCTCTCCAAGAACCTGGTGACCGACGAGATCCTCGCATCCCTGGTCCGCCTGGCCGAGCAGGTGGGCGTCGCGGAGCGCTTCGCTGAGATGCTCGACGGCGTGCACATCAACACCTCCGAGGACCGTGCCGTGCTGCACACCGCACTGCGCAGGCCGGCGGATGCCTCACCCGAGCTCGTCGTCGACGGCCAGCAGGTGGACCACGACGTGCACGAGGTGCTCGACCGCATCGCGGCGTTCGCCGATCGGGTGCGCTCCGGCGAGTGGACGGGCATCACGGGCAAGAAGGTCGCCACCGTCGTGAACATCGGCATCGGCGGCTCCGACCTGGGGCCGGTCATGGTCTACGAAGCGCTGAAGCCCTATGCGGATGCCGGACTCGAGGCCCGCTTCATCTCCAACATCGATCCAACCGATCTCGCCCAGAAGACGGCCGGTCTCGATCCGGAGACCACGCTCTTCATCGTCGCCTCCAAGACGTTCACCACGCTCGAGACGCTGACCAACGCGCGACTGGCGCGCGACTGGCTGTGGGACGGGCTGAAGGCATCCGGTGCGATCGGCGACGACGATGCCAGCAGGCAGGATGCCGTCGCCCACCACTTCATCGCAGTCTCGACCGCGCTCGACAAGGTCGCCGCGTTCGGCATCGACACCGACAATGCGTTCGGGTTCTGGGACTGGGTCGGCGGCCGCTACTCGGTGGACTCCGCCATCGGCACGTCGCTGGCGATCGTGCTCGGGCCGCAGAACTTCGCGGACTTCCTCGCCGGATTCCACGCCGTCGACGAGCACGTGCGCACGACGCCTCTTGCACAGAACGTGCCGGTGCTGATGGGGCTGCTCAACGTCTGGTATTCGAACCTGCTCGGCGCGCAGTCGCACGCTGTGCTGCCCTACGCGCAGCTGCTGCACCGCTTTCCGGCGTATTTGCAGCAGCTCACCATGGAGTCGAACGGCAAGTCGGTGCGGTGGGACGGCTCGCCCGTCACGACGACGACCGGCGAGATCTTCTGGGGAGAGCCGGGGACCAACGGTCAGCATGCGTTCTACCAGCTCATCCACCAGGGCACCCGCCTCATTCCGGCGGACTTCATCGGATTCGCCAACCCGGCGTATCCGTTGAAGGACGGCGAGCACGACGTGCACGGCCTGTTCTTCGCGAACTTCCTCGCGCAGACCAAGGCGCTGGCGTTCGGCAAGACCGCCGAGGAGGTCGAGACGGAGGGCACGACCGGGGCACTCGTGGCCGCGCGCACGTTCGCGGGGAACCGGCCGACGACATCCATCATCGCGACGTCGCTCACCCCGAAGGTGCTCGGCGAACTCATCGCGCTGTACGAGCACATCACGTTCACGCAGGGCACCGTGTGGGGCATCAACTCGTTCGACCAGTGGGGCGTCGAGCTCGGCAAGCAGCTCGCGCAGCAGATCGCGCCTGCGATCAACGGCGATGAGTCGGCGACCCAGGCACAGGATGCCTCGACCCGCGCCCTCCTGGACTACTACCACTCCCACCGCGCCTGAGGGGCCGGCCGTCGGTCGAGACTGCACGCCCACGCTGGGACAGCGGTTATACCCCGTACTCTCGCCGCGGGCGTGCAGTCTCGCGTCATGACGGTGGAGCGCGCCCGCGGCCCGCGCTCTACCGTTGGAGGCATGGCTGAAGAGAACAACGGCAGGGTCTGGTTCATCACGGGAACATCGCGCGGCTTCGGGCGCGCGTGGGCGGAGGCTGCCCTCGAGCGCGGCGACCGGGTCGCAGCGACGGCACGCAACGTGGCATCCCTCGACGGGCTCGTCGAGAAGTACGGGGATCGCGTGCTCCCGCTGCAGCTCGATGTGGATGACCGCGAGGCGGACTTCGCCGCGGTGCGCGCCGCCCACGAGAGGTTCGGACGACTCGACATCGTCATCAACAACGCGGGCTACGGGCACTTCGGGCTCATCGAAGAGGTGACCGAAGAGGAGGCTCGAGCTCAGCTCGACACCAACCTGTTCGGAGCCCTGTGGGTGACGCAGGCGGCGCTGCCGTTCCTTCGCGAGCAGGGCAGTGGCCATATCCTCCAGGTGTCGTCGATCGGCGGCATCTCGGCCTTCCCGCTCGTCGGCATCTACAACGCGTCGAAGTGGGCGCTCGAAGGATTCAGTCAGGCGCTCGCGCAGGAGGTGGCGCCGTTCGGCATTCACGTCACGATCGTCGAGCCGGCCGCATACTCCACCGACTGGTCCGGATCGTCGTCGAAGCACTCGGCGGAGCTGCCGGCGTACGCCGACGTGCATCGCGCCGTGGCTGAAGGCCGCAAGCAGCGCAACTCGAATCCGGGGGATGCCGCAGCAACGGCCACGGCGATCCTCGAGATCGTCGACGCGGCCGAGCCGCCGTTGCGGGCATTCTTGGGCAGGGCCCCGCTCTCGATCGCGAAGGCGGACTATGCCTCACGCATCGCGACGTGGGAGGAGTGGCAGCCGGTCGCCGAGCGCGCCCAGGGCTGACGCCCGCTGCTTGCGGCGGGCCGCCCCGCATTCGCCGCCATCCGCCGACCGGGACTCAGCCCTGGGCGCGTCGGCTTCCGCGACCGCGGGCCGTGCCCGAGCTCGGACGAACCACGTCGCCGACACGGATCGGACGTCCGCTGCTGCGACCGCCCTGGCTGCGGTTCTGACCGCCATTGCCCTGGCTGCTGCGGCCGGCGGATGCGCCGCGACCGCTGCCGGTCTCGCTCTGCGACCCGCGGTTCTGCGAGCTGCGGCCCTGGCTCTGTGTGCCCTGGCCCTGGGAATCCCGGCGCTGACCGTCGCGACTCTGGCCGTCGCGACTCTGGCCATCGCGACCCTGTGCGCTTCGACCCTCTGTGCTGCGACCCTGCGCATCGCGTGTCTGGGCGCCGCGACCGCGCGACCCGCGACCGCCGCCGTTCGCGCCGGCCCCGCGCTCGGAGCGTGCACCATCGCCTGAGCGATCCCGCCGCGCGCCCTGGCTGCCGCGCGAGCCGCCCTGGGATCCGTGCGAGCCGCGACCGCCACCGTTGTTGCCGGCCTCGCGGGGTGAGGGCTTGACATACGCAGCCACCTCGCCCACCAGTGTGGCCACTTCCGAGGAGGTCGCCGTGACGGGCACCGGCGTGACAGTGATGGCAGCCTTGCGCAGCACGTCGCGAAGGTCGCGACGCTGCTCCGGCAGCGAGATCGTCACGACGTCACCGGTCGCACCGGCGCGAGCCGTGCGTCCCGAGCGGTGCAGGTACGCCTTGTGCTCCGTCGGCGGGTCGACGTGCACCACGAGCTCGACGTCGTCGATGTGCACGCCGCGGGCTGCGACATCCGTCGCCACCATGACGCGCACGCCACCGCTGCCGAAGGCCGCGAGGTTGCGGTCGCGCTGCGGCTGCGACAGGTTGCCGTGCAGGTCGACGGCCGGAATGCCGGAGTCCGTGAGCTTCTTGGCAAGACGCTTGGCGTGGTGCTTCGTGCGCATGAACAGGATGCTCCGCCCCTTTCCGGAGGCGAGCGCCTGCACCAGGTCGTTCTTGCCGTCGACCGAGTCGACCTCGAACACGTGGTGCGTCATGCGGTCCACGTGGCTCATCTCGTCGTCGACGGAGTGCAGCACCGGGGAGTGGAGGAATCGCTTGACGATCTTGTCCACGCCGTTGTCGAGGGTGGCGGAGAACAGCAGACGCTGTCCGTCCACGGGAGTCTTCTCGAGGATGCGCGTGACGACCGGCAGGAACCCGAGGTCGGCCATGTGGTCGGCCTCGTCGAGCACCGTGATCTCCACGGCGTCGAGGGAGACCAGACGCTGCTTCATGAGGTCCTCGAGCCGGCCGGGGCAGGCGACGAGGATGTCGACGCCGGCGTTCAGGGCATCGACCTGACGCTTCTGGCTGACTCCGCCGAAGATCGTCGTGGTGGTCAGTTGGTATGCGGCCGCGAGCGGCTCGAGCGTGGCGGCGATCTGCGTTGCGAGCTCACGGGTGGGCGCGAGCACCAGGGCGAGCGGATGCCCGGACCTGCGTCGTCCGCCGGAGAGTCCGGTGCCCAGGCGCGCCGCGATGGGCAGCGCGAAGGCGATGGTCTTGCCTGAGCCGGTCTTGCCGCGTCCGAGCACGTCGCGTCCTGCGAGCGTGTCGGGAAGCGTGTCGGCCTGAATGGGGAACGCCTCGAGCTTGCCGTCCGCGGCGAGCAAGGAGACGAGCGGCGCGGGCACGCCGAGGGTGGAGAACGAAGTCATGGGGGTGCCTTTCGAGGCAGGATGCCGTCGCAGACGCGACGGAACAGTGGTGTCGGAACAATGGCGAAGGCTCCAGTGGGAGCATCCGTTCGCCGTGAGAAAGAATCGTGTGCGGCGGCCCGTGGCGGGCGGCGACGCGAGGTGATGCGCTCTGACGACGCAGGCGGATCCCGACGACGGGACCGCAAGATGATCAACAGTAACAGGCCGTCCTGAGTTCTTCGCTCAGGTGCGGTGCGGGGCGCGCCGACTAAACTCGTTTGTCCTGACTTCGAACGGGGGGCCGCGTGCACGATTCGGAACTCGACCGTGAGCGCAACGTCGTCGACGACCTCTACGCGTTGCTCGACGGTCTGCGCGAGGACACCGTCCAACGACTCGCCGCGGTCCGCAGACAGACGGCAGGTGGCACGCATCAGGCACGCAGCGAACGGGATGCCTACGCGCGTCTCTACGAGGACCGCATCCTTCAGTTGCGCGATGTGGAGCCCCGGCTCGTGTTCGGCCGGCTGCAGCTCGAGGACGCGGAGGCCGCAGCCTCAGCCGACCCGCTGCGCGACCCGCGTCTGCGCTATGTGGGCCGCACCGGACTGCGCGACGACGACGAGCACACCGTGCTGCTCGACTGGCGTGCGCCCCAGGCCAGTGCCTTCTACCAGGCGACCGCGGCGAATCCGCTCGGCGTCGCAGCCAGACGACGCCTCACGATGCGAGACAGAGAGGTGCTGCGCGTCGATGACGAGGTGTTCGATGCCGGCCTGCTCGCCGAAGCGGGGAAGCGGCCGGACGAGGTCTCGGGCGACGCGGCCCTGATGGCAGCGCTCGTGGCCCAGCGCACCGGCCGCATGAACGACATCGTCGCAACGATTCAGGCCGAGCAGGATGCCATCATCCGCAGCGAACTCCGCGACGCCCTCGTCGTGCAGGGCGGGCCGGGCACGGGCAAGACCGCCGTCGCGCTGCACCGTGCCGCCTACCTGTTGTACGCGCACCGGCAGAAGCTCGCGACGTCCGGCGTGCTCGTGGTCGGTCCGACCAGGGCCTTTCTCACGTACATCGAGGAGGTGCTGCCATCACTCGGCGAGACCGGTGTTGTCATGCAGAGCCTGGGTGAGCTGTTCCCAGGTGCTTCGGCCGACTCCGACGACCCGCCGGCGACCGCGCAGCTCAAGGGCTCGAAGCAGATGACAGGGTTGCTGCGCGCCGCGGTCGATTCCCGTCAGAAGGTGCCGGCCGAGGCATCCGTCGTGCAGGTCGACAACGAGCGACTCGTCGTCGAACCCTCCCTGGTCGCGGATGCCCTGCGCAGCGCGCAGCGCACAGGCAAGCCGCACAACACAGCGCGTATCACGTTCGTGAAGCACGCCCTCTCGGCGCTCACCGCCCAGCTCGCCGACCAACTGCGCTCCCGCGGCGGCACGCTGGACGACGAAGACCTCGCCGTGCTGCGCGAGGATGTGCGCACCAGCTACGACGTGCGCGTGCTGCTCAACACGGCCTGGCTGCCGCTCACCCCGGAGAAACTCATCGCGGACCTGTACGCGCGACCGCAGTGGCTCGCCGAGCTCACGCCCCGCTGGAGCGAGGAGAAGCGCGAGCTGCTGCTGCGCCCGCGCGATGCGGCGGTCACGATCAGCGACATCCCTCTGCTCGACGAGGCCGCAGAGCTCTTGGGGGAGCTGCCGGAGGCGCAGGACCAGGCATCCAAGCTGCACGCGAAGGAGCAGCGCAAGCGCGACCTGCGCATGGCCCGATCGGCCATCGCCGACGCGGGCGCCGGGGCGTTCGTCACCGCTGCGCAGCTCGTCGACGAGTCGGTGTCGCACGGCGACGGGCTGACGACGGCCGAGCGTGCCGCCGCCGACCGCACCTGGACCTACGGGCACGTCGTCGTCGACGAAGCGCAGGAGCTCAGCCCGATGCAATGGCGGCTGCTCGTGCGACGCTGCCCGATGAAGTCGTTCACGATCGTCGGCGACATCGCCCAGTCGTCGTCGGCAAGCTCGACCCTCGCGGGCGGCGGACGCAGCTGGGCGGATGCCATCGGCCCGCTCTTCAAGGATCACTGGCGCCTCGAGCAGCTGACGGTCAACTACCGCACGCCGGCACAGATCGCGCGCGAGGCGGAGACGCTGGCCCGCGCTGCGGGCCTGCCGATCACGCCGGCGCGTGCCGTACGCGAAGGCGAGTGGCCCGTGCGAGACGTGAGTGTCACGGCGACCGCGCAGTCCGGCCAGGTCGAGACGAGCGACGCGCTCGTCGCTGCGAGCATCGACGCGATCGAGTTCGACCGCGCGATCGACGACACCGGAACGCTCGCGGTCATCGTTCCCGTCGTTCTCGCCGATGACGTGACGGATGCCGTCACGCACCGCTTCGGCTCGCAGGCGGGTCGCGGGGCGCCCGGCCTCGTCAAGCCGATCGTGGTGCTCACCGCACAGGACGCGAAGGGCCTGGAGTTCGACGCGGTCGTCATCGTGCATCCCGACGGGGTGGTCGCGGAGTCGGCGCGAGGGGCATCCGCCCTCTACGTCGCGATGACGAGGCCGACGCAGCGCCTCACGATGGTGCGGCCGTAGCCTCATCGCCGCCGATACCATTGCCGGGTGAAGATGCCGCTGCACCCCGACGACCCGATTCAGCAGAACTACGAAGTGCGTTTCGACTGGGGTCGTGACGGCCTGCGCGGCATCGCTCCGACCGCGGGCGTGATCGTCGTGATCGATGCGATCTCGTTCACCACGACGGTCGAGATGGGCGTGGCGCTGGGCCTCGAGGTGCAGCCCTTCGCGGGCCTGAGAGCCGAGGCCGAGGCGCTGGATGCCGCCGGCAGCTTCGGCGATGCGCGCCTGGCAGGCAAGCGGGGTGCCCCGGGCGTCTCGCTGTCGCCCTCCAGCATGACGGAGCAGAACGTCGCAGAGTTCGGTTCCCGCCGCGCCGTCGTTCCCTCGCTGAACGGCTCGCGGTTGACCGCGCTCGCCGCCACCTACGGCGTGCCCGTCATCGCGGCGAGCCTGCGCAACCGCACCGCCGTCGCGCGGTGGATCCTCGACTTTCAGACCCGCGTCGGCCACCGTGCGATGGTCGCCATCGTGGCGGCCGGCGAGGTGCGTACCGACGAGACCCTGCGCCTCGCGGTCGAGGACATGCTCACTGCTGGCGCCGTGATCGATGCCCTCGGCGCGGTCGGCATCGACGCGTGCTCGCCCGAAGCGGCCGCGGCGTGTGCCGCCTACACGGGCTTGGCTCGGGGCATCCGTCACATGTTCACGGCGTCGGTGTCGGGCGGCGAACTGCTCAAAGACGATCAGCGCGAAGACATCGAGGTGGCGTTCCAGACGGATGTCTCCACGACCGTGCCCGTGCTCGTCGACGGCGTGTACGTCGGCGCTAGCTGACGGCTCGATTCCGCCGACGCACAGCGCCGACGCGCGAGGCGCCGGCGCTGTGGACGTCACGCGGTCGGAAGCGACGCCTTGCCCGACCAGTCGATCGACTCGAAGATGGCCTTGCCTGTGGCGTCGAAGCCGACGATCTCTCCCGTCACGGTGACGGCCACGGGTGCCTGGGAGAAGACGGTTCCGGTGTCACCGTTGGCGTCGGAGGCGTCGGCGAGGAACGTCGCCGCTCCCGTCGAGATGGTGTCGACGGCCCATCCGCTGCCGTCCCAATCCCCGACGGAGAAGTTGGGAGCTGTCACGAGTGTCCACTTCTGGTTCGAGAGCTGAAGGTCGGGGTAGTCGTTGATCAGCCCGAAGCTGCATCCGGCCGGTTGGAGGCTCGGCGTGCCGATGCACTCCGCCACCCACGCGTTCACGGCGTTGTCCGCGGCTTTCTCGCCGGCATCCGTGAGGCGGGCGGTCAGAGTGACGGCCTCGTTGCTGGCGGTGCCGGATGCCTTGATGCTGGTGACGGTGGTGCCGGCGTCTTCAGCGGTGTAGTCGTCGCTGCTCGCCATCGTCGCGTTGTAGCGGCCAGGCAGCACATCCAGCACGGCACTGCCGTTGTCGTCGATCGAGATCTGTGTTCCGTTCACGGCTACTCCAGCCTTGCTCGGACCCGCCACCGTCAGCTTCACGGTCGGGAGTGTCACGGGCTCGAGCGTCCACTTGGTGAAGAAGAGCAGCTCTTTGCCGTTGTCCTTCAGCTGGAATGTCTCGGTGTGCCGATCACCAGCAAGCTTGTAACCGACGACAACGGTCGTCGCTCCTGGCTCCGTACTCGAGGGTTTGATGGAGTACCCGCTGATGCGGTCTTCGGTTGCCGAGTAGGCCTTCTGCGTGACGAGGGGACTGTTGGTGTCGATGTTGCCGATTTTCACCGCCTTCGCGACATCCCCCTTGACGAGCGCGTCCATGAACGGCTTCACCGCGGCCTGCGGCGTATGGGCCTTGGTTTCGATTGCGAACCAGACGCCCCCGGCGATGAGCAGCACGAGCAGAAGCGCCCCGCCGCTGATCAGTGCCGCCGACAAGCCGATGCGTCTCTTCGATGCGGGGCCCGATACGTGTGCGATGTCTGCAGCGGGCTGGACCGGAGTCGCACTCACCTGTGCCTCGTAGGGAGAACTCGGCTGGGGCGACGTTGCGCCCGCCGCAGCGTTATCGGGCAGGCCCGGATCGGTCATCGATGACTCCGTGGGTGAAGGAACGGCGCGGATGCCCCGGGGCGCACCCGACCTGAGGCGAGCAAAGCCTAGCGGACAGATCGGTCTGCAGCCGACCACGAATCGGGCGTCTCTGCGCCGGCTGTTTCCTGCGAAGGAATGGCATCCGCTCGCGTGGTGTTTCCAACACTGTTGCTGCATACGTCACGAAAGGATGCGCACCGTGAAGGCTGTCGTGAACGGAACCGTGCTCGCCGAGGCTCCGGTGGAAGACCTGATCAAGATCGAGGGCAATTGGTACTTCCCGCCGTCGAGCGTGAAGTCACAGCTGCTCGAGAAGAGCCCAACTCCCTACACCTGCCCATGGAAGGGCGAGTGCCAGTACTTCACCGTCAACGTCGACGGACAGCATCTGCAGGACAGGGCGTGGAGTTATCCGACCCCGTACCCGACAGCGTTCGACCGCGTCGGCAAGGACTTCAGCGACTACGTCGCGTTCTGGAAGGAAGTCCACATAGAGGACTGACTGGCTGCGAGCCGAGTGGCCGCCGCGAGGGCTACTCCGCGCCGGCCTACTCGCTCGCTGCCTGCCTTGCGCGGTGTGCACGGACCTTCGCGCGGTTGCCGCAGCGCTGCATCGAGCACCAGCGGCGGTTGCGGCTGCGCGAGACGTCCAGGTAGACGATCGAGCAGTCGTCGGCGCCGCATTCCCGGAGGCGGTCGCCGGCATCCGGCCCGAAGACCGCGACGGCGTCGCGCGCGATCACGCTGAGCGCCTGGGAGGCGCGGGCCCTGGTGCGTCCTGCCTGGCGGCTACCGCCTATCAGCACGGGAGGCAGGTCGGGCGTCGACGCGTAGAGGTTCACGATGTCGACGTCGCGTGCGATGTACGGATGTCCACCGAGCGCCGCGTAGGTCAGGTTCGCGATCGCGCCGCGCAGAGTGAGGGCATCCCGCAGTTCGTGCTCGGCGCAGGTGGCGTCGATGGCGAGGAAGCGCTCGTGCAACCACGCATCGAGGTCGGCGGGCGTCTTCAGCCGTTCACCGGCCGTGTCGGCCACCCTCTCGCCGTCCCGTGCGGGCGCCATCGCCCCTGTGTAGGCGAAGTCGAGGCTCAGGCATCCCGAGTCGAACCACCAGTGCTGCCCGTCCGCGGAATCGAACCACTGCCCGGTGCATCCCTGGAGGCGAGGTTCGCTTGCGGCTTCGTCGGTGGTCGGCACGGATCTCCTCCGAAGTGCGCTTGTCGCTGATTCGAGTAACCGTTATCTTCGGTTACGGTCGGCAGTCTACCGATCAGCCGACCCCGTCGATGCCGCTGTGGCAGAAGGGCATGGCCCATGCGACTTCAAATCACGTTCGATGCGGCTGATCCGCATGCGTTGGCAGAGTTCTGGGCGGAGGCGCTCGGCTACGAAGTCGAAGACAACTCCGCGTTCGTCGACGGCCTCGTCGCCGAGGGCAGGATGCCCGCAAGCGACAGGATCACTCGCAACGGTCGATCCGAGTTCGCTGATGTCGCCGCTGCCGGTGACCCGCACGGTGAGGAACCGCGGATGTTCTTTCAGAAGGTTCCGGAGCCGAAGACGGCGAAGAACCGCGTGCACATCGACATCCGTGTACCCGACGACCGCAAGGCCGCCGAGGTTGCTCGCCTCGAGAGCCTCGGAGCGACGCAGCTCTGGGTGACGGATGACCGGGGTCCGCTGACGTACACGATGCGGGATCCCGAGGGCAACGAGTTCTGCCTGCATTGACGTCGGACCGGACCGGCTCGATCCGGACCGAATCGGACGCGATCACGTATCGGTGGCGATCCTCCTCTCCCACTCGATGAGGTGCTCGCGCGAAAACCGCTTCGAGCATTTCGCGCACGACATCTGCCTGGTCGGTCGACGGTACCTGTAGTGCAGATGGCCGCGAGGGCAACGCCCCACCCAGGGCGCGAGGTCTTCGGCGACGGGCTTGTCGAGCGTGCGATCGCCGACATAGCCGAGCTCACGGGCGACCGTGCGCCACTTCGGACCGTGGCCGGCAGCCGGGCCGACGAGCGCGTGGGCCACCTCGTGCAGCAGCACCTGGTGGATCTCGTCGTCGTCGAACCGCGCGGTCAGGTGCCGCGATACGGTGATGCGCTTCGTGGAGTGATTGCACTGGCCGCCACGCGTCTTGGCGTTGTCGAAGCCGAAGGTCCAGACATCCGGGTCGAGGTGCATCGCGATGAGAGCCTCTGCCCATCTGCGAACGCGTACCAACTCAGCCACCCTTCGAATCTAACGAGCGCGCACGACGCTCGGAGTGACGCGCCGCCGTTGGTGCACAACGCGCCGTGACGACGGCTGTGGACGGAGGGCATCGGGTTCGACGGCGATGCGCCGTCTAGTGACCGGGTTGCGAACGGGAGCAGAGCTCAGCGCCATGCCCCGGTCTGCAGTCGCCGGCGGCGAGGTGCCAGGATCGCGTCCTCTACGTATCCGGCCGACACACGGGCACAATAAAGGGGATGCGCACGATCGACGTGAATTGCGACCTGGGGGAGTCGTTCGGTGTCTGGACGATGGGCGACGACGCGGCGATGCTCGACCTCGTCTCGAGCGCGAACGTGGCGTGCGGTTTTCACGGCGGCGATCCGGCGACCATGATCGCCACGTGCCGGGCGGCGCGCGATCGCGGAGTCGTGATCGGCGCTCACGTGTCCTACCGCGACCTCGCCGGATTCGGACGCCGCTACGTCGACGCGAGCGAGGCGGATGTGCACGCCGACGTGCTCTATCAGCTGAGCGCGCTCGCCGGAGTCGCGGCATCCGTCGGCACAGAGGTGCGCTACCTGAAGCCGCACGGCGCCCTCTACAACCGCATCGTGACCGATCCCGTGCACGCTGTTGCCGTGGCGGATGCCGTCGCGGCGTTCCCCGCGAACCTCCCGGTGCTCGGGCTGCCCGGCAGCGCGATCGAGCGTGCGTGCCTGAGCCGGGATGTGCCATTCGTGCGCGAGGCGTTCATCGACCGCGCGTATCTCGCGGACGGATCCCTCGTGCCACGCAGCCGCGCGGGTGCCGTGCTCAGTGCAGGTGACGGAGTCGCGGAGCGCGCCGTGCGCGTGGCCGTGGACGGGGTGGTGGAGACGATCGACGGCGAGACGATCCAGATGGATGCTGCGTCGTTGTGCGTGCACGGCGACAGTCCGGATGCTGTGGCGATGGCATCCGCTGTGCGTCGTGCTCTGCAGGAGGCCGGTGTGCGGGTCGGGGCCTTCGCGTGAGCAGGGCGTCGTGAGCAGGGCGTCGTGAGCAGGGCGTCGTCGTGAACGCGGACGTCGGCATCCGTCGGCTGGGCGATCGCGCGCTGCTCGCCGACCTGCCCGACCTCGAAACGGTGCTGGCCGCACGTGATGCGCTGGCCGCGAGCCGGCCGCACGGTGTCGAGGACGTCGTGCCCGCCGCTCGCACGGTCGCGGTGCTGTTCGATCCGCAGCGCGTGTCTCTGGACGCCGCGCGCACATGGTTCCAGCGCGCACTCGGCGACCTCGTGGGACACGGCCGCCCCACGAGCGATCCGGCGGGTTCCGAGGTCGTCATCGACGTGGTCTACGACGGCGAGGACCTCGCGGAAGCCGCTCGGCTGGTCGGCGTCTCGGTCGACGAGCTCGTGCGCAAGCACGCCGCCGAACGCTGGCGGGTCGCGTTCGACGGCTTCGCCCCCGGCTTCGGCTACCTGGTCGCCGACGGCGACTGGTTCGAGGTTCCGCGGCGGTCCAGCCCGCGCACGAACGTGCCGGCGGGAGCAGTCGCGCTCGCCGGCGGCTTCAGCGGCGTGTACCCGCGGGAGGGTCCGGGCGGCTGGCAGCTGATCGGCCGAACGGATGCCCCGCTCTGGCGCCCCCGCTCCTCACCTCCTGCGCTGCTCGCGCCGGGAACTGCGGTGAGGTTCCGCGCGGTCGACGCCCTCGCGCCGGACTCTGCCGCGCCCGCAGCCGCGGCCGCGCCCGCGCCCCCCGGGCCCGCAGCAGCAGCGTCCGTCGCGGCCGCGCCCTCCATCACGGTGCTGCGCGCAGGCCCGCAATTGCTCATCGAGGACCTGGGCCGGGTGGGATCGGCATCCATCGGCGCCGGCCGCTCCGGCGCGCTCGACCGCGGTGCCTTGCGGCTGGCGAATCGCCTCGTCGGCAACCCCGAGGGTGCAGCCGGGCTGGAGGTGGTGGTCGGGGCCGAGCTGCGATTCGAGCAGCCGACGTGGTTCGCGGTGACGGGGGCGAGGGGTGTGCTGCGGGTGGGCGGGCATCCGATCGAGTCGGATGCCGCGGTGCACGCCGACGCCGGCGATGTGCTCAGCCTGGGCATGGCCGACCACGGGCTGCGATACGTGATCGCCTTGCGCGGCGGTGTGGATGCTCCACTCGAGCTGGCATCGGCATCCACCGACCTCGGCGCACGGCTCGGTCCAGCGCCGCTGACCGACGGCGACGCGATCGTCATCGGGGCGGGCACAGCATCCGGGATTCCGGCGGTGGACGCGCTTACCGTCTGGTCGCCGCCCGACGACGAGGTGGACGTGCACGTGGTGCCGGGACCGCGCGAGGACTGGTTCGCGCGAGACTCCGTCGAGGCCTTCTACGACACCGAGTGGGAGGTGACACAGGCCTCGAACCGCGTCGGCATGCGGCTGCGCTCGCCGCGTGGCGTCTCTCTCGACCGGGCCGAACGTGTCGCCGCCACCGAGCTCGCCAGCGAGCCGATGGTTCCCGGCGCGATTCAGGTTCCGCCGTCCGGCGAGCCGACCGTGCTGCTCGCCGATGGGCCGGTCACGGGCGGGTATCCGGTGATCGCCGTCGTGACGGATGCCGACCTCGACCTCTTCGCGCAGCTGCGACCCGGCCAGCGCCTGCGCTTCCGCCACGCCCGCTGAGCCGTCGCCCCTGCGCCCGCCGCTCGACCGGCGAGGGGGCCTCAGCCGCGCAACTGGAAGACCGAACGACCCGGCAGCGGCGACGCCACGGCAGTCGCGTCCGACACGACCGACGCGCCTGCCACGAACTGCGTCAGCTCGTCCCCGGCGACCGCCTTCGCCGGATGCGGCCCGCTCGCGAGCAGCCGCGGCAACCAGTCCATCGGCAATGCCGTGTTCGATCCGACGAGCACGAAGTTGCCGAACCGCTTGCCCTTCAGCACCTGGGTCTCCGCCAGCGCAGCGACGTGCTCGACGACCGACCCGAGCGTGGCAGCCTGACCCCTCGCGAACGACAGTGGTGGGCCGTCCGCGACGTTGACCAGCACGATTCCGTCAGGGGCGAGCAGCGAGACGGCCTCGCGGTAGAACTCGACGCTCGTGACGTGTGCGGGTGTGCGCGCTCCGCTGAAGATGTCGATCACCAGCAGGTCGACCGTTCCGCGCAGCCCTCCCGGCAGCTTCGCGACGACCTCGCGGGCATCCCCGTGTCGCACCCTGATCTGTGCGTTGCGCGGCAGCGGCAGCTCCGTGCGCACCAGGTCGACGAGGTCGGTCTCCAACTCGATCACCTGCTGCCTGGAGCCGGGACGCGTCGCCGCAACATACCTGGGCAGCGTCATCGCGCCGGCGCCGAGGTGCACGGCGGTGATCGGCTCGCCAGGATCGCCGAGCAGATCGATCACGTTCCCCATGCGCTGCACGTACTCGAAGAACAGCCGGGTGGGGTCGTCGAGGTCGACGTGGGATTGCGGAGTGCCGTCCACCACGAGCTGGAAGGCACCGGGGACCCAGCGATCGGGCTCGATCACGGCGCGCAGACCACTGTGCTTCAAAACGACCGACGGATGCTCAGGCACTCCTTAACACTATGGGCCGACCCGCATCTCCACCCGATCTCCACCCCTGGGCGGTGGGCCGGCGGCTGTGCTCCGACGAGAGTGGATGCATCGGGTCGCGCGAGACATCCACTCGCGGCGCATCCCGCACAACAGACCAAAGGGCCATCGACAGATCGGTGGCCGAGAAGGAGCACCGTGTCCATCCAGCTCGTCAGCAACGCGATCATCATCGTCGCGCTCGTGGTCTTCGTCGGATACCGCCAGATGACATGGCGTGCCGTCGACCCCGCACGCATGTGGCGGTTGCCGATCATCCTCGGAATCGTCGGTGTCGCCACCCTCGGCAGCATGACGAAGGTGTCCCAGATCACCGGCGTCGACCTGGGGGTGCTGCTCGTCGAGCTGGTGATCTCGCTCGGTCTCGGCGCTCTGATGGGGGCGATCGCGATAATCCGGCCGCTGACCGATGACGGCATCCGCCTCTATAGAGAGGCACACGTCGGCGACCGTCGGCAGGGCAGCGCGAACGTCACGTTCGAGACCCGCACCGGATGGCTCGGCATGGTGCTGTGGCTGGTGCTCATCGGGATGCGCGTCGGCATCGACTTCCTCGCCAGCGCCGCGGGGTCGACGCTCGCTGCATCCACAGGCGTCATCCTGCTCATGGTCGCCGCCAACCGCATCGCCCGCGTCGGCATCATCGTGTATCGCACCGGTCGCATCGCAGCTCCCGTGCGCATCTGACCGCGGCACAGGGCGAGTTCGGCCAGGATGCCGGTGCCGTCGCAGGCTTCGCGGCGGCACCGGCATCCGCTTCGCCCTCTGCCGATCGGCTCGTCTCCGTCTGCCGATCCGCGATGGGGCAGGATGATGGTTCGGGAGTCGCGAGGGCCGGTGCGTGCACGGATTCCCGGCTCGGCTCGTGACGGAAGGGGCGAGGATGACCGCGTATCCCCGCTCGTCGCGCCTGGGCCGCACTGGCTTCGGCCTCGCGCTCAACGCCTTCGGCATCGTGGTGGTGAGCACCTACCTCATCACGGAGCGGATCGCCGGCGACATCCCCGCGTGGCCATTTCCCTTCGCGGTCGTCGCCATGGTCGCGTGGCTGGCTGTGCTGTTCGTGCCGGATGCGGGGCGGCTCGTTCTGCTCGTCCGCTTCCTCTTCTTCGTCATGGTCGTCTTCGGAGCGCTCACCGCCTGGCCGACGAACGGACTGATGATCGTGCCGGTGGTCTCAGCGATCCTTGTCACCACCGGCGGACTCGAGGAGCCGGCCTGGCTCGGGTATCTCTACGCGCTCGTCGCCGCCGGACTCGTCGCGGCCGTACCGGTCGCCGTCGCCATCACCGGCAGCGACGCCGTGACGGTCGAGGGCATCCTCTCGCTCGAGTTCGCGGTGGCGATCGCCGTGCTCGGTGGCGTCAACCGCAGGCAGTCCCGGGCGCGGCAGGAGGCGGCCGTCGAACTTGCAGAGAGCGCAGCGAGCGTGCGCGAGGAGCAAGCGAAGGCGGCGACCCTCGCCGCCAGGCAGTCGCTGGCCCGCGACATGCACGACGTGCTCGCGCACAGTCTCGGCGGCCTGGTGATCCAGCTCGACGCCGTCGACGCCCAGCTCGAAGCGGGCAAGACGGATGCCGCCCTCGCCCGTCTGCACGACGCCCGCTCGATGGCGGCGTCCGGTCTGGCGGAGGCGAGGCGTGCCGTCGAAGCGCTGCGCTCGCCGACGGATGCCGTTGCGCCCGTCGCATCCGCCGACCTCGGCGCGTCGCTGATCGACCTCGTCGATGCGCACGAGCGCCTCGGCGGGCACGTCGACTTCGAGCAGGTCGGATCCCCGCGCGATGTTCCTGAAACGCTCGCGACGGCGCTTCGTCGAGCACTGCAGGAGTCGTTGAGCAACGCACGCAAGCATGCGCCGGGGGAACCCGTGACCGTGCGCATCACGTGGGAGGACGAGCGGGTGGAACTCAGGGTGAGCAATCCGATGCCGAAGGTCGAAGCAGCGGGGGGGCTCGCGGCATCCGGGTCGGGACGAGGGCTCGCCGGCATGCGCGAGCGCTTCGCCGAGCTGCCAGGTGGCGAGGTCGCGGCACGTCGAGACGGCGGCGAGTTCACGGTGCGTGCCGGTGCCGTCGTTGGGAGCGCGAATGAGTGAGGACACGTCGATGAGCGAAGAGGCGATCGGAGCATCCGGTGCGGAGGGCGACGACGTCATCCGCGTGGTCGTCGCCGACGATCAGGCGATCGTGCGCGACGGGCTCGTGACCGTGCTCGACCTGCTGCCCGACATCGACGTCGTCGGCGAGGCATCCGACGGCGAGGAAGCGTGTCGGCTGGTCGCCGACGTGCTGCCCGACGTCGTGCTGATGGACTTGCGGATGCCCGTGCTCGACGGCGCGGGCGCCACCGCTCGCATCACGGCGGAGCATCCGTCGGTGGCGGTTCTCGTGCTGACCACCTACGCAGACGACGCCTCCGTGATGGGTGCTCTGCGCGCCGGCGCCCGCGGGTACCTGACGAAGGATGCCTCGCGCGCCGAAGTCGCCGCCGCCGTGCGCTCCGTGGCGCGCGGCCAGACGACCCTCGCCGGCGAGGTGGGAGCGCGGCTGATCGGCGGGCTCACTGGTGCGGCGCTGCCGGGCGGCGAGGTTGAGGTACCCGCCGCGCCAACCGCCGGGGAGTTGCGCAGAAGGCATCCGCAGCTCACCGCGCGGGAGGCGGAGGTGCTGGCGCTGGTGGCGCAAGGACGCAGCAATGCGGAGATCGCGGCATCCCTCTTCGTCAGCATGGCGACGGTGAAGACGCATATCAACGCCCTCTTCGCGAAGCTGCAGGTGCGCGACCGAGCTCAGGCGATCGCCCTTGCCCGCTCGTAGCGGCTCCGTCGCCAGCGCAGGTTCTCCGTGGGGTTGGTTCCATAGGTTGGTTCTCCGCAGGCTGCAACACGTTTTCAGGTCAGGTCATCGCTCGTCCACACAGTGTCGACGCCTGGTGTCATGTCCTGAATTGATGTGCCGTGCCGTGACGTGGCGTGGCGTGGGGCGTGCCTTGCGCGCACGGACCCTCGAGCGCGGTCTGACCTGTTCCAGGTCGACCACAGCGAGACGACGGTGCCTGCGGAGCCGCCACCTCGCCAGAGGTGGCGACGCGCTCTCACGATGGCGAGGATCAGGCCCTCGACCTTCTCCCATTCGAACATCACGTGGCGATATTTCAGGCGCAGCACGATGTATCCCTGTCGTATCAGCGCCATGTCCCGGTCGTAGTCCCGCACCGACTGGTACCCGTCGTGGAAGCTCGCGCTGTCGCACTCGATGACCAGGCGATCTCCAACGAGGAGGTCGACGAATCCCACGCCTTCTATCTCGACCTGAGTTCGCACGCGAAGGTTCTTGCGACGCAGCCGTACGCGGCTGAGGGATTCGGTGCCCGACTGGCTGGCGGGATCGCACCATCTGGCGACTGCGGGAACGACGGGACGAAGATCCGCGAGACGAAGGAGCCGGGTGTTCAGGGCCGAATCCGCGATCGCGACAGCGTGTTCGAGCGGTAGGCAATGGGCGGCATCTTTCACGACCTGGAGTGGGCTGGCGATCGCACGCGCGGTGAGCGTGCCCACTGCCCAGTGCAGGCACGTCTCCCGGCCCTTCGGGCCTTGCGCTCCTGGGGATCGAAGTCGCGACGCATTGCGTGCCACGAGGACGTGGAGCCTGTTGTCGTCCGGCGTCCACAGGCTGTAGTGGCGGGTCGCTGATGCCGCCGTCAGCACGCCGCCGATATGCACTGCAGCCTTCGCGTCGGCATCGGCCGCTGAACCGGCGTACCAACCGCGACGCACCCGCTCAAGAGTGCCGTCCGCGATCGAATACCGCGTGTATCCCATCGCGTGCAACTCCGACGTCGGGGTGATCCCGAGGGGCGGCTCTACCATGGTCTGCAGGATGCCTGCTTCGGAGCCGTGGGGATGAGGTCTCGTCAAGATGGTGAACAGATGGCCGAGGGGACTGCCTGGGGAGGAACAGATGGGTGAGGGGCCCGCCTGGGGATGACGTCCCTGCGAGCCGAGGGGATGCGGCTCCCGCCTGCCCGGTCACCACACGTTTTCAGGACATACTGCCGGCCGTCCAATCAGTGTGGATGCCCCACAGCATGTCCTGAAAACGTGCTGGTAGATCGGCGGATCGGCGGATCGGCGGGTCGGCAGGGAGGCAGGTCCGCCGGACCCGTCGGCGCTTCGGCCGGCCCGCCGGATCCCGGGGCGCGGCAGCCAGTGGGGCGGTGGGTGTGCTGGTGCCCTGTGGCGCGGCGGGCGGGGCCGGAAGCACGGAATAAACGCCACGAACCTGCGCTTATACCCCTAGTCGTGTCCCAGGTCAAGAATCGAGTAGACACGAACGGGTAAATGCGCATATACTCGTGCTTTGCGCTCCCACACACATGCCTTCATATTGCGGTCGGCTCGGCGTGTCTTCTGGTGTGTATACGGGCTTATGTTCCTCGGCGCGAGGAACGGGTCAGATAGAGCACAACGGCAAGCCACCACTGTAGCGGGAGACCTCGTCCACACCACAACCTGACCGACAGTCACCCGCGGTTCCTTCGAGGAACCCCATGGAGGTTATTTCCTTGGCTGCTGCGCGCAACGCATCTTCCACTCCCACTCCCAAGAACGGACGAAACCACTCTCGTCTTTCGTTCGCAAAGATCACAGACACCCTTACCGTTCCGGATCTCCTCGCACTGCAGACGGAGAGCTTCGACTGGCTGGTCGGCAACGACGCGTGGAAGACTCGCGTCGCCGAGGCCGAGGCGCAGGGTCGACAGGATCTGCCGTCTCACAGCGGTCTGGAGGAGATCTTCGAAGAGATCTCCCCGATCGAGGACCTGAGCGAGACGATGCAGCTCTCGTTCACCAATCCCTTCCTCGAAGAGAAGAAGTACTCCATCGACGAGTGCAAGGAGAAGGGCAAGACCTACTCCGCGCCGCTCTATGTCGAGGCGGAGTTCATGAACCACATCACGGGTGAGATCAAGACCCAGACGGTGTTCATGGGCGACTTCCCGCTGATGACCGAGAAGGGCACGTTCATCATCAACGGCACCGAGCGTGTCGTCGTGTCGCAGCTCGTGCGCAGCCCCGGCGTGTACTTCGAGCGCACCCCTGAGAAGACGTCTGACAAGGACATCTATTCGGCGCGCATCATTCCGAGCCGTGGTGCATGGCTCGAGTTCGAGATCGACAAGCGCGACCAGGTGGGCGTGCGCATCGACCGCAAGCGCAAGCAGTCCGTGACCGTCTTCCTGAAGGCGCTCGGTCTGACCAGCGAGGAGATCCTCCAGGAGTTCAAGGGTTTCACGTCCATCGAGCTCACCCTCGAGAAGGATGCCATCCTCACGAAGGAAGAGGCGCTCAAGGACATCTACCGCAAGCTGCGTCCGGGCGAGCAGGTCGCCGCGGAGGCCGCCCGCGCGCTCCTCGACAACTTCTACTTCAACTCGAAGCGCTACGACCTCGCCAAGGTGGGCCGTTACAAGATCAACCGCAAGCTGGGCCTGGATGCCCCGCTCAGCGATTCCGTGCTGACCAACGCCGACATCATCAAGACGATCAAGTACCTGGTCGCCCTGCACGACACGACCGCTCCCGACGTGAAGCGTCTCAGCGAGAACGTGTATGCGATCGATGGCACCCGCAGTGGCAAGCCGGCCGACATCCGCCTGGACGTCGACGACATCGACCACTTCGGCAACCGTCGCATCCGCGCCGTCGGCGAGCTCATCCAGAACCAGGTGCGCACCGGCCTCAGCCGCATGGAGCGCGTGGTTCGCGAGCGCATGACCACGCAGGATATCGAGGCGATCACCCCGCAGACCCTGATCAACGTGCGACCCGTCGTCGCGGCGATCAAGGAGTTCTTCGGAACCAGCCAGCTGTCGCAGTTCATGGACCAGAACAACCCGCTCGCGGGTCTGACCCACAAGCGCCGCCTGTCGGCGCTTGGGCCCGGCGGTCTGTCCCGCGACCGCGCAGGTGTCGAGGTGCGCGACGTGCACCCCTCGCACTACGGCCGCATGTGCCCGATCGAGACGCCTGAAGGCCCGAACATCGGTCTGATCGGCTCGCTGGCGTCCTTCGCCCGCATCAACTCGTTCGGCTTCATCGAGACGCCGTACCGCAAGGTTGTCGGCGGCAAGGTGAGCGATCAGATCGACTACCTGACGGCATCAGAGGAGGACGACTTCATCGTCGCCCAGGCCAACGCGCCGCTGAAGGCCGACGGCCACTTCTCCGAGGACCGCGTTCTGGCTCGCCAGAAGGGTGGCGAGGTCGACCTCGTTCCCGCCGACCAGATCGGCTACATGGATGTCTCGCCGCGCCAGATGGTCTCGGTGGGCACCTCGCTGATCCCGTTCCTCGAGCACGACGACGCGAACCGCGCCCTGATGGGTGCGAACATGCAGCGTCAGGCGGTGCCGCTGCTGCGCAGCGAGTCGCCGAACGTCGGAACCGGTATGGAGGGCTACGCAGCCATCGACGCCGGCGACGTGCTCACAGCCGACAAGGCCGGTGTCGTGTCGGAGGTGTCGGCGGATGCCGTCACCATCCAGCTCGACGAGGGCGGAACGCAGACCTACTACCTGCGCAAGTTCGACCGCTCCAACCAGGGCACGAGCTACAACCACCGTGTGATCGTCAACGCCGGTGAGCGCATCGAGGCCGGCGAGGTCATCGCCGACGGCCCCGCGACCGAGAACGGCGAGCTCGCGCTCGGCAAGAACCTGCTCGTCGCGTTCATGCCGTGGGAGGGCTACAACTACGAAGACGCGATCATCCTCAGCCAGAACCTGGTGAAGGACGACACCCTCTCTTCGATCCACATCGAGGAGTACGAGGTGGATGCCCGCGACACCAAGCTTGGCAAGGAAGAGATCACCCGTGATCTGCCGAACGTCAGCCAGGATCTGCTGGCCGACCTCGACGAGCGCGGCATCATCCGCATCGGCGCCGAGGTTCGCCCCGGCGACATCCTGGTCGGAAAGGTCACGCCGAAGGGCGAGACCGAGCTCTCGGCCGAGGAGCGCCTGCTGCGCGCCATCTTCAACGAGAAGAGCCGCGAGGTTCGCGACACGTCGCTGAAGGTTCCCCACGGTGAACAGGGCACGATCATCGGCGTCAAGGTGTTCGACGCGGTCGACGGCGACGACGAGCTCGGTTCCGGCGTGAACCAGCGCGTCGCGGTCTTCATCGCTCAGAAGCGCAAGATCACCGCGGGCGACAAGCTCGCGGGCCGCCACGGCAACAAGGGCGTCATCTCGCGCATCCTCCCGGTGGAAGACATGCCGTTCCTCGCGGACGGCACCCCGGTCGACGTGATCCTGAACCCGCTCGGTGTCCCCGGACGTATGAACTTCGGCCAGGTGCTGGAGATCCACCTCGGGTGGGCCTCGAAGCAGGGCTGGAAGGTCGACGGCAACCCGGCATGGGCGAAGGCCCTTCCGGAGGCTGCGCGTGAGGCCGCCCCGAACACCAAGGTGGCGACGCCGGTGTTCGACGGTGCGCTGGAGGAGGAGATCGCAGGTCTGCTCGACTCCACGCTGCCGACCCGCGATGGTGATCGCCTGATCGACCACTCCGGTAAGACCCAGCTCTTCGACGGCCGCTCCGGCGAGCCGTTCCCGGAGCCCGTCTCGGTCGGCTACATGTACATCCTGAAGCTGCACCACCTGGTCGACGACAAGATCCACGCGCGTTCGACCGGTCCGTACTCGATGATCACGCAGCAGCCGCTGGGTGGTAAGGCGCAGTTCGGTGGCCAGCGCTTCGGCGAGATGGAGGTGTGGGCCCTCGAGGCCTATGGCGCCGCCTACGCGCTGCAGGAGCTGCTCACCATCAAGTCCGATGACATCCTGGGCCGCGTCAAGGTGTACGAGGCCATCGTCAAGGGTGAGAACATCCAGGAGCCGGGCATTCCGGAGTCCTTCAAGGTGCTCATCAAGGAGATGCAGTCGCTGTGCCTGAACGTCGAGGTGCTCTCGGCCGATGGCACGCCGGTGAGCCTGCGCGACACGGATGACGAGGCATATCGTGCCGCCGAGGAACTCGGCATCAACCTTTCCAGCCACTTCGAGTCTTCGTCGATCGACGAGATCTGAAGCCTGCCAAGACGTATTGACGAACTTTCTTACAAGGAGAGAAATTGCTCGACGTAACAACTTTTGACGAGCTGCGTATCGGCCTGGCAACGGCAGAGGACATCCGTCGCTGGTCGCATGGTGAGGTCAAAAAGCCGGAAACCATCAACTACCGCACCCTGAAGCCCGAGAAGGATGGTCTGTTCGGTGAACAGATCTTCGGGCCGTCCCGTGACTGGGAGTGTGCCTGCGGCAAGTACAAGCGAGTGCGCTTCAAGGGCATCGTCTGCGAGCGCTGTGGCGTGGAGGTCACCAAGTCCTCCGTGCGCCGTGAGCGCATGGGCCACATCGAGCTCGCCGCCCCTGTGACGCACATCTGGTACTTCAAGGGTGTGCCCAGCCGTCTCGGCTACCTGCTCGACATGGCTCCGAAGGACCTCGAGAAGGTCATCTACTTCGCCGCCTACATGGTGATCGACGTGGACGAGACTGCTCGTCACGACGACCTGCCCGGACTCGAGAACGAGCTTCGCCTCGAGATCAAGGCGCTGACCGACCAGCGGGACTCCCGCGTGGCCGACCGTCTCGCCAAGCTCGAGACCGACCTCGCCGCTCTTGAAGAAGAGGGTGCGAAGGCCGAGCAGAAGCGCCGCACCCGCGACGGTGCCGAGAAGGAGATGTCGCAGGTCCGCAAGGGCTTCGACGAGGACATCGCCCGGCTCGAGCGCGTGTGGGACTCGTTCCGCAACCTCAAGGTCGGCGACCTCAAGCCAGAGGATGCCGACTTCAACGAGCTCGTCGACCGTTACGGCCTGTACTTCACGGCCTACATGGGTGCCGAGTCGATCAAGAAGCGCCTCGAGGCCTTCGACCTGGTTGCAGAGGGCGAGTTGCTCCGCGATCAGATCGCGAACGGCAAGGGTCAGAAGAAGATCCGCGCGATCAAGCGCCTGCGCGTCGTCAGCTCGTTCCTGGCTACCGGCAACTCGCCGGCCGCCATGGTGCTCGATGTCGTCCCAGTCATCCCGCCTGAATTGCGCCCGATGGTGCAGCTCGACGGTGGCCGTTTCGCGACGAGCGACCTGAACGACCTGTACCGCCGCGTGATCAACCGCAACAACCGCCTGCGTCGCCTGCTCGACCTCGGTGCCCCCGAGATCATCGTGAACAACGAGAAGCGCATGCTGCAGGAGGCCGTCGACGCACTGTTCGACAACGGCCGCCGCGGTCGTCCCGTCACGGGTACCGGCAACCGCGCCCTGAAGTCCCTGAGCGACATGCTCAAGGGAAAGCAGGGTCGTTTCCGCCAGAACCTGCTCGGCAAGCGCGTCGACTACTCGGGCCGTTCGGTCATCATCGTCGGACCGCAGCTCAAGCTGCACCAGTGTGGTCTGCCGAAGGACATGGCGCTCGAACTGTTCAAGCCGTTCGTGATCAAGCGTCTGATCGATCTGCAGCACGCGCAGAACATCAAGGCCGCGAAGCGCATGGTGGAGCGCGCCAACCCGCAGGTGTGGGATGTGCTCGAGGACATCATCCGCGAGCGCCCCGTTCTGCTGAACCGTGCGCCCACGCTGCACCGTCTGGGCATCCAGGCGTTCGAGCCGCAGCTCGTGGAGGGCAAGGCGATCCAGCTGCACCCGCTCGTGTGTGCCGCGTTCAACGCGGACTTCGACGGTGACCAGATGGCCGTGCACCTTCCGCTGTCCGTCGAGGCCCAGGCCGAGGCGCGCATCCTGATGCTCGCGTCGAACAACATCCTGAAGCCGTCCGACGGCCGCCCGGTGACCCTGCCCGCACAGGACATGATCATCGGTCTGCACCACCTCACCACGGTGCGCGAAGGCGCAGCGGGCGAGGGCCGTGCGTTCTCGTCGGTCTCCGAGGCGATCCTCGCCAAGGACCAGGGGTCGCTCGACCTCAACGCCAAGGTGCGCATCCGTCTCGACGGACTGTACCTGGCAGAGGACGAGGCTCCCGAGGGCTTCGTGCAGGGCGGAATCGCACTGCGCGAGACCTCGCTGGGTCGCGCGATCTTCAACGAGACCCTTCCGGTGGACTACCCGTACGTCGAGGACGTCGCCGACAAGGGCAAGCTCTCGTCGATCGTCAACGACCTGGCGGAGCGCTACCCGAAGGTGGAGGTCGCAGCGACGCTCGACCGCATCAAGGATGCCGGTTTCTACTGGGCCGCCCGGTCCGGTGTGACCGTCGCACTGAGCGACATCATCACGCCTCCGTCGAAGAAGGAGATCATCGCCTCCTATGAGAAGAAGGCGGCGAAGGTCCAGAGCGAGTACGAGAAGGGTCTGACAACTGAGGCCGAGCGCCGTCAGGAACTGATCAAGATCTGGACGGATGCCACCGACGAGGTCGCGAAGGCCATGCGCGAGAACTTCCCGGAGCACAACACCATCAACCGCATGGTGTCCTCCGGTGCTCGTGGTAACTGGCTGCAGGTGCGCAACATCGCCGGTATGCGTGGTCTGGTGAACAACCCGAAGGGTGAGATCATCCCGCGTCCGATCATCTCGAGCTACTCAGAGGGTCTCTCGGTGGCCGAGTACTTCATCGCGACGCACGGTGCTCGCAAGGGTCTGGCCGACACGGCTCTGCGTACTGCAGACTCGGGCTACCTCACGCGTCGTCTGGTGGATGTCTCGCAGGACGTCATCATTCGTGAGGACGACTGCGGCACGACGAAGGGTCTCGACCTCTCGATCGGTGCTCGCAATTCCGAGGGCGTGCTCATCCGCGACGAGAACGTGGAGAACTCCGTGTTCGGTCGCAGCCTGGCCACCGACGTGGTGGACGAGAAGGGCACGGTGGTCGCCGAGGCCGGTGAGGACGTCGGTGACGTTCTGATCGACAAGCTGATCGCAGCCGGTGTCGAGACGATCCGCGTGCGCTCCGTGCTCACGTGCGAATCCGCCGTCGGCGTCTGCGCGCAGTGCTACGGTCGCTCCCTGGCCACGGGCAAGCTCGTGGACATCGGCGAGGCCGTCGGCATCATCGCCGCTCAGTCCATCGGCGAGCCGGGAACGCAGCTGACGATGCGTACCTTCCACACCGGTGGTTCGGCATCCGCCGACGACATCACGCAGGGTCTTCCCCGCGTGCAGGAGCTCTTCGAGGCGCGCACCCCGAAGGGTGCATCCCCGATCGCCGAGGCCGCAGGCCGTGTGCAGATCGAGGACACCGAGAAGGCCCGTTATGTCGTGCTCACCCCCGACGACGGCGAGGAGGAGCACCGCTACCAGGTGCTCAAGCGCTCCACGCTGTTGGTGGAGGACGGCGATCACGTCGAGCTCGGACAGCAGTTCATCGTCGGCACTGTCGACCCGAAGGAGGTGCTGCGCGTGCGTGGCATCCGCGCGGTGCAGGAGCACCTCGTCGGCGGCGTGCAGGGCGTGTACCGCTCGCAGGGTGTTCCGATCCACGACAAGCACATCGAGGTCATCGTGCGGCAGATGCTGCGCAAGGTGACCGTGGTGGACCACGGTGGAACAGACCTCCTGCCCGGTGAATTCGTCGACCGTGCGAAGTACAACGAGATCAACCGTGCTGCGCTCGCCGAGGGCAAGAAGACGGCATCCGCTCGCCAGGAGGTCATGGGTATCACCAAGGCCTCGCTCGCGACGGAGTCGTGGCTGTCGGCAGCGTCGTTCCAGGAGACCACGCGTGTTCTCACGCAGGCCGCCATGGAGGGCAAGCGCGATCCGCTGATCGGTCTCAAGGAGAACGTCATCATCGGAAAGCTGATCCCGGCCGGTACCGGTCTGCAGCGCTACCGCAACGTGGCCGTCGAGGCCACCGAGGAAGCGAAGGCGGAGCGTTACCCGAACCGCATCTTCACCGATGACACCGTGTTCAACGAGAACGACCTGAGCTTCGTCGACTTCGACAGCTTCAGTTCGGACGACTACACCCCGGGTACGTATAACTGACCAAGGTGAGAGCAAAGCGAGCTTGCTCGCTTTGCCGAACCGCGGGAAGTTGTGAGCCGCGAAGCGGCGATACAACTGATTGAGGAACCCGTCGCGAGGCGAACTCGTGACTCAGAAGCCCCGCGCCACTCGGCGCGGGGCTTCTGCCCATTTCGGGCCGGTCCCGATGCGGGCACGCCACCCACTCGCGCGAGCCGAAAGCGGGGCGAGGTCGCCGCATCCCTGCTTCCGTCCCGCCTGCGGACGGTGCGCCTGCGCCCGCGGCGCCCGGCCCGTTGTTACCGTGGCTGCAGAAGTCTGGGTGCAGGCGTACTGAAGCCGCGAATACCACCGACCGAGGAGGCACCGTGAGCAACGAGACACCGCAATCGCCGCAGGAGCCCGAGGACGCGACGGCTTCGTCCGAGCCGGAGGAGAACCTCACCTCGACGCCGGGTGCAGAGTCGGACGTCGAGGCCGAGCCGGTCCGCATCGAAGAGATCCCCGTCGATGTCGGCGAGCCGGAGCCCGCGGTCGAATCGCCAGGGGCATCCGATGACGCGGTCACGGAGTCCGAAGACGGGCTCGACCGCGACACGACGGAGTACGACGATGTCGTCGCGGTCGACTACGAAGAGGTGCGGTTCGACGATCAACCGGCTCCAGCCGCCTTCGACACCGCACCCACGACAGCGCAGACGGATGCCTACCCGCCCGCCGACGCATTCCTCGCCGGAACCGCGGCAGGTGGCGCTGCAGCGACCGGAACAGCAGCCGGCGGCGCGAGCGACACGGCCGCCGCGACTCCCGCGGCGCCGACTCCGGTCTACGTCACCGCCCCGACGCCGCCGAAACCCAGGGGCAACCGGCTGATGGGCATCCTGATCGCGGTCGTCGCGGCCGTGGCCTACGCGGTGGTGTTCGCTGCGGTCGCGCTCGGCATCTTCGCGCTGCGCGAGGTGCGCGGACCCGTCACCCTCTGGGAGAGCTACCTGCAGACAGCGGGGTTCTGGGTGCCTGTCGTGGTCTTCTTCCTCGCCTTCGTTCTGCTCATCGTGATCGTGAACCGCGGTGGCTGGTGGGCGTACGGCATCGGATCGTTCTTCGTCGGCGTCATCGTCTACTTCGGCTATCTGGGCGGTGCCCTGATCACCGTGAGTGCATGGAATCTCAACTCCGGCCAGGTCGGGCAGTTCATCGGAACGCTCTGGACCAATCCGCTCACCTTCGCGGCCGCGGTGGTCGGGCTCGAGGCATCCCTCTGGTTCGGGGCCTGGGTCGCGGCCAGAGGTCGCAGGGTGCGTGCGCGTAACGTTGAGGCGCAGCGCGATTACGACCGTCGCGTCGAGGCCGGTCCGACGGCCTGACAGCCCGGCCGCACGTCATCGCGCGGCAACACCATGGACTTCCGTCGCTACGCAGCCACCCTCTCCGCGTTCGCCACGGTGCTCTACGCGGCTCTGCTCATCGCCGCGCTCGGCGTGCTCAGTGTGCTGCTGAACCGCGATGTGATCGACAATGCGGATGCCGGCCCCTTCGCCGGCCCCGCCGCCTGCGCTCTCGCGGTGGCCGTCGTCTTCGCGGGGTTGCTGGTGCGGGCGCTACGCCTTCCCGCCCACCGGCACGACATCGCGGTCGGGGTGGCGCTGCTGCTCGGGGTCGGCTCCTACCTCGCATACGCGGTGGGCGGGGGAGTCGTCATCGCGGTCGCGGACCCGTACCGGTTCGCGCCGTTCGTTCTGCAGCAGCTGATCGGTCCGTTCGCGGCCGCGGCGGGCATCCTGTCGCTCGTCGTCGTGCTGTTGGACATGATCGTGCTGGCGTCGCGCGCCGACCAACACGGCCGGCCGAGGTGGCCGTGGGAGAAACGCGACTGACGTCGTCGCGCCACCCGCTTTCTCTTCCCCTTCTTTCTTCACCTTTTCTTGCTTTTCCTCCTAACTACCCCTTCCGCTGGCGCATGTGACCGCAATGTCGACGACCACGCGACCATATGCGACAGCGAGGGGGATCTGTCGGTGGATAACGCGCGCGTGGAGCCGTGAGATTGCGGCACTCTGTGCCGATGCGTTCCTCGCCGCTGCCCGACGACCTGCCGTCATCGTTCACCGTGTCGAGGGGGCGTGAGCTCGGCCTGTCGACCCGTCGGATGCGGGCGGGTGACCTCGATACCCCGTTTCACGGCGTGCGAACGACGCAGGTCGAATCCTCGGCGGAGAAGCCCGGCAGCCGCGAATCCTCAGACGAACTCGAGAAACGACACGCGCGGATCAGAGGTCGAGCGGGCGCCTATGCGGCACGCATGGGGGAGCACGAGTTCTTCAGCCACCTCACTGCCGCTGTCCTTTGGGGTCTTCCCTTACCCCGCGAGGCTGTCGCATCGCACGACCTGCACGTCAGTGTGTTCGCACCGAGGCGCGCGCCGCGCTGCCGAGGGGTGATCGGACACCAGGCTCGTCCCGGAAGCTCGACCGTTCGCGTGCATCGGGCCACTGGACTGCGCGTATCGAGCCCAGCCTCGACCTGGGCGTCGTTGGCGACGATGCTCGAGCATCCGTACGACCTCATCGCAGTGGCCGATGCTCTCGTGCATGTCGAACGGATGCCCGGCGGTTTCGCAGGCTCCACCGTGCCGCCGCTGTCCACTGTCGAGGAGCTCAACGCATGCGTCGGTGCAGCGCGCAGAGTGGGAATCGGGCTCTTCGCGACGCTCTGGCGCGCGTCCGCACGGGGTCGGCGTCGCGCACCGAGACCTGGACCCGGCTGACGCTCGTCGATGCCGGGCTGCCGGAGCCTGTGCTGGACTACGACGTCTACGACGAGCACGGCATGTTCCTGGGATGCGTCGACATGGCTTACCCCGAGTTGCGAATAGCCATCGAATACGACGGTCAACAGCACCGCACCGACTCGCGCCAGTGGATGAAAGACATCGACCGGATCGACCGGCTCGTCGAGGAGGGATGGCGGGTGATCCGTGTGACGAGTTCGCTGTTGTTCCAGCACCCGGAGGAACTCGCTCGCCGCGTGCGCGCAGCCCGTGTCGCCGCACAGTGACCTCTGCTGCTCACTTGCTCGCTTGCGCGCGCGCTCGCTGCGCGCCCGCCTCGGTCCGTTCGGCTGGCAGATAGTTACGGGAATGGCGAGGTCATGCGGCCGTATCTGACAGCGGAATGATTCTCGCGGAGCGATCAACAGCGGAGCGATCGACAGGGGTGAGGTTCCCGGGGTCGGATCTCTTCATGGGTCGTGAGTCGCAAGGTTCTTGACAGCAGTAGTACTTGATCTGATACAGTACTGGCTATGGAACACGACATGGGTATCGCCGGCGGTATCGGTGGCGCGAGCGGAGGGCTCGGCGGCGGCGCTGACGGCGACGTCGGCCGGGCCGGCGGAGGCGGCGGGCACGCGCACGCCGTGCCATCGTCCGCGTTCGCTGCCGATCTGCTGCGTGGCCACACCGACACGATCGTGCTCGGCGTGCTGCGTGCCGGCGACAGCTACGGCTACGAGATTCACAAGGCGATCCGGGATGCCGCTGGCGGCGAGTACGAGATCAAGGAAGCGACGCTCTACGCGAGCTTCCGTCGTCTGACGAAGGACGGCCTCGTCGAGCCCTACTGGGGCGACGAGACGCAGGGGGGCCGACGCAAGTACTACCGCATCACGGATGCCGGCCGCGCGGTCTACCGCCGCAACGTCGACGACTGGGTCGCCACTCAGAACATCATCAACAGGCTTTTGAACCTGAAGGGAGGTCGCTCATGAGCGGCCGGGACAACACGGAGCTCGACGCCCGCCTCGACGAGGCGTTCAGACGTCTGCCGGAGACCGACGACCTGCTCGACCTCAAGAACGAACTGCGCGCCAGCCTTGTCGCGCGGGCCGACGAGCTGGAGGCAGGCGGATCCGGACCGACGGCCGCCGTCGCCACCGCGTTCGCCGAACTCGGCGACATCGGCGCGATCGCGGCGGAGGTGATCGGCAACGGCAGCGGCCGCGAGGCCCCGGCATCGAGTGCCGAGGAACGCACCCAGGGGCAGCGCGCCATCGAGCTGATGCGCCGGCACAAGGTGCGGCCGAAGCCCGCGTTCGTCGTGCGTACGGTCATCCTCGCGGTGGTCACCGCGGCGGGGCTCGCGCTCACGGCGCTGGCGGCGTTCGGGATTCTCGGGTGGCCGGTGTGGGCATCCGTCATCGTCGCGGTCGTCGTGCTCGCCGCTCCGGCGGGCGTGCTCGTCGGTGACGGAACGCACCAGGAGACCACGTCGAACTTTCCCGTACCGGGCGGCCGGGCAGCGGCCTACGGCACAGCTGCGTTCCTCGCCGCGGCCGGACTGGCGCTGGGAGCTCTGTTCGCGAGGGACCTCTCGCAGACCTGGCTGATCGTCGTCGCGGCATCCCTTCTGGTCGTCGCGATCGCATGGTTCAGCTACCTCGGCGCCACCCAGACCAATCGCAAGAAGCCCTGGACGCGTGCACTGCGGGAGCACTACCAGGGCACCGACCGCTTCAGCCGCGACGAGGCTGCAGCCGCGCGCTTCGGCATCTACGCGGCCGTCATCATGATCGTCGCCGTCGCGCTCTTCATCGTGCTGAGCTTCACGGTCGGGTTCGTCTGGTCGTGGCTCGCGCTCGTCGGCGGAATCGTCGTCTTCTTCCTCGTTCTGGCTCGCATGCTCTTCGCACCCGAGTCGACGCACACCCCATCCAACTCCGACAACAACAAGGGAGCCGGTCATGAATGACAGGATGCCCGCGACGCGCCGTGCAACCAGCTCGCCGCTCGCAGTCGAGGTCTCCGACCTCACCAAGACGTACCGCGGCGCGGCACGCACCAGAGTGCAGGCCCTGCGCGGCCTCACCTTCCAGGTCGAGCCGGGCATCGTGTTCGGCATGCTCGGGCCGAACGGCGCCGGCAAGTCGACCACCACGAAGATCCTCACCACCCTCAGCACTCCGACCAGCGGGTCAGCCCGCATCGACGGAGTCGATGTCGTGGCGAAGCCGGCAGAGGTGCGCGCCCACATCGGGTACGTGTCTCAGGGCGCGAGCACCGATCCGCTCCTGACCGGCACCGAGAACCTGGTGCTGGCGGGGCGCCTGCGGGGCATGAGCTCTACGGATGCGCGGGCACGGGCATCCGCTCTGCTGAGGGAGTTCGGCCTCGGCGACACGACGGACCGGCCGGTCGGCAAGTTCTCCGGCGGCATGCGGCGCAGGTTGGATGTCGCGGCCGCCCTTGTGCACGCGCCCCGCGTGCTGTTCCTCGACGAGCCGACGACGGGGCTCGACCCCGAGTCGCGCGCGGCGATGTGGGGTGAGATCCGACGCCTGTCGGCCGAGCGTGCGATCACGGTGATCCTCACGACGCACTACCTCGAGGAGGCCGACCGTCTCGCCGACGACATCATGATCATCGACAGGGGAACCAAGGTCGTCGGCGGCAGCCCGGATGAGCTGAAGGCATCCCTCAACGGTGACGCGTTGCGCGTCGCGCTCGTGGAACCCGACGCCGACCGGGTGAGACGGGTGGCGGCATCCGTCCCCGGCCTGCGCAACGTCGTCGTCGAACTGCAGGGCACAAGTGGCCAGCTCATCGCCCGCACGGATGATGCGTCGGCCGCCGTCGCACCCGCCATCGCCGCCCTCGAGGCGGCCGGCATCGTGTTCGGCGCGGTGTCGGCATCCAGGCCCAGCCTCGACGACGTCTACCTGCACTACGCCGGACGCTCCTTCGACCGATCGGATGCCCCGGCCGGCCAGGAGCAGGCATCCGGCTCCGAACCGGCCAACGCCGTCGAGAAGGGACAAGCAGCATGACCACCGCAATCGCCACCCCAGCTCTCGCACGTCCCGTGCGGGCGAGTTGGCTCACTCAGACCGCCCAGATCACCGGTCGCTGGCTCATCAACGTGCGCCGACAGGTGTGGGGCGCAGCGTTCTCGCTCGTGCAGCCGATCGTATGGATCCTGCTGTTCGGGCAGGTGTTCTCCTCGCTCGGCAAACTGCCGGGGTTCGGTGGCGTCGGGTACGCCACGTTCCTCGTGCCGGGCGTCCTCATGATGACCGTGCTCTACAGCGGCGCATGGGCCGGCAGCGGCTACATCGACGACATGAAGTCCGGCGTCATGGACCAGCTGCTCACCGCACCGGTGGCGCGCACCGCGATCGTCACGGGACAGCTCATCCAGCAGCTCATCATCTGCTTCGCGCAGTCGATCATCGTGCTGCTGATCGGATGGCTCGGTGGCGCCACCTACCCGGGCGGCGTCGGCGGCATGGCGCTCGCGCTGCTCGTCGCACTGCTGCTCGGAACGATCTTCTGCTCGCTCTCGACGGCAGCGGCGCTGACCGCCCGCAGCCAGGTGGCGCTCATCGGCATCTCGCAGATCGTGGTGCTGCCGGTCACCTTCCTCTCCACCACGATGATGCCGTCGTCGCTCATGCCCGACTGGGTGCAGAACGTGTCGAAGTACAACCCGATGACGTGGGCCGTCGATCTGGCGCGCAACACGCTCGCCGGCACGACCGACTCGGCGGCCGTGTGGCAGGTCGGAGGGCTCGTCGCGCTCGCCGTGCTCGCCTACATCTGGTCGGTGCGGGCGTTGCGGGGGTACCAGCGCTCCCTGTAGGGCTCGGTGAAAGGGTTTCCCCGCTATGCGCGGAGGAGCCCTTTCACGTGTCGGACCGGGCGGCCGAACGCTTGCCGTTCGGTCTGGCTTCGTTCGGTCTGGCTTCGTTCGGTCCGGTTTCGCCGTATAGCGTGGAAGCCCAGATATGGGTGAGGGTGTCGACGATCGTCTGCTCCTGATCGAACGGCGGCACCGCACAAGCGGCGAGGTAATAGACGCGTTCGCCGAGCCAGGTGAGAGCGCTCGCCACGGCGGCGACGTCCTGACTCGCGAGGTGGGCAGTGGCTTCGGGATCGTCCGCTATCCCCGCGATGGTGGCATCGGTGAACGATTGCATCTGCCGAAGCCAGAGCGTCGTCAGGCGAGCGTCGCTCTGCCAGTTCTCGACTATGGCCCTGAGCACCGGCGCATGAGTCCGCCACAACTCGGCCCCTGCTTCTGTTCCTTGTCGCAGAGCGGAGAGCCTGTCGTCCGGCACCGAGAGCCAAGGCTCGGCCGCCTCCAGCCCGCTGTCGACGGCGCGCTCGACGAGCTCGGCCAGCACGTCATGCTTCGAGTCGAAATAGAAGTAGAAGCTGCCTCGCGATATGCCGGCCGTGTGCAGGATATCCGCGACGCTCACCTCGCCGAAGTTCTTCGTGGCGAGCAGTTCCGACATCGCGGTGAGGATCGAATCGCGCAGCTCCGACTCCTGCACCGCCGCGGATGACCGGCGACCGGCGACGCGACGCCTGTCTCCGTGCGTCGTGCTGCGTTCCTCGCTCATGGAGAAGAGTCTAACTGTGCTATACAGATCGTCTATACACTATGTATAGTGACGCCATGACGACTTTGACACCCCACCTTGTATGCCGCGATCCGAATCGCGCAGCCGCCTGGTACGTCTCCGTGCTGGGTGCGCACGAGATCTCCCGAATCACGCTCTCCGACGACACGGTGCTGACGATCGATTTGGAGTTCGGCGACGGCCGCATCGCCATCTCGGACGAGTTGCCGCAGATCGGCATCGTCTCTCCGCTGGCGCTCGGGGGCACGTACGGGGCACTCCACGTCGACGTGGATGACGCCGACGGGGTCTGGACACGAGCGCTCGATGCCGGCGCAGAGGTGTTCGAGCCGCTGAACGACGCGTTCTGGGGCGAGCGCACCGGACAGTTCATCGACCCGTTCGGGCATCGCTGGGCCATCGGTCAGCAGCTGCGTGACGTGCCGCACGACGAGGTCGTTCGCCTCGCGCGAGAGGTCTTCGGGGCGCCCGCGACGAAGTGAAGCAGGTAGCGGCGTCGGGGCGGGCGTACCCCGCTGTCTGACCCCGATAGGGTAGTGGGCGCCGCGGTGTCGCAGATCGGCGATCGCGGTCGTCCCCGGTCGACCAGACCCAGGCCCGCACCAGGAGCCCGCCAGCAATGCGCCTCAAACTCACCCTGAACCGACCATCGGGCGTGCCCGCCGACATCGTCGTCACAGCGGATGCCGCAGCCAGCATCTCCGAGATCGCCGCAGCGATCGCACGCCTCGACCCCGCGAATGCGCTCGCGGCGCCCGGCAAGGGGCAGGCATCCACCGCCTCGTCCCTCACGCTGCACGCCGCGCTGCCCGGACAGACCGAATGGGTGCTGCTACCGCCGGATGCCCCGGTCGGCGAGGCCTGGATCGCCAGCGGCGCGGTGGTGCAACTCGCCGATGCCGGTCTGCATTACCAGCCGAAGGGCCTCGGCGACGGGGTGCAGGTTGCGACCCTGCGTGTGGTCAACGGGCCGGATGCCGGCAGCGAGTTCCCCATCACCCTCGGCACTACCGTTCTCGGTCGCGATCCCGGCTGCGACATCGTGCTGCACGACGAGCTGGTCTCGAAGCGGCACGTGCGCTTCGAAGCATCCGACGCCGTCGAGGCGATCGACCTCGGCAGCGCGAACGGCATCGTGGTCGACGGCGGCATCGTGCCGCGCCTGCGCATCACGCGCGAAGAGACCCTGCTCATCGGCGACTCCGAGGTGGTCGTCACCGTGACCGACAGGCACGCGCTCGCCGGTGCAGTGCCGAAGGCCGGTCCCGTGTTCTTCAACAGGTCGCCGAAGGTGGAGGCGCGATACGCCGGGCAGGAGTTCGGCGCGCCCGCCGTGCCCGCGAAGAAGGAGCCGCCTCCGTTCCCGCTTCTGGCGATGATCGCGCCGTTGCTGATGGGCGGTGTGATGTTCGCCATCTCGGGCCAGGCCACGTCATTGCTGTTCGTGCTGATGTCGCCGTTGATGATGATCGGCAACGCCATGACGGCGAAGAGCCGCGATAAACGCCGCCTCAAGAAGTCGATCGCCGAGTTCGATGATGGGCTGATAAGCCTCACCAGCGAGCTTCAAGCGGAGCGGGTGACCGAGCACGAGACGCGCATCAAGGAGTCCCCGTCGACCGAGGATGCCATGAGCCACGCCGTCTCGCGCGGTCCGCTGCTGTGGACCCGGCGTCCCGAGCACTGGTCCTTCCTCAACGTGCGTCTTGGTGTCGGCACCATGTCGAGCCGTAACTCGATCAAGACCGCCGGTCGCGGCGAGATCCTGAAGGACTACCAGGAACGCCTCGACGAGGTGGTCGACACGCACAAGACCATCGACGACGTGCCGATCATCGACAACCTCTTCGATTCGGGGGCGCTCGGCATCGCCGGATCGCCGGAGCAGGCGATCGGCAGCGTCAACTCGATCATGGTGCAGCTCACGGCGCTGCACTCGCCGGCCGAGCTGGCGGTGGCGGCGATCGTCTCCCCGAACTGGTCGAAGCAGCTGGAGTGGCTGAAGTGGATTCCGCACACCTCCAGCGCGCAGTCGCCGATAGAGACGGTGCACCTCGCCGACAGCACCGCCAGCGGATCGAATCTGTTGTCGGCGCTCGAGGGGCTCATCGACGTTCGGCTGGCGGCGAACCAGTCGGCGCAGCGACGAGGAGCGATTCAGACCGACTCGGCCGCTCTCGAGCGAGGCGCGGAGGTCGGTAAGGGTTCAGGCACCGGAGGTGGCACGCAATCACCGATTCCTGCGGTCGTCGTGCTCATCTCCGATGACGCGGCGGTTGACCGTGCGCGTCTCGTGCAGGTGGCGGAGCGGGCGGCGGATGCCGGTGTCTACCCGATCTGGATCGCCGGCGACGTCACCTCGCTCCCGGCCGTCTGCCGCACCTATCTCGAGCTCGGCGACGAGCCAGGTCGGGGGCGCGTGGGCTTCGTGCGCCTCGGTGAGCACGTCGAAGAGGTTGCGACCGAGTCCGTCGACGGCGCGCAGGCGCTCGAGTTCGCGCGTCGCATGGCGGCCGTGATCGATGCAGGTGCACTCGTCGCCGACTCGTCGGATTTGCCCCGCAGCGTCTCGCTCGTCACCCTGCTCGGTCACGACCTGGTCGAGTCGAGTGATGCCGTCGTCGACCGCTGGCGTCAGAACAATTCCATCCACGACCGCAGCGGCGCCGCGCCGACTCCGCGCCGCGCGGGCTCGCTGCGCGCCACGATCGGATCGGGCGGCGTCGACCCGATGCACCTCGACCTTCGCGCCCAGGGGCCGCACGCCCTCGTCGGTGGTACGACCGGTGCCGGAAAATCCGAGTTCCTGCAAGCGTGGGTGCTCGGCATGGCCGCCGAGTACAGCCCCGATCGCGTCACGTTCCTGTTCGTCGACTACAAGGGCGGCTCCGCCTTCGCCGACTGCGTCACCCTTCCGCACTGCGTCGGCCTGGTCACCGACCTCAGCCCGCACCTGGTGCGGCGCGCGCTGACCAGTCTTCGTGCCGAGTTGCACCATCGCGAGCACCTGCTCAACCGCAAGAAGGCCAAGGACCTGCTCGAGCTGGAGAAGCGAGGCGATCCTGACAGCCCTCCGGCGCTCGTGCTCGTCATCGACGAGTTCGCAGCACTCGTCGGAGAGGTGCCCGAGTTCGTCGACGGTGTCGTCGACATCGCGCAGCGCGGTCGTTCGCTGGGCATCCACCTCATCATGGCGACGCAGCGTCCGGCCGGCGTGATCAAGGACAACCTGCGTGCGAACACCAACCTGAGGGTCGCGCTGCGCATGGCCGATGAGTCGGACTCCGACGACGTGGTGGGCACGAAGGATGCCGCGCACTTCGACCCCGGAATCCCCGGCCGCGGTGTCGCCAAGACGGGCCCCGGCCGCCTCACGCTGTTCCAGTCCGGTTACGGAGGCGGATGGACGAGCCGTGAGCCGGAGCGTGCGGGCATCGAGGTGGCCGAACTGCGTTTCGGCGGGGAGCAGCGCTGGGAGGAACCAGGAGGCGGCGATGCCGATGTCGATCTCAAGCGCGACCCCGGTCCCACCGACCAGCAGCGCCTGGTCTCTGCCATGATCGGGGCGCAGCAGTCGATCGGCATTCCGGCTCCCCGCAGGCCGTGGCTCGACGAGCTTGCGCCGGCGTACGACCTCAGCCTGCTCCGGCAGCGCACGGATGCCGAGCTGCTGCTCGGAGTCTCGGATGTCCCCGATCGCCAGCAACAGTCGTCGGTCTACTTTCAGCCGGACGTCGACGGCAACATCGCCATCTACGGCACGGGTGGCTCGGGCAAATCGACCGTGTTGCGCGCACTGGCCTGTTCTGCGGCGATCACGCCGCGCGGCGGACCCGTGCAGGTCTACGCGCTCGACTTCGGCGCGGGCAGCCTGCGGATGCTCGACCAGCTGCCGCACGTTGGTGCCGTCATCAAGGGTGACGATGTGGAGCGCGTCGTACGCCTGTTCCGCACCCTGCGGGCCGAACTGGATGATCGCGCCCCGCGGTTCGCGGCCGCCAACGCGTCGAACATCACCGAGTATCGACAGCTCACCGGGCGAGGAGACGAGCCGCGCATCCTGTTGCTCCTCGACGGGTTTCCGAGCTTCCGCGAGGACTTCGAGGTCACCGCGAACCGTTCGCAGTGGTACGAGGTCTTCCGCGACGTGCTCACCGACGGCCGTCAATTGGGCATGCACGTGGCGTTCACCGCCGACCGCGCTGGTGCCGTGCCGAGTTCGGTCGGCTCCAGTGTTCAGCGCAGGGTCATTCTTCGCCTGGCCGATGACGGTTACAGCCTTCTGGATGCCCCGAGCGATGTCTTGTCGTCCTCATCGCCTCCCGGTCGCGCGATCGTCGACGGCTTGGAGACGCAGATCGCCGTGCTCGGCGGCACGTCGAGCGTTTCGGAGCAGTCGGCGACTGTGGGAAAGTTGGCGGAGGCGATGAAGCGGGCTGGCGTGAAGCAGGCGCCGCAGATCGGTGCCATGCCCACCGAGTACGCCCAGTCCACGCTTCCCGACAGGGCGGCGGAGTTTCCGGTGCTGGGCATCGGGGAAAGCGACCTGCAACCGGTCGGATTCGATCCGACCGGCACGATGGTTCTCGCCGGACCGCCGGCGAGCGGCAGAAGCACCGCGTTCCTGGCGGTCGCGCAATCGCTGCATCGCTTCGATCCCGGATTCCAGCTGTACTACCTCGGGAATGCCCGGTCGCCGGCCGTGCGCACCTACCCATGGGCGGACACCGCCACCACGGTCGACGAGGTCGCCGGTATCGCGCGTGACCTGCTCGGAGCGGTCACCGATCAGGGCACGGTCGATCGCTTCGGGATCTTCATCGAGTCGATCGGAGACTTCCTGCAGTCGGCGGCGGATGCTCCGCTCGTCGAGTTGATCAAAGCGGTGCGCCGCAGCGACCACTTCCTGCTCGCCGAGGGCGAGACCAGTGGGTGGGGCTCGAGTTGGGGGCTCATGGCCGAGGTGAAGAACGGCCGTCGAGGCTTCCTGCTGCAGCCGGAGAGCATGGAGGGCGACCTGCTGCTCAAGACGCCGTTGCCGCGCTTCGCGCGCAGTGAGTTCCCGCCGGGACGCGGCATGTACATCGCGAAGGGAACGTTCGAGCGTGTGCAGATTCCTCTGCCGGACTAGCCGTTCGCATCCGCATGGGGAGTGCTCCCCATCGCCTTGCGTGGATGGTCGTCGATACGATTCCCATGCGCTGGAGATCCAGACTCCGGTGCAGCCGGAACAGAAAAAGGAGTTGATGTGAGCGACCTGAAGATCACTGACGGCCTCCTCGACGAGTTGCAGTCCGGGCTGAAGTCGATCGTCGACCAGCTCCGCGATTCCACCAAGTTCTCCGATGACATCGGGAACCTCGTCGGGCATGACGGATTGTCGGGACACGTGCACGACTTCGCGAGCGACTGGTCCGTGCATCGCGGAAAGATGATCGACGGAACGACGGGCATCCACGATCACGTGGCCGTGATCAACACCGGATTCGATCAGGCGGACAAGGACCTGTCCAAGGCGTTCGACGCCAAGCCGGCGGCGCACACTGAAGGGGCAGGGCATGAGCGGGCAGAGTGAGCTGGCACCGCTTCCGGGCGACCCGGCCGCGCTGAAGACGAAGGCCGACGGGCTGTCGTCGGCGGCGGAGCAGATCCAGCAGGCCATCAACCACCTCCGCAAACTCTCCGACCACGACGAGACCGTCAGCCTGGCGATCGACTCCGTTCGCGGGAATGCCAGTGATGTCGCCGACAACATCACCAAGGCGCAGGTCCGATACGCGGGAACCGCCAAGGCGCTGCAGGACTACGCACCCAAGCTGGAGAGCGCTCAGCAGCGTGCCCTGAGGGCGATCACCGCATATAACGGTGCGCAGCAGCAGGTGGATTCGGCGCATTCGAGTCAGCAGCATCAGCAGGAGCAGTACCAGCACGATCAGGCGACTGCACCGGCACCGGCTCCCGGCGCTGACGCACCCAAGAGCTTCGCGGATACACCTGCCGGAACCCGTGCAAACCAGGCGGTCTCAGACGCGAACGACGCCGTCTCGGCGGCGCTCAAGGAGTATCACGAGGCGATCGCCGAAGTCGACTCGGCAGCGCAGACCGCCATCTCCCAGATCAAGAAGGCCATCCACGACAGCGGGCTGAACGACGGGTTCTGGGACAAGCTCGGTCATGCGCTCTCGAGCGCTTGGAACGATGCGGTCGCGTGGGCGAAGAAGTATCTCGCGCCGGTTCTGGACGTCATCCAGAGAGTGGCGGCGGCGATTGCGGACATCGGCGGCTACCTGGCGATGGTGCTGAACATCCTTGCGGTCTTCATCCCGGTCCTGGCACCGATCGCGGCGGCCGTGGACATCATCGTGCTTGCAGCTGCTGCTGTCTCGTTCCTCACGACTGCCGCGTTGGTCGGTTTGGGCGACCGCTCGCTGGGTGATCTCCTCAACACAGGGATCACCCTCGTGGCGTCGGCATTGCCGATCAAGGGTGACGCGGCCGCGCTCACCAAGGCCGGCAAGCTGACCGGGGTCGCTGAGAAGCTCACGACCGGCAAACTCGGCGAAGTGATCAACGTCGCCGACAAGCTGAACGGGCCTCTCGACAAGTTCGCCAAGTTCGTCGGCAAGGGCGGCGCTGCACTCGGCGAGAAGGCCGGATCGAAGTATCTCGGAGCCCTCGGTTCGAGCAAGGCCGCCGACTATGCGGCGGCTGCTTTCCACGGCAGCCTCGAGCACGGAACGTCATTGGATCGAGCCGGAGAGAATGCCATCGCGCAGTACCGTCACGGCATGACCGAGGGCATTCGCGAGGCTACCGGCGGTGCTGCCGAGAAGGCCACAACGGCCGTGGTCAACACGACGATCACGACGTCGACCGTCAACGCGGGCGCCGCCGTCGACAACTTCTGGGATGGTCACGACATGCCGGGGCACGACTACTTCCAGACGCACAGCGCCTTGGAGATCCAGCCCCTCATTCCGAACGTGCACATCGTCCCGAACTCCGACCCCTCGACGCTCGGTGGGTTGAACCCGCTCAACATCTTGGATGCCGGCAGAGGAGTCACCGTGGATGCCTCGCACGCGATGGCGCACGCGGTGACCGGCACGGCTACGCTCGAATGACGTCGAGAGGAGCGCAGTGGCGCTGCAATACACCTGCTTGATCCAGGCGCAATGGTTCGAGGTGCCCCGCCCGGGCGAAGAGATCACGCACCTCTCGCGAGAGCTGGACCGCCTTGTCGACGGACCGGATGCCAGGAAGACCCTCGAGCATGCGGCGGAGCGCCTGGCGCAGCAGGTCGCGAACGACAGGCATCCCGACCGTCACACGTGGGGTGGCATCGGAGACCGCTCCCTCGGCGACATCTCGGCCGTCATGACGATCGAGCCGGTCAAGGCCAGAGGCGTTGATCTCGACCAGTTCCTCACGGCGTGGACGCAGGCCGATCCGGGAGACGGGTTCGACATCTGGTTGCGCAACTACGAGAAGAAAGAGCTTGCCGGTCGTCGGGCGGTATCGGGGCACGAGATCGTCCAGGGCCCCGAGGCGGAGAGCGGAGAACGGATGCTCACCGAAACGTACCGTGCAGCTGTCACAGCTCCCGGACTGGCGACGTTCATGCTGGTCACGATAACGACCGACGATCTGTCGATCTTCGACGACATCGTGGGCTATGGCGACACCGTGGCAGAGACCTTCGAGTTCGCGACGGCTAAGGAAATGGCATGAGCGGGACGACGAAGCATCCGGGAGTGCAGATCGTCCTTCCGGGAAGCTGGTGGAAGATCCCGGTCGGCGACGAGGATGCCGCGACGCGAGCGATCCACGCCCTCGCCAACAAGGTGACGAACCGCAAAGACGAATTCGCACGTCTCCGCGGCGACCTCAGGAAACAGTTGACCGAACTCGCCGACTCAGCGCGCGACGGTGGTGCAGATCAGGTGTTCCTGGCGTTGGAGATCGTTCCCGGCACGACGCTGCCGATGTCGCTCGCCCTGTTCTGGCCGGATATCGACGTCCTGGGTTCGACCCCGTCCAAGCCCGAGTCCGTCATCGCCCTCGTGCGCGAAGCGCTCGAGGCGTTGCCCGATTCTGCCGAATACGGCGACAAGGAAGAGGCGACGCTCGGAGGCACCCAGACCTGGCGTCGGAGCAAGACCATCGAGCATCCCGCCGACGGCGACGTAGGGCCGTACGAGACGCTGATCGTCGACTACTGGGTGGCGGTCCCCGGCTCGCAACGGGTTGCGTTGCTGACCTTTTCGACCACGATTCCCGGCGAGCGGGAACTGCTGCTTCAGCTTTTCCAGGTTATGGTCGAGTCGATGCGATGGGATGACGAGTCGGGCGAGTCCTTGTGACCGCGCCGAAGACGACGAAGCAGAAGAACCAGAAGAAGTCGGGCCCGGGGTACGTCGCCACCGTGGTGGCACTCGCGCTGGGCGCGATCTTCTTCGTCGGCGGACTGGTACCGCTGATCGGTCAGATCGTTCTCGCCACCCACTCGTCGAGCGCGTCGGCCGTCGTCGTCGGCTACAGCACTCACCGGTCAGGCGGCAAGTACGGCTGCGGCGGTACTGCATACAATCCGACAGTCTCTTTCACGGATCAGCGGGGGACCAAGGTCACCGCCACCCTCAGTAACATGCTCATCTGCTCGCAGCCGTCGAAGGGCGCCACGATCAAAGTGGTGTACGACACGACGAATCCGACCAATGCCGAGTTTCCGTCTGCTTCCGACAATTGGGTGTGGCCGATCGTCGCGCTCGTACTGGGCGCACTGTTCATCGTTGCGGCGGCAGCGATGTTCCGGTCGACCCGTCGCACCCGAGCCGCGGTGGCACGGGGTGAGCCGATACCGGGGAGCAAGAACCAGGCCAAGAAGCGCGAGCAAGCGCGACAGCGAGATGTCGACCGTCGTGCTTCCGAGTATGTGCGCGGAATGACCGACCAGCAGAAGGACGGTCGGGGCGGAGGCCAGTAGCGGCTACGCGTCCAAGGGTCTGCGGACGGCAGCATGGGGAGTACTCCCCATTTCACCCCACTATGCGGCTGCGATACCGTCGAGGTACGAGGCCGGCAGCAGAGGTTGGCCGTAAGACCAAGGAGAATCTCATGGCGAACATGAATGTCACATACGGCGACATGACGAGCGCGGCCGGCCGGCTGAACAGCGGCAAGGAAGACCTCGTCTCGAAACTCAACGAGCTGCAGACCCTGGTGAACCAGCTGGTCACCGACGGCTTCGTCACAGACTCGGCCTCTGGCGCGTTCCACGACTCGTACACGCAGTTCACCACCGGTGCGACCAACGCGGTCAACGGCCTCGACGGAATGTCGCAGTTCCTTACCAAGGCGGCCGACACGCTGCAGCAGACCGACTCGTCACTGGCATCCAGCGTCGGCGGCCACTAGCAGCCTGGTCGGCGCTCGGGGGAGTGGCCGACCGAATCGAGAGGGCCGTGGTGCGCAGGGGGATCCGCACCACGGCCCTCTCGCATGCCTGTGCGCCGTCGTCGCGACGGCGTGAGCCGGTATCGTTGCCCTCCGCGAACCCGCATCGAAAGGAAGCGCGTGGACTACTCCGTGAACCCCTGGTGGGTCTACGCGATCGCGGTCGTCGGCGTGTTCGCCGTCGTCATCGGCTTGCCGATTCTGGGGATAGTCTCCAGTTCGCGGCGCTCTCGGCGCCAGTCGGTCTCCATCGAGAACGGCAACGTCTACATCGTCGACTCGGCATTCGGCGGTCGGAAAGTCGTAGCCGCCGAGAGCATCGGAACGGTCGTGTATCTGCCGGAGCGGGAGGCCGACACTGTGGTCGCGCCGATCACCTCGGTGCCGCTGGCCACGTCCAGTGAGGACTACCGCAAGGCGCAGGCCAGAAGCTTCGGCAACGGCGCGAACATGTTCGAGTACGGCGGACTGATTCTTCTCGACACACGAGGGCGCATGGTCGGACACGTCGCGTACGAGGTGGGGTCCCACGCACCCCTCGCCACGGTGTGGAAGCAGATCCCTGCGCAGAACCACGTACAGGCGCCGTTGAAGAAGTCCGGCACCGGGTACTCGCGCAAGGCGTTCAAGCAGGCGTTCCCGCGGGCCCTTCGCTTCGGTCAGATGTGGGGCTCGACGCGCTGGACCTGGACCATCGTGGGATTCGTCGTCATCGGCATCCCGGTGCTCGGATTCATCACGCTCTTCGTCTGGGCCTTCGTCGACACGTGGATCTCCTTCTATGGGTAGTGTGCGAGAGCGATGAGTGATCCGAACCGGGACGACAGCTCCCCGAAGCAGCCCGTGCCAGAGGGCGTCAACCTGCTGGGCACGCCCGAGCGGGTTCGGGAGAACACGGATGCCGACCGCAAGCGGTACGCGGTCGGCCCGTTCGGTCAGGCCTGGCTGTGGACCATCGGCATCATCCTGTCGGTGACGGGTCTGTACAAGGTCATCGCCGGTCCGCTTCTCGCGTCGGCCTTGCCGACGACCAAAGGCGTCGTGCTGGGCTGGATCACCATTCCCGCGCGCACCATCACCTACGCGCCGAAGATCGCGTACGAGGTCGACGGCAAGACGTACCATTTCGTGGCGGGAACGGTGGTCTCCACACTGACCGACGCACCAGAGACCGTCCCCGTGAGCTACGTGCCGTTCTCGCCGTCATCCGCCATCTGGAACGGCGGCGAGTGGTGGTTCGTGTTCCGGGACGTCTATCTCATGGTCGTGCTGATCCTCGGCCTCATCCTGGTGGTCGTCGCGATCTACCAGTGGCGCATCCGGGGCTCGTGGAGACCGTCGTCGCCCGAAGCGGGCATGAGGATGCACCGGCTGTTGATCTGGCTCGGCGTCATCGTGGCGGTAGCGGGATTCGCGTGGTTGATCTCCGGATACGCGGAACCGGCATCCTGGTTCATTCCTCCCGACCCCAATGCGCTCGCCGCATTCGTCGCCGCCATCGGCGTCGCACTGCTGGTGACGGGGTTGCACTACCGCAAGGCGGCGCGTCTCACGCCAGCGCCGGGATGACCTCCCGCTCGAACAGCTCCCACCCTGAGGTGTCGTAGGCGAGCTCCGGGAAGTAATGGATGCTGTACCCCAGCCCGTGCGCGGCCCGCGTCTGCAGGCGCTCGACGATCTGCTCCGGCGTGCCGAAGGCATCCGAGCCGAGGTACTCCCGCTGAATGCGGTCCGCCTGCTCGTCACCGACGTGCGGGCGCAGACGGGCGATCACGGCATCAAGCCGCTCTCGCGCTTCGGACTCGGTGGCGGCGACGATCGTGTTGAAGTTCGAGGAGCGGGTGATCGTTCCGAAGTCCCGGCCGAGGGTGTCGCAGTGGGCGCGCAGAACCTCGGACTTGTGGTCGAAGTCCTCGAGGCTTCCGGCGAAGTTGGTGTAGCTCGCGAACTGCGCCGCGATCTTCAGTGTGACCTTCTCGCCGCCGCCTGCAACCCAGATCGGGATGCCGCCGGCCTGCAGCGGCAGAGGGCGCACGATTGCGCCGTCGACGTCGTAGTGCCGTCCGTGCAGGGTCGCGCTGCCCGTCGTCCATGCCTGGTGCATGATGTCGACTCCCTCGCGCAACATCCGCAGCCGGTCAGGCACCTCGGGGAAGCCGTAGCCATACGCCCGCCACTCGTGCTCGTACCAGCCGCCGCCGATGCCCATCTCAACGCGGCCGCCTGAGACGTGGTCGACCGTCGCCGCCACCTTCGCAAGATACGCGGGGTTGCGGTAGCCCATGCACGTGCACATCTGCCCGAGACGGATGCGCGAGGTCGAAGCGCCGAACGCCGACATCAGCGTCCACGCCTCGTGGGTCGCCTCCTCGCTCGGCACCGGCGTGGTGTGGAAGTGGTCGTAGACCCACAGCGACTCCCACGGACCGGCATCCGCCCGCTGCGCGAGCGTGCGCATCGTCGACCACTGCTCGGTCTCATCGATGCCGACCAGATCGAACCGCCAGCCTTGGGGAAGAAACGTTCCGAATCGCATGAGGCAACGCTAGCGCGCGGGCGGTGTCCGCGTGCCGTCGCCTTCGAAGCTGTCCGCGGCCGGCGCATAGCGCACGCTTCCGGCTGCGTTTGTCGCGACACGCAGCATCGGGTAAGCTGGGCGAGGTGTGCGCTCTGAGCGCGCTTGAACCGTGCCCGCCGCGTGACGCAAGTCGCCAGGTGCAACGGAACCAGCGAGGTCCGAAACCACACTGTTTACGGGAGCCTTGCACTCGCGGGTTACCCCCACGGCATACCCACCACTATAAAGAGGCCGCTCTTCTGCGGCATCCGGTGGGTCGCGATGTGAAACAGATCATCAAAGCTGTCACCGTGCAGCATCACTAGGAGAAACAGTGCCAACGATTCAGCAGTTGGTCCGAAAGGGCCGCCAGCCGAAGGTCTCGAAGACCAAGGCGCCGGCGCTCAAGGCCAACCCGCAGCAGCGCGGTGTGTGCACCCGCGTCTACACCACCACCCCGAAGAAGCCGAACTCCGCGCTCCGCAAGGTCGCCCGTGTGAAGCTCTCCAACGGCACCGAGGTCACCGCCTACATCCCCGGCGAGGGCCACAACCTGCAGGAGCACTCGATGGTGCTCGTTCGCGGCGGTCGTGTGAAGGACCTCCCCGGCGTGCGCTACAAGATCATCCGCGGCGCGCTCGATACTCAGGCCGTGAAGAACCGCAAGCAGGCTCGTAGCCGCTACGGCGCGAAGATGGAGAAGAAGTAATGCCTCGCAAGGGTCCCGCTCCCAAGCGCCCCGTGGTCGCCGACCCGGTATACGGTGCTCCCATCGTCAGCCAGCTGGTCAACAAGATCCTGAAGGACGGCAAGAAGTCCCTCGCCGAGAGCATCGTCTACGACGCGCTCGAGGGTGTCGCAGCCAAGAACGGTCAGGATGCCGTCGCCACGCTCAAGAAGGCGCTCGACAACGTGCGCCCCACCATCGAAGTCAAGAGCCGCCGCGTCGGTGGTTCGACCTACCAGGTCCCGGTCGAGGTCAAGCCGCACCGCGCGAACACGCTCGCGCTGCGCTGGCTGACCAGCTACGCGAAAGCCCGTCGTGAGCGCACGATGACCGAGCGTCTGACCAACGAGATCCTTGACGCCAGCAACGGCCTCGGCGCCGCTGTGAAGCGTCGTGAAGACACGCACAAGATGGCCGAGTCGAACCGCGCGTTCGCGCACTACCGCTGGTAACCAGCGGCTTCGTCGCCGGAACAAAATCGGCCCGAAACGGGTTGTAACAGTCAGACGCACGGGGCGGCCGGATGTCTTTTCCCCGCCCCGCGCGCCGGCTGAACGAGCCGGCAGCAAACCCCTTTGAATCCTCCGGAGGAAACCCCGTGGCACAAGACGTGCTCACCGACCTGAAGAAGGTCCGCAACATCGGCATCATGGCCCACATCGATGCCGGCAAGACCACTACGACCGAGCGCATCCTGTTCTACACGGGCGTCAACCACAAGATCGGCGAGACCCACGACGGTGCGTCGACGACCGACTGGATGGAGCAGGAGAAGGAGCGCGGCATCACCATCACGTCCGCGGCCGTGACCTGTTTCTGGAACAAGAACCAGATCAACATCATCGACACCCCCGGACACGTCGACTTCACCGTCGAGGTGGAGCGTTCGCTTCGCGTGCTCGATGGCGCCGTCGCCGTCTTCGACGGCAAGGAGGGCGTCGAGCCCCAGTCCGAGACCGTCTGGCGTCAGGCCGACAAGTACAACGTTCCGCGCATCTGCTTCGTCAACAAGATGGACAAGCTCGGCGCCGACTTCTACTACACGGTCGACACCATCGTCAGCCGCCTCGGCGCCAAGCCGCTGGTCCTCCAGCTGCCGATCGGCTCCGAGTCCGACTTCGAGGGCGTCGTCGACCTGGTCGAGATGCGCGCGCTCACCTGGCGTGGAGACGCAAAGGGCGACGTTCAGATGGGCGCCAAGTACGCCATCGAAGAGATCCCCGCCGACCTCGTCGAGAAGGCCCAGGAGTACCGCCAGGTGCTGCTCGAGACCGTCGCCGAGACCGACGACGTGCTGCTCGAGAAGTTCTTCGGTGGTGAGGAGCTCACGGTCGCCGAGATCAAGGGCGCCATCCGCAAGCTCACCGTGAACAGCGAGATCTACCCCGTTCTCTGCGGCTCGGCCTTCAAGAACCGTGGCGTGCAGCCGATGCTCGACGCTGTGATCGACTACCTCCCGTCGCCGCTCGACGTGCCGGCCATCGAGGCGCACGACCCGCGCGACGAAGAGAAGGTCATCCTCCGCCACGCCGACGCCGCTGAGCCGTTCGCGGCTCTCGCATTCAAGGTCGCCGTTCACCCCTTCTTCGGCCGCCTCACCTACGTTCGCGTGTACTCCGGTCACGTCGACAGTGGTTCGGGTGTCGTCAACTCGACCAAGGGCAAGAAGGAGCGCATCGGGAAGATCTTCCAGATGCACGCCAACAAGGAGAACCCGGTCGACTTCGTCACCGCCGGCAACATCTACGCCGTGATCGGCCTGAAGGACACCACGACCGGTGACACCCTGTGCGACCCGGACAAGCAGGTCGTCCTCGAATCGATGACGTTCCCCGAGCCGGTGATCGAGGTCGCGATCGAGCCGAAGACCAAGGCCGACCAGGAGAAGCTGGGCACCGCGATCCAGAAGCTCGCCGAGGAAGACCCGACGTTCCGCACCGAGCAGAACCAGGAGACCGGTCAGACGGTCATCAAGGGTATGGGCGAGCTTCACCTCGACATCCTGGTCGATCGCATGAAGCGTGAGTTCAACGTCGAGGCGAACGTCGGAAAGCCGCAGGTCGCGTACCGCGAGACGATCCGTCGTGCCGTCGAGAAGTACGACTACACGCACAAGAAGCAGACCGGTGGTTCTGGCCAGTTCGCGAAGATCCAGATCACGATCGAGCCGCTCGACGTCACTCCTGAGACGAGCTACGAGTTCGTCAACGCCGTGACCGGTGGTCGCGTGCCGCGTGAGTACATCCCTTCGGTTGACCACGGCATCCAGGACGCGATGCAGGTCGGCGTGCTCGCCGGTTACCCGACGGTCGGCGTCAAGGCGACCCTCGTCGACGGCGCTTCGCACGACGTCGACTCCTCGGAGATGGCGTTCAAGATCGCCGGTTCGATGGCGTACAAGGAAGCCGCCCGCAGGGCGGATCCCGTGCTCCTCGAGCCGTTGATGGCCGTCGAGGTTCGCACGCCTGACGAGTACATGGGCGATGTGATCGGTGACCTCAACTCACGTCGAGGCCAGATCCAGTCGATGGAGGACGCGAGCGGTGTCAAGGTGATCCGCGCCAACGTTCCGCTGTCGGAGATGTTCGGATACATCGGCGACCTGCGGTCGAAGACCTCGGGCCGTGCCGTCTACTCGATGACGTTCGACAGCTACGCGGAGGTCCCGAAGGCTGTGGCCGAAGAGATCGTCCAGAAAAGCAAGGGCGAGTAACACAGCCCGACCAGAGCAAACCATGCCCCGGCACGGCGCGCTCAGCAACATCCCGTAACATATACACGATCCCCGTAGAATGTCCGGCCGGTGAACGCCGCCCGCAGCTTCTACACGAGAGTCCTGAGGAGGACCCACAGTGGCTAAGGCCAAGTTCGAGCGGACTAAGCCGCACGTCAACATCGGAACGATCGGACACGTTGACCACGGCAAGACCACGCTCACCGCGGCGATCTCTAAGGTGCTCGCCGACAAGTATCCGTCGAACGTGAACGTCCCCCGTGACTTCGCTTCGATCGACTCCGCTCCCGAGGAGCGTCAGCGCGGTATCACGATCAACATCTCGCACGTCGAGTACGAGACTCCGAAGCGCCACTACGCGCACGTTGATGCCCCGGGTCACGCCGACTACATCAAGAACATGATCACCGGTGCCGCTCAGATGGACGGCGCGATCCTCGTGGTCGCGGCGACCGACGGTCCGATGGCCCAGACGCGTGAGCATGTTCTGCTCGCCAAGCAGGTCGGCGTTCCCTACCTGCTGGTCGCGCTGAACAAGGCGGACATGGTCGACGACGAGGAGATCCTGGAGCTCGTCGAGCTCGAGGTTCGCGACCTGCTGTCGAGCCAGAACTTCGACGGCGACAACGCCCCCGTGGTTCGTGTCTCCGGTCTGAAGGCTCTCGAGGGTGACGAGAAGTGGACGCAGTCCGTTCTCGACCTCATGGATGCCGTCGACGAGTCCATCCCGGACCCGGTGCGCGACAAGGACAAGCCGTTCCTGATGCCCATCGAGGACGTCTTCACGATCACCGGTCGTGGAACTGTCGTCACGGGTCGCGCCGAGCGCGGCACGCTGAAGATCAACTCCGAGGTCGAGATCGTCGGCATCCGCCCGACGCAGAAGACCACGGTCACGGGTATCGAGATGTTCCACAAGCAGCTCGACGAGGCGTGGGCCGGCGAGAACTGTGGTCTGCTCCTCCGCGGCACCAAGCGCGAAGATGTCGAGCGCGGTCAGGTCGTCGTGAAGCCGGGTTCGGTCACGCCGCACACCGTGTTCGAGGGCACCGCCTACATCCTCTCCAAGGACGAGGGTGGGCGTCACAACCCGTTCTACGCGAACTACCGTCCGCAGTTCTACTTCCGCACCACCGACGTCACCGGCGTCATCTCGCTGCCCGAGGGCACCGAGATGGTCATGCCCGGCGACACCACCGACATGACGGTTGAGCTGATCCAGCCCATCGCCATGGAGGAGGGCCTCGGTTTCGCGATCCGTGAGGGTGGCCGCACCGTCGGCGCCGGAACGGTGACCAAGGTCATCAAGTAACGCCGATCGAGTAGCGCCGCGCACAGCGCGACGCGTATCGAGATCCACACCGACAAGGGGTCGGGCCTTCTGGCCCGGCCCCTTGTCGCATCTCTCGCACCCGTCCCCCATACAGGCGTCATTCGAGTAACACTCAAGAATCGTCTGATTGAATACCCGCATGCCCGAAACGACCGCTGCGCCGGCGCGCCTGACGAAGCGTTCTCGGCGACGCATCATCTGGTGGTCCGTGGCGGGCGTGATCGTGCTCCTGATCGCGTGTGGAGTGTGGGTCGCGGTGCGCGCACTGCAGGCGAAGGCCGAGCTCGAGGCATCCCTGCCCCTCGTCGACAAGGCGCAGTCGCAGATCACCTCGGGCGACTCGGCTGCCGCTGCGGCGACGACGCGCACCTTGGCTCGGCATCTGCACGCGGCTCGCGACGAGACGAGCGATCCGATCTGGCGAGCGGCCGAGATCATCCCCGGCGTTGGAGCGAACCTGTCGGCGGTGCGCCAGGTGGCGTGGGCGGCATCCGACGTCACGGACCGGTCGATCGCGCCGCTCGCGAAACTGGCCGGCACGATCAATCTCGCGAGCTTCACCCCCAAAGACGGAAAGGTCGATCTGAAGCCTCTGGCCACCGCAGCGCCGGCGGTGACCCGTGCGAACACGGCCCTGCAGTCGGACCTCGAGGTCGTACGTTCGATCGACACCTCCGGCACGATCGGCCCGGTGACCGATGCGGTGAACAAGCTGAGCGACGCGCTGGGCAAGGCGGGCGCAGTGACGGATGTCGCGAGCCGCGCCGCGCGTCTGCTTCCGGCCATGCTCGGGGCGGATGGCCCGCGCAACTACGTTCTCGTGTTTCAGAACAACGCTGAGGCGCGGTCTACCGGCGGCATCGTCGGTGCACTCGCGCTCCTGCACACCGAAGACGGCAAGATCACGCTCGTTCGGCAGGCATCCACGAGCGACTTCACGCAGCTGCAGAGCCCAGCGGTCCCGTTGAACGCCGGCACGAAGAAGCTGTACGGGAATATCACGGGCGAGTTCGTGCAGGACACCACTCTCACTCCGAACTTCGCCACGTCGGGCCAACTGGTGAGTGCGATGTGGCAAAAGCGATACGGCACGAAGGTCGACGGAGTGATCTCGCTGGATCCGGTAGCGCTCAGCTACATCCTGAAGGCGACGGGACCGGTCGACGTCGTCGATGGCGAGCAATTGACGAGCGACAACGCTGTGCAGGTGCTCCTGAGCGAGTCGTACGCCAAGTTCAGCGATCCGAAGCAGCAGGACGCATTCTTCGCGGCCTCCGCCGCCGCCGTCTTCACGAAGGTAGCGAGCGGGCAGTTCGACACCGCCACGATGCTGTCCGCGCTGACACAGGCCGGCGACGAGCGACGCGTGCTGCTGTGGAACGCGAAGAAGAGCGAGCAAGCAGTCGTGGCTGACACGACCCTCTCCGGTCCGCTCCCGACCAGCACGGGCAACGAACATCGATTCGGCGTCTACCTGAATGACGCCACTGGCGCGAAAATGGACTACTACCTGCACACCACCGTCGGGCTGGGCAGCGCGAAGTGCCGTTCTGACGGCCGCGCGAACTACCTGGTGCAGGTCACGCTCGCCAGCGATGCGCCGGAGGATGCCGCCACCTCGTTGCCCTGGTACGTCACGGGCGCCGGCCTCGAGGGAGTGCCGGCGGGCGACACCTACACCACGGTCGCGGTCTACGCGCCGAAGGGATTCGTCACGGTCGGGGCGACCACTGGCGGACAAAACGTCACGATCCAGCGGGCGACGGACGGCGGGCTCAGCGTGGCGCACGTGCTCGTCAAACTGACGCCTGGCCAGACCGCGACGTACGACTTCCAGTTCGTGGGTGCGCCGGTGGTGGGAACGGCATCCGCCACCTCAACGCTCGACGCGGTGACCACACCCGGCGTGTGGGCGACCGACGTTCGCCGCGCCGCCTTCGGATGCTCGGACGTCTTGCGCTGATCCCCGGCGAAACGCCGCCTTCACGGGTCACACCCGATCGGGGGAGTGGTGCAGTTTGTCGCTCTCGATAAACTAGAGCTACCCGAATTTGCCTCCCAAACCCGAAGGTAGGCTCCAATGAAACGCCGTCTTTTGGCGTGCCTCGGCGGACTCGGAGTGGTGGCTGCTGTCACTCTCTCCGCGCCTCTCGCCGCGAGCGCCGACACCTACGTACCACCGGATCCCTGCGGTTGCAGCAACGTTCCGACCAAGGTCATCGATGTTGACCCGAGTCCGAGCAACGCTCTCGCAGACACCGGCAGCGCCATCTCATGGCCGCTCATCGGCCTCGCCGGTGCAGCAGTCGTCGTCGGCGGAGGATCGATCTTCATCTCGCGACGTCACGCTCGTCGATCGAGCTGACGCCCGAGTCCCTGTCGACGCGCTGAAAGCACCCGACGCGGTGGGTCACCTGTGCCCGTTTCTCCGCGTCTGGTGACCTTCTCTTTATGCCCCTAACTAGGGACATGAGAATTACTCAACGCTGGATATACTCGCCTTATTGAGGTTTACTCAGCCCCTTCCCGAGGCAAGAAAGTGGGAAGAGGCGAAGGTCCTCACAAGTGGTTACCCGAACCCGAGGCACCTGGTGGCTTCATCGGCACGGGCGGCGCGCAAACCCGAATTGTGCGCCGCCCCTAAGTGTCGATCCGCTGAGTGCCTGCATGCCCTGGGGGGCGCGCATGACTGAACTCGACGACCATCGGTCGATCGCCGTCACGCGACCCGCTTTTCCTCGACTGACGAGCGGAAGTCGCACAGGCCACCTGTCGGCCGAGCAGCGCTGGAGCCGCAGCTATCGCGCACGCCTGGTGATCAGTGACGGACTGATCGTCACGGCATCCGTCGCCGGCGCGTTCGTCGCGCGTTTCGGTTTCCACAGCGATGATCTCGGTGGCCTGGACGAGCTGTACTGGCTGATCGGTTTCGCCGTCGTCGCCACCTGGTTGGTGCTGCTTTCGGCTTTTCGCACACGCGATCCGCGGGTTATCGGCGTGGGTTTCACGGAATACCGAAGGGTCGCGAGCGCAAGCGCCTTCACCTTCGGCGCGCTGGCGATCGTCTTCCTGGTCGGCAAGGTCGAGGTGGCCCGCGGATTCTTCGTGCTGACCCTTCCGATCGGCATCATCGCTTTGACGTTCAGCCGCTGGCTCTGGAGGCAGTGGTTGTCGCGGCAGCGTTCCAAGGGACGCTATCTGTCCAGGGCCCTGGTGGGCGGGTCGATCACCGATGTCGCTTATGTCGTCGATCAACTGCAGCGCAACACCGGAGCCACTTATCACGTGATCGGCGCCGCGATCGATGACACCTCGCAGCTCGGAGGCAAGGAGTACGACCTCAGTGTTCCGGTCGTCGCGGATCTCTCGAACCTGGCGATGGCCGCCGCGAATCTGCACGTCGACACGGTCATCCTCGCTGGGCAGCCCAGCGACGACCGCGGCTTCGTCCGCGACCTCAGCTGGAAGCTGGAGGGGGCCGCGACTGACCTCGTGCTCGCCGCCGGTCTGACGGATGTCGCCGGCCCGCGCATCCACTTCCGCCCGGTCGAGGGTCTGCCGCTCATCCATGTCGAGATCCCGCAGTTCGATGGGGCGAAGCACGCGCTAAAGCGTGGCCTAGACGTCGTGCTGTCGGGACTCGCGCTAGCAGTCTTGTCGCCGCTCTTCCTCCTGCTGGCGGTCTTGGTGCGTATGGACAGCCGCGGTGGAGCAATCTTCTCCCAACAGCGCGTCGGCCGAAACGGCGAGACGTTCACCATGCACAAATTCCGCAGCATGGTCGCGACGTCGGAGGACGAGCTCGCGCGATTGGCGGCATCCAATGAGGGGGCGGGCCTGCTCTTCAAGGTGAAGGCAGACCCGCGGGTGACCCGTGTCGGACGATTCATCCGCAAGTACTCGCTCGACGAACTGCCGCAGCTGTGGAACGTCTTCGCCGGTGACATGAGCCTCGTCGGACCGAGACCACCCTTGCCGTGTGAAGTCGCGGCGTACGAGAACCACGTGCACCGTCGCCTCTTCATCAAGCCGGGGCTGACCGGCATGTGGCAGATCAACGGTCGTAGCGATCTGGACTGGGACGAGAGCGTGCGGCTGGATCTCTACTACGTGGAGAACTGGTCGCTGATGGGCGACATCATCATCCTCTGGCGCACGGCCAAGGTGCTGGTGAAGCCGGTCGGGGCGTACTGATCTCGTGAGTGAACAGCTCTCCACTCGCGTGGGCGACGGCGCAGGCGGAGCCAGTTCGCCGCATCCGACATTCATCGATTTTGAGCCGCACGGCGCGCACGAGAAGGACACGCGCAGTGCGGGCGTAGTAGTGCACGAATGGGTCGAGCGTTCCGGAGGCGCCGAGAATGTGGTCGAGCAGATGCTGGCCGCGTTCCCGGGCGCGGATCTTCGCGTGTTATGGGATGACGCGCCCGGCCGCTTTCCTATTGCATCGACGGACACCTGGCTCGCACGCACGCCACTACGCCGGCACAAGGCGTTGGCGCTTCCGTTGATGTTGCCCACGTGGCGCACCCTAAGATCTGAGACGCACTACGACTGGATACTGACCAGCTCACACCTCTTCGCGCACCATGCACGATTCACGGGCGTGGATGCTGAAATCCCGAAGTTCTCCTACGTGCATACTCCGGCACGCTATATCTGGGCCCCTGAGTACGACCCTCGTGGGGCAGGAACGGCGGCGCGTGCCGCAGCCCCGGCGCTCCGACGCGTGGATCGCGCCCGAGCTCAGGAGTCCGTGGCGATCGCGGCGAACAGCGCGTTCATCGCCGACCGCATCGCGGCCGCGTGGGAACGAGAGGCGGTCGTGATCCATCCGCCCGTCAACGTCGACCGCATCACTGCCCAACGTGACTGGCGTTCTGAGCTGACGGATGACGAATTGGAGGTACTCGAGAACCTCCCTGACGAGTTCGCGCTGGGTGTCTCGCGCTTTGTCTTCTATAAGCGGCTCGACCTCGTGATAGCAGCGGGAGAGCAAGCCAACATCCCCGTGGTGCTCGCTGGCCGTGGACCCGAAGAATCCGTCCTCCGAGCGGCGGCACGATCGGCTCGGATTTCGGTTGACGTTGTCAGTAGTCCATCGAACGCTCTGCTCTACGCGCTGTACCAACGAGCCTCTGTGTTGGTGTTTCCTGCGATCGAGGACTTCGGCATCGTTCCTGTCGAGGCTCAGGCAGCGGGTACGCCAGTAGTCACCGGCCCATTCGGAGGACAGACCGAGACATTCGCGCCGGGCGTCAGCGGTGTCATCGCGGATTCGCTGGATGCCGTCGATCTCGCTCGTGGCATCACGGCCGCTCGCGAGTTGCTACCGTTCGATCCGGTGTCTGTGACTCGGCGTTTCGGTAACGATGTTTTCGTGCAGCGCATCCGTGAGTTCGTTAACCTCGAAAAGTGATGTCCGATGACAGACGATGATCGGCGTCGAAAGATCACGCGCAGACAGGTGCTCGTGGGCGCAGGGGGCGTGTTCCTCGTCGGAGCAGGCGCCGTAGTGGCGACGAGGGTCATCCATGGCACGGGTCCTGCAACGTCCGAGCCATCCTCCGGGTCATCGGCGATCCCCGTTGGCAAGGCGTCCGAGCCAAGGCGGATGCTGCAGGCATCCGAGTTCTGCGGTATCTACTACGGCAGCCCCACGATTAAACTGTCCGGCTCCAGCAACGCGTTCAATGTGTTCAAGCTGGACCTCCCGATCGGCGCAGAGAACTGGCAAGTGCTTGATGCGCGCGGAGTCTCCGTAGGGGGCGGCAGGATGTCCGCGAACGACACGTCCCTCACGGTGTGCACCGACGGTGTGTGGCGCGGAGGCTCCACCGCCGTGCCTGGCCATTACACCGTGGTGACGAACGATGGGGCTCGAGGGGTCGTCACCGGGAACATCGTCATCTGTTCGCCGACGAAGCTTCATGTGCCGAACGGACCGCCGGAACTTGGCGCCTGGCTTGCAATGGCCCCCGATCGCGATCTCTATTCTTTTCAGCCAGGGCACGCCTCTGATGTCGTCTCGCGGCTGGAAACCGACCCCTACTTCACAGGCGTTCAAGACGCAGCGCGTCCACGGCCGATGTGGTTTGCGCCCGCGCCTCAGGCTCAAGCGCCGAATCCATCTCCGACCGCTCAGGATTGGTCGGACCTTGGTGTGACGCTCGTGGCCGCCGGGCACCCGGGCGCCTACTTCGAGTGCCCGACCAACGAACCGGAGAACGGCGGATGGACGACGCCCGAGTTGATCTCGTACTGGAAGGACTGTCGGAGATCCATTCGCGCCGCGGACCCGAGTGCGCACGTGATGGGATTCGACTCTGCGGGCGTCATGTCTTCGACGTCGCTGAATGATGCGGCGCGCTTCCTGGCGGCCTGCCCAGTCGACGCCTTCACCGATCACCTGGAGAATTCACACCAGAATCTCTCCAACATCGTTGCCCTGCGGCAGTTGTTCCAGGCGATGAAAGCTGAGTTCACCAAGTCAGGCCACTCTGACCTTGATTTGTGGCTGACCGAGACGGGCATCAACGGCGGTCTCTATGGAGTGCTCCAGCCGCGACGCGACGCCAGGCAGCGGACCGTGCTTCGAATGGTCTTCGAGTCGTTCGGATGGCCGAAAGAGCACGCCTACGATTTCCGGGTCTTCGATGCCCATGGCTCAGGGCTCACCACCTTCATGGTGGACGGGCAGCTCGGAAACTCGACGGGCAACCTGCGTGCGGGCGCATACGCCCTCCACGTCATGTCGGAGGCGTTGTACGGCACAACTTGCACTCCGCAGGATCCTCCCGCCGCGCTGCGGTTCGGTCCAAAGGGTGGCGTCGGCGACAGCCTGTTTGCCGGGCTGCACTATCGGGGCGCCGAGCACGACGTGGTCATGCTCGCGACCAACGGTATGGAGCGCTCCGCCATTGATCTCGTGGTGTCGGCATCGGACTCCGTCACGGTTTGGGACGGCATGGGTGTGCCTTCTGCGGTTCCGGTTGCGAGCGGTCAGGTCACCATCCGGCTCGATGATCTGCTCACCTACGTATTCCTTCCGCCGAATAGCTCCGTCACGGTCGCGCCTTCCTGGTGGTCTTCTGCCACCGATGTGGCGCGGGGAAAGAAGGTCGTCACGAACTCCAATAGGGTGGGCGGGCACGTGGGCGTGCTGACCTCCGGAACGTTCGGCGCAAACCTGCAGGGCGGCACGGTGCCGGTGCCGGTCCAGCCATACACGACCACGACGTTGCCTGCGAGGTTCGAGGTGGAGATCTCGAAGCCAGCTCGGGGCTTCGCCCTCTTCACGGGTGGCCCGGCGTGGCAGACGGTCGGCTGCTCGCTCGTTGCGTTCGAGATCGCGGTGGACGGCAAGACCGTCTACTCATACGACTGCGACTCAGCGCGAACGCTGCCGATTCCCTCGCCATCATCGGCCAACAGCTCAGACCCGTGTCTCTACACGACCTATTGGACGGGGCCGTTTGCGTGGCTTGAGCAGGTTGACATTCCGGCAGGCACGGTCGTGCTGACCATCACGAAGGCAAGCTTCGGAGGGCAGCCCGATCAGCTCGGCTCGACCGCCCCAGGGAGCAAACATCCAGAGGGTGACGAACAGTCGGTCCATCTCGCCGCGTGGCAGTTACTCGCGTAGCCGGGCACATCCACCACTATCCGCGGTCGGCGAGTATCCCGGTGATACCGGATGAGCCCGGATCCCCTTGACGGCGTCTCGATTGTGGTCCTGCCACCGCGCTATGCATACCTCGGCCCGCGGGTAGCCTGGACCGAGACGAGGAGACTATATGGCACGGGTCTTGTGGGTCAGCGCGGAGACGCCTGACCGCGACGGGCAAGGAGGGCAACGCCGGCAATATCACCAAATCCTCGCGCTCATCGCCCGGGGCCACCAGATCACTGTGGTTGTGCCGCATTCCCCTCAAAGTGATCATACGATCAGACGGTTGACGCGCGTGCGGCGGCCTCGCATCACCGTCAGGGGGAGGGTTGTACAGCCCTGGTACTCCCGTCTGCAGCGTCTGATTGCCGAGCCGACTTGGGATGCAGTCGTCGTGGCCCACTGTGAGTCCTGGTGGCTGATGCCTCCTCCCGAGCGCATCGTTGCGCCCGTGCTGCTCGATGTCCACAACGTCATGAGCCACTGGCATCTGGACGCAGGGCGCGATGTGCAAGCGCGGGCCGCCCTCGAAGAGGAGGCCCATGCGATTGGTGCGGCCCGCGCCGTGACGACATGCTCGGAAACCGAGTTGCGTCGACTCGTTGACCTGCACCCGCGGACGGTGGATAAGGCCTTTGTGGCTCCGCTCGGGGTGGACCCCACGGAATGGCCCGATAACGGGTTCGACCGCGCGCTACCGATCGTCGCGCTCTTCGGGTCCTGGTCGTGGCGGCCCAACGCCCTCGGGCTGAAATGGTTCTTACGCGAAGTGTGGCCCAGGGTGCGAGACAGAGTTCCTGACGCCTCCGCTTTCATCGCGGGAACGGGGATCGAAGATGTGAAGGAATGGCCGCAAGGGGCCCACTACGTGGGCAAGGTGAGTGATCTGGCCGCATTCGTCGCTTCGGCAACCGTCGTCGCAGTTCCCGTGTTGGAAGGTGTCGGTGCGTCTGTCAAATTCGCCGAGGCGTTGGCCAGCGGTGCTTCAGTGGTCGCAACTCCCGACGGCTCGAACGCCTTCGAAAACACCCCGGCATTCGTGGCGACTCGATCTGAGGAGTGGGCGATCTGGATCGCAAAACGGTTGAAGCTAAGAACGGAAGAGCACGTACCAGCGGACGCCAGAGTTTTTGCCCTGAGGGAGCTCACATGGGATCGTGCCGTGGAACCGATCGATCGGTGGCTTCGTGCACAGACACCGGATGCCGTGCGCTAACCACGGTCTGACACTCGAGTGCTCATACCGGCACGGTTGCAGGTGGCATTGATCGCTTTCAGTGATGCCCAGAGCATGACGCACACCGGGACCTGTCCGGGACTATGTCGGTCACGGCGAAGAAACCCTCTCAAGGGCCCGACGGAGCCAATCGATGCTGCGTAGGCGCTCGCGCTCGGTGCGCTCCTGCACGTCGTCCCACGTCGGCGCCGGGATCGTCGATCGCTGCTCGCCATCAGTCCGCACGCCGAGAAGCGAGAACAGTGTGTCCATGCGCGTATCACCGGGGTTCCGGAACCTCACCCTGAAAGGCGTCCGCAAGGCCAACGAGAGGGCTGCCGCATGGAACGAGTCGGTCACGACTGCTTTCGCGGCACGAATTGCCCCTAAGAAGAATTCCGGTGACGCGGCGGCCAACGAAGCTGTCGAGTGATAGTCGACCAGTTCCAGTCCGGCGCTTCGATAGTCCTGTTCGAGCCGCTCCCGCTCCCCGTCTCTGAAGCCTCCAAGGAAGAAGCTCAAGGCGAAGTCGCGACCGTGAAGTTCTGCCGGCACCGCAGCGAGAGAAGTCCAGAGCTCGGGCGTCACCAGAAGGGTCGGGTCGAGAACGACCGGGATCGATCGCCCGACCAGTTCGGCGATGATGGAGGCACCCGACGACTCCCTGACTGAGATCGATGGAATGGCCCGGAGTCGTCGTCGATAGACACTGCGGAGATATCCCGGAACTGTCGTGACCCCAAAACTGGCCGAGTAAGCAATACGTTGGAGCGGTTTTGCGAATGTCAGGAAATCGATTCCATTTACGTTGCGGAATCCTGGATTCCAAACTTGATCGGATCCGACTACAAAGGCATCGAAGGTGGAGGCGAATTCGCGCTTGTCGGCGATCTCGTCGTAGCGAGTTGGAAACTCGCGAATATGGCTATTAGTGAATTCGCCGCAGAATGGGGCTCTCTCAATGGATGTAGCGGCCGCGTTGCGGCGCTCTCTCCGTCGGAGCAGGTTGCGTGAAACGGTGCTCAGAGGCGCCTTTCCCATGGCCATGACTCCGCGTTTGGCCAGCAGAAACGGGCTTTCCGGGTGCGGAGAGTTCCTGATGGTTTCCACTCGCATGATCCCCAATGTTTCAAGCGCGCTCTGTAGTGCGTAATTCTGCAACCTATTGCCATAATTTTGCTCGTCGACAATAGTGATGATGCCTACTCGATCCACTGCGACTCCGTTCTTGATGCTATCCTAGGGGATCGCGGTCGTCGTCTGATCCACGGTGAAAGTCTTGATTCATTCCCGGGGACTTCGAAAAGACGCTGCGCCGAATCCGCAATGCGGTACAGCTGTGAATTGCGCCATCCGCATTGGATATCCAAGGAGATTCTCCGTAATGCCCACACTGAACATTGCAACATTCGCCTCGGTGACTGTCATGGGTGCTCAGGTATATGAGGAGGCTATTTCGCGACGGGCCAGTGGCGCTCTTAGCGAGGTCAGCTCGGGCTGGGAGGTGAAGCGGACGATTGTGCGGTCGACGCGTTCTGCCTTGAGAGGCAATCGGAGACTGCCGATCGGATGGGTGTCTTCGGCATCCGCGTCCACGCGTCGCGGGGTTGGTCGACTGATCTATCCTCGTGGGGCGCTCACTCATCGCATGACGGTCCGTTTGCCTCCTTCGCCTTACGGAGACATCCTGACACTTCATGACATAACGCCGTGGACGCATCCTGATGAGACAGCGGCGCCGAGAGCTGCGGCGGAGGAGGTCCGGCGGGCCGATGCAGTGGTCACGGTCTCTGAGTTCAGCGCCTCGGAGATCGAGCAGCGGTTTGGTATCACTGCTCATGTCATTCCCAACGGCATAGACGAGCGGATGTTCGGAGCATCGCCTCTTCCGCAGGGCCTCCGCACGACACTTGGCCTGGCCAGCCCTTATGTTTTGACCGCGGGAGGGGCATCCGCTCGGAAGAACCTCGAGGGCCTGGCAGCGGCATGGTGCCGAATCGAATCGCAGTACCCTGACACCTTTTTGGCATTGGCCGGCCCGGAGCATCCTCGACGCACCGAGTTGTTCGCTGACCTGCCGCGTGTGGTCTTTTTGGGACGGGTCGCGGATGATGTTCTTCCTGGAGTATTTGCGAGTGCGTCCGCGGTCGTGGTGCCTTCGCTCTATGAAGGGTTCGGCATTCCGGCACTCGAGGGAATGGCGGCAGGCATCCCCGTGGTCGCGTCGAACACTACGTCCCTGCCAGAGGTCGTAGGCGATTGTGGGATCCTGGTTGACCCTTCGCCAAGTGGGCTTTCCGAAGGAATCGAGTTCGCGCTGAGTGGCAACCCTGATGTGGTAGCGATGGCTCGACGTGGTCGCGAGCGCGCAGCCGAGTACTCCTGGGATCGAGCGGCGCTGAGCCACGCGCAATTGTGGTCCAGTCTCGGCGCCTAGCCTAGCTAGGCCGACTCCAGACCCGATTAGATGACGTCGGCGAACCCTCGCTCATATCGCTGGAAGACGAGGATGCCGGCGAAGAAGACGATGATGGCGCTGAGTGGGAGGGCGATAAACTCCCACGCCGCCGGAAGCGGCTGCCCTACCGTGGACCAGCGAACCATCTCCATCAACCACGTCAGCGGGTTGATCTGGAACAGCCATCGCAGGTTTCCTGGCACCGCCGACAGTGAATAGGCGATCGGTGTCGCGTACAGCAGGATCTGCAGAATCCACGGCAAGAAATAGGCGACGTCGCGGTACTTCACGGTGATGGCCGACGCGGCGATACCGATTCCCAATGCCAGCATGATCGTGATCAGCAGCCAAACGGGGGTCATGAGAATCGGCCATCCCGGATTGACTCCGTAAAGGAATAGCAGAACCACCAGCATGACAAAGGCCACAGCGAAGTCGATCAGCACCGAAATCACTCCGGACAGAGGAACCAGAAGTCGAGGGAAGAAGACTTTCGAGACCAGTGCCTGATTCGAGACCAGAGACCCTGACGAACGGCCGATCACGTTGTTGAACGCGTTCCAGGCAAGCATCCCCGAGAAGCTGAACAGGAAGTAGGGAACGCCCCCAGAAGGGAGTTTGGCCACCTGGCCAAAGACCACGGAGAAGACACCGGCCGAAGCAAGCGGTTGCAGTATGACCCAGGCGACACCGATCGCGGTCTGCCTGTAGCGAAGCACGATGTCGCGGAGGCCGAATCGGTACAGAACCTCCCTCGCTTCCCAGAGCTCCCGCCACCGCGGCATGTCAAGGCGACCGGGCGGCCTGATGATCGTGCGGGTCATCCGTTCACCTCATAATCGAAGTCAGCGAGCACAACGCCGTGTTGCATTGCCTCATCGGAAGTGAACTCCGGATAGGGAGATGCAGGGAGCACGTCGAATGCGTCAGCCGCCTCCCATGAATCCAATATCCCGGCTTGACATACGAAGAGGTCGACCGTATAACGGCCCGGCCTGAACCATAGCGAGCGAATGCGGAGGGAGCCACGCTGCGGCTCACTCGGGTCGAACCACGTTCCGGTCAGTCGGGAGTCACACTGAACAACGACATTCCCGTTGACATCGTTGACGTGGCACGACACGAAGTACTTGCCGATCAGCTCGGGATTCGCCTCTACGTCGAATTCGATCACTGTGTCGTCGGCCGGATCCTGTGACTGGTCGACGACAGCTGCGCGTGACAACCGCAGGGCACCTGTGCCTGGGCGATTGGCCGCATCGCGCTGTTCGGTCTGGAATTTCTCGAACGTGCTCCTGTAGCGTTCGAGCGCGCCGTCGACACTGCCGTAGTAGGAGAGTTGGCCACGTTCGAGGAACATCGCCGAGGTACAGAGTGTGGTGACGGTCTGAGCTTGGTGGCTCACATAGAGAACGGTGCGACCGCTCCGCGCTACGTCGCGCATCATCGCCAGCGACTTCGCTTGAAACTCTGCGTCGCCGACGGCCAGCACCTCATCGATGGCAAGGATCTCAGTTTCGAGGTGAGCCGCGACTGAGAAGGCGAGACGCACATACATGCCGGAGGAGTATCGCTTCACCTGGGTGTCGAGGAATCTCTCCACGCCAGAGAACTGCACGATGTCGTCGAATCGGCGCTTGATCTCCTTGCGGCCCATACCGAGAAGCGATCCGTTCAGGTAGATGTTCTCGCGGCCAGTGAGTTCCGGATGGAATCCCGTGCCGACCTCCAGCAAGCTGCCGACCCGTCCGCCGAGATCGATCACACCGCGAGTGGGCGCGGCAACGCGTGTAAGCAGCTTGAGCAGCGTGCTCTTGCCAGCTCCGTTTCGCCCGACGATGCCGACGGCCTCTCCCCACGGGATGTCGAATGACACGTCGTCGACGGCGGAGAAGCTCGTGTACTTGGCCCGCTGCAACGGATGCCGGAGCCGTTCGATCGCGGCATCGGTGATCCGATTATTCCGCGCCGCGCCGTCGACGATCCGATAAGTCTTCGTCAGGTGCTCTACCGAGATTGCGGTGTCGGGCATGGTCGCTTCGCTCCCGCTGTACTGTCTGGCTGTGTGGGGGCTCCGACACGACCGTGTTCGATGCTACCAAGCGGTCCGTCGCGTTCCCAGCCTGGGTGCCCCCCGCATCGAGGGGGTGCCGACGATCGAGGCCACGCCGTCGTTCCTGCATGCGATAGCGGACCAACGCGATCACGACGCCGTATGAAAGCGCCGCGTGGACGATCCACCGTCCGCGGGCGACCTCACCGCGCAGCAACCTCGGGAAGTGCCACACCATGTAGGCAAATCCGCCTACGGCATTCCTGAAGGTGGGCGGCGTCAAGCCGTCTACGGAAAAACGCTGCCAGAGCGCGGAGAAACAGGCTGTGTACAAGTACATCTGTAGCGCCGTGGCCCGGAGACCGCGTCGCAGACGATAGCTGACGACGGCGGACGGCGCGGGAGCAACTGTGAAACCCAGCAATTGGGCGCGCCAACTGAAGTCAAGATCGTCGCCCCCGAGGCCGTCGAGGTTCTCGTCCCAGCCCCCGATCGCCTCGATGACGGAGCGGCGCGCGCCGAAGTTCGCGCCGGTGACCCAGGACAAGAAACCCTTCTCTTTGGGCAGCTGCCAGTCGTCGTCGATCGGCGGAAAGTCACGCCAGAACCGTTCCGGTCCGGGATTCAGGGTCTCGACCTCGGTCGGTCCTCCGGTCACATCGGCCTTTGCGAGAGACTTCAGGTGACCATCGATCCAGCTCGGGTGCACGGCGTCGTCCGCATCGCAGACGAGCACGAATTCCGCCTCGGATGCCGCCACTCCGACGTTCCGTGCGTGGCTCACCCCTTTGCGTCCCGAGGCGTCGACGCGGCGCATCGGGTACGGCGCGCGTTGCTGCCACTCGTCGATGACCGCGGCAAGGCCATCGGTCGAACCGTTGTCGGAGACGAGCACCTCGAAGGGCTCTGTCGTGGTCTGATGCGTGAGAGCCTCGAGCTGGACGGGAAGCGAAGCGGCCGCGTTATAGGTGGGGATGACCACACTGACGCGCACGGTCACGGAGCGGTCCCGTTTCACGTGCACATTCATGGCATTGCCGTCGACGGTGTCGTTCTGGTTTCACGGAGCCGCCTGACGATCGCGTCGATCGGTGCGAGGGGTGCGAATCGCAGCGCCCACAGCATGTCGGACGCCGCGGACGCGAAGCGTCTCGCTTGAGCTTCGGCCCGCGCGTGTCGCATGGCACCCCACCAGGCATAGCGACCGTTGGCGCGGAGGCTTCCGCGGTGCGCGGCGACGAGCGGCGTGTCGCCGGCATCCCTCGCGCGAGCGAGATGGGCGCGAACGATGCGATCTATGGACAGAGTCAGCTCTCGATGACGAGATGTGGTGTTCGCGTCGTGCAGGCGATAGTCCGAAAGCACATCGGGTACGAACACGAAGTCGCCGCGCTCGGAGAGGTTCAAGACGAGATCGAGATCCTCGGCAAGCCGAAGCGTGGGATCGAACCCGCCTACCGCGTCGAAGGCAGTGCGACGCATCATGAGGTTGCACGGGAGGATGCCCGTCCGCCGTCGTGCGATGTCGAGTCGATCGCGCACTGCCGTCAGGTCGGCCTCTACGAGCACCCGTCCAGCGGCATCGATGGTGCGCATGCCGCAATAGCAGGCCACAGCGTTGGGCTCGGACATCAGGTGGGCGGCCTGCCTGGCGAGCCGCTCGGGATGGCACACATCGTCGTCGTCGAAGAAGACGAGCAACTCCCCACTCGACTCCGCGGCGCCTGCGTTGCGTGCCGCTGACACGCCGGTGTGCGCGCGGTGAAGCAGGCGGCCGAGCGGCGTGGTCGTGGTGACAATTGCCTCCACCGCGGAGGGGTCCGGGGACCCATCGTCGACGACGATGATCTCGACCCGCGGATACGTCTGCGCTGCCAAGGAGCCGAGGGCATCGGCGAAGAAGGGACTCACGCGATTCGTCGCGACGACGACGCTCACGAGCGGCATGGCATCCGCACTCGCGTCTGTGCGTACCGCTGGGCTCATGGTGCGCCATCTTCGAGCGATTCGAGCGTTTCGCGCAAGGCAGCCCATGACTCGCGCCAGGAGTGCGCAAGCGCATGCTCTCGCGCCGCACGTGCGTGCCGGTCCCGTGCCGCGGGGTCGTCGGCAAAATGTTCGAGAGCGTCCGCTAACGCTTGGGGGTTGTCGGGATCGACGAGCACAGCTGCGTCGCCGGTCACTTCGGCGATACCGCCCACACGGCTAGCGATGACGGGCAACCCCGTGGCAAGTGCTTCTCCGACTGTCAGGCCACTCGGTTCCCGCCACCGCGACGGCGCTACGAAGATGTCGGCTTCCCTCAGGAGCCCCGGGAGGCGCTCGCGGTCGACGAATGGCTCGAATCTTGCGTGGGGAATATCGGCGGCAAGTCTCCGGAGCGACCGCTCGTACGGCGTGAGCGGCGCTTCACGAGCAAAGCCGCCGCTTCCAACGATGAGCACTTCGAGATCGTCGCGTTGGAGGCGTCGAGCAGCTTCCAGCAGCACGTGAGGCCCCTTTTCAGGCAGGGTACGCCCGACGAACATCACTCTCAGGCGCTCGTTCGTGCGCACCCGCGAGGCAGGTGAGAACTGCTTGGTGTCGACACCGTTGGGCACGACATGGATGCGGTCGATGAACTCCGCCGGCAACCGAGACGCCATGACCTCGGCGAGATCTGCGCTCACGCAGACGATAGCTCCGACCGCGCCGAGTCCACGCCTCGCCTCGGCAGTGCCGACTGTTCGGAGGAGGTCGTTGTGCGCGTACAACACCGTCGTGTGCGGCTGGTCGCGTAGAAGTCGCGGGAGCGTGGGCCCGTTGTGCGCGAGTACGAACGCAGGTTCCCGATCGCGCATGGCCTCGGCCAGTGGGCGCCACGCGCGGACCGCTCCGCGGCGGGGCAGCCCGATGCGGGCGAGTCCGGCATCCATCCCTCTCTCAATTTTGGTGGGCATAGGCGCCCCGACGTACTCGATCGCTTCGGCGGTCGAGTAGCGGGGATGCCACGTGCTCTGATCGAGCAGCACCTTCTGCCGTACCGCACTCGTGACATCCAGGGCGGCCGCACCCGCCAGGCCGTGCACAACTGTGGGAACCGCTGAACCTGTACGTGGAGAGAAATGGTCACCAGGGGTTATGGCGTGTACGACGTCGCGCATCAGATCGTCACGTCGCGGGTCAGGGGCGTGACACGCCGGTCGGCTCGGCTGAGGAGTTCGCCAAGAGTCTGGCCCACGCGCCATGTCACGTCGGCGAAGCCGGACGCCGTGAAAAGGCGGCGTAGTCTTCGAGACGCTGAACGGCGCTCGACGGCAGGGGCCGTCGACGAAGGTGCCTCGTAGTCGGCGTCGGCGGCGATGAACGCCGCGTACTTGTGCCGCAACTGTCGGTGACCTTCACCATAGCTGTACGCCTGGCGGTAAATCGCCCGCGCGCCGATCCTTGGTCGTGCGAGCACTACCGCGTCACGGACCCGGCCGAACGTGTGCCCGGCAAGTTGTGCCCGCCAGCAGAGATCGACGTCCTCGCCGGTGACGAGGTACTCGTCGAAGCCCCCCAGCTCGTCGAAGATCGTGCGGCGGATGCCGAGGTTCGATCCCGGTGTCGCTTCGTAGCGCGTCCAGTAGCGCAGGCGGATCTCGGCGCTCGCATTCCATGACACACTGACGCCGTGAGAACGGCGCAGCGAGTGATTCTCCAGCACGCCTCCGACGAGGGCATAAACATCCAGCGCTTTAGCCATTTGGTTCACCCAGCCGGGCGCGATCACGTCGTCGGCGTCGCAGAACAGTAGCAGCTCCCCACTCGCGGCCGCTGCCCCAAGGTTGCGGGCTGCCGAGGCACCGCGGCGGGCACTCGCGTCGATCACGCGCAGTAGCGGAATCCGGCCCGCCCAACGTTCAGCGACGTCGCGCGTGGCGTCGGTCGAGCCGTTGTCGCTGATGAGCACTTCCCAGGCACAGGAAACCTTCTGCTGGGCGAGTGCCTCGAGTTGCGCGTTCAGGGTCATGGCCGCGTTTCGGGCGGGGACTACGACTGAAACGGTTGTCGAATCATTAGTCACTCGGTCCTACTCTCTGCGTCATGAACTCCCAGCTTGATATTCGCACACGGTATGCAGTGATATAAAGTGCGGTGCGCACGCCTGCCTGTCGCTCTATGCAACGCAACCATTGATCGGGCCCGTTCGGGCGGGCGCCACTGAACGCGAGCCTCTGGGGTTGCCGTGCACGGGAAGCCGGGAATTGGCGCCGGTAGCGCGGGCATCCATGGCACGCCTTGAGCGTCGACGAGTGGTCTATGCTCGGAGCCCAAGACCAATTGGACGGCAGCATGGAGCGCAGCTTTGTCATGACCTTTGACGGCGCAATGGACTCTCGCGACTCGCTTTGCCGTCGCGACGACGTGGCCGGTAACAGTATTGGATGGCGGATCTCCTGGTGAACGGCTCCACGCGTCGCGGAGATCATGTCTCCGCGCGTGGCGGATATCGTACTGTCGTCGAAGATCGTCCGTTCGCGGCCTTTCGCGACGGGCTCGACGAGTTGACATCCGGCCACGATGAGACGGACCGGTTGGTATATCGCCTGCTCGCCGAGCCCACTTCGGTCGCAAAGCGCAACGTTCTCGTGCTGCGCGGTGGCACTCCGGTCCTTGCCGCTACGTTTCGAGCCCGCGCAGGCGGATTCGAGATCGCCACCACCAACTGCGCTGCCCGTCTGGAGCCACCGCACCGACTCGGGCACCTCGACGCCGCGCTCGCTGCGACGAGGCTAAGCATTGTGATCTCAGAGACTGAGATCGTGCCCGCAGCCTTTCCGAGCGCGCAGGTGTCGGCCCATCAGTGGTATGGAGCCGACCTACAAGACTTCGACTTCGAGCGGCATTGGCGTTCCAGTGGGGTGCTCAAGGAACTTCGGCAAACGATCAAACGCCGCCCCGAACTGGGGGTGCAAAACGGTGACTTGACTTCTCTCGAGTGGACCGTGGCGCAGTGGCGATCTCGGTGGGCGAGTCATGAGGCGGACGAGACAGGCGTAACTGATGACCTGCTAGTCATTTGGCCGGAACTCCTCGCGCGAGGACGAATTATCGTTACAGCCCTCGTCGATTCAGACGGTGAACCGATCGCGGGTCAGGTGAGCAATGTGGATGACGGTTTCGTCACCGCGGCGATTACCGCGCGAGACCTCGGGGTGCACGGGGTTTCACTCGGAACTCGGGTTCTCATAGAGAACATCAGTAGCTCGAAGCGGGAGGGACATACTTTTTTCGACCTCGGAGGATATTTCGACCAGTACAAGCGCCGGTTCCTTCCTGCGGTGGGAGAACGTTGGACTGTCCAGTACACCCCGCGGTCGAAGGTACTGTCCCGGGACTGGTCCAGGCGGAAGCTTGGCGGCGCCATGCGGGCGATCGGTCTGGATCCTGCCGTACTGCGACGACACTTCGGCGGCCCGGACGGTCGCTGACGCAACGGCGACCGGGCAAGTCATGGTGATGCCATCAAGGAGGGGCAGTACATCCTGGTGCTAGCATCGCCATAGGCGTGTCGCTGACACCTGCTGGAGGCCCTGTGACGACCGACGTTCTCTTGACGATCCTCTTCGTCATGGTGTCGGTGTTGCTCCTACTGGCCTTTATCCTGGCAGCCGGATCTGCGGTCTTCGTATGGCGGCGTTTTCGCGGTCGGAGCCACCCCCTTGCGGGTGCCGTATCGACGCCATGGGAGTTTCCCACCATCTCAGGCGAGCGGCTCACCCTCGACTTGCCGGTGCCGAGCGATTTCGAAGCCTTCTACGCGATGGAGTCCGACCCTCGTCTTTTCCGGTATGAGCTCGAAGAGCCCATCTCAAGAGAGGTTGCCGCGGAAAGGCTGAAGCAGAGTATGGCCGCCACACGGTTTGAGAAGCCCGGTGACTTCGTCAATCCTGTCATTCGCGACTCGAGTGGCAACTTCCTAGGCATGATCTATCTGAAGTTGCAGGGAGCGGCGGCGGACCGCAGCGCCGAGGTCGGAATAACGCTCACGCGCGCAGCGCAGGGCCAGGGGTACCCTTTTGAAGCGGGGCAGCTACTGCTTGACATCGCATTCGCGAAGTTTCACTTGCATCGCGTTTATGCCGAACTCGACATGCGTAATGTCGCCTCCAGACGCATCTGTGAACATCTCGGCATGCGTCGCGAAGCGCAGTTCGTCGAGCACAGATGGATTAGGGGCAGGTGGATCGACACAGGATGCTACGCCATCCTTGAGCGCGAGTGGAAGCTGGCGTATCTTTCATGACCGATGGCTCGGCGTCAAAGCGGGCGAAGTGACGCGAGAATCTCGTTGGCCCATCCTTGATTTGCGCTGCCGTTAGGGCGAGCGGCGACTCTGTTCGATCCGACCGGGCACCGTTTCATAGTCCAGACGCGTCGATCTCGTTGGGGCTGTCCTCGTCATCCGGACGGGCCGGCTGCAAGATGACGGATATTCATGGGAGTAGCGCGTGATCTATTACATCCTTTTGGCGATTGCCAATCTGATCCCCGAGGGAGGGCGTAGGCAGCGATTCATCGCTTCAGCACGTGCCCGATTCAGCCTGCGAGCCATCGTCGATGCGGCCCTCACGGAGCAGCGCGTGACTCTAGAAAATGCGATCTATCGTGCGCAAATGTCCCAGACGCCGATAATCATGACGGTCGACCAAACTCTGGACGCGCTTGTCGAGGGTATGTCGATCGCACGTTTCGGTGCGGGCGACCTGGGGACCATGGAAGGGAAGTTCGATGTATTCCAGACACCGAGCGCCGAACTGAGCCGACGCCTCCGGGAAGTACTCACATCCGATGAACCGGGATTACTGGTGGGGATTCCGGCATTCACTTACGACCTTGGCACGACGGAGCTCTCGGAGGGCATGCGGGACTACCTCATGCGGATAGCGCCATTCATTCGGCCAGTCCTCGGTAGTTATCTGACGCTGACAAAGACGTATGCCGCCACAGAGGTGTCGCTAGCACATACCGCATTCCACCCAAGTTATGACCGCCAGAGTTATTTCGAAAGATTTCGCCGCATCTGGGAGGGCGCGCGCGTCACGCTCATCCACGGCGATGGGATCTTCGACGGGTTTCGTCATGACATCTTCGACAATGCGATAGCGGTGGATCACGTCCTCGCACCGAAACAAGATGCCTTCGACGAATACGACGATATTCTCGCCCGGGCGCTGCAAACGCCCAAAGACAGTTTGATCGTCCTTGTTCTCGGGCCAACGGCGACGGTACTTGCGTATGACCTCTACCGCACTGGCTATCGAGTTCTCGACCTCGGTCACATCGCCAAGTCTTACGAATGGTGGCGGAACGGCAAGACGATCGTCGAGCAAGGCGCCAGCGACGACTTTTTCGGTGCCGACTGAGCAGCACCACGCGATCTACAGATGTGCGAGCAGAGTCTCCGCGACGTACTGCTGGTCGTCGGGGGTGATGCCGGGGTACATCGGCATGCTCAGGATCTCGTCCGAGAACATCTCGGCACGCGGGAAGCTGCCTGCACCCTGCCCGAGGAATCCAAAGGCCGGCAGGAGGTGCACAGGGTTCGGGTAGTGGACTCCGACTCCGATCCCCGCCTCGGCGAGGTGGCCAAGCACGCGGTCGCGATCGGGTACTCGAACCACATAGAGATGGAAGACGTGCTCATTGCCGTTGGCTACCACCGGGAGCTGAACTTTCTCGTTACCGCTGAGAATTTCGCCATAGATCGCGGCGGCGTCACGCCGAAGCTGATTCCACTCGTCGAGATGGCCGAGCTTGGACGAGAGAACGGCGCCCTGGATGCCGTCGAGGCGAGAGTTGCGACCCAGAAGGCTGTGCTCGTACTTCGCAATGCCGCCGTGATTGCGTAACCGCCGGACCTTATCCGCGACGTCGCAGTCGTTGGTGATCACGGCGCCGGCGTCGCCGAACGCGCCGAGATTCTTGCCCGGATAGAAGCTGGTCGCCGCGACGTCGCCCAGAGCGCCGGCCATCTTTCCGTGTCGACGAGCGCCCTGCGACTGCGCCGCGTCCTCGAGGATGACGATGTCGTCACCAGCGATGGAGCGTAGGTCCTCGACTGGCGCAGTTTGTCCGTAGAGATGCACAGCGGCAATCATCCGGGTGCGCTTCGTCAGCGCGTCGGCGACGGCCTCTACCGAGATCAAGTAGTCGTCGGTGCAGTCGACCAGCACCGGCACCGCACCGGCTCGAACCACGGCTTCAGCTGTGGCGGCGAACGTATTCGCCGGAAGGATCACCTCATCGCCTGCGCCGATCCCGGTCGACTGGATGGCCAGCTCCAGCGCATCGGTGCCGTTCCCGACGCCAACGCAATGCTCAGTGCCGCAATACCGTGCGAATTCGTGTTCGAACGCTTCTGCAGCGTCGCCGAGGATGAAGCTCGAGGTATCGATGATACGGCCGATGGCGGCATCCGTCTCATCGCGAATGCGCACAGTCTGCCAACTCAGGTCGACGAAGGGCACGGTACGCTGTTGCGCCATTCAGCAGCTCCATTCAATTCAGGGGTCGGGTGATCGAAGACACTACCGCCGGACGCCGGTCTTCAGCTCGCGAAGGTAACAGAGATAGTCGTCGTGAGCCTTTGCCCACTGCAGCAAGGGTTCCGCTCCTGCGCGGGTGAATACCGGGTCCGTCAGTTTGCGGGCTCGGAAGGCGGCCCATCCTCTGCTGAGCCGGTACCTCGGGTTCATCGCCCGCGCGAAGTCCACGAGCTCGTCGACGTACGCCCGACGATCCGGCCCGGAGCCGAGTGCACGCCGGGCGAGGTCGAGCGCTTCGTCGGCGACGCGGTGGCGAGCGACCTTGAGGAATCGCGCACCATCGGGGAAACCCCCGGACGACGACTCGAACGCGTCCATCCGGTAGCGCAGGTCCAGCAAAGGTCGGCGGTCGCCATCGAGGCCGTACTGGGTGAACGACATGTTGGCTCCGTGCATGCGGTAATAGGCCTGGATCGTGCCGGCGATGAAGCCGACGCCGGCTCGTGCTGCGAACCTCAGCCACATCTGAAGGTCACTGGTGTGCGGAAGCGCGGGGTCGTAGTCGCCGACCTCACGCATTGTGCTCGTCCGCACGATCGCTTCCGGCGAGGCGATCGGGCCTCGGGCGCTCCTGTAGACGTGACTGGCCCACTCAGCGCCGTCCCGGATCACCCAATGGCTACCAGGGCCGGGGGTTCCTTCCGGCGTTTCGACGGTCGTGAAGTAGGTCACCGGGCCATATACGAGCCCCACATCGGGGTTGGCTTCCATGAGCGCCGTCGCTCGTGCCAGGGCACCTGGTGCGAGCACGTCGTCCGCGGAGATCAGCAGGGCATATTTGCCGGTCACGGTGGCAAGCCCGCGGTTCGCCGTCGCAATGAGCCGCGAGTTCTTCTCATTGCGTATTACCCGAACGTTGGGCAACCTCGATGCGAGCCCCTCGGCGACTTCGAGGCTGTCATCGGTCGAGCAATCGTCGACGATCAGAACGTCGACATCGACTCCGACTTGACCGGCGATGCTCTCGACGGCAAACGGCAGATAGTGCCCGTAGTTGTAGCACGGGACGACCACGCTGACGGTCGGCGTCGTCGTCAGCGCAACGGGCTCTACCGGTCTGACCGGCATGTTGCGCCCTCGCGGAGCACTGCGACGACGCGATCCTGCTCTTCGGGAGTCATCTGGTGGAACACCGGCAGGATCAGGGTGTTGTCGGTGAGGTGCTCCGTGACTGGCACGTCAGCGTGGACATGAGAATAGGCAGGTTCGCGGTGGACCGCCATGATGCCTCGGCGAGCCGAGATGTCGGCTTCACCCAACGCGAGCAGCAGTTTCTCACGGTCGAGCGGATACTCAGGACCGACCTCGACCCAGAACGACTGAAAGTTGCAGGTGCCATATCGCGGATCCGAAACCGCACGGAGACCAGCGACGTCGGCGATCGCCCGCGTATACGCGGCCGCGATCGTGCGGCGTCGCTGTACGACCTCGTCAAGCCGGGCGAGTTGTACGAGGCCGATGGCGGCCTGTAGGTCGGTCATCCGGTAGTTGAATCCGACCTCGGTGTACTCCTCCTTTGGGGACACGACACTGGCATGCCTGGCCGTTGCCGACACGCTCATCGCGTGTTCGCGCAGCCGCCGCGCGCGCTCCGCCCAGTCAGCATGCGAGGTGGTGAGCATCCCGCCCTCGCCGGTCGTCAGGATCTTGCGCGGGTGGAACGACCAGGCGGCGATCTCGGCGCCCGCCCCGACCGGTCGACCCTTGTATGTCGACCCCGCCGCGCAGGCGGCGTCCTCGATGACGACGATCCCTCGAGGGTCGCATACCTCGCGGATCGCGTCGAGGTCGACCGGGACACCGCCCTGATCGACGGCTATGATGGCTCGCGTTCCGGGCGTCAAAGCGGCCTCGACGGTCGCAGCAGTGAGGTTGCCCGTGAGGGGGTCGACATCGGCGAAGACCGGGTTCGCTCCGACGTACGTTGGCGCATTCGCCGTGGCGATGAACGAGAAGGATGGCACCACTACGTCGTCGCCGGCGACCACCCCTGAGACCTTGAGTGCCAGGTGCAGGGCGGTTGTGCAACTCGAGACCGCCACGGCGTAATCCGTCTGTTGATGCGCGGCGAAGTCCGCTTCGAACGCGGCCACCTTCGGCCCCTGAGCGACCCAGCCGGATTCGATGACCTCGGTCACCGCCGCTATCTCCTCCGCGCCCAGCCAGGGACGCATGACGTTGATCCGTGTCACGAGTGATTCCCCTGGGGGGAGCGCCCGGCGGCGACCTCTTCGCGGAGGGGACGCCACCAGTCGACGAGCTCCTGCAGGCCCTGCTCCAATCCGATCCTCGCGGTGAACCCCAGATCGCGTTGCGCGGCTGTGGTGTCCGCCAGGCGGCGTACGACGTCGTTCACGCCGCGTGCCGGTCCGAACTCGACAGAGAGGTCGGAGTCCATCACCTTGAGGAGCAGTTCGGCGAGTTCGAGCAGGCTGGTCTCTGTGCCGCTGGCCACGTTGTACACGCCTTCGTCGACGTCGCTGAGGACCGCGAGGATGTTCGCGCGTGCGATGTCAACGCTGTACACGAAATCCATCGTCTGGCTGCCGTCCCCGAAGATGATCGGCGGGAGCCCATCTGCGATGCGCTCCATCCAACGCACAAGAACCTCGGTGTAGAACCCGTGGACGTCCATCCGTGGTCCGTAGACGTTGAAGTACCGCAGGAGCACGTAGTTCAGGCCGTACATCGCACGGAAGCTCTTCGTCATGCCTTCGTTGAAGGTCTTGGCGGCGCCGTAGAAGGTGTCGTTGTTGTAGGGGTGATGGCGTTCGTTCGTAGGGAAGGACTCGGCCATTCCATAGACCGATGCCGAGGAAGCAGCCACGAGCTTGGCGACCCTGTGCTCGGCAGATGCCTCGAGCACGTTGAAGGTCGCGTCCACCATGGTCTCCAGCGCGAGACGAGGCTCCTCTGCGCACTGCGTGATGCGAATCGCGGCTTGGTGGAAGACGACATCCTTGCCCTTCACCGTGTCGTGCACCGTGTCGCGGTCACGGATGTCGCCCTCGACCAGGGTGACCCTGCCCGAGGCGAAGGCCCGGTCGAGGTTCGCCTTCCGACCACGCACGAGGTTATCGAGAACGTCGATGTGCGCGGCGCCGGCATCCAGCAACTGATCGACGAGCGTCGACCCGATCGTGCCGGCTCCGCCCGTGACGAGGACGGTCGCGCCCTCTAACTCCGTCATGCGGTCTCCTTCTGATCGTTGTCGACTGTCACCAGAGCACTGCCAGCCTGGAGGCTTCTCGAAGTCGCGTCGAGCACATTGAGCACGCGGAGGGCAGCCAAGCCGTCTGTGCGTGCCGGACGGTGCTCGCGGATTGCTGACGCAAACTCGGCCACCATCAGGGACAGTGCCTCCTTCTCTGGCAACGCGGGCACCCAGGTGTCACCGTATCGATACGACACCTGCGCTGCAGCGCGCTCGGCGTCTCCGGTGACAGTGACGAAGTCGATCCCGCGGTCGTAGACGCTTACCCGCTGCGTGGGGTTGAGGTCATCCCAGACGAGTGTGCGACGTGAGCCGCCGACGACGAGCTGGCGGATCTTCGTCGGGCTCAGCCAGTTGACGTGGACGTGCGCGATCGCACCCTTCGCAAGCGGCATGACCAGATATCCCACGCAAGCCTTGCCGAGATGGAGCGGGTCGCCGCCGTGCGCAGATGCGCCCTCTGGGCGCAGGCCCCCCGGAAGGATGAAGTCCAAGATGGAGAGATCGTGTGGGGCCAAGTCCCAGAACACGTCGACATCCGGCTGCACGAGTCCGTGGTTGATGCGCACGGAGTCGATGAAAGTGATGTCGCCGAGTTCTCCGGCCTCGACGAGCTCGGCGATCTTGAGGACGGCGGGTGTGTAGCAGAAGGTGTGGTCGGCCATCAGGATGACGTCTGCCTCGGCCGCGGCGGTGACCATGTGCTGTCCGCTCTCGACACTGTGGGCGAGAGGTTTCTCCGTTAGAACGTGCTTGCCGGCCGCGATGGCGGCCAGGGCGATCTTCTCGTGAGTCCGCGCTGGCGTCGCGATGGCCACGGCGTCGACGCCGCTTATTGCGAGCGCATCCTCGATGGATGTGACCGCCACGGCCGTGCGTGTCGTCAAGGCGAGTCGCTCGGCTCGATCTAGGTCGAGGTCGCACACTGCCGCGACATGCCAGTCCGCGCTCAGGTTGAAGTTGCGAACGAGGTTCGGACCCCAATACCCTGCGCCCACGACAACAACGCTGAGACGGTTGTCACGCATGGAGGCCTCCCAACCTGATCCATTCGACCTTGCCGGATGGCTCCATCGTAGGGGACCGCTGTGCGGGACCGCTCGGCCTCAGTCGGGGGTGAAAAAGTCGTCGTTGGTCTCCTGCTCGTGGGTCGTCTTGCCGTTGTGCCACCATTCGTAGGATTTGGCGATGTGGCCGAGGTCGAGGGCTTGGTAGCCGGCTCGGTGGAGGTCGTAGGCGAGGACGGTGGCGGTGGGTCCGAGGATGGCGATCATGATGCTGTCTTTTGGTGCTTGCAGTGCTTGGTTGAGGATGTCGTCGTAGTGGTCGAAGGCGTCTTGTTTGGGGGCGAGGATGTGGTGAACGGAGGCCGCGTTGTCGAAGATGTCGTGGGTGAAGCCGTTGAAGATGCCATCACCGTGAATGAGGACCACGTTTGCGCCCTCCCAGATGCGACGGAACCGTCGGAAATAGGCATCGCGGTCGAAGCTCTCGTAGATCTGGTTTGCCAGTGATACTTCGGTCGCCGCATAAGTCTTGTTCGAACGCAGGTATCGACTCTCTACGGCGTGCATCCGGACCGCATCACGGATGTAAAAGGATCGCTCATACTCGTTGAGATCATTGCTCAGTCGATAGTTGTGGTAAAAGACGCCGATGAGTAGTCCGGGCTCGTCGGATGAAAGCACCTCCGCCAGCCGTCGGGCCAGCACGACATCGGGTCTTTGGAAGGCGTTGTGCTTCTGATCGATGGAGAGGAGCTCGCCGTCGCCGAAGCGAGCGATCGACGTACCGTCGATCAGCGCATCTAGCGTCTCGTCGACCGTCATGACGGTGGGGGACTCGAACAGGCGCGCGTGATAGTAGACTAGCTGGTCTACTTTCGCCAGATTATCCGCGAGCGCCGTGTCGATCATCGCTTGCACGCTGAATCGGGAACGTGCCCAGCCGATGAACCGCCGCCGACGAGCAGCGCCGGGAATCAGCTTCGCGAAGGATGCGAGAATGTAATAGACCACCGAATGAACTTCCGCCGAGATCGTGGAGGGGGTGCGAGCCGCTTCTCGAGCGAGGGCGGTGCCCGTGCGCTCGAACTCTACCGGGAATTACCGGTCTCGCTTCGGATCGTTCGAACAAGGATGGAACCGATCGGCCCAGGCGATCGCGTCCCTAATGGCCCGCTCGACGCTCGGGTCAGCCTCGATTGAATTGAAGTACCGAAGGGTCAAGGTCCGGACGTCGTCAGCATCGCTTGAAGTCGTCGCTGGCCTCGTGGATCGAAGCCGACGATGTGAAGACGATCCGGTCGATGCAGTTGCATCGCATACGCTCCAAAAGCGTTATGCCTTGGCAACGTTGTTTTCGTGGTGGTCGGGAAGATCCTTCACCGACTCGTCAATCGCTTCGTCCCCGATCGAAGGCCGCCACGCCGATGCGCTTGCTCCGTCGTCCTGAGCATCCGCGATTCGGCCAATGACTCGTTGTACAGCTAGTCCGCGTGGAAGAACTCGGCTTCGTCACCGGTTCTGCCGTTGTGCCACCATTCGTAGGATTTGGCGATGTGGCCGAGGTCGAGGGCTTGGTAGCCGGCTCGGTGGAGGTCGTAGGCGAGGACGGTGGCGGTGGGTCCGAGGATGGCGATCATGATGCTGTCTTTTGGTGCTTGCAGTGCTTGGTTGAGGATGTCGTCGTAGTGGTCGAAGGCGTCTTGTTTGGGGGCGAGGATGTGGTGAACGGAGGCCGCGTTGTCGAAGATGTCGTGGGTGAAGCCGTTGAAGATGCCATCACCGTGAATGAGGACCACGTTTGCGCCCTCCCAGATGCGACGGAACCGTCGGAAATAGGCATCGCGGTCGAAGCTCGGGCGAAACATCGTGTGTGCCAATGTCACCTCAGCGGGTGCGTATACCTTGCCTACGCGTAGATACCGGCTCAGGATCGAACGCATCCACGGCGCCTCGCGGGCGTAGAAGTCCTTCTGGGCATCGGTGAAGTCTCCTCGAGAATCGTAAGCGATGAAGGAGACTCCGACGAGCAGCCCGGGTTCGTCGGAGGAGAGCACCTCGCTCAGACGTCGACTCAGTTCCGCGCCCGGCGTCTGGAAGACGTCGAACCTGCCGTCCATCGTCATGAGCTCACCGTCGCCGAAGCGAACGATCGACGCGCCGCCGATCAGCGCATCCATGGCCTCGTCCATGGTCATGAAGGTCGGGTACTCGAACAGGTGCATCTCGTAATAGATCGCGCTCTCCACGGCCGCCAGATTCTCGGCGACTGCCGTGTCGATCATCGCTTGCACGCTGAATCGGGCACGTGCCCAGCCGATGAACCGCTGGCGACGAGCAGCGCCGGGAATCACCCTCGCCAGTATGCGAAAGACGTAGTAGATCACCAGTACCTCACGGAGATGCAGAGCGACTGTCGGGCTGTTGAGGTGCGGGGCGGATGCAGCGGGCCAGCAGAGACGAGCGTTCTTCTCCACATCGTCCGGATCGGCTCGAGACTTCAAAGGCACCGAATGCTGAGCATACGGGGAGGTATGCGTCGTTCGCACCTCGATCGGTGAGGCGACGGCACAAGCGGTCGCTGAACGTGCGCACGAAATGGACGCGTCCGTGCGCTGCGACCGACGCCCGAGCGCTTCAGCTAGTCCGCGTGGAAGAACTCGGCTTCGTCACCGGTTCTGCCGTTGTGCCACCATTCGTAGGATTTGGCGATGTGGCCGAGGTCGAGGGCTTGGTAGCCGGCTCGGTGGAGGTCGTAGGCGAGGACGGTGGCGGTGGGTCCGAGGATGGCGATCATGATGCTGTCTTTTGGTGCTTGCAGTGCTTGGTTGAGGATGTCGTCGTAGTGGTCGAAGGCGTCTTGTTTGGGGGCGAGGATGTGGTGAACGGAGGCCGCGTTGTCGAAGATGTCGTGGGTGAAGCCGTTGAAGATGCCATCACCGTGAATGAGGACCACGTTTGCGCCCTCCCAGATGCGACGGAACCGTCGGAAATAGGCATCGCGGTCGAAGCTCGGGCGATACATGTTATGCGCCTGTGTGACCTCGGACGCACCGTACATCATGCCGGCTCGCTGATATCGGCTCAGGGCGGCCCGTATCCACGGTGCCTCGTCTATGTAGTAGCCCTTCATGGCATTGCTGAGATCCGGGCTCAGATCGTAGGTGAAGAACGGAATGCCGACGAGCAGCCCGGGTTCGTCGGAGGAGAGCACCTCGCTCAGACGTCGACTCAATTCTGGGCCCGGCGTCTGGAAGGCGTCGAACCTGCCGTCCATCGTCATGAGCTCGCCGTCGCCGAAGCGTGCGATTGACTTGCCCTCAATGAGCGCATCGAGCGTCTGGTCGACGGCCATGATGGTGGGGGATTCGCAGAGCTGGGTACGGTAGATCGCCCTCTCTACGGGTGCCAGGCGTTCCGAGAGTGAAGTGTCGATCATCGCTTGCACGCTGAATCGGGAACGTGCCCATCGGATGAACCGCTGACGGCGTGCCTCACCGGGAATCAGCTTCGCCAGCAAACGGAGAATGTAGTAGACCACCAAAGGCTCCTCTCCTTCTCCGGTAGTGTGCCAGCAGAACGTCAGAGTTTTCTTCCCCGGTTGTCGTCCCGGAGGCGAAGTGTCCGCACTGCCAGAACCGCGAATCGCGGCCACTGCTGACGTCAATGAGGATGCCCGCATCGGTGCAGGCACGCTGATCTGGCATCTCGCGCAGATTCGCGAGGATGCGATCGTCGGTGAGGAGTGCGTCATCGGTCGGGGAGCCTACGTCGGCCCAGGTACCAGACTCGGGAACCGGTGCAAGGTGCAGAACTATGCCCTGCTCTACGAGCCTGCCGTGCTCGAAGACGGGGTCTTCGTCGGCCCTGCAGCGGTCTTGACGAACGACTTCTATCCGCGTGCGGTCAATTCGGATGGAACCCTGAAGGATGCCTCTGACTGGCATGCCGTCGGTGTCACGATCCGGAAAGGCGCGTCGCTCGGCGCTCGATCCGTCGTCGTCGCGCCCGTCACGATCGGCCGGTGGGCGCTGATCGCTGCTGGAGCGGTCGTCACGAAGGATGTCCCCGATCACGCTCTCATGGTTGGTGTTCCTGCTCGGCGAATCGGCTGGGTCGGCACCGCGGGTGTCCCCCTTGAACTTGATGGGGAGTGTTGGGTCTGCCCTCGCAATGGCGAGCGTTATCGCGAGTCAGGCGAACGGCTGTATCTGTTGGTTGATTGATGCAGCGGAGAATCGAAGCATCCGTGAGCGCGTGTGGAGGACTCACCTGATGCAGATCCGACTCGGCCTTGGGATTCGAGAGCGGCTGTCGCCGGCGCGCATCCGCGACCGCATTGGAGCTGCACGCCTCCTCGTCGACCGTCACGCGCTGGCGACTGCGGGCAGGGATTCGCCGCGCCAGGGTGGACGAATTCTCTGCTACCACTCGCTCGGCCAGTCCATGTGGGGTGTCAACGACGTCGCTCCGGCACGATTCCGGCGACAGATCGAGTTGGCACTCGAGGCTGGCCACCGATTCGTTCCGGCGTCGGAGATCGCCCGGACAGGTGGGCTGCCTGGAGAGCTCAGCATCTCGTTCGATGACGGCCCGCGCAGTGTGCTCACGGTTGCTGCTCCGATCCTCGCGTCCTACGGCATTCCGTTCTCTTTATTCGTCGTTTCTGGGTGGTCCGAGAGCGGGCTCGGGGGGAACGCACTGAGTTGGGACGAGGTCAGCCGCGTGGCCGACTTGGGCGCCGAGATCGGCAACCACTCGTCCACGCACCCGGACTTCTCTCGCCTCAGCAAGGAGAAAGCATTCGAAGAGATCGGGGGTGCAGGAGAACTCATCGAGAGGCGGACGGGGATCCGCACGTCGGCCTTCGCCATCCCCTGGGGTCAATCAGGCAATTGGCCTCCTCAGGCGGATGAGGCAGCGCGCGAGCTCGGCTACAGCGTTCTCTACGCTCAGGCGGAAGAGACTCGTCCGCCCGGCACCATTGCCAGATCGTTCGTGACCAAGTACGACTCCCCCCGAGTCTTCAAGGCGCTTCTCGATGGCCGGTACGACCGGTGGGAGGAGTGGATCTGGTCGCCTGCAGCGCAATGAGAACCAGCGGCTAGGTCCAGGTACCCCCGACCTGCGGTTCGCGAGCTCGTTCATGTTGTGAAGGCATCAGTTGCATCGCATTCGGGCGCCGATGCCGCCCCGCCACGCACACAAGGTGGTGTCCGCGGTGCGTCCGATGGTGAAGCGACGTCCGGCGTCGGCACGAGCTGTGGTGGCTCTGCGACCTCGACCATCGGCGTCGTCGAGGACCGCCTCGATGGCGTCGGCGAGTGCGTCAGGGCTTCCGGGCTCGACGAGTACGCCGCCCTGAGTTGGCCGCCAGCCGATGATCGGAACGGGGACTCCATCGGGGTCAAGGATCTCGGGTACGCCGCCCGCCGCCGTAGCAATCACGGGAATGCCAGCGGCCATCGCCTCGACGATCACCTGGCCGAAGGGCTCCGGAACGGGTGACGCGTGGACAAGGAGCGTAAGCCCCCGCAGCCGGTCAGGGACGTTCGAGACCCATCCGGTGAACTCGACCCGATCGACGATGTGAAGCCGGTCGGCGAGCTCGCGTAGCTCCGCCTGATAGAGGTCTTCGCCGAAGAGCGCACCTCCGATGACAGCGAATCGCACTTCGGGTCTGCGAAGCGCCACGATGGCGGCTGCTTCGAGGAATTCACGCTGTCCCTTCGTCGGGCTGATGCGACCCACGATTCCAACCACGGAGTGGTCGGGAGACGTCGCCGCCGACACTGCGAACGCTTCGGGTGGAAGACCGGGATACGCGACGATCGCCTTTCGACGGGCTCGTGCAGGGAGCGTCTCGAACGTTGCGCGCGAGTTGGCGACGATAGCCCGCGGCCCGATCAATGCGATTAGCCGCATGGCCATGACGAGCGGCGCCGGTAAGTAGTCAACAGCCAGACGATCGTGCAGATGCCACGCCCAGTGACGTCCTGCTAGCGGCGCGGCTACGAAAGCAAAGGCCGCGGACTTGAGTGAATTGGCGACGACGAGATCGGCCCTTGATCCACGGATGGCGCGGGCCAGCCGGGGCACGAAGCGTGCCGCTGTTACAGTGAACCGCGCTGCACGGGAGACCACTTTATCTCGCGAGATATTCGCGACGGCCTTATCGAGGTGAAGCACGACCGTTGGAATTCCCGCCGAAGAGAGCCGATGTCTCAGCGGGCCGTCTGCGAACAACAAAGCTCGAAGCTGTACGGCACCGCTCTCTTGCAGCACCTCGGCAACGCGCAGCAGAGCCTGCTCGGCGCCACCCTCCTGGGCCGTGTGGTCGAGCAAGAGCACCCGCTCCAGCCGCATGGGTCCCCTTCGCTCGTGACGATTCCACATTAGATGAGTGAATCCGCCTTGCGGACTGGCTCATCTAGCATGTGGAGCATGGATCGCGCGAAGCTGAGGATTGGCGTGAGCGCCCCCTCTCTCGTCGCAGTCATCACGTTCGCAGTCGTCGTCGGAGTCGGCCTCGGTGTGCTCAGCGTGAGCAGCAGCCTCTTGGCGCTCGTGGTCGGAGTCGTGGTGCTGTTGGCGGGAGTCGCCGCGCGCGATTATACGATCATCCCCGTGCTCGCCGTTCCGGCCACCCTCGTTCTCACTCGCGTGGGCGGCGCGTTCAGCGTCTCGGACGTGGTTCTCGCACTGGCCTCAGTGGTGTCGTTGCTGGCGCTCCGTGGTCGCGGCGCATCTATTCTGCGCCCACTGATCTGGGCGGGCGTGTTCTACCTGGCGACGGCGATCCCGACACAGATCCTCAATCCATACTCGGCGAACGGCATCGAATGGATGCACGAGGTCGTCCTCGTCCTCGGGAGCCTCGTCGTCGGCTTCGTGATTGGGCGAGCCGATAGGGCCCGCGTCGCGCTGACCCTCTACGTGCTCGGGTGCATCGGCATCGGCGTCGTGGCAATCTACGTGTCGCTCACGACGTTTCTACACACAAGGGAATTCCAGCCCGTCTATCTGACCGACCTCAACAAGAACACGATCGGCGGGATGCTCGGCGCGGCCGCCGTGATCGCGTTCGCCCGCCCCATTTGGTTGCGCTGGTCGCGTGGCTGGTCCTGGCTGGCCGTCATCGTCTGTTCGCTCGGCGTTGTTGCAGCTCAGTCGCGACAGGGGCTGGTGGGAGAGATCGTCGGCATTCTGATCGTCAGCATTCGTGCCAGGCCGCAAACCGGAAGGCGAGTTCGGATCGTGTGGCTGGCTGCCATTCCTGGCGTCGCTTGGGTGGTCAGCGAGCTCACTGCCCAGTTGGAGTCATCCAACCAGTTCAACTCCGCGCATCAGCGCGTCGACTGGTACTCGCAAGCCTTCCAGATCTGGGAGAAGTCGCCGCTCTTCGGCGTCGGCATGCGCTGGTGGTACACGGATCGCTTCGCCGGACAGTTCCAGTCGTTCCAGCCGCCGAATGCGGAGATGGAGGTGCTGACCACGGTCGGCATTTTCGGGCTGATCGGGTTCCTCACGCTCTTCGCCGTGGCCGGCTGGTACTTGTGGAGGATGGACCCCGTCTACGGAACAGTGGGGTTCGCCGTCGTGGCGATGCGCTTCACACAGGCGCAATTCGATCTGTACTGGGTCGCGGGGCAGGCATCCCTGCTGTGGATCGTGGCGGGCATCTGTTACGGCGTGCAGGCGCTCGACGATGATCGCCGCGCCCGTGGCCTGCCGCTGTCCTGGCAGCAGCCGTTCCGAAATCACGAGCGTCATTCGCTACGCGTCGTGGCGATCCAAAGGACCGCCACTCGGCCGAGAGCGGTCGTGCACCCCGTCCCGTTCGGGGGCTCATCGACGCCACCACCCCGCGGATAAGGTGAAACGAACCGTCTCCCATCCACGAGAGTGAGCCGCGATGCACGTCCTCCGCGTTGCGCATCACGCCGTCGTGTCGGAGTGGCGGCAGCGTGAGCGCGAGCTTCGCGCGCAGGGCGTCGACGTCTCCCTCATCTCTGCGAAGGTCTGGAACGAAGGTGGCAGAGATGTCCATCTCGACACGGAGGACGACGGGTTCGTCGTCGGTGCGCGAACCATTGGAACGCATCCGAGCGTATTCGTCATGGATCCTCGCCCGATCTGGCGGGCCCTCGGCAAGCAGCCCGATCTGATCGATCTGCACGAGGAGCCGAACGCCCTCGTGACCGCCGAGGTTCTGCTGCTGCGTCGGCTGCGGGGCATCCGTGCTCCGTACGTTCTCTACTCGGCGCAGAACATCGAGAAGCGCTATCCGATCCCATTCAGGTGGATCGAGCGGATGTCGTTGCGCTCCGCTGCGGCGGCCTACATCTGCAACGTCGAGGCCGGGCAGATTCTCAACGCGAAGGGTCTCGCGGGTGGCGCGATCGACATCCCGTTGGGAGTGGACGTCGGGATGTTCGCGCCGGCAGATCGGGAAGCCCCCGGTGACGTCAAGGTGATCGGTTACGTCGGGCGCTTCGAGGAGCACAAGGGCATCGACGTGCTGCTCCGCGCGATCGTCGCCCACCCCGAATGGAGACTTCACCTGACGGGGGACGGACCACAACGAGATCATCTGGAGCAACTAGCGCGGAGCCTGGGCATTTCGGACAGGGTCGAATTCCTCGGCTTCGCACGAGGAACCGAGCTCGCAGACCGCTACCGCGAGTTGGACGTGTTGGCCGTCCCCTCGTTGCCCAGATCGAATTGGCTCGAGCAGTTCTGCCGAGTGGCAGTGGAGGCCATGGCATCCGGTGTACCCGTCGTCGCCAGTGCATCGGGTGCGATCCCCGACGTCGTCGGAGATGCAGGCCTGCTGGTACCTCCCGGCGAACCGGGCGAGCTCGAGCACGCGATCGGTGACGCCTTGGAGCTGAACCGTTGGGCTGAACTGCGCACCAGGGGTCTTGAGCGCTCGCAGCGCTTCACCTGGCAGAACGTGGCCGCGCTGCAGCGCTTCATGTACGAGTCGATCCTGGCCGCTCCGAAGCCCGCAGCCGAAGAACCGCACGTGCTGATCGTGGCGTACGGCTCGCCCGACACGCTGGACGGATGCCTCGACGTGCTGGGAGACAGCCTGCCGGTCACGGTCGTCGACAACTCGTCGCTGCCGCAGACCCGTGAGGTTGCAGAGCGTCACCATGCGCGGTACATCGACTCCGGGCGCAACCGCGGCTTCGCCGGCGGCGTGAATCTCGGTCTGGACGACATCGAGCAGACCGGCCACGGGGATCGGGACGTGCTGCTCCTCAACCCCGATGCTCGGCTGAGCACGGCCGACGCCGTGCGCATGCAGCAGGTTCTGCATTCCCAGCGTCGTCTTGCCGCCGTAGGCGCGACCCAGACGGAGCCGGCCAGCGGCGCACCGGTGCGCGTCTGGTGGCCGTTCCCGACGCCGGCCGGAGCCTGGGTCGAGGCCATCGGCCTGGGCGGGTTGCGCCGTCGTCACGACTTCGCGATCGGCTCGGCGCTCCTTCTGCGTCGCGCAGCGCTCGACGACGTCGGCCGGCTCGACAAACGCTTCTTCCTCTACGCAGAGGAGACGGACTGGCAGCGCAGGGCACGCTCCCGTGGCTGGGACATCGCCGTCGCGGAGGTGGAGGCGACCCACGAAGGTGCCGGCACCGGCGGTGACCCTCGCGTACGGGAGCGGCACTTCTACGGCAGCGCCGAGCGCTATCTTCGCAAGCACTACGGCTCGGCCGGATGGCAGATCTACCGTGCAGGAACGTTCCTCGGCGCGGCCGCCCGTGGCGCGGTGCTTCCGGGGGAGCGCGGAGCCGCGGCCAGGCGGCGTGCGGCGATGTTCCGGATCGGGCCCGTCGCCATCGAGACCCGGGCTGTCAGTCCTCGTCACCCTTCAACCCGTCGCACCGGCGATCTGCACGTTGTGCACGTGGTTTGCTCGGATGCCTTCGCCGGCGTCGAGCGGTACGTGCTGCAGTCCGCGCTTGCCCTTCACGATGCGGGGTGCTGCGTCAGCGTCGTGGGAGGCGGCCGAGACACCATGGGCGCCCCGCTTGCGAGCGCAGGCATCGGGTGGCATCCGGGCACCACGGTTCGCGAGGCGTATCGGGCTCTGCGTCGAATCCCGGATGCCGACGTCATCATCACGCACATGACTGCGGCCGATCTCGCCGGTGCCGCGTTCGCGGGAACCAAGCGTGTCCCGATCGTGAGTACGCGTCATTTCGCTGCACCCCGCGGTGGCAATCCGTTCAACCGGGCGCTGGCGGGCGTGGCAGGCAAGCGGATCACGAGTCAGATCGCGATCTCGCAGTTTGTCGCCGACAATATCGAGGGCGAGAGCACCGTGGTTCACACGGGAGTCGCCGACGTCCCTGATATCGATGAAGGCATCCGCGAGCCGTTTGTGCTCGTTCTGCAGCGGCTGGAATCCGAGAAGCGCACCGACATCGCGATCCACGCCTGGGCATCGACGACCCACCCCAGCGGATGGCGCATGGTCGTCGCGGGAGACGGCGCCGAGAAGGCGGCGCTGGTGCGCCTCGCTGAGGAGCTCGGCGTAAGCGATTCGATCGACTTCGTCGGCTTCCAGAGCGACGTCGGCGACTGGCTGCGGCGGGCATCCGTGTTGATAGCGCCGACCGACAGGGAAGGCCTTGGACTGGCCGTGCTCGAGGCGATGTCCTACGGCTTGCCCGTCGTCGCCGCTGCGGGAGGTGGGCACCTGGAGACCGTGGGATCGGTCGAGGGCGCCGAGCTCTTCCCGGTGGGTGACTCGCAGAAGGCGGGCGACCTGTTGTCCGCTCTGATGTCAGATCCGATACGTCGACACGAATACGGCAAGGCTTTGCGTGGGACGCAGCGCGAGGCGTTCGGAGTCACCCAACAGACCGTCGCGACTCGGCTTGCGCTTGCCTCGGTCACAGTCCAGCGTGCATAGCAGCTCACGGTTCGCGCAACTGGCCCCGGGACGGGGACTTTCGCACCATGCGGCCATTAGCAATTCTGGAAGCTAGTGCGCGGCGTCTTACTCGGCCGCTCGAAGACCAACGGAACACGCACGACAAGCGGAGGCGAGATGACGCTCAGACTCGTCGTCGTCTCACTCGAGGCGTGGGACGATATGTGGCGACGCAATCAATACCTCGTCGACGGGCTCCTGAGGTCCGATCCTTCGCTCGAGGTGCTGTTCGTCGAACCGCCCACCGATCCGCTGTACGCCATGCGATCGGGGGAGATCGCCCGCCGCGGCGCCGGCCTGCGCACGGTTGACGACTACGACGGCCGGCTGCGGCTCTACCAGTCGACGAAGGTGTTCCCTCGGCGCGCTGGAACGTGGGTGGATGGCCGCCTTGCCCACGACATCCGTCGCGTCGTGAATCGGCTCGGATGGACGAACGGCGTGCTGTGGGTGAACGACCCCGGCAGCGCCGCCGTGATCGATGCGCTCGGCTGGCCGTGCCTTTACGACATGACGGATGACTGGGTCGCAGCCGACCGCGGAAGCCGCGACCACGACAGGATCGCTGCGGGAGATGCGGAGCTTCTGCGGCGAAGCGACGAGGTCATCGTCTGTTCGACGGGCCTGCAGAACACCAAAGGCTCGGTACGGCCGGTGCGCCTCATCCCTAACGCCGTCGAGGTGCGTCGATATCGCACACCGCAGGATCGGCCGGCGGATCTCCCCGACCGTCCCGTCGCGCTCTACGTGGGAACGCTGCACGAGGATCGTCTCGACGTCGACCTCGTGCTGGCAACTGCGGACCGCGTCGCCGAGGCGGGAGGCGTCGTCGTACTCGTCGGCCCCGACCTGCTCACGGCAGAGAACGACGCCCGCCTGTCGGCCCACGCCGCTGTCGACATTCTCGGCTTGCGCGTGAGGGATGCCGTTCCCGGCTACCTGCAGCACGTTCACGTGCTCATCGTGCCTCACGTCGTGAATGACTTCACCGAAAGTCTCGACCCGATCAAGCTCTACGAGTACCTTGCAGTAGGCAGACCCGTCGTGAGCACGCGCGTCGCGGGGTTCCGCGATGAACCGGTCGTCGTCGCTCCCGATCGCGAGCACTTTCCGGAATCCGTCGCAAACGCACTCGCGGAGTGGGCGCCCACCGTCGACCGCGGCGCGATCGCGGACTGGAGCGAACGGGTAGACGCGTTTCGTACTGTGCTTTCCGAACTTGAGGGTGACGCCTGAGCGCGCTGATCGCGCACGAGTGGCTCGAGATCGATCAGCGCGAAACGGCTCGATCGCGCGATCGGAGGAACGGCCACGCCATCGCAGGCGGGGGTGATGAGATGGCTCTTCCGGTCCGCCGAGCCGGCCCAGCGTCGGCCATCCACAGGGAGATGGGCCTAGCGTGACGCTATCCGGCCGAGACGCGATGAGCCTCGTACTCCGGGTATCAGATGGCCTGCGATGCGGTCGATGTCGTGCGTCAACCCCGCAACCAGTTCCCGCCATGCCTCGGGCGGGTCATTGACGGGGTCGGCGATGTCATCCTCAGGACTGGCTCCGATCATGTCGGAACGGGGTCGTTCCGAGCCTTCCTGCTCGATCCACTCGCGCAACAGCACGTGTCTTCGAGGCGGATGCTCGTCGAGCCACCGCGCGAACTGGGGGAGTGTGAACACTCGGGGCCAGAGCTCGCTGTCCGAGGCGACCAGCTCGCGCACGTGCTTCCTGCTCATGGTGACGATGACATCCCAGTCGCGCAGATTGCGGACGTCTGCACGCCTGCTGACGTGACGGGACATGTCGAAGCCCCACTCCTGCGAGACCAGCACGCCGTTGGGCGGCATCGGTCGGCCGCCCTCGATCAGGCCAGCCGACGCGAACGCGAACGGAAGCCCTGCGAAGCGTCGTCGTGCGATCGCCTCGGCCAGCACGGAGCGGCACATGTTGGCAGTGCAGACGAACAGGATGCTCGTCACGTCGCGTCCGACGCCCGGGCCGCGCACCTCATCGGCGTACGGCGAGCCCCACACGATCAGACCTTCTCATCCTCGGCGGAGTCCTTGCGGTCGGCGCTGTCGTTGTGCGTGCTGTCGTTGTGCGTGCCGTCGTCCTTGGCGGGAGCTTGCACCGGCTCGCGTTCCGACGCGGCCTGCGCACGGTCGTTCCGGGCACTCGTCCCGACATCGCCGAGCTCGTCGCCGGCCTCGATGAAGCCTTCGTCGTAGTCGGGAAGCACTTCGTCTGCCGGCTGCTGCTGTTGTATTTCTGCGTTCGGTGCTCCGCCGGGCCGCCGGCGAACCGAAGAGCCCGAACCGCCGTAGTACGCGGAGTACGACTTCGGGATGCGCCTTCTCGAGCGGTTGGCCACGATGCCGAGCACCGTGATGCCGTTGCTCGCCATGGCGCGCACCGTCTCGACCATGAGCTTGCGCCGCGTACGCCGGACGGAGGCCACCAGCACCGCCCCATCCGCGTGCACCGCGAGCAGGCTGGCGTCGACCAGAGCGAGCGCAGGTGGCGAATCGATGACCACGATGTCGCACATCGAACGGAGCGACTTGACAATATCGCCGAGTCTATCGACGGCGAGGAGGTCGGCGGGGTCCCACGGCTCGGACCCGGCGGGCAGGATGGCAAGCCCACGATACTTCGTCGCGTTGACGTTGGCGGCTACTTCCCTCGTGCTCGGTGCCTTGCCGCGTACGGCAGCTCCCTGCAACAGTTCCGTCAGACCGGGCCCTGTCGCGACGTCGCCGAAGTACTCTTCGAGCGCCGGCCTTCGGAGATCCCCACCGACGAGGATCACGCGCTTGCCGGTGCGCGCCCAGGCCAAAGCGAGGTTCGAGGAAACGAACGTCTTGCCGTCGCCAGGCTCCACGCTCGTCAGCACGACGACGTCGTGACCTTGCGGGAGGAGCACCTGGAGCGTCGTGCGCAGGGCGCGCAGGCCTTCGTTCAACGACGTGCGTTTGCGACTGGCAGCCGGGAGCCAGTCCCCGCGGCGTAGCATCCGTTTGTCGAGCGCGAGCTCACCGAGCGATGGAATACCGGTGAGCGGCTCGAACTCGTCCTCCCCCCGCAGTCGGTCGTCAAACACGTCCCAGATGAGGGCGATGCCTATGCCGGCGACGAGACCGGCCGCTAGGGCGACCGCGAGGGCAATGAGAGGAGTCGTGCCCTGGAACTCACCGGGAGTGGCGATCTGTGTGACTGTCAGCGGGGGCCCGGCGTTGTTGATCGTGTCGATAGTGGTGTTCGCGTTTGCCAGTGAGCTGATCGCGCTCGCCAGGTTTGACTGTGCAATCGAATTTGCTGGGTCGGCGTTGACCTGCTTCTGGAAGGCTACGGCCGATGCGTTCCACTTCGCGGCCTGGGCCCCAGCCACGGTCTTCGCCTTCGCCGTCTGGCCCGTGAGGTACGTGTTGTAGGACTTCGCGACCGCCGCCGCGTGCTCCTGTGCTTGAGTTGAGCTGCTCCCGTTCGCGGTGACGGTGATCACGATCGGAGCGTTCTGCGACGATGAGTCTGCTACCGAGTACGAGACATCCCATGACCCGATGTCGGCCGACGATTCTCCGACCTTCTTGGCTGCAGGGTCGAGAACCGAGGGAGACGTGATACTCCCCGGATCGAAGTCAACGGATGCCGTTCCGATCTGCCCGCTCGATGACGCACTGGTGGCCAATGGGCTCATCCGCACAGTCGTCGTCGACGTATAGACCGGCGTCTGGCGCACGAGAAAGATCGCCGCGACAGCCATCGCAAGCACGACCACGGCGATGATCACCAGACGTCGCTGCCAGATGGCGCTCAAAGCTTGGCGAAATGTCACTCTGTCTCCCGCTGGCGTCTCGACCGCCCCACCAGAATACCGGGCGACGATATAGACATTCTGGATGAGGCATGGATTCCCTGAGCGCGAATGCCGCTGCACACTCAGACTGCGCTCGAACCGAACGGCGGAATCCCCTCGATTCGCACCAGGACGAAAGCCCTCCCTGCCGCTGTAGCGTAATCGATCACAGGCCGCCGCCGCGCGCTTGGAGGGCCCCCGTCCGAGTGCTCCGTCCGGCGGACCGGGAGTGCGACACGCCCGAGTTGCAGAACCCCCGTATTTCCGGCATACTTTTCTGGTTCAACATTTCGGTGCCGCGCGCCCTGCGCGCCGTGCTCCGAATCACTGCCAGGCAGTGCATAACCGCTTTTGACGGGCCGATCAAGTCGGCTTCTGAGTGCAGGTTAGGCCGCGGGTAGAAGGACAAAGCTTAATCGACTCCCGGAAGCCCATGGGTTATCCATGTGCCCACGACGGCGACACGCCCGAGTGCGGGGGCCGGTTGAAGAGCGAAGGATGTTTCGGCGCGAGCCACGGCATCCGTCGCTTTGACAGAAGAACAGCGGTGCGACACACGTGGTGCCGGCAAGCGTGAGAACGCGACTGCGTCCAATGCGGCTCTGACTGCCGTATGACGCCTGAACAGTAGAGAGAGAGTCAGATATGGCGGGACAGAAGATCCGCATTCGGCTTAAGTCGTATGACCACGAGGTCATCGACACCTCGGCGCGCAAGATCGTCGACACGGTGACCCGTGCCGGCGCGACCGTCGTCGGGCCGGTGCCGCTCCCCACCGAGAAGAACGTGGTGTGCGTCATCCGTTCGCCCCACAAGTACAAGGACAGCCGCGAGCACTTCGAGATGCGCACGCACAAGCGGCTGATCGACATCATCGACCCGACGCCGAAGGCCGTGGACTCGCTCATGCGACTCGACCTGCCGGCCGACGTCAACATCGAGATCAAGCTGTAGGGGTTACATCCATGTCTACTACTGAGACCAAGACCGTCAAGGGTCTGCTCGGCAAGAAGCTCGGCATGACCCAGGTGTGGGACGAGAACAACAAGCTCATCCCGGTGACCGTCGTCGAGATCACGCCGAACGTCGTGACCCAGGTGCGTACGCCCGAGGTCGACGGATACAACGCCGTGCAGATCGCGTACGGCTCGATCGACCCGCGCAAGGTGAACAAGCCGGCTTCCGGCCACTTCGAGAAGGCGGGCGTCACGCCGCGCCGTCACATCGCCGAGGTTCGCACCGCCGACGCTTCCGAGTACACGGCCGGCCAGGAGCTGACCGTCGAGGCGACGTTCGAGGCCGGCCAGAAGGTCGACGTCGTCGGAACCTCGAAGGGCAAGGGCACCGCCGGTGTCATGAAGCGCCACAACTTCAAGGGCGTTTCCGCTTCGCACGGTTCGCACCGCAACCACCGCAAGCCCGGTTCGATCGGTGCGTCCTCGACGCCGAGCCGTGTCTTCAAGGGCATGCGCATGGCAGGCCGTATGGGCGCCGAGCGCGTGACCGTGTTGAACCTCACGGTGCACTCGGTCGACGCCGGCAAGGGCCTGCTGCTCGTCAAGGGCGCGGTTCCCGGTGCTCGTGGTCGCATCGTCTTCGTCCGTAACGCAGTGAAGGGAGCGTAGTCAGATGGCTACCTCGATCGACGTTTTCGACGCCGCCGGTAAGAAGACCGGCTCTGTCGACCTTCCGGCGGAGATCTTCGACGTTCAGGTCAATGTCCCGCTGATCCACCAGGTCGTCGTGGCGCAGCTCGCTGCCGCCCGTCAGGGAACCCACAAGACCAAGAACCGCGGTGAGGTCTCCGGAGCCGGCCGCAAGCCGTTCAAGCAGAAGGGAACCGGCCGTGCCCGTCAGGGTTCGATCCGCGCCCCTCAGATGACCGGCGGTGGAATCGTTCACGGCCCGACGCCGCGCAGCTACGCGCAGCGCACCCCCAAGAAGATGATCGCCGCCGCGCTGCTGAGCTCGCTCAGCGACCGCGCTCGCGGTGAGCGCATCCACGTCGTGGAGTCCGTCACAACCGGCGAGACCCCGTCGACGAAGGCCGCCGTCTCACTGCTCGAGGGCGTTGCAACGTCGAAGCACGTGCTGGTCGTCATCGAGCGCGGCGACGCGGTCACGGTGAAGAGCCTGCGCAACATCCCGACGGTGCACACGCTGGTCTTCGACCAGCTGAACGCCTACGACGTGCTCGTCTCCGACGACATCGTCTTCACCAAGGCTGCATTCGACTCGTTCGTCGCATCCAAGACGAAGAAGGAAGAGGTGAACGCGTAATGGCCGCCATCAACAAGGACCCGCGCGACGTCATCATCGCTCCGGTCGTGTCCGAGAAGAGCTACTCGCTCATTGACGAGGGCAAGTACACGTTCGTCGTCGACCCCCGCTCGAACAAGACCGAGATCAAGCTCGCGATCGAGAAGATCTTCAAGGTCGAGGTCGCATCCGTCAACACTCTGAACCGCCAGGGCAAGACGCGCCGCACCAAGTTCGGCACCGGCAAGCGCAAGGACACCAAGCGCGCCATCGTCACCCTCAAGTCCGGTTCCATCGACATCTTCACGGCTGTCGGCTAGGGAGCAAGGGAACAACTATGGCTATTCGCAAGTACAAGCCGACGACCCCGGGTCGCCGTGGCTCCTCCGTGGCCGATTTCGCCGAGATCACTCGGTCGACGCCGGAGAAGTCGCTGCTGCGCCCGCTGTCGAAGACCGGTGGCCGCAACAACCAGGGCCGCATCACCACCCGCCACATCGGCGGTGGCCACAAGCGCCAGTACCGCGTCATCGACTTCCGTCGCAATGACAAAGACGGCGTGAACGCCAAGGTCGCGCACATCGAGTACGACCCGAACCGCACGGCGCGCATCGCGCTGCTGCACTTCGTGGACGGCACCAAGCGCTACATCATCGCTCCCGACAAGCTCAAGCAGGGCGACATCGTGGAGTCGGGCGCCGGCGCCGACATCAAGCCGGGTAACAACCTGCCGCTGCGCAACATCCCGACAGGTACGGTCATCCACGCGATCGAGCTCAAGCCGGGTGGAGGCGCGAAGATCGCGCGCTCGGCCGGTGCATCGGTTCGCCTCGTTGCGAAGGACGGCCCCTACGCCCAGCTGCGTATGCCGTCCGGCGAGATCCGCAACGTGGATGTCCGCTGCCGCGCCACGATCGGCGAGGTCGGCAACGCCGAGCAGTCGAACATCAACTGGGGCAAGGCGGGCCGCCTGCGCTGGAAGGGCGTCCGCCCGACCGTGCGTGGTGTCGCGATGAACCCGGTCGACCACCCGCACGGTGGTGGTGAGGGCAAGACCTCCGGTGGTCGCCACCCGGTCAGCCCGTGGGGCCAGAAGGAAGGCCGCACGCGCCATCCCAACAAGGAAAGCGACAAGCTGATCGTCCGCCGCCGTAACGCCGGCAAGAAGCGCAAGTAGGAGTAAGTAGAAGATGCCTCGCAGTCTCAAGAAGGGCCCCTTCGTCGACGAGCACCTGCTTACCAAGGTGGTTCGGGCGAACGAGTCCAACAGCAAGAACGTCATCAAGACGTGGTCCCGTCGCTCCATGATCGTGCCGGCCATGCTCGGCCACACGATCGCGGTGCACGACGGCCGCAAGCACATCCCGGTCTTCGTCACTGAGACGATGGTCGGCCACAAGCTCGGGGAGTTCGCCCCGACCCGCACCTTCAGGGGACACGTGAAGGACGACAAGAAGGGTCGTCGCCGCTAGTCGGTGACAAGAGGAGGAGAGAGAAATGGTGGAGTCGATCGCCCGAGTGCGACACATCCGCGTTACGCCTCAGAAGGCTCGTCGTGTCGTCGATCTGATCCGCGGCAAGCAGGCTGAGGAGGCCTTGGCCATCCTGAAGTTCGCGCCCCAGGGCGCGAGCGAGCCGGTCTACAAGCTCGTGGCATCCGCAATGGCGAATGCCCGTGTGAAGGCCGACGCGTCGAACCAGTACCTGGACGAGCGTGACCTCTACGTGAGCCGCGCCTTCGTCGACGAGGGTACGACGCTCAAGCGTTTCCAGCCCCGTGCACAGGGACGCGCGTTCCGTATCAACAAGCGCACCAGCCACATCACTGTTGTGCTGGCCACACCTGACGAGGGGACGAAGTAATGGGTCAGAAAGTCAACCCCTACGGCTTCCGTCTGGGAATCACTACGGACCACGTGTCGCGCTGGTTCTCGGACTCGACGAAGCCCGGACAGCGTTACTCCGACTATGTCGCCGAGGACGTCAAGATCCGTCGCCTGCTGGCGACGCAGCTCGACCGTGCCGGCGTTTCGCGCATCGAGATCGAGCGCACCCGTGACCGCGTGCGTGTGGACATCCACACCGCGCGCCCCGGCATCGTCATCGGTCGCCGAGGCGCAGAGGCCGAGCGCATCCGCTCCGACCTCGAGAAGCTCACCGGCAAGCAGATTCAGCTGAACATCCTCGAGGTGAAGAACCCCGAAGCGGATGCCCAGCTCGTCGCCCAGGGCATCGCCGAGCAGCTCTCCGCCCGCGTGGCATTCCGCCGCGCGATGCGCAAGGGTCTGCAGGGCGCACAGCGTGCAGGCGCCAAGGGTGTTCGCATCCAGGTGTCCGGCCGCCTCGGTGGCGCTGAGATGAGCCGTTCGGAGTTCTACCGCGAGGGTCGTGTGCCGCTGCACACGCTTCGCGCGAACATCGACTACGGCTTCTACGAGGCCAAGACCACCTTCGGTCGCATCGGTGTGAAGGTCTGGATCTACAAGGGCGACATCACCAACAAGGAACTCGCACGCGAGCAGGCTGCCGCCAAGTCCGGCCGCCCTGAGCGCAGCGACCGCCCGCGCCGTGCGCCCCGCGCCCAGGCCGAGGCCGCGCAAGAAGGAGCCAGTGCATAACCATGTTGATTCCACGCAGAGTCAAGCACCGCAAGCAGCACCACCCCGGCCGTACCGGCCAGGCGACCGGTGGCACGACGGTGACTTTCGGTGAGTACGGCATCCAGGCCCTGACGCCCGCATACGTGACCAACAGGCAGATCGAGTCCGCTCGTATCGCCATGACCCGTCACATCAAGCGTGGTGGAAAGGTGTGGATCAACATCTACCCCGACCGTCCGCTCACGAAGAAGCCGGCCGAAACCCGCATGGGTTCCGGTAAGGGTTCCCCCGAGTGGTGGGTCGCGAACGTCAAGCCGGGCCGAGTGCTCTTCGAGGTCGCCGGCGTCGATGAGACGCTGGCCCGCGAGGCACTCACCCGTGCCATTCACAAGCTGCCCCTCAAGGCACGCATCATCAAGCGCGAGGAGGGTGACGCGTAATGGCGATCGGATCCAAGGAGCTTGTCTCCTCAGAGCTCGACACCTTCGACGACGAGAAGCTCGTCGATGAATTGAAGAAGTCCAAGGAAGAGCTGTTCAACCTGCGCTTCCAGTCGGCGACCGGCCAGCTCGAGAGCCACGGCCGTCTGCGCGCTGTCAAGCGCGACATCGCCCGCATCTACACGGTGATTCGCGAGCGCGAGCTCGGCATCCGTGCGACGCCGGCACCGGTCGAGGTTCCCGCCAAGGCCGAGAAGAAGAAGTCCACCAAGAAGGCGGATGCCGCAGCTGATGCTGCTCAGGCTCCGGCCGAGACGAAAGAGGAGGCGGAGTAATGGCTGCCACCAAGGCCAAGACCGCCGAAGCTCAGTCCGACAAGGCCCAGGCCTCGAAGACCGAGACCGCTGCCGCCGGTCACGAGCACGCGGCGCACGACATCAAGGATGCAAACGCTCGCGGTTACCGCAAGACGCGCCGTGGTTACGTCGTCAGCGACAAGATGGACAAGACCATCGTCGTCGAGGTCGAGGACCGCGTTAAGCACCCGCTGTACGGCAAGGTCATCCGTCGCACCACCAAGGTGAAGGCGCACGACGACCTGAACACGGCGGGCGTGGGCGACCTCGTCGTCATCAACGAGACCCGTCCGACCAGCGCCACCAAGCGCTGGCGCCTGGTCGAGATCCTCGAGAAGGCCAAGTAGGCCTCCTGGCTTACTTGTGACAAGGAGTTAGAGAAGTGCTTCAGCAGGAATCACGCGTTAAGGTCGCCGACAACACCGGCGCCAAGGAGCTGCTCACAATCCGCGTTCTCGGTGGCTCGAAGCGTCGTTACGCCGGCCTCGGCGACACGATCGTCGCGACGGTGAAGGATGCCATCCCCGGCGGAAACGTGAAGAAGGGCGATGTGGTCAAGGCCGTCATCGTCCGCACCAAGAAGAACACCCGTCGTTCAGACGGGTCGTACATCAAGTTCGACGAGAACGCCGCAGTGATCTTGAACCCGAACGGCGAGCCCCGCGGAACCCGAATCTTCGGACCGGTCGGCCGCGAGCTGCGCGACAAGAGGTTCATGAAGATCATCTCGCTGGCACCGGAGGTCATCTAGTCATGGCGAACATCAAGAAGGGTGACCTGGTTCAGGTCATCACCGGCGCGAGCCAGGCACGCGGCGGGGACCGCGGCAAGCAGGGACGGGTCATCGAGGTGCTCGTCGAGCAGAATCGCGTCGTCGTCGAGGGCGTGAACTACGTCACGAAGCACGTCAAGGTCGGTCAGACCCAGCGCGGCTCGAAGACCGGTGGCATCGAGACGCACGAGGCACCGATCCACGTGTCGAACGTCGCGATCGTCGATCCCGAGACGAAGACACCGACCCGCGTGGGTTTCCGCGAGGAGAAGGTGACGAAGGACGGCGTGACCAAGACCGTACGCGTCCGTTACGCCAAGAAGTCAGGTAAGGACCTGTAATGAGCGACACTGCAACTGCCGCGCCGGCTGGCAAGATCCAGCCGCGCCTCAAGCAGAAGTACAAGAACGAGATCGCAGCCCAGCTCACCGAGCAGTTCGGCTACGCCAACGTCAACCAGGTTCCCGGTCTCGTGAAGATCGTCGTGAACTCTGGCGTCGGCGAGGCGGCCCGCGACGGCAAGATCATCGACGGTGCGGTCGCAGACCTCACCAAGATCACCGGTCAGAAGCCGCAGGTCACGAAGGCCCGTCAGTCCATCGCGCAGTTCAAGCTGCGCGAGGGTCAGCCGATCGGCGCGCACGTCACGCTGCGCGGCGACCGGGCGTGGGAGTTCCTCGACCGTCTGCTGTCGCTCGCGCTTCCGCGCATCCGCGACTTCCGCGGTCTTTCGGATCGCCAGTTCGACGGCCACGGCAACTACACGTTCGGTGTTCAGGAGCAGTCGATCTTCCACGAGATCGATCAGGACAAGATCGACCGCGTTCGCGGTTTCGACATCACAGTCGTCACCACTGCGAAGACGGATGACGAGGGTCGCGCGCTGCTGAAGGCGCTCGGTTTCCCGTTCAAGTCGAACGACTAGGTCTCGATATGCGTGCCCGTTTCGCGAGCGCGCTACCCGACCACCGGGAGCCGACAGCCGTCGGCTCCCACCACCGCAGGTCGGTTCCCTTGTAAAGGGCCCCGAAACCTGGTGAACAAAGGAAAAACCCCATGACCATGACAGATCCGGTCGCAGACATGCTGACCAGACTGCGCAACGCCAATTCGGCGTTCCACGACACCGTGTCGATGCCCAACTCGAAGCTGAAGTCTCATATTGCCGAGATCCTCAAGCACGAGGGCTACATCTCCGAGTGGGCCATCAGCGACGCTCGAGTCGGCCAAACCCTCACGCTGAACCTCAAGTTCGGACCGAACCGCGAGCGTTCCATCGCGGGCATCAAGCGCGTCTCCAAGCCGGGACTGCGCGTCTACGCGAAGTCGACCGAGTTGCCTCGTGTGCTCGGCGGCCTCGGCGTCGCCATCCTGTCCACCTCCTCGGGTCTGCTCACGGACCGCGAGGCCGAGAAGAAGGGCGTAGGCGGGGAAGTCCTCGCTTACGTGTGGTAGCACGATGTCCCGAATCGGAAGACTCCCCATCGACATTCCTGCCGGCGTCGACGTCAAGGTCGAAGGCCAGGATGTGACCGTCAAGGGCCCGAAGGGCGAGCTGTCGCTCACTGTGGCCCAGCCCATCCAGGTGCGGCTCGAGGAGAAGCAGGTTCTCGTCACCCGCCCGGATGACGAGCGCACGTCGCGTTCACTCCACGGCCTCACCCGCACGCTGATCAACAACCAGATCATCGGCGTCACGCAGGGTTACACCAAGGCTCTCGAGATCGTCGGCACGGGTTACCGCGTCGCGCAGAAGGGCTCGTCCATCGAGTTCGCCCTCGGGTTCTCGCACCCCGTCACCGTCGAGCCGCCTTCGGGCATCAGCCTCACGGTCGAGGGCAACAACAAGGTCACGGTCACCGGCATCGACAAGCAAGCAGTCGGCGAGGCCGCCGCGAACATCCGCAAGATCAAGAAGCCGGAACCGTACAAGGGCAAGGGCATTCGCTACGCAGGCGAGGTCGTCCGTCGTAAGGCCGGAAAGGCTGGTAAGTAAGCATGAGCGTCAAGAGCAAGTCAGCGGCACGCGACCGCCGGCACGCGCGCCTTCGCAAGAAGGTCGTGGGCACGGCTGGTCGGCCGCGTCTGGTCGTCACGCGCTCCGCGCGTCACGTGTTCGTGCAGGTCGTCGACGACGCCAAGGGCCACACGCTGGCCTCCGCGTCGACCCTCGAAGCAGACCTGAGGGCCTTCGACGGTGACAAGACCGCCAAGGCCCGTAAGGTCGGCGAGCTCGTCGCCGAGCGCGCCAAGAAGGCCGGCGTCGACGAGGTCGTCTTCGACCGAGGCGGCAACAAGTACGCAGGTCGGGTCGCGGCGATCGCCGACGGTGCCCGGGAAGGTGGGCTGAACCTGTGAGTGACGTTCAGAACGAGAACAAGACCGACAAGACGGACAAGAAGGAGCAGGACGTGGCCGCCGAGCAGACGACTGCCGACAAGCCCGTCGAGACTGCGGCAGGCACGGACACCACGAGCCGTGACGCCCGCGATTCACGTCGTGGCGGACGCGACCGCAACCAGGGCGGTCGTGACCGCAGCGGCCGCGACACCGACAAGAGCCAGTTCCTCGAGCGCGTTGTCACCATCAACCGCGTCTCGAAGGTGGTCAAGGGTGGTCGTCGCTTCAGCTTCACCGCACTGGTCGTCGTCGGAGACGGCAACGGCCTGGTGGGTGTCGGCTACGGCAAGGCCCGCGAGGTGCCGCTGGCGATCTCGAAGGGCGTCGAAGAGGCGAAGAAGAACTTCTTCCGCGTTCCTCGCGTCGCCAACACCATCCCGCACCCTGTGCAGGGCGAAGCCGCGGCCGGTGTCGTGCTCCTCCGTCCGGCCGGCCCCGGTACCGGTGTCATCGCCGGTGGCCCGGTGCGTGCCGTACTCGAGTGCGCAGGCATCCACGACGTGCTGAGCAAGTCCCTCGGTTCGTCGAACACCATCAACATCGTGCACGCGACAGTTGCCGCGCTGCAGCAGCTCGAGGAACCTCGTGCCGTTGCCGCCCGACGCGGGCTCGACTTCGACGAGGTCGCTCCCGCGCGGTTGATCCGTGCAGAGGCACAGGCGGCAGAGGCCGCCCGGACCGCGAAGGCTGGTGCGTGATGGCACAGCTCAAGGTGACCCAGATCAAGTCCAAAGTAAGTGAGAAGCAGAACCAGCGCGACACGCTTCGCAGCCTGGGTCTGAAGCGCATCGGTGACGTCGTCGTTCGTGAGGACACTCCTCAGAACCGTGGCTACGTCAAGACGGTAGCTCACCTGGTGAAGGTCGAGGAGATTGACTAATGGCTGACGAGAAGAAGGTCGAGGCCGTGGCGGCCGAGACCGCTCCCGCCAAGAAGGCGCCCGCGAAGAAGGCGACCGCCCCGAAGTCGGATGCCGCTGCCAAGCCGGCCGCGAAGGCATCCGCCGAGAAGAAGGCGCCTGCCGCCAAGGCGACTGCGGCGAAGGACGACAAGAAGTCGTCCGACGCCAAGGCACCAGCCAAGGCGACCGCGAAGAAGGCTGAGGCCGGTACGGCTGACGCGTCGAGCGCAGCGGCCCCCAAGGCAGCTGCCGCGAAGAAGAAGAGCACGGCTGACACTCCGTCGCGCCCGCAGGTTCTGAAGGTGCACCACCTTCGCCCTGCTCCAGGAGCGAAGAAGGACCGCACCCGCGTCGGACGCGGTGAGGGCTCGAAGGGTAAGACGGCCGGTCGCGGTACCAAGGGAACCAAGGCGCGCTACCAGGTGCGCCCGGGCTTCGCGGGTGGCCAGCTGCCGTTCCACATGCGTTCGCCGAAGCTGCGCGGGTTCAAGAACCCGTTCCGCATCGAGTACCAGGTCGTGAACCTCGGCAAGCTGGCCGAGCTCTACCCGGCCGGTGGCGACGTGACCGTGAGCGACCTCGTCGCCAAGGGTGCTGTTCGCAAGAACGAGAAGGTCAAGGTCCTGGGCAACGGCGAGATCGCCGTCAAGCTGAACGTCGTGGTCGACAAGGTCTCCGGTTCTGCCGAAGAGAAGATCGTCGCGGCCGGGGGCTCGGTCAAGTAGGCTCCCACCGCCGCCGGATTCCAGGCATCCGGATTCACACCGTAAAGTAGTGCAGTCGGGTGGCCACCACGGCCACCCGACTGACTCCTTACCGGAAAGCAGGACGTCACTTGTTCAACGCCGTCGTGCGGATCTTCCGCACCCCGGATCTTCGTAAGAAGATCGGCTTCACGCTCGCGATCATCGCGCTGTTCCGTCTGGGATCGTTCATTCCGGCCCCGTTCGTGGACTTCAGCAACGTTCAGGCGTGTCTGTCGGCCAACCAGGGCACGACCGGTCTCTACGAGCTGGTCAACCTCTTCAGCGGCGGTGCGCTGCTGAAGCTGTCCATCTTCGCGCTGGGCATCATGCCGTACATCACGGCATCGATAATCGTGCAGCTGCTGCGCGTGGTCATCCCTCACTTCGAGGCCCTCTACAAAGAGGGTCAGGCAGGTCAGTCGAAGCTGACCCAGTACACGCGCTATCTCACGATCGCACTCGGTGTGCTGCAGTCCACCACCCTCATCACGGTCGCCCGCAGCGGCGCCCTGTTCGGCTCGAACAGCACGTCGCAGTGCTCGCAGCTGATCACGGATGACTCGTGGTACGCCGTGCTCCTGATGGTCGTCACGATGACCGCCGGCACCGGCCTCATCATGTGGATGGGCGAGCTGGTGACCGAGAAGGGCATCGGCAACGGCATGTCGCTGTTGATCTTCACGTCGATCGCCGCGCAGTTCCCCACGTCGCTCTGGGCGGTCGAGCAGACCTCCGGCTTCGAGATCTTCCTGGTCGTGATCGTGATCGGCCTGTTCATCGTCGCGGCGGTGGTGTTCGTCGAACAATCGCAACGGCGCATCCCTGTGCAATATGCGAAACGCATGGTCGGGCGGCGCACCTACGGCGGCAACAACACGTACATCCCGATCAAGGTGAACATGGCCGGTGTCATCCCGGTGATCTTCGCCTCGAGCCTCTTGTACCTGCCAGCCCTGATCGCGCAGTTCAACCAGCCGGCTCCCGGCAAGGAGCCGGCGCCGTGGGTGACCTGGATCACGAACTACCTGACGCAGGGCGATCACCCGCTCTACATGCTGATCTACGCGCTGCTCATCGTCGGCTTCACGTACTTCTATGTCGCGATCACCTTCAACCCTGAAGAGGTCGCCGACAACATGAAGAAGTACGGCGGGTTCATCCCCGGCATTCGCGCGGGGCGTCCGACCGCCGAGTACCTCGACTACGTGTTGACGCGCATCACGCTTCCTGGATCGCTCTACCTCGCCGTGGTCGCCCTCATCCCGCTGGTCGCCTTCTCGTTGCTGGGCACCAGCCAGAACTTCATGTTCGGAGGAACGTCGATTCTGATCATCGTCGGTGTCGGCCTGGAGACGGTCAAGCAGATCGACTCGCAGCTGCAGCAACGCCACTACGAAGGGCTGCTCCGTTGACCGAAGCGCACGAAGAGCGGAATCGAGAGCGCGGCGCGCGCCTTCTGATCGTCGGTCCTCCTGGCTCGGGCAAAGGAACACAGGCGACGTTCGTCGCCGATGCGTACGGCATTCCGGCCATCTCGACGGGCGACATCTTCCGTCACCACATCACCCACCAGACCGAGCTCGGCATCAAGGTGAAGGCGATCGTGGATGCCGGCGACTACGTTCCCGACGACTTGACGAACCAGCTCATCGCGGCGCGGCTGTCCGAGCCCGATGCTGCGAACGGTTTCCTGCTCGACGGGTACCCCCGAACGCTCGACCAGGTGGACTTCCTCGACGAGCTGCTCGCTTCAGACGGCAAGCTGGAGGCGGTCATCCGTCTCACCGCCGACAAGGACGAACTCGTGAAACGCCTGACTCACAGGGCCCACGAGCAGGGTCGCGCCGACGATACCGAAGAGGCGATCCGTCACCGCCAGGATGTCTACAACGCGCAGACGGCGCCGATCATCGAGGTGTATCGCGAGCGCGGGCTCGTCGCCGAGGTCGACGGCATCGGCTCGGTGGACGAGGTGGCGGCGCGCATCCGCGAGGCGTTGGCCGCCCGTGGGATCGGCGAGGCCGGCGACACGGCAGCGGCCTGAGGCGACGACCTCGTGCCAGGCATCCGGCGATCGATTTACAAGTCGCCAGCCCAACTGAGGCTCATGCTCGAGCCCGGTCTCGCGACGGCCGACAGCCTCGATGCAGTGAGGCGTGCGGCGAAGGCCGGCATCACGACTCTCGAGCTCGACACGCTCGCCGAGCGTGCGATCCAGGCACGGGGCGGGGCATCGAACTTCAAGCTGGAGCCGGGCTACCGACACACGATCTGCGCATCGGTGAACGATGAGATCGTGCACGGGATCCCGGGGGAGCGCGTGCTGCGCCCAGGGGACATCCTGTCGATCGACTCGGGGGCGATCCTCGACGGCTGGAACGGCGACGCTGCCCTCACCATGGTTTTGGACGATGGGGAGCGGCCCGATCTGGTCGCCGAACGGCGGGCGCTCAGCGACGTGACGGAGGAGTCGCTCTGGCAGGGGATCGCGGCGCTGTCGCGGGCATCCCATCTGAACGAGGTGGGTGACGCCATCGAGGCGTACATCCTGTCGCGGGGCGACTACGGAATCCTCACCGACTACATCGGGCACGGCATCGGCCGGCGCATGCACGAAGCGCCTCCGGTGTTCAACTACAGCGTGCGGCAGAAGGGGCCGGAGGTGCGGCCCGGTCTCGTCGTCGCGATCGAACCGATGGTCGTGGCCGGCTCAGCCGACACCTACGTGCGCGACGACGGATGGACCGTGGCCACCGAGGACGGCTCGGCCGCCGCGCACTGGGAGCACTCCGTCGCCGTGCACAAGGACGGCATCTGGGTGCTGACCGCCCACGACGGCGGCGCCGCCGGCCTGAAGCAGTTCGGCATCACCCCCGTACGGCCCGCCTAGTCCTGCTGTCGCGTCGCCACTCGCCGCGTCGGTCGTAGGCTCGATCCGTGCCTGTCTTCATGATCGACGTGCTGCCGGCGGATGCCGCAGCCGATCCAGCATCGACCATACGTCGCTTCGACGAGGGGGTGCCCACGCTCGATGTGCGGGACCTCGGTGCCGCGCGCGGAGACGGTGTCTTCGAAACGATCGGCGTCGTCGGCGGATACCCCCAGGCCCTGGATGCCCATCTGAGCAGGCTGGCGAGCTCCGCCGCGCTGCTCGACCTGCCTGCGCCGAACGCGGCGCAGTGGCGGCACGCGATCAGCATCGCGGCGGTGTCGCTCCCCGCTGACCGCCAGGGCGGCCTGAAGGTGGTCATCACGCGAGGTGTCGACGGTGGCGTGCCGACCGGGTGGATCGTGGCGACGCCCGCCGAGGGAGACTTCGCCGAGCGGGAGACCGGCATTCGAGTCGTGACCCTCGATCGCGGTTACACGAGCGACGTCGCCGAGCGCGCGCCCTGGCTCCTGGCAGGAGCCAAGACGCTGTCGTACGCCGTGAACATGGCGGCGATCAGAGAGGCGCGCCGCCGTGGTGCCGACGACGTGATCTTCGTCAGCTCGGATGGGTACGTCATGGAGGCGCCGACGTCGACCGTGATCCTGCTGTTCGGCGACCGCATCGTCACGCCACGGACCGACATCGGCATTCTGCCGGGCACGAGCCAGCTGAGCGTGTTCGAGTTCGCGCACTCCCGAGGACTGCGCACCGAAGCGGCGCTCCTGATGGCATCCGAATTGACGGCGGCGGATGCCGCATGGCTCGTGTCGAGCGTGCGTCTGGCTGCCCCGATCACCAGCGTCGACGGCGTCGAAGTGCCCGTCGACGCCGAACTGACGCGAGCGATGAACGCTGCGCTGCTGGCCAGGCAGAACTGAACACGGGGCTCGCGCGACCCGCGCAGGGCACGGTTCGTGCGGGGGTGAAGCGCGGAATTCTACGATCGTGTGCCGCGTTGAAGCAAGAGCCACGCTGAACCCAAGTGGCAATCACGGCCGGAATCACCTAGGATTGATCTTTGGTGTCTTGCACCCGTTTTGCGGTGCGTGCCTTCGGGCGCATCCGGCATCACCCATCCACCGCACGACCGGCACTGGAGTGCCTGAAGCGATAGAGAGGCTATGGCCAAAAAAGACGGCGTAATCGAGATCGAGGGATCCGTGGTCGAGGCGCTGCCCAACGCGATGTTCCGTGTTGAGCTCACCAACGGTCACAAGGTTCTGGCCCACATTTCGGGCAAGATGCGTCAGCACTACATCCGCATCCTCCCTGAGGACCGCGTGATCGTCGAGCTGAGCCCCTACGACCTCACCCGTGGCCGCATCGTCTACCGCTACAAGTAATCAGTCGCACGGAAAGTAACGGCCCATGACAACGGAAGCATCAGCATCCGCCTGTCCTGGTGCACGACGACAGCGATAAGGAACATCACCATGAAGGTCAAGCCCTCCGTCAAGCCCATGTGCGAGCACTGCCGCGTCATTCGCCGCAATGGTCGCGTGATGGTCATCTGCTCCGCCAACCCGCGTCACAAGCAGAGGCAGGGTTAGTCCTGCGCGCTTCGGCGCGGCAGGGGAGCACCAAGACGCATAACTGAATAGCGAGAACGTCAGCATCAACAAGCGGCGAGAGCCGTGGACACCTCGGGTTGGAGGCCCGGGCACCGATGCTGGCCCACACCTCCACTCACTCACAGGAGAAGCCAGAATGGCACGTCTAGCAGGCGTTGACATCCCGCGCGAGAAGCGCCTGGAAGTCGCCCTCACTTACATCTACGGCATCGGCCGCACTCGTGCGCTCGAGACGCTGAAGGCCACCGGGGTCTCGGGAGACGTCCGGGTCAAGGACCTCAGCGACGACGACCTCGTCGCGCTCCGCGATCACATCGAGGGCACCTACAAGGTGGAGGGTGACCTGCGCCGCGAGGTCGCCGCCGACATCCGCCGCAAGGTCGAGATCGGTTCGTACCAGGGCCTGCGTCACCGCCGCGGCCTGCCCGTGCGCGGACAGCGCACCAAGACCAATGCGCGCACCCGCAAGGGACCGAAGCGCACCGTCGCCGGCAAGAAGAAGGCCCGCTAGGCCTCCGGCTAGCGCCTCGAGATCTCAGGAGTAGAAGATGGCAGCACCTAAGTCGGCCGTACGCAAGCCGCGCAAAAAGGAAAAGAAGAACATCGCCGTGGGCCAGGCCCACATCAAGTCGACGTTCAACAACACGATCGTTTCGATCACCGACACCAACGGTGCCGTGATCAGCTGGGCGTCCTCCGGCGGCGTCGGCTTCAAGGGCTCCCGCAAGTCCACGCCGTTCGCGGCGCAGCTCGCGGCAGAGTCGGCCGCCCGCCAGGCGCAGGAGCACGGCATGAAGAAGGTGGATGTCTACGTCAAGGGCCCGGGTTCGGGTCGCGAGACAGCCATCCGCTCGCTGCAGGCCGCCGGCCTCGAGGTGGGCTCGATCAACGACGTGACGCCGCAGGCGCACAACGGTTGCCGCCCGCCGAAGCGCAGGCGCGTCTGAGTTCGTCGCTGGTCGAGTAGCGACCGCGAAGCGGACGCGTATCGAGACCGGGTCAAGTGATCTCGATACGCGTGCTCGTTCCTCGCTCGCTGCTCGATCAACGGTTCTTCATAACTCAATACCTCAATAGAGCAAGCGTCATATAGCGGACGCTTAGCCGAAAGGAATCAATAGTGCTCATCGCACAGCGCCCAACGCTCACCGAAGAGAACATCTCGGAATTCCGCTCGCGGTTCGTCATCGAACCGCTCGAGCCGGGCTTCGGGTACACCCTCGGAAACTCCCTCCGTCGCACGCTGCTGTCGTCCATTCCGGGCGCGGCGGTCACGAGCATCCGTATCGACGGAGTGCTGCACGAGTTCACGACCATCCCGGGCGTGAAAGAGGACGTCACCGAGATCATCCTGAACATCAAGGGACTCGTCGTCTCCAGCGAGCACGACGAGCCGATCACCGCCTACCTGCGCAAGCAGGGCTCTGGTGAGGTCACGGCCGCCGACATCTCGGCTCCGGCGGGTGTGGAGATCCACAACCCCGAGCTCGTCATCGCGACGCTGAACGAGAACGCACGCTTCGAGGTCGAGCTGACCATCGAGCGCGGTCGCGGCTACGTCTCGGCGCAGCAGAACCGCAACGAGTACAGCGAGGCCGGTCAGATTCCGATCGACTCGATCTACTCGCCCGTTCTCAAGGTCACCTACCGCGTGGAGGCCACGCGTGCCGGTGAGCGCACCGACTTCGACCGTCTCGTCGTCGATGTGGAGTCCAAGCCGGCGATCAGCCCGCGGGATGCCATCGCCTCCGCAGGCCGCACCCTCACCGAGCTGTTCGGTCTCGCCCGCGAGCTCAACTCGCAGGCCGAGGGCATCGAGATCGGCCCCGCGCCGGTCGACGCTGTGCTCAGCTCCGAGCTGTCGATGCCGATCGAGGACCTCGAGCTCTCCGTGCGGTCGTACAACTGCCTCAAGCGCGAGGGAATCAACAACGTCAGCGAACTGGTCTCGCTCTCCGAGACGCAGCTCATGAACATCCGCAACTTCGGTCAGAAGTCGGTGGATGAGGTCAAGGACAAGCTGACGGAGATGGGCCTGTCGCTCAAGGACTCGGTTCCCGGGTTCGACGGCACCCACTTCTACAGCGCCAACGACGACGAGTACCGCTGATTCGTCGCGGGCCACACCACCTGATCTGACAACGGCCGATCCGGCCACACAAACGGAGAAACGACAATGCCTAAGCCGACCAAGGGCCCCCGTCTCGGAGGCGGACCCGCACACGAGCGTCTGATGCTCGCGAACCTGGCTGCCGCCCTTTTCACGCACAAGCGCATCACGACGACCGAGACGAAGGCCAAGCGCATGCGTCCGCTCGCCGAGCGTCTGATCACGTTCGCCAAGCGTGGTGACCTGCACGCCCGTCGCCGGGTGCTCGGTGTCATCAGCGACAAGGGTGTGGTCTACGAGCTGTTCGACGTGATCGCGCCCCAGGTGGCCGACCGTCAGGGCGGCTACACCCGCATCACCAAGATCGGCAACCGCAAGGGCGACAACGCCCCCATGGCCGTGATCGAGCTCGTGCTCGAGCCCGTGACGCCGAAGCGCAAGGCGCCTGCCGCGACGAAGTCGCCGGCGGCCAAGGAAGCCGAGAAGGCCGCCAAGGCGGCAGCCGAGGCAGAGGCCGTCGAGCAGACCACCGCCGACGAGACCGCTGTCGAGGCGGAGTCGAACGACGCTCCTCAGAGCGAGGCGGCGGAGAGCGAGCCTGCGGAGAGCGAGGCCGTCGAGGCCGAGGCGACCGAAGAGGCAGCGGAGGCCGTCGAGGCCACCGACACCGACGACGAGAGCATCGACGCCGGCGAGGACGACGCCAAGTAATACCCTGCGCCGGGCAGCGAACGCTCGGCCGCACATCGAACGATGCGCCGTACGGAGACACGCTCTCCGTACGGCGCATCGTTCGTTTTTCGGCCCTGCGCCGTGCAGAGTGCACGCCGCGCTCTTCATAGGATGGAGGGTGTGATCGACGCTACGAGCGAGCCGACCGCGCGCACGCGCATCCGCCTCGATATCGCCTACGACGGCACGAACTTCAACGGCTGGAGCAGGCAGCCGCACCAGCGCACAGTGCAGGGCGTGCTCGAACGCGCGCTGCACACCCTGTTCCGCAAGCACGGGGCCGTGCCGACGCTGACGGTCGCCGGCCGAACGGATGCCGGCGTGCACGCCATCGGCCAAGTTGCGCACCTGGACCTCACCGCGGAACAGGTCGACGCGCTGATTCGGCAACTGAAGGCGCGCAACGCCGCCGACGACGCGAATGCCGCAGTCGCGCTGGGCAGGCGACTCACGGGCATCCTGGGCGCCGCCGACTCCGACGTTGCGGTCGTGGGGGCATCGCTGGCCGAGCCGGGGTTCGACGCCCGCTTCTCCGCTCTGTGGCGGCGCTACGAGTACCGGGTGGCGGATGCCTCGGCGGTCAGGAATCCGCTTACTCGCACTACCACGTTGCAGTATCCGTCGGTGCTCGACCTCGAGGCGATGGATGACGCAGCAGGGACGTTGCTCGGACTGCACGACTTCGCGGCGTTCTGCAAACCCCGCGAGGGGGCCACCACCATTCGCACGCTGCAGCACTTCGCATGGCGGCGCGACGCCGGCGGCGTGCTCGTCGCCGATCTGCGGGCGGATGCCTTCTGCCGAAGCATGGTGCGCGCGCTGGTCGGCGCCTGCGTCGCGGTGGGGGAGGGCAAGCTCGCGTTCGGTGATCTGGCACTGCTGCGCGACGTCGGCGCACGCTCGGGCGCGTTCAAGGTGATGCCGGCGAAGGGTCTGACGCTGATGGAGGTCGGCTATCCGCATGGCGCGGAGCTCGCGGCCAGGGCTGAGCTGACTCGCGCCAGGCGCGAGCTGTGAGTGCGGCGCCCGCAGGTGCTGGGCGATCAGGGTTGGGCGACCAGGGATGGGCGATCCGCGTGAGCGTGCTCTCCAGGTGCGGGAGTGCCGTCCGCGTCGAGCACCTCGGACTCGGAGGCGCGCTCGACGAGCGTGTCGACCGGTTCGGTGGGCGCACCACTCGGCATCGCGGCATAGGCGGCGTTGCGGGCCAGTCGCAGTGGCGTGCCGACAGCGAGCGCCATGTAGCCGATGGCGCTGTGGTCGTGTCGCCCGAACGCGCGCTTGCGTTCCCATGCCCGCCGCAATGGTCCGCCCCGGCTGACTCGCAACGCCGACCGTACGGGCAGGCGGGATGCCTCGCGCAACGCGACGAGCATGTCCAACTGGTCAGCCCAGTCATCGTCGGCCTCGGGGTGGAAGTAGTTGTCTTCGCGCCAGCCGTCGATCACGCGCTTGAACCGTGCGGAGATCAGATCGCGTGACGTGCCCAGCAGCCCGCTGCCCATGAACACCTCGTTGATGAGCTTGCCGGTGACGCCGAAGTCGGCCAGAACGAGCGACGGCACGTCGTGCGCGATCGCCTCCAGCGTCGCCGTCGAGCTCACCGTGACGAAGCCGACGGCTCTGGCGAGGTGGTCTCCCATCGCACCGGTCTCGACGACCAGGTTCGGCGGCGGATCCTCCGGCATCAGATCGGGGAGCGGATGCCGCTCCTTGTGCGTCTGCCCCTCGCCGCCGACGGCCCGGATCTTGACGACCACGCGGAGGTCGGGGTTGGCGCGCGCCGCGTCGGCGAGCCAGCCCATCAGCATCCGTCGCGCCTCGAGACCAGCGGGAACCGCTGCTTGGGCGGCGAACACGATGCTGTCGCGCTTCGGCGCGGAACGTATGCCCGAAGCGGAATGCAGGAATGGCAGTGTCGAGAGGCCGAACCGGTGAGTCGTGTCGTGCTCGGCCGCCAGGGCTCGGTACTCGCGGATCTCCCGGTGGCTGTGCAGCACGAAGAGGTCGGCCTGGGCTCGCAGGAAGAGACCCTTCCATTTGGCGGGCGTCGAGATGCCGGGGAGCCCCGTCACGATGACCGGCCTGCGCGGAACACGCCGGATGAGCTCCCCGATCAGCACCTCGGCGATCGGGCCTCTGGTGGCGACCAGCACGGCATCCGGCCGCTCTACGCGCACGCGCTCGACGATGTCAGACCTCTGCAGTCTCTCGATCGTCGCACCGTTCGGTCCGACCGCGTTGACCAGTTGCGTGTCGCTGGCCGTGGCCGCCGTGTTCACGGCGACCAACGAGGTCTCCCAGCCGTCGGGAAGCGTCGCGAGAAGGCTCGCACCCCACTTGACGAACGAGTCCGAGTCGACGATTCCGATGATCCTGCGCGGCATCGGCTCACGCCTCCACGCGGCGAAGCTTGGCGAGCGGGGCGATTTCGCCGGGGAAGACGCGCTTCACGCCGTCGCCCATTGCCTGCTCGATGACGCGGATGTCGCGCACCAGGTGCTGCAGGCCCTGCGGCTCCAGAGACGCGGCGTGGTCGCTGCCCCACATGGTGCGGTCCAGCGTGATGTGCCGCTCGACTGCAACGGCGCCGAGTGCGACGGCGGCCAGCGAGATCTGCAGTCCCGGCTCGTGTCCCGAGTAGCCGATCGGAACGCCGGCGAAGCGGTCGCCGAGCGTGGTGATCATGCGCAGGTTCGCCTCTTCGGCCGGCAGGGGATAGGTCGACGTGGCATGCAGAACGACGAGCGGTGAGCCGTCGAAGGCCGCGACGGCCCGGTCGATCTGGTCCAGCGTCGACATACCGGTGGAGAGGATGACCGGCTTGCCGGTCGCGCGCATCGCCTCCAGAAGCTCCAGGTCGGTCACCGACGCCGAGGCCACCTTGTACGCGCACACGTTCAGGTCTTCGAGGAACTCCACGGACGGCACGTCCCACGGGGAGGCGAACCAGTCCAGCCCGCGCATCGTGGCGTGGTCGCCGAGCTGCACGTACTGGTCGTGGTCGAACTCGACCCGGTAGCGGTACTCGAGGTAGGTCATCTCGCCCCACGGGGTCGAGCGCGGGGTGTTCTTCATGTGCTCGGGGGTGGAGATGGCAGGCGTGCGCTTCTGGAATTTCACGGCCTGCGCCCCTGCGTCGGCCGCCACGTCGATCAGTCGCTTGGCGATCTCGACGTCGCCGTTGTGGTTGAGCCCGATCTCGCCGATCACGTAGACCGGGTTGCCGGTGCCGATGACGTTCGAACCGATGGTGACAGTCATGATTTCGCCTTCTCCTCAAGGATGATTTCCGCGAGTTCGCGCACCGCGCCGGCACCGCCGGACGCCGTGAGAACCCGTCTCGATGCAGCAATGGCCCGCGGGTGTGCGTCCGCGACCGCGAACGGCCAGCCGACGGCGCCCAGCGCGCCGAGATCGTTGACGTCGTTGCCGAGGTAGGCGACGCGGTCGAGCCGGATGCGGGCATCCGCCGCCCACGCGGTCAGCGCTGCCGCCTTGTCGCCGATGCCCTGCAGCACGTCGACGCCGAGCTTCGCGGCTCGAACTCCGACGACCGGATTCTTCTCGGTCGACAGGATGAGCACAGGGATGCCCGCCTCGCGCAGCATGCGCACGCCCAGTCCGTCGCGGCGGTTGACCGTGACGGACTCGACACCGTTCTGATCGACCTGCACGCTGTCGTCGGTGTGCACGCCGTCGAAGTCCGTGACGACCGCTTCGATCGACGAAAGGGTGGGGTTCTCCGGTTCCTCCGCTGGTCGTCCTTCGACAAGCTCAGGAACCATGGCGCGCACCTCGCGCACCTCCGCTGGTCGAGTAGCGCGCACCGAAGGTGCACGCGTATCGAGACCCGCCTGCGACAACGAGGCCTCGATACGCGTTCGCTCCGCGGTCGCCACTCGACCAGCGGGGCCAGCAGCGGCGGCACCGACCGTGACCATGTCGCGGGTGCGGGCGACGACGTCGGCGACGGCGAGGTCCTCTTCGGTGTCGATGTCGATGGCATCCGGGATCACGGCGAAGCCGACGCGACCGAAGAAGCGATATCCGGTGCGACGGAAGCCCGCGGCATCCATCGCGTAGAACGCGCCGGTCTCCTGGTACTGCGGTTCGCGGTCCTGCCGCATCGGGCGGAAGGACGGGTCGTGATTGACGCCCTGCGCATTGCCGACGGAGTCGACGTTCCACAGGAATGCATGGGTCTCGACCGCGGCGAGCACGACGTCGTGCTCACCCCCTGCCACTCTGGCCACCGCTTCGTCGATGTCTTCTGGGCGGGTGAACGGGCTGGTCGCCTGCATGAACACGACGATGGCGGGCTCGACGCCGGCGTCTTCCAACACGTCGAGCGCGTGCGTGACGGCGCTCTCGCTCGAGGCTGAGCCGGTCGAGAGCGCAGCGGGGCGAACGATGACCTCGGCCCCGGCTTCGGCGGCCACCCTGGCGATTTCCTCGCCGTCGGTGGAGACCACGACGTGGTCGATAGAGGAAGAGGCGAGCGCACACGCCACGGCCCTGGCGACGAGTGGGACCCCGCCCACCTCGCGTAGGTTCTTCCCCGGCACACCGACAGACCCCGCCCTGGCGGGGATGACGGCGACCACGTGGCCGGGGATCGGGGACATGACGTCAACCTAGGAATCCGAACGGTCGCGACCATGGCACCTGAGTGAACAGACAGGAAAGGTCGGATGGCGTGCAGGATTCGCGCAGGGGGTGGCGAAGCGATCAGGCGTCGCACCACCATGCGGGCGCCCGCACGGCTGCTACGCGGATTCGCGGAGGATCAGGTGGTGTCTGAGCCGCAGTCGCGGCGGTGCCGGGTCGCTGCCGCCTTCGAACATCGACCGCAGAATCGAGATCGCGGACTGCGCGGCCTCGTTCATGTCGACCCCCAGCGTCGTCAGCTCCGGGGTGGTGTACGTGCCTGCCGACAGGCCGTCGACTCCGACGACCTTGATGTCCTCTGGAACATGCAGACCGTGACGGCGCAGTGCCTTCATCGCGCCGAACGCGCAGTAGTCGTTGAACGCCATGATCGCGTCCGCACCCCGCACCTGGTCGAGGTGGGTCACTGTCGCGATCTCGGCGGATGCCACGTCGTCGCCTCTCCCGTGGACCACCGGTGGATCGATGCCTCGGGTTCGCCACTCCCTCATGATCAGCTTCGCCCGCGCGCTCGGTTTGCCAGGCTGCGAGCTGTCGAGCACGATCGGCCTGCTGATCCCGTGGTCGATCAGGTGCGTCACGGCCTCTCGCACACCGGGTGTGAGATCGAACTCCACGCCTCCCCACCCCGCGGGGCCCGAGCGGGAGGGAGCATCGATCTCGACCACGGGCACGCCGGGCAGGATCAGCCCCAGTTCGCGCCGGGGCAGGGTCACATAACCGAGCAGCGCGTCGACCTGCGGTGCGAGAGCTGTCAGAAAGGCCCGCTGGTCCTCGATCTCGCTCAGGTCGAGCAGTACGACCGACCACCCCTGGCGGGCCGCGTGCGAGACCACCGCGGCCGCAAGTTCCGGGTAGTACGGGTTGGTGAGGTTGTGCACCATGAGCCCGACGGTCTGCTGCCCGCTCTTGACCAGTCCGCGGCCGAAGCGCGACGGACGGTAGCCGAGCTCGCGAGCGGCATCCAGCACACGCTGCTTCGTGAGCTCGTTGATGCCCGACATGTCGTTCATCGCCCTGGTGACGGTCTGGCGGGAGACGCCGACGGCCGACGCGACATCCACAATGGTCGCCCGCCGCTTCGTCCCCATGCCAGCCGATTGTAGGGTGCGTCGACTCTGTGCAACGGAGCCACCCCCGAAGGGGGAGTAGCGCTCCAACAGGACTCAACGCTAGGCGAGGTAGCGGAAAAGTCTTGACATCAGTACAAAAGCGGTGTCATTGTGTGAACGCATCGTGAACGTTCACGGTAGATCGTCAAGATTTGCCGCGGCGCGGACACGATCCACTTTCATCCGTCCCAAGGACTCAAAGCCGAGAAACGAGGGATTCATGGCCGTACTCTCACGCAGATCGCTGCTGACCGGGGCTGGAGGGCTGGGGCTGCTCGCGCTCTCAGCCGGGCTCACGGGCTGTTCATCGCAGAAGTCGATCTCCTCGAACCCTGACGAGCTGGTGCTCTGGTACTGGAACCGCTCGATGAACCCGAGCGCGCTCAAGGATGCGTCGCACCGGATACCCGGCACCGACCGGTTCCTGAACCCCGAGATGCCGCCCAACTCCGGCTGGGACACCAAGCTCCGAACGAGTCTGGCCGGAGACGCCTACATTCCGGACATCACGGCGATCAACTCGAACGTGTCCTTGTATTTCCCTGACGAGGAGATGTTCATCGACCTGAACGAGTTCGGCGCGAAGGACCTCAAGGACGACTACTTCCCGTGGAAGTGGAACTACGGTCTGACGCCGACCGGGAGGATGTGCTTCTTCCCCATCGACAGCGGCCCGACGGGCTTCTACTACCGCGCCGACGTGTTCGCCAAGGCGGGCCTTCCCTCTGCGCCCGACGAGGTGTCCGCAGCTGTGACGACGTGGGATGCGTGGATCGAATTCGGCAAACGACTGAAGGCCAAGACCGGCAGCTACATGCTGATCGATGCCTATCAACTCTTCACCCAGATCATCAACGCCTCGCCGGAGCGCTACTACAGCAAGTCAGGCAGGCCGCTGTACAGCGAGAAGAACTCGGCTGTGAAGGAGGCGTGGGACATCACCGTGCGGGCGATCAAGGCCGGGGTGCTCGGCAACCAGCAGCTCCCGACCGATCAGAACGCCGCCTGGATCAGCGGCAAGACGGCCGGTCACATCGAAGCTGTCTGGTGGGCGCAGATCCTCCTCGACACCGCGCCGGCGACCAAGGGCAAGTGGCGTCTCGCGTCGCAGCCTGTGCGCGCAGGCAACAGCGGCGGGTCATTCCTCGCGATCCCGCACACCTGCAAAGACCCGAAGGCGGCATACGACTTCATCGTCTGGTCGCAGAGCGCGGATCGCCAGGCGCAGGCCTACAACGAGGTGCAGCTGTTCCCGTCGACTCCCGGAGCACTGACGAGCGGCCGCATGAAAGACGCGAGCAAGGGCTTCTTCGGCCCTCAGAATTCCTTGGACTTCTTCAAGAGGCAGGCGGAGACCGTACCGGCAGCCTTCATCTCGACCTACGAGCAGATCGCGAACTTCTTCACCACGCAGATCGTCAACGTCGAGGCCGGTGGCAAGGACCCCGATCGGGCGTGGGATGACGCTGTCAACCAGACCAATCGAGTCCTTCGCAAGCACGGGGTGAACGCATGACCGCACACACCACGGGGGTTCCGCTGCGCTCGAAGCCCCGCAACACTCCGATCGCCGCGTCGAAGACGCGCAAGAACGGGTTCCTGCGGTGGTGGCCGCATTATCTGTCGATCGCGCCGTTCTACGTTCTGTTCCTCGTCTTCGGCGCGTTCCCCATCGTGTTCTCCATCGTGATCTCGTTCACGAGCTGGGACGGCATGGGCAAGATGACGTTCGTCGGGCTCGATCAGTACAGCTACCTTCTCGGGGACTCCCTGTTCTGGCAATCGGTGTGGAACACGTTCATCATCTGGGTGATCTCGACGATCCCGATGCTGTTCATCGCGCTGGTCATCGCATTCCTGCTGCACCAGAACATCCGGATGAAGTCGTTCTACCGGGTGGCGTTCTTCATCCCGAACGTCACATCGATGGTCGCCATGGCGATCGTCTTCGGATCGGTCTTCTCCGATCAGTTCGGTCTGGCGAACTCGTTCCTCAAGTGGATCGCCGGATCGGATGCGGGAGTGCAGTGGCTGACCAACCCCTGGGGCATCAAGGTGACGATCGCCATCATGGTGATCTGGCGCTTCACCGGATACAACGCGATCATCTACCTCGCCGGGCTGCAGGCGATCTCGACGGAGCTCTACGACTCGGCGCGCGTCGACGGGGCGAGCACCTGGCGCATCTTCTCCCGCATCACTGTTCCGCTGCTGCGACCGGTGATCCTCTTCACCGTGATCACCTCGACCATCGGCGGACTGTCGCTCTTCACCGAACCTCAGGTGTTGTTGGGCAACACCGGTGTTCCCAATCTCGGAGGTACGAACAGCGCCGGCCTGACCATCGTGCTCTACCAGTACTACCAAGCGTTCAACAACTTCGACTTCGGTTACGGCTCGGCCATCTCGTGGGCCCTGTTCGTTCTCGTGGCGGTGTTCGCCCTCATCAATTGGCGCCTCGTGATGGGGCGCAGGGAGGACCAACTCGGTCAGGTCGCCCCGAGCCTGATATCCCGATTCACGGCACGCCGGGCCGCAGCGACGAAGGAGTCCACACGATGACCGTCATGGCAACCACTGCCGCTCCCGAGGCGATCCAGCGCTTCAACGATCACGAAGGATCGGTCGCGCGTAGAAGAAAGCTCGTCACGCGCATCGTCACGCACGCGTGCATCTGGGTGGGGGTCATCCTCTCGCTCTTCCCCTTTTACTGGCTCTTCGCGATGTCGACCCAGACGACGGCGCAGATCTTCGGATTTCCGCCCGACCTCTTCCCGAGCAATCAGCTGTTGGCCAACATCCAGGGGGTGCTCGACAACGTCAACATCTTCCAGGCGATGCTCAACTCGTTCATCGTGTCTGGATTGTGCGCCCTGCTGGTCATGTTCTTCGACTCGTTGGCCGCGTTCACGTTCGCCAAGTACGAGTTCCCCGGCAAGAATGCGCTCTTCCGCGTGCTTCTGGTCACGTTCCTCATTCCGGCGAGCCTGTCGCTGGTGCCGAGCTTCGTGCTGATGAGCAAGCTGGGCTGGGTCGGCGAACTCCAGGCCCTGATCATCCCGGGGGCGGCGAACGCGTTCGGCATCTTCCTGCTGCGGCAGTTCTGCGAGACCTCGGTGCCCAACGAACTCATCGAGTCGGCTCGCATCGACGGTGCGGGGTTCTTCCGCACCTATTGGAGCATCGGGGTGCCGATGATGCGCGGTGGCATCGCCTTCCTCGGCATCTTCACGTTCATCAGTGCCTGGAATGACTATGTCTGGCCCCTCGTGGTGCTGGTGAATCCGGGCACGCAGACGTTGCAGACGGCTCTGGCGAGCCTGAACACGTCGTACGCCACCAACTACGGCTGGGTGATGGCGGGTGCGCTGATCAGCGTGCTTCCGTTGATCGCGATCTTCATCATCGGATCCCGGCACTTCATCGCGAACATCGCGGCGGGCGCCGTCAAGGGCTGAGCGCGGCGCCGATTGGACGCGGGCGGATGCCTCGCGTACCATTGACCCTTGGTGTCCGCGCCACTGCGGTGCGGCATCCGTAGTTGAGCCCTCCACCTGCGGCGTTTCCGGATCATCGAGCCGGCAACACCCGACCGGAGTGGGATTCACGACCACCCAACCACGAGACAAGAAAGCAGCCACTACTGTGACGCGCACTTTCAGCCCCAAGGCATCCGAGATCCAGCGCGACTGGGTCATCATCGACGCCACCGATGTCGTGCTCGGCCGCCTGGCCAGCCACACGGCCGCGATCCTTCGCGGCAAGAACAAGCCGACGTTCGCTCCGCACGTCGACACCGGTGACTTCGTCATCATCATCAACGCCGACAAGGTGGCCCTCACTGGTCAGAAGGCGCTGCAGAAGAAGGCGTACCGCCACTCCGGCTACCCGGGCGGTCTGTCGGCTGTCACGTATGCCGAGCTTCTCGAGAAGAACCCGGTTCGTGCCGTCGAGAAGGCCGTTCGCGGCATGCTGCCGAAGAACACGATCGGCCGCGCCCAGCTGAGCAAGCTCAAGGTCTACACCGGTTCTGAGCACCCGCACTCGGCCCAGCAGCCGAAGCCCTACACCCTCGACCAGGTCGCCCAGTAAGCGCCGGTTCCCAGAACTCTTCTCTTTCTTCAGACAAGGACGAAACCATCGTGGCGAAGATCTCCGACCAGCTCGAGGCACAAGAAGTGCCGCAGAGCTTCACGACCGAAACCCCGGCCACCGAGGCGCCAGCAGCGACGCCCCGCCCGGTTCTCAATGTTCCCGGTGCGGCCGTCGGCCGCCGCAAGCAGGCGATCGCCCGCGTGCGCCTCGTTCCGGGCTCCGGCACCATCACGGTCAACAGCCGTGAGTTCGCCGACTACTTCCCGAACAAGCTGCACCAGCAGCTCATCACCGACCCGTTCAAGGTGCTCGACCTGCTCGGCGGCTACGACGTGATCGCCCGCATCACCGGCGGTGGCCCCTCCGGCCAGGCTGGCGCACTGCGCCTCGGCATCGCCCGTGCGCTGAACCAGATCGACGAAGAGAACAACCGCGCGACCCTGAAGAAGTCCGGCTTCCTGAGCCGCGACGCACGGGTCAAGGAGCGCAAGAAGGCCGGTCTCAAGAAGGCCCGCAAGGCCCCGCAGTACTCGAAGCGCTGATTCAGCGCTCGTAGGCTGCGGCTTCATGGCACGGCTCTTCGGTACGGATGGCGTTCGCGGACTCGCGAACGGCGAACTGACGGCGGACCTCGCTCTGGGCGTTGCCCAGGCGGCGGCCGTCGTGCTCACGCAGGGACGCAGCGCAGAGGCACGGCGCGCCCAGGGCAAACGCCCTGTGGCAGTCGTGGCCCGCGATCCCCGCGTCTCGGGTGAGTTTCTGATCTCGGCGGTTGCGGCAGGGCTCGCGAGCTCCGGCGTCGATGTCCTCGACGCCGGAGTCATCCCGACCCCGGCTGCAGCCTTTCTGATCGCCGACATCGGCGCGGATTTCGGTGTGATGATCTCGGCATCGCACAATCCGGCGCCCGACAACGGCATCAAGATCTTCGCCCGTGGCGGCACCAAGCTGCCCGACGTGGTCGAGGACCGCATCGAGGCTGCGCTCGGCAAGCCGAAGCTGACGCCGACCGGCGCCGACGTCGGCCGCATCCGGCGCTTCGCGGATGCCGAGGACCGCTACGTGCTCCACCTGCTGGCGAGCCTGCCGCATCGGCTCGACGGCATCCACGTGCTGCTCGACTGCGCGAACGGCGCGGCCGCGGGCATCTCTCCCGAGGTGTTCACGGACGCCGGTGCCAGGGTCACCGTGATCGGTGACGATCCCGACGGCATGAACATCAACGACGGCGTCGGGTCGACGCACATCGACAAGCTCGCTGAGGCGGTCGTCGCACACGGTGCCGACGTGGGGATCGCGCACGACGGCGATGCCGATCGCTGCCTCGCCGTCGACGCAGACGGCAACAGCGTGGACGGCGACCAGATCATGGCCATCCTCGCCCTCAGCATGGCCGAGCGCGGCAAGCTGAACCAGAACACGCTGGTCACCACGGTGATGAGCAACCTCGGGTTGCGCCTCGCGATGGCCGAGAACGGCATCGATGTGGTGCAGACCAACGTGGGTGACCGCTACGTGCTGGAGCGCATGAACGAGAACGGCTTCTCGCTCGGCGGTGAGCAGTCCGGACACGTGATCATGAGCGAGTTCGCGACGACGGGCGACGGCATCCTGACCGGACTGCACCTGGTCAGCGAGATCGCACGCAAGGGCAAGCCGCTCTCGGAGCTCGCTGCGTGCATGACGGTGTACCCGCAGATCCTCGTGAACGTGCGCGGAGTGGACCACCATCGCCTCAAGGACGACGTCGTGATCGCGAAGGCGGTCTCCGATGCGGAGGTCGCGCTCGGCGAGACCGGTCGTGTGCTGCTGCGTCCGTCCGGCACGGAACCCATGGTGCGCGTCATGGTCGAGGCAGCAGACCAAGAGACAGCCGACCGCCACGCACACACGCTCGCCGACGTCGTGCGCGTGCAGCTCGCGCTGTAGCCGCCCCCGCCCCCGCTGATCGACCGGCGGTGGGCCTTACAGCTTGCGGAGCAGCACTGTCGAGACGGTGTGATTGGTGCCCTTGCGCAGCACGAGCTTCGCTCTCGACCTCGTCGGGCGGATGTTCTGCAGCAGGTTGGGCTCGTTGATCGCGCGCCAGATCGACAGGGCCTGGGCTCGCGCCTCCTCTCCGGTGAGCGAGGCGTACCGGTGGAAGTACGACTTCGGATCGGCGAACGCCCCTCGCTGCAACTTGAGGAAGCGCTCGACGTACCAGTTCTCGATGTCGGTGGCACGGGCATCCACGTAGATGCTGAAGTCGAAGAGGTCGCTCACCGCGAGACGGTTGCCGCCCCCGGCCGGCTGCAGCACGTTGAGGCCCTCGACGATGAGAACATCAGGACGTCGCACCACCACCTGGGCGTCGGACACGATGTCGTAGCTGAGGTGCGAGTAGAACGGCGCGCGCACCTCGTCGGCGCCGCTCTTCACGGCGGTGACGAAGCGCAGCAGCGCGCGGCGATCGTACGACTCGGGGAAGCCCTTGCGGCTCATGATCCCTCGCCGCTCGAGCTCGGCATTGGGCAGCAGGAATCCGTCGGTCGTCACCAGTTGCACGTTCGGGGTGGTGGGCCAGCGACTCAAAAGCTCGCGCAGAAGGCGCGCGATCGTGGACTTGCCGACCGCCACCGAACCGGCGACGCCGATGACGAACGGGGTGCGGGCAGCACGCTCGCCGAGGAAGTCGCTGGTGGCACGGTGCAGTCGCTGCGCACCCTCTGCGTACATGCTCAGCAGGCGGCTGAGCGGCAGGTAGACCTCCGCCACCTCGCGCATGTCGAGCGGATCGCCGAGACCGCGCAACTGCACGATCTCCGTCTCGCTCAGCGGCTGCGGGGTGCTCTTGGCCAGATCTGCCCAGTCGCTGCGATCGAGTTCGAGGAAGGGTGAGAACTGCGCGGCGACATGCGCCGAACCGTTCCCTGCCATGGGTGATGAGTCTAGTGCCGCTGTCAGCGGCGTCCGGCCAGCCTCGGATCGGTACACTTGGCGCCCATGTGCGGAATCGTCGGATACGTGGGCCATGACCGGTCCCTTGAGGTGTTGCTCGGCGGGCTGAAGCGGCTGGAATACCGCGGCTACGACTCTGCAGGGGTGGCCGTGATCGACGCCGCAGGCGAGCTGAACGTGGCCAAGCGGGCCGGCAAGCTGGGCGTGCTCGAGGACGAGCTGCAGCGGCATCCGATCTCGGACGGCGCGACCGGCATCGGCCACACGCGATGGGCGACGCACGGCGGCCCGACCGACCGCAACGCGCATCCGCATCTCGGCGATGACGGCAGGCTCGCCGTCATCCACAATGGCATCATCGAGAACTTCGCCTCGCTGCGCGACGAGCTGACCGCAGAGGGAATCGAGTTCGCCAGCGAGACCGACACCGAGGTGGCCGCCGTGCTGCTCGGCCGCGAATACCGTCGCACCGGCGATCTGGTCGAAGCCTTCAGGGCCGTTGCGGCACGCCTCGAGGGCGCCTTCACTCTGCTCGCCGTGCATCGTGAACGGCCGGGCGTCGTGGTCGGTGCTCGTCGCAACTCACCCCTGGTCATCGGCCTGGGTGATGGCGAGAACTTTCTCGGATCGGATGTCGCCGCTTTCGTCGAGCACACCCGTCGCGCGGTCGCGATCGGCCAGGACCAGATCGTCGTCATCACGCCGGACGAGGTGACCGTCACCGACTTCGACGGCAACGGCGTCGACGTCGAGCCGTTCGAGGTGGCGTGGGATGCCTCTGCCGCCGACAAGGGCGGCTGGCCGAGCTTCATGGCGAAGGAGATCGCCGAGGAACCGGATGCCGTCGCCAACACGCTGCGCGGCCGCATTCGCGACGACGCTGCCGTCATCCCCGAACTCGAGGACCTCGACGCCCTGCTCGTAGGTATCGACCGCATCACCATCATCGCCTGCGGCACGGCGGCGTACGCCGGGCAGGTCGGCTCGTACGCGATCGAGAAATGGGCGCGCATCCCTGTCGAGGTGGAGCTCAGCCACGAGTTCCGCTACCGCGACCCGGTCATCACGCCGTCGACTCTGGTGATCTCGATCAGTCAGTCGGGCGAGACCATGGACACGCTGATGGCCGTGAAGTTCGCACGTGAGGCCGGTGCCAAGACGCTGTCGATCTGCAATACCCAGGGTGCGACCATTCCGCGGGAGTCCGACGGCGCGGTGTACACCCACGCCGGACCCGAAGTGGCGGTCGCCTCCACGAAGGCGTTCGTCGCCCAGATCACCGCGCTCTATCTGTTCGGCCTGCACCTCGCGCGGCTGCGCGGCACGCTCTCCGTCGCGGAGCAGGCGGCCGCCATCGCCGAGCTCACCGCCATTCCGGGCAAGTTGGAGCGGGTGCTGGAGTCCACCGACTCCGTTGCGCAGCTCGCGCATTGGATGAGCGACACCAGGGCCGTGCTGTTCCTCGGCCGGCACGTCGGCTATCCGATCGCGCTCGAGGGTGCGCTCAAGCTCAAGGAGCTCGCGTACATCCACGCCGAGGGCTTCGCCGCGGGTGAGCTGAAGCACGGACCGATCGCGCTGATCGAGCCGGGACAGCCCGTGTTCGTGGTGGTGCCGAGCCCACGCGGGTCCGACGAGATGCACAAGAAGGTCGTGTCGAACATCCAGGAGATCCGCGCTCGCGGCGCTCGCGTGCTCGCGATCGCGGAGGAAGGCGACGCCTCCGTGCTGCCGTTCGCGGACGAGGTGGTGCGCATTCCGCTCGCCGCACCGCTGTTCGAGCCGCTGCTGGCCGTCATCCCGCTGCAGATCTTCGCGATGGAGCTCGCCACGGCGAAGGGCCTCGACGTCGACCAGCCGCGTAACCTGGCCAAGTCGGTCACGGTCGAGTAGGCCGCGATCGAGCGGGCCACGGTCGAATGAGCCACGGTCGAAGAGGAGCCGAGCGGATGCTGCAACGCACTGAGCGAGCAACCCCGTGATCGCCGGCATCGGCGTCGACATCGTCGACCTCGCCCGCTTCGACCGTGCGGTCACCCGCACGCCCAAGCTGCTCACCCGCCTGTTCGCTGAGAGCGAACGGGGTCTGCCGATGCACTCGCTGGCTGCCCGATTCGCGGCGAAGGAGGCCGTGATCAAGGCGCTCGGACGCCCGGATCTGATCACCGCGACCGACGTCGAGGTGGTCAGAGATGAGCACGGCAACCCCGACCTCGTGCTGCACGGAACCGTCGGCGAGGTGGCTGCCGAGCGGGGCATCCTGCGCTGGCATCTGACAATGACGCACGATGCGGGCGTGGCGTGCGCCTTCGTGGTCGCAGAGACCGGCGACCCTGTGCTGCCGGCGGCAGGCGCCGTGACAGGCGGCGGCTCGTGAGCGGGGCATCGCCGCTGCGCGAAGCCGTCGTCGATCTCGATGCGATCACGGAGAACGTGCGCGTGCTGCGTTCGAGAATCGGCACGGAGCATCTCATCGCCGTGGTGAAGGCCAACGGGTACGGTCACGGAGCGGTTCCCGTCGCGCACGCGGCGCTGCGAGGCGGAGCCGACAAGCTCGGGGTCGCCGATCTGGCCGAGGCGCACGAGCTGCGGGATGCCGGCATCACGGCGCCCGTCCTCGCCTGGCTGCACGACCCCGACGCCGACTTCGAGAGCGCGATCGTCGCCGACATCGAGATCGGCGTCTCGTCGCTCGACCAGCTGCAGTCCGTGATCGACGCCACGACCCGCGTCGGCAGGCCGGCGGTCGTGCACCTCAAGCTCGACACCGGCCTCAGCCGCAACGGCGTCTCACCGGATGCCTGGCCCTCCGTGACCCGCGCGGCGCGCGTGGCCGAGATCGCGGGCCTCGTCACCGTCGCTGGCGTCTTCAGCCATCTGTCCGGCACGTCGCCCGAGGCGGATGCCGCTCAAGCCGACGCCTTCGACCTGGGACTCGCGGAGGCGTCCGCTGCGGGGCTCGACCCCGAGTTCGTGCACCTCGCGGCCAGCGGCGCCGCGCTCACACTGCCGCGCACCAGATACAACACGGTGCGCACGGGCATCACGATCTACGGCCTCTCGCCGTTCTCCGACCGGGAGCCGGCCGAGTTCGGTCTGCGCCCCGCCATGACCCTGCGCACGCGCGTCATAGCGGTGCGACGCATCGAACACGGCCAAGGCGTGTCATACGGCCACACCTACCGGGCGAACGGCGCGACGAACCTGGCACTGGTTCCGGTCGGATATGCGGACGGAGTACCGAGGCAGGCATCCGGTGCGGCCCCGGTGGTGATCGGCGGCGAACGATTCCAGATCGCCGGGCGCGTCGCCATGGACCAGATCGTGATCGCGACGGGCGAACGGGCGGTGGCTGTGGGGGACGAGGTGATCCTCTTCGGCGACCCGGCGTCCGGTGTGCCGAGCGCCGAGGACTGGGCCCGCGCGGCGGGCACGATCGGCTATGACATCGTCACCAGGCTCGGAGGGCGGGTGACCAGGCGCTATGTCGGGCAGTGAAGCCTTGGCCGGCACATATACCGTCGCGACGTCCGACGAGATGGAAGCGCTCGGGCGTCGTCTTGCTGCGCAGCTGCGGGCCGGCGACCTGCTGGTGCTCACGGGACCGCTCGGCGCGGGAAAGACCACCCTCACGCGCGGCATCGGCGAGGGGCTCGACGTTCGTGGACCGGTGACCAGCCCGACGTTCGTGCTGGCCCGCACGCATCCGTCGCTGACGGGCGGAGCGCCGCTCGTCCATGTCGACGCGTACCGCCTGGGCGACGCGCTCGAGCTCGATGATCTCGACATCGACTTCGCGAGTTCCGTGGTGGTCGTCGAGTGGGGCGACGGCATGCTGGACGGCGTCGCGGACTCCTGGCTCGACGTCGCGATCGAACGACCGACGGGCGCAGGGGACGTAGCAGGCGACGGGGGCCCGGCAGCCGACGGGGACGAAGGCGCCGACGCCGACGCGGCCCCCGAAGAGCCGCGCACGGTGACGATCACGCAGCACGGTCCGCGTTGGGTGTGAAGCGACGCAAGCCTCAGTCATCCGCATGGTCGTCGAAAAGCCGTGGTGCCTGCGCGCTGACTACGCTGGAGGGATGCTCCTCGCCATCGACACGTCGGCCGGCACCTCCGTCGCGGTCGTCGACCTCGAGGGTGGCGTGCTCAGCGAGCTGACCACGGTTGACACGATGCGGCACGCCGAGGTGATCGGTGGGATGGTGCGGGATGCGCTGGCGCAGGCATCCGTCACGCCCGCTCGCCTTTCTGGCGTTGTCGCCGGCATGGGGCCGGGTCCGTTCACCGGGCTGCGGGTCGGCATCGCGGCCGCGAAGGCGTTCGCACTCGGTGCGGGCAAGCCGCTCGTGCCGATCGTGAGCCACGATGCGGTCGCGCTCGAGCGCTACAGCGCCGGCCACACCGGTCCGCTGCTCGTCGTCACGGATGCCCGTCGCCGTGAGCTCTACTGGAGCGCGTACGGCGGTGTGGACGTGCTCGGCATCCCGCTGCGCAGCGGCGGACCAGGACTTGCCAAGCCTGCGGAGGTGCCGCACGCCGACCTGCCGAGATACGACGCGGCATCCGTCTCAGCTGGTCAGCTCGGGCTGCTCGCCGAATGGCTCTATGCGCATCGGCGGCCGTTCGCCGAAGATCGCCCGCTCTACCTGCGTTCGCCGGACGTCACCCCGTCCACCGGCCCGAAGCGAGTCACGGCATGACAGCGGACGCCGCTTCTGCGTCAGCCCCCGTACCCCCGCCCGTGCTGCGCCGGGCGACCATGGCCGACCTCGACGCGATCATGTCGCTCGAAACCTCGACCTTCGTGACGGATGCCTGGTCGCCCGCCATGATGCGCTCCGAGCTCAGGAGCGAGCATTCGTACTATCTCGTCGCCGAACGCGCTGGATCCGGAGAACCGGGGGTCGTCGGATACGCGGGTCTTCGCGCCGTGAACGGATCGACGGATGCCGACATCCAGACCATCGCCGTCGCCCCGGCCGTGCGGCGCGCGGGCCTCGGCCGCTCGCTGATGCTTGCGCTCATCGACGAGGCGGAACGCCGGGACGCCCGCGAGGTGTTTCTCGAGGTTCGAGCCGACAACCCAGGCGCCCAGCGGCTCTACGCCTCCCTCGGATTCGAGCAGCTGGCCGTGCGACCGCACTACTACCAGCCCGACGACGTCGACGCCTTGGTGATGCGTTTGACCCTGCCGATGCAGGACGCCCTTCGAAGCGCGCACACCAACTCCCGTGCCGAGCCCCTGGTCCTCGGCATCGAGACGTCGTGCGACGAGACCGGAATCGGCATCGTGCGAGGCACGCGCCTTCTCGCGAACGTGATCGCGTCGAGCATGGACGAGCACGCCCGCTACGGCGGCGTTGTTCCCGAGGTGGCGGCGCGGGCGCATCTGGAGGCGTTGGAGCCGACGATCACGGAGGCTGTGGCGCGCGCGGGCATCCGGCTCGAGGAGCTCGATGCCATCGCGGTCACCTGCGGACCCGGCCTCGCAGGCGCTCTCATGGTCGGCGTCGGGGCGGCGAAGGCGCTCGCCGTGGCACTCGACAAGCCGCTGTACGGCGTGAACCACCTGGTCGGTCACGTCGGCGCCGACCTGCTCGACGCGGACGGTGGCCAAGGACGCGAGATCGAGCTGCCGACGATCGCGCTGCTCGTCTCGGGCGGTCACACCTCGCTGCTCCATGTGCGAAGCCTCACCGACGACGTCGAGCTGCTCGGCGAGACCATCGACGATGCCGCGGGAGAGGCGTTCGACAAGGTCGCACGCGTGCTCGGCCTGCCCTACCCGGGCGGACCGCAGATCGATCGGGTCGCGGCGACCGGCGATCCGAACGCGATCCGATTCCCCCGCGGACTGACCCTGCCCAAGGACATGGCGAAGCATCGCTACGACTTCTCGTTCTCCGGGCTCAAGACCGCCGTCGCCCGCTGGGTCGAGAAACGCGAGGATGCCGGCGAGCCCGTTCCGGTCGCGGATGTCGCGGCGAGCTTCCGCGAGGCCGTCGTCGATGTGCTGCTGCGCAAGGCGATCGCGGCGTGCGTCGACCGGGAGGTGCCGCGCCTGCTGCTGGGCGGCGGGGTGGTGGCGAATGCGCGCGTGCGGCAGCTGGCGAAGGAGCGCACGGATGCCGCCGGCATCGCCCTGCGCATTCCCGCGCTGTCGCTGTGCACCGACAACGGCGCAATGATCGCTGCGCTCGCGGCGCAGCGGATCGCGGCCGGGCACGCACCCAGCGGCCTCGATTTCGGGGCGGATTCGACTCTGCCGGTCACCGACATCCAGGTCTGAACGCACGCGCGAGGCTGCCGATCGCCCGCGACCATTGACCGTGATCGGTGTTGCGGCGGATGACACGCCGAGCCGCACTACTCGTTGACACCCCTTTCTAGGGATGCCAGAGTACTGAATACACAGCTTTCGCTCAGGAATCTTCACGAGCGAATCACACGACGTGGGCCCGCCATGGTCCGCTCCGTCCGAAAGGATCACGCACATGTCCGATCCCAACACTCCCCAGGACCCGTCTGCCGCTCCGCAGCAGCCGGTGCCCCCGCAGCCTCCGGTCCCGCCGCAGCAGCCTGCCGCTCCGCAGCAGCCGCCGGCGTACAGCGCTCCGCAGCCTCCGGTCCCGCCGCAGCAGCCCGCAGCGCCCCAGTACGGCGCTCCGGCCGCTCCGCAGTACGGTCAGCCGTACGCTCCGGTGGCGCAGAAGACGCCGATCCTGAGCATCCTGTCGCTCATCGGCGGCATCATCGGCATCGTCGGATCGTTCTTCTACTTCGGAGGACTCTTCGCCATCGCCGCCGTCGTGCTCGGCTTCCTCGGCCGTAGCAAGGAGCCGCAGGCCAAGGGCTTCTGGCTGACGGGCATCATCCTCGGTTTCGTCGCGATCGTGATCGAGATCATCTGGATCATCGTCCTCGTCGCCATCCTGGCGTCGGTGGGCTCGTCACTCAGCTACTGATCTGCGCGGATGAGGCGGGCCGTCGACAAGGCGGCCCGCTTCGTCGTATCCGTGTTCGCAGGTGTCGGCATCCAGCCGCATGTCGGTTCCGATGTCGTGCGTATGGATTCCCGATGAGCACGGCGATTGACACGACGCCCTGAGGCGTCGAGCATAGGTTCGCTGCACGGCCGGAGCACCCCGGCCGCGGCGACATCAGAAAGGAATCCGTCCATGTCCGACCCGAACGCCCCGCAGAACCCCGAGCAGGTTCCGCCGCCTCCCGGATACGGGGCGCCGCAGCAGCCTCCTGTGCCGCCGGAGCAGCCCGTCCCGCCGCAGCAACCGCCTGCTCCGCAGCAGCCTGCAGCACCGCAGCAGCCTTACGTGGCACCTCAGCAGCCGCCTGCTCCGCAGCAGCCATACGGCGCGCCTCAGCCGCCTCAGCAGCCTTACGGTGCACCCCAGCAGCCCTACGGTGCGCCGCAACAGCAGCCGTATGGTGCACCTCAGCAGCCCTATGGCGCTCCGCAGCAGCCCTACGGCGCGCCTCAGCAACCGTACGGTGCACCCCAATACGGCCAGCCGTACGCTCCGGTGGCGCAGAAGACACCGATTCTGAGCATCCTCGCCCTGATCGGCGGCATCATCGGTGTCATCTCACTCGGGTGGGGCGTGCTGTTCGGCATCGCCGGCATCGTGCTCGGCTTCCTCGGCAAGAGCCGCGAGCCGCAGGCGAAGGGTCTGTGGCTCACCGGCATCATTCTGGGCTTCGTCTCGGTCGGGCTGATCCTGCTCTGGATCCTCTTCATCATCATCGGAGCGATCGCCTCGGCGAGCCTGGACTACGGCTACTGATCCGACGCGAAGGGCCGCCCCGGATTTTCCGGTGCGGCCCTTCGCTCGTTCCCGGCCCGTGTTCGCCCTTCTCAGCAGCGCTCGACGAGCAGGGCCGCGTGCCGTGCTCCGATGCGGGTGAGAACGAGGGTCGCGGCTCGCTCGCCCTTGAGTTTCAGCCGGGTGCGCAGGGCGGCGGGGTCGACATCCGCTCCGCGCTTCTTGATCTCGAGCTTTCCGATGCCGCGCCTGGCCAACGCCGCGCGCAATTCGGACTCCTTGTAGGGCAGCTCCTCGAGCACCCGGAATGCGGTGGCGAACGGTGTCGGTGTCAGTGCGTCTGCCGTGAGATAGGCGATGTCGTGGCGCAGCATGTGCGCGTTCAGCCCTCTGGCTACCTCGCCGATCAGTCGGGCGCGGATGACGGCGCCGTCGGGTTCGTAGAGGAATTCGCCGAGATCTCCGGCGGGTTCGTCCTCAGCGTCGGTGGCTCCGGTCAGCTCTGCGGCGCCGTCTGCACGGAGCACCAGCGCGGCCCGGCGGATGCCTTCGCGAGCGAGCGCGCCAGTCCAGACTCCGACCTCCACCACCTGGCCGTCCACCGAGATCCACTGCGCCTCGGCGTCGTCGGGAAGAAGTGAGCGGTCGATGCCAGGACCGAGTTTGACGCCGACGGGCATCCGCTCGGCGAGACCGAAAACGAAGTCGAGGTTCGGGGACCAATCGGCCGCGTTCGCCAGCCGCTTCGTGCCGGAATGGCCGGACGTACGGCGGGCAGGGTCGAGGTAGGCGGCATCCTGTCCGGTGAGATCGAAATCTTCTGCCCGGGCGTTCAGCACGGTCGCGCCGGGAAACGGTGCGAGGTTGTAACTTGCGATCGCGGCGGTGACCTCGTCGACGTCGACCGCCGTGACCTGCAGATCGAGCGCGGACATCGCCATCGCGTCTCCGCCGATGCCGCAGCCGAGGTCGGCGACTCTGGTGGGGCCCGCCTGTGCGAAACGCGCAGCGTGACGTGCCGCGACCGAAAGCCGTGTCGCCTGTTCGAGCCCTGCCTCGGTGAACAGCATGCGCGAGGCGAACGGTCCGAACTTGGCTGCGGCCTTCGCGCGAAGCTTGGACTGGGTGAGCACAGCGGCGACCAGCCCCGGCGGATGCCCCTGTTTGCGCAACGCGCTCACCGTGTGCACCACGTCTGCAGAGCTCTCGTACGGCGGAAGGGAATCCAGCAGGCCGAGCCCCTCGGGGCTCAGCAACTCGACGAGCTCCGCGCGTTCCACTGCGCCAACCTATCGCGGCGACCTGCACCGCGACGGATTGCCGGTGGCCGATGCGAACGAAGGTTGCACTCACGTTGCACGAGTGCCAGCCGTGCGCCTACACTCTCATTAGCACTCTCACTGTCAGTGTGCTAACTACGTCTTCAGTACAAAGTACAGAAAGAGGTCAACCGTGTCGGTCTCCATCAAGCCGCTCGAGGATCGCATCGTTATCAAGCAGGTCGAGGCTGAGCAGACCACGGCGTCGGGTCTGGTCATTCCGGACACCGCCAAGGAGAAGCCGCAGGAGGGCGAGGTCGTCGCCGTCGGACCCGGTCGCATCGACGACAACGGCAACCGTGTTCCGCTCGACGTGAACGTCGGCGACAAGGTGCTCTACTCGAAGTACGGCGGCACCGAGGTCAAGTTCGGCGGCGACGAGCTGCTCGTGCTGTCGGCCCGCGACGTGCTGGCGGTCATCGAGCGCTGACGCTCGCTCACGTACGCAGCCTCAACGCTGCGTGAAGGGGTCCGGATGCCTGTGCATCCGGACCCCTTCGTCGACCGGCGGAAGAGGACGCACTCGACCGGCCGGAGCCGAGCACAGAGGGTACGAATACGATGAACCAGGTGTCCACACCTGTGCAGCGCCCCGACGTTCCCGCCCCGTCTTCGGCGGATCGCCTCAGCACGCGCGGCATGGTCTACGCCGTCGCGTCGTATGTGCTCTGGGGGTTCCTGCCGGTCTACTTCATCGCGCTTGCGCCCTCCGGAGCGTTCGAGATCGTCGCATGGCGGGTGATCTTCTCGCTGGCGTTCTGCGCGATCGCCATCCTGGTGACGCGTGCCTGGCGTGCGTTCGCGGCCATCCTGAAGCGGCCCCGCATCGTGCTCATCATGGGGCTGGCGGGTGCGCTGATCTATGTGAACTGGCAGACCTACGTGTTCGCGGCGACGTCGAACGAGGTGGTCGAGGCATCCCTCGGCTACTTCATCAATCCGATCGTCACCGTGCTCATCGGTGTCATCGTGCTGCGTGAGCGTCTTCGCATCACCCAATGGATCGCGATCGGCATCTCGGTCGTCGCCGTCGTGGTGCTCACCGTCGGGTACGGGGAGCTGCCGTGGATCGCGCTCGTGCTCGCCTTCTCATTCGGCTTCTACGGCCTGGTCAAGAAGCAGGTGGGACGCGACGTGGACGCCCTCACCGGTCTCACGCTCGAGACCGCCTGGCTCACCCCGGTCGCCATCGTGCAGCTGATCGTCGTCGGTGCGACGGTCGGCATCACGTTCGGGCACGTGAGCGTGTGGCACACGGTGTTGACGATCGGGGTGGGGATCATCACCGCCGTTCCACTGCTGCTGTTCGCGGCCGCGTCGAGGCGGCTTCCGCTGGTCGTGATGGGGTTCATCCAGTACTTCGCTCCTGTGCTGCAGTTTCTGGTGGGCGTCGTGCTTCTCCACGAGCAGATGCCGCTGGAGCGCTGGTTCGGCTTCGCGCTGGTGTGGGTCGCGTTGATCGTTCTGACCGTCGATATGGTGGTCGCGGTTCGGCGCGAGCGCGCAGCAGGTCGCGACATGGCGGATGCCACCGACGCGGTGTCCGACGACGTTCTGCCCGAATAGCTGGGTCGCACACTCTCGTCGGCGTACTCCCAGGCGCGTTCGTCGGCTCAGCGGCGCATAGTGGAGTCATGCCCTTCACCGAGCTGGTGGTGCTGTGCGCGGTGCTCGTCGCGAACATCGCGGAGACCGTTGCGCTCACCACGTACCGGCGAGCCGTGCGCGGATCGCACGAGCGGTATGTGTGGCGCACGCGTTACGTGCTCTTCGCCCTGACGGTTGCGGTGCTCGCGACCGTGCTGGCCGTGATCGACGTGGCGAACGGCGACACGGTGTTCGCAGCGCTCTGGCTGGCGATCACAGCGATGCGCATCCTGAGCCTCATCCTGAACCGCGACAAGGACGACGACGACTGGTTCAAGAAGGCAGGGAGGCGCATCCGCTCCGCGGCCAGGAAGGTCGCGGCGGCCCTCACTCCGCAGCCCGGGGCGGCGGCTCCGGTCCCCGCGTGAGGCACCCGGAATTCTGTCAAGGTCACGGGCGTTAACATGGATCATCCGAAAGCGCTGGTGCAGGGGGATTGCACCACGGTCCCCGCTCCGACGCCGAGGTGACGCAGCAGCACCACGATTCGCACGGCAGGCGCGTTCGACGATCTCTTTCGTTCCTGTGCCGGCGTAGACAGGGGAGAGATGGACCAGGCGGACCCGTTCGGCTTCATGGGATTGACCTACGACGACGTGATGCTGCTTCCTGCGCATACCGACGTGATTCCGAGCGAGGCCGATACGTCGTCGCGCCTCTCCAGGCGCATCACCGTGGCGTCGCCGCTGCTCTCCAGCGCCATGGACACTGTCACCGAGGCGCGCATGGCCATCGCCATGGCCCGCCAGGGTGGTCTCGGTGTTCTGCACCGCAACCTCTCGATCGAGGACCAGGCGGTCATGGTCGACAAGGTGAAGCGCAGCGAGTCCGGCATGGTCAGCAACCCGGTCACGACGACTCCCGATGCCACCGTCGCCGAGGTGGATGCCCTGTGCGGCCAGTTCCGCGTCTCCGGTCTTCCCGTGGTCGAGGCCGACGGCACGCTCGTCGGCATCATCACCAACCGTGACATGCGCTTCGTCTCGCAGTTCGAGAAGTCGACGACGCTGGTGCGCGACGTGATGACGAGGACGCCGCTGATCACCGCGCCGGTAGGTGTCGACCCGGACTCCGCGATCGCCATCTTCGCGCAGCACAAGATCGAGAAGCTTCCGCTGGTGGATGCCGATGGCAAGCTCCGCGGGCTCATCACCGTCAAGGACTTCGACAAGAGCGAGAAGTATCCGGACGCGACGAAGGACGACGAGGGTCGCCTTCGCGTCGGTGCGGCGATCGGCTTCTTCGGCGATGCGTGGGACCGCGCCATGGCACTCGTCGACGCGGGTGTCGACGTGATCGTCGTCGACACCGCGAACGGCGACAGCAAGGGCGTGCTGGAGATCATCCACAAGCTCAAGCACGAGCCGCGCGCCGCACACATCGACGTGATCGGCGGCAACGTGGCGACCCGGTCCGGTGCTCAGGGACTCATCGATGCCGGTGCTGACGCGATCAAGATCGGCGTCGGACCCGGGTCCATCTGCACGACGCGCGTCGTCGCCGGCGTGGGCGTACCGCAGGTGACGGCCGTGTACGAGGCATCCCTCGCCGCACGCGCCGCCGGTGTACCGCTGATCGCGGACGGCGGCCTGCAATACTCGGGCGACATCGCGAAGGCGCTCGTCGCCGGCGCGGACACCGTCATGCTCGGCTCCCTGCTCGCCGGGTGCGACGAGAGCCCCGGGGACCTGGTCTTCGTGAACGGCAAGCAGTTCAAGAACTACCGCGGCATGGGATCTCTCGGCGCCCTGCAGACGCGCGGCAAGAAGACGTCGTACTCGCGTGACCGCTACTTCCAGGCTGATGTTCCGAGCGACGACCAGCTCATCCCGGAGGGCATCGAGGGGCGCGTCGCGTATCGCGGGCCGCTGGCATCCGTCGCGTACCAGCTCACCGGCGGACTGCGTCAGTCGATGTTCTACGTCGGCGCTCGCACGATTCCGGAGCTCAAGGAGCGCGGCAAGTTCGTGCGCATCACGCCGGCGGGGCTCAAGGAGTCGCACCCGCACGACATCCAGATGGTCGTCGAGGCGCCGAACTACACGCGCTGACCTGACGCCGCCCGCTTTCCCCGCACCGGGGATGTGACGATTCGCCGTACGGAAACCGAGGTTGCCGTACGGCGAATCGTCGATTTTGCGGTGTGGGTCTACTCGCGATGGCATGCGGCGCCCACGGAAGTCACCGTTTGACCGCGCGGGGGCGCTCTGCCAGAATTACTACCCGAACGGTCGGTAATGTAATCCGGCCGTTCGTGGCGCGATGAAGGGCAGGCGACGATGGCCGACGCATACCTAGTTTCGGGCGTGCGAACGCCCGTCGGACGGTACGGAGGGGTGCTCTCGGGCGTGCGTCCCGACGACCTCGCCGCACTCGTCGTCCGCGAGGTGATCGAGCGGGCGGGCGTGCCGGTGGATGCCATCGATGAGGTGATGCTCGGTGGCGCGAACCAGGCGGGTGAAGACAACCGCAACGTCGCGCGGATGGCAGTGCTGCTGGCCGGCCTACCGGATCAGGTGCCGGGCGTGACGATCAACCGGCTCTGCGCATCCGGCCTCTCGGCCGTGGCGATGGCCGCGCAAGCAGTGCGCGCGGGGGATGCCGACATCATCGTCGCGGGCGGTGTCGAGTCCATGACCAGGGCGCCGTGGGTGCAGGCGAAGCCGGAACGCGCGTTCGCGAAGCCGGGCGCCCAGTTCGACACGTCGATCGGGTGGCGCTTCACGAACCCCGCGATCGCCGCACGCGACAAGGCGACGTTCTCGATGCCGGAGACCGCCGAGGAGGTCGCCCGCGTCTACGGCGTGAGCCGTGAGGATGCCGACGCCTTCGCCCTGCAAAGCCACCGTCGCGCCGTCGCAGCGATCGACGCCGGCCGCTTCGACGACGAGATCGTCGCGGTTCCGACCAGGTCGGGGCCCGTGACCGTCGACGAGGGTCCGCGCCGGGACACGAGCCTCGAGGCGCTCGCCGGATTGCGTCCCGTGGTCGCGGGCGGATCCGTCGTGACGGCAGGAAACTCGAGCGGGCTGAACGACGGGGCGTCCGCGATCGCCGTCGCCAGTGCCGACGCCGTCGAACGCTACGGCCTCGTGCCGCGCGCTCGCGTCACGGCCGGGGCGAGTGTCGGCGTCGCACCGGAGGTGATGGGAATCGGACCGGTTCCCGCGACGCGCAAGGTGCTGCAGCGCAGCGGTCTGACGATCGACGAGCTCGGCGCGATCGAGTTGAACGAGGCCTTCGCGACGCAGTCGCTGGCGGTGATACGTCAGCTCGGGCTCGACGACACGAGGGTGAACGCCGACGGCGGGGCGATCGCGCTGGGGCATCCGCTCGGGTCAAGCGGTTCACGGCTCGTCGTCACGCTGCTCGGCCGTATGGAGCGCGAGAACGCGCGCTACGGCCTGGCCACGATGTGCGTCGGGGTCGGGCAGGGCTCAGCGCTGATCATCGAGCGGGTGGGCGAGGTGAACACTGAGCGGGCGGGCGAGGCGAGCGCTGCGCGGGTGGATGCCGCATGAGCGCACCGGAAACCATCCGCGTCGACCGCGGCGCCGACCGTGTGCGTGTCACGCTGAACCGCCCGGAGGTGCGCAACGCCATCGACCGGCGCATGGTCGATGAGCTGCACGAGGTCTGCGCTGAGCTCGAGGAGGATCCGAAGATCCTCGTCGTCGCGGGTGGCGACGGCATGTTCGCGTCGGGTGCCGACATCGCGGAGATGCGGGAGCGTACGGCCGACGATGCGCTGGCCGGCATCAACATGAACCTGTTCATCCGCATTGCGCGATTGCCGATGCCGGTGATCGCCGCCGTCGACGGATACGCTCTCGGCGGCGGAGCGGAGCTTGCCTACGCGGCGGACTTCCGGATCGGCACGCAGCGCACGGTGTTCGGCAACCCGGAGACCGGGCTCGGCATCATCGCCGCGGCTGGGGCATCCTGGCGGCTGCGTGAGCTCGTGGGCGAGCCGGTCGCGAAGCAGGTACTGCTCGCTGGTCGTCGACTGGATGCCGACGAGTCGCTGCGGCTCGGGCTGCTCGGCGAGGTCGTCGAGCTGTCGGACCTGTTGGCGGCGGCCGATCGCCTCGCCGACCGCATCGCCGCGCTCGACCCGGCCGCGACGCGCGCGACGAAGGCGGTGTTCGCGGCGGCCGGGCACGAGCATCCGCTGGTCGATCTCGAGGCGCAGGCCGTGCTGTTCGAGTCGCCCCAGAAGCGGCGGCGCATGACCGAATTCCTCGAGCGGAGGAAGCGATGACGACGCGCTCGCCGCACGTGCGGCTGCCTGAGGCCATCGGCGTGCTCGGCGGCGGAGTGATGGGTGCGGGCATCGCGCACGCATTCCTGGTGTCGGGATGCCTGGTGCAGGTGGTGGAGCGTGACGAGGAGCAGCGCGTGGCGGCATCCGCACGCGTGCTGCGCTCGGCCGCGGCGAGCGTCGAACGGGGCAGCACCACGGAGTCGCTCGATGCGCTGGCCGGTCGGCTCGCCGTGGGGACGGACGATGCGGCGTTCGCGGGCTGCGGGCTCGTGATCGAGGCCGTACCGGAAGTGGCGGAGCTGAAGATCGAGTCGCTCGTGCGCATCCGTGTCGTGGCGCCCGGCGCGATCATCGCCAGCAATACGTCGTCGATCTCGATCGACGAGCTCGGTGCGGCGTTGGATGACGCATCGCGATTCCTCGGGCTGCACTTCTTCAATCCGGTGCCGGCGTCGAAGCTCGTCGAGGTGGTGCGAGGTGCCGCGACGTCGCAGCAGACCCTCGACGCTGCGCAAGACTGGGTCGCCGGGATCGGCAAGAGGGCCGTGACGGTGCGCGATGCGCCGGGATTCGCCTCCAGCAGGCTCGGCGTCGCCCTCGGACTCGAGGCGATCAGGATGCTCGAACACGGCGTCGCCAGCGCGCAGGACATCGACGCGGCGATGGAACTGGGCTACCGGCATCCGGTCGGCCCGCTGAAGCTCACCGACATCGTCGGACTCGACGTGCGCCTCGGCATCGCCGAGTACCTGCACGAGAAGCTCGGCGAGCGGTTCGCGCCGCCGCAGCTGCTGCGCGACAAGGTCGCCGCGGGCGAGCTCGGCCGCAAGAGCGGACGCGGGTTCTACGAGTGGCCGGAGGCCGGAGCGTGACCGCGCCCCGCTACTCGACCAGCGGTCGGTCGACGATGAGGTTCGTGATGCGCGCCGTGCAGAGCAGGCGGCCGTCCTCGTCGGTGATGGTCACGGCGTGCGACGTGACCCGGCGGCCGAGGCTGATCGCCTCGGCGACCCCGGTGACGCGTCCAGACCGGGCGGAGCGGTGGTGCGTCGCGTTGATGTCGACGCCGACCGCCGACTTGCCTGGACCGGCGTGGATGACGGCGGCCCACGATCCGAGCGCCTCGGCGAACGCGACGGATGCGCCGCCGTGCAGCATCCCGAACGACTGGCGATTGCCCTCGACCGGCATGGTCGCGACGACGCGCTGTGCCGACTGCTCCACGATCTCGACGCCCATCTTGACGTCGAGCTCGCCGAGCACGATGCGCCACTGCCCGTCGTCATCGCCCACAGTTGCCACGGCGGCAGGTTACCAGCGACACCACGATCCGCGAGGCTGCACGCCCGCGCCGAGACAGCGGGTAAAGCCCGCACTCTCGGCGCGGACGTGCAGTCTCGCCGAACCCGCTCGCCTACAAGGAGGCATCCGATGACCGACATACTGCCCAGCTACGTGCAGGGGTCGTGGTGGACACCCGACGACGACTCGGATGCCGTTGCGGTGCGCGATGCGTCGACGGGCGAGATCGTGACGCACGTCAGTACGCAGGGGCTCGACCTCGCCGGCGCGCTGGAGTTTGCGCGCACGACGGGGCAGGCATCCCTCGGCCGCCTCACATTCCACCAGCGTGCCCTGCTGCTCAAGCAGTTCGCGCAGGCGCTCACTGCCCGCAAAGAGGAGCTCTATGAGCTCTCGGCTCGTACCGGCACCACGAAGACGGATGCCATGGTCGACATCGACGGCGGCATCGGCGTGCTCTTCACCTACTCGTCGAAGGGGCGACGTGAGCTGCCGAACACGCAGCTCGTCGTCGACGGGCCAGCGGAGCAGCTGTCGAAGGGCGGCACATTCCTCGGGCGGCATATCTACTCGCGGCTGCCGGGAGCAGCCGTGCAGATCAACGCGTTCAACTTTCCGGTCTGGGGATCGCTGGAGAAGTTCGCGCCTGCGTTCCTCGCCGGTGTTCCGTCCGTCGTGAAGCCCGCGACGCCGACCGGCTATCTCGCAGAGGCGTTCGTGCGCATCCTCGTCGAGTCCGGCCTGCTGCCGGATGGCACGCTGCAGCTCATCTCCGGCAGCGTGCCAGGCCTGTTCGACGCGCTGCGGCTCGGCGACATCGTGTCGTTCACAGGATCGGCGTCGACGGCCGAGCGCCTGCGCGCCCACGACAGCGTGCAGACCGGCGGCGTGCGATTCACCAGCGAGACCGACTCGATCAACGCCTCCGTGCTCGGCAGGGATGCCGCTCCCGGCACCCCGGAGTTCGACGCGTTCGTGCGCGGCGTGGTCACCGAGCTGACGGCCAAGGCCGGCCAGAAGTGCACAGCGATCCGTCGCATCATCGTGCCCGAGCGGACGCGCGGAGCCGTCATGGCGGCGATCGCAGAGCGGATCGCCCAGCGCGTCGTTCTCGGCGACCCGCGTGCCGAGGGCGTCACCATGGGACCACTGGCCTCGAGGGAGCAGCGCACAGAGGTGCTGCGACAGGTCAGTCGTCTGCTCGACGCCGGTGGACACGTCGTGCTCGGGTCACTCGACGCTCCCGAGGTGGTCCGTAGCGACGGGAGTCGGGGCGTCGACCCCGATGGAGCTTTCGTGGCGCCGATCCTCCTCGAGTTCGAAGACCAGTGGGCGGATGCCGTGCACAGCGTCGAAGCTTTCGGTCCGGTCGCGAGCGTGCTCGGCTATGAGAACACCGCGGATGCCATCGCGCTGGTCGCCGCGGGCCGCGGCTCGCTCGTGACGAGCGTCGCATCCCACGACGCATCAGAAGTCGTGGACCTGGTGAGCGGCATCGCAGCGTTCAACGGCCGCGTACTCGTGCTCGATCGCGACGACGCGCGCAGTTCCACCGGACACGGCTCGCCCGTTCCGCACCTCGTGCACGGAGGACCGGGCCGAGCCGGCGGCGGGGAGGAGCTGGGCGGCATCCGGGCCGTGCTGCACCACATGCAGCGCACCGCGATCCAGGGGTCGCCCGACATGCTGACGGCGATCACCGGCGAGTGGCACGCCGGGGCGGCATCGGAGGCTGGCGAGCGGCATCCCTTCCGCAAGCCGCTGTCGCAGCTGCGCATCGGCGACCGCATCTCGTCCGAGGCTCGCGAGGTCACGCTCGACGACATCGAGCACTTCGCGCACTTCACCGGCGACACGTTCTACGCGCATATGGACGAGGAGGCCGCCGCAGCGAACCCGTTCTTCCCGGGTCGGGTCGCGCACGGCTACTTGCTGATCTCGTTCGCCGCAGGGCTCTTCGTCGATCCGGCCCCCGGGCCCGTGCTCGCGAACTACGGGCTCGAGAACCTGCGGTTCCTCACTCCGGTGTCGCCCGGCGACAGCATCCGCGTCGACTTGACGGCGAAGCAGATCACGCCGCGCGAGACGGATGCCTACGGCGAGGTGCGCTGGGACGCCGTGCTCACGAATCAGCGCGACGAGACCGTGGCAACGTACGACGTGCTGACGCTCGTCGCGAAAGAGTAGGAGCGGCGGATGGTCGACGCCGGCACCTGGCGGCACGCCAGAGGCGCCGCAATTCAGGACATGTGTCGAGCCGAGCCGGATATGTGCTCGGCAGCGTGTATGTCCTGAAAAGAGGCGGGGGGATCGGCAGGGGGATCGGCGGCCATCCGCAGGCCGTCGAAGGCGACCGTGAGCACGTCGTCGGCCAGCTGCTCCGCGTCCTCGGCGCCGCCGGGCCGGTACCACTCGACGATCGAGTTGATCATGCCGAACAGCAGGCGCGTGGCGATGCCGGGATCGACGTCCGCCCGCAGTGACCCCTCGTCGCGGGCGTTGACGACGAGACGGGCGACCGCGCGGTCGAACGCACGCCTTCGGGAGAGGGCGGCGCGCTCCACGTCGGTGTTGCCGCGCACGCGGAGCAGCAGCGTCACGTACGGAAGACGGTCGACGAGCACGCGCACGGCGCCGCGCAACACGTGGGCGAGCCGGTCGGAAGCGGAACCCGTGACGGCTCCCTCTTCGGCGAGCACGCCCTCGAGTCCGTCCAGGGCCTCATCGAGTGCGAGCTGCAACAGCTCGTCCTTCGACGTGACGTGGTGATAGATCGCGGACTTCGACAGGCCGAGGCGCTGGGCGAGCACGCCGATCGACGTGGCGTCGTAGCCGTACTCGTTGAAGGCAGCGACGGCGACTTCGAGGATGCCTCGCTGGTCGTACCCGGGCCGCCCGCGTCTCGTCGTCTCAGTCATCGGACCAAGTCTGGCATTCCGCTTGCGTCCGATCCGTGAGCCATCAGCGCAGGTCATACACCCGCTTGTACTTGCCGTCGCTGCGCGGCAGCGTGCCAGGCTCCTCGAGCTTCACCTCGACGCTCGTGCCGATGTGCACCTTGATGCGCTGCGCGAGTACGATCGCCGCGGCTTCGCACGTCTCGCGCGGCAGGTCCGGGTGGCGTTCGATGCGCACCGTCATGGCATCCAGTTGCCCTGACCTCGTCAGCTCGAGCACGAAATGCGGCGTGAGCGTCTCGATGCCGAGCACGATCTCTTCGATCTGCGTCGGGAACAGGTTGACGCCGCGCAGGATGATCATGTCGTCGTTGCGACCGGTGATCTTCTCGATTCTGCGCATGGACGGCCGCGCGGTGCCTGGCAGCAGGCGCGTCAGATCGCGGGTGCGGTACCGCAGCACAGGGAACGCCTCTTTCGTGAGCGACGTGAAAACGAGCTCGCCGCGCTCGCCGTCGGGCAGCGGGTTGCCGTCGTCGTCGATCACCTCGGGCAGAAAGTGGTCCTCCCAGATGTGCGGGCCGTCCTTCGTCTCGACGCACTCGTTGCCGACGCCCGGCCCCATCACCTCGCTGAGCCCGTAGATGTCCACGGCGTCGATGTTCAGGCGCCGCTCGATGGTGTGCCGCATCTCGTTCGTCCACGGCTCCGCTCCGAGAATCGCGACCCGCAGGCTCGTGGCGCGAGGGTCGATTCCGGCGGTCTCCATCGCGTCCGCGATCGTGAGCAGGTAGCTCGGGGTGCACATGATGGCATCCGGCTCGAAGTCGTTGATCAGTTGCACCTGCCTGGCGGTCTGGCCCCCGGAGACCGGGATGACCGTTGCCCCGAGCCGCTCGATGCCGGCGTGCGCGCCGAGGCCGCCGGTGAAGAGGCCGTAGCCGTAGGCGTTGTGCACCTTCATGCCGGGACGCACGCCGGATGCCCGCAACGACCTCGCCACGAGATCGGCCCAGCGATCCAGATCCCCTGTCGTGTACCCGACGACCGTCGGCCGTCCGGTCGTGCCGCTGGAGGCGTGGATGCGCGCCACCTGCGACATCGGAACGGCGAACATGCCGAACGGGTACGTCTCACGCAGGTCCGCCTTCGTGGTGAACGGGAGCAGGTGGACATCCTCGAGCGAGCGGATGTCCGTTGGCGCGACGCCGGCTTCGTCGAGTTTGCGCGTGTAGAGCGGCACGTTCTCGTAGGCGTGCCGAACGGTCCACTGCAGGCGCTTCAGCTGCAGCGCCTCGAGCTCGTCGCGGGTCATGCGCTCTTCGAGATCGAGATCGAGATCGAGATCGGTGGTTGGGGCTGGTGCGTGTGTCGTCATCGACATCGACCTCTCCTGATTGTCGGGCGGTCGCTCAGGCGGTGGGCGGAGTACGGCGGGTGGTGATGGAGCGGCCGCGGAATTCTGCGACCGCGTCGCCTGCCTCGTCGACGATGCTCACGTCGTAGAGCCCGGTGCGTCCGCTGAGTACGCGTCTGCGCGCTGTCGCCGTGAGCACAGCGCCCGAGGTGGTGGATCTCAGAAACGTGATGTCTGCGCCGGCGGCGACCGTGACGTTCTCGTCTTCGTTGCAGGCGATCGCGAACGCGGTGTCGGCGAGCGCGAAGACGAGGCCGCCGTGGATGATGTCGAAACCGTTCAGCATCTCGTCGCGCACGGGCATCCGCACAACCGCGTAACCCGCCTCGTCGGCCAGCACCTCCATGCCGAGGGATGCCGAGGCACGATCGCGTCGCATCATCGTCTGACTGCTCATTCCAGGCTCCTCGTCGAACGCTGAACGTGCCGACACCGAGGGGTGGTTGTCGGCCTTCCGGCACCGACTATATACTAACTGAACGACCGGTTAGTAATGAATGGAGTCGACGATGACGACAGCCGAAGCCTCTGCGCCGACGCCGGAGGAGCTCGAGTTCCAGCGACTGATCGACGAGGACTCCCGGGTGGAGCCGACAGATTGGATGCCGGATGCCTACCGCAAGACGCTCGTGCGCCAGATCTCGCAGCACGCCCACTCCGAGATCATCGGCATGCAGCCGGAGGGCAACTGGATCACCCGCGCGCCGAGCCTGAAGCGCAAGGCGATCCTGATGGCCAAGGTGCAGGACGAGGCCGGACACGGGCTCTACCTCTATTCGGCGGCGCAGACGCTGGGCACCACCCGCGACACCATGTACGAGCAGCTGCTCAGCGGTGCTGCGAAGTACTCGTCGATCTTCAACTACACGACGCCCACGTGGGCCGACATGGGATCGATCGGATGGTTGGTCGACGGTGCGGCGATCTGCAATCAGGTGCCGCTGTGCCGGGCGTCCTATGGTCCGTACGGTCGCGCGATGGTACGCATCTGCAAAGAGGAGTCGTTTCACCAGCGCCAGGGCTTCGAGATCTTGCTGACGCTGATGCGCGGGAGCGACGAGCAGCGCCGCATGGCCCAGGAGTCGGTGAACCGCTGGTACGCGCCGGCGTTGATGATGTTCGGCCCTCCTGACGGAGAGTCGCCCAACTCGCAGCGCAGCATGGCGTGGAAGATCAAGCGGTTCAGCAATGACGACCTGCGGCAGCGCTTCGTCGACATGATCGTGCCGCAGGCCGAGGTACTCGGCGTGACGTTGCCCGATCCCGACCTGAAATGGAACGAGGAGCGCGGGCACTACGACTTCGGCGAGTTGGACTGGGACGAGTTCTCCGAGGTGCTCGCCGGTCGCGGCCAGGCCAACACGATTCGCCTCGCCAATCGGCGTGAGGCGCACGAAGAAGGCGCGTGGGTGCGGGAGGCAGCACGGGCGTACGCGGCGCGTGTGGATGCCGACTGCTCGGCGCTGCTGGAGAAGGTCGCCTGATGGCCGCACCTGGTTCGGAAGCGGGAAAACACGAGACGTGGCCGCTCTGGGAGGTCTTCATCCGCTCGTCGCGCGGACTGTCGCACGTGCACGCCGGATCGCTGCACGCGCCGGATGCCGTGATGGCCGTTCGCAACGCCCGTGACCTCTACACGCGGCGCGGCGAGGGCGTCTCGATCTGGGTCGTGCCGTCGGAGCAGATCACCACGTCAGACGTGGATGCGCGCGGCGGCTTCTTCGAGTCGGCGGAGGGCAAGGAATTCCGTCACGCCACGTACTACACCGCGTCAGAAGAGGTGCCGCACCTGTGAAGCACACGAATCGCGCCGTCTCGACCGCCGTGTCGGCCGAGGTGATCGAGCGCGAGCTGGCAGAGGGCCTCGAACGCCCGAGAGACGACGTCGCACGGTATGCGCTCGGCCTCGGAGACGACGCCCTCATCCTCGCCCAGCGGCTGGGCGAGTGGATCGCGCACGCCCCCGAGCTCGAAGAGGATGTCGCGCTCGGCAACATCGGTCTGGATCTGCTCGGTCACGCACGGTCGTTCCTCACCTACGCGGGCTCCGCCTGGAGCAAGAGCGAGGACGATCTCGCGTACTTCCGCGACGAGCAGGAGTTCTGCAACCACCAGCTCTTCGAGCGCCCGAACGGCGACTTCGCGCACACCATCGCCAGGCAGCTCATCGCCTCGGTGTACTTCGACGCGCTGTACCGGCGGCTGCAGGCATCCGACGACGCCACGCTCGCCGCGATCGCCGCCAAAGCGCTGAAGGAGGTCGACTACCACGTCGACCACAGCGTGCAATGGGTGCGCAGGCTGGGAGGAGGCACGGATGTCTCCCACGAGCGCATGCAGGCCGGTCTCGATGCGATGTGGCCGTTCGTCGACGAGCTGTTCCGTCCTGACGAGTCGGTCGCCGCGCTGGGGCCCGTGGCCGTGCCACCGGAGAGTCTGCGCGAGACGTTCGAACGCACGGTTCCCGCGGTCATCGTCGCATCCGGACTGCAGGTGCCGGAGTTGCAGCCGGCACGCGGTGGAGGACGCGACGGCCTGCACACCGAAGCGTTCGGGCATCTGGTCGCGGAGATGCAGGTGCTTGCGAGGCGGCATCCGGGGGCGACGTGGTGATCGCGACGATGCAGCGAACCAAGGAGCAGCGAACCGAAGAACAGCGGGTCTGGGCGCTCGCCGCGACCGTGTGCGACCCGGAGGTGCCGGTGCTGACCATCGAGGATCTCGGCGTGCTGCGGTCCGTTCGCATCGCGGCGCCGGCCGACGGTGGAACAGTGCTGGTCGAGATCACGCCGACGTATTCCGGATGCCCCGCCATCGACGCGATGCGCGACGACATCGTGAACACGCTGAACGACGCGGGCTACACCGACGTCACCGTGCGCACGGTGCTGGCGCCCGCCTGGACCACCGACTGGATGAGTGACGCAGGCAAGGCGAAGCTCGAGGCCTTCGGTATCGCACCGCCCGGTGCGCGAAGGGACGGCCGGGTCGGACTCGGGCTCGGCATCCGCTGCCCGCACTGCGGATCGTTGCACACCCGTGAGCTCTCCCACTTCGGCTCGACCTCGTGCAAGGCGCTCTACGTCTGCCAGCGCTGCCGGGAGCCTTTCGACTACTTCAAGGCCCACTGATGGAGAGCGTGATCTCGGCACCGCTCCCGTCCCAGTCCAGGCGTCGTGGCGCGTTCCACACTCTCGAGGTCGCCGATGTGCGCAGGCTGACTCCGGATGCCATCGAGGTCACGTTCGCCGTGCCCGACGAGCTCGCGCATGCGTACGACTACGAGCCGGGGCAGTACATCGCGATCCGCATGCAGATCGGCGAGGACGTGCTGCGGCGCAGCTACTCGATCTGCCAGGCGCCGGCGCCCGGCGAGCTCAAGGTGGCGATCAAACGCGACCTCGGCGGCGTCTTCTCGGGTTGGGCGCTGGAGAGCCTCGCGCCGGGCATGAGTCTCGACGTGATGAGTCCGGAAGGCAGGTTCACGTCGCAGGTGCTGCTCGAGAGACCCGGACACTACGCGGCGATCGCGGCCGGCAGCGGCATCACTCCGGTGATCGCCCTTGCGCAGAGCGTGCTGGCGGCCTCGGAGGGCAACCGGTTCTCGCTCGTCTACTCGAACCGCACGGCGATGGACACGATGTTCGTCGACGACCTTGCGGACCTGAAGGACAGGTATCCCTCGCGCCTTGCGCTCTATCACGTGCTGACCAGGGAGCGGCGGAGTTCCGAGCTGCTCAGCGGGCGGCTGGATGCCGGCAAGCTGGCGCAGATCCTCGACGCGCTCGTGCCCGTGGACGATGTGGACGAGTGGTTCTTCTGCGGGCCGTTCGAGCTCGTGCAGCTGTGTCGCGACACGCTCGCCGGGCGTGGGGTTCCCGCCGAACGCATCCGTTACGAGCTGTTCACGACGGGAGAACCGGGTTCACCGGCGCCACAGCGTGGACGTCCGATCGTGGTCGATCCCGGCGACGACGTGTGCACCATCTCGTTCCGGCTCGACGGCACGACGTCGACCGTGACGAGTGCGGTGCACTCGCAGGAGAGCATCCTGAACGCGGCGCTGCGGGTGCGCGGCGATGTGCCGTTCGCGTGCGCGGGCGGAGTGTGCGGCACGTGCCGCGCGGTGCTGCGCGAGGGCACCGTCGACATGGTGGAGAACTACGCGCTGGAGCCTGACGAACTCGAGCGCGGCTATGTGTTGACCTGTCAGTCGATCCCCACGAGCGATCGCGTCGAAGTGGACTATGACACGTGACCCGCTGGTTCGCGTTCGGGTCGCACGAACTGGGGTCGACGAGCATCCATGATCCCAACTTGTGCGACCTGAACCGAATGTAGAGAGGACTCCACCATGTCGATCCGCACCGAGCGCAACGGCGATGTCGTCGAGGTCGTGCTCGACTGGCCCGAGAAGCTCAACTCGCTTGATCTCGACGCACTCGTCGAGCTCGATTCGGCGCTCGGAAGTGTCGAGGATGCCAGGGCGCTGGTGCTGCGCGGCGAAGGCAGGGCCTTCTGCGCCGGGCGCGACGTCTCGCACGTCGACCCCGCGACGGATGACCCGCGCGGCTATCTCGACACGCTCACGGCGTTGCTCCACAGGCTTGCCGAGTTCCCTGCGCCGACCTTCGGTGTGGCGACCGGAGCGTGCCTCGGCGTCGGGCTCGGACTCCTCATCGCGACGGACGTGGTCTACGTCGCCGACACCGCGAGAATCGGATCCCCGTTCGCCGGTCTGGGCGCCGCGCTCGACTCGGGCGGGCATGCGCTGTTCGTGGCGCGGCTCGGCACCCATCGTGCACTCGACCTCATCTACACGGGCGAGCTGATGAGCGGGGCTGATGCCGTGGCATCCGGCCTCTTCAGCCGCGTCGTGCCCGCCGACGATGTGCTCGCGTTCACCCGCGAGAAGGCCGCGGCGGTGGCAGCTGGGCCGACGGCCGCGTTCGTCACCGAGAAACGCCTCGTCGCGCGACTGCGGGACGATCGCATCGGTCTCTGGGACTCGGTCGCAGACGAGACGGATGCCCAGGTCGCCCTGTCGGCGACGGCGGACTACGCGGAGGGCTTCGCGGCGTTCCGCGAGAAGCGCAGGCCGGGTTTCACCGGGCGGTGACGTCCGCCGGCATCCTCGTCAGCTTCCGCTGAGCGCGGCGACGAGCGGTGCCAGTCGCTGTGCGTACTCCTCGGACAGCGTGATGTACGACACACCGGTGGCGGCACGCAGGGCGAGCAGGGCGTCGGCGTCGCGCGACGGATCGCCAGACAGCATCCCGATCGCTCCCGAGTCGCGCAGCTGCTCCGGCGTGATGCCGGCGGTTCGTCGAAGCCACTCGGGCACGTCGTCCCCGACGCCGACGACCTGAAGCGACAGCTCCAGCGGCGGCCTCTCGGCCGGGGTCGCCTCCCGCACTCGCTTCGCCGTCGCAGCGACGGCATCCAGATCGGCAGTGGGGGCGAGGGGGAGCGCGACGGCGTGGGCGTGCCGTCCGGCGAGGCGGAGCATCCGGTCGCCGGACGCCGCGAGCGTGATCGGAACGGCGGAGCCGAACGCGGCACGTGTCGCCTCGAGCACTGCCTGTACGCGGTCGACCCGATCACGCGCGGAGCCCCACGGAACGTTCAGGGCCGCGGCATCCTGCTCGGCCTGCGGACGTCCTGCACCCAGGCCCAGCTCGAAGCGTCCGTTCGACAACTCCACGAGGGCGCGCGTCTCACGGAGCGTGTGTTCGGGAGTACGCAGCGGGGCCGCGAGCACCCACGTGCCGAGGTGCAGCGTGCTCGTCGTGACCGCGGCGGCCGCCAGCGCAGGGAACGGCGACGGCGTGTACAGGGTGTCGGGCACGAGCAGAGCGGAGTACCCGGCGTCCTCGAGTCGCTGTGCGCTCTCGCCCCATGACCGGGCATCGCCATGGGCTCCGCTGACCGCGCCGAATCGGAAGGATGTCATGACTTCAGCATCGTGCGAAGCCGGGTCGGTCCGCATCCACCGGCCGGACCATCTGCAGTACTCCGACTAGAGCAGGGCGACCAGAGGCTCCTGCATGCACCGGGCGACGTACGTGAGGAATCCGGATGCCACGTCGCCGTCGCACACCCGGTGGTCGAACACGAGCGACAACGTCGCCACCTTGCGCACGGCCAGCTCGCCAGCCACGACCCACGGCCGGTCGATCACCCGGCCGAGCCCGAGCATCGCGGCCTCCGGATGGTTGATGATCGGCGTCGACCCGTCGACCCCGAACGCGCCGTAGTTGTTCAGGGTGAAGGTGCCGCCGGCCAGTGCTGCAGGGGGATAATCGCCGCGTTCGGCGTGCGTGACGAGGTCGCCGATGGCATCCCGCAGCACCCGCAGCGACATCGCCTGGGCGTCGTGCACGACGGGCACCATCAGGCCGCGCGACGTCTGCGCCGCCAGCCCCAGGTTCACGGCCGCGTGCTGCACGATCTCGCCGGCCGTGTCGTCGACCGATGAGTTCAATGCCGGATACTTCTGCAGCCCGGAGACCACGAACCGTGCGATGAGCGCCGTGAGACTGTAGCGCTCCCCGGTGCTGGCCAGCAGCCGCTCCTTCGCCCGCACCAACTCCGTCGCATCTACGTCGAGCCAGATCGTCGCCTCGGGAATCGTCCGCCGCGACAGCGTGAGGTGGTCGGCGATCAACTTGCGCATGCCGGTGATCGGAATGCGCAGATCGGATGCCTGGCCTGCGGCCTCTTCCTCGCTGCGACGTGCACGGTCGCGAGCCGCGATCGCAGCGTCGACGTCCTCGCGCAGCACAAGCGATCCTGGCCCCGTTCCGGCCAGCTGGGATGCGTCGAAGCCGTTGTCACGCGCGCGTTTGCGAACGATCGGGGAGACCACCGGCGAGTGCCGGGTCGTCTCACCGCTGTGCCTGCGTCCGCGGCCGAACCGTCCCCCTGCCGGCCGTCCCAGCCGCCTCGTCGACTCGGTGACCCCGTAGCCCACCAGTACGGGACCGGAAGCGGACCGTTCCCTGCCGCCGGCATCCGCTCGCAGCGCCGTGCCAGGCACGATGTCCGCGCTCGCCGCAGGGGCGACGGCGCCGACCGCGACCGCGATGAGCGGGGCATCCTTGCGCACGACATCGCCGACGGCGGCGCAGAGCTCCTCGACCTGGCCGGCGAACGGCGACGGCAACTCGACGGAGGACTTCGCCGACTCCACCTCGACCACGGGCTGGTCGATCGCGACCGTGTCGCCCGGCTGCACCAGCCAGGTCACGATGGTCGCCTCGGTGAGGCCCTCGCCGAGGTCGGGCAGCAGGAATCGCTCGGTTGTCACTCGGCTCACCATTCCCAGGTGTCGAGTGCGGCGAGCACGCGCTCGGCGGTCGGCAGAAAGTACTCCTCGAGCTTCGGCGAGGGGAAAGGAACGTCGAAGCCGGCGATGCGCAGAATCGGCGCCGCGAGGTGGAAGAAGTTGCGCTCCGTCACGCGCGCGGCGACCTCGGCACCGTAGCCCCCGAACTGCGCTGCCTCGTGGATGACCGCGGCGCGGGTGGTCTTGCGCACCGAGCCGCCAACGGTCTCGTCGTCGAACGGCGACAGCGTGCGCAGGTCGATCACCTCGATCGAGAGGTCCTCGAGCTCGGCCAGCGCTGCGGCATCCATCGCGGTCTTCACGGTCGGCCCGTATGCGAGCAGCGTGACGTCTGTACCGGTGCGGATGACGCGGGCACGGTCGAGCGGAGCGGCCGGGGTCGAGTGGTCGACGGCATCCTTCATCCAATACCGGCTCTTCGGCTCGAGGAAGATCACGGGGTCGTTGCTCGAAATCGCCTGCCGGAGCATCCAGTAGGCGTCGGACGGGTTCGACGGCGTGACCACCGTGAGACCTGGAGTGTGCGTCCAGTAAGCCTCGGAGGAGTCGGAGTGGTGCTCCACACCGCCGATCCCGCCCGCGTAGGGAATGCGCACCACGACGGGCAGCTCCAGCGCGCCCTTCGTGCGGTTGCGCATCTTGGCGAGGTGCGACGTGATCTGCTGGAACGCCGGATAGCTGAAGGCGTCGAACTGCATCTCGATCACGGGCCGCATGCCGTTCATCGCCATGCCGATCGCCGTGCCGACGATGCCGGCCTCCGCGAGTGGCGAGTCCCACACCCGGTCGTCGCCGAACCTGGCGCTCAGCCCGTCGGTCACCCGGAAGACGCCGCCGAGCGGGCCGACGTCCTCGCCGAAGACCACGACCGAGTCGTCCTCGGACATCGCGTCGGCGAGCGCCGAGTTCAGCGCCCCGGCGAGTGTGACGGATGCCGGCGCCTGCGCCACAGCCGCCGTCACGTTCGTGTCGTGTGCGATCGTCATGACAGGTGCCTCGCTTCACTGGATTCGAGTTCGGTTGCCAGGTAGTCCCGCTGCTCGGCGAGCGCCGCGCGCGGGGTCGCGTACACGTGGTCGAAGAGCTCGAGCGGATCAAGGTGCGGGGACTCGTTCATCGCGTCGCGGGTCTCGGCGGCGAGCTGCTCTGCGGCATCCGCGATCTCCGCACGCAGCTTCTCGGTGAGTGCGCCCTCGCGGATCAGATAGGACTCGATGCGCGCGATCGGGTCGAGGACGCGCCAGCGCTCCACCTCCTCGTCGCCTCGGTAGCGGCTCGGGTCGTCGGAGTTGGTGTGAGCCTCCATGCGATAGGTGAGGCCCTCGATCAGTGTCGGGCCGCCGCCGTTCCTGGCGCGATCGAGGGCATCCGTGATCACGGCGTACATCGCAGCGACGTCGTTGCCGTCGACGAAGTGACCGGGCATTCCGTAGCCGATCGCCTTGTCGGCGAGCGTTCGCGCGCGCGACTGCTTGGAGAACGGCACGCTGATCGCATAGCCGTTGTTCTGCACGACGAACACGGTGGGCGCCTGCCAGACGGCGGCGAAATTGAACGCCTCGTGCGCCTCGCCCTCGCTGGTGGCACCGTCGCCGAGGAACGCGAGGGTCGCGACGGATTCGTGCCGCATCTTCGACGCCGTCGCGAACCCGACGGCGTGCAGGGCCTGGGTGGCCAGCGGCGTCGACTGCGGCGCGATGCGGCGCTGCTTGGGGTCGAAGCCGGAGTGCCAGTCGCCGCGGAAGAACGACAGGATCTCCACCGCCTTGACCCCTCGTGCCAGCAGTGCGATCGAATCGCGGTAGGTCGGGAAGAGCCAGTCGTCGTCGGCGAGTGCCGCGGCCGCGGCGATCTCACACGCCTCCTGACCGAGTCCACTGGGATAGGTGGCGAGACGTCCCTGACGGGTGAGCGCCGTGACCTGCACATCGAAGCGCCTGGCGAGCACCATGCGGCGATAGAGATCAAGCAGAATGCCGGCCTCCGGCATCCCGAACCCGGCTCCTCGCTCGTGCGGCGCGGGCTCTCCCCGCTCATCGATCAGCCGGATCGGCTCGGCGGTCGGCCGCGTGACATCGTCGTCGCTCACACTGCCATGGTGCGGTGCTTTCGGGGCCGGCGGGCCGGCATCCGCTCAGGTCGTTTCAGACGGCGCGAGCGGCACGGCAAGAGTGGCAGAACTGCGCTCTGCGGCCCGGCGGACGTGCCATTCGTCCGGCGCTCGGCCGATCAGTTCCAGGAGTCGCGGGCGATGCCCGGTGCCGTGCCGTCCCACGAGTCGAGCACGATGTGGGACCGGGTGGACTCAACGCCGTCGATCTCGTGCAACTGCCGCATGATCACGTCGCTGAGTCGTTCGTGGTCGGGCGCGCTGACGGTGAGCACGAAGTCGATGTCGCCGCTGACGGCGAGCACGGATTCGACGAACGGGAGGGCGGCGAGCGCGGTCGCGACATCCTTCCACTCGTGCTGTCCGGCGGTCTTGACGATGACGAGCGCCGTGACGTGCAGCCCGATCGCCTTGCGGTCGATGCGGGCGCCGAATCCAGTGAAGACTCCTTCGGCGATGAGTCGCTGCAGACGGTTGGCGACGGCCGTGCGTGAGATGTGCACGCGCTCGGCGAGGGCGCGCACGGAGAGGCGCGAGTCTGCGCTCAGCTGAGCGATGATCGACCGGTCGACCTTGTCCAGGTTCATCGGTAATGAAGCTTACGTGGCGTCGAGCCTGTAGCAATCTGCTACAGTTGACGCATGGGATCAATGCCTACTCGCGTTGACGGCGAGCTCTTCCAATCTGCGCAGAACGCCGCGCGAACGCAGAGCCGCAGCGCGGCACAGCAGATCGATCACTGGGCGCGGATCGGGCGCGAGCTCGAAGCCTCGCCGCGCGTGACCAACCACGTTCTGAAGCGTGTGCTGGCGGGGCAGGGGTCCTATGACGGGCTCACCGAGGAGTCTCAGGCCGTCGTGCGCGCAATCTGGGAAGAGCGGATCGCCGAACAACTCGGCGGCCTCGACCTCCTGTCGGAGTTGCGCGCTGCCGGCGATGCGTGGACCGAGTCGGATGCCGACGGTGCGGCCGTCGTGCGCAACCCGCGTTCTGCATCTGAATGAGCACCCCGGTTCTGCATGTGCTCGCCGGGCCGAACGGCGCCGGCAAGACCACGTTCGTCGACCGCGTGCTGATCCCTGCCACGCATCTCCCGTTCGTCAACGCCGACCGCATCGCTGCGAAATGGTGGCCTGGTGACGAGCAGGCCCACGCCTACGAGGCATCCCGACTGGCCGCGCAAGAGCGTGTCGCGGCGATGCGCGAATCGCGCTCCTTCATCACCGAGACCGTCTTCAGCCATCCCAGCAAGGCCGACCTGGTACAGCAGGCCGTCGAGTTCGGCTACTTGGTGACCCTGCACGTTCTTCTCATACCTGAGGATGTGACGGTCGGTCGTGTCCGGTATCGGGTCGACCACGGCGGTCACTCCGTTCCCGAGGCGAAGATCCGCGAGCGATATCGACGCCTATGGACCCTCATCGCGCAAGCACGAGACGTCGCCACCCGAACGGTGTTCTACGACAACAGCACCGCGGCGCAGGCGTTTCGACCTGTCGCGGCCTTCGAGCGCGGGACCCTGGTCGGTGAGACGAACTGGCCACGGTGGACGCCCGTCGAACTCCGGTAGATGGGTGCGGCGGGCGCTTTGTCGTCGCCTTGGGAACCTAGAGTGACTTCTCCGACCGCACGCTTACCGCCGGTTGCGGTACTGCGATCCGGGTCCGTAGATCAGCGCGCCGGCGATCGGCACGAGCAGGAAGAACAGCCATCCCCATGCCCACCCCTGCCAGATGAAGCCGGAGATGAAGAAGAGCCCCAGCGAGATGAACGGGACGAGCGACATGATCGTCGCGCCCCACGCGCCGCCCAGGGCGCGGGAGGTGTGCTCCCTCGGCTGGCCGTAGCCGCCGTCCTGGACGTATCCGCCGCCCTGGCCGGTCGCCCCGGCTCGCGGCAGGTCGCTGAAGAGCGGGCTGAGATCGCCCCAGGTCACGGCCGAACGGGCTGTCGTGGTGCGTTGCTCGAACTCGTCCGGCGTGAGCCTGCCCTCGTCACGGGCGTGACTGAGAGCCGCGACGGCATCCGCGCGATCGCGATCGGCGATGCGCTCATTCGGACGAAGGGGATTCGCGTAGTCGACCATTGGTCCAGATTGCCCCTTCAGGGCGGCGGATGCCAGTGTCTCTGCCATGTGCGCACGTTGCGGATGCTGAGCGCGCGAGGCACTCGCTCAGCACCGGGTCTCAGCAGCAGGTGCGAATCGCCCGGTGTGATCGCGGGGCGGCGCGCGCACGATGGAGGAGCAATCGAACGGGCCGACAAGTACAGGGAGATACTGCCATGCCGAAGATTCTGATTCTCACAGGAGACGCCGCCGAGACCCTCGAGGTGTTCTACCCCTACCAGCGGCTGCAGGAGGCCGGCTACGAGGTGCACATCGGCGCTCCGGAGAAGCGCAAGCTGCAGTTCGTGGTGCACGACTTCGTCGACAGCTTCGACACGTACACCGAGAAGCTCGGTCACACATGGGATGCGGACATCGCGTTCGCGGACGTGGATCCGGCCGACTACGACGCCATCGTCGTGCCCGGCGGTCGCGCTCCTGAGTACCTCCGCAACAACGAGGACGCCAAGCGCATCGTCCGCTACTTCTTCGAGAAGAATCAGCCCGTCGCCGCGACCTGCCACGGTCCGCTGCTGTTGGCGGCCGCCGGAGTTCTGAAGGGGCGTACCTCGTCCGCCTATCCGGAGCTCGCCGTCGATGTCGAAACGGCCGGCGGCATCTTCGAGAACGGCGGTGCGGTGGTCGACGGCAATCTGGTCACGTCGCGGGCCTGGCCCGACAACGGTGTCTGGATGGGGGCGTTCCTCAAGCTCCTGGACTCCGCCGGCGTACGCGCTGCAGCCTGAGCGGCTACCCGGAGGCCCTGGCCACCAGCGACAACGGTGCGCCAAGGCCGTCGACGGCCGAGCCCAGGTCGGCGAACGCGGGGGAGTGCTCGGCGAGTTCGGGTGCCGGCGCGCCCACGAGCATCCGTCGGTACTCGCCGAGTCGTCGTGCGATCGCGCCGAGCGCCTTCGCGTCGGACCCGGAGAGCGGATGCCCGTGCTCCACGCTCGCAGCGATCGTGTCCGCGCTTGCCCAGCACTTCTGCAGCGCGGGGATGACGTCGGCGCGGTGATCCCGTCTTCGCGGCTCGGCGCCCTTCCGCCCGCGGACCCGAGCCGCCCGTTCCAGCCGCAGCGTCGGTCCGAGCTGCTCGAGATGAGCGATGGAGTCGTCGAGCGCTGAACGCAGGGGAGCGACGGCATCCGGCTCGCGGATGCAGCCGACGAGCAGGTTGGACAGCGCCGCCAGAGCGTCGGCGGTGCGGCGCCTCAGCACATCGCCGGTACGCACCGGGAGGACCCACCAGGCGATCGCGGTCGACAGAACGCCGCCAACGAGGATCGCGGCCAATCGGATGAACATCGCCGAGTCGGCTTCGGTGCCCGTCAACTCGTGCAGGAGCGACAGCATCGCCGTCATCGCTGCAGCCCACCAGCCGTAGCCTGCAGGGCGCAGCCAGAGTCCGAGCGCGAGGATCACGGCGATGGCGGCGATCGTCGCGTCGGCCGTCCCGCCCGTGACGTGCGTCGGCGCGAAGAGCACGAGCCCTGCCGCGACGACCGTTCCCGCCGCAGCGCCGATCGTGCGGTGGATGCCTTTGTAGAGCACATCCCCTCTCCCGCGATTGCCGCTCGCCACGATGAACGCGGTCAGCACGACCCAGAACCAGTGCTCCCCGAACACCAGATGACCGATCAGGAACGCCGCGGTCAGCGCGATCGCCATCTGCACGGCCATGCGCGTGCTGGCCGGCAGCCTGTTCGCGCCGGGTTGCCGGACCGATGCGTCACCGCCCTTCATCTGAGCAGCGGATGCCGCCCGCCGGCTCGCCCCTGACGTTGCGTTGGGCGCAGGGTTGAACCCCGTCACCCGCGCGCACCACTGCACGCCGAAAGCAACCACCGCGACGAGCAGTGCGACCGCGGCCGCCCACAGCGCGAAGCCGCCGTTCGGCGTGGAGGGAGCAGGAACGACCAGCACCGTGATGAACGGCAGAGAGACGAGGGTGCCGATCCGCGTCGCGACAGGGCCGAACCTGCGGATCCAGATGGCGCCGGAAACCACGACCACGAACAGGGTGTCGCCGAGAAGCGGCACGGTGAACAACAGCGCGGCGACCGCGCCCGCCGCGATGCCGGCGACCGGCAGGATGACGAGAGATGTGAGGCGCTGCGTCGTGCCTGTACCGGCCCGCTCGGCGGTGAATGTGATGGACAGCATCACCGCGAGCACCACGATCGAGGCGCCGAGGTCGAAACGGATCGCCAGCACGGATGCCACGACACCGCCGATCAGTGCCGTGATGTAGGTGGCGGCGGCGGCACGCAGCCGCAGGAGCCCGGGGTCGGCCAGGCTGCGGAGCAGTGCACCAGCGGTCGTTCGCACCGTTCCATGATGATGCACGCCTCTGCCGGTCGAGGCGCACACCCCCGCCGCTATCCGACCGGCGAGACTGCTGCCAGGCGGTCGATCCCTTCGGTGAGCACCTCGGCCGAGCATCCGATGTTGAGCCGCACATGACCTACGCCCTGCGTGCCGAACGTGAGCCCGCTGTTCACCGCGACCCGTGCGCGTTCCAGGGCGACGACCGCCGGATCGTCTCCCCAGCCGAGTGCGGAGAGGTCGAGCCACGTGAGGTAGCTCGCGCGGGGTTCGCGGTAGCCGACGGCGGGCATCCGCTCGGCCAGCAGAGTACCGAGCAGTCGCCGGTTGGCCTCGATGCTGTCGATCACGCCGTCGAGCCACGCCTCTCCGTGTTCGAAGGCCGCGGTGGTCGCGATGCGCCCGAAGAGCCCGGTGCGGGTCTCGACCTCGGTGGGCATGTTGCGAACGAGGTCGGTCATCCGGTCGGAGTCCGTGACGAACAGCGCGCACTTGAGGCCGGCGAGATTGAACGCCTTGCTCGCGGAGTGTGCAGCGATGGTGTGCTCGCGGGCGGCATTCGACACCGTGATGTAGGGCGTGAAGGATGCGTCGTGGTGCGTGAGCGGCGCGTGGATCTCGTCGGCGACGACCACGGCCCCGTGCCGCTCCACGACCTCGGAGAGCGCAGTGAGGCTCTCGCGTGAGTGCACCAGTCCGAGCGGGTTGTGCGGGCTGCAGAGCAGCACCGCCCGCGCGCCGGATGCCAGCGCACGGTCGACGGCCTCGAGATCGATCGAGTAACCCTCCTCGTCGGAATGCGCCAGCGGCGCCTCGACGACCCGGCCGCCTGCCTCCGGAATCAGGTCGTAGAACGGCGGATACACCGGCGGCATGATGACCACGCGGTCACCGGGCCGGATGAGCACGCGCAGCGCCTCGACGATCACCACGCTCACGTCCGTCGTGCTGCTGACGCGCTCGGGGTCGACCTCCCACTGCCAGTGCCGCCCGGCGAAACCGGCGAACGCCCCTGCCATCGCGCCGCCGTCATCGCCGATGTATCCGGTGTCCGACCGGGTGATCGCGGCGGTCAGAGCGGATGCCACCGGCTCGGCGAGGGGAAAGTCAGACTCCGCCACGAACAGCGGCAGCACCTCGGGCGGATACGCGGTCCACTTCTCGCTCGTGCGGGTGCGGAGCAACGCGAGGGCTTCAGCGGTCACGGGCATGCGACCCATGTTCGCACGCGTCAGCGCTGGGCCGATCACGCCAGTGCCACCGCGAGACAAGCGGCCAGGTACACCGCCTGCACAACGGCACGGGGAACCAGTGGCGTCGCCGGGCGTCCCGCGAGCCCGACCGAGGAGCGGGCGGCCTTCACATTCGCGGGGAACACTGCGACGAGAAGTGCGGCGAGGCAGAGAGCCGCCAGTCGATGCGTGGGCGGGAGCAACAGGCCGATGGCGCCCGCTGCCTCGAGGATGCCGGTCGCTGCGACGATGAGATCGGGTCGCGGAAACCGGTTCGGCACCATGGCGATCAGCCCGGCGCGCTGCGGCCCGAGGCGTCCGACGGCTCCCATCAGGAACAGCAGCACCAGGCCGCCGGTCAGTGCCGCCTGCCAGCCGCCGAAGTAGGGCACACCGAATGCGCCGACTACGCCCGTGATCAGGATGCCGGCCGCGAACGCGAGCGGGACGGGCGCGACAACGGCGCGCAGCCATCCCCTCGACGTCGGCGGGGCCGTCTCGTGCGCCGCAGGGGCCGCCTCGCGTCGGTTCTCTGCTGTGTGCTGGTTCATGGTTCCCTCCTTTGCTCGCCGGTGCGAGCATCCGAATCTTTCCAGTGGCAAGTTCGACATCAGCCTGCACGGTCATCTCGAACTTGTCAATGACAAGATCAACGTCGTATCGTCGGAGCATGGCGTATCACCACGGGCATCTACGCGAGAGCCTCATCGACGTCGCCGTCGAGGCGATCGAGCACGACGGCGTCGACCGACTCAGCCTGCGCGACGTCGCCCGCACGGTCGGTGTCTCGCACGCGGCATCCGCGTACCACTTCGGCGACCGCAAGGGACTCTTCACCGCGATCGCGACGGATGGCTTCCAGCGCCTCGCGGTCGCGCTCGAGGCTGCGGACGGTGGCTTCGTGGACGCCGGCGTCGCGTACGTGCGGTTCGCGATCGCCGATCGGGGGAGGTTCGAGGTGATGTTCCGGCCGGAGCTGGTCAACGGGGACGATCCGGCGCTGCTGGCCGCGATGGCGCGCGCATCCGCTGTGCTCGGTGCTGGCGCCGCCGAACGGTCGGGGGATTCCAGGGTGAACGGGCTCGCCGCATGGTCGATCGTTCACGGGTTCTCGACGTTGTGGAACGCCGGCGTCATCCGTGCCGACGGCGCCACCGCCGACGAACTGGCGAGTTCGGTGGCCGCAGTGTTGTTCGAGCGCTGAACAGGGCCCGATGAGAGCTCTGCGGACTCGCGGGGTCTTTGCTTATGGATGCAACGCGCCTATCCTCGGCGGCATGTGCCGCAACATCCACACCCTCCACAATTTCGAGCCGGCCGCCACCTCCGACGAGGTGAATGCCGCCGCGCTGCAGTACGTGCGCAAGATCGCCGGTACGACGAAGCCGTCGAAGGCGAATCAGGATGCGTTCGATCGCGCCGTTCACGAGATCGCGCACCTCACCCAGCACCTGCTCGACGATCTCGTCGCCACCACTCCGCCCAAGAACCGTGAGGAAGAGGCCGAGAAGGCTCGGGCGAGGGCCGTGCGCTCCGGTCGCTACGCCGCGGTGCCCGCTGCGTCCTGACGCGCGCGGCACCCGCCTTCGCCCGTCGAGCAGCGAAGTGACCGGCATGCCTTTCATCTCCGCCCCAACTAGGCTTGCGAGGTGAGCATGGAGATCGAGATCGGCCGGGCCAAGCGTGCGCGTCGCGTGTACGCGTTCGACGATGTGGCAGTGGTTCCGAGCAGGCGCACACGCGACCCCGAGGACGTTTCCGTGTCGTGGACGATCGACGCGTACACGTTCCAGATTCCGTTCCTCGCGGCGCCGATGGACTCCGTTGTCTCGCCTGCGACCGCCGTCATGATCGGTCAGCTCGGCGGGCTCGGCGTGCTCGACCTCGAGGGCGTCTGGACGCGCTACGAAGATCCGGAGCCGGTGCTCGCTGAGATCCGCAACCTGCCGGCGGACAAGGCGACGACACGCATGCAGCAGATCTATGCCGAGCCGATCAAGGCCGAGCTGATCCGCGACAGGCTCGCCGAGATCAGGGCTGGGGGAGTCACTGTCGCCGGATCCCTGTCGCCGCAGCGCACGCAGGAGTTCTACCAGACCGTTGTCGACGCGGGCGTCGATCTCTTCGTCATCCGCGGCACCACCGTGTCGGCCGAGCACGTCTCGAAGAACCAGCAGCCGCTCAACCTGAAGAAGTTCATCTACGAACTCGACGTGCCGGTCGTCGTCGGCGGGGCCGCCACCTACACCGCCGCGCTGCACCTGATGCGCACCGGCGCGGCAGGCGTGCTCGTCGGGTTCGGCGGGGGCGCGGCGTCGACGACCAGGGCGACCCTTGGCATCCATGCTCCGATGGCCACTGCCGTGGCGGACGTCGCGGGCGCACGCCGCGACTACCTGGACGAGTCAGGCGGACGCTACGTGCACGTGATCGCCGACGGCGGCCTCGGTTCATCCGGCGACATCGTCAAGGCGGTGGCGTGCGGAGCGGATGCCGTCATGCTCGGCACGACTCTCGCGCGGGCCACGGATGCCCCGGGCGGCGGTTGGCACTGGGGCGCTGAGGCGCACCACCCGCAGCTGCCGCGCGGCCACCGCGTGGAGGTCGGTCAGACCGGAACCCTGGAAGAGATCTTGTACGGCCCGGCGACAGTCGCTGACGGCACGGCCAACCTCGTCGGAGCGCTCAGGCGCTCGATGGCCACCACCGGATATTCGGACCTCAAGGAATTCCAGCGCGTCGAGGTCGTCGTCGCGCCATACCAGGTCGGACGATGAGCGCGAAGGAGCCGATCTCGCAGTCGTCGACGCTCGGCCCCGCTGCCCGTGCTGACGCGATCGCGGCGCTGCAGGCCGAGGAGCTGGACATACTCGTCATCGGCGGCGGAATCGTCGGGACGGGTTCCGCCCTCGACGCCGTCACCAGAGGGCTGAGCGTCGGACTCGTCGAGCAGCGTGACTGGGCATCCGGCACGTCGAGCCGCTCGTCGAAGCTCGTGCACGGAGGCATCCGATACCTCGAGCAGCTCGACTTCAGGCTGGTGCGTGAAGCACTCATCGAACGCGGACTGCTGCTGCAGCTGCTGGCGCCGCACCTGGTGAAGCCGGTGCGTTTTCTGTACCCGCTGAAGCGCCGCATCATCGAGCGGTTCTACATCGGCAGCGGCATGCTGCTCTACGACCTCTTCAGCTACACCGGCGGACGTCCGCCGGGCGTGCCGCACCACAGGCACCTGTCCCGCGCCCAGGTGCGCAAACTCGCGCCGTCACTGGCCGGGGATTCGTACATCGGCGGCATCACCTACTACGACGCCCAGGTGGATGATGCGCGTTACGTCGCGTCTCTTGCCCGCACCGCCGCGCACTACGGAGCGCACGTCGCGAATCGGGTGCGCGTCGAAGGATTCCTCAAGGTCGGTGAGCGCGTGGTCGGCGTGCAGGCCCGCGACAAGGAGACCGACGAGCTGTTCGAGATCCGCGCCAAGCAGGTCGTGAACGCCACGGGCGTGTGGACCGACGACACGCAGTCGCTGGTCGGCGAACGGGGCAAGTTCAAGGTGCGGGCGTCGAAGGGCATCCACCTCGTCGTTCCGCGCGACAGGTTCCAGTCCGGCGCTGGACTTCTGCTGCGCACCGAGAAGAGCGTGCTGTTCATCATTCCGTGGGGACGTCACTGGCTGATCGGCACGACCGACACGGACTGGCACCTCTCCAAATCGCACCCCGCGGCGACGGCGGCCGACATCGACTACCTGCTGGCTCATGTGAACGCCGTGCTGGGCATCCCGCTCACGCGAGAGGATGTCGAGGGTGTCTACGCTGGACTGCGACCGTTGCTGGCGGGCGAGTCCGACGAGACGTCCAAGCTGTCGCGCGAGCACATCGTCGCGCACGCCGTTCCCGGGCTCGTGGTGATCGCCGGCGGCAAGTGGACGACGTACCGGGTCATGGCGAAGGATGCCATCGACGCGGCCGCGAGCGCCCTCGATGGCAAGGTGCCGGCATCCGCCACCGCCGAGATCCCGCTCGTCGGCGCTGAGGGATACCGCGCAGCGTGGAACAAGAGAGCGCGGATCGCGCGGCGGGCGGGCATCCATGTCACGCGCGTCGAGCACCTGCTCAACCGCTATGGCACGCTCGCCCAGGAGGTGCTCGATCTGATCGCGCAGCGCCCCGAACTGGCTGATCCGCTGCCAGGTGCGGACGATTATCTGGCCGCGGAGGTGGTGTACGCGGCATCCCACGAGGGTGCGCTGCACGTGGACGACGTTCTCGCGCGCCGCACCCGCATCTCGATCGAGGCGTGGGATCGCGGCGTCTCCGCTGCACCGGTCGCCGCCCGCTTGATGGGTGGGGAACTCGGCTGGGACGAGGAGCGCATCGAGCGCGAGATCGCGTACTATCTGCGCCGCGTCATCGCCGAGCGCGAGTCGCAGGAGCAGCCCGACGACGCCTCCGCCGACCGGGTGCGCCTGGAGGCCCCCGACATCCCGTAGAGCGGTGGCCATCCCGCACTCCCCGTTCCGCTTACCCCGGCCGTCCACCCCGTCCGCGGCAGTTTGCGCAGACACGCGGGTCATCAGCACCCGCGGATCGCTCGAACCGCAGCGGATCATCGCCATGACGCCGCGCGGTGGTCACCGACGACGGACGCGTGGCACATTGGCTTCGGCGAGTCGTCGATACAACCGGTCGGGGTGAAGTGCGACATCCCAATCCCACCGTGCGACGCCGAGGCCGATAGCACGTAGCCGATCCTCTCGCTTCTTCTCGGCGAGGACGACGTCGGCCGTGCTTCTGCCGCGCAGGTATTCCTCCTTCAAGTACTTGCCTGCACCGTCGAACTCGCCCACCAGCCGGACGCTCTCCCAGTAGAAGTCGGTGTATCCGATGAGCCCCGCCGCGTCGTAGATGGCACATTGCAGATCGGGCGCGATGAATCCGCCCAGGTGGATGTTCGCTCGGCTGGTGGACTCACCGGGGCTCTCGGCTCGTCCGTCCGCGAATCTCACGACAGCGAAGGCCCGGCGCTCGCCCTTGCGGCCTCGCAATCGTTCGAGGTCCTGCATCAGCTCCTCGCGTGAGCACATCGCCGAGCCTCGTCGCGGAACGTGAAGGGCGGCGTCCGCGACGGCAACGGCCGCCGCGAAGGGACTCGTCGACGCGATGTCGATCACCGTGTCGACGACGCTCGTTACGGCAAGGCCGCGATGCGTCTGCGGTGCGAGCCGTTCCAGCCCCGGATGGCGGACGATACCGCTGCCGGACCGCCCTCCCGCCGCGGTGTCCTCGATGACGTGCACCGATCCAAGTCGGCCACCGACGACGGGCAATCCCCATGCGACTGCTGCGGACCAGTGCGAGAAGACGACTGGTCTCTCGCGCGTGGCGTGCACGGCGTGCACAACGAGCGAGTGCCGCTCCTCGACGCCGAGCTTCTGCCACCTGCTGGTTGCGACGTACGCACCACGACGAATTCGCACGAACCTTCCGCGATCCGAGGCATGCCGCAGGTGGTCGCCGAGGCCGTGCGCTCGCGCGTCTCGGGCGAGGATGAGATCGTTGTCCGTCAGAGCCTCAAGGGTTTCGAGGTCCATTGTGCATCAGGATGCCGGTCGTCGGAGCGTCTGGACGTTCCCAACCGAATCCTGTGGACTGCAGCATCCTGTGGAGACTTGTGGCCCCGTGGAACTGCCCACCGCGCCCATCCTCGAGCCCAGTTCGCCCATCGGCGGCACTTTGCGCGATCCGCGGGTGCCGATGGCCCGCGTGCCTGCGCAAAGTGCCGCGAATGGACGGATGACGGATGGACGGGCGCGGGCGCCAGCCTGCGTTCACCGTGGGCGGAGCGGCAGCGGGCTGCGCGTCGCGGCGGGCTGGCTAGACTTGCAGTAACGCAGATACACGGGAGTCCACACGATGGTTGACGTTCGACGGGTGAAGCTTCCCGGAGTGGGAGTGCTGCACACCTTCGTCACGGACGACGGCGGCAAAGTCGGTGTGATCGCTCACCGCTCAGGGCATTCAGACCTGATCACCTTCTCTGATGACGAAGACACGGCCAATGTGACGAAGGTCTCGCTTCGTCTCAGCGAAGACGAGGCGCACACGCTCGCCGAGCTGCTCGGCGGCACACAGATCACGGAGTCGCTGACCGCTCTCGACCAGATTCCGGGTCTCTCCATCGACTGGTTCACCGTCGACTACGAGGATTACATCGCCGGCCAGCGCCTCGGCCGACCGGCAGAGCTCGGCATGGTCGGGCTCACCGTCGTCGCCGTCGTGCGCGGCGACTCCACGAACCCGGCGCCCGCCGCCGACTTCAAGGTGTTCCCTGGCGACACGCTCGTCGTCGCCGGTGCGCCGGAGAAGGTCGCCAAGGCGTTCACATACTTCCGCACGGGTGAGGTCTCCAAGCCGGCCCTGGCCGACGCGCCGCCCGGAGTGTGACAGTGTCCGTCGCCGCCGCGCCCGCCTTGTTCTCCTCCTTCGGTGACGACGTTGTCGCTCGTCTTGACGCGTCCTCCGCGGCCCTGACGGCACATCCGGATGCCCGCCTCGGCCCGCTCATGATGGCAGCGACCGAGCATGCCTCCCTGGCCACCGACCTCATGGTGCTCGGCGCCCTGTTCGTCATCGCGTACGGACTCGGCCGGCTCGGCAAGATGATCGGGCTGCCGGCCATCCCGATCTACATGGTCGTCGGCCTGCTCGCCAGCCCGCACACCGGTTTCTTCCCCCTCAACTTCGACTCGGCCGACATCAGCCTGATCGCGGTCTTCGGTCTGATCCTGCTGCTGTTCAACCTCGGGTTGGAGTTCGACCAAGACGAGTTCTTCGGCAACGCGGGGCGTCTGCTCATCTCGGGCGGCACGTACATCGTGCTGAACATGGGCGTCGGCTTCCTGTTCGGCGAGTTCGTCGGCTGGGGCACCCGCGAGGCGCTCATCATCGCCGGCATGGTGGGCACGTCGTCGAGCGCGATCATCACGAAGATGCTGATCGAGCTCGGCCGGCTGGCGAACAAGGAGACCCCGGCCATCCTGGGCGCGACCGTGATCGGCGACGTCTTCATCGCCGTCTATCTCGCCATCGTTTCGGTCGTGCTGAGCGGCAAGACCGAGTTCTGGCCGATTGTGCTGCAACTGTCGATCGCCGCGGTGTTCCTGGTGGCGATGTTCTCCATCGCCCGCTGGGGCGGCCGCGTGGTCTCGGGGCTGTTCCGAACTCGTGACGACGAGCTGTTCACGATTCTGTTCTTCGGTCTCGCGCTGCTGTTCGCGGGCCTCGGCGAGCTGATCGGGGTGACGGATGCCATCGGCGCGTTCCTGATCGGCCTCGTGCTGGGCGCCACACGGTTCTCGGGCAAGGTCGAACGCATCTCGATACCGCTGCGCGACGTGTTCGCCGCGTTCTTCTTTCTCAACTTCGGACTAGCGCTGAACATCGCCCAGTTCGGCAGCGTCGTCTGGGTTGTGCTCATCGCCATCGTTCTCACGGTCGTGCTGAACGTTGTCTCAGGCGAGCTGATAGCCCTGTTCAACAAGATGGATGCCAGGGCCGGCTTGAACATCGCCGCCATCCTGATGAACAGAGGCGAGTTCACCCTGATCCTCGCGACCCTGTCGCTGGCGGCAGGCCTCAACGAGAAGCTAGAACCGTTCGCCGGACTCTACGTGCTCATCATGGCCATCCTCGGACCGGTTCTCGCAGCTAACTCTGAGAGGATCGGCACTGCACTGATCCGCCCCATCCGCCGCCGCCCGCCCAAGCCGCACAACCCCGTGCTCGACGAGGAAGCCGCGTTGGTGGATGCCGCGACCCAGGGCGTGACAGACGGCGAAGGGGCCGACGAGCCCGACGAGCCGACGCGCGCCGCAATCGACCGCGTGGTCGAAGAGGCGATGCGGCAGACCGGGCGAACGGATCCGAACGACAGACGAAAGCAGAACTGACATCTCCGGTGACACCCAGCAGGTGGTGCGACCCACACCGCCGCACATCGAGACGCTCGGACGCACGATGGTGCGACCGAAGTGGATCGCCGCACTTCTCCTCGCCTTGGTCATCGCCGGGGCATTCGCGTGGCTCGGCCAATGGCAGCTGGAGCGTGCCGTGCAGTCTGGCCACGTCGTCGAGCGTGCGACCGAGTCGGTGAAGCCGCTGAACGACGTGGCCCGCGTGAACGGCGCCGCGACGTCGGTGGGTGACGGCCAGCTCGTTCACGCGACGGGCACGTTCGCCCCCGGCGACTACGGCATGCTCGTCGGCAGACTCAACAACGGCACGGCGGGCTACTGGGTGACGGCGCGATTCACCCCGACCGACAAGGACAAAGACGGTAAGACCGCACAGCTCGCCGTTGCACGGGGCTGGGCCCCGACCGAGCAGAAGGCGAAGGATGCCATCGCCGAGCTGAGCTCGCAGCCCGCCACGACGGTCACGCTCGTCGGGCGTCTGCTGCCCACAGAAGCGCCGGAGGCGCCGAAATCCGGCGGCGACCCGTTCGAGATGAAGGACATGTCGGTGGCCGCCCTGGTCAACCTATGGCACGGCCTCGGCGACTCGGACGTCTACAGCTCCTACCTCGTCGAGCACGGCACTCCGCCGGCGGGGCTGACCGCCATCTACTCGCCGCGCCCCGTCGAGCAGGCGACAGTCGACTGGCTGAACATCTTCTACGCGGCCGAGTGGGCGATCTTCGCCGGCTTCGCGATCTTCCTCTGGTACCGGGTCGTGAGGGATGCCTGGGAGAAGCAGCGCGAAGACGACGAGGCCGACTACGAGGCGGCGATGGCCGCGTGGGCGGTGGCGAGGGGCTCGGCTCCCAGCGAGTCGGCATCCGGACAGAAACTAGACTGAGACCATGCCGAATCCCCCCGCGAACGAGGACGGCTCGAGCCTCCTCAAACGCACCATCGAGCAGCTCAGGTCGGCCAATTCCGCGAGGCCGCGCCTCGTGGACATCCCCAAGATCCCCGGTGCGCTGAAGTTCTACCAGGTGACCGCCTACATCACCGGAATCATGCTGCTGCTGCTGGTGGCCGAGATGATCCTGAAGTACGGGGTCGGGTACTCGGTGTACGCGTTCGCGCCGGGGCAGGGGTTCCTCTCCCTCGTCGCGTACACGCCCGAGAATGCGAGCATCGGCGGATTCGACGTGTCGACGGGCATCCTGATCGCGCACGGATGGCTGTACGTGCTCTATCTGATCGCCGACTTCAGGCTGTGGTCGCTCATGCGCATGTCGTTCACCAAGTTCGTGCAGATCGCGCTCGGTGGCGTCGTTCCGTTCATGTCGTTCATCGTCGAGCACTTCATCACCAGGCAGGTGAAGAAGTTCCTCGCCGAGAACCCCGTTCCTGCCAAGGCATCGCAGACCCCGGTGGAGGCATCCCATTAGCGAGCAGAACGAGCGCCACGACAGCAATCGCCCGGTTCTCGTCGTCGACTTCGGCGCGCAGTACGCGCAGCTGATCGCACGACGCGTGCGCGAGGCATCCGTGTACTCCGAGATCGTGCCGCACACGATCACAGCCGCGGAGGTGGCCGCGAAGAACCCGGTGGGCATCGTGCTCTCCGGCGGACCGTCGAGCGTGTACGAACCGGGGGCGCCCAGCTTCGACTCCGAGATCTTCGACCTCGGCGTGCCCACCCTCGGCATCTGCTACGGCTTCCAGGTGATGGCGGCGAGTCTCGGCGGCGAGGTCTCGAAGACCGGAGCGCGCGAGTACGGCTCGACGGATGTTCGCGTCAGCGATTCCGGCACGCTGCTGGCCGACCAGCCCTCCGACCAGACGACCTGGATGAGCCATGGCGACTCGGTCACGAAGGCACCGCAGGGCTTCGACGTGCTCGCGTCCTCGGACTCGACACCGGTCGCCGCCTTCGCGAACGACGAGCGCCGCCTGTACGGCGTGCAGTGGCATCCGGAGGTCAGGCACTCGACGTACGGGCAGGCCGTGCTGGAGAACTTCCTGCACCGTGCTGCCGGCATCCCTGCCGAGTGGAACAGCGAGAACGTCATCGAGCAGCAGGTTGCTGCGATCCGTGCCCAGGTCGGCACGGCACGCGTGATCTGCGGGCTCTCCGGCGGCGTGGACTCCGCCGTCGCTGCTGCACTCGTGCACAAGGCGGTCGGCGACCAGCTCACCTGCGTGTTCGTGGACCACGGGCTGCTGCGTCAAGACGAGCGCGAACAGGTCGAGAACGACTACGTCGCCTCGACGGGCGTTCGGCTGATCACGATCGACGCTGCGGATGTCTTCCTCGACGCGCTCGCCGGAGTCAGCGACCCCGAGCAGAAGCGCAAGATCATCGGGCGCGAGTTCATCCGCACGTTCGAGCGGGCCCAGGCCGAGCTCGTCGCGGAGGCTGCTGCCGACGGAGACCCAGTTCGCTTCCTCGTGCAGGGCACGCTGTACCCGGACGTCGTCGAGTCCGGCGGCGGCACCGGCACGGCGAACATCAAGAGTCACCACAACGTGGGCGGGTTGCCAGAAGACCTGCAGTTCGAACTCGTCGAACCGCTCCGTGCGTTGTTCAAGGACGAGGTGCGGGCCGTGGGCCGTGAGCTCGGCCTGCCCGAGGTCATCGTGTCGCGCCAGCCGTTCCCTGGACCAGGGCTGGGCATCCGCATCGTCGGCGATGTGACGCGCGAGCGGCTCGAGCTGCTGCGCAAAGCGGATGCCATCGCGAGGCACGAGCTGACCGCCGCCGGCCTCGACGCCCAGATCTGGCAGTGCCCCGTCGTGCTGCTGGCCGACGTGCGGTCGGTGGGTGTGCAGGGGGACGGGCGCACGTACGGGCATCCGATCGTGCTACGTCCCGTGAGCTCCGAGGATGCCATGACGGCCGACTGGACGCGCCTGCCGTACGACGTGCTGGCCCGCATCTCGAACCGCATCACGAACGAGGTCGACGAGGTGAACCGGGTGGTGCTCGACGTCACGTCGAAGCCCCCGGGAACCATCGAGTGGGAGTAGCGAGCGCATCCCGCTGATCGGTAGCGACCGCACCCCGCTGGATGTCCATAGGACCATCCACCGGCGAGGCGCGGAAGGGCTGACGCCCGTTCGATTCCTGCGTGAATTCGCATGCGAATTGGATAGCTTGCCTATAGACCTGAAAACCGCCTGAGCGTACGGTGGCAATCAGGTGACCGGCAATGGTGCCGATCCGTATTCAGAGGAGTCGCCTTCAATGTCGACACACATCACTGAGTCCGCCCCGGCTGCGGTCGCGGCGAAACCCGTTCCATTCGGAGACCCTGCTGCCCTCGGTCTCGGAGCCTTCGCGATGACGACGTTCGTGCTGAGCGCCATCAACGCCGGATGGCTGCCCGCCGACGTCACGCCCGTCGTGTTCGGCCTCGCCATGTTCTATGGCGGCGTCGGTCAGGTGATCGCGGGGGTCTGGGAATTCGCGAACCACAACACGTTCGGGGCCGTCGCGTTCAGTTCATACGGTCTGTTCTGGCTGTCGTTCTGGTACCTGAACACCGCGACCAAGCTCGGATCAGACGCGACCAAGGGCGTTGGGCTCTACCTGCTGGCCTGGGCGATCTTCACCTGCTACATGATGATCGCGGCATGGCGAACGAACATCGTCGTGTTCCTCGTCTTCGTCGCGCTGACCCTGACCTTCCTGGCGCTGATGCTCGGCGCGTGGATCGCAGCGAGCCCATGGAACTACGTCGGCGGATACCTCGGCCTCATCACCGCGCTCCTCGCCTGGTACGGATCGTTCGCAACAGTCACGAACTTCACGTTCAAGCGCACGGTGCTGCCGCTCGGCGTACGAGCCTAGGGGCAGCGTCAATGGCTCAGAACACAGATCCAACCATCGAGAACCTGCTGCATGAGAACCGCCGATTCGCCCCGCCGCCCGAACTCGCTGCGAACGCGAACGTCACGGCGGATGCCTACGATCGCGCCGCCGCCGACCGCCTGCTCTTCTGGGAGACGCAAGCACGCCGGCTGCAGTGGGACACGCCGTGGGATGAGGTGCTCGACTGGTCGAACCCGCCGTTCGCGAAATGGTTCACGGGCGGACGCCTGAACGTGGCGGTCAATTGCCTCGACCGCCACGTCGCCGCCGGGTACGGCGACAGGGTCGCCTACTACTTCGAGGGCGACCGCGGTGATTCCCGTGTGATCACCTACCGCGAACTGACCGAGTTCGTCTGCAAGGCGGCGAACGCCCTGACCGACCTGGGCGTGAAGGAGGGCGATCGTGTCGCCATCTACATGCCGATGATTCCCGAGACAGTGGTGGCCATGCTCGCCTGCGCCCGGTTGGGAGCGCCGCACACCGTCGTGTTCGGAGGCTTCTCGGCAGAGGCTCTGCGCACCAGGATCGAGGACTGCTCTGCACGCGTCGTCATCACGGCCGACGGGGCCTTCCGCAAGGGGAATCCCGCTCCGCTCAAGCCGGCCGTCGACAAGGCGATCGCCGACGGCGCAGACGTCGACACCGTACTGGTCGTCAGACGCACCGGTGGTGACGTCGAGTGGGTTGATGGGCGGGACGTCTGGTGGCACGACGTCGTCGACGCCGCATCGCCCGTGCACGAGGCGCAGAGCTTCGACGCGGAGCATCCGCTGTACGTCATGTACACCTCGGGAACGACCGGCAAGCCGAAGGGCATTCTGCACACCTCGGGCGGCTACCTGACGGGCGCCGCTTACACGCACTGGGCGGTGTTCGACCTGAAGCCCGCCGAGGATGTCTATTGGACGGCCGCCGACATCGGCTGGGTCACAGGCCACAGCTACATCGTCTACGGACCGCTCGCTAATGGCGCGACATCCGTGCTCTACGAGGGAACGCCGGATTCACCGCATCAGGGCCGGTGGTGGGAGATCATCGACAAGTACCACGTGACGCAGCTCTATTGCGCGCCGACGGCCATCCGCACGCTGATGAAGTGGGGAGCGCAGATTCCGGCGAAGTACGAGCTGTCGAGCCTGCGTCTGATCGGGTCGGTGGGTGAGCCCATCAATCCTGAGGCGTACGTCTGGTACCGGCACCACGTCGGACATGACACGACGCCGGTTGTCGACACCTGGTGGCAGACCGAGACCGGCGCGATCATGGTCAGTCCGCTTCCCGGCGTCACACACGGCAAGCCGGGGGCCGCGATGCGTGCGCTGCCCGGCATCAGCGTGGATGTCTACAGCGAGTCGGGCGAGCCGGTGCCGAACGGCGAGGGCGGTTACATCGTCATCACCGAGCCGTGGCCCAGCATGCTGCGCACGATCTGGGGCGACGACGATCGCTACCTGTCGACGTACTGGTCGCGTTTTCCCGGCGTGTACTTCGCCGGGGACGGCGCGAAGAAGGACGAGGACGGCGACCTCTGGCTGCTCGGTCGCGTTGACGACGTGATGAACATCTCCGGCCACCGGCTCTCCACCACCGAGATCGAGTCGGCGCTCGTCTCCCACCCGATCGTCGCCGAGGCGGCCGTCGTCGGGGCGAGCGACGAGATCACCGGTCAGGCGATCGTGGCGTTCGTGATCCTGCGGGCCGAGGCGGGCGACGGCGGTGAGGATGCCGTCGCCGAGCTGCGCGAGCACGTCGCGACGCAGATCGGCAAGATCGCCCGGCCGCGACAGATCATGATCGTTGCCGAGTTGCCCAAGACCCGCAGTGGCAAGATCATGCGACGCCTGTTGCGCGACGTCGCAGAGAACCGCGAGGTCGGCGACGTCTCGACGCTGGCGGATTCCACGGTGATGGATGCCATCAAGGAGGGCATGGCCAGCGGCAGGCACGACGAGGATTGACGCGCGGATGCCTGCGGCACGCGTCGCAGGCATCCGTCGCCCCGCGCGCCCCGAACAACCAGTGGAGTGCAGGGGCGCGGTGTGGTCAATCGTTCACGGGAGGCGCGGCATCCGCTGAGGTCAGCGTCGACCGTGGCGGCATGGCCGCATACCAGCCGTCCACGATGCGGTCTTCGATCTCGGAGTCGTCGAGCGGCTTGCTCGCCTGTTTGCGGATGCGTCGCAGCTCGCTGATCCAGATGCGCGGATCGAACCGGTTGACCTTCTGATGCTTCTCGCGCACCACCCAGACGAAGATCCAGACGCCGACCGTGAGGTAGAGCAACGCGCCGACGATGTAGGCCATCGGCGAGTCGATCGAGTTGACCCTGCCGTGCCGCACATCGGTGACGATCCAGCCGATCGCTGCAGCGATCACGGCGATGCCGATCGATGCATACCCGATCACTGCAACCGTCATGCCGAGCCAGCGCGGGGCGAGCATGAAGCGCCATCCGGTGAGGTCGTCGGTGGTCTGGTCGTAGGTCGCCTTCGTCGGCACCGGCAGCACGAGACCCTGCGCGGTCAGGATGCGCCGCAGCTCGACCTCGGAGATCTGCCGGTCGCCGAGCATGATGTCGCCGTTGCGCTCGACTCTCAGGCGTGGCTCGTCGCGTACACGATCGGGGCGGGCCAGGATGCCCGTGCCGGGGCCGTGCTCGATGTGCGAGACCGCGGCGGGGTCGCTGTTCGGGATCACCGAGTGCGGCTTCAGCAGCGGGAACGGATCAACTGCGGCCGCCGCCGCCCGCGAGGATCGCGAAGAGACGCAGGAACTCGACGTACAGCCAGATGAGCGTGACGGCCAAGCCGAACGCGCCGTACCAGCCCATCACCCGCGGCGCGCGGTTGCGAACACCGTTCTGGATGAAGTCGAAGTCGAGCACGAGCGAGTACGCCGCGAGCAGCACGGCGACGATGCCGATGATCACGCCAAGCGGAATGCCGAACAGCCACGGCAGGGGCATGGAGTAGATGCCGAACGGGCCGCCGGTGGACGACTGGCTGAAACCGCCGAACATCATCACGACGAGGTTCACGATGCCGAACAGCGCGTAACCGATGATCGCGACGAGGAACACCTTGGTGGCCCGAGCGGATGCGCGCACCTTGCCGAACGAGAACAGCACGAGCGTGATCGCGAAGACGGCCAACGTGGCGATGACCGCCTGAATGACGACGCCGTTCCAGAGGCTCTCGAACAGGGCGGAGATGCCGCCGATGAAGAGTCCCTGCGCCGCGCCATAGAGCAGGATGAGCGCGGGCGAAGGCGTGCGCTTGAACGAGTTCACCAGACCGAGTACGAGGCCGACGATGGCACCCGGCAGCATCAGCACGGGGAAGAACCAGCCGACCGCCGCGGTGGCGAGGATCACGACGAACAGCAGCACCGTCTTCACGACGGTGTCTTCGTAGGTCATGCGGCCGGTGTCGGCCGAGGTCGCTGCCGGAGCCTCGTAGAGCGATTGGATGCCGTCGGCAGTAGCGAGTGCGTTGGTCTCCGTCGCAACCGTTGCGCCGTCGACGGGAGAGTTCGGCTTGAACGCCGGATTGCGCGAGAAAGCAGGATTGGAGAGGGCCATGAATCAACGTTACCGGACGGCGCGCCGTCGAGGGCTGGGGTTCCGCTGAGCAAACGCGGCGCACGCGAAGGATATGACGGCGTTCACGGACTCGGTATGCCGCCTGGCTAAGATCTGCGCATGCGCACCCCGTCGTCTCCCTTGATCGTCGGCCATAGGGGTGCGCCCGGGTATCGGCCTGAGCACACCCGAGCGTCGTACGAGCTCGCGTTCGCGCTCGGGGCCGATGCGGTCGAGCCCGACATCGTGGCGACGAAGGACGGCGTGCTCGTGATCAGGCACGAGAACGAGATCTCGGCCACCACCGACGTGGCCTCCCGCAAGGAGTTCGAGCACTTGCGCACCACGAAGGTGGTCGACGGCCTCAAGCACACCGGCTGGTTCACCGAGGACTTCACCTGGGCGGAGCTGTCCACCTTGCGCGCCGTCGAGCGGCTGCCCGGACTGCGGCAGGCGAGCTCCAGCTTCGACGGCAGGTATCCGCTGATGCGTCTCTCCCAGCTGTTCGAGCTGGTCGACGCCGAATCCGAGCGGGTGGGGCGAGCACTCGGCATCGTCGCGGAACTCAAGCACGCCAGCTACTTCCACGATCTCGGTCTGCCGCTCGACGAGCTGTTCGCCGCGGTCATGCGGGACTCCGGCTGGAAGGACGGTGCCAGCCGCCTCGTGGTCGAGTCATTCGAACGCACGGTGCTGGCGGGCATCCGTGAGCGCGGGGTTCGCGGCAAGATCGTCTATCTCATCGAGGCGAGCGGAGCACCATACGACGCCGTCGTCCGCGACGGTGCGTCCGCGCGCACCTACGCGCAGGAGATCGACGGCGCAGGGCTCTACGCGCTGGCGACCGCGACGGGCGACGCCGCTCTCGACGGCATCAGCGTGAGCAAGACGTTGCTGCTGGATGCCGCGGGTGACGGGACGACCGATCTGGTCGATCGCGCGCACGGTGTCGGCCTCGAGATCTATGCCTGGACGCTGCGGCCCGAGAACCGGTTCCTTTCCAAGCGTTTCCGGCGCGGCGGCCCCGCGGATCGCTTCGGCGACTGGCAGCGCGAGTTCGAGGTGATCATCTCCACGGGAGTGGACGGCGTCTTCGCGGATCATCCGGACCTTGCGGTCGTTGCGCGCGACGCCCTCTGACCTATCGCGCCGCTCGTTCGCAGGGTGCGTACTGAAGCCCGATACTCGTATCGGAGACATCGCACGTGTCTGAGATCGTCGCGAGGAGAAGCATGCCGGAGCAGAGCGCCGCAGAGTACGTCGTCGTCGAGACCGCGAGCGGCAGCGTGCGCGGCCGGTGGCGCGGAGCCCCGGAGAGTCCCGGCGCGTCGGCGGCCTTTCTGGGCATCCCGTTCGCCGAGGCGCCCATCGGCGACCTGCGCTTCGCGGCGCCCGTCGCCCATCGGCGGTGGGACGGCGTGCTGGATGCCCTCGAGTACGGCGCGACCGCCCAGCGCGGCGACCCGGGCGTGACGCTCATTCCCGAACCGAGCATCCCCGGCGATTCCACCCTGAACGTCAACGTCTTCACGCCGGCGCCCGTCGGCGGAGCGGCCCTTCCCGTCATGGTGTACATCCACGGCGGCGGCTTCTTCGCCGGTTCGCCCGCTAGCCCCTGGTACGACGGCGCGGCGTTCAACCGCGACGACGTGGTGACCGTGTCGATCTCGTATCGACTGGGCTTCGACGGTTTCGGCTGGATCGAGGATGCCCCGCTGAATCGCGGCGTTCTCGACTGGCTGCTGGCGCTGGAGTGGGTGCGCGACAACGTGGGTGCGTTCGGCGGGGATCCCGCCCGCGTCACGATCGCGGGCCAGTCGGCAGGGGGCGGCGCCGTGCTGACGCTGCTCGCGATGCCCGCAGCGCAATCCCTCTTCACCGCCGCGTACTGCGTCTCGGGCGTAGCCGCGCAGGCATCCGTCGTCGATGCCGAGAAGTTCGCCCGTCGTCTCGCGGCTGCCGCCGGTGTCGAGCCGACTCGTGCCGGGTTGTCCGCGCTGAGTGAGGAGCGCATCCTCGAGCTCCAGCAGCAGCTGACGTCGCCCGAGCTGGAGGGCGACCCGGTCGACGGTCTGCGGTCCTTCATCGACGGCGGTCTCACGTTGACACCCGTGATCGACGGCGATCTCGTGCCGCGGACGGCGCTCGCCGCGTTCGCCGAGGGTGTCGGTGCAGACAAGCCGCTGGTGCTCGGCACCACCGACGACGAGTTCTCGATGGTGCTGGATGTCGCGAAGCGCCAGCTGCGCTGGGTTCCGGCGGGCTACCTGTTCGGCAAGCTCGGGTTCCGTGGCGCGGCACGCTCGGCGTATCGCGCCGCGAATCGCGACGTCGCTAAGCGCGGCACTGCGCGGTTCATCGGCCACTACCTCACCGATCGGATGTTCCGGGTGTACGCGCTCCGGATCGCTCAGGCCAGGGGCGCTGCGCCCACCTGGCTGTACCGGTTCTCATGGCGCTCGCCGAACTTCGGCATCGCCGTGCACTGCAATGACGTGCCCTTCTTCTTCGACTGCCTCGCTGCAGACAAGGTGGATGCGATCGCGGGCGACCGGCCGCCGCAGGCTCTTGCCGACGACATCCATGGTGCCGCCGTGCGGTTCGTGCGCGACAGTGACCCCGGATGGCCGCGCTACGCCGCCGAACGCGGCGAGACTCGCGTCTTCGACACGCCGTCGACGGTCGTGCTGGACGGCTATGCGGAGGTGCGGCCGCTGCTGACGGCGTAGGCGACCGCGGCGATGGCATCCGCCGTGTCGTCGGGGCGCGACCACATCGGCCAGTGTCCGGTCGGCACGTCGACGTAGTCGACGGTGTCGAAGCGGGCGAGTTCCGCGAACCATGGATGCCCGGCATCCTTCATCGCCTTCACTTGCGCACGCGGGAACGACGCACAGATCAGTGTCACGGGTATGGCGTGCCTGCGATCGTCGTGGAGTACGAGCGGCTCGCGCGCAGGCCCAGCGGGATGTGGGACGGCCCGCGAGCGGAATCGCTCGAGGGCATCGTCGTCGAGTCCGCCAAGGCTCGAGCCGTTCGCTTCGAGCTCGTCCCAGGAGGGGAGGGGGATCTCGATCACGTCTTCGCCGAGGCCCTGCGAGCCGACGTGGCCGTCAGCGGCCGGACCACTGTCGACGAACACGAGGCGGGCGATCGACTCGGGAGCGGCATTCGCCGCACCTGTGATCACCTCGCCTGCGCCGCTGTGGCCGACCAGCACGACGGAGGAGTCGGCTGTATGGACGGCATCCGTGACGGCACCGACGTGGTCGGCGAGCGACACTCCGGATCGATCGGCATCGGCGGATTCGAGACCGGGCAATGTCAGCGCGACGACGGGGAAGCCGTCATCGCGCAGCCGCTCGGCGACGGCATCCCATGCCCAGCCGCCGAGCCAGAATCCGGGAACGAGCACGATCGTCGTGGTGTCTGTCATGGGGAGATGCTGCCGCGAGCCACCGACACCGCGGTCGAAAGCGCACTCGGCGTGTACTCCCGGTCTCAGATCCGCTGCCCTGCCCGAGTTCGGCCGGCCGAGGCCAGACGAACTGAAAGGATGGTGGGCGGCCCTTGCCCCTGAGCGTCGGTGTCGATGAACCACCTGAAGATGCCGAATGTGCGCTACGGGCTCTATGTGCACGACAGGCAGAACGAGGAGGTCGCTCTCATGACCGTGGCCGCGTTCGTATTGCGCATCCTGCTGGCTGCCGTGTTCGTGGGGATGGGGATCAACCATTTCGTTCCGCGATCGGTGCGCGGAATGGCGGCGATGATCCCACCGCGGCTGCGTTCGACGCAGATCACGCCACGGATGTTGGTGTACTTCACGGGCGTCTGCGAGATCGCAGGCGGGCTCGGCCTGCTCTTCGCACCGACGCGGATTGCGGCGGGCATCGCGCTCGTCGTGTTCCTCGCGGCCGTCTTCCCGGCCAACGCCTATGCCGCGCGGCACCGTGAGAAGTTCGGAGCCCTTGCCGTGCCGTTCTGGCCGCGCCTCATCGCGCAGATCATGCTGGGCGCGCTCATTCTGGTAGCCGCCTTCGTCTAGGCCACTACCTCGATCGCAAGTTGATCGAGAGCGGTCTTGACTTCGTCCGGTCCGTGCAGGCCGATGGAGGAGCTCGGAGTGGCGCCGGCTGAGATCGCGACGGCAACCCTACCGACATCGCCCGCGTCGACGGTGCCTTCGGCATGCCGCGTGGAGACCGGTCCGAGGACCAAGGAGAACACGCGCCGCGATTCCGCAGCCTCGGCAGCGGCGACTCGCTGCATCATCAGCAGCGCCGCCTGCTCCATGCTCACAAGACCGCTGCCCGGAACCGGCCAGGTCGCAGAATCACCGACGACGATCGTGTACGCGCCCTTGTCGCTCAGGCGCGGAAGTGCCGCACGCAGCACCGCCATGTGCGTGGTCGCGAGTTCGGTGAACGCAGCGTGCCAGTCTTCCTCGGTCACCTCCGCGAGCGTGCGTCCCTGCCACCAGCCCCCGATCGGCGCGACGACGGAATCGAGACCACCGCGGAAGTGCACGATCTGCTCGACAAGATCCTGCGCGCCGGCGAAGGAGGTGTAGTCGTGCACGATCAGGTGCAGACGCTCATCCGCGACCGCCCCCAGCAAGGTCCGGAACTCGATCGACCGCTCCTCTGACCGGGTGGGAACGATCACCTCTGCGCCGGCCGCGAGGAATGCTCGAACGACGCCTCCCCCGACTGCTCCTGTGCCGCCCGGCACCAGAACTCGGTGACCGATCAGTTCGGGTGTCGTCCAAGGGGTTTCACTCATCGGGTCTCCAAACCTCGAATCCAATTCGTTGTATTAAACAACGTTGTCGACGACAACGATACATACATTCGTTGTTGATGGCAACGGTTATGATGTCGGCATGGCTGATGACGACGCGACCCAACCGCCGGCCCGATTGCGGTCGCTCGTGAGCTGGCAGGTGAACAAGGTCAACATCGCCGGAAGACGATCGACCGGAACACGGATGCCGGCGACCGGACGAGCGGACTTCGCCGTCTTGGCCGCGTTGGAGGAATACGGCCCCATCAGCCAGGCAGACCTCGGCCGTCGACTCGGGCTGGATCGCAACCGCATCAACGGCATCGCGACGCGCCTCGACGACGCCGGGTGCATCATCCGGGCGACGGACCCTTCGGACCGCCGCCGCAACACGGTCTCGATCACGCCGAGCGGACGGCGCTACCTGGACGAGTTACAGGCCGCCACCGATGCCGCTCAAGCAGAACTCACCACGAATCTCTCCGCGGCGGAATCAGATCAGCTTCGGAGTCTGCTGGCGAAACTACTGGAAGCGCACCCCGGACTGCCCGGATAGCGAGCGGCACGGAGGCGCGTCGGAGCGGACGATTCCACCGCCTCACGGACGCCCGACAGCGAGCACGAGCGACCCCTCGAACTCAGGTGCGGCGCGTAGGGCACCGTGGCGGGCATCCCACGAACCGTCGGCGAGGTCGGCGGAGAGCCGCTCGACGAAGCGTTGCTCGACGTCGTCGCCCACGAAACTCCACGCCGAGTTCGCCAGCCGCGCTCCAGGGTCGAGCAGCGCCTCTGGCCGCCCGTAGTAGGCCTCGCCGAAACCGTCGGTGCAGTCCAGCGGAATCGGAACCGGCAGCACGGATGCCCGGGCCTCCCCACCCAGCGCGGCCAGCAGTCGCGCCATGCTCGGGTACCGGCCGCCTTCGGCTGCGAGAACCTCGGGTGCGTACTCGTTCAGCCAGAACCGCGTGAGCCGTGCAGGGTCAGCGGTGAGCACCACGATCGGTCCGCGCGTCACCCGTCGCACCTCGGCCAGCCCTGCCTCGAGGTCGGGCCACTGGTGCACGGTGAACGTCGCCAGCGCCGCATCGAACGCGCCGTCGTCGAACGGCAGGTGCTCGGCCACCGCGTCGATCGCAGGAGTCAGATCGGTGGGTCGCTGCGCGCGCATGGTGGCGGAGGGCTCCACCGCGGTGACGCTGAGATCGGTCGGTTCGTAGGAGCCCGCGCCGGCACCGACGTTCAGCAGGGTGCGGGCGTCGCCGATGGCATCCCTGATTCGGGCGGCGATGTGCGCATCGGGCCTGCGATATCTGGCGTAGTTCGCGCCGATCGTGCCGTAGTTCGCGTCGCCGGCGCTTCCGTCAGTGTGTCTCGAGGGGGTCATGCCACCATTCTTTCGCGACGGGTGGCGCGATCGGCGTGCCGGGTTTCGGAGATCCGCGGCGGATGCCCGCGTGTCGGCCCCGATCGGCGGCGCGTCGTCACGGATCTCCGAATTCGAGCACACCGCTCGAGTGCGGGAGCGTGCCCGAGAAACAGGGGAGGCGCGGGGGAGCTGCGCCGGAGTCGACGCGCGCGCCCGCGCGGTCGGTGGTCGACCGTAGACTTGTGACACCCATGACGACGCCTCTCGAATCCGATGTCACGCGCGAGCCGGACGCCTTTCGGGCATCCGCTCCGATCATCCTCGACGGTGTCGATGTCGGTGCGGACGAACGCTCGTTCCATCCGCACTTCGGCGGCGACAGCCTGCTCGACGGCCTGAATCCGCAGCAGAAAGAAGCTGTGGAATTCCGCGGGCAGGCGCTGCTCATCGTCGCCGGTGCCGGGTCGGGCAAGACCCGCGTGCTCACGCACCGCATCGCGAGCCTGCTGGCGAACCGCGAGGCGTGGCCGAGCCAGATCCTCGCGATCACGTTCACCAACAAGGCTGCCGCCGAGATGCGGGAGCGCGTCGAGGCCCTCGTCGGTGAGAGCGCGCAGGGCATGTGGATCTCCACGTTCCACAGCGCGTGCGTGCGCATTCTGCGCCGCGAGGCTGAGCACTTCGGCTACAACCGCAGCTTCACGATCTACGACGCGGGCGACTCGAAGGCGCTCCTGAAGCGCATCATCAAGGAGCTCGAGGCCGACACGTTCGGCTTCACTCCCGGCAGCGCCGCAGCGCGCATCTCCAACCTGAAGAACGATCTCTCCGACGTGGACTCGTTCGCCCGCTCGGCGAACCGATCCGACCCGAAGGAGGCGATGTTCCTGGAGATCTTCCGGCAGTACAGCCGGGAGCTGGAGCGTGCCAACGCCTTCGACTTCGACGACCTGATCAGCCAGACCGTCTACCTGTTCCGTGCGTTCCCGCATGTGGCGGCGCTGTACCAGCGACGATTCAGGCACATCCTGGTCGACGAGTATCAGGACACCAATCACGCGCAGTACGAGCTGATCCACGCGCTCACGCAGCCGATCGAACCCGAGGAGGTCGCCGAGCTCGAGGCGCGGGACTTCACGATGCGCGGGCTGGTGGATGCCACCGGCCGCGTTCCTGGTGCATCTCTCACGGTGGTGGGCGACTCCGATCAGTCGATCTACGCGTTCCGCGGGGCGGACATCCGCAACATCTCGGAGTTCGAACGCGACTTCCCCGGCGCGAAGGTCGTGCTGCTCGAGCAGAACTATCGCTCCACCCAGAACATCCTGTCGGCCGCCAACTCGGTCATCTCGAACAACTTCGACCGCAAAGACAAGAAGCTGTGGTCGTCGGGCGGCGACGGCGAGAAGATCATCGGCTACACCGGATACTCCGGCCACGACGAGGCCCAGTTCGTGGCAGACGAGATCGAGAAGCTGCACACCGACGGCATGCCGTACAACGAGATCGCCGTCTTCTACCGCACCAACTCTCAGACGCGTGCTCTCGAGGAGATCTTCATCCGGTCGGCGCTGCCGTACCGCATCATGGGCGGTACCAAGTTCTACGAGCGTGCCGAGATCAAGGATGCGATGGGCTACCTCATCGCGGTCGCTAATCCGTCCGACGAGATGGCACTGAGGCGCATCCTGAACACGCCTAAACGTGGAATCGGGCCTGCCACGGTCACCCAGTTGGCCGGCTATGCCGAGGCGAACGGGCTCGACTTCAGGCAGGCGATGCGCGACGCGGCATCCCTCGGACTCGGGCCCAAGGTGACGAAGGCGATCGTCGACCTCGCCCGGCTGCTCGATGAGGGCTCGGGCATGGTCGACCCGGAGAACCCGGCAGGAGCCGCGAAGGTGAGCGACGTTCTCGTGCACCTGCTGAAGGGTTCGGGGCTGGTGGACTCGCTGCGCGCGAGCCGCGACCCGCAGAACGAGGCGCGGGCGGAGAACGTCGAAGAACTCGTCGCCGTGACGAAGGAGTTCGAGCGCAACAACCCGGGGGGCGGACTGATCGAATTCCTCACAGAGGTCTCACTGGTCGCCGCGGCCGACGAGATCGACGACGCGAGCGGAACAGTCTCGCTCATGACGCTGCACACGGCGAAGGGCCTGGAGTACGACGCCGTGTTCATCACCGGCGTCGAGGAAGACCTGCTCCCGCACCGCATGTCGGCGAACGAGCCGGGCGGGCCGTCCGAGGAACGCCGACTGTTCTATGTGGGCATCACCCGCGCCCGCAAGCGGCTCTACCTGTCGCTCGCGATGACCAGGGCCCAATACGGCGAGGTCGCGGTCGCGATGCCGAGTCGATACCTGCAAGAGATCCCCGGCGAGCTGATCGAGTGGAAGCAGTCGCCGGGCTTCGCCAACTCTCGCGGAGGAACGCAGTCGCGTGCGCTGAATGCACGCCGCCCGGAGCGCGGTCCCGATCGTGGACTCTCCGGGGCGGGTGGAACGTTCGGCGCGAAGCCGCAGATTCCGGCCAGCGCATGGCCGAACCGCGTGACGGCGCAGGTGCGCGACAACGGGGACCTCACGCTCGAGCCGGGCGATCGCATCCGTCACGTCGACTTCGGCGAGGGGCGTGTCACCGCAGTGACGGGCGAAGGCACGAAGCGGGTCGCTCACGTGCAGTTCGACACGTCGGGTGCGAAGAAGCTACTGATCAAGATCGCCCCCATCGAGAAACTGTGAGCATGAACGACGATCGCTCCGAACTCCGCGACAGCCTCGACGCCTTCTCCACCGAGGGCGTGAACCCCGCGACGCACGGCCTCGATCTGCTGCCGCTGTCGGAGCAGATCGCGCTGATGAACGCGGAGAACGCGAAGGTGTCAGAGGCGGTGGCGGCATCCGCGCCCGAGATCGAACGGGCGATCGCGCTCGTCGTCGACGGGATGCGCGCCGGCGGCCGGCTGATCTACGTCGGCGCCGGTACACCCGGCCGGCTCGGCGTGCTCGACGCCAGTGAGATCCCGCCGACGTACGGTATGGACCCCTCCCGCGTGATCGGCGTGATCTCCGGTGGCGACACCGCGATCCGCACGGCGGTCGAGAACGCGGAGGACGACGACGTCGCCGGCGCCACTGCGATGGACGAGCACGGCGTCGGCGAGCACGACACCGTGGTCGGCATCTCAGCCTCTGGTCGCACGCCGTACGTGCTCGGCGCCCTGCGCAGGGCGCGCGACCGCGGAGCGGCCACCGTCGGGTTCGCGTGCAACGCAGGGTCCGCCATCGGCGAAGCGTCCGACGTGGCGATCGAGACCGTCGTCGGCCCGGAGTTCGTCACCGGTTCGACGCGGCTCAAGGCGGGCACGGCGCAGAAGCTCGTGCTCAACATGATCTCGACGCTCACGATGGTGCGGCTCGGCAAGGTCTACGACAACCTCATGGTCGACGTGCGGGCCACGAACGAGAAGCTTCGGGCGCGGTCGGAGCGCATCGTGATGCAGGCGACCGGGACGGATGCCGCGACCGCGGCCGCCGCGCTGGCCGCGGTGGGCGGGTGGGTGAAGGCGGCGATCCTCGTCGTGGTCACGGGGCTCGGGGGCGAGGCCGCGGTGGGCGTCCTGAACGACCACGATGGGATGCTGCGCGACGCGATCGCCGCCGCGTCACCGGCCGCGGCTCACTCTTCCGAGGCGGCATCCGAGTCGGACTGATCCATCCACCACTCGGTGAACGCGACCGCCCGGCCATCGGGCGCGAAGTCGATCACCCAGAGGTTGCTGAACGTGGCGCGTTCGTAGACCGTGACGCCCTGCACGAAGGCGCGATCTCCGTCTTCGCCGATCTGCTCCCATGTGAAGCTCGTGTCGCCCGGCTCGTCCTTGCGTTCCAGCCACTTCGTCACGATGTCGTCTGGCCCGCGCCACGGCTCGCGGAACGGGGCGGTGAGATACGTGGCGTCGTCCGTGAAGAGGGCCCGGATGTCGGCCGGCTCGTTCGAATTCCACGCGGTGACGTAGCCATCGATCCACCGCTGCACTCGTTCGCTCATGGCAACGGTGTAGCACGGGCCGCCGACCGCGCCATGCCGGATACCGGCATTCGCGGCACGCCTCAGTCGAATGTCGCACCCCCGTCGCACCATGGAGACATGACCCGAGACGAGCAGTTCATCATCGAGAACGCGGATGCCGACGACGACCTCGACGCTCTGCTCGCCACCCATCGTTGCGCCGATTGTGCAGAGCCCGCCTTCCTCCAGTTCGACGACGAGGGCGAATCGGTATGGCTGTGCGCCGAGTGCGCCGGCGAGCTCGAGAACGAGGCGGCATCCGTCGTCGCGACCTCGCGCGCGGCGTGATGGCACCGTCCTGTGACGGTCTCGTGTGCGGGCGGTCCTAACCCTCGAGCGTGTTCGTGAGCACGCCCGCGCCGGTCAGCGCGGCATAGACGGCCCCTGCGGTCTCGGCGAACGCCCTGTCGATCTTGCTCAGGCCCCAGACGCCGCCTTTGAAGAATCCGACGGCGACGTTCTTGTCCAGCCTGGCCACGAGTTGCCCCTGGTCGTCGACGAAGAACTGCACGCCGAACGTGACCTGGAAGTCGTCGCCAGCGAGCGCGCCGACGAATACCGTCGTCGTCAGGTTCCCGCGCTTGGCCAGCCAGTTGTTGTCGGGCTGCACTTCGACGGTGAAGCCTTGGGAGTTCAGTGCGCCCGCGATCAGATGCTTCGCTGCCTCGTGGTCGCCGGCGATGAAACAGTCGTAAGAGGAGGACACGCCCGACAGCATATTGGAGCCGGGCGACGCGCTATGACACGGAGGTCGCGCGCAGCCGCCGCAGCAGCCGATCGCGCACCAGATGACGCACGCGCAGGGGCAAGCGCGGGTAGATCGCGGCGGTGAGCGACATCATCCGCTCGTACCTGAGTCGGTTGCGTTCACTCAGCCGCAGCCCGAATGCTGCGCGCACCGGCTCGGGCAGCAGCGCGACGGTCGCGAGCCGTGCCCATGGCATGGCCACACGCATCCACACCGGTGCGGAACGCGCGCTCAACAGCTCGCGCGCGACGACTCTGGCCTGCTGCGTCACGCGCAGCGCGGCGACGGCGCCGTCCCAGTACGCGGAGAAGGCGGCGCGATCGGCCGGCCAGGCATTCTGTGGCAGCTGCAGCGAGGTGCCGATTGCCGCGAACTCCCGGTAGAAACGGTCGGCGGATGCCGCATCGAGCGGTCCAAAGACCCGCTCGTGCACGCGCGAAGCCGTCCAGTACAGGGTGGCGGTGACCCAGAGCTGCAGGTCGGCGTCGAACGCGGAGTAGCCCGGGGAGGCATCCGTCGCGTCGCCGCGCACCGGGGCGTGAGCGCGACCGATGGAGCGGTGCACGGCACGGATGTCTGCCGCATCGCCGCACGCCACCGCCGTCACATACGTGAGCGTGTTCACCAGCCGGTCGTAGGGCCTTGCGGCGAAGTCGCTGTGGTCCGCGACGCCGCGGCCTACGGAAGGCTCTGCGAGCTGCAGCAGGATCGCGCACCCGCCGCCGATCGGCATGATCCACTCGCCGCCGATGTCGGCGAGCCCGAGCGGCTGCGAGATGCGCCGCGAGGTGCGCCTCAGAGTGCGCCTCAGAGTGCGCTGCAGAATCATGTGGTCACGGTAGCCGCCGAGGCTGGAGGGACGCGAGGCCCAAGACGTGAGCCGGCCACGGGTCCGCCGGCATGGAGAGAGCGGCCATGCCGCTCGGGTAGGCTGTCGCTGGCAATTTATCTCGGCGTCGAGCTATCTGACTGATGTGTTCAACCGCACGGTTTTGGTAAGCACAGTGCCCTCAGCCGTCTTGCACGCACCGACTGCCATTCACCCGCACACGGATTGGGAAGCAGTGGATCTTTACGAGTACCAGGCACGAGACCTGTTCGAAAAATACGGGGTCCCGGTGCTGCCGGGGATCGTCGCAGACACCGTCGAGGAGGTGCGCGCGGCATCCGAGAAGCTCGGCGGCGTGACCGTTGTCAAGGCCCAGGTGAAGGTCGGCGGGCGCGGCAAGGCCGGTGGAGTCAAGGTCGCCAAGACGCCGGATGACGCCGAAGAGGCCGCGAAGGCCATCCTCGGCCTCGACATTAAGGGGCACGTCGTGCGCCGCGTGATGGTTGCAGGCGGTGCGAACATCGCGCGCGAGTTCTACTTCTCCGTTCTGCTCGACAGGGCCAACCGCTCCTACCTGTCGCTGGCCAGCGTCGAGGGCGGCATGGAGATCGAGCAGCTCGCGGTCGAGAAGCCCGAGGCGCTCGCACGCATCGAGGTCGACCCGCTCGACGGGATCGACGAGTCGAAGGCCAAGCAGATCGCGAAGGCGGCCGGGTTCCCGGACGATCTGATCGAGAAGGTCGCCCCCGTGCTGGTCAGGCTCTACGACGTGTACAAGGGAGAGGACGCGACCCTCGTCGAGGTGAACCCGCTGGTGCTCACCGGTGAGGGCGAGATCGTCGCCCTCGATGGCAAGGTGTCCCTGGACGAGAACGCCGGCTTCCGCCACCCCGACCACGAGGCGCTCGAAGATAAGGCCGCGGCCGACCCGCTGGAGGCCAAGGCCAAGGAGAACGACCTCAACTACGTCAAGCTCGACGGGCAGGTCGGCATCATCGGCAACGGTGCTGGCCTTGTGATGTCGACACTGGATGTCGTCGCCTACGCGGGCGAGAACCACGGCGGCGTGAAGCCGGCGAACTTCCTCGACATCGGAGGCGGGGCATCCGCGTCGGTCATGGCCGCCGGCCTGGACGTCATCCTGAACGACCCGCAGGTCAAGAGCGTGTTCGTCAACGTGTTCGGCGGCATCACCGCCTGCGACGCGGTTGCCAACGGCATCGTCGGCGCGCTGGACATTTTGGGCGCCGAGGCGTCGAAGCCGCTCGTCGTACGACTGGACGGCAACAACGTGGTCGAGGGTCGTCGCATCCTCACCGACTACAACCACCCGCTCGTCACGCTCGCCGAGACGATGGACCAGGGCGCCGACAAGGCCGCCGAGCTGGCATCGAAGTAAGGATCCGGTAGAAACTCATGTCGATCTTCCTCAACAAGGACTCCAAGGTCATCGTCCAGGGCATCACCGGAGGCGAGGGCACCAAGCACACCGCGCTCATGCTCAAGGCCGGCACCCAGGTCGTCGGCGGCGTGAACGCACGCAAGGCCGGCACCACCGTCTCGCACACCGCGGCCGATGGGTCCGCAGTCGAACTGCCCGTCTTCGGCGCCGTCTCAGAGGCCATCGAGAAGACCGGGGCGGATGTCTCGATCATCTTCGTGCCGCCGGCCTTCGCCAAGGATGCGATGCTCGAGGCCATCGAGGCCGAGATCCCGCTTCTCGTCGTGATCACCGAGGGCATCCCGGTGCAGGACAGTGCCGAGGCGTGGGCCGAGGCCAAGGCGAAGGGCGACAAGACCCGCATCATCGGGCCGAACTGCCCCGGGATCATCACTCCCGGTGAGTCGCTGGTGGGCATCACGCCCGCCACGATCACGGGCAAGGGCCACATCGGTCTGGTCTCGAAGTCGGGCACGCTGACCTACCAGATGATGTACGAGCTGCGCGACCTCGGCTTCTCCACCGCCATCGGCATCGGAGGCGACCCGATCATCGGCACCACCCACATCGACGCGCTCGCCGCGTTCGAGGCCGACCCCGAGACGAAGGCGATCGTGATGATCGGCGAGATCGGCGGCGACGCCGAGGAGCGCGCGGCCGACTTCATCAAGGCGAACGTGACGAAACCGGTCGTCGGCTACGTCGCGGGCTTCACGGCGCCGGAAGGCAAGACCATGGGTCACGCCGGTGCGATCGTGTCCGGCTCCGCCGGAACCGCGCAGGCGAAGAAGGAAGCACTCGAGGCGGCGGGCGTCAAGGTCGGCAAGACGCCGAGCGAGACCGCAGCGCTCCTCCGTGAGGTCTACGCAACGCTGTAAGCGCATCGAATCGCATCGAATCGCAGCCGCTTCGCGCAATCGCGGCCAGGTGAACTGGCTGTGGACGCGCGAAGTGGCTGCGGTCGTTGACGCTCATCTCTTACGGATGAACCGCAACCGGCATGGCCATGACGTTGTTGCAGCGTCCTAGAGTGTGTCGCAGCGGTACGGTGTGCCGTCTCGATGCGCGCCACGATGCGGACGAATCGCTGGGCGCAGCGACCGCCGACGTCGTGTGGGGGATGCCATGGCGCGCCTGACCAATCAGCAACTGCAGGAGCAGCTCGAGCAGCTCGCGAGAGCGAACGAAGAACTCGCTCGCGAGGTCGAGGCGCAGCGTGTCGCGGCCGAGCAAGCTCGGGCCGATGTCGATGCAGAGCACGCAGTGGCCGAACAGGCGCGTGCGGACGTCGAGGCCGAGCGGATCAGGTCGGCTGAGGCGATCGAGGCGGCCAGGGTGGAAGCTCTGGCGGAGGCGCGGGCGCAGGTGGATGCCGCGGCCGTGGCGAGCGTGAAGGCTGGCACGGCAGGTGTGGCGGCCGTTAAGACGAAGAAGAAGCGCAGCTGGGGCTGGACGCTGTTGGCGACGGTGCTCGTGGTGGTCGCGTCGCTGCTCGCGCCCGTGTCCGTGGTGTCGAGCTGGGCGCAGCGCGAACTGACGAACACTGACTACTTCGTGAACACCTTCGCCCCGCTCGCGAAGAAGCCGGCGGTACAGAACCTGGTGGTGACGCAGTCGGTTGCCGCGATCGAGGCGAACGTCGATATCAAGGGCATCACCTCGGACGTCTTCACCGGCATCGAGAACCTCGGCCTGCCGCCACGCGCGTCGAGCGCCCTCGGTACCCTGCAGGCGCCGCTCGTTGCGGGCATCAAGAGCCTCATCACCTCGACGGTCACGAGCTTCGTGCAGTCGGATGCCTTCGCCACGATCTGGAAACAGGCGCTCACCACCACGCACACCCAGCTGCTCGCCACCCTGCGCGGTGACAAGAACGCGGCCGTCACCGTCGGCACAGGCGGCCAGATCGGCCTGCAACTCGGACCGATCATCGAGGCGGTGAAGAAGCAGCTCGTCGATCAGGGATTCACGTTCGCGAAGAGCATCCCTGCGATCAATCGGACCATCGTGATCGCACAGTCGAATTCCGTCTCGCTCTACATCGGCCTGTACAACCTCGTGGTCGCGGTCGGCATCTGGCTGCCCTGGGTCGTTCTCGTGCTGCTGGCGGCCGGGGTGCTGGTGGCGCGGCGGCGCACGATCGCGCTGATCTGGGCATCGTTCGCACTCGGCCTCACGATGGTGCTCGTCGGCATAGGGATCTCGGTGGGCAAGACGATCTTCCAACTCTCCGTCGCCGACGTGATACCCGCGGATGCCGCAGGCACGATCTACAGCGGCATCCTGCAATTCGTGCAGAGCATCGTCGTCGCGGTCGCCGTGCTCGCGTTCACGGTGTTCGTGATCGCCGTTCTGTCCGGTCCGTTCAGATGGGCCGCAGCCCTGCGCGGATACGTGAGCTCCGGCTTCGCAGCGGCTCGTCGGGGTGCGGAACGGCACGGCATCAGCACCGGCAAGGTCGGCGATTGGATGTACCGTCAGCGCCTGCTGCTCCGCGTGCTGGTCGGGCTCATCGCAGCAGCGATCGTGGTGTTCGGCCGGCCCCTCACGCCGCCGCTCATCGTCTGGACAGCGGTCATCGCCATTGTCGTGGTCGCCGTGCTCGAGCTGCTCGCCAGGCCACCGGTCGAAGCGGACGAAACGGATGCCGCGACGCCGTTCGCCGCGACCGCCTGACCTCCGCGACTGCTTGACCGTGGCGCCGGCCGGCGTCGGAGCGCTGACAGCTGTCTGTGCCTTGGCGCGCCAGCAGGAATGGGTTCCTCATCGCCGGTAGGGTCGATGCCGCATGAACCGCATCGCCGTCTCCCTTCTCGCCGCGCTCGACGCGGTGATCGCGCTCGGTATCGGCGTGGCGATTCCACTCGTTCCGCTCACGATCATGTGGGGTGTGCAGTTCAACCTCGCCGCCGATTGGGTGACGTTCTGGCGTGCCGCCTGCGACGTGTGGCTGCTCGGCCATGGCGTCGACGTGACCGTCACGCTCGACCCGGCGGTGGCTGCCGGTTTCGGGCTCGGCGGCCAGACCGTGTTCACCGTGACCATCGCGGCGCTCGGGTTCGCCGTGCTGACCGCGCTGCTCGGATCACGCACCGGACGCCGGGCCTGGGCGACCCCGCACGCGATCACGGCGTCCGTGACCGGGGTCGTGGTGTTCGCCGTGCTGTCGACCATCGTCACGTTGAGCGCGCACACCGGGCCGATCGTGCCGTCGCTGCTGCAGGGCGCGATCCTGCCGGCCGGGGTCTTCGCGCTCGGAATCGTGATCGGGCTGGCCGCGGCAGAGACACACGATCGCGCGGACACCGGGCTCGCGGATCACGGCGCCCGGGATCACGAGCCCGGCGGGCGGGCATCCGTGCCGTGGCCGGTGAGCAGCTGGAGTCCGTCGACGCGCGCTGTGCTCGCTGCGTCGCTGAGGGGCGCGGTCGCGGCATCCCTGCTGATCGTGGCTGTCGCAGCCCTGTTCCTCGCCGTGCTGATGGCGGTGCGCTACGGCAGGATCGTGGCCCTCTACGAGGCACTGCAACCCGGCGCGCTGGGTTCGGCCGCGCTCACTCTCACCCAGCTGGCACTGCTGCCGAACGCCGTGATCTGGACGGCTTCGTGGCTCGCCGGTCCAGGCTTCGCGCTCGGCACCGGTTCGTCGGTCGATCCGACGCAGACGCTGGTCGGCCCCCTGCCGAACGTGCCGCTGCTCGGAGCGCTGCCGCAGAGCGATCCGGCGTTCGGGCTCATCGGCGTGCTCGCACCCGTTCTGTGCGGCGTGGCCGCCGGCATGCTCACCAGGCAGCGACTGAACCCAATGTTCGCCCCACGCGCCCTTCGCCTGTCCCGTCAGGATGACTGGAGCACTGGTCGACTCGCACTCGTCGTGCTCGGAACGGCTGTCGGCTCCGGCGCGATCGTCGGCCTGCTCGCCTGGTGGTCGGCCGGCGCGATCGGACCCGGCCGTCTTCAGCACGCCGGACCCAACGGACTCCTCATCGCCGGTGCCGTCGCGCTCGAGGTGCTCGTGGGCGCGGCGATCGGCATCGCCCTTCGTCGGCAGAGCGACGACGCAGAGCCGCATCTCAGCCTGCGCGAGCGCAGGACCGTGGCGCAGTCGACGGCATCCGACACCGCACCGATTCCGCGTCTGGGTGCAAAGGAGCCGTGGTCGTGATGACCGCCTTGCAGTCCCATCTTGACGTTGCGGCAGCCCTGTAGCGGCACGAAGAGCCAGTCGCTTCGGCCCTCGCGGTGTGCTCAATCGAGCACTCGCGCGCCGGTAGGCTTGGGGGGTGCTGTCGCTCGTCGTGCTGGTCTCAGGCCAGGGATCCAACCTGCGCTCTCTGCTCGAGGCATCCTCCGATGCGGAGTTTCCGGCCAGGGTCGTCGCCGTCGGCAGCGACCGCGACGATGCAGGTGGCCTGCAGGTGGCAGAGGAATACGGCATCCCGACGTTCACTGTGGCGTTCTCGTCCTTCGACAGCCGGGAGGAGTGGGGCGACGCCGTGCTCGAGCAGATCGTGCAGTGGCGGCCCGACGTGGTCATCCTCTCGGGGTTCATGCGACTCTTCCCGTCGCGGGTGGTCGATGCGCTCAGTCCGAACATGATCAACACCCATCCGGCGTTCCTGCCGGAGTTCCCCGGTGCCCACGGGGTGCGCGACGCGCTCGCCGCCGGCGTCTCGCAGACCGGGGCGAGCGTGATCGTCGTCGACAACGGTGTCGACTCCGGCCCGATCATCGCCCGCGAACGCGTGCCGGTTCTGCCCGACGACACGGAGGGCAGTCTGCACGATCGCATCAAGGTCGTGGAGCGCCGCCTGCTCATCCAGGCAGTTCTCGACATCGCCAACGGACACATCGACCTCAAGGAGCTGGCCACAGCATGAGCGCACCGCACGCCGCAGATCCGAGCCTCTACCGCGAACGCGACGTCATTCCCGTGCGTCGTGCGTTGCTCTCAGCCATCGACAAGACGGGCATCGTCGAGCTGGCGGCGACGCTGAAGAACGCCGGCGTGGAGCTCGTCTCGACCGGCAACACGGCGCGCGTCATCCGCGAGGCGGGCCTCGACGTCACGGATGTCTCCGATCTCACCGGATTCCCCGAATCGCTCGGCGGGCGCGTCAAGACACTGCACCCGGCCGTGCACGCCGGCCTGCTCGCCGACCTGCGCCTCGAGGACCACGAACGACAGCTCGCCGAGCTCGGCATCGCACCCTTCGAGCTCGTGATCAGCAACCTGTACCCGTTCGCGCAGACGGTCGCCTCGGGCGCCGATGCGTCGGAGATCGTCGAGAACATCGACATCGGCGGCCCGGCCATGGTGCGCGCCTCCGCGAAGAACTTCGCGAACGTCGCCATCGTCACCTCGCCTTCCCGCTACGCGGAGGTGGCGGATGCCGTCGCTGCCGGCGGCACGACGCTCGCGTTCCGCACGGCGCTGGCCCGCGACGCCTTCCGCCACACGGCGAGTTACGACGTCGCCGTCGCCTCATGGCTGGGCAGCACGATCGCCGCCGACGACGAGGGCACCGGATTCCCGGCGTGGGTGGGCGCGACCTGGCAGCGCGAGGCGTCGCTGCGCTACGGCGAGAACAGCCACCAGGGCGCTGCACTCTACGAGAGCGTGGGCGGCAACGGCATCGCACAGGCCGAGCAGCTCGGCGGCAAGGAGATGTCGTACAACAACTACGTCGACGCGGATGCCGCCTTGCGCGCCGCCAACGACTTCGCGTCCCCTGCCGTGGCGATCATCAAGCACGCGAACCCCTGCGGCATCGCGGTGACGGGGGAGTCCGACGACATCGCGGATGCCCACCGCAAGGCGCACGAGTGCGATCCGCAGTCCGCGTTCGGCGGCGTCATCGCCGCGAACCGCACCGTCACGCTCGCGATGGCGCAGTCCGTGAAGCCGATCTTCACCGAGGTGATCATCGCGCCGGACTACGAGGCTCAGGCACTGGAGCTGCTGCAGACGAAGAAGGACCTGCGCATCCTCAAGCTGCAGCCCGGCTTCGCGCTGCCGGCCGTCGAGTACAAGCAGCTCTCCGGCGGCATGCTCATGCAGGTCTCCGATCACCGGTTCACGCCGGCTTCGGAGTGGACTCTCGTGTCGGGCGAGGCAGCGGATGCCGCGACCCTCGCAGACCTCGAATTCGCGTGGACCGCGTGCCGGGCCGTCAAGTCGAACGCCATCCTGCTCGCGTCGGGCGGGGCGTCGGTCGGCGTCGGCATGGGGCAGGTGAACCGCGTCGACTCCTGCGATCTCGCCGTCAAGCGCGCGGGTGACCGCGCTGCGGGATCGGTCGCGGCGTCGGATGCCTACTTCCCGTTCCCCGACGGCGCTGAGACCCTGATCGCTGCAGGCGTGAAGGCGATCGTGCAGCCGGGCGGATCGATCCGTGACCAGCTCGTGATCGACGCAGCGAAGGCCGCAGGCGTCACGATGTACTTCACAGGCGAGCGCCACTTCTTCCACTGACGACTGAGGCGAGAGCGGAGGACGCTTGCGTGCTCTGCCGAGCCGATGGAGTCAGTCGGGCGCGAAGCGCACGCACTGATCCTCCCGCCGGTTGGGGAGCGCGCCGCAGGCACGCCTATCGAAAGCCCCGTTTGAAAGTCAAATAATGCGAACCCCGAGCTCGAGGTTCGCATTATTTGACTTCGAAACGGCCTTTGGGGGACCGAAAACGTCCTCGGGAGGTCTGACGGGGGAGGGGCGTCTGCGGCGACCGCGGCGCGCTCAACCGGCGGAGGCGCGGGGCCGCCCCGCTCCACCAGGTAGACGTGGACGAGGGCGAGAACGACCTCTCCGTCCTCGTTCTGAACGGTCACTCGCTCGTCGATGAGACCGTGTTCCGTTCGGGTCGCATGGTCGCGCTTGTCCACGATTTCGGCGCTAGTGGTGACGGTGTCGCCGATGAAGACCAGACGCACGAAGCGCACCCTGTCGTACCCCTAGCTCATCGACCGGGGATTGATGTCGACTGCGTGGCGCACCCGGGCACACAAAGAGGTGAACTCCGATGCATGACCGTCCCGCGCGCATGGTGATGATCGACGCCCACCAGCATGTCTGGGACCTTCGGCGGAGCCCGCAGCCCCTGCCGTTCGAGGGCAGCTGGTTCCCCGACGCCTTCGTCGGCTCGATGGGGGTGCTGCAGAGGTATCTCGAAGGGTCGATCGCGACGCTTCCGACCTCGGTCGACGACGTGCAGCACACGATGGCGATCGTCGAGGCCGCGTACGACTCGAACGAGCGCGGCGGGGTGGTGCCGCACAACCTGAACTGACCCCCCACTTCGGGGGAACCGGCGGCCGCTGCGACGCCCCGAGTTCGGCGGCCTGCCGCGCGACACGCCGCTGCGGCATATGACGAGCGGATGCCGTCGCGAGCGTCAGGCGGAAGAAAGTCGTTGCACCCCTCTTGAGCCTGGGTCTAGCGTCACCGATGTCGGCTCCATGGGGTCGCGGTGTTCGGGTCACCGCGGATGGAGTTCTTCAGCTCGGGGTAGCCGTGACAGGGCGAAAGCGCATGTCGACGGATCGGGATACCGGTCACGTCACTTCACGCGCACCTGCACGCCGCCGGTCGGCAGTCGTCGTTTTCGCGGCGGTGATCAGCGCTTTCGCGCTCGCCCTCGCGCAGTCCGTGGTCACGGGTCCGGCATTCGCCGACTCCGCGGCACCCGCGACGCACACCATCACGGTGCACGTCCAACTGCCACCGCAGCCCGCACCGGCACCCGCGCCGACTCCGACGACGACAACGACGACTACTCAGGCGCCGGCGCCGGTCGTCACCCAGCAGGTGGTGCAACAGGTCGATCCCTCGTTGCTCGCGGCGCTGCTGGCGTCGTTGGCAGCTTCGCAGCAGAGCGTTCCGGCCACGATCAGCACGCCGAGCCACAGCACCTCTGGGCACACCACGTCGCCGTACGGGTCGAACTGCCACATGACCAAGGGCGGCTCGACGCCGACCTCGACCCCGACCCCGACGACCACCGTCGATCCGACGACGAACACCGTGACGAGTTCCTCGTCGACCAGCACGTCCAGCAGCACGCTGGTGTGCGGGCCCGGCACCACCGGTCCCACCTCGGTGGGCGGTTCGACGCAGACGGGGGACCCCTCGTCGACGCCGACTCCCACTCCGACGCCGACCCCTACTCCGACCTCGACCCCCACCCCTACGCCGACGCAGACCAGCGATCCGACGCCGACGCCCTCCTCGAACCCGGGCAGCACCGACACCCCGAGCAGCGACTCGACTCCTGAGCCGAGCGCCGACGGCCGTGTCGTGTTGCACGGCGGCCTGGGTGCATCGCTCGGATTCGCATTCGTGTTCGATGCGACGGATGCCTCGACGCCGGCCGATCCCGCGGGCTCCACTCCCGCCGCCACCGACCAGCCGACGCCGAGCGCGGCTCCGACGAGCGCCGACTCGACGGGGACGGACCCGGCCACGGCCGCCACCGACACCGGCGCGACCAGCGCGCCCCCGGCGAGCGACGCGGGCCAGGGTGACGGCTCGACCGGCGCACCGTCGGTGACCGGGTCAGACTCAAGCGGCGCAGGCGCCGGGGCGACGGACCCGTCGACCCAGCAGTCCTCGCCGTCGGGTGACGCCGGCTCGTCGACCTCCGGGGCATCCGGCGGCTCGACCCCTGCAGCGGGCGGCACGGCATCGACCGACCCGTCGACGCAACCTTCGACCGACGGCGCGTCCGCGGCGGGCACGACCAGAGCCGCAACGCAACAGGCCGCCGCGCAGTCGTCGGCCTCGACTGTGCCGGCCGCTCCGGGCACCTACACGTACACCGCCGACGCCTCGTCGACGACTCACAGCGTTCGCGTCTATGTGGACGGCCTCGACCTGGTCATCGACGACAACGGGGCGCTCACTCGAGTGGCGCTTGCGTCGCTGACCTCGGCGACGATCACCGGGAGCGGCGCGCACGGCGTGACGCTGACGATCGACACCAGCGCAGGTCCTGTCACGGTTCCGATCACGTTCTCCGGGTCGGGATCCGACTCGGTCGCCGTGATCGGCGACGGCGTGGACTGGACGGCCGACACGGAGAGCGCAGGCAGCGTGGTCGCGTCTGGCCTGACATCCCTCGCCTACAGCGGCGTGCGTTCGATCAGCGCGACCGGCGCAGGCACCTCGCTGTACGGCCCAACGGCGAACACGACGTGGAAGGTCACCGGACACGACTCGGGATCGCTCGCCGCGACGGCAGGCGGATCCTCCATGGGCTTCAGCGGCTTCGACCGCCTGCTCGGAGCAGCCGGCAACCGCGACACGTACGTCTTCGACCGGAACGGATGGCTGGGCGGCGGCATCGACGGCGGCGCGGGAGGCTTCGACACCGTCGTGGTGAACGCCGCCGGCGGACGCGTCGTCTCGACCCCGAGCGGACCGTCGAGCGGAACGCTCGCCTTCGCCGGACACGTGCTCGGCTACGCCGGACTCGAGCCGGTCATGATCACGGGTGTCTCCGACGTGGTCGTGAACCCGTCCACCGCGAACGACACGGTCACGGTGACCTCGGACGGCGCTGGCCACATCATCGTGAGCTCGCCCTCGATGGAGACGCAGACCATCGACGTGCCGAGCGGATCGCTCACCATCAGCGCGACCGCATCGGGCGTGACCGTGACGGTCACCGGCGATCTCGACCTGCCTGGCGCGCGACTCGAGATCGACGCGGCCACCATCACGGTGACGCAGGGGGTCACCATCGACACCCGATCGGGAACCGGCGCCGGTGACGTCACGCTCGCCGCCACGGATGCAGAGACCGGCGCCCCCGCATCGGCTTCCGTCACGATCGACGGTGCAACGGTGCACGGAGGCACGATCACCCTTTCGGCCACCGCGACCCAGACGCCGTCCGGGTCGCCGGTCGTCGGCCAGAACATCGTGTCAGCCTCCTCGAGCGCACTGGTCGCCGTGATCGGAGCCGCGCTCCTCGACGCTGCCGGCGACGTCGCACTGCGCAGCTCGTCGTCGGTGACCGCGAACATCGCATCGACAGGGACCGGCGCGAGCAGCGCTGCGGACGCCGCCATCGCCACGGCGACGATCGACAGCACGGCGACGACGCGGGTCAGCGACACCGCGACCGTGCACGCGAACGGAGCGCTCTCGCTGGTCTCCGCGAACAACACCGCGGTGACCACCACGGCGGACGCCACCGCCGCGACGGCGGGTGCCGGCGTCGCGGTCTCGAGGGTGACGAGCAACACGGCCGCCTACATCGACAGCGACAGCACGCTCGGGCTCTCGGCCGGCAGCGTCAGCGTCGCAGCGGACTCGACCAACGTCGTCGTCACGGTCGCCAAGGCGAGCCCGGGTGGCTCCACCGGCGACGATTCCTCGCCCGACTCCACCACCGACGGTCACGCTCAGGCTCCCGGAGGCACGATCGACGTCGCGGGCGCGCTCTCGTACACGAACCTGCAGCAGTCGACGCACGCGTACATCGCGCCGATCGGCGGGGGGCTGGTCATCGCGGTCACCGGCACCAGCGGCACGGGCGGCGGTGCGCCGATCGACGTGCACGCCGGCAACCAGGGCTCATCCTCGGCGTCGGCCGACGGCAGCGCTGCGGCGAGCGATCCCGCCGGGGTCGGCGTGGCCGTCGCGGTGAACACCGCGAACGTCTCGACCGACGCGCACGTGTCCGGCGTGACGGTGACGACGCCGTCGCTGAACGTCGAAGCGGTGACGAAGCCGGCCGCGGGCGGCGCGACCAACACGTTCGGCGCGAGTGCGACCTCCGGTGCCGGCGGAGGAACGAACGTCGGCGTCGCCGGCGCGGTTGCGGTGAACATCGTGACGCTCACCACCACCGCGACTCTGACGGGTGCGCCCGTGACGGCGTCGGGTTCCGACGTGACGCTGGCCGCCACGTCGAACGACACCGACAACTCGACCGCAGCACCGGGCACCGACAGCACGGGCGCGGCGACCGGCATCGGAGCATCCGTCGCGCTCAACATCATCAACGACACCACGGCAGCGGGCCTCGCGGCCGGCGCGGGCCTCAACGGAGCCCATAACCTGACGATCACCTCCGACTCCGTGTCGCCTGCGACCACCCAGGCCAAGGGCGCCGCGTACTCCAAGGACGTCGCGGTCGCGCCGGTGTACGCGCTGACCACCTCCAACGTTCGGACCACGGCGAACAGCGAGACGGGAAGCGCCGTCACGCTCTCGGGCACCTACACGGCGACCGCACACCAGGTCGCGAACGTGACAACCACGGCGACCGGAGAGGCTCAGGCTGATGGGTCGCTCGGCGTCGCGGTCGCGCAAACCTACGCCAACCACCTCGTGCAGGCGACCACGCACCGCGACGTGACCGCGGCCGGCGCCTTCAGCCTCACGGCGAACGGCGCCTCCGGCGTGACCACCACCGCAACGGCCTCGAACACCGGAGCTCCTGGCACGGATGCCTCACCGGCGTCACCCGGCGACCTCGCCTCCGGGGCGCGCACCTTCGCCGACAACGCGGCGCCCACCACGGGCGGCGCACTGCCGGACGGGTCGGGCGGAAGCGGCGACAACCCGGGGCCGGGTCAGCCCGCAACCCCGGCCGGAACGGTCAGCGTCGCCGCGGCGATCGCGATCACGGTGCACACCGCCAGCGCCGACGCGTCGATCGACGGCGTGACTGTTGTCGCGAAGACCATCGGGCTGACCGCGACCGAGAACGTGTCGGCCGCCACCATCGCAACGGGCGGCCCATCGACTCGCGCACCACCGGGGGGCGGAACGAGCATCGCGGCCGCCGTAGCGGTCACCGTCGCCGACGTCACCATCACCGCGAACGTCGGACCCCACACCACCCTCACCACCACCTCCCTCAGCATCACCGCCGGCGTCGGCTCCACGAACGCCGCCGGAACCGCGGACCAGACCGACCGGTTCGCCACCACCTCCACAGCTGGAGCCGGCACCAACGGCTCGCTGGGAATCGCCGGCTCCGTCGCCATCCAATCGGCGACCGTCTCCACCTCGGCCTCGCTTCTCATCGACGGCACTTCGTCTCCCGTCGTCACCCTGAGCGGTTCGCTCGGGACCGGCCCCCTCGCCGCGCAGGCCTCGTCATCCGTCGCCTCCACCGTCTCGGCACTCATGGCCGACAGCGGATCCAGTACCCCGACCACGGGCATCGGCGTCTCGTTCGCCCTCGCTCTGCAGAACGACACCACGACGGCCGCGATCGGCGACGGCTCGGTCGTCACCGGCGCGACGGACGTGACGCTCGCCGCGACCACGCACGACGACGCCACCGTCACAGCGAGGGCCGGCGCGGCATCCACCGGCGTCTCGGTCGCACCGTTCGGCTCCGTGCTCGCGGCCAACGTCACCACCACGGCGCTCATCGGAGCCGGAGCGACGCTCACGGCGACCGGAGCCGTACACCTCAGCGCAGAGCAGCACGCGTCGGCGACCGCCGTCGCCGACGGCACGGTGCAGGGCGGAGCGAAGGCAGCGGTCGGCGCAGGACTCGCGCTCGTCATCGCCGTCGACACGGTGACGGCCACGGTCGCCAGGTCCGTCACCGCGGCATCCATCGCGATCGGCGCCACCGGCTTCAGCGCGAGCACCGCGACGGCGACGGCATCGGCGTCTGGAGCACCGTCGAGCGGCTCCGCAGGCGGGGCGGGCAGCGGCGTCGACGACTCCGTGACCGGCGCGAAAGGCACAGCGACCGACCTCGCGACGCAGACCGGCAGCGCGGCACCCGGCACGACGGCGGCGCCGAGCGCCTCGACATCGCAGGGCGGGGTCGCCGCCGCGGCAGCGATCGCCGTCATGGTCTCCACCCCGACCGCTCAGGCCGCCGCGGTCGGAACGGGAGTGACGCTCACGGCATCCGGCGCCGTCACGATCTCGTCGGCACAGAACGCCGACGCCTCCACCACCGCAGACGGATCCGCCGTCTCCACCGCCGACTTCGTGATCGGTGCGGCAGTCGCCGTCACGCTGCTGCACGCGGTGAACACGGCTTCGCTTCCCGCCGGCGACGCCGTGAAGGCCGCATCACTGGTGCTCTCGGCGACCGTCGCCGTCGAAGGGGCCGACACCGGTTCGACCGTCGGGGCATCGGCGACCAGCGGGGCGGGCGGCGGCAGCGTCTCCGTCGCCGGATCGCTCGCCGTCGCCGTCGTGACCCCGCTGACGCAGGCGTCCCTCGCCGGAGCGGTGACCCTCAGCGGCGGTGCCCTCGCGGTGACCGCCGCGTCCGACGTCACCTCCACCGTGATCGCGGAACCGACGCCCGCCGGCGTCACCGCGACGAAGGCCGGCATCGGGGCATCCGTCGCCCTCGACCTGATCACCGACACCACCGCCGCGACGATCGCAGGCACCGTGAGCGGCGCGACGGGCCTGACGCTCACCGCGACCGCCAAGGATGCAGCGACCACCGAGGCGAAGTCCGGCTCCTCCGGCGGCGGGGTAGCCGTGGCGCCGGCCGTCGCGATCATCCTCTCGACGGTTCAGACCTCGGTCGCGGTGCTCGCCGGAGCGACCATCACCGTGACGGGCGCGTTCGCGGCGTCGTCGACGCAGAACGCGTCCGCGTCGACGACGGCGGGCTCCGCGGTGAGCGACGCGTCGTCGGCGGCGGTGGGCGTGAGTTTGGCGCTGACCGTGGTGAACCACAGCGTGACGGCATCGACCGCGCGCTCCCTCGCAGCGGGCGGCGACCTGTCTCTGACGGCATCCGGCGTCTCCGCGTCCGCCTCGCAGGCGACGGCCTCCGTCGGCGGCGCCCCGGAGAACGGCTCGGGTGGATCGTCCGGCAGCGGAGTGGATCAGCAGCTGGCCGACCAGCGCGGCTTCGCCGACAGCGCCTCGCAGGACAACGGCGGAGCGAAGTCCGACTCGACGGGCACGCCGTCGGCGTCGACCAGCGACGGCGGCGTCAACGTGGCGGCCGCGGTCGCCGCCACGGTCGTCGACACCGTCTCCTCCGCCACGATCGACCCGACCGCGAACGGAGTCGACCTGAGGGCGGGCGGCACCGTCGCGCTCGGCTCGAGTGCGAACACGGATGCCGGATCCTCCGCCGACGGCTCCTCGGTCGCACCCGGCTCCGCATCGATCGGCGCCGGTGTGGCGATCACCTTCGCACACGTCATCAACGACGCGGCGCTCCCCACCGGCGACACGATCCACGCCCACGCGGCCACGGTGTCGGCAGGCATCACGCCGAACGGTGCAGACACCACCGATACGTTCGCCGCCGCTTCCGCGAGCGGCGCCGGAGGAGGCAAGGTCTCGGTCGCCGGCTCCCTTGCGCTGGCCACGATCGACCTCGCCACCCTCGCCGAGATCGGCGGGGCGGTGACACTCACCGGTGGCGACCTGGGAGTGACGGCGAACAGTGCTTCGTCCTCCATCGTGAAAGCGGAACCGGTGGGCGCGGGAGTGAGCGGCGGGAACGTGGGGATCGGGGCATCCGTCGCCCTGAACCTCGTCACCGACTCGACGGTCGCGCGCATCGACGACGGAGCGGTCGTCACCGGCGCCGCGAACCTCACCCTCACCGCCGGATCGATGGACGCCGAGACCACCGAGGCGAAGATGGGCGCCTCCGGCGGATCGGTCGCCATCGCCCCCGCGATCGCGGTCACCCTGACGAACATCACCACGAGCGCCCTGATCGGCACGCTCGGCTCCGCGACCGCGGTGACCGGCAGCCTCGCACTCACGGCGTCGCAGAACGCGACGGTCTCCACGACGGCCGGCGCGGTGACCGCCGGCGCATCGACCGCCGCCGCGGGGATCGCCCTCGCGCTGACCATCGCGAACGACTCGGTGCTCGCCCAGACGGCGCGCAGCCTGACCTCCACGGGAGACCTCACGCTCTCCTCGACCGGGCTGTGGTCGTCGGCGTCGTCGGCGACCGCCTCGGCGTCGGGAGCCGCCGAGACCAGCGGGTCGGGCGGCGGCGCCGGCTCGGGTGTCGACGACCAGGTGTCGAAGCAGCGACAGCTCGCCGGCGACACGGCGAACGCCAACCACATCACCTCGGGCGCCACCCCCACCGGCACCACCTCGACACCGTCGGCGTCCACCTCGGGCGGAAAGGTGGATGTCGCGGCAGCCGTCGCCATCGTGGTGGCCACCCAGAGCTCGACCGCCACCGTGCTCGCCTCGGCGCCCGCGATCACCCTCACCGCAGGCGGAACGGTCGCCCTGACCTCGGCACAGAACACGGATGCCGCCACCACCGCCGACGGCTCGGCCGTCGGGGGCGGGGCCGCCGCGATCGGCGCCGCCGTCGCCATCACCCTCGCGGACGTGTCCAACAGTGCCGTGCTCCCCGCGAACACCACCGTGGCGGCCAAGTCGCTCACCGTGTCGGCGACCGAGGCGACGAACGGAGCAGACTCCGTCTCGGCGTTCGGTGCGCAGTCCACCAGCGGCGCAGGCGGCGGCAAGGTCTTGGTAGCCGGGTCGCTCGCACTGGCCATCGTCAACCTCGCCACCCGGGCCCAGCTCGCGGGCACCGGCCACCTCACCGGAGGCGCGGTGCTCGTCACGGCGTCGGATGACGCCACCTCCACCGTGAAGGCCGAACCGAGCGGCGGCGGGGTGACGCCCGCGAACATCGGCGTCGGCGCGTCCGTGGCCCTGAACATCGTCACCGACACCACGTCAGCGGGCATCGCGAACGGCGTGGCGCTCACCGGCGCAGGCAGCCTCACGCTGAACAGCACGTCGACGGATGCCGCCACCACCGACGCCACGATGGGTGCCTCCGGCGGCAGCGTCGACATCGCTCCGGCCGTCGCGGTCACGCTCTCGACGGTGACGACCACAGTCTCGCTCGGCACCGGCGCGGTGGTCACCGTCACGGGTGATGTCAGCGCAACGGCCACGCAGAACGCGTCGGCGTCGGGGACCGCAGGGGCTGCCGTGGCAGGGGGGACCACGGCAGCCGTCGGCGTGGCACTGGCGCTGACGGTGGCGAACCACAGCGTGTCGGCGACGACGGCGCGGTCCGTCACGGCCGGGCGCGCAGTGACCTTGCGGGCAACCGGTGTCTCCTCGTCCTCGTCATCCGCCACGGCGTCGGCGTCGGGCGCCAAAGAAAACTCATCTTCAGGCGGCGGGGGAGCAGCCGGCGACGGCGTCGATCAGCAGCTCACGAAGGAGCGCACGAACGCCGACCAGGTCGCTGCGGAGAACGACGGGGCGTCATCCGGAACCACCACGACGCCCAGCGCATCCACTTCCAGCGGCAAGGTCAACGTGGCCGCGGCCGTCGGCGTCGTGGTCGCGACGGTGAAGTCCACGGCGACCGTGATCGGCACGGGCGTGACACTGACCGCCGGCGGTGCCGTGACGCTGGCGTCGAGCCAGAACACGGATGCGACTTCGGCGGCCGACGGCTCGGCATCCCAGGGGGCGACCGCCACGATCGGCGCCGGCGTGGCGATCACGCTCGCCCAGGTCGACAACGTCGCGACCCTGCCCGTCGGGGACTCGGTCGACGCGCACGGGCTCACGATCAGCGCCACCGAGACCGTCAACGGCGCCGACACCACGTCGACCTACGGCGCCCAGGCCACCAGCGGTGCTGGCGGCGGGTCGATCTCGGTCGCCGGGTCGCTCGCGCTCGCTGTGGTCAACCAGAGCACGCTCGCGCAGCTGGCCGGCACGGCGACGCTGCACGGCGCGAACCTGACGGTTTCAGCGGGGAGCGCTGCGGCGACGACGGTGAAGGCCGAGCCGACGGCCGGCGGTGTGATGTCCACCAACGTGGGGGTCGGCGCCTCCGTCGCGCTCGCCATCATCACGGACACGACGAACGCCGCGATCGTGGGCGGTGCGTCCGTCACCGGAACCGGCGGCCTCACCCTCACGAGCACGGCAACGGATGACGCCACGACAGAAGCCAAGATGGGCGCGTCCGGCGGGGGTGTCGCCCTGTCGCCGGCCGTTGCCGTCACACTCTCGACCGTCACCACCACGACCACCATCGGCAGCGGCGCACTGCTGACGCTGACCGGAGCGCTCGCCGCAACGGCGACGCAGAACGCCTCGGCGTCGACGACGGCGGGATCCATCGTGTCGGGCGCCTCGTCGGCGGCGGTCGGGGTCGGACTCGCGCTGTCCATCTCGAACCACACCGTGACGGCGACCACGGCCCGATCGATCACCGCGAGCGGCGACATCGCGCTGATGGCGGCGGGAACGTCGGCCTCGTCGGCGCAGGCGACCGCATCGGCAGTCGGGGCGGCCGAGAACGGCGGCTCGGGCGGCTCCGGCGGTGACGGGGTCGACCAGCAGATCTCGAAGGAGCGCACCAACGCCGACCAGGTCGCCGGGGAGAACAACGGTGCGTCATCCGGCGACACCGCGGCGCCGAGCGCGTCGACCTCGGGCGGCAAGGTGAACGTCGCGGCCGCCGTCGCTGTCGTCGTCGCCAGCGTGAAGTCCACGGCCACCATCGTCGGGAGCGGCATCACCCTCACCTCCGGCGGCACCGCCACTCTGGCCGCGAGCCAGAACACGGACGCCGCCACAACGGCCGACGGCTCGGCGGTGGGCGGCTCCAGCGCGAACATCGGAGCAGCCGTCGCGATCACGCTCGCCGACGTCGACAACAATGCGGTTCTCCCGACCGGCGACAGCGTGCACGCCAAGGGGCTGACCATCTCGGCGACCGAGACCGTGAACGGTGCGGATGCCACGAGCACCTACGGCGCGCAGTCCACCTCCGGCGCGGGCGGCGGAAAGCTGTCGGTGGCAGGCTCGCTCGCGCTCGCCGTGGTCAACCAGCACACGCTCGCCGAAGTCGCCGGAGCCGTGGTGCTCGCCGGGGGAGACGCGAGCATCACGGCAGGCAGCGCTGCGGCCTCCACCGTGAAGGCGGAGCCCACGGCGGGTGGGGTGACGGCGACCAGCGTCGGCGTCGGCGCGTCGGTCGCGCTGAACCTCATCACGGACACCACACTCGCCACGCTCGACGACGGCATCGCCCTCACCGGCGGCAAGAGCGTCGCACTGGCCAGCTCCGCGACGGACGACGCGGTCACCGAGGCGAAGATGGGCGCGTTGGGCGGAAGCGTCGACGTGGCGCCGGCCGTTGCCGTCACGCTCTCGACCGTCACCACCACGGTCGTCGTCGGCAAGCCGGGCGGCGTGCTCACCCTGACTGGAAGCTTCTCCGGCTCCGCCACCCAGCACGCGTCGGCGAGCACCACGGCCGGCGCCGTCGTCTCCGGCGGATCCACAGCGGCGGTCGGTGTCGGACTCGCCCTCACGATCTCCAACCACACCGTCAGCGCGACGACAGCACGCTCGATCGCGGCTACCGGGGATGTCGCACTCACGGCAACCGGCGTGTCCGCTTCCTCGGCCTCGGCCCAGGCATCCGCTTCCGGTGCTCCGGAGAACAGTGCAGACGGCTCCGGCGGTGCGGGCAGTGGCGGTGGCGCCGGGGGCGGCGTCGACCAGCAGATCTCGAAGGAGCGCACGAACGCCGACGATACGGCGGCGGCGAGCGGAGGCGAGAAGTCCGGCTCGACCGCGACGCCGAGCGCAACGAGCTCCAGCGGCAAGGTGAACGTCGCAGCGGCTGTCGGCGTCGTCGTCTCGACGGTGAAGACCACGGCGACCGTGATCGGCACCGGCCTCGACCTCAAGGCGGGCGGCACGGTGACGCTGGCGTCGAGCCAGAACACCGACGCGGCGTCATCCGCCGACGGGTCGGCATCGCAGGGGGCGACGGCGACGATCGGCGCGGCCGTCGCGATCACCCTCGCGGATGTCACCAACCACGCGATCCTCCCGGCCGGCGACACGGTGCACGCACGTTCCCTGACCGTCTCGGCGACCGAGACAGTTGACGGCGCAGACGTCACGAGCACGTACGGCGCGCAGTCCACGAGCGGTGCCGGTGGTGGCAAGGTGTCCGTCGCCGGGTCGTTCGCCCTGGCGGTCGTGAACCAGGAGACGAAGGCCGAGCTCGCAGGCACGGTAGCGCTCACAGGCGGCGACGCGAATGTGACGGCGGGCAGCGCGGCGTCGACGACGGTGAAGGCGGAGCCGACGCCGGGCGGGGTCGCCGCGACGAGTGTGGGTGTCGGTGCATCAGTCGCCCTTGCCCTGATCCAGGATGACACCACCGCGACGCTCGACAACGGCATCGCGATCACGGGTGCCGCGAACGTCTCGCTCACGGCGACGGCGACGGATGACGCCGTGGTCGAGGCGAAGATGGGTGCCGCGGGCGGCAAGGTCGATCTCTCACCGGCCGTCGCGATCGCCCTCTCCAATGTGACGACGCAGGCGCTGGTGGGCACGTTCGGCGGCGCTCTCACGCTGTCCGGCAGCTTCACAGGCACGGCGACGCAGAAGACCTCGGCGTCCACGACGGCTGGCGCGGTCGTCACGGGCGCGTCGAGCGCGGCGGTCGGCGTCGGGCTCGCGCTGACGATCGCGAACGACACGGCCAACGGCACGACGGCGCGCAGCATCGCGGCAGGCGGCGACGTCACGCTCGGCGCGTCGGGCGTCTCTGGTTCGTCGGCGTCGGCGTCCGCGTCGGCTGCCGGTGCTCCGGAGAACAGCGCGGACGGCTCGGGTGGTGCTGGCACGGGTGGCGGGGCCGGTGACGGTGTGGACAGCCAGGTGAAGGGTCAGCGCGACTTCGCCGACACCTCCGCCGCGGACAACGGCGTGAAGGGCTCCGGTGATGCGAGCACGCCGAAGGCGACCACGTCGAGCGGTGGGGTGAACGTGGCCGCGGCGATCGGCATCGACCTCGCCACGGTGATCGCCACCGCGACGATCGTCGGCACCGGCCTCGATCTCAAGGCGGGTGGCACGGTCACCTTGGCGTCGAGCCAGAACACGGACGCCGCGTCATCCGCCGACGGGTCGGCGACGAGCGGCGGAACCGCGAACATCGGCGCGGGCGTCGCGATCACGCTCGCGGACGTCACCAACCACGCCGTCCTCCCTGCCGGCGATACGGTGCACGCACGTTCCCTGACCGTCTCGGCGACCGAGACGCCGAACGGCGCCGACACGACCTCGACGTACGGTGCCCAGTCCACGAGCGGTGCGGGCGGCGGCAAGGTGTCCGTCGCCGGCTCCTTCGCCCTGGCGGTCGTGAACCAGGAGACCCTGGCCGAGCTCGCCGGCACGGTCACGCTCACGGGCGGCGATGCGAACGTGACGGCGGGCAGCGCGGCGTCCACGACGGTGAAGGCGGAGCCCACTCCTGGCGGCGTCACCGCGACCAGCGTGGGCGTGGGGGCATCCGTCGCTCTCGCGTTGATTCAGGATGACACCACGGCGACCCTCCAGAACGGCATCGCCCTCACCGGCGCCCGCAACATCTCGTTGACCGCGACGGCGCAGGATGATGCGATCACCGAGGCGAAGATGGGCGCGGCAGGCGGCAAGGTAGCCCTCGCCCCCGCCGTCGCGATCACGCTCTCCAACGTCACGACGCGGGCTCTCGTCGGAACGTTCGGCGGCACGCTGACCCTGACCGGATCGTTCACAGGGACGGCCACCCAGAAGACCTCGGCATCCACGACGGCCGGTGCCGTGGTCAGTGGGGCGTCGAGCGCCGCAGTGGGTGTCGGGCTCGCGCTGACGATCGCGAACGACACGGTCAACGGCACGACGGCACGCAGCATCAGCGCAGGCGGCGGAATCACCCTCGGCGCCTCGAGCATCTCGGTCTCGTCTGCCACGGCGTCCGCTTCGGCGGCCGGCGCTCCGGAGAACAGCGCGGACGGCTCGGGAGGCGCGGGCACGGGTGGCGGGGCCGGTGACGGTGTCGACACGCAGGTGAAGGGTCAGCGCGACTTCGCCGACACCTCGGCGGCGGACAACGGTGTGAAGGGCTCGGGGAGTGCGAGCACGCCGAAGGCGACGTCGTCGAGCGGCGGGGTGAACGTGGCCGCAGCGATCGGCATCGACCTTGCGACGGTGATCGCGACCGCGACGATCGTCGGCACGGGCCTGTCGCTGACCGCCGGCGGCACAGTGACCCTGGTGTCGAGCCAGAACACGGACGCCGCGTCATCCGCCGACGGATCGGCCACGAGCGGCGGAACGGCCAACATCGGCGCCGGGGTCGCGATCACGCTCGCGGACGTCACCAACCACGCGATCCTTCCCGCCGGCGACACCGTGCACGCACGTGCTTTGACGGTGAGCGCTACCGAGACCGTGGACGGCGCAGACGTCACGAGCACGTACGGCGCGCAGTCGACCAGCGGTGCCGGTGGCGGCAAGGTTTCGGTTGCGGGCTCCTTCGCGCTCGCGGTTGTGAACCAGGACACGCTCGCGGAGCTGGCGGGCAACGTGACCCTGACGGGCGGGGACGCGAATGTGACGGCGGGCAGCGCGGCGTCGACGACGGTGAAGGCCGAGCCGACACCGGGCGGGGTCGCCGCGACGAGCGTGGGCGTCGGTGCATCCGTCGCACTGGCCCTGATTCAGGACGACACCACCGCGACGCTCGACGACCACATCGCGCTCACCGGCGCCGCGAACGTCTCGCTGACCGCGACGGCACGGGATGACGCGACCACCGAGGCGAAGATGGGGGCGGCCGGCGGCAAGGTGGACATCGCGCCCGCCGTGGCGATCACGCTCTCCAACGTCACCACGCAGGCTCTCGTCGGCGTGCTCGGAACCACGGCCCTCGCCTTGACCGGCAACTTCACAGGCACGGCGACGCAGAAGACCTCGGCGTCCACGACGGCTGGCGCGGTCGTCACGGGCGCGTCGAGCGCGGCGGTCGGCGTCGGGCTCGCGCTGACGATCGCGAACGACACGGCCAACGGCACGACGGCGCGCAGCATCGCGGCAGGCGGCGACGTCACGCTCGGCGCGTCGGGCGTCTCTGGTTCGTCGGCGTCGGCGTCCGCGTCGGCTGCCGGTGCTCCGGAGAACAGCGCGGACGGCTCGGGTGGTGCTGGCACGGGTGGCGGGGCCGGTGACGGTGTGGACAGCCAGGTGAAGGGTCAGCGCGACTTCGCCGACACCTCCGCCGCGGACAACGGCGTGAAGGGCTCCGGTGATGCGAGCACGCCGAAGGCGACCACGTCGAGCGGTGGGGTGAACGTGGCCGCGGCGATCGGCATCGACCTCGCCACGGTGATCGCCACCGCGACGATCGTCGGCACCGGCCTCGATCTCAAGGCGGGTGGCACGGTCACCCTGGCGTCGAGCCAGAACACCGACGCGGCGTCAGCGGCCGACGGCTCGGCAACCAGTGGCGGAACCGCGAACATCGGCGCAGGTGTCGCGATCACGCTGGCAGACGTCACCAACCACGCCGTCCTCCCGACGAGCGACACCGTGCACGCACACGCACTCACGGTGAGCGCGACCGAGACGGTCGACGGCGCCGACGTGACGAGCACCTACGGTGCGCAGTCCACCAGCGGGGCAGGCGGGGGCAAGGTCTCGGTGGCCGGTTCCTTCGGCCTGGCGGTCGTGAACCAGGAGACTCTGGCCGAGTTGGCCGGCGTCGTGACCCTGACCGGCGGCGACGCCGCGATCACCGCGGGGAGCAACGCAGTGACGACGGTGAAGGCCGAGCCGACACCGGGAGGCGTCACCGCGACGAGCGTGGGTGTCGGTGCATCCGTCGCCCTTGCCCTGATTCAGGATGACACCACCGCGACCCTCGACGACGGCATCGCCCTCACCGGCGCAGGCAACGTGAGCCTCACCGCCACCGCGGGCGACGTCGCATCGGCCGAGGCGAAGATGGGTGCGTCCGGCGGCAAGGTCGACGTTGCCCCCGCGGTGGCGATCACGCTCTCCAACGTGACGACGACGGCGCGCATCGGCTCGCTGGCCACGCCGATCACCCTGACCGGCTCCTTCACAGCTCAGGCGACCCAGGTCGCCGGCGCCTCCACCACGGCGGGCGCCGTGGTCGCGGGCGGATCCAGCGCAGCGATCGGCGTCGGGCTCGCACTGACCATCGCGAACGACACCGTGAGCGCCACCACCGACCGCAGCATCAAGGCGGGCGGCGACATCACCCTGAAGTCCTCGAGCGTGTCCGACTCGTCGGCGACGGCGCAGGCGTCCGCATCGGGCGCCCCGGAGTCGAGCGGGTCGAGCGGCGGCGCAGGCGACGGCGTCGACAGCCAGGTACAGGGTCAGCGCGACTTCGCCGACACCTCGGCCGCGAACAACGGCGTGAAGGGCTCGGGCACGACGGGCGCACCGAGCGCCTCCACCAGCGACGGCAAGGTGAACGTCGCCGCCGCCATCGCCATCACGCTGGCGACCGTGAACACGACGGCCACGATCGAGCACGACGGGCTCGACCTCACCGCCGGCGGTCTCGTCACCCTGGCATCCAGCCAGAACACGGATGCCGCCACGAATGCCGACGGCTCGGCCTCGCACGGCGCCACAGCGACGGTCGGAGCGGCGGTGGCCATCACGCTCGCGAACGTGACCAACCAGGCGGTCCTGCCCACCGGCGACACCGTGCACGCGCACGGGCTCACCGTGTCGGCGACCGAGACCGTGAACGGTGCCGACGTCACGAGCACCTACGGCGCACAGTCCGCCAGCGGAGCCGGCCAGGGCAAGATCTCGGTCGCCGGGTCGTTCGCTCTGGCCATCGTCAACCAGCACACGCTCGCCGAGCTCGCCGGCGTCGTCACCCTGACCGGCGGCGACGTCACCGTCACGGCGGCCAGCAACGCCACGAGCACGGTGAAGGCGGAGCCCACGCAGGGCGGGGTCAGCGCCAGCGACGTGGGCATCGGCGCATCCGTCGCCCTCAACCTCGTGACCGACACCACGACGGCGGTGCTGGATGACGGCATCATCGTCACCGGCGCGCACGACTTCACCCTCACGTCCTCGGCCACCGACATCGCGACGACCGAGGCGAAGATGGGCACCCAGGGCACTGGCAGCGCCAAGGTCGCCGTCACCCCGGCGATCGCCATCACGATCTCCGACGTGACGACCTCCGCCACCATCGGCACCCTCACGATCGGGGGGCTGGTCATCACGGGCAGCTTCGCGGCGGATGCCTCGCAGACCGCCGGCGCGACGAGCTCGGCGGGCGCGGTGGCCGCCGGCGGCTCCACCGCATCGGTCGGCATCGCCCTGGGGCTCAACCTCGTGACGCACACCGTGACGAGCACGACCGGCAGGAACATCACTGCGGGCGGGTCCATCACCTTCCAGGCGTTCGGATCATCGGCCGACGGCGCGTCCGCCTCCGCCTCCGCTTCCGGCGCGCCGGGAACGAGCGACCCGAACGCGCCGGCCGGCGGCGTCGACGGTCAGGCCCAGCAGCAGCGCACGTTCGCGAGCGACACCTCGAGCACGTACGGCGGCGGCGGTGCCACCGGCAGCGCGAACCCCTCGGCATCCACCTCCGACGGCAAGGTCGCCGTCGCCGCGGCCATCGCCATCAACGTCGCCGACGTCACCGCGACCGCGACCCTGCCGGACGGGCTGACGCTGAAGGCAGGCGGTCCGGTCAGCCTGAGCTCGTCGGAGAACACCGACGGCATCGTCAAGGCGGACGGCACCGCGGTGCAGGCCAGCAACGTCGGCGTCGGGGCCGCCGTCGCCCTCAACCTCGTGACGCTCGTGAACCGGGCATGGCTCGGAGCCCGCACGACGGTCACGGCGAACGGGTTCTCCGAGAGCGCGACGATGACGAACGTCGCGGGCGATACCACTCACACCTTCACGGTCGAGGCCGACGCCGGTGCCGGCTCCAAGAACATCGGCGTGGCGGGCGCGGTCGCCCTGAACCTCGTCACGGACCACACAGAGGCGTACGTGCCGGGCACGGCCGTCGTCGGCGCGGGAACGGGCGATGTGAGCCTCACGGCGCAGAACCTGCGCACCGATTCGGCGAAGGCCAAGGCCGACACGAGCATCGGGGGCGGCGGCAAGGTGGGCGTCGGGGCATCCGTCGCCATCAACGTGCTCACCGACAACGTGACGCGCGCCGAGGTCGAGGACGGCGCGGTGCTCACAGGCGGCCGCAACGTGACGTTGAGCGCCACGAGCTCCGACCCCGTGACCAACTCGGTGACGGCGGGCTCGGCCGGATCGAGTGTCGCGGTCAGCCCGGCGGTCGGCATCAACATCGTCAGCCCCGTCACGATCGCCCGGCTCGGAACGGGCGGCGCATTGACCGCCACCGGCGCGGTGCAGCTCACGGCGACGCACACCGGTTCCGCCTCGGTCACCGGCGACGCGACCGCCGCGGGCGACGGAGTCGCCGTCGGAGCCGTGATCGCGCTGAACATCCTGACCGTGACCACCACGGCGGCGACCTCCCGCAGCATCACGGGCACCTCGGTGCTGATCGCGGCGTCGACGACCACGGCGGGCGAAGCGGATGCTACCGCCAGCGCCCAGGGATCGGCGAAGGGCACCGGGGGCAACTCCGACTCGCAAGCGTCGCAGCAGCTGAACGGCACGCCGAGCACCGCGGGCAAGTCGGGACCGCTGCCGTCCTCGAGCGACAGCGTGAGCAGCGCGAACAGCCAGTCGAGCAGTCAGTCAGGGCAGTCCGGTCAGGGCGTAGGCGTAGGTGCGGCCGTCACCGTCAACTGGCTCGTCGACACCACGACCGCCTCGGTCGCGGACGGCCTCACGATCACGGCGACCGGAGCCGTCGTCGTGTCATCGACGAACAGCACCGACGCCACCTCGAAGGCGATGGGCACCGCCCTCAAGTCGGGCAGCACCAACATCGGCGCAGCGATCGGGCTCAACGTCGCGACGGTCGTGAACAAGGGATCGATCGGCGTCGGCACCCACATCACGGGCGGCAGCGTCGCCGTGCAGGCGCTCACTCCGGCGAACGCTGAGAACGACTTCGTGGTCTGGGGCATCTCGGCCGCGGGCGGCGACGGCGAGGCGAGCGTCGCGGGTTCCGTCGGCGTTCAGGTCATCGACTACGAGACGACCGCGGTGATCGGCGCAGGGTCGACGGTGCGTTCGACCGGCGGCGTCGCGGTGCAGGCGAGCAACCCGATGGGGCTGCAGAACATCGCGGCAGCCGGCGGCATCTCGTTCGACGGCTCGGGCGTCGGCGCAGCGGTCGCGGTGAACATCCTCACCGTTCCGACGCTGGCGTACATCGACTCCAGCACCTCGCAGCACACCGTGATCGACGCGGGCGGCGCCATCGTCATCACCTCGACGGCGGGCATCGCGGCCCTCGCGCCGAATCTGCCGAAGATCACGGTGCCGAACGTCACCTCGGTCGCCATCGCGGGTGGTGCCGGCACGAGCGGCGTGGCCATCGGCGGCTCCGTCATCGTCGACGTCGTCAACCTCGCGACCCGCGCCTACATCGCCGACCACGCCTCGATCAACCAGAACGTGCCGGTCAGCGCGGCGCAGTCGATCACGATCTCCGCGCAGGACACCACGACGTTCGTGCAGCTGGCGGGCGCGATCGCGCTCACCGCGGGCGAGGTCGGCGTGGGGCTCGGACTCGTGGTCGACGTCTTCAACAAGGATGTGCGCGCCTCGCTCGGCGCCGGCGTCACGGCAAGGGTGGGCGGCTCGGTCTCGATCTCGGCGACCGCGTCCGAGTCGTTCACGGTGCTGGCGGTGGATGCGGCGGCCTCGACGAGCGTCGCCGTCGCCGGCTCGATCATCGTGATCGTCGTCAACCAGGGCGATGACGCGCCGGGCACCAGGGCGTACATCGACGGCGGCGCCCAGTCCCCGAGCACCGTGCTGGCAGGCGGCGACGTGAGCCTGCAGGCCTCGGACACCGTGCCGACCCTGTCGCTCTACGCGGGCAACCTGAGCATCGGCGGCAGTGCCGGCGTCGGCGTCTCGTCGGAGGTGCTGGTGCGCACCGGAATCGTGGATGCCTACATCGCCGCCTCCGACATCCTCCAGGCACACGGCGCGAACGGACTGTCGATCGGTGCGACGCAGTCCGAGGATGTCACGCTTCTCGCCGTCGGCGGTGCGGGCGGCGGCAGCGCGGGGGTCGCAGGATCCGCGACCGTCGGGGTGCAGAACGACACCACGCACGCCCACATCGACGCGGGCGTGAGCGTCAACGCCGACAACAGCGGCGCGGCGGCGACCGAGGGGGTCGCGCTCAGTGCCTCGGACACCACGACCCTCAAGGGCATCGCCGGCCAGCTCGCGATCGGAGGGGCAGCGGGTGTCGGCGCCGGGGCAGACGTCGAGGTGCTGAACAAGAGCACCCAGGCGTGGATCGCGCCGGGGGTCACGGTCGCGGTGCGCGGCAACGCGACGATCGACGCCGTCTCGGGCGAGAACGTCACATCCATCTCGACGGGCGGCTCGGGCGGTGGCGCCGTCGCGGTGGCCGTGAACGCCGCAGTGCCGGTCTTCACCATCGTGACCCAGGCGTGGATCGGCGGCATCTGCACGGCGAAGCCCGCCACCCCGGCGGCGTGCGCGAGCTCCGGTTCGGTCGTGAACGCCGGCGGCAACGCGCGGGTCGCGGCGACGGAGCAGCTGACGATGACCGTGGTGGCCGGGGCGATCGCCATCGGCGGGTCGGTCGGCGCCGGCGTCGCCGCGGCGGTGCCGGTGATCACGAAGACCACGACCGCCTACCTCGGCGACGACTCGGTGCTGAACGCGCTCGGCAACGCGGCGGGCATCACCGTCGCGACCGGCGGCTTCACCACGACGGGTGTCGACACGAGGTTCACGCCCTCGACCGCCATCCAGCCGGACGGCATCACGCTGCACCTCCCGTTCTCGAACGGCTTCACCGACGGCGAGCAGGTGATGTACGACACCGGCGGCGGCGACCCGATCGGCGGCCTGACGCAGGGTCAGGTGTACTACGTGCACGTCGTCTCGCCCACCGACATCCAGCTCTCCCTGACGCCGGGCGGCACTCCGATCGTCCTCACGGCACCGGCGCGCGGCGGCGAGTCACAGCGGCTCAACCCGACGGACAAGGCGACGCCGCCGACGAGCACCGCACCGTACTTCCAGCCGTCGGATGTCTCCGGCACCGTCATCACGCTGCCGTACGACCTCGACCTGTCCCTCGGCGACCCGGTGATCTACAGCTCGGGCGGCGGCACCCCGATCGGCGGCCTCGTCGACGGCGGCGAGTACTACGTCATCCCCGGCGCCCCAGGATCGCACCAGATCCAGCTCGCCGACTCCCTCTGTCACGCGAACCCGAGCGCGACTGGATGCTCCGGCTCCGTGCAGCAGGCACTCAACCTCGACCCGTCCGTGGCCACCGGCAGGGCGCACAGCATCGTCAAGCAGGGCGATCAGCCCTCGCCCGATCCGTCGGCGACCCTCGGCAGCCACACCGTCACCGGCAACACCCAGACCGGGTTCCGTGGCGTGGCGATCACCGCGAACAACAGCGACGACATCTCCGCCGCGGGCGTGACGGCAGGGTTCGCCGGCATCGTCGGCGTCGGAGTGGGCGGCAGCGTCAACGTCGTCACCGCGACCACGACGGCGTTCGTCGGCAAGCTCGCCCAGGTGAACGCCACGAACGTCGGGGCGAACGCGGCGCAGTCCGTGCTCGTCGACGCAGGCAACGCCTTCAACCTGCTGATGGTCTCCGCGGTCATCGCGGGCGGAACGGTCGGCGTCGGCGCCAGCGCGGCGGTCGGCGTCGTGAAGCTCACGACCGACGCCTACCTCGACCAAAGCTCGTATGTCGGGGCGGCCCGTGACGTCGGAGTCGTCGCGACGGGCACGGATGCCGTGACCTCGGTCTCCGCGACCGGCTCGGTCGGCTTCGTCGGGGTCTCCGGTGCGGCGTCGGTCGTCGTGCTCACGACTCACACCTACGCGGACACCGGACTCGCCGTCACGATCGCCGCAGGCAACAACGTGCTGATCTCCGCACACGACGACACCACGGTGATCGCGGTCGGCGGCGGCGTCGCAGGCGGCTTCGTCGGCGTGGGCATCGGCGTGACGGTCACCTCGATCACGAAGGACACCAGGGCGTTCATCGGTGCTGGCAGCGTGGTCGACGCCAAGGCGACGCAGCCGGCCACGCAGCTCGGCGGCGTGTACGACGGCACCTTCCACGGCGTCGGGTTCGGCACGGCGCCGTTCAACGGCCTCGCAGTGCAGGCCGGTTCGAGCGAGAACATCTTCGGCCTCGCCGTCGCGGTCGGGGCAGGCGCGGTGGGAGTCGCCGGCGGAATCGACGTCACCCTGCTGCACGCCACGACGGAAGCCTTCATCGACAGCGACATCCTCAATCGCACCAGGGTGAACACGGGAGCGGGGGCAGGGTCGCAGCAGTCGGTGAACGTCTCCGCAGCCGACGCCACGAAGGCACTCACCATCGGCGGCGGTGCGGCAGGCGGCATCGTCGGCGTCGCGGGCGGCATCGACATCGGCATCGCCGACACCACGACGCAGGCGTACATCGGCGGCTACGCGACCGTGTACGCGGCGCACGACCTGATGCTGAACGCCCTTGCCGCGAAGTCGATCTCCAGCTACGCGCTGAGCGTCGGCATCGGTGCCGTCGGAATCGCGGCGTCCGTCTCGGTCTGGACCGTCGGCACCGACCCGACCACGTCGTACAACTCGGGGGCGAACGGCGTCGACCGCGGCACCTGGTCGTCGGCGGCGACCTACAACAAGGGCGACGTCGTCACGGCCACGGACGGCAACCGGTACGGCGCCCTGGTCGACCACCCGACGCTGAACCCGGTGAACGACACGTCGCACACGCAGTGGGAGGGTGCGGCGGACGCCCTCGCCCCGTCGAGCGGCGCCACAGCGCAGAGCCAGTCCGGCGCGACCGCGAACGGCTCGGGCGCGGGCGGCTACCAGAGCATTCTCGACGGAGCCATCAGCGGCTCCGGCGACAAGACGAACCAGCGCATCGCGCCGACGCTGACCGGCGCATCCTCCTCGGTGCACGACGCGGCCCCAGGCAGCGACATCGTCGACAACGAGTTCAGCAACCCGCAGCTGCCCCGCGGCACCGCCGGCCTGATCGGCATCGGCGCCGTCATCATCGTCGGCGGCGCCTTGCGCATGAGAGCGGACGAGCAGAACTCCTACTTCGGCATCGCGGGCACCGTTGCGGGCGGCATCGCGGCCGTGGGTGGCTCGGTCGTCATCGCGAACCTGACCAGCAACGCGGATGCCGGCATCTCCACTGGCGCGTCCGTCACCGCCGGCGGCGACGTGAGCGTGCGCGCTGACACCACCGAGAACAGCAAGGGCATCGCCTTCGCCGGCCAGGGCGGCCTGATCAGCGTCGGTGCGCAGGTGGTCGTCATCACCAGCCATGCGGTGCAGAACGCGCACATCGACACCGGCGCGGTCATCCCGACCGCCGGCGGAACGGTGGATGTCGAGGCACACGCCACGCGCACGGTGAACCCGCTCGCCATCGGCATAGCGATCGGGGCTGCGGCGATCGGCGCGGCGGTCGCAGACGCGGAGGTCGACGGTGACACGACCGCCGGCATCGGCGTCGTGACGATCGGCGGCGCGGCCCCGGCAGGCGGTGTCAAGGAGCTGGCGCAGTCGTCCATCACCGTTCCGACCGAGGCGTACTCGGTACAGGGCGGCATCGGCGTCGGCATCACCGGGGCGGGCGCGGTCGCGCACATCTCCGGAACCACGGCTGCGGACTTCTACGGCCATGCGACGCTGAGCGGCGGCATGTCCGTGGCGGCCTCGGCCGTGAACACGGCGTCCGGTGTCACGCTCGGCGTCGCCACAGGGGTGATCGCGGCGGGCATCATGGTCGTCACGGCTCGGGACGATCGCACCACGTTCGCCCGCGTGAACTCCGGCTCCTCCGTCTCGGCGGGCGGCCAGGTCGCGGTGAGCGCCACCTCGGCTAACCACGCGAGCGTTCTGGCGCTCGGCGGCACGGTGAGTGGCGTCGGGATCACGCTGCTGCTGCCGATCGCCAGCGTGACGGGCACCACCGAAGCGCACCTCGACGGCATGGTGACGGCATCCGGATCGATCGCGGTCTCGGCGACCGGGCAGAACCAGGTGAGCGCGGAGGCCGACGTGCTGAGCATCACGCTGCTGGCCGGCGGCCAGGGCACGTTCCCGGTCGCGACGGTCGCGCAGAGCGCGAAGATCCTGGCGAGCATCGGCTCGGCCTCCCCGAGCGTACGCAGCACGGGCCTGGTCTCGGTCGCGGCGAACGTCACGGTCGACGGCGCCGGTCACGGCAACTACGCCTTCGCCAAGGTTCTCGGCGGAGCGGGCGGCTTCCTCAACGCCGGCGCCTACACGGCCGCGGCCGAGCTGCTCGCCCCGACCACCGCCGAGCTGCGCACCATGGTGCTCGGCTCGGGCGGAGTGTCCGTCACCTCGAACGCGACGAACACCGCGGATGCCAGCACGGTCGTCGGCTCGATGACCTTCGCCGGCGTCACGCTCGCCGGGGTCGTCGCCCAGATCGCCTCGACGGCAGCAACCACAGCCACGGTGCTCGGCGGAACGATCGCCTCGACCGGCAAGGTCACGGTATCCGCCGGCGCGACCAACTCGTCGAGCGTCGACACCGAGGTCGGCAGCATCGGTGTCTACACCTTCAGCGCGTCGCTTCCGTTCGCGCACGTCGAGGCGGCGACCGGCGCCGAGCTCGGCGACCCGGTGCTCAGCGCCAACGGGCTCGCGGTGAGCGCGAACGCGACCAACACGGCGACGGCGAACTCGCACCTGCTCGCGATCGGCATCCTGAGCGGAGCGATCGGCGGAGCGGATGCCGAGATCACCCAGTCCGCGGCCATCACCGCCGTTGTGGACGCGACCGCCACCACGGTGAACGCCGGCTCGGGCGCACTGACCGTCTCCGCGACCTCCGTGAACCACGCGACCGCGACGCCTTCGCAGCTCTCGGTCGGCGTGATCTCGCTCGGCGGCCTCGCCCCGACCGCGATCATCGCGGCGCGCACGAACGCGGAGTTCGACGGCCGCTCGACCACCTCGGGCGCGTTCATCGTGACGGCGTCCGGTCAGAACGCAGCAAAGGCAACTGTGAGCGCCGACAACTTCAGCGTGATCGGCGTGAGCGGCGCGCTCGCCGACGCCGAGGTGCAGTCCACCGCAGGTGTCACGGCGACGGTGAGCTCGGCGACTTCGCTCACCGCCTCCGGGTTCGTCACGGTCGGGGCATCCCTCGCCACAGGCGGAGACTCGGCAGACGCCGAGATCACCTCGACGGGCGGCGGCCTCATCCACGGCGGCGTGTTCTTCGCCAAGGGGACCGTGGCCGCCCCGGTCTCCGCGACATTCAACGGCAGCATCCTCGGCTCGACGGGTGCCGGCATCACGGCATCCGGCACCAACACCGCGACCGCGACCACGGAGTCGCTCGGAATCGGACTGGCCAGCGTGACGGGTGCAGCGGTCGACGCCGAGGTGCTCGGATCGGCGAGCGTCAGCGCGTCCTACGGCTCGGGCTCGCTCGTCACCACGGGCTCCGTGACGGTGTCGTCGACGAGCGGCAACACAGCGACCTCCAACACCGACACGCTCGACGGCGGGCTGATCGCCGGCAACGAGAGCATCCCGATCGCTCGCGTCGCCTCGGGCACGAGCGCCGAGTTCGACGGTCACCTCACCGGTGGAACCGGTCTGGCGGTCTCGGCGAGCTCTACCTCGGCAGCCGCCTCGACCTCGGGCGCACGGGCGTTCGGCCTGGCCGGGGCATCCGACTCCTCTCCCTCGGCGATCATCACGAGCGGCGTCGTCACGCAGGCGAACATCGGGGCATCCGCCCTGATCAACGCGCCGAACGGTGCCGTGTCGGTCGTCTCGACCGCCACGAACTCGGCCATCGCCCGCGGCGGATCGACCAACGGCGGCCTCGGGTCGATCTCGAGCGCGAACCCGGCGGCCACCGACAACGGTCACACCTTCGCCCGCATGCTCGGCGGTGCGCACGGCGCCACGGCCAAGACCCCGGGCGCCCTCTCGATCCAGATCCTCGCGACCGGCGGCGACAGCGCGACCGCGCTGATCAGCGACACCAGCGTCGGCGGTCTCTCGGTGGCCAACGCCGGGGCGGTCGCCACAACGGTCACCACCGTCGAGACCGACTTCGGTGCATCTGGAGCACCGATCGCCACGGTGCACAACATCGCGGTGGGCGTCTCGTCCAACCCGGTGTCCATCTCCTCCTCCGAGAGCGAGCACGTCGGCATCGCCCTCGACCTCGCGCACAACTCGGCTTCGGTCACGACCAACCCCACCGTCAACCTGCTCATCGGGCAGAGCGCTCAGATCTACGCGGGCGGCATCATCACGGCCACCGCGCAGCAGAACACGCAGGCGCCCCCCTCGCCGAACTCCAGCCAGTTCGACGGGTCGAGCGGCGTGAACACGACGACCAACGTGATCACTCTGACCGCGAACCACAGCTTCACGACGGGCAGCACAGTCACCTACGACGCGAAGGGCGGCACTCCGGTCGGCGGACTGCAGAACGGCCTGCAGTACAACGTCATCGTCATCGGCGGCAACACGGTGCAGCTGGGATCGCTGTTCGACGGCTCCCGGGTCGACACCGCGACGGACACCATCGCGTTCGGAACGACGATCGGCGGCAACTTCGTTCCGCTGAACCACAACCTGCACGAGGGCGACATCGTCGTCTACGTCGTGCCGAACGGAGGCACCGCCGTTCCCGGCCTGATCGCCGGCCACCAGTACCGGGTGCACGTGGTGGATGCCTCGCACATCCAGCTCTTCGACCCGACGGTGTCGCAGGCGCCCGTCACCGTGACCGGGTCGAACGTCACCGGTGGTGACACCTTCACCGTCGGCAACACCTACAACGACGGCAACGCCATCGTCTACCACGCCGGAGACCCGCTCGTGAGCTTCTCCAGCCAGGCCGTGGACATCGAGACCGACAGCAACGGACAGCCGGTCATCACGGGGAATCCGCCGCAGCTCGTCAACCAGGACAACGACACCATCGTCGTGCAAGGACACGGGCTCACGACCGGACAGGCCGTCGTCTACGAGGGAGCGTCCGACCCGATCGGCGGTCTCGTGAACGGCCACACCTACTACGTCATTGTGCTGAACGCCAACGACATCCAGCTCGCCGCCACACTCTGCGAGGCCACCGGCGGATGCACCGACGGTGACGACAACCCCATTCCGGTCACCCCGATCGCACTGACCGCCGACAAGTCGGCCGCAGGCGAAGCCGTGACCCACAGCCTTTGGATCCCGGGACGGCAGCCGATCCAGGGACTGGACGACGGCGGCACCTACTACGTCGTGAACTCCTCCTCGACGAGCTTCCAGGTGTCCACGACGCTGGGCGGAGCGGCCATCACGCTCGACGGCACCGGCATCACAGGCCTCGGCAGCTTCGTGCCCGCACCGGTGCAGCTCGGCACCGGCGGCAGCGGCGGCCAGGAGCTCGTCATCGACCTCACCTCGGCGGGCAACGGAACACAGTCCTTGACGGCCCTCGGCATCGGAGGCGCGACGGCGGGCGGCGGACAGAAGTCCACCGCGACGGTGGACGGCTCGGGTGGCGGCTTCATCTCGTCCTCGAGCGCCACGCCCACCGCGAACGAGACCGCGGCGGTCACCGTCACGATCGGCAGCGGAGCGACACTGATCGCCGGCGGCAGCATCACGGTGACCACCAACTCCAACGCCGGAGTCGAGGCCAACGCATCCAACAGCGGAGGCGGCCTCGTCGCGATCGGCAGCGCAGAGGGCACGTCGACCGTGACGACGTCGACCATCGTCACGGTCGGCACCGGCTCGACACTCACCGCCGGCGACGACATCACGATCGCCCCTGTCACGGTCGGCCAGGCCGACGCGTCCAGCCAGTCCAGCGCCGAGGGGCTAGGCTCCGGCGTCGAGTCCGACGCGGGAGCGACCGTCACGATCACCGCGACGACGAACATCGCCGGACACCTCACCGCGGGCGACGCGGCGAACCTCGGTGCGCAGAGCCAGGCGTACTCCAACGTGAGCACGCACGCTGAGGCCGGCGGCCTCGGAGCCGATTCGAACGCCGGGCGGTGCGGCGGACCGCACTGCGACATCAACGTCACCGACAACACCAGCCTCGACATCCAGCCGGGCGCGGCGATCACGGCAGACACCGTCAACCTCACCTCCGACGTCGACGGCATGACCCTGAACAACCAGGGTTACACTCACGCGACGGCGCTCGGCGCCGGATCGCGGGCATCCGCGAACATCTACGTCACCTCGAACTCGACGCTGCTGATCGAGCACGACACCAAGATCGTCGGATACGAGTCGGTCACGCTCACCGCCGCGCATGAGAACATCCAGCTGATCGCCCACTCGAACGCGAACTGCGGCTGCTTCGGCGGCGACACCGACTCCGATGCCACGAACAACTACCAGAGCCTCTCGAACGTCACGGCACAGGCAGGCGCGGTCATCCGCACCGGCTCGCTCGACGTCGAGGCGCTGCAGAACGAGCTCGGCTGGACCTGGCAGCGCGACCGTGACGGGGCCGTGTTCGACGGCGGAGGCAGGGGTGGCAGCGACACCAACAACGCACAGCGCACCATCGTGTGGAACGCGACCGTGTACCTGCACGCGCCCGATCCACAGCTCGAGATCGATGCAAGCGGCACCATCACGAAGCTCTACGGCCTGGTCGTGAAAGACGACCTGGGGAATACCTATGCCCTCGGCTCGACCATTCCGATCGGGCGCATCATCGAGGTTCAGAACATCGCGAACACCGGCGGCGCGACCGTGATCTTCCACGCCAACACGCCGACCACGCAGCCGAACAACGCGACGGCCCCCGCCAGCACGCTCACCGGCACCGACGGCACGTTCACCGTGCAGAACACCTTCGACTTCGTCAGGCTCTACAACCACTCCAGCCGCAGCATGGTCGTGCACGGCGTCGGCGTCGTGAACCTGAACAGCACTGCTGCGACCATGCAGATCGAGGTGGATGACAGCTCGGCGTTCCGCTTCAGCGTCGGCACCCCGATCTTCACGCCGACGGCAGTCGACATCGAGAACTTCCTCGACGGCGGCGGAACACCGCAGCTGGTGATCGACGGCTGGATCTACAACCCGATCGGCTCGACCCACATCGACAACCAGCACGGCGACATCCTCGCCGGCCCCGACTCGCCGATGATCACCACCAACACCCTGGCGATCTACGCGGATGCCGGCACCATCGGCACCTACGCCACCGTCGGCGGCACGACGGTGCGGGTGCCCATCCCGGTGCAGCTGGTGCAGAGCGACTACCTGGTCGACAACGTCGACCCGACCAGGTTCGTGGCCCTGGTCGCCGACGCCCTCGTGGATGTCGTGCTCGACATCACGTCGATCCTGCGCGGTGCTGCCGTGCCGTTCACGCCGACCCTCGGGCCGATCCACGCCGGTCACAACATCGACCTCGTGCTCGGCGACAGCCTTCAGGGCAACGATGTGCCCGCGATCTCGTCCGACTACCTGCAGGTGAACGTCTACAACACCGACCACATCGGCACCACGTTCCCGCCGACCGGACAGTACAAGGTGTACTTCCACCCCGACCAGACGCCGTCGTACGACCTGTCGCTCGTGCTCACCGCCTTCGGAACGGTGAACCAGCCGTACGACAGCACGTACGTGTTCCCCGATCTGACCGCCGGCAACGACATCCGGGTCATCCACACGGCCGCCAGAGCGAACCTCAACCTCGACGTCACGACGAACGTCGACGCCACGCTCACGGGGGCGGAGTTCCCCGTGCCGTTCTCGACGCAGGACGGCGTCGGCGAGATCGACCTGTACACGAACGGCTCCATCGTCGACACTGAGACGGTGAGCGACCTGCGGGTCGGCACCATCACGTCGACGAACTCGGATGTCACCCTCATCGCCGCCGACTCCGCCGGCGCCTCCATCTTCGACGTCGACGCCATCCACGACGGCAGCGCCCGCGTCACGGGCAACACGATCACGATGATCGCCCTGTTCGGCGGCATCGGCTACGTCACGCCGAACGCGAACTACCTCGAGATCCATTCCTCGAACGCCGCGCGCGGCAGCGTGTTCGCGATCGCACAGAACGGCATCTACCTCACGCAGACCACCGGCGACCTGTACGTCGCCCTCGTCGACTCGCTCACCGGCGACGTGGCGCTGACGAACGACGACGGCTCGATCCTCGACGACGACTCGACGGATGCCGTGCAGGTGGTCGGCGCGAACATCGACCTGATCGCGCACAACGGCTCCATCGGGGCGAGCGGGGCCACGTTCAACATCGACACCGCTTCCGACGGCCGGCTGTACGCGCTCACCGACCGCACGCCGTCGCTCCCGGTCGGCGCCGACCCGCCGGCCGAGATCGACATCACCGAGACCGCCGGCCCGCTCACGGTGCTGCGCGCCGAGTCGATGTTCGGCAGCGTTCGGCTGGCCGTCCCGTTCGACGGCAGCGGAACATCCGACCTCACGATCGTGAACGACGGTCAGACCCTCGACGGGGCCGAGCTCGTCACGCAGGGGCGCATCGTCGCCGGCAGCGCCGTCGCACACGCCGCCGGCACCGACGTTCTGCTGCAGGTCGGCGACGACCTCTTCGAGCCGGCCGGCGCGATCATCCAGGGCGCCACCGTCACGATCTACGCGGAGTACGGGCAGAACCCGGCGACGCCGATCGGGTCGACCCTCTCCTTCGGCGGAACGCTCACCGGACAGCCGACCGAGATCTTCGGCGGCGCCGGCAACGACACGTTCGTCTTCGACCACACCTACCTAGGCGGGCAGACGGATGTCTTCGGCGGGCCCTCCGCCATCGCAGGCGCGCCCGACGGGAACGACACCTTCGTCGTCGACCATCTGCAGACGATGACGACCACGCACCTCGACACCTCGGGCGACCCGTACGACGGCCAGCCGGTGCGCGACACGCTCCACCTCGACGGTGAGCTCGGCAACAACGCCTACGTAGTCACCACGTGGGGCAGCGTGGATCCGCTGAAGCACGACTACCGCATCGAGGTGCTGAACACCGGCGCTCGCGGTGGGCTCAACACGCTCACCGTCAACGGCTCGGACGGCCCCGACGTGTTCCTGCTGCGCGGGTCGTCCATCATCCCCGACGAGGCGCAGGCGCAGCAGCCGGCGTTCGTCGCACTGCTCCACTCCACGCTCGCCGCCGAGCGCATCGACTACGACGACCACATCAACGCCCGGCTCACGGTGAACGGGCTCGGCGGCAACGACCTGTTCGCGGTGGATGACGACAGCACGATCACCACCCTGAACGGCGGAGCAGGCAACGACACGTTCATCGTCGGCCAGCTCTACAAGGTGCCTCGCGTAGCGCCCGACGTGCACCCGGAGGACTCGTTCCCCACCGTGAAGACCGGCTTCGGGTACGTCAGCGACGGCGTCAGCTTCCCGACCACGATCTACGGCGGGCTCGGCAACGACACCTTCATCGTCAACCACAACCTCGCCGAGCTTCGCCTCGAGGCCGGTGGCGGCAACGACGCGTTCGTGCTGCGCACCCTCCAGGTCGGGTCAGGGTTCCTGTCGAACGGACTCGTCACAGCCGACGGCGGCGCGGGCGTCAGCACGGTGCGCCTCGACATCGTCGGCGGTCTCGGCCACGTCTCCTCGAACATCAACGGCGCAACCGGCGACGGGCTGCACCTGGTGATCCGCAACTTCCGCGCGGCGCCGACTCGCGAGCAGGCCGGGCCGATCACGCTGCTGCCTACCCTGTTGCCCGACGAGGATCCGCCGGTGTTCCCGGTGATCCCCGTGGTCGATCCGCTCGCGGGCGGCGGGCAGATCGTCGTCACCGAGACCGGTGGTCGCACCGTCATCCGGTCGACCGGCAAGACCCAGGCCACGTACACGATCCGCCTGGCGACGGCGCCGATCGCGGATGTCTACATCACCATCTCGGTCGCGTACGGCCCCGGCGATCCCTACGCCCTCGTCTCTCTCGACGGCATCACCTACTCGACAATGGTCATGCTCGTCGTCGCCGCGGGCGACACGACGGCGCACACCATCTACCTGCGGTACGAGCCCGGCACGGTGATCGACCCGAACGAGATCGTCGAGACGGTGAGCCACTCCAGCGAGAGCGATGACCCGGCGTACGAGCACGCGCCGATCGCCAACGTCTACGTCAACCTGCAGCCGGCGCAGGTCATCCCCAACCCGCCTGTCCCGCCGAAGCCGCCCGTCCCGCCGGCACCGCCGTCCGGCGGGGGAGGCAACGGCACGGCGGCGTCGGGCTCTGGGCTCGCGCCAACCGGGTCGGACACCGCACCCGGCCTCGTCCTGGTGTTCCTCACGCTGCTCTCCGGCCTCGTGCTTCTGCAGCTGCGCCGCCGCACCCGTCGCGACTGAGCGAACAGCTCCGATTTCCCGCTGGTTGAGGAGCACGCGAAGCGAGCGTCTCGAAACCCTCCGGCGAGCATCTCGAAACCCGGCCGGAGACCCCCGCCATCCAGCCGGTCCATAGCGTCCCCTCGGATAGGGTGACAGCCATGACTGTCGCTTGGGGCCGCAAGATCGTGGCCGCCGTTCTCACCGGTTTCGTCGTCGCACTTCTCGTGCACGTGGGAACGGTGGTGCTGACGAACGAGGCCTTCCTGCTCCAGGGCGCAGGCTGGGCCGCCATCGTGTCGCTGAGCGGGTTCTTCACGTTGGCATCGGTGTTCGCGTTCGTTCTGATCGCCGCTGCTTCGCTGTTCGACGCCTTGAACACCTGGTGGGGCGCACTCATCACCGGTCTGGTGACCGGTGTGATCGCGACGACGATCGACAGCATGATCTACCTGGCCACCAACGGCCAGAAGCCCGACATCTCCTTCCTCTGGACTCTGGCGGGCGAGCGCAACCTGCTCTTCATCCTGTTCGTCACTGTGCTCACGCCCACGCTCGGTCGCTGGCTCTATCGCACGATCACGGTGTACGACCGTTCCGCCGTCACGGGTCGCAAGGTGGCGCTGGTGCGCATCCCTGCCACGAACCTGGCAGAGGGCCTCGTCAGCAACATCGACCGCGTGCCTGTCGACACCGCCAAGGCCGACGAGCAGTGGGATGCCTACGTCGCCGCGCTCTCCGGCGCCGGCTGGGACACCGTGGAGGTGGCATCCGCCGAGGTGCTGCCCGACTCCGTGTTCGTCGAGGACACCGCCATCGTCTTCGACGGTCTTGCCGTGATCGCCCGCTCGGGTGCCGAGCAGCGTCGTGGTGAGACGCCGGGCACCGAAGCCGTGCTCACCGACCTCGGGCTGCGCATCGATCGCATCGAGGAGCCGGGAACGCTCGACGGCGGCGACGTGCTGCGCGTCGGCGACACCCTCTACGTCGGTCGCAGCGAGCGCACGAACGCCGAGGGCATCCGCCAGCTGCGTGTGATCGCCGACGATGAGGGCTTCTCGGTCGTCGCGGTTCCCGTGAAGGGTGCGCTGCACCTCAAGTCGACGGCGACCGCCCTGCCCGACGGCACCGTGATCGGCAACGCCGAGCTCATCGCCGACACGAGCGTCTTCGACCGCTTCCTGCCCGTTCCGGAGCCGGCAGGAGTCGCGGCCGTCGTGCTCTCCGCCGACACCGTGCTGGTGTCGGCATCGGCGCCCAAGACGGCGGCGCTGATCGGCGACCTCGGATACCGCGTCATCACGGTGGACATCTCGGAGTTCGAAAAGCTCGAGGGCTGCGTCACCTGCCTGAGCATCCTGATCTCCTGACGGGCTGACCTCCTGACGGCCCGCGCCACCGTGCGCGACGGGCGGCCGGCGTGGCAAGATGGTGGGGTACGCCCCGCCCATGAGGCGGGGTGCGCTTGTGACACAACACCCCGTTGCCACAGCCATCGAAGGAGACACCGTTGTCCGTCATGCCCGACCTTCTAGCGTCGACAGGAATCGACCTTCCGCACGAGAAACTCGTGATCGTGAAGGGTCCGCGAAGCGGGTTGACGATCAGCATCGCGGTCCATTCGACCCGTCTCGGGCAAGCCCTCGGCGGATGCCGGCTGTGGACGTACGACAACTGGCTCGAGGCCGTGCACGATTCGCTGCGTCTCGCCGAAGGCATGACGCTCAAGAACGCGGCAGCCGGCCTGAATCGCGGCGGTGGCAAGTCTGTGGTCTACCTGCCCCACGGCGTGCAGCTGGATGCCGAGCGTCGGCGTGACGTGATGCTCGACCTCGGCGACGCGATCGCCGGTCTCGACGGTGCCTACATGACCGCGGAGGACGTGGGTACGAGCGCCGACGACATGGCGGTCGTCGCCGAACGCACGAACGACGTCTGCGGGCTGCCGTCCGACAAGGGCGGCGTCGGCGAGCCGAGTGACGCGACAGCGCAGGGTGTGTACGCGAGCATCCTGTCCACGGTCGAGGCCGTCTTCGGAGAGCGCTCGGTCGCCGGTCGTCGCATCACGCTGCTCGGGCTCGGGCACGTCGGTTCGCTGCTCGCGACACGGCTCGCAAGCGACGGCGCGCTTCTCACGGTCACCGACGTCAACCCCGCCAAGCGTGAGCTCGCGGCACGGCTCGGCGCACGGTGGTCCGAACCCGACGAGGCAGCGCTCGTGCCCGGCGACGTGTTCGTGCCGGCAGGAGTCGGCGGCATCCTCACCGCCGACGTGATCGATGCGCTGCAGGTGAAGGCCGTCGTGGGGCCGGCGAACAATCAGCTTGCGGAACGAGCCGGAGCGGCACGACTGCGCGCGCGTGGCATCCTGTGGGCGCCGGACTTCGTGGTGAACGCCGGCGGCGTGATCTTCCTCGACACGCTCAGCCGCCCAGGTGCATCCGCCGAGGCGACGAGGGAGCGTGTCGAGCAGATCGGCGACACCGTGACGCGCATCTTCGCGGATGCCGCCGAACGCGACGTCACGACGCTCGCCGCAGCGGAGGCGCTCGCGATGGCGCGGTTGGATGCGGTGCCCGTTCTCGCCTGATCTCGTGGATGGTGATGTTCTCGTTGCGCACAGCAGAAAAACAGGTATAGCCTGATCTGCTGTCGCGATTTTCGCTCAGGGCAGGGATGCCCGGACCGGCTTGGCGACGCACGGACGCAGTTCGATGCTGAGGAGGACGACATGACGAAGACCGAGATGACCACGCGGGTTCGCGGGGGTGTCGAGGGTCGCCTCGTGCCGTCCAGCATCGGGTCGTTCGCTGCCGCGGCACCGCGGCAGGGATTCGTGGAGTAGCGCAGCCGACAGGCTCCGTCTCCCTCCGATCTCCCGGCCGCACGGCCACTCTCGAACGTCCGACCCGCGCGGGGCGTCACCGGCTACGGCCGGCGCCGATGATCCCCGGTCCGCTCGGACCTCTTCCCTGCAGTCGACCCTTCTCGTCGACCCTGTGCGCACCAGAAGGTGCGCACCACTGAAGTGAAAACCAACCACCATCCAGACGAAACGGTGATCCATGTCTGCCTCTCAGGCAAACCTGTCCCGCCCACCCGACCAACATCCAGAACACGAAGGCGGCGGAAAGCGGATGAGCACGTTCCGCTCGCTCGCTCGCATCTACCCCTATGCCAAACCGGCCATGCGCCGCATCTACTTCGGCATGGTCGCGGCGATCGGGGCATCCATCGTCGCGCTGCTCATCCCGATCGTGCTGCAAGCACTGGTCGACGGGCCGATGCAGGACGGCGACCCGTCGCAGGTCGTGCCGTCCGCCGTGCTCGTGCTCCTGCTCGGCGTTGCGGAGGCGGTGCTCATCTCGCTGCGCCGCTGGTTCGTGCTCACGCCGGGCACCAAGGTCGAGGCTGACCTGCGCAACGCGTTCTACGCGAAGCTGCAGGACCTGCCGGTGAGTTTCCACGACGGCTGGCCCTCTGGTCAGCTGCTCAGCCGCGCCGTCAGCGACCTCAACCTGATCCGCCGCTGGATCAGCTTCGGTTTCGTGCTGCTCTTCGTGAACATCGTGACGATCCTGATCGGCTTCATCGTGCTGGTCACGTGGAACTGGCTGCTCGCGGTGATCTTCATCGTGTGCTCGATTCCGCTGTGGATCTACGGCTACGTGTTCGAGAGCCGTTACTCGGTGATCGCCAGGCGCAGCCAGGACCAGGCGGGCGACCTCGCGACCGCCGTCGAGGAGTCGGTGCACGGCATCCGCGTGCTCAAGGCGTTCGGTCGCGGCCGCCATGCCCTGCGCAACTTCGAGAAGCAGGCCGAAGACCTGCGCGGCACCGAGATCGCGAAAGCGAAGGCGATCGCGGGCATCTGGCTCTGGCTTCTGATGGTGCCGGACGTCGCGTTCGCCCTGTGCCTCGTGGTCGGCGTCTGGCTGGTCTCGCAGAACTCGCTCACGGCAGGCCAGCTGCTGGCGTTCTTCGCCACGGCGACGGTGCTGAGGTTCCCGATCGAGTCGATCGGGTTCCTGCTGTCGATGACCTTCGACACCCGTACGGCCGCCGACCGGTTCTTCGACGTGATGAACACGCCGAACACCATCGACGACCCGCAAGCGCCGAAGGTCGTCACCGATCCCAAGGGCCGGCTGGCCTTCCGCGACGCCCACTTTCGCTATCCGGACACCCCCGACGGGTATTCGGACCTGCTCGACGGCATCGACCTCGAGTTGGAGCCGGGCGAGACCATGGCGCTCGTCGGACTCACCGGCAGCGGCAAGTCCACGCTCACGGCGCTCACCACGCGGCTCTATGACGTCACAGGTGGCGCGGTGACACTCGACGGCGTCGACATCCGCGACCTGACGAGGAGCGAGTTGCGTACCCACATCGCCATGGCGTTCGAGGACGCCACGCTGTTCTCGGCTTCGGTGCGCGACAACGTGCTGCTCGGAAGAGCCGACCTGGTCGGCGACGACGAGCGGACCAAGGCGCGCGCGGAGGCGGTGCTCATCGAAGCGCTGCAGGTCGCCCAGGCGGGCTTCGTCTATGATCTGCCGGACGGCGTCGACACGAAGGTCGGCGAGGAGGGACTCAGCCTCTCCGGCGGCCAGCGTCAGCGCCTGGCATTGGCCCGTGCAGTCGCAGCCAACCCCGAGGTTCTGGTGCTCGACGACCCGTTGTCGGCTCTGGATGTCGACACCGAGGCCCTCGTCGAGGCCGCCCTTCGGCGGGTACTGGCGTCCACGACGGCCCTGATCGTGGCGCACCGCCCGTCCACCGTGATGCTGGCGGACCGCGTCGCTCTGCTCGAAGCCGGCCGCATCACGGCGGTGGGAACGCACAGCGCGCTGCTGGCATCCAACGAGCATTACCGGTTCGTCATCTCGAGTCTCGAGGACGACGAAGAAGAAGAGGTCCTTGAGGAGGTAGCGCTCGGCGGCGGCGTGTACGGCGACGAGCGCGTCGCGCCGCAGGAGCGGCGGCGCGACAGAGAGGAGCGAGTCCTGTGAGCACCGCAACTGTTCTCGGTGTCGAAGGCGAGGAGCGCAACGACTTCACGAAGGTGGAGTCGCGGCAGATCCGTCGCCGGTCGCTGAAGCTGCTCGGAACGCTGCTGTCGCCGCTGCGCGGGAAGGTCGTCTTCGCGCTCGTGGTGATCGTGATCTCCACGCTCGCCCAGGTGATCGGGCCGACGCTGATCGGTATCGGCATCGACCAGGGCATCAGCGCGCTGAAGACGCAGGACTGGTGGCCGATCGCCCTCACGGGCGTCGCCTATCTGGTGACCGGTGTCCTAGGCGCTGTGACGGTGTCGTGGTACACGGTGCAGTCGGCGCGCATCAGCCAGGCGATTCTGCTCGACCTGCGCAAGCGGGTGTTCCTGCACACGCAGCGACTGAGCCTGGAATTCCACGAGTCGTACACGTCGGGCCGCATCATCTCGCGGCAGACGAGCGACCTTGACTCGATTCGCGAGCTGCTCGATTCCGGCATCAACCAGTTGGTGCAGGGCGTGCTGTATTCCGGGTTCATCGCGGTCTTCATGTTCGTGAACGACTGGGTCTCGGGCGTCATCCTGTTCGTCTCGCTGGTGCCGCTGTACTTCTTGACGCGCTGGTTCCAGAAGCGATCCCAGACGCTGTTCCGGCGCTCGCGCGTGGCATCCGCGAAGCTGATCGTGCATTTCGTGGAGACCATGACGGGCATTCGCGCCGTGAAGGCGTTCCGCAAGGAGAAGCGCAACGAGAAGGAGTTCGGCGACCTCGTCGAGGACTACCGCGACGTCAACGCGAAGACCATCCAGCTGTTCGGAATCTTCGATCCCGGACTGGTGCTGATCGGGAACGTGACGGTGGCCGTGGTTCTTCTGGTCGGCGGATTCCGGGTCGCGACCGGCGCCCTGCCGATCGGCATCCTGCTGGCCGTTCTGCTCTACACCCGTCGGTTCTTCGACCCGATGGAGGAGATGGCCATGTTCTACAACTCCTACCAGTCGGCCGCTGCGGCCCTCGAGAAGATCTCGGGCGTGCTGGAGGAGGAGCCGAGCGTGCCGGACCCGGCGCGTCCGGTCGACCTGTGGCAGGCATCCGGTCACGTGCGCTTCGACGATGTGAAGTTCGCGTACAAGAAGGACAGGGTGATTCTGCCGGAGTTCACGCTCGACGTGCCGGCCGGTCAGACGATCGCGCTTGTCGGGTCGACGGGTGCGGGCAAGTCCACCTTGGCGAAGCTCATCGCCCGGTTCTACGACCCGACGGAGGGCCACGTCACGCTCGACGGCGTCGATCTGCGCGACCTGCACCCGAAGGATCTGCGACGAGCGATCGTCATGGTCACGCAGGAGGCGTACCTGTTCTCCGGAACGGTGGCGGACAACATCGCGCTGGGCAAGCCGGATGCCTCCCCTGAGGAGATCAGGGCGGCCGCGGTCGCCGTGGGCGCCGACGAGTTCATCCAGTCCCTGCCAGACGGATACGAGACCGACGTGAACAAGCGCGGCGGACGGGTATCGGCCGGTCAGCGGCAGCTGATCTCGTTCGCCAGGGCGTTCCTGGCGAACCCGGCAGTGCTCATCCTGGATGAGGCCACGAGCTCGCTCGACATTCCGAGCGAACGACTGGTGCAGGAGGCGCTGCTGACACTGCTGAAGGACCGCACCGCGTTGATCATCGCGCACCGTCTGTCGACGGTCGCGATCGCCGACCGGGTGCTCGTGATGGAGCACGGCAAAGTGGTCGAGGACGGCTCTCCGGCCGATCTCATCTCCGGCACAGGGCGCTTCGCGCAGCTGCACGCAGCGTGGCGAGACTCCCTGGTGTGATCCGTTTCACGCACACCGGTGAATTCACGATGTGCCGTACGGAAACGTCGTTTTCCGTACGGCACATCGCCGTGTGTGCGGTCTGGAGGAACCGCGACGAGGGAGGGTCAGCCGATTCGGCGGCCCCTCCTGAGCACGGTGAGGATGGCTCCGGTCGCGACCAGGAGGAGCCCGAGCGCGATCGGCAGGGCGAGGTCGCTTCCGGTGCTGGCGAGGTCGGTGCCTGTGAGGCCTGCAGCGTCCGTTCCGCCAGCGTGGTTCCCGGACCCGGACCCGGACCCGGACCCGGCAGCGGTGATACGAATGGAGCGGGTGGCGATGACGTCGCCGCCGACGGATGCTTGCAGCACATGGTCCCCGGCGGCGAAGTTCGCGGGAACGCTGGCTGTCAGCTCACCGTCGCCCGAGGCATCCGCCGTCACCCTGCCCAGGGTCAGAGGGACGGAGTGCAGCACCACCGTGATCGACGCGCCCGGCGTGAATCCGTGCATGCGTACGGTCAGCGGCGCGCCCGCTTTCGCGCTGGCAGGAGCCTCGATCGTCGGCGGGGTCATCCCGCCCTCCCGGTACGTGGCGAGTGCCAGGGTCTGGGCTCCGGCGGTCGTCGAGCCGTCCGCCGCATGGCCCTTCTGATCCCAGCTCCGCCCAGGCGTGGTCGCGGCCTTCGCCTTGCCGAAGCCGAGCACCAGACCGCTGTAGCGGTTGACGAGGCGCACGCTCCCCGTCGCGTCGCCCGTCGTGGCCGACGTGTCCGGCACGATGAACCACTGCTGGCCGACGCCTGCGGCATCCTTCGCCGTCAAGTCGAGTGGCGTGCCCCAGGCGCGCCCGGCAGTGGTCGACGAATCGACGCCGAGCAACGCACCCGAGTGGTCCGCGATCGTGTACGCGCCGTCGCCGGTCGAGGTGAACACCCAGGCGCTGGATGTCGTGTCTGCCCTCGCTGCGCTCGTCACCGAGTCGCCGTCGGCGGCCACCGTCAAGAAGCCTTCGTCGGCATTCGCGATCGTGTATTCCTTCGATGTGTCGACGGGCGAGGCCGGATCGTCCCCGCCGATCGTGACGTTGGCGAACTCGGCGTTGGACCCGTCCATGCAACCGAAGGAGCAGTACGAACGGAACGACTTTCCGACAACGGCCGAGCTCGTCTTGTTCGCCGGGTCGACGAACCAGCGATACCACGAGGCCGTCGTGTAGTCCTTGCCCGTGTCTCCCAACTTGAACCACTTCTGGGTCGCGAGGCTCTTCGTGGCGTAGAACTCCTGCGGGGCGTTGCCCGACTGATCGGGGTTCTGCGGTTCTCCGATGTAGAGACCGAGGTAGGCGTCGTAGGTGACGTCCATCACGAAGAGCGGTGAGGTGGCCGGCATCTGCCCGTTCTGAATCTGCTGTTGAGCAGTTCCGGGTGTGCTCGGGTTGTACTCCTTGTCAGGGGCCGTATAGCCGGTCTGACTGTCGTCGGTGACGGGAGTCATGTTGCTCTCCTTGCCGCCGATTCCGGACTGCGTCCAGGCGCCGTCGTACCACTTCTGCCACGAGCCGGTCGCCATCTTGTCGGCGATGGGGGCACGGGCGACATGTTCGTAGAACGCCACCCAGCTCCCGCTCTTGTTCACGACCCGCGAGCCGTAGTAGGCGTAGAAGTAACCCGACGAATAGTCCACATAAAGGCGGGGGTCGCCGTCGCCGTAGTAGTACGTCTGCTGCGGGAATGCGGCGGTGTCTCCCCGTACCGTGCTGTACGGCGAGGTGATCGCGTGACCCGGGATGCTCCAGGTCTTGCCCTTGTCAGTCGAGACTGCGTAGTCGATCGCGTCGTAGTGCAGTCCGTCACCGAACGGCTGGGGCGTGAACTCGTTGTGCACGAGGCCGTACCAGTCGCCCGTGTCCGGGTCGACCCACATCTGCGTGATGTCGCAGTAGTTCGGCTGTTGGTACCCGGATCCGGCTGGCGCCTTCGTCGATTCCTTGCCCGTTGGGCTCGAGTTGCAGAAGTTCGTCGTGTCGGGGTTGGTCCCGGAAGAGTTCAGCGTCGCATCGGGGGTCGCCGTGTCGAAGTTCGTCCCTGCGTACCAGTTCCACTGGCGGATGTCACCGTTGCTTCCGTCCGGTTCGTTGCCGTAGTTCGCGTGGGATTCGCCGAAGTGAAAGCTGCCGTCCTTGTCGAGGAACGGGCTCGCAGGAGTGTCGTCCGGATACTTCCAGGCATTCGTGTCGATCGAGTTCGTCGTGACCGTATACGGCGATGGCGGCCCCGGCGGGGCGGTGGGAGTCGTGTCGGTGTCGGTCGAATAGACGACGAGTTCGGAGGCAGACGCGTTGTCAGAACCGTTGATCGCCGTCTCGGCTTCGAAGCGCACGTAGCGGGCCTTGACGGGTTTGACGAATGTGACGTACTGAATCTCGTCGTTTCCGGTGGGTTGGTGGAACGTCGCTGTTCCGGCCGATGCCCAGCCGGAGGCGCTCGGGTCGTTCGCAGTCGCGGCGTCGTCGGTCGTGAACACCTCGACATCGCCGACCGGGCCATTCCCCTGAACCTTGACCGAATATCCGAGTCCCGTGAGGTCGAACGAGCCCCCGACGTCGAAGGTGATCCAGTGCGGGTAGGCAGTCGAATCCGGCGACCATTCGCTCGCCCACTGTGTTGTGGAGCTCTGGTCGAACGCCGAGGCAGCGGATCCGTCTCCTGAGTCGCTCTGTTGGGAATCCTCGCCGACGACCTTGTACTGAGCGTTGGTGATCGCCTTGCCCGCTGGCGTGTTCGCAGTGTCGTCGGTGGAGTAGACGACGATCTCGGACGCGGACGCGTTGTCCGACCCGTTGACCGCGTCGAGCACCTTGAACTCGACATAGCGCGCCTTGACCGGCTGCGCGAAGGTCACGTACTGAATCTGGGTATTGCTGGTCGGCTGCTCGAACGTCGCCGTTCCGGCTTCCGCCCACTTGCTGCTCGTGCCGTCCTTGGCCACGGTCGCGTCATCCGTCGTGAGCACCTCGACGTCCTTGGCCGGACCATTGCCCTGCACCTTGACCGAGTAGCCGAGACCCGTGAGGGTGTGCTCGGCACCGGTGTCGAACGTGAGGTAGTGAGGCATCGGATCGGGGTCGCCGCCGTTGTAGTCCGACGCCCACTGCGTCGAGTAGTCGCCGTCGAAGGCACCAGCTGCCGTGCCGTCGAGCGACGGCGGGGCCGGGTAGGGCGCCGACTCGGAATCGAAGGCGAGCAGTGAGTAGTGCGAGTCCGAGATCGCACTGCCGGGGGGAACCGACGGATCGGCGCTGGCCGGGGCGACGGCACCGAGCGAGACGGTCGCGCTGACGACGGCCAGCGCTACACCTCCTGCAAGGGCGAGGCGCGATCGGCGTGCTTCGGTGAGGGTGCGTGAGGCCATCGATCTTCCTAGCTACTTCGTTGCGGCAATGGAAAGCAAGACACACGATAAACGGACGTTATCGATAACACCAGCCTCGGCTGCCGAAATGACCGGAATCAATGAGCGTTTGCGTGTCGCAAAAGCACACGACGGGATCGCTAACACTCCGAATGGCTCGTCATCTCATCGGTGCAGAGCTACGCAAAAGCACCGATGACCGTCTCGAGGTCAAGGAGCAGCGGTCGAACCCCGCACGATCAACTGCGGCTCGATGGTCTCGACGGGGGGCACGGCGCCGGGATGCGCAATGGTGCGAAGCAGGTGCTCCACCGCGAGGCGTCCCATGTCAGCGAACGGCTGCGCCACGGTCGTCAGCGCGGGCGAGCAGTACTCGGCAAGCGAGATGTCATCGACCCCGACGATCGAGATGTCGCCCGGAACGGCGCGTCCGAGCTCGCCGAGTGCGCGGATGACTCCGAACGCCATCTCGTCGCTGGCGACGAAGGCGGCGGTGACCTCGGGAATGCGACCGAGAATGAGCCCTGCCTGATAGCCGGATGCCGGCGACCAGTCCCCGGTCAGCTCAGGTGCGACCTCTCGCCCTGCGGACCCCAGAGTGTTCCGCCAGCCCCGTGTGCGGCTCGAGGCGTCGAGCCATTGCCTTGGCCCGGCGACGTGCCAGACCGTCTCGTGCCCCAGATCGAGCAGATGCTGCGTTGCCAGCCGTCCCACTTCGGTCTGGTCGATCGCCACGACCTCAGTCGACTCGGTGCGCGAACCGTCGATCGTGATCGTGGGCAGCGCGCGAGTGAGCTCGTCGATCGCCGCGTTCGTGTTGATCAACGGCACGGCGAGAACGATTCCTTCGACGCCCTGGTCGGCGAGCCGTGACATCGCCTCCTGGATCTCCGACGCGTCCAACGATGGCGTCGTGACGGAGTTGACGATATAGCCGGCCTCGGCGGCCGTTGCTTCGATGCCGACTGTGACGGCGGTGCGCGAGTAGAACCCGGTGCGGAGCGTGACGACGCCGAGCGCACGGCTGCGGCCGGACGAGAGGGCGCGCGCCGCGTTGTTGCGGCGGTATCCGAGTTGTTCGACTGCCGCGAGCACTTTCGCTCGTGTCGCCGATTGCACGTTCGGGTGTCCGCTCAGGGTTCGTGAGACCGTCTGTGCCGACACGCCGGCCAGCCGGGCGACGTCGGTCATTCCTGGTGCGCGACGTGGGTGGGCCTTCGAGTCTGTGGTTCTCATGTGGTCCGATCACCTGGGCGGATGTGCTCCCCAATCGTAAGCCAACGCAGGGGTTCGGGGCGCGAAGACCCGCCAGCGGCGCTTCAGGTTGTTAGCGATATCATTGTGTGTCATAGTCTCAGCTATGAAGCATCTGCTCGAGGCTGAGTGCAACCGTCAGCGTGAGAACGCGCCTGCAGTCACCTATGCCGATGGCGAGTTGCTCCGAGGCGGTCTGCCCTATCGACTGATCGCCGGCAGCATGCACTACTTCCGTGTGCATCCTGCGCAGTGGCACGATCGCATCGCGAGGCTCGCCGATCTCGGTGTCAACACGCTCGACACCTACGTCGCGTGGAACTTCCACGAGAAGGTCGAGGGCCGCCCGCAGTTCGACGCGTGGCGCGATGTCGAGCGCTACGTCGAACTCGCCGCGGATGCCGGACTCGATGTCGTGGTGCGGCCCGGCCCGTTCATCTGCGCGGAATGGGACAACGGCGGACTCCCTGCCTGGCTCACGGGCCGCCCAGGAATTCGGTTGCGCAGCACCGACCCGTTGTTCTTCGACCCGGTGCAGCGCTGGTTCGACGCGCTCGTGCCGAGGCTCTCCGCTCTGCAGAGCGCGAACGGTGGCCCGATCATCGCGTTCCAGGTCGAGAACGAATTCGGCAGCTACGGCGATGACCAGGACTACCTCGGTCGGCTTCGAGACAGCCTCACCGATCGCGGCATCACCGAGCTGCTCTACACGGCGGACGGCCCGACGCAGCGCATGCAGCAGGCCGGATCGATTCCAGGGGTGCTGGCGACTGCCACCCTCGGGTCGAACCCGCTCGAGGCGGCGCGGCTCCTCCGATCCCGCAGAAGTGACGAGCCCTTCGTCTGCGCGGAGTTCTGGAACGGCTGGTTCGATCACTGGGGCGAGCAGCACCACGTTCGCTCGGCTGGCGAAGCCGCTGTCGTCGTGTCCGACATCGTCGAAAGCGGTGGCTCGGTCAGCATCTACATGGCTCACGGGGGCACCAACTTCGGACTCTGGGCGGGCGCCAACCACGACGGCACTCGGCTCCAGCCCACGGTGACCAGCTACGACTCCGACGCGGCGATCGCTGAGAACGGCTCCCTGACGGCGAAGTATTTCGCGCTCAGGTCGACCCTGTGGCCGGCCGTGCAATCCGGAGGGTTCCCGTTCGACCGCAGGCCGGCGACACTCGAACCGCGAGTGCTGAAAGTCGAGCAACGCGGCGCGCTTCTCGACTCGCTCGTCGCGGCATCCCATCCGGTCGCGGATGACCATCCGCTCACGTTCGAGTCGATCGGGCAGTCGTCGGGCCTTCTCCTGCACGAGAGTCGGCCAGTGCTGTCACTCGGTGAGAACGTGATCGAGTTCACGGGTGTACACGACCGGGCGGTCGTCTACGTCGACGGCGAGCGGGTCGGAGTCATCGACGATGTCGATGGGAACCTCACGATCGCGGGTTCCGCGCACTCCGTTCGGCTCGAGGTGTTGGTCGAGAATCAGGGGCGCATCAACTACGGTCCGCTGCTGGGCCAAGGCAAAGGGATCCTGGGCCGAGTGCGCATCAACGGCCAGGATGTGATCGGGTGGACGAGTCGGGCGCTCCCGCTTGACGAGTGGTCGGGCGAACAGCTCGCCGATGCACGAGCGGGAACCCCTGGCGGTGGCACGGGGTTCGCGACCGCTGAGCTCGATGTCGCGCGGCCGGCGGACACCTTTCTCGCCCTGCCGGGGTTCGGCAAGGGCTTCGTGTGGGTCGGTGACGCATTGCTCGGGCGCTACTGGGAGATCGGGCCGCAGCGCACGCTCTACATCCCTGCGCCGTTCCTGGCCGAGGGGCGCAACGTGATCACGGTGCTCGAGCTGGAGCACTTCGGCGATCGCGTCGAACTCCGTGACGTCCCAGACCTCGGACCCGAGGAGGTCTACGTCGAGACGTTCGAGTGACCAGATGTCGCGGCGGGCAGCGGGGGCGGTGACCACCGTGCGGCAGCGAGGTCGATGCGGTATCGACCGGTGACGGCGGTGCGGGATGCCTGCTCTGTCGTCAGACCCCGCAACGGCGTCCGCTCCTCGAGGTAGTGCTCCAGTGCACGCTCCTCGTGCTCGGCCGGCGGTTCGCCGCTCGCGCGGATGACCCGCCACCACGGCACGTCCGACCCGTAGAGCGCCATCACCTGGCCGACGACGCGCGCGCCGCGTGAGCCCAGTTCCGCGGCGATCTGGCCGTACGTCATGACGCGACCGGGCGGAATGTCGGCGACCACCTCGAGCACGGCTTCGACGAAGGATTCGGCGTGACGAGGCATCCGTGTCTGCGTGTCAGGGGTGGCGGCTACAGGTCCATCGCGCCGATGACTTCGCCGTACTGGGTCTCGCCGATCGCCGTGAACCCCGCCCGGAGGAAGAACTCCTGCGGACCGGCCTCGCCGAGCTCCCAGATGACGTAGAGCCGGTCGAGCCCGCGCCGGCGGGCCTCGTCTGCCAGCGCGTTGACGGCGAAGCTGCCGACGCCGCGGCCCTGATCTTCGGCGTCGACGTTGATGCGCCAGAGGATCGAGCGGAACTCGTCGTCGGCATCCACATCGAAACTGCCCATGATGAAGCCGACGACCTCCGTGTCGTCGACGACGACACGCTGCCACGTGGTGTTCGGGTCGTTCACGGCCGCGGCGGCCGAATACGACACCGGAGTGATGAACTGCTCCTGGCCCGGCTTCAGTGTGAGCGCGTTCGCCGCGGAGATGTTCGACGCGGACAGTTCCTCGAGTCGGAGCTCAGCCATGGCCATAGCGTAACCCGACGTGAGACGGGGGGTCCACCCGGGAGGCTATGGACTGCTTCTGCGTTCGCCGAGGACGTAAGCCCGCTACAGCGTGATGATTCACGCCGCGCCGTTATTCGAGACGTGACACGCTCTGCAAGGCGGTGGCTGTGCCGTCGCCGGCCTCGGCCGTCTCGCCAGGTCGACGGCGGCGCGCCCGGCGGGGACGGGCGCGCCAGACAACTACAGCGCGGCGATCGCCTCGTTGAAGGTGTGCGACGGACGCATCACCGCGCTGGCCTTTGCCGGGTCAGGCAGGTAGTAGCCGCCGATGTCGGCAGGCCGGCCCTGCACGGCGAGCAGCTCTTCGACGATGGTCGACTCGTTCGCGGCGAGGGTCTCGGCGAGCTGCGTGAACACGGCGGCGAGCTCGAGGTCGTCCGTCTGCTTCGCCAGCTCCTGCGCCCAGTACAGGGCGAGGTAGAAGTGCGAACCGCGGTTGTCGATCGTGCCGAGCTTGCGCCCCGGGCTCCGGTCGTCGTCGAGGAAGGTCGCCGTCGCCCGGTCGAGCGCGTCGGCCAGGACCTTCGCGGCGGGAACATCCGCGAACTCCGCGTACTTCTCGAACGACGGCACGAGGGCGAAGAACTCGCCGAGCGAGTCCCACCGCAGATAGTTCTCCTGAAGGAGCTGCTGCACGTGCTTCGGCGCCGATCCGCCGGCGCCGGTCTCGAACAGCCCGCCGCCCGCGATGAGCGGAACGACCGAAAGCATCTTGGCCGAAGTGCCGAGCTCGAGAATCGGGAACAGATCCGTGTTGTAGTCGCGCAGCACATTGCCGGTGACCGAGATGGTGTCCTCGCCGTTGCGCATGCGCTCCAGCGAGTACGCCGTGGCGAGCTCCGGTGCGAGGATCTCGATCGTCAGCCCTGTCGTGTCGCCGACCAAGTCGGCGTCTGCGAGGTAGGTGTGCACCTTCTCGATGAGCTGCGCGTCGTGTGCTCGGGTCTCGTCGAGCCAGAAGACCGCGGGCGTTCCCGAGGCGCGGGCGCGGGTCACGGCCAGCTTGACCCAGTCGCGGATCGGGATGTCCTTGGTCTGGCAGGCGCGCCAGATGTCGCCCGGCTCGACCTCGTGCTCGAGCAGCACCTCGCCTGCCCTGTTCAGCACCTTCACCGTGCCTGCAACCGGAATCTCGAACGTCTTGTTGTGCGAGCCGTACTCCTCGGCCGCCTGAGCCATCAGGCCGACGTTGGAGACCGATCCGATCGTCGCCGGGTTCAGAGGCCCGTTCTTCTTCACGTCCTCGATCGTCGTGGCGTAGACGCCGGCGTAGGAGGAGTCCGGGATGACGGCGAGCGTGTCATCCTCGCGGCCCTCGCCGTCCCAGAGCTTTCCCCCGTTGCGGATGAGCGCGGGCATCGACGCGTCGATGATGACATCGGACGGCACGTGCAGGTTGGTGATGCCCTTGTCGGAGTTCACATACGACAGACGCGGACCCGCGGCGAGGGCGATGTCGATCGCCTCGCGAATCCGCCCCCCGTTCGGCAGGGCGTCGAGCCCGGCGAGGATGGCGCCGAGGCCGTCGTTGGCAGACAGGCCGGCCGCGGCGAGGTCGTCTCCGTACGTCGCGAAGACATCCTTGAAGTAGGCGCGCACAACGTGACCGAAGATGATCGGGTCGGAGACCTTCATCATGGTCGCCTTGAGGTGCACCGAGAAGAGCACGTCCTCTGCCTGCGCCCGCGCCATCGCGTTGATGAGGAAGGCATCCAGCCGGGATGCCGAGAGCACCGTCGCGTCGACGACCTCGCCCGCGAGCACGGGCAGCCACTCCAGCAGCACGTTCTGCTCGCGGTCGGTAGTCTCGAGCACGATCGTGAGCGTGTCGTCGGCCGGGATGGTGACCGACTTCTCGTTGCTCTTGAAGTCGTACTCGCCCATCGTGGTGACGGTCGTCTTCGAGCCCTCGCCGAACGCCTTGTTGGTGTGCGGGTGCTTCTTCGCGTACGCCTTCACCGACTGGGGTGCGCGGCGGTCCGAGTTGCCCTGGCGCAGCACGGGGTTCACGACCGATCCGATGGCCTTGAAGTACTTGGCGCGGATCGCGGCCTCTTCATCGTCGGCTGGTGAATCCGGGTAATCGGGAACGTCGTAGCCCTTCTCCTGCAGCTCCTTGATCGCAGCCTTGAGCTGGGGGATGGAGGCGGAGATGTTGGGCAGCTTGACGATGTTCGCCTCGGGGCTCGCCGTCAGTTCGCCGAGCTCGGCCAGCGCGTCGTCGGCAAGGTCGAACTGCGCGAGGATTCGTCCGGCCACCGAGATGTCCCGCGTCTCGAACTCGACGCCCGCCTTCTCGGCGTACGCGGAGACGATGGGAAGAAAGGAGTAGGTCGCCAGCAGCGGCGCCTCGTCGGTGTGGGTGTAGATGATTTTCGCCATCGCGTTCTGCGCGCTCCTCTTGAGGGAAAAATAATCTTGACGTCAAGATAAATTGTCTGGCTTCGACGATACCCGACGGCGCCGTGTGGTCGAAATGCACGGGGCCCCGATGGACGTCTTCCACCGGGGCCCATCGAAACGTCTGGCCGCTACTTGGTGCTGCAGACCGTGCTCACGCCCGATGCCGCACTCGACAGTGCGGTTGCATCGCTCGACAGCGCGGTCGTGTCGGCGCTGGCGGGGTCCTTCGCGTACGACGTGAAGTCGTCGGTGAACTTCTTGTAGGCATCCGACATCGCCTGGGCCTTCGCCTTGACGCCGGAGTCGGTGATCTTCTTCACCGTGGCGTCGAACTTGTCGGCGGCGCTGCTGAGCTTGTCGGCAGCGCCGGTCGGATCGCTCGTCGCATCGGAGACCGCATTGTTCGCCGTCGTGTTCAGGGTGCTAGCGGCCTTGGCGAGCTCGGCGCACCCGGCCGCCTTGCTGAGCCCGGCCGCTGCGCTGCAGCCGCTGAGCATGGTGCCGGCGAGCACGGTGGCCGCCGCGATCATGGCGAGTCTGTTTCGGGTCTTCACAGTTTCCTTTCCCCCCACCAGGTGACCGGTGGACCGCTCGGTTCGCCCGCAGTCGTCGATCACAGGCCCCGCACACCCTACCGGTTGCCTATGAACAAGCAGTGCCGGAGCGTACCGGCGTGTCTGCCCGTGTTCGAGCGCCGTCGGCGAGCACCGGCATCCTGAATCGCGATGGGCCCGACACGGGCGACGGTGTGACCCCGTTGGGGTCCCGGCCGGCGTCCGGGGCGGACGATAGTCTCGAGCACACGTTCGCGTCAGGACGCGACGCGATGGATTGCGGGGTGGCGGTGCGCGCAGGGAGCAACCTTCCCGCCGTTGGCGGGTACAACCAGGCAGTCATCCTGGATGCCGTCCGGCGCGCGACCGAGGGCGTGAGCCGCGTCGAGGTGGCGGCGAGCACCGGGCTCTCGGCACAGACCGTGACGAACATCGTGCGTCGCCTGATGGACGACGGGTTGGTCGTCGAGGCCGGAACGAAGGTGAACGGGGTCGGCAAGCCGCGCACCATCCTGCGTCTCGAGCCGCACGGTCGGTTCGCCGTCGGGGTGCACCTCGACCCGTCGGTGATCACGTTGGTGCTGCTCGATCTCGCGGGGGAGGTGGTCGCCCACCGCACCCTGAGGACGACTCCTGAGGCGAAGGCGTCCCGCACCGTGGCGCGGATCGTGCGGGCGGTGCTGGCGCTGATCAGCAGAGCAGGGGTGAGCCCATCACGCGTCATGGGCGTCGGCATTGCGGCACCCGGGCCGATCGACGTCACCACAGGTGTGGTACTCAACCCGCCGTTGCTGACCGGATGGCACGACGTGCCCCTACGTGACGAGCTCGCGGATGCGTTCGGCCTGCCAGTGATCCTGGAGAAAGACGTCACGGCTGCTGCCATCGCCGAGCTGTGGATGGACACGGCGGGCGAACGCAGCGACATGATCTTCATGTATTGCGGAACGGGCGTCGGCGTCGGCGCGGTCTCTCGCGGCGAGGTCATGCGAGGCTTCTCCAACAATGCGGGAGACATCGGGAGTGTGATCGTCGGCGATGTCTCGGGCGACGATGCCGACGAGCCGTCGAACCGTCGAGGAAGGCTCGGCTGGGCGCTGTCGCCGCGTCTGATGGTCGAAGAGGCCATCGCGCGTGGCGTTGTGGCGGGCGATGCCATGACGATGACGTCCGCCGAGGTGGCGTCGGCGTTCGCGGAGATGATGGTTTCCGACAGCGATCCGCGGGTGGCGGGGCTCGTCGACGACGCTGTCACCGACATCGCCCAGGCGATGCTCATCCTGGTGAACCTGCTCGACGTGGACCACGTCGTCTTCGGCGGCCCCTACTTCGCACCGCTCAGCGATGCTGTCTTGAGCCGCGTCCCTGACATGGTCATGGGTTCGTCTCTGTACCGGCTTCCGCACGCCGTCACGTTCAGCGAGTCCGCCATCGGCGATGACGTGGCGGCCATCGGTGCCGCCTGCCTCGTGCTGGATCACACGCTGTCGCCCCGGGCTCAGGGCCTGCTCATTCCGCGCTGATCGGCTGCCCGCGTCATGCGGCCGCGCTCCGGGCAGCATCGAGCGGCGGGTCGCGTGACCCGCCGCTCGATGGATCCGATCAGGTGACTCGGGCCACTCAGGCGACGACGTCGAGCACGGGCGCGATCGTCTTGTTGGCGGCGCTCTCGTATGCGGCGAGCAGCATGCCGAGCACCTGGATGCCTTCCTCCTCGGTGTGCGGCGGGCGGGCACCGGAGGTGAGGCAGTCGGCGAAATGGCCGATCTCGGCGACGAATGTGTCGACGGGCTCGTAGCTGAACGAGTCCTCTTCGCCCGAGCGCAGGCGATAGCTCACCGTCGTGCCGTCGCTCGTGAGCGAACCGAGCTCGCCCACCGCTGAGAAGCGCTCCGTCGAAGCTGCCGGCTCATACGCCCAGCTGGTCATCATCTGCCCGACCACTCCGCCCTCGAAGCGGATGAGCACCTGTGCGCTGTCTTCGCCCTCCATGAACGTCAGCCGGTGGGTCGACAGCATCGCCGTCGCCTCAACGGGCTTCGCGCCGGCGAGGTGCAGCAGAAGATAGCTCGGGTGATACCCGGTGTCGATGAGTTCGCCGCCGCCGGATGTGGCGGCGTGCGCGCGCCATCCCATGTTGGCCGGATCGAAATCGTTGTAGAACGAGTCGGTGGTGCGCACCTCGTAGACCTGGCCGATCGTGCCCGATTCCAGCAGTTCCTTGGCTTTGGCGACGGCGGGCATGAAGAGCTGGTTGTGTGCGCACATGAGGTTCACCCCGCTCGTTTTGACGGCCTCGTTGACGCGTCGCGCCTCTTCTGCGCCCAGACACAGCGGCTTCTCGCAGAGCACATCGAGACCGGCCTCGGCAGCGGCGATGATCGCGTCGGCGTGCAAGTGGTGCGGCAGGCAGATGTCGACCGCATCCAGGTCTTCGTTCGCGATCATGTTCGTGTAGTCCGTGTACGCCGTGGCGCCGAGCTCCTCGCCACGATCCGCCGCGGTCTGCTCGAAGGCGTCGGCGACGGCCACGACGGCGATTTTGTCGGCGTGCGCCAGGTAGCCGCGGATGTGAGCGCTGGCGATACCGCCACCGCCGATGAGACCGACCCTGATCATCGGTGGTCCTCCGTCTTTCCCGTCTGTGCTGCGTTGTTGGATGCCACCACGAGCCGCGTGAGCTCGACCGCTCGAGCGATGTTGTCATCGGCGCGAGTGCCGTTGTCGATGTGGTCGACCCACTGCGAGAACGCGTTTGGCAGGTCGTCGGGCACCGGGATGCGTTCGATCTCCTGCCCCTTGAGCGCCACGGTCACGACATCGTCGAGCTCGGAATAGCTGAGCCATCCGCTGGTGCCCCCGACCTCGATGAGGAACGGGTCAGGCGACACGACGCCGGCCTCGATCACCCCGATGGCGCCGCCAGGGTATGTCACGGTCACGACCGCATTGTCGTCGACGGGCCGACCCGTGACGTACGTGTACGTCGACGAGACGGTCAGCGGTGTCGCGCCGAGGATGAGCTGCGTCAGGTAGACGGGATGACATCCGAGGTCGGTGAGTGCAAGGCCGAAGGCGGCTTCCGGGTCATAGAACTGTTCGGGCAGCCAGTTCGCCACGGCGCCGTCGTGGGAGAGCCTCACTCGGCTGTAGTTGACCGCACCGAGGCGTCCCCCGGCGAGCACGTCCTTCACGACCTGCGTGTAGCCGTGATACAGGCGGGGGAGCGAGACGACGAGCTTCACGCCGTTGTCGTCGCAGGCGCGGATGATCTCCTCCGCTTCCGCCACCGTGGGCGCGAGCAGCTTCTCCGTGAAGATGTGCTTTCCGGCCCGCGCGGCCTTGACCATCACGTCCCTGTGATCTTTCGTCGACGTCGTGACGGTGACGGCGTCGATGTCGTCACGGGCGAGCAGATCGTCGAGGTCCGGCACGAACTCGACGCCGAAGCGTGCAGCAGCCTCCCGTCCGCGATCGGCATCGTCATCCCACACCGCGACGAGGTCGGTGTCCGGATGCTGTGTGGCTGTTGTGGCGTAGTCGCCTGCGTGCACGTGCCAGAAACTCAGCACGGCGACGCGGAGTCGGGTCTTGGCCGACATGTCTTCTCCCTCGTTGATGATGGCGTCGTCCGTGAGGCGCGCAAGGTGCACGTGACGGCACGACGCATGCGCTGCAGGACATCCTGCGGGAGTCTCCGATAATCCGTCAAGTCATTTGATGAATTGCCATCCGCACGACGGCGAGTGTCACCCGAAGGCATCCGCACCGGTTTGTCGTGACATATTGACATCAATAAATGCAAATGATTTACTAACGAAAGTTCGACAGGGCCGTGCGCTCGAAAACCCCCTGCACCATCCCGAAATCCCCTGCACCATGAGGCAAAGGAGCATCATGAAGAAACGGATCATCGCCGCCATCGCGGTAGGAGTGGTCGCAGCTGCCGCACTGACCGGATGTTCGTCCGGCGGCGGCAGCGGTAGCAAGACCATCACGATCGCCTACGAGTCGTACGGCGGCAAGCAGATGCAGAACTACATGTCCCGCATCGCCAAGCAGTTCGACAAGAAGTACCCCGGATACACGGCCAAACTCGTTCCGATCCAGGCCGCTGAGAACGACTACTACACGAAGCTCGCGCTGATGAACAAGTCGGGGGCCACGGCACCAGACGTGCTCTACGAAGACACCTTCCTCATCAAGTCCGACGCAGCGGCCGGCTATCTCGCCCCGCTCGACAACAACGTGAAGAAGTGGAGCGATTGGTCGCAGTTCCCGGCCAACTCTCGCCAGGCCGGCGAGGGTGCCGATGGCAAGCTCTACGGCATCCCGATGGGCACCGATACTCGCGCGCTCTGGTACAACAAGGACGTTCTGAAGAAGGCGGGCATCTCGGTGCCGTGGCAGCCGAAGACGTGGAACGACATCCTCGATGCCGCGAAGAAGATCAAGGCGGCGGAACCGGGAGTCATTCCCATGAACGTCTATTCCGGTAAGGGCACCGGCGAGGGGTCCACGATGCAGGGCTTCGAGATGTTGCTCTACGGCACGCAGAATCAGCTGACCACGAGCAGCGGCAAGTGGGTCGCTGGGTCGACCGGCTTCAAGGACTCGCTGCAGTTCATCCACAACCTCTACCAGGGCGGCCTCGGACCGACAGCTCAGCAGGCTCTCGACCCGAACTGGGGCAACCAGACCCCGGCGCTCCTGTCGCAGAACAAGCTCGGAATCAGCCTCGACGGTTCGTGGGTCTCCAGCAGCTGGGGGACCGCGGGCGTCGCACCGTGGAGCAACTGGAACTCGGTGATGGGCCAGGCGAAGATGCCGACGCAAGACGGTGCTGCGCCCGGTGCGACGAGCATGTCGGGCGGGTGGACGCTCGCCATGGGTTCGAAGTCGAAGAACCCGACGGCCGCGTGGAACTTCATCTCGCTCGCTCTCAACAAGGACAACTCGCTCTACTACGCCACCAGCAACCAGAACATCCCGGTGCGCACTGACGTCGCAAGCGATCCGACTTACGTCAAGTCCAACCCGACGAACGCGTTCTTCGCCGGCCTGGTCAAGATCACGAACTTCCGACCAGCCACCTCCTCGTATCCCGCGGTGTCGAACAACATTCAGGTGGCCATGGAATCGGTGATGACCGGCCAGCAGACACCGGCGGCGGCACAGAAGGTGTTCGACCAAGCGCTGCCGCAGGCCGTCGGCGGCACGAAGAACGTGGTTACGAAGTAGGCGAACGACCATGACGTCGCTCACGCGAACCGCCGTGGCGACGAGCACCACCGGGCGGGGAGGGGCAACCCCTTCCCGCCCGCACCGTGCCCGTCGCGCATTGGGGCGGACCATACCTCTGATCCCGGCCATTGTGATGGTCGCGATCTTCCTGCTCGGGCCGGTGATCGAGGCGTTCTACGGCTCGTTCACGAACATGGCGCTGACCGGCGCCGCCGCGCAGAACACCACGTTCGTCGGGTTCCAGAACTATGTTCAACTGTTCCAGAGCCCGGACTTCCTCCAATCGGTCTGGCTGACCATCCTTTTCGTGGTCGGCAGCGCGATCATCGGGCAGAACGTTCTCGGCCTGGCCCTCGCCATGCTCATGCGCGCCGGCAACAAGGTGCTCACCGGGGTTGTCGGCACTCTCGTGATCACGGCGTGGGTCGTTCCCGAGGTCGTCGGGGCGTTCTGCGCCTACGCGTTCTTCAACGGGGGCGGCACGCTCAATGCCGTCCTCTCGATCGTCGGTCTCAAGGGGCCGGACTGGCTCTACGTGCTGCCGATGGTCTCCGTCATCCTGGCGAACGTCTGGCGCGGAACCGCGTTCTCGATGATGGTCTATTCAGCGGCGATCACCGAAGTGCCGGAAGAGATCACCGAATCCGCGGAGCTCGACGGCGCCAGCGGATGGAAGAGGCTGATCTACATCACGATTCCGATGATCCGCCGCAGCATCTCGACCAACCTGATGCTGACGACCCTGCAGACGCTGAGCGTCTTCGGCCTCATCTACATCATGACCGCCGGAGGTCCAGGTACGGCCAGCTCGACGCTTCCCGTACTCGCATACCAAGAGGCGTTCAAGTTCTCGCAACTCGGCCTCGGCACAGCCATCGCCGTCGTGATGCTCATCATCGGCGCCGTGTTCTCGGTCATCTACATCAGGGCTCTCAAACCGGAGGTCGACTGACATGAAACTGTCCTCTCCATCCGGCCGCGGGCTGAAGATCGTCTCGAACACGGTTCTGGTGATCATCGGGCTCTGCTTCTTGCTGCCGCTGTTGTGGCTTCTGGTTGCGTCGTTCGACGGCACCGCGAACCTGACACTGAAGCTGCCAGCACCGTTCACGATCGACAACTTCACCTCGGTGCTGACCCCGAGCCTGGCGTTCGGGCCGTTGTGGAACAGCGTCGTGATCTCGTTCGGATGCGCCATCATCACGATCGTCATCGCGGTCCTGGCCGCCTACCCGCTGTCGCGTTACCGCATGAGGATCAACAAGCCGTTCATGTACGGGATCCTCTTCGGCACCTGCCTGCCGATCACCGCGATGATGGTGCCGGTCTACAACCTCTTCGTCTCGCTGAATCTGCTGGACTCGATCTGGGGAACGGTGCTCTTCATGGCCGCCACCAGCCTTCCCATGGCGATCTGGATGATGAAGAACTTCATGGATTCCGTGCCGATCACCCTCGAGGAGGCCGCCTGGACCGACGGCTCATCGATGATGTCCACCCTCACCCGCATCGTCGTCCCGCTCATGCGGCCGGGCCTCGCTGTGGTGTTCATCTTCGTGTTCGTGCAGGCGTGGGGTAACTTCTTCATCCCGTTCGTGCTGTTGCTCAGCCCGAACAACATGCCGGCATCCGTGAGCATCTACCAGTTCTTCGGACAGTACGGCGCTGTCGCCTATGGCAAGCTCGCTGCGTTCTCCCTGATCTACTCGGTGCCGGTCTTGGCCCTGTACGTCGTGACGTCGCGGTTCCTGGGTGGCGGGTCGGCGCTCGCCGGAGCAGTCAAGGGCTGACGCGTTCCGTCCGCCTCCTCGTTTGTCCACCGCCTGCACGCACTACCAAGGAGCATCACGTGCACGATGATTCACGCCTCGTCCTCGAGCGCATCACCCGTTTTCTCGGTGAGCGGATCTCGCCCGCCGTCTATCCGGAGCGCATCCCGCTCACGCTGACGGCGTGGGATGTCCCCGACGAGCCGGTGCCGTTCGCCGAAGCGGTGACGCAGCGGTTCGAGCCGTTCGCGGCAGGTTCGCCGTGGAGCAAGCCGTGGGGTACCACGTGGTTCCACGCGGTAGGCGACGTGCCCGATGCGTGGCGCGAGACATCCGCCGGGCGGAGTGTGGAGATGCTGGTCGACCTGGGGTTCCAGGGTGATCACCCTGGATTCCAGGCCGAGGGGCTGGTGTTCGCGCCGGACGGCACGACCGTGAAGGCGGTCGAACCCTTCAACACGTCCGTCGCTGTCGACGGCGACACCGTCGACCTGTACGTGGAGGCGGCATCCAACCCGGACATCGGCGGGTCGTGGGCGTGGGGTCCGACGCCGTTGGGTGACAAGGCCACGGCGGGCACCGACCCCATCTACACGCTTCGCGGCATCGACCTGGCGTTGCGCGACGTGACGGTGTGGGAGCTCGAACGCGACGTCTGGACGCTGCTCGGTTTGCAGGCCGAGCTGCCGCGGCAGTCGACCCGGGCTGCGCAGATCCTGCGCGCTCTCGAGCGGATGTGCGACGCAATGGACCCGCACGACGTGGCGGGAACGGCCGCGGCCGGACGGGAGGCGCTCGCCGGTGTGCTCGCCGACGAGGCTGCAGCCAATGCGCACAGGATCAGTGCGGTGGGTCACGCTCACATCGACTCGGCTTGGCTGTGGCCGACGCGCGAGACGATCCGCAAGTGCGCCCGCACGTTCTCGAACGTGCTCGCCCTGATGGACGACTATCCGGACCTCGTGTTCGCGTGCTCGTCGGCGCAGCAGTACGCCTGGATCAAGGCGTACTACCCGGAGCTCTTCGAGCGCATCCGGGTGCGTGTGGCCGAAGGACGGTTCGTCCCGGTCGGCGGTATGTGGGTGGAATCCGACACGAACATGGTCGGCGGCGAGGCGATGGTGCGGCAGTTCGTGGCCGGCCAGGGCTTCTTCGAGCGCGAATTCGGTGTGCGGGCGACCACCGGATGGCTGCCGGACTCGTTCGGCTACACGGCCGCGCTGCCGCAGTTGATGGCAGGTGCCGGCATCGAACAGTTCGTGACGCAGAAGATCTCCTGGAACGAGACGGACACCTTCCCGCACCACACCTTCCTCTGGGAGGGTATCGACGGGACGCGCATGTTCACGCACTTTCCGCCGATGGACACCTACAACTCGATACTGTCCGGCGAAGAGCTGGCCAAGCAGGATCGCCAGTATGCCGAGAAGGGCGAGGCGAACTCGTCGCTCGCGCTCTTCGGCCACGGCGACGGCGGTGGGGGACCGACGCGCGAGATGATGGCGGCCGCGCACCGCACGAAGTCGCTCGACGGGTCGCCTCGGGTCGCCGTGGAGACGCCTGAGGCCTTCTTCGGCAGGGCGAAGGCCGAGTACGCGCATCCGCCGGTCTGGTCGGGAGAGCTCTACCTCGAGCTGCATCGTGGCACCTACACCTCGCAGGCGCGCACCAAGCAGGGCAACCGGCGAAGCGAGCACCTGCTGCGCCAGGCGGAGCTCTGGGCGACGACTGCTGCGGTGCGCGGCGGCACCGACTATCCGTACGAGGAGCTCGAGTCCGCGTGGCGGACCGTGCTGCTGCAGCAGTTCCACGACATCCTGCCCGGGTCGGCGATCGCGTGGGTGTACCAGGAGGCGGAGCGTAACTACGCGGAGCTGGCCGAGCGTGTCGGCGGGCTCATCGACGACGCGCTGGATGCGCTGGGCGGGGCGGCGGATACCGGCACCGCCGAGGCGAGCGCGGGCGTCCTCGTCAACGCAGGACCCGTGCCGGTACGCGGCGTGCCCGCGCTGGGAGCCGGGGTGCCGGATGCCGCTGTGCAGGCATCCGTGCACCGTGACGGTGACACGATCGTGCTCGAGAACTCCCACGCGAGGTTCACCCTCGACGGCACGGGCCGGGTGGTCTCAGCGGTCGACGCTGCAAGCGGGCGCGAGGCGATCGCGCCGGGGGCATCCGCTGGGCTGCAGCTCTTCCGTGACACCCCGAACAGATGGGATGCCTGGGACATCGATCAGCACTACCGCCGCCACGAGACCGATCTCGACACGGCGGTCTCGCTCGAGGTCGACGAGCAGCGCGGCGCGGTGCGCGTCACCCGGCACGTCAGCGAGTCGACGATCGAGCAGGAGTTCACGCTCGCCATCGACACGGCGACGCTCGAGGTGACGACGCGCGTCGACTGGCACGAGCGGCAGAAGCTGCTGAAGTTCGCGTTCCCGCTCGACGTGCGTGCCGAGCGCGCGGCGTCGGAGGTGCAGTTCGGGCATGTGTATCGAGCGACGAACGAGAACACCTCCTGGGACTTCGCGCGTTTCGAGACCGCAGCGCACCGCTGGGTGCACGTGGGGGAGCCCGGCTTCGGCGTCGCCGTCGCCAACGACTCCACCTACGGGCACGACGTGACGCGGCAGCCTCGCTCGGGCGGCGGAACGACCACGTTGGTGCGGCAGTCGCTGCTGCGTGCTCCGCTGTATCCCGATCCGGAGGCCGATCAGGGCGAGCACGTCGTGCGGTCCTCCCTCACCATCGGCGCCGGGATTGCGGATGCCATCGCAGCCGGTTACGCGCTCAACCTCCCGTTGCGCGCAGGTGCGGCTCCGATCGAGCCGCTCGTCGTCGTCGACGGCGAAGGCGTGCTCGTGGAAGCAGTGAAGCTCGCGGAGGACCGCTCCGGAGACGTGATCGTGCGACTGTACGAGGCGCTCGGGCGGCGTACCAGGGCGGGCGTGCGATTCGGCTTCGCGGCGGACTCGGTCGTGCAGACGGACCTGCTGGAGCGGGAACCGGGCGACGCCGATGCATGGGACGCCGGCACGGGCATCCTGTCGCTGCGACCGTTCCAGGTGGTGACGTTGCGCGTGCGTCGGGGGTGAGCGCGGCCCCGGCGACGAGTCGCCTGTGCGGCACGGCCGGAAATGGCCTTTGCTCTTGGCGTCAGCGCGCATAGCGTGAACGTCATGTCGACACCCCCGGGAGCTCCGAACAGCTCCTGGGTGCGCGAGCTGGTGCGCACGAAACGGGCGCCGATCCCTTGGGACCTCGCCGTGCTCACCGCGATCGCCGTCGCCGTCCCGGTCGGGCTGTCGCTCGCGCTCATGGCGGACGATCCCGCGATCCTCGGCACGGGCATCCTGGTGTCGATGGGTGCGCTGGTCGCGTCGCTCTCCGATCGGGGTGGCCCCGCCGTCGATCGGGTGCGTCGTATCGGTGTCACGACCTTGTTCGCGGCCGTCGGCTTGAGCGTCGGATGCCTCGCCCTCGGCAACGACATCGCCACCGTGCTCGTCGTGGTCGCCGCTGCGCTCGTCTCGGGGCTCGCCGGCGTGGTGAGTGCGAATGCGTCGCAGGCCGCGCTGCAGTTCCTGGTCTATGCGGTGGTGGGTTCCGGCATCGACTTCGGGCTGCGTCCGCTGTGGCTCGCCCCGCTCATCTTGGTGGTCGGCGCCGCGTGGCGGCTCGCGCTCACGGGAATCGCGATCGCCGTCGGCGGCGGCCGCACCAGGGCGCCGGAGCGCCAGGCCGTCGCGAAGGTGTACTACGCGATGGCCGCCCAGCTCGACGCGTCGGGAACCGTTACCGTCGACCAGGCGAGACGCGACGTCACCACGGCGATGAACGAGGCGTACGACCTTCTTGTCGCCGCGCGTACCACGCTGGCAGGTCGCGACCCGCGATGGCGCAGCATCGTCACCCTGCTGAACGCCGCGACGCCGATCGTCGAAGCCGTCACCGCGGTCTCCGCCGAGGGTGAGCGTGTGCCGGCACAGGTGCCGAACGCGCTGAGATCGCTCGCCCGCTCCATCGAGGACAAACACGCTCCACCGCCCGTGCTCCCTCCTGCCGACCGTTCGACGCCCGGCCGTGCAGCGCTGTCGTCATCGTTGCGGCTGGTCGGCGCGCTGCTCTCCGGCGAGGACCCGACAACGACCACGGTCCCCATCCAGCGACCGGATGCCGTCGGCCTGCCCCGTCGCACGGTGAGCGACCGGTTGCGCGCGGCCTACGACCACCTCTCCAGCGGTGGCGAGACGTGGTTCGCCGTGCTGCGTCTCGTGGTCTGCGTGGCGGTCGCCGAGGCCGTGAGCGTGTTGCTCCCGCTGGAGCGGCCGTACTGGATCATGCTCACGGTCGCCGTCGTGATGAAGCCCGACTTCGGCTCCGTGTTCGCCCGTGCAGTGCAGCGAGGTCTCGGCACGGTTGTCGGCGTGCTGATCGGCGCGGCGATCGTCGTGGTCCTGCCGCTCGGCTGGCCGCAGATCGTCGCGCTCGCCATTCTCGCCGGGGCGATGCCCATCGCGATCCGCCGCAACTACGGCCTGTTCTCCATCTTCATCACGCCCGTGATCGTCATCCTGCTCGAGCTCGCCCACAGCGGCGACGTCGGCCTCATCATCAGCAGGGTCACCGACACGCTCATCGGCTCGGCGATCGTGCTCGTGATCGGCTATCTGCCCTGGCCGTCGACGTGGCGCTCTGCCAGGCAGTTGGGCGGCAACGTCGCGGACGTCGTCGGCGACGTCTCGGGCTATCTCACGGTGGCGCTCGCACCGCCGAGCAGCCCGGACGATGCCGAGAACACGAGAACGGATGCCCGCGACCGCTCCTCCGCCCGCCGTGCAACGTACCGCCGGCTCTCCGACCTGCGCACCCTTGTGCAGCAGACGCTGGCGGAGCCGCCGCCGATCAGCACCTCCGCGGCCGCCTGGTGGCCGCAGATCGTCGCGCTCGAGCGGGTGACGGATGCCATCACCTCCACCGCGATCGGCGCGGCGCAGTCGCGGCAGCATGCCGACCCCGGCGATGTGGAGCGCCTCGAGTCGGCACTGGACGACCTCGCCGACGCGATCCGCACCCGCCGGTCGCCCCGGCCGGTGGAGCTCCCCGACGAGGGGCTGCTCGGCTCGATCGGAGACGAGGTCGCGGCGGCGCGTGCAGTGCTCGCATCCTGAACCACGCGTACTCAACAGGCCGTGCCGAGCGGCTCGACGCTGTCGCCGGTGAACGATACTGTGCACTACATGCCCACGATCGACACCATCGGCGACGACCGGGCGATGGCGCTCATCAGGGCCAGTGTGATTCCGGATGCCGCTGCGCTCGCTGACACGCTCGTCGCGGGCGGCATCCATGCGATCGAATTCACGTATACGACGCCCGACGTCGAGACGCACATCACCAGGGCTCGCAGCACCGATGCCGTGATCGGCGCGGGAAGCGTGCTCACTACGGCGCAGGCGCGCAGCGCCCTCGACGCCGGGGCGCAGTTCCTCGTCACGCCGGGCCTTTCGGCAGGGGTCGCCGAGGTTGCCGCCGCCGCCGGTGTGCCGATGATGATGGGCGCCTTCACGCCGAGTGAGGTGATGCAGGCGCTCGCCCAAGGGGTCTGGGCCGTGAAGGTCTTCCCCGCGCAGACCGCTGGACCCGATCACTTCGCGCACCTGCTCGGGCCGTTGCCGACATCCCGCCTGATCGCCTCCGGCGGGGTCGATGCGAGCAACGCACTGTCGTTCCTCAGCGCGGGCGCCTATGCGGTCACGGCGGGGTCGTCGGTCGTGCCGGCCGAGGCGCTTGCAGACTCGGACTGGGCAGACATCCGTCGCCGTGCCGCCGCGTTCACCGCGGCACTGCGGTCATGAATGCTCGAAACCTGAAAAGCTAGGACACATGCTGCTTCCGCGTCCCACATCCCTTCTCATCGGCGAGGGCGACTTCGAGGTGACACGCGCCACCCGCATCACGGCGCCGGCCGAGCTGTCGTCGGCCGCGTCCTGGCTGCAGGGGGCGTTGCGCCCGGCGACCGGATACCCGCTGGAGACCGGGCCGGGCGGTTCGATCGTGCTGGAGTGGAATCCCCAGCTGGCGCCGGAGGGCTACACCGTCGACGTCTCGCTGACCGAGGTGCGCGTCGCCGGAGGCGGTCCGGCGGGCGTTTTCTACGGATGCCAGTCCCTGGTGCAGCTGCTGCCCCCGCAGATCTACCGCAGAGGTCGCGTGCTCGGCGTGCCGTGGACAGTTCCTGTGCTGCAGATCGAGGATGCCCCGCGCTTCGCCTGGCGAGGCGCGATGCTCGACGTCGCGCGGCACTTCATGCCGAAGCACGACGTGTTGCGGTTCATCGACCTGATGGCCATGCACCGGTTGAACACGCTGCACCTGCATCTCACCGACGACCAGGGCTGGCGGGTCGAGATCCAGCGGTATCCGCGACTCACGGAGGTGGGGTCGTGGCGACGCGAGAGCCAGCTCGGCGCCGCATCTTATTCCCGCGGCGACAGTCGTCCGCACGGCGGCTTCTACACGCAGGACGACCTGCGCGAGATCGTGGCGTACGCCACGGAGCGCTCGATCAACGTCGTGCCCGAGATCGAGTCGCCTGGACACACGCAGGCGGCGATCGCGGCCTACCCGGAACTCGGCCTGGGGCGTGAGGACACCGAGCCGCTCGGCGTCTGGACCCGCTGGGGCATCGACGACAACGTCATCAATCTCGAAGAGTCCACCGTCGAGTTCTTCACGAATGTGCTCGACGAGGTGCTGGAGATCTTCCCGTCGCCGTACATCGGCGTGGGTGGCGACGAATGCCCGAAGACCGGATGGCGCATCGACGAGCGCACGCAGCAGCGCAAGGCGGAGCTCGGACTGACCACGGAGGACGAGCTGCAGAGCTGGTTCATCCGCCGGCTCGACGACCACCTCTCCCGGCGAGGGCGCCGCCTGTTCGGCTGGGACGAGATTCTCGAGGGCGGCTTGGCTGACGGGGCGACCGTGGCGTCGTGGCGGGGCATGGCGGGTGCAGTGGCCGCAGCGAAGGCCGGCCACGACGTGGTCTCGTGCCCCGACAACCAGGTGTATCTCGATTACCGGCAGTCAGACCGCTCGGACGAGCCGATCCCTGTCGGCACGGTGCTCACCATCGCCGACGTCTATCGCTTCGAGCCGGTGCCGGCGGAGCTGACACCCGAGGAGGCGACTCACGTCCTAGGCGGCCAGGCGAACATCTGGACCGAACACATGGACTCGCCGCGCACCGTCGACTACTTCGCCTTCCCAAGGCTCTGCGCGCTCGCCGAGGCGCTCTGGCTCGACGGCGAGCGGGACTACGACGAGTTCGCCGACCGGCTCGACCAGCACCTCGCGCGGCTGGATGCCTTCGGCGTCGAGTACCGCCGCTCCAGCGGCCCGCAGCCGTGGCAGCAGCGGCCCGGCGTCACAGGTCGCCCGGTCACGCCGCAGCAGCGCACCGCGTACTTCGACTCCCTGAGCTAGTGAGCGAACAGGCGGGCGCGGAATGGGATGCCGAAGCCGATCACTTCGATGAGGCTCCCGACCACGGCCTTCGCGACCCGCACGTGCGCGGCGCGTGGCGCGAGCTGCTGATCCCGCTGCTTCCGCCGCCGCCCGCACGGATCGCCGATCTCGCCTGCGGCACGGGCAGCCTTTCACTCCTGCTCGCAGAGGCCGGCCACGAGGTCGTCGGTCTCGACGCCTCCGAACGGATGCTCGAGCACGGGCGGGCGAAGACGCGAGGCCTCGCGAATGCGACCTTCGTTCGCGGGGATGCCGGGCATCCGGCGCTCCCGTCCGCCACGTTCGACGTAGTGCTGGCCCGGCACGTGCTGTTCCTCTTCGACGACCCGGCCGCCGTGATCCGCGCGTGGGCGAGGCTGCTGCGCCCTGGCGGCAGACTCGTGCTGGTCGAGGGATCGTGGTCGACGGGTGCAGGCATCACGGCCGAGGAGTGCGCGGCCATCGTCGAAGCGTCAGCCACCGGCCTTGTCGTAGTCGACCTCGCGGCGCGCGATGAACTGTGGGGCGGCCGCGTCGACGACGAGCGGTACCTCGTCGTCGCCGAGGTCTAGAGAAAGATGTCGGGGAACAGCTCGTCCTCCGAGACGCCGGGAGAGTATTGCGACAGGTCGATCACGCCCGCGTCGGCGAGCACCTCTTCCACGATGAGCGACCTGCCGGTGAACTCGCGTGACGGCGTGATGAGCACCTGGTAGGCGGCATCCGCGTAGATCTCGGGCGTGCGGCTCTTGGCCAGCAGCTGTTCGCCGCCGAGGATGTTGCCGACGGCCGCCGTCTTGATCGTGGTGCGCGGCCAGAGCGTGTTGGCGGCGATGCCGTCACGTGCGAACTCCGCGGCGAGTCCGAGCGTGACCATGCTCATGCCGTACTTCGCCAGCGTGTAGCCGGTGTGCGAGCCGAGCCACTTCGGGTCGAGGTTGATCGGCGGGCTGAGCGACAGGATGTGCGCGTTGGCCGCTTCCTTCAGGTGCGGGATCGCGGCGCGCGACAGCATGAACGTGCCGCGCACGTTGACATCCTGCATCAGGTCGTAGCGCTTCGGTTCGAGTTCGAGCGTGCGCGAGAGGTTGATGACGCTGGCGTTGTTCACCACGATGTCGATGCCTCCGAACTCGGCCACCGTCGCCGCAACGGCTCGGGCGATGTCGGCGTCGTTGCGCACATCGCCGACGACCGGCAGCGCATTGCCACCCGCTGCCCGGATCTCGTCGGCCGCGGTGTGGATGGTTCCCGGTAGCCGCGGATCGGGCGTATCGGTCTTCGCCAGCAGCGCTATGTTCGCGCCGTCGCGCGCGGCGCGTGCTGCGATCGCGAGTCCGATGCCGCGGCTGCCTCCCGACATCAGGATCGTGCGGCCGTTCAGCGTGTTCGTCATGGTGTCTCCTTGAGATGGTCAGCGGGATGCGCGGGACGAGCGGGCGACGAACGCGGCGACGCGGGCGCGGGCATCCGCAGAGTCGAAGGCGGCGCCGATCGTGCGGGACTCGTCGTCGAGCCCGTCGGCGTAGCTGCGCCCGACACTGCCTCGCACCAGGCGCTTGGCCTGACCGAACGCGCCGGACGCGCCGGCCAGCCAGTGCTCGGCGATAGCTCGCGCACGCGACGCGAGCACGTCATCCGGCACGACCTCGGCCACGAGACCCCATTCCTGGCCCTCGACAGAGGTGAGCGTGCGATCGGTGAGCAGCAGTTGGAGCGCGCGCCGCACGCCGACCGCCTGCGGGAGCAGAGTGCTCACGCCGCAGTCCGGAGTGAGGCCGATGTCCGCGTACTTCGAGACGAAGAACGCCGCCTCGCCGGCAACGACGTAGTCGGCGACGAGCATGAAGCCGAGTCCGCCTCCGGCGACCGCGCCCTGCACGGCGGCGACGATGGGCTTGGGCGTCTGGCCGAAGATGCGGTGTCCCTCGTGGATCACGTCGGCCAGGTGCGAGACCGTCTCGCCGTTTCCACCGAGCGTCGCCATCGCAGCGACGTCGCCGCCGGCACAGAACGCCGGGCCGGCCGCGTCGAACAACACGGCGCGGATGTCGTCGCGCTCTGCGACCTCCAGTGCGAGATCACGCCACCTGATCGCAGCGACGTCGTCGATCGCGTTGAGCCGTTCTGGCCGGTTGAGGGTGATGTGGGCGAGGCCATCGGAGACGTCGAGAAGAATCGTGTCGCTCATGTCTCGGCAACCTACCCCGTCGAGAGCGCCGCCGGTGGGTCGTCTGCAGGGTGCGCACAGGGTGACCTGCGCGGCGCGCGCGGATGCTTGTAGGCATCCGTAGCCCGCGCCCTTCGCATCGAAGAGACCGCCGTGCCGAGGATCGGCGCGACACGCCCGCCAGCCGCCTGTGTGGCGACGTGTCGCGTCGAGTCCCGGCACGGCGGCGCGGAGCTCGTTTCGAGGTCAGGAGCCCGGTGTGGTCATCCCTTCACGGCGCCGGCGGACATGCCGGTGACGAGATGGCGCTGGATGACGAGGAAGAAGATCACGACCGGCAGCGCGAACAGCACGGATGCCGCCATCTGCCCGCCGTAGTCCGTGCCGGTGGTCGGCGTCGAGAACGACACGAGCCAGATCGGCAGCGTGTACATCGTCTGATCCTTCATGAACGTGTACGCGAGGATGTACTCGTTCCACGCGGAGATGAAAGCGAAAACGCTCGTCGAGATGACGCCCGGAACGACGAGCGGGAAGAGCACGCTGCGCAGCGTGCGCCACGTGCTGGCGCCGTCCATCATCGCCGCTTCCTCGACCTCGACCGGGATGGTCACGAAGAACCCGCGCAGCGTCCAGATCGAGAACGGAAGCACCGATGCGACGTAGGCCAGGATCAACCCGAAATAGGAGTCGAGCAGGCCGAGGTCGTTGAAGATCAAGAACTGCGGGATCAGCAGCGCCGTCGCAGGAAGCATCTGCACGGCCAGGATGACGATCATGATCACCCGGCGGCCGCGGAAGCGGAACCGGCTGAGAGCGGCCGACGCGAACAGGGCGAGCGCCAGCGAGATGATCAGGGCGCCGATGACCACGATGAGGCTGTTCAGCAGGTCGCGCAGGAAGTCCGACTGGGTGATCGCGACGACGAAGTTCTGCACCGTCGGCTGGTACGGGACGAAGTGCGGTGTCGGGTTCATCACCTCAGCACGCGGCTTGAAAGCCGTGTTGACCATCCAGTAGACGGGGAAGATCCACACGATGCTGAAGACGATGGCGACGATGTTCGTTCCGACCCGTGGGCGGCGACGCCGCCTGCGGGTGCGCCGAGCGGGAGCGACGACCGTCGGGCGGTCGATCGAGGCGGTAGCGGTCGTCGGTGCGGTAGTGGTCACAGTTCTTCTCCCGACCGAAGCAGGCTGCGGATGTAGAACCCGCTGATGATGAGCAGCAGCACCGTGGTGACGATGGAGATGGCCGCGCCGGTGCCGATCTTGAACGTGTTGAACGCCATCAGATAGGTCCAGATGCCAAGGGTCGCTGTCGTGTTGTTCGGACCGCCCTGGGTCACCAGCCAGATCTGGTTGAAGACGTTGAAGTCCCAGATGATCGAGAGAACCGTGATGAGCAGGATGGTCGGGCGCAGGTAGTTGAGAACGAGTGTGAAGTAGATTCGCGGCTCGCTCGCGCCGTCGATCCTCGCCGCCTCGATGTACGCGGGATCGAATTGCGTCTGCGCCGCGTAAGTCGTGAGCGCGATGAACGGAACGGCCTGCCACACGATGAGCATCCAGATGCAGAACAGACCGAGGAACGTGTTGTTGCTCCACGCCAGGTTCGTGACGTCGCCGAAGATGCGCAGCTGGGTGAGCATCCAGTTGATGACGCCGAAGCCGGGCTCGAACAGCCAGTTCCAGACCTGAGCGGAAGCGACGTTGGGCATGGCCCAGGCGAAGATGAGCACGACCGTCACCACGTAGCGCATGACCTTGCCGAGACGCGCGAGAAGTTCCGCGACGCCGACCCCGATCACGAGGCTTCCGACTACGAGTGCTGCCGTGAACACGATCGTGAGCAGTGCCGACCACCAGAACTGCGCGCTGGTGAACGTGTCGATGTACTGCTGGAACCCGACGAAATTGAAGCTGCCGACGAACAGCGTGCGCGAGTTGAAGTCGGTGAACGACGTGAAGAGCAGGAAGAGGATGGGCGCGACGATCAGCGCGATGATCACGATGCCCGCAGGCGACACCAGCCAGAGCGGTGCGGAGCGGGACTGCTTGGAGAAGTGGCGAGGGGCACGCGGCCGCCGCCCGCTGGGGGCGGCGGCCGCGCCCTCGCCTGCGACCGTTGTCACAGTTGAGGAGCTCATGGTTGCTTTCGGTCGGATCGAGTGCGGTTACTGGTTCAGTGTCGAGTCGACCGTGGAATCCCACGCGTTCGCGGCGTCAGAGACCGACTTGCTTCCCGAAGAGACCGTCTGGAAGAACTGAAGCATTCCCGGGTCCTCGAGCGACGCCCAGTTGCCGGAAGCCGGCGTGGCTTTCGAGTTCTGAGCGGCGGTGAAGAACGCGGTACCGTTCTCGGGCAACGTGCCACCGCTGACGGCGGCCTTGGATGCCTCGACACTGTTCGGGATCCACTTGTCGTTGCCGAAGACGTACTTCTTCTGAATGCTCGGGCTTGCGGCGATCTTCACCCACGCTGCGGCGAGGTCCTGGTTCTTGCTCTTCTGGGCGATGCCCCAGTCGGAACCGGCCAGCAGGGCTGGTTGGTTCTTGCCTGACTCACCCGGCATGGGGAACGAGCCGAGCTGGTCGTCCGTCAGCTTGGCGTTGTCCTTCTCGATCGCGCTGATCTCCCAGTTGTTGGCGAGGATGGTGGCTGCCTGACCCGCGGCGAACACGGCGTCCTGATCCGGCTTGTCCGTGTTCAGCGTGCGGCTGGCGACGGTCGAGTAGGCGTTCTGGAACGTCTTCCAGTCGGACAGACCCTTCTGGGCTTCCGAACTCGAGAAGCCTGCCTTCCAGGTCTTGCCGGACTGCGTGGCGATCTGGCCGCCGGCATCCCACACCCACTGCATGCCCGCGTACCAGTACTGACCTGGCAGGTAGAACGACGAGAAGTTGCTCGCGGTGTTCTTGGCCTTGATCTTGTCGAGGTCGCTGGTCAGCTCGCCGTAGGTGGTCGGAGCGGTCGTGATTCCTGCGTCGGCCCAGATCGTCTTGTTGTAGACGACCGCACGGGCGGCGCCGAACGACGGAACGCCGTAGAGCCTTCCGTCGACGGTTCCGGGGTCGGCGAGCCCGCCCAGCCAGGTCTGGCCCTGCTGCAGGTCGGCCTTGTACTTCGTGAGATCGGCGAGACCGCCGCTGGAGGCGAACGTCGCGACCTGCGTGTTGCCGAGGTCGAGCACGTCCGGCGGGGTGCTGGTGGCGAGCGCCGTGGTGATCTTCGTGGCGATGTTCGTCCACTGCTGGGTCTGGACCTTGACCTTGGCCCCGGTCTCCTTGGTGAACTCGGCGTTGATCGCATCGAGCGTCTTGGGGGAGAGGTCACCCGTCATGGCCCAGACCGTGATGGTCTTTCCCTTGCCGTCGACCTTGCCGATGGTCGAGCTGCCGCCCGACGTGGTGCCGGCTCCGCTTCCGGAACAGGCACTCAGCGCCAGTGCCGCGGCGATGCCGACGGCGCCGATCGCGAGAATGCGTGACTTGCGCAATGTTTCTCCTAGTGTTGTGAGCGCGGACGTCGAAGCGTCCTCTTGAGGGAATGGCGTCCGCGTTGCAACACGGACAGGTGGTGCGAGTGATCGGCAACATCGCGGTCGCGATCACCGGCTGGGATGTGAGCCCAGTCGTCTGTGGCGGGCTGGGGGTGCCGTCTCATGACACCCCCAGTTCCGCTGAAAGAACCAGCACGGCGGCGCCGAGCAGCACCAGGTCGTGGCTGTCAGCAGCGGTCCTCATCTGCAGCGCATTGCTGACCGCCGAAAGTGTGCGTTCGCGCACGGTGCGCAGCGCCGAGTCCAGGAACGGGCCCTCGACGAGCTCCTCGGGACCGGCGAGCACCACCTCTTTCAGGCCGAGGGCGGCGACCACCGGGGCGAGGGCGACGCCGAGAGCGCGGCCGGCATCCGCCAGCACGCTGTCGCGGGCGTCGTCTCCTGCGGCCTTGAGGCGTGCCTTCAGGTGCGGAACGGCGATGGCGAGCTCGAGGCATCCGTTGCGACCGCACGCGCAGCGCTCTCCTTGCTCGTCGACGACGACATGTCCGATCTCGCCTGCTGTGGAGTTCTCGCCTTCCACCAGAACGCCGCCGATGATGAGGCCGGCGCCGGCTCCGTGCTCGATGGCGACGACCATGAAGCTCTGGCCTGCGTCTTGGAAGGTGTGGATGGCCAGTGCAGCGGCGTTCGCGTCGTTGCCCACGTGCACAGGGACACCGAACTCGTCGCGGAAGATCGCGCCGAGGTCCAGGCCGGACCATGCGAGGTTGGGAGCTTCGCGCACGACGCCGCCAGGGGCGACGATGCCTGGGGTCCCGATTCCGATGCCGAGCAGGCGCACGGTGGACCGCTTCACCAGATCGCGGGTGAGGGTGAGGGCCTTCTGCAGCGCCGGGTCGCCGGTCGCGCCATCGAGTGGAACCTCGAGGCGGTGCACGATCTCACCGCCGATACCGATCACGGCGCCGACGAACCTGTCGTCGGCCGAGAGATCGAGGCTGACGACGTGGTACGCGTTCTCGTTCAGACCGATCAACTGCGCCGGCTTGCCGACATGGGCGCCCGTGCGCTGACCGAGTTCGCTGATGAGGCCCTCTGAGGCGAGCTCGTTGACCAGGTCGGAGACGGTGACCCTGGTGAGGCCGGATTCTCGCGCGAGATCGGCCCGGCTCATCGACCCGTCGTGGAAGAGAGTCTGGAGCAGCAGTGAGCGGTTGTGCTGCCTGTTGTGCTCGGGCAACGCTTTCGACGTCACGCGCAACTGCGCCATGCTCACCTCGATCCGTAGCTTCTTTGCGACAACGGGCGATCAGGCCCAATGGTTTGTTAGTGAACCTGCCTTACAAACCCGTTGTCAAGTCGAGGGTCGTAAAGAATTGATAACGCCCCGTAACTTCGGTGTTTCCATCGCGTCACGTTGTGCAAGCTTGCAGCGCTGCTTGTTCGTAAGGTTTACTAACAAACATGTCTGAGCCAGAGGTGCCTCCGCGCACCCCCCGCAATCCGGCCACGTCCGTCTCGATCGACATGAACGACCCGGTCGCCAGGGCGCGGGCCATCGCGACCACGTTGCTGCCGGGGTTCGTCGGCACAACGGTGCCGGACGCTGTGCGCAGGCGCCTGCTCGCGGGGCTCGGCGGGGTCTGCATCTTCGGCGGCAACATCGAGTCGACCGACCAGTTGCGCGCGCTCGATGAGGACATCCTCACCGCGAACCCGCTCGCCGTGGTCGCCATCGACGAAGAAGGCGGTGACGTCACCCGCCTGAACTATGCCGACGGCTCGCCCTACCCGGGCAACGCTGTACTCGGGCGGCTCGACGACGAGGCGCTGACCGAACTCGTCGGCCGCGACGTCGGCTTCGCCCTGCGCCGTGCGGCCTGCACTCTCGACTTCGCGCCCGACGTGGACGTCAACTCCAACCCGGACAACCCGGTGATCGGGGTGCGCAGCTTCGGGGCGGATGCCTCGCTCGCCGCACGGCACAGCCGCGCGTGGACCTCCGGCCTCCAGTCGGCCGGGGTCGCCGCCTGCGCCAAGCACTTTCCCGGCCACGGCGACACCGCGCTCGACTCGCACCTCGCGCTGCCGGTGATCGACAGATCGCTCGACGAACTCCGCGAGCGCGAGCTCGTGCCGTTCCGCGAGGCCATCGCAGCGGGGACGCGCACCATCATGACCTCCCACATCGTGCTCCCGCAGGTCGACCCCGCGGTGCCGGCGACGTTCTCGACGCGCATCGTGCAGGGGCTGCTGCGCGAGGAGCTGGGCTTCGACGGCGTCATCGTCACCGACGCGCTCGACATGAAGGGCGCCAGCGGCGAGACGGGCATTCCGGAGGCGGCGGTGCGCGCCATCGCCGCCGGCTGCGACCTGCTTTGCATCGGCAGCGAGACGGACGACGACGTTCTCGAAGCGATCATGGTCGCCGTCGGCGAGGCGATCGACGACGGCAGGCTCAGTGCGGACCGGGTCGCGGATGCCGCGAGTCGGGTGCGTGCGCTGGCGGCCGAACTCGCCGAGTCGCGCGCGTCGATCCCGGTGCCGGATGCCGCGGCAGAGGAGTTCCCCGTGTCGATCACGCGCATCCGCGATGCCTTCGACGTGAACGAGTCCGCGCTCGCCGCTCTGCGCGCTACCGACCAGAGCGGCACCACACCGTTCGCGGTCGTGCGCATCGAGACCGCAGCGAACATCGCCGTCGGAGTCGCACCATGGGGGCCGTTCGCGCAGGCCGCAGCGCGGCCACAGGCGGCGGACTCGATCGCGTGGGCCAGGCATCCGCAGATCGTCGTGTCGGAGCAGGACGCCGCCGACGGCGAGCTCCCGGAGCGGATCGAGGAGATCCTCGGGCGGGTGGCGCAGTCTCGAGGTGTGATCGTGATCGGCAAGGCGCTGCACCGCTACGGATTCGCGCGAGAGGTCGTCGACCGCCTGCGCCCTGTGCGCACGACTCTCGTCGTCGACATGGGCTGGCCTTCGGATGACCGTGCCTACGCCGATGTCGCGACTTTCGGTGCCTCGCGCTCTGTCGGCAGCTCCCTGCTCGCGCTCCTCGACGGCGACGCCGCCGTGGAGGACCAGCGGTGAGGATAGGACTCGACATCGGAGGCACGAAGACCGACGCTGTCGTGCTCGACGCCGCAGGAGGTGTTCTCGAGCGGGTGCGGGTTCGGACGGGAACGGGGCCGGCCGAGGTTCTCGATTCGGCCGAACGCGCCGTGCGCGAGGTGATCGCACTCTGCGGGACGCAGACCGACGACTACGCATCGATCGGCGTCGGGATTCCGGGGGTCGTCGACCGTGAGACGGGTCGCGTGCACCACGCGGTGAACCTCGGGGTCGACGACCTCGGCCTCGGCGAACGCCTGCGGGAGCGGGTCGGCGTTCCTGTGCAGGTCGAGAACGACGTGAAGGCGGCGGCACTCGGCGCCTATCACCTGCTGCGCCTGCACGGCTCGGCAGCGTTCCTCAACCTCGGCACGGGGCTCGCGGCGGGGATCGTCGCCGACGGCCGGCTGTGGCGCGGCGCACGCGGAGGCGCCGGCGAGATCGGGCACATTCCGCTCGATCCCCGCGGTGCGCTCTGCTCGTGCGGCCAGCACGGCTGCCTCGAGACCATCGCGTCCGGCTCGGCGGTGGCACGCTTGTGGCCGTCGAAGGCAGCGCTGCCCGCCATCGAGCTGTTCGACGCGGCGGATGCCGGCGACCGGCGCGCGCAGGACGTGAGGCACGCGCTCGCGGCGGGTGTGGCATCCGCTGTGCGCATTCTCGTGCTGACGGTCGACGTGGAGACGGTCGTCGTCGGAGGTGGACTCAGCAACCTCGGGGAGCGCCTGCTGGCGCCAGTGACCGAGGTGCTGCAAGGCTGGGGGAGGGATTCGCCGTTCCTGGCGTCGCTGAGGCTCCCGGAGCGGGTTCGCATGCTCGCACCGGACCTGTCGGCTGCGGCGGTCGGAGCGGCTCTCGTCGGGGCGGCGGAAGCCGTCGCCTGACAGCATCACCAACCGGCGCCGGCCGGAAACACGAGACGTGAGGGAGAGATTCGTGGAGGTCGTCATCAAGCAGACCGCCGACGAGGTGGGGGCGCTCGCCGCCGACCTGGTCGGTCGCGTCGTGGAGTCCAAGCCGCGCGCCGTGATCGGTCTGGCGACCGGATCATCGCCGCTCGCGATCTACGCGGGCCTCGCTCGCAGGGTCGCCGACGGCAGCCTGGACTTCGCGGGCGTCCGCGGATTCGCGCTCGACGAGTACGTCGGCATTCCGGAGGACCATCCTCAGAGCTATGCGTCGGTGATCAGGCACGAAGTGGTCGAGCCGCTCGGCATGGACCCGACACTGGTGCAGGTGCCGGACGGCAGGGCCGTCGACATCGAGGTCGCGTGCCGCGAGTACGAGCAGGCGATCGTGGACGCCGGTGGTATCGACATCCAGATTCTCGGCATCGGTGCGAACGGCCACATCGGCTTCAACGAGCCGACGTCGTCGTTCGCGTCCCGCACCCGTATCAAGACCCTCGCGCCGAAGACCCGTGCAGACAACGCGCGGTTCTTCGACTCGTTCGACGCGGTGCCGACCCACTGCGTCACGCAGGGGCTCGGCACGATCATGCAGGCCAGGCGCCTCGTGCTCGTCGCTCAGGGCGAAGGCAAGGCGGATGCCATCGCTGCCGCCGTCGAGGGCCCCGTCGCCTCGATCTGCCCTGCCTCGGTGCTGCAGTTCCACGAGCACGCGACCGTGATCATCGACGAGGCTGCGGCGAGCAAGCTGCGCCTGGCGGACTACTACAAGTACACGTACGACAACAAGCCGGCCTGGCAGCTCTAGGCGGGCCTCGGGGCAAGTCCGTCCATGAGGACGCTCACGTAAGCCTCGCTGAGTCGCCGGTTCCGGGGAGTACTCCTTGTGACGGCGTGCGTGGTGCCTGCGATGAGTGAAGCGATGACGCCTGAATCGAGGTCGGAACGGATGCCGCCCGTCTTTCGGCCTTGTGTGATCATCTGTTCGACAGCCGAGATCAGGGCCGCGTGCGCCTCGGAGGTCGCTGGCAGCTCGAGTCCGAGGAGTTGTTCGTCGATCGCATAGTGCGTCGCATGGAACTCCATCAGTTCCGGAAGGAACGTGCGGAGCGCCTGTTCTCCCGGCAAGCTCTCGGACAATTCGCCGGCGCGCTGTGCGATCGGCGCGAGCAGGGCGGCGACCGCGGCGTCGAGCAGGGAGTCCTTGTTGCCGAATGCTCGAACAACGGTCGCGGCGCCGAGGCCCGCGCGGTGCGCGATGGCTTCGACGGTGATGGTGGAGCCTGGCTCCGCCATCAGTTCCTTGGCGGCGCGCAGAGCGAGCTCACGGTTTCGCACGGCATCGGCGCGACGGGGAGGTGTTGACAAATGGAACGCTCATTTCACATAATCAGATGGAACGACCATTCCAGTTACTGTACCTCAAGGAGGATCCATGGGCATCCGTATTCTCATCGTGGGGGCGAGCATCGCGGGGCTGACGCTCGCCCACCGCCTTGTCGCTGACGGTATAGAGCCGATTGTGGTGGAACGCGCATCGCAGCTGCGAGTGGGCGGGAACGGCGTCGACCTCAGGGGCGACGCGATGCGTATCGCCGAAAGCATGGGCATACTCACCGGCGCTCGTTCGGCGGCCGCCGACGTTCTCGGCATCAAATTCGTCGACGGTGAGGGGCGCGAGGTGGCGCGCGTCAGCACGGTGGAGCCCGGCAGCCTCGAAGTGATGCGCGGCGATCTGGTGCACTTGCTTGCCGACGTGACACCCGTCGAGATTCGATTCGGAGACTCACCCGAGCGCATCGAACAGGACGGGTCTGGTGTGACCGTGTCGTTCACTACGGGGCGAACGGAGCGGTTCGACGCCGTGTTCGGCGCCGATGGAATGCACTCGACGGTGCGAAGGCTCGCGTTCGGCGCCGAGGCGTCGTACCTGCGCTTGCGGGGACACCACTTCGCCTTCGCCGACGCGGATGCCCAGCTCGGCGAGAACCGATGGGTGACGATGCACAACCTGCCGGGGAAGATGGTCGGTGTCTACCGCTCAGGCAATCACGAGCAGGCGAAGGCCTACTTCATCTATCGCACTCCCTTCGTGAGCTCGGGCAGGCCCGATCCGGCCGAACATCGGCGGATGCTTTCCGCCGCGTTCGAAGAGGTGTCGTCGTGGCACACGGGCGAGCTTCTCGCCTCAGCCCTCGCCAGCGACGATCTTTACGTCGACGCGTTGGCTCAGGTGCGAATGCGTTCGTGGTCGAACGGACGAGTGGCGCTCGTCGGCGATGCGGCATGGTGCGGGTCTCCTGCATCGGGCGCGGGCGCCGAACTCGCCCTGGTCGGGGCTCACGTTCTCGCGTGCGAGCTTCGCCGCGCGAACGGCGACCTTGTGAGAGCGTTCGCCCGCTACGAAGGTCTTCTGCGACCTCTCGTGAGTGCGAGGCAGCGGATCTCTGCGAACGTGCGGCTCATGGTTCCGGCGACGTCGTTCGGCATCGCCGTTCGGAACACGTTCGCGCGATCTCCTCTGCCTCTCGCGTTGGCTCGAGTCGGCGGCGCCATCACGCCGCGCGAACGCTCCGTGCTCGAACCGCGGCTTCTCGAGGGAGGCGCTGCCTAGCCGTCAGGCGAGTGGTTCGCCTGCGGCCCAGACCCGCTTAACGTTCCAGTCGCTGTCGAGCAGCACGGCGTCAGCGAGGTATCCGGTGGCGAGCCTGCCGAGTTCGTGGTCGAGCCCGAACACGCGCGCCGGCGTGAGGGTCAGAGCCTCGACCGCCGCGGCGGGCTCGACCCTGGTGCGCTGCACCGCGATGCGGAGCGCCGCGTCCTGCGTGAGCGTTGAGCCGGCGATCGAGGTCGTTCCGCGCAGCACTGCGAGGCCGTCGGTCACCGTCACGTTGAGCGAGCCGAGACGGTAGTCGCCGTCGGCGGCGCCGGCCGCGGCCATCGAGTCCGTCACCAGGGCGATGCGTCCAGGAGCCTGGACGAAGGCGAGGTGCGCGACATCCGGATGCACGTGCAGGCCGTCGAGGATGAGCTCGAGCGTGACCCTGTCGTCGTCGAGTGCTGCCACGATCGGTCCTGGCGCGCGGTGCTGGATGCCCGGCATCGCGTTGAACGCGTGCGTGAGCAGTCGAGCGCCTCGGTCGAACGCGGCGGCGGCCTGATCCTCCGTCGCCTCGGTGTGTCCGACTGCGACGACGACGCCGGCCTCGACGAGCACGTCGATGGCCTCCATCGCGCCGGGTAGCTCGGGGGCGATCGTGATCTGGCGCAGCGTTCCGCGCGCGGCCCCGATGAGCTGCTCGACAAGTTCAGGGTCGTCCGGTGTGCGCAGGAACTCCGCGTTGTGCGCTCCGCGGCGCTCAGGGTTGAGGAACGGACCCTCGAGGTGTGCGCCGAGCACGAGCGGATCGTCCTCTGCGATGTCGGCGATGTCTTCAAGGCTCTCGCGCAGCTCCGCGAGCGGGTTGGCGACAAGGCTCAGCACCGACCGGGTCGTGCCGTGCTTGCGATGGGTCGCGAGGGCCGCGACCATGTCGTCCGGGCCTTCCTCATAGCCGTGTCCGCCCGCGCCGTGCGAGTGCACGTCGATGAAGCCAGGCGTCAGCCAGTGACCGGAGGCATCGACGACCTCGGCGCCCTCGGCGAACGCGCGCCATCCCGTGCCGCTGCCTGTCGCGACGATGCGCTCGCCCTGCGTGGCGAGCCAGAATTCGTCGACGTGGCCGTCGGCATCCAGCTTGCGTGCGCCGTGGATGACCCGCGCGGCGCTCACGCCAGTTCCTTGCGCCCGGTGACGATGCCGCTCAGCAGGGCGATGATCGCGAACGGCACGGCGACGAACGGCTGGCCGAGATCCCACCAGGCGAAGGCGGCCGCTGTCATCACGATGATCTCGACGATGGCCTTGCCGAACGTGTCGATGTGGATCACGGCCTTGGGCGAGCGGAACAGTGCCCAGAGCACGATGGCCAGCGCCGGCGCGGCGATGCCCACGACGATGTTCCATGGGAACGGCCAGGCGATGAATCCCCAGATCGCCAGGGTCACGAAGGCGAACAGCTCGATCAGGAATCGCAGCACGTCCCAGAAGCCGATCTGGACGCGCGCGTGCTCGGTATTCTGCGCAGACATCGCGTCTATCGTATCGGCGACAAGGGGAGCCCCGTCCCCCGTCCCTCACCCCCGTCCCCCGTCGGCCCGGCACTGTATTGCCGGGCCGCCCTCGTATTCACGTGAATTGAGGACCCGCTCGGCAATACAGTGCCGGGCCGACGCCGATAGGGCGGGGCGGGGGCGCGGGGACGGGGCGCTCAGCGGAAGATTATCGTGCGGGCGCCGTCGAGCAGGATGCGATTCTCCGCGAACCACTTCACGGCCTGCGTGAGGGTGCGGCTCTCTTCGTCCTGCCCGATCGCCACGAGCTGCGACGGGGATTGCGCGTGATCCACGCGCACGACGTTCTGCTCGATGATCGGCCCCTCGTCGAGGTCGCTCGTGACGAAGTGCGCCGTCGCGCCGATGAGTTTCACGCCGCGCGCGTGCGCCTGCTTGTACGGGTTGGCTCCCTTGAATCCCGGCAGGAAGGAGTGGTGGATGTTGATGCACCGTCCGGCGAGGGCGTCGCACAACTCGGGGGACACGATCTGCATGTATCTGGCGAGCACGACGAGCTCGATGTCGTTGCGCTCCACCTCGTCGAGCACCCTGGCCTCGAAGGCGGCCTTGCTGGCGGCATCCGTCACGGGGAGCGAGTCGAAGGGCACCCCGTAGAAGCCCGCCAGTTCACGAAGCGTGCCGTGATTGGACAGCACGAGAGGGATGTCGACGGGCAGCTGCCCCGCGCGCTGCCGGAAAAGCAGGTCGTTGACGCAGTGTGCGGCGGTCGACGCCAGCACCAGGGTGCGCAGCGGCCTTCCCACCCGGTCGAGGTTCCACGACATGTCGTACGTCTGCGTCACCGGCAGGATGGCCGCCTCGAACTCGTCGCGGTCGGCGGTGGACTCGATCTGCAGCCGCATGAAGAAGCGCCCGGTGTCGGAGCTGGAGAACTGCTGGCTCTCGGTGATGTTGCCCCGTGCAGCGACGACTGCGCCGCTGATGGCGTGCACGATTCCGGGGCGATCGGCGCAGATCAGCGTGAGCACCCAATGGGTGAGCTGCCGCCCGGGAGCATCCGTCTGCGAATCCATGAGAATCAGGCTAGAGCACGCGTCGGGTGCGGCCGCGCGAGCCGTGCGACGGCCGATAGGCTCGTGTGTTCTGACAGTTCGCGATGCGGGCCATCATCGACTTCGCCGAACATTCTCTTCAGCCAGGGGGTATCCGTGTCGTCCGAGCAGTCAGCGGCCCGCGCCGAGAAGCCGTTCCCCTGGATCGGGATGCTCGCGCTCGCCGCCGCCGCATTCCTCGCCGTGACCAGCGAGACGCTGCCGACCGGGCTGCTGCCGGAGATCGCCGGCGGTCTGCACGTGACGACCCCGCAGGCCGGGCTGCTCGTCTCGGTCTACGCGTTCACCGTCGTGCTCGCGGCGACTCCGCTCACGGCGATGACAAGGCGCATCCCGCGGCGTGTGCTCGTGGTGGCCGTGATCGTGGTGATCGGCCTGAGCTCGCTGCTTCTGGCGGTGGCGCCGAACTACGGCGTGGCCGTCGTTGCGCGCATCACGGGCGGCATGGCGCACGGGGTCTTCTGGGCCGTGACGGGAGCGTACGCCGGCCACATCGTCGCACCCCGCCAGCTGGCACGCGCCGTCTCGATCACGTCCGGCGGCGTCTCGCTCGCGCTGATCCTCGGTGCGCCGCTGGCCACCATCGTCGGGCACGCCGTGAACTGGCGCTTCGCCTTCGCCATGGTCGGATGCCTTCTCGTCGTCGGCGCCGTCGTCGTGGGGATCATGCTGCCGAAGGCCCCGCGAGAGCCGTTGCCGGTGACCACTGGTGCGACCCGTGTCGTGCTGGGCTCCAGGCGGGATGCCAGCATCGTGCCGGTCATCCTGATCTGCGTGCTCACCGGGCTCATCACACTCGGCAGCTTCACACTGAACGCGTACATCGCGCCGTTCGTGATCGAGGCGATGCATTTCGGGGCGGGCGCTGTCGGCCCGATGCTCTTCGTCGGCGGCGTGATGGGTGCGATCGCCGTCGCGCTGGTCGGAACGGTGCTCGGGCGCATCCCGAACCGGGCGATCACCGTCGGGCTCGTGCTCACGTCGGTCGGGGTGGCACTGCTCGGAGTGTTCGCGGGTGTTCCTCCTGTGGCGATCGCGGCATTCGCCCTGTGGGCTCTGGCGTTCGGATGCCTGCCACCGCTCCTGCAGACCGAGTTGCTGCAGGTCGCATCCGCGCGTTTCCGCGACACCGCGAGCGCCCTCTACACGACGGCGTTCAACGTGGGGATCGGCGGCGGAGCCCTCGTGGGCGGCGCGGTCTACGCGGTGTGGGGCATCGGCTTCGTGCCGTGGGCGGCGCTCGCGATTCTCGCCGTGTCGCTCGTCATGCTCGTCTTCACCCTGCGCACGGTGTCCCGCATCAGAACTTCACAGTGAAGGATGTCTGGCTGCTCGGCCCGACCCGCCCGGCGCCGTCCGAGTAGCGTGCGTCGACGGTGTGTTGGCCTGCCGGCCAGACGAGCCGGTAGCGGGTGTCGCTGCCGGAGCCCGCGAGCGTCGAGGTGCCGAGACTCGTCCTGTCGAGGAACAGCTCGTAGCCGGCGCCTGCCGTGCCCGTCGTCGTCACGTCGACCAAGAACCCGCCGGGTCTGATCACGCTGGTGACGGATGCCTGAGGCGCGCCGAGCGTGAACGACGCGGTGGTCGCCGCGGACTCGAGGCCGGTGCTCGCATCCGTCTGCGTCGCAGAGACGGTTCCGTCTCCGACGCCGTAACCGGTGATGGCGGTGCTGATGGTCCACGAGCCGTCAGAACCCGCCTGCGTCGTGACGCTCGAACCCGCCCCGCTGACCTTGACGGTGGCGCCTGCCTGCGCGGTGCCGGAGACCAGCGGGAAGTACCTGCCGCCGCCCGTGTCCACCGTGGTGATGGCGGGAGCGGCAGGCGGTTGCGGATCGGTCGTCGGGGGTGTTCCGGGGTCGCCGGGCGTTCCCGGGTTCGTCGGAGTGCCCGGATCGGTCGGTGTGCTCGGGGAACTCGGACTCGGTGCAGTCGGCGCGGCGGGCGCGGCGGGTTGCGTCGACGCGGCCTGTGCCGCGGGCGGAGCCGCCACGGCGGGAGCCGGCGCCGGTTTCGGAGCGGCCGCCGATGGCGAGGGAACGGAGGACGGCGCGGGATCAGGCGCATTCTGCGTAGCGGAATTGCCGGATGAGGTCGCCGAGTCGACGGTCGAGGCCGCGGTGTCGCTGTGCGCTGATGCGGCGGTCGCCAACGCGATGCCCGCCACCGCAGCGCCGACGACGACGACAGCGGTGACCGCGCCGACGATGATGCCGGTCGTGCCGCTGAAGATGCCGCCTGACGCTCCGGCGGAGCCCACGGAAGTACCGGCGGCGGTGCCGCTCGAGCTGCTCGCTGCACCCGACGCCGTCGTGCCCGCTGCACCGCCGCCGATGACGGCACCCGCCGTGACTCCGGCCGTGCCGGCGTGCAGCGTGGCCAGATAGGCTGTCGCCCCGGCCGTTCCGATCGCAAGGGGCAGCAGGACGAGGGCGAGCCGGTCGCCGACATCCTTCGCCTCTGCTGCGACCAAGGCGCACTTCGCGCAGGTGTCGAGGTGGGCGTCGACGCGCGTGCGTTCGCGCTTGCCGAGCCGTCCGCGAGCGTGGGCGCCGAGCTTGTCGACGGTCCACGAGCACTCGGGTCCCAGGTCGGGCGAGGTCAGGTGAGCGCGGATCCAGGCTTGCCGCAGGCCCTCGCGCGCTCGATAGCAGAGGGCGGCCGTGGCCTGAGCGCTGAGGCCCAGCAGCGGAGCGATGCGTGCCGGCTGCATTCCCTCGACCTCGCTGTACCAGAGCGCCTCCTGCCAGCGAGCAGGCAGAGACGTGAAGGCCTGTGCGGTCAGCGAGCGGTCGATCGATGCCAGGGGGTCATCGGTGGGGAGTTCGAGCTCGTCGAACTCCTCGGGCGCGACGGCGACGGTGTTGGCCGACACCCGGCCCCACGAGGCGGCCACGTTGCGCACCGTCGTGAACAGATAGGGACGGAACGCTGCGGTCGGACCGTTCCCCGACTGCAGTGCGTTCAGCACCCTCGTGTACGCCTCGGAGACGAGGTCGTCGGCGTCGAACGTGCTCGTCACCGAGCGGGCGACAGCGGCGGCGGCCGACGCGTGGCGACGGAACAGGGCGGCGTAGGCATCAGCGTCGCCCCTGCGCGTCAGCGTGATCAGCTCCGCATCTCCGGCGCGCGACAGCTTGCGCTCGGCGGTGTGCGCTGACATCAGGGGCTGCTTTCGGGTGCGGGAGCTAGACAGGGGGGAATTCCGATTGTCCGCGAGTCGCCGTGCATGCGCAATTCCGTATGCCGTGATGACGTCGCCAAATGATTTGCGGATGCCGCGTCATGATCCGGTGCGTGCGACGTCTCCTTCAGTGGAACGGACCATCATCGCGTCTCATTCGGCTTCGACGCGATGGCCCTGGCATGTCGCCCGAAGCGGCCAGGGGGACCACGCGGTTCCGGTGGGGGCATCGACCGCGTGAGCGCCAGGGCCCGGATGTCACCATCCGGGCCCGGCGCCGCTTCTACGTTCGCAGCCTTCCTCGCGTCTCCGAAAGCACGACGGCCAGCAGCACAGCATTCACGATCCAGCTCAGAACGAGCGGGTTCACGATGGACGACACGGCGATCAGCGCGAGGAGCACGACAGCCCCGATCAGGTGCACGCGCAGCCACGGGCCGCCCGTCGAGCGGCCGAACAGCGCGTTGCCCAGCACGTAGAGGGCAGCACCTCCGCACAGGAGCCCGGCAAGCCACGTGCTGCCGGCACCCGCCGGATCACGCAAGATGAGGCCGTCCGCGACGGCAGAGGCGACGACGCCGAAGACGAGCAGCAACGGAATGTAGGTGAACGCGGTCTGTGCGATCATTCCGCGATCGCTGGCCCGTGAGATGAAGTCGCTGCCGTGGCGTTGGTTGTGCCTGAAGTAGAGCAGGAACATCAGAACAGCACCGACGAAGGCCGCGAGGAACGCCGTGCCGTTCAGCCACGTGATGCCCACCTCGGCGAACGTGCTGCCGGTGACGACGATCGACTCGCCGAGCACGATGATGACGAACAGGCTGACCCGTTCCGCCATGTGCTCGCCCGACACGTTCCACGAGTGCACCGACGACGCGCCGACGCCCGGCACCCAGAACCGGATGCGCGGACCGATGTACTCCAGAACGATCGCGGCGAGCCAGACCCACAGCCGGGCATCCTCCGTCACCAGGGCTCCGACGATCCACAGGATGCCCGTGCCGACGTGCCAGCACGAGATGCGCACGAAGTTCATGGCGTGCTCGGTGCGCTGCGCACGTCCGAAGGCGACGATCGCAAAGACGCTGCGCGCGAGGCTGAACGCCACGAGGGACAGCGCGAAGGGAAGAGCAAGGCCACCGAAGGCCTCAGGGATCGTGGCGGCGATCAGCAGGCCGAGCGCCATCATCACGAAGAGCAGAGTGCCCACCGGACCGCGCTCGGGGTCGAGCCAGCTCATCGCCCACGTCGTGTACACCCAGGCGAACCAGACCACCATGGTCAGCATCACCGTGTGCAGCAGTGCGATACCGGTCTGCTGGTGGATCAGGATGTGCGACAGCTGCGTGACCGCGAACACGAACACCAGGTCGAAGAACAACTCGATGTAGGTGACGCGATGGGATGCCTCGCCCGTCGTCGGCCGCAGCAGGCCGGTCTTCGTCGCGTCCACGTGCCCTCCGGGGCACAGCGTAGCGAAGCAGGGGAACGGATCAGGCCACGATGACGCGCATGCCGGCATCCTCGAACGCTGCGCGCTGCTGTGCCGTGATGCCGCTGTCCGTGATGAAGGTGTCGAAGGCCCCCGGCTCGCCGACGGCTGCGAACGCTCTGCGGCCGATCTTGCTGGAGTCCGCGACCAGCACCGACCGGTCGGCTCTGCGTGCCATCAGCGCGTTCACGGCGGCCTCGTGCTCGTCGTGCACCGTCGGGCCGAGGACAGGGTCGACGCCGTTCACACCGATGAAGGCGAAGTCGAGCGTGATCTGACCGAGCACCGAGTCCGTGTACGGCCCGACGAGCTCGTACGAGCGCGCATGCACGACGCCGCCGGTCATCACCACCTTGATCTGGGGACGCATCACGAGCTGTGCCGCGATGTTGATGGCGTTCGTGACGACGGTCAGCGTGGGATTCGGGGACGCATCGGCGACATCCTGCCTGGTGCCCAGCGCAGTGGCGACCGCCGTGCTCGTCGTGCCGCCCGACAGTCCGACGACCGACCCGCGCGAGACGAGTGCGCTCGCCGCCTGGGCGATCGCCTCCTTCTGCGCGGCATTCCGCTCACGCTTGTAGCGCAAGGGCAGGTCGTAGGCGACCGACTGCCCCGTCGCGCCGCCGCGCGTGCGGGCGAGCAGCTGCTGGGCGGCGAGAGCATCGAGGTCCCTGCGGGCGGTGGCGGGCGAGACGCCGAGGCGCTCCACGATCTCATCGACCTCGATCTGACCGGTCTCGGCCAGCAGATCGAGCACGGTGCGCAGCCGCTCCGTGCGATTCATCGGGATGCCTCCTCCGAGCCGGCACCCGCGAACAGCCGCAGCAGTCGCTCGGCCTCGCCGCTGAGCGCGTCGCGACCGGCGCGCACATACTTGCGCGAGTCGACCACGCCGGGGTTCGCGTCGAGATATTCGCGGATCGCGCCGGTGAAGAACCGGTTCAGGTGCGTCGACACATTGATCTTCGTCATGCCGGCGGCGATCGCGGCGGCGATCGTGTCGTCCGGAACGCCGGACGACCCGTGCAGCACGAGTGGCACCGTGAGAGCTCGGTGAAGCCTGGCGATCAGGTCGAGGTCGAGGGATGCCTCGCGCGTCGTCATCGCGTGCGACGAGCCCACCGCGACGGCCAGGGCGTCGACCCCCGTCTCCGAGACGAATCGCTCGGCCTCGGCCGGGTCGGTGCGGACCCCGGGCGCGTGTGCGCCATCCTTGCCGCCGATCTCGCCGAGTTCGGCCTCGACGTACACGTCGTTCGCATGCGCGTAGTCGACGACCCGCAACGTGGCGTCGACGTTGGCGTCGTACTCGAGCTTTGCGGCGTCGAACATCACGGAGCCGAAGCCGAGATCGACGGCGTGCCGTGCCAGTGTCTCGTCCTCAGCGTGGTCGAGGTGCACTGCTACACGGGCCCCCGACGTGTGTGCGAGAGAGAGGCAGGCGAGCCCGATCGGTTCGAGTCCGCCGTGGTACGTGACGCAGTTCTGCGAGATCTGCAGGATGACCGGCAGATTCGCCCGCTCGGCGGCGGCCGCGATCGCCTCGGCCGTCTCGAGGTGGATGACGTTGAAGGCGCCGATCCCGGTGCCCGCGGCCGAGGCATCCGCCATCAGCTCGCTCGTTGCGATCAGCGCCACGACGCGCCTCCGTTCGACGCTGCGACGGCGTCGCGCGCGGTCAGCGCTGAGCCGATCAGACCGGCGTCGGCGCCGATCGAGGCCTTGATCAGCTGTGGGCGTCGGTGGAACGTGAGGATGTGATCGAGCCGTTCGCGAAGCGGCGCCAGCAGTTCCTCGCCCGCCTCTGACAGACCGCCGCCGATCACGATCGCCTGAGGAGCCAGCAGCGCGACCGAGTGCGAGAAGCCGAGCGCGAGGGCGTCGAGCGCGGAGTCCCAGGCGGCGGCAGCGTTCGCGTCTCCGGCGTGCATGCGTTGCAGCACCTCACGTGCGCCGTCGACCGCCACTCCGGTGCGCAGCGCGTACCGCCTGGCGATCGCGGCAGCGGATGCCACCGACTCGAGGCATCCGCGCCCGCCGCACGCGCAGACCGGGCCCTCGGCGACGCGGTCGTGCCCGATTTCTCCGGCGAGACCGCCGCCGGTGTGGAGGCGCCCGCCGATGAACACGGCAGCCGCGATGCCGGTGCCGATCGTCACGATGAGCACGTCGTCGAAGCCGCGGGCGGCGCCCAGCCTGTGCTCGGCCTCGCCCGCGCCTCGCACGTCGTGCCCGAAGCCGACGGGCACGCCGAGCGCCGTGGAGGCGCGATCGCGGAACGGATAGTCGTGCCAGCCCAAGTTCTCCGCGAAGACGCCGATGCCGTGCTCGTCGTCGACGTGGCCCGGCACGAGCAATCCGGCCGCGGCGGGCACGATGCCCGGATGCCGGTCGCGGAGCTCGCGCGCCAGTCGCGTCGCGGTCTCCACCACGCGTTCCCCGGTGCGTGCGCCGTCGAGCGGTGTCGGCACGCGCACGCTTTCGAGCATCCGTCCTTCGTCATCGACGATGGCCGCTTTCATGTCGGTACCGCCGACGTCGAACGCGAGCACGGATCGGCCTGGTCCGATGAGCAGGTGAACCGCAGCGTCGTCGCCGTGTCGGTCGTTCATGGTGGCCTCGGTCGTTAGAAGGGTGGTCACGGTTGATCCAGGATGACCGACCGTGTGAGGTTGCGAGGGCGGTCGGGGTCGAGTCCGTTGCGGCGGGCACGCTCGAGAGCCACCCTGTGCAGCCGCACCAGGTCGGCCATCGGGTCGATCGGAGCGTACTCGAACCGGGCGCCCGTCGCCTCCGTGTCGGCCGCGATCCCCGCCGGCGGCTCGCCGAAGGACCAGGTCACCCTGCCCGGCGCCGCGATCGCGATGGGGCCGTGCCGGTACTCCTTCGCCGGATAGGACTCCGTCCACGACTGCGAGGATTCGCGCATCTTCAGGGCAGCCTCGTGGGCGATGCCGACGCTGAATCCCGAGCCGAGGAACGTGTACTGGTCGGCGTCGATCAGACCGTCGTCGAGCGGTGCCGCGAGAACCTCGCGCGCTTGGGCGATGACACCGCTCAACTCCTCGCCGATGGATGCTCGCAGCAGCGCGAGTGCGCTCGTCGCGAACCGCGTCTGCACCACCGACTTCTCGTCCGCGAACGGAAGCGCGATCACGTCGTCGACCAGATCGATCAGCGGGGTGTTCGGGTCGCCGACGAGGCCGATCGTGCGCACTCGGCCGCGCACGGCATCGACGAGCTCGAGCACTTCGGTGGTCGTTCCCGACCGGGTGATCGCGACGATCGCGTCGTAACCGCGGTCGACGAAGGCCTCGGATGCCGCGAACGCGTCGGTCTCGCCATGTCCGCCCCGCTCGCGAAGGTTCGCGTACGACTGCGCCATGAACCATGAGGTGCCGCACCCGACGACGGCGATGCGTTGGCCGTCGGCAGGCAGCAGGCCTCGTTCGGCGACCAGGGAGGTCGCGCGCTCCCAGACATCCGGTTGTGACGTCAGCTCCGCCTCGAGGTCGGCTCCGGACACTCGTTCGATCTCATTGCTCATGACTCAATGATCGAACATGATCGCAACGCCTGTCAAAGTTGCAGTTTCGATCGTGGAGATTTTCGCCGCTCGCCGGAATGCGGCGCACTCGCTAGCGTCGATCCCATGCGATATGTACGTCTTGGATCGAGTGGCCTCGAAGTCTCCGCAGTCACGCTCGGCTGCATGAGTTTCGGGGATCCGTCGCGTGGTGGACACCCGTGGGCGCTCGGCGAAGAAGCGTCGCGCCCGCTCATCAAGGCGGCACTCGAGGCGGGCATCACGTTCCTCGACACGGCGAACGTGTACTCGGTGGGAAGCAGTGAGGAGATCGTCGGTCGAGCCGTGCGCGACTTCGCGAAGCGCGACGAGATCGTGCTCGCGACCAAGGTGCACGGCCGCATGCGCCAGGGCCCGAACGGCGCCGGCCTCTCGCGGGCGGCCATCCTTTCCGAGATCGACAACAGCCTGCGTCGGCTCGGCACCGACTACGTCGACCTTTACCAGATCCACCGCTGGGACTACGAGGTGCCGATCGAAGAGACCATGGAGGCGCTCCACGACGTCGTGAAAGCGGGCAAGGCGCGGTACATCGGTGCGTCGTCGATGTGGTCGTGGCAGTTCGCCAAGGCGCAGTACACCGCCGATCTCGGCGGCTGGACCCGGTTCGTCTCGATGCAGGACCACTACAACCTGATCTACCGCGAGGAGGAGCGCGAGATGCTGCCCTTCTGCCTCGATCAGGGTGTCGGCGTCATCCCGTGGAGCCCGCTGGCCCGCGGCAAGGTGACGCGCGATTGGGATGCGACCTCGAACCGCAGCGAGACCGACGAGTTCGGCAAGACGCTGTACCGCGACGAGGACCGCATCGTCGTCGAGCGCGTCGCCGAGGTGGCCGCCGAACTGGGCGTGCCAAGAGCGCAGGTCGCCCTGGCGTGGGTGATGGCCCAGCCGGCCGTGACGTCCCCGATCGTGGGAGTGACGAAGGAATCCCACCTCACGGATGCCGTCGCCGCCATCGACCTGCAGCTCTCCGATGAGCAGACGGCTCGCCTCGAGGAGCCGTATCGCCCGCACACGGTGGCCGGGTTCAAGTAGCTCAGGTCACCGCTCAACCGACGATGACGTGCACGCCGGCGGCTTCGAACGAGGCGCGCTGCTCATCCGTGATGCCGTCATCCGTGATCAGAGTCTCGAAGAGCCTGCGATCGCCGACGGCGGCGAAGGCGCGGCGTCCGATCTTGCTGGAATCCGCGATGAGCACGGGGCGCTCGGCGCGACGGGCCATCAGCGCGTTCACGGTCGCCTCGTGTTCGTCGTGCACCGTGGCGCCGAACGCCGGATCGACGCCGTTGACGCCGATGAAGGCGAAGTCCATGGTGATCTGATCGAGCACGGCGTTCGTGTACGGGCCCACCAGTTCGTAGGAGCGGGCCTGGACTACACCGCCGGTCATGACGATCTTGATCTGCGGTCTCATCACCAGCTGCGCCGCGATGTTGATCGCGTTGGTGACGACCGTCAGTGACGGATGCGCAGACATGTCGGCGAAGTCCGGTCGCGCGCCGAGTGCTGTCGCCACGATCGTGCTCGTCGTGCCTCCTGACAGCCCGACCACCGCACCGCGGGGCACAAGCGCGCTCGCCGCACGGGCGATCGCCTCCTTCTGCCGCGTGTGCTGCTCGCGCTTGTAACGCAGCGGCAGATCGTAAGCGACGGACTGACCTGTCGCTCCGCCTCGGGTGCGAGTCAGCAGTTGTTGCGCGGCCAGCGAGTCGAGATCCCGTCGCGCCGTGGCAGGCGATACGTCGAGGCGCTCGACGATCTCGTCGACCTCGACCTTGCCGGTCTCTGCCAGGAGGTCGAGCACTGCACGATGTCGCTCACTGCGCTTCATCCACGATCCTCTCCGCCTTCGGCTCGCTCAGTCAGTATGCCGGAGCGCCTGGGATTCCGAGGCTGGTCTGCGGTCACGACCCATCGCTGCCGGTGCTCTCCATCATTCTGACCGCTACGTGATCTTTACATGCTTGATGATGATCGAAATGCGCATGTAACAAGCATCCGCTTGAGTAGTGAGCACCGTGACTCGTCGACACGATCGAGGCGTAAACACGCGGATAGATCCAATCGAATGATTGAAGATGATCGAACTGAGGGAGTTTCATGCAATATCCGTCTTGCATCGTCACGACGTTGTGTGCTGGAATGACCGGCATGCTCCACGACGACGTGAGGACTGACCATGAGTGAACGCGGCGCGCAGCCCAGCGGTGGACAGCCGGGTGGCGGAGAACTGAGGATCGGCGTCGTCGGAGCAGGTGCGAGAAGCAAGCTCGCCCTCAACGCGGTGGACTCGGTGGTGCCGGCACGTATCGTCGGCGTGGCGGACTCGGACCCGCGCGGCCGTGAGCGCGCGGCCGACTACTTCGGTTCCGACGTCGCGGTCGTCGACGACGTTGACGCCCTGATCCGCCTCGGCATCGACGCGGCGTTCATCACGACTCCCGATCACACGCACGCGGCGATCGCCACGCAGCTCCTGGCATCGGGAGTCGCGGTCTATCTCGAGAAGCCTCTCGCCATCACCATCGAGGGTGCCGACGAGGTCCTTCGAGCTGCCAACGCCTCTGGCGCCAAGTTGTACGTCGGTCACAACATGCGCCACATGCCCGTCGTTCGACTGATGCGGCGGCTCATTCTCGAGGGCGCGATCGGAGAGGTCAAAGCCGTCTGGTGCCGTCATTTCGTCGGCAACGGTGGCGACTACTACTTCAAGGACTGGCACGCAGAGCGCGCGAAGACCACCGGTCTGCTCCTCCAGAAGGGTGCGCACGACATCGATGTGATCCACTGGCTCGCCGGCGGGTACAGCACGGAGGTCGTTGCCATGGGCGAGCTCGCGGTCTACGGCGGAATCGCCGACAGAGCTGACAACTCCGACAGCGTCATGCAGGACTGGTTCTCGTATGACAACTGGCCGCCGACCGCCCAGCGCGGGCTGAACCCGGTCATCGACGTCGAGGACATCTCCATGGTGTCGATGCGCCTCGACAACGGCGTGCTGGCCAGCTACGAGCAGTGTCATTTCACACCGGACTACTGGCGCAACTACACCGTGATCGGCACCGAAGGTCGGCTCGAGAACTTCGGCGACTCCGAGGGTGGAACGGTGCGCGTCTGGAACAAGCGAACCTCGTACAACGAATCGGGAGACCTCTCGTACCCGATCCCCGAGGGCGAGGGCGGTCACAACGGCGCCGACGCGCTCACCGTCGCCGAGTTCCTCCGCTTCGTCGTCGAGGATGCGCCGACCGACACCTCGCCCGTCGCCGCGCGCAATGCGGTCGCCGCCGGCGTCGCAGCAACGACGTCGCTTCGTCACGGGTCGACTCCTCAGCGCATCCCCGAACTGGGCCCCGACCTTCTCGACTACTTCGCCGGACATCAACGCACCTCCACCTCACAGAAAGCGAACTGATCATGGACCGTCGTTCCTTCCTCTCCTTGGCCGCGCTCAGCGGCGTCGGCCTCGGACTCGGTGCCACCCTCGTCGGTTGCAGCTCGGATTCCTCGGGCAGCGGTTCGCAGGCATCCGCCTACACGCCGCCGGCGAAAAGCCTGAAGGCGACCATCAGCTACGCGATCTGGGACGTCAACCAGCAGCCTGCGATGGAGAAGATCATCAAGGGCTTCAACAAGATCTATCCGAACGTCACGGTCAACATCCAGCTCACTCCGTCGGCCGGGGGTGCCTACTGGACCAAGATGAAGACCCTCGCCTCAGGCAAGAACCTGCCGGACGTGCTCTGGATGAACGGGCCGAACATTCAGCTCTTCGCCCTGAACAACCAGCTCATGCCCATCGATTCGCTCGTGAGCGCCGGCCAGATCAAGAAGAGCAACTATCCGTCGGCGCTCGTGAACCTCTACACCGTTGACGGCAGGTTGTACGGGACGCCGAAGGACTTCGACACGGTCGGTCTCTATTACAACAAGGACATGCTCGGTCAGGCAGGCGCAGCAGTGCCGACGTCGTCATGGACGTGGGACGACCTCAAGACGAACGGGAAGAAGGTCTCCGACCACTTCGGCAAGGGCGTCTTCGGGTTCGCGGGCGACCTGACAGGCGGCCAGACGTCCTGGTACAACACGATGTTGCAGGGCGGCGGCTACATCATCTCGTCGAACCACAAGAAGTCGGGGTACGACCTGCCCGGTTCGATCAAGGGCCTGCAATTCTGGGCCGACATCATCGCGGCGGGGATCTCGCCGTCGATGCAGCAGCTGACCACCACGCTCGCCAACGACTGGTTCACGTCCGGCAAGTTGGCGATGGTGATGGATGGCGACTGGGAGACCGCGCCGTATCACCAGGCATTCGGCGACAAGCTCGGCGTCGTGCAGTTGCCGAAGGGGCCGAAGAGCAACCAGAGCGTGATCCACGGGCTTGGCAACGTCATCTCCGCAACGACCAAAGAACCGGAGGCCGCGCTGGCATTCGTGTCCTACCTCGGCGGCAAGCCGCCCGCACTGTTACAGGCGGATGCCGGCGTGGTGATTCCCGCGTTCAACGGGAGCCAGACCGTCTGGGCGAACTCCATCGAAGGTCTCGACCTGCAACTCTTCCTTGACGAGGCGAAGGTCGCGTCGCCGTATCCGATCTCGAAGAACACCTCCGCGTGGAACCAGATGGAGTCGGACATCCTCCCCGCAGCCTTCGCGGGTCAGACACCGGTGGCGACAGCGGCGAAGAAGCTTGCCGAGCAGATGAACGCAGAGCTCGCGAAGGACTGAGCCGATGAGTGCCTCTACTGCAGAGACCTCGACGGTCGGGACAGCGGGGCCCGGGACGGCCAAGGCCTCCCGGCCCCGGCGTCGCGGGCTACGGCCGGACGGCCCGTGGCCGTGGATCTTCGTTCTGCCCACCGTGCTCGGCGTCGCCGTGTTCTATCTCTGGCCGATCTTGAAGACCTTCTACCTCAGCTTCACGACGGTCGGCGTCTTCGGCGGCTCCACGTTCACGGGTCTCGCCAATTACCTGACGATGTTCTCGGACCCGCAGATTCCCCAGTCCATCCTCAACACCGCCATCTACACGGTGATCGTGATGCTCGGAATTCCGATCGCTGTTGGGCTGGCCTCCTTGATCGAGCGCCCCGGCATGCGGTTCCGCGGGCTGTATCGCACCCTGTACTTCATTCCGTACGTGACCATGCCGGCCGCCGTGGGCATCGTGTGGAGGCTCATCTTCAACGGCGATTTCGGACCCATCAACTGGTTCCTCTCGCTGTTCGGCATCGCGGGACCGTACTGGCTCGCCACCCCCGGCTTCGCACTCGTCGCGGTCTCCATCGTCGGGCTGTGGATGTCGCTCGGTTTCAACCTGATCATCATCAGCGCCGGGCTCCGAGAGATTCCCGCCGACTTGTACGAGGCCGCCCAGGTCGACGGCGCTTCGCGCTTCCGCCAGTTCCGCAGCATCACGGTTCCGCTTCTCACGCCGAGCATCTTCTTCGTGTCGATCATCACGGTGGTCAACGGCTTCCAGCTCTTCGACCTGCTCTACGTGATGCTCGGCAAATCCAACCTCGCGATGCCGCAGACGCAGAGCCTGGTCTACATCTTCTACAACGAGGCATTCCTCCAGAACAACCAGGGCTACGCGAGCGCGATCGGCATTCTGATCCTCGTCATCATCGCGGCGCTCACCGCCGTGCAATTCCGTCTGCAACGGAAGTGGGTGAACTATGTCTGAGAACGTGTCGACAGCGGCCGTCCTCGGCCAGAACGCGGCAGAGCTGCAGAGGGAGGCTCGTCGTCCGCGGCGCCACCGCACGCAGTCGAACGCCGGCGCGCACACGGTCCTGCTGATCGGTGGCCTGATCATGGTCTCGCCGCTGATCTACCAGGTGATCATGTCCCTGTCGACGAACCAGCAGGTCGAGAGCGCTCCTCCGACCATCTGGCCGGGGGTGCTGCAGTGGCACAACTATCTCGACGTGTTCGCCCAGATGCCGTTCGGCCAGGAGCTGTGGATCACCGCTGCCATCACCGCCGTGCGGCTCGTCGGGCAGCTGCTGCTGTGCTCGATCGCGGGGTACGCGTTCGCGCGCATGCGGTTCACCGCGAGGGGCGTCATCCTCGGCGTGATCCTGTCGATCATCATGGTGCCCGCGCAGATCTATCTGATCCCGCAGTACCAGATCATCCAGGGCCTCGGATGGCTGAACACGGTCATCGGAATCGCCGCGCCCGGTGTCTTCAGCGCGTTCGGCACCTTTCTGATGCGACAGTTCTTCCTCGGGTTGCCGCAGGAGTTGGAGGATGCCGCCCGCATCGACGGTGCGAGCTCGTTCATGATCTTCTGGAGGATCATGCTGCCGCTGGCATCCAACGGGCTGTGGGCATTGGGCATCATCACGGTGCTGTGGTCGTGGAACGACCTGATGTGGCCGCTGGTGGTGACCTCGAGTGCCGGTTCCGCGCCGTTGAGCGTCGGGCTGGCGAACCTGCAGGGCGTGCACGGGAACAACTACCCGGTGCTGATGGCGGCGAGCCTGATGGCGATGCTCCCCATCCTCATTCTGTTCATCGTGCTGCAGAAGCGAGTGGTCGCCGGCATCGGACGCAGTGGGCTGAAATGACGACCGACTGGCAGTTCGTCATCTGCGACGCTCTCGAGAAGGTCTACCCGGATGCCGACCCTCGCCCGCGAGCGGATGACGTCGGCCTGAGCGTCACGCTCGGCGAGCCCGCGTCGTTCCAGCTCGCCTACCGACCGCCGTTCGACGGGTCGCTCCGCGACCCGAGGCCGTTGCACCTCGACGTCGTCGGCGACTCCGCGGATCTCGTCGAGGTTCGAAGAGTGGATCTCGTGCCGTGCGAGCTGCCGGCGTTCCCCGGGCATGACGACGGGTACGACCGCGACGCTCCGGGGCTGTACCCGGATGTGCTGGTGCCGCTGAACGGCGGCGAACTGTGGCCGCTCTTCGGCAGTTGGCGTGCCGTGTGGCTCGACCTGCTGGTCGACGACGACTCGCGCACGGGCATCCACACCATCACGATCGTCGTCTCGGACGACGAGGGGCGCGAACGCTTCCGTGAGGACGTCGTCGTGCGGGTGCTCGGGGTGAGGCTTCCCGAGCTCGACATCGTCAACAGTCATTGGCTGCACGTCGACGCGGTCGCTGACCACTATCGAGTGCCGGTGTTCAGCGAGGCGCACTGGGAGCTGCTCGAGCGCTTCGTCGAGTCCGCCGCAGGCATGGGCGTCAACTCGCTGCTCGCCCCGGTCTGGACGCCGCCTCTCGACACCGGCATCGGTCACTACCGGACGCCCGTGCAGCTGGTGGACGTCGAGGAGACTTCGGCGGGCGAGTACCGTTTCGGGTTCGGCAAGCTGGCGCGCTGGCTCGAGCTGTGCCGTCGCAACGGGGTGAAGGGCGTCGAGGTCGCTCATCTCTTCACCCAGTGGGGTGCCGAGTTCACGCCCGCGATCTACGCGCGGCGCGACGGCGAGACCGTCCGCCTGTTCGGCTGGGAAGTGTCTGCGACGGATCCGCGCTACCGCCGGTTCCTGGAGCAGCTCCTGCCCGCGCTCGTCAACGTGCTCGACGATGAGGTGGAGCCGGGGAAAGTGGTGTTCCACGTCTCGGACGAGCCGCACGGACGCGTGCAACTCGAGAACTATCTCGCGGCGAAATCCGTGGTCACCGACCTCCTCGAGGGGCGTCGGATCGTCGATGCGCTGAGCGACTTCGCCTATTACAGCAGTGGAGCGGTCCCGGTTCCCGTGGTGGCGACGGATGCCATCGAGCCGTTCCTGGCCGATCGGCCCGACGAACTGTGGGCGTACTACTGCGTCTCGCAGGAGCGGGACGTCGCCAATCGGTTCTTCGCGCTGCCCTCGGCACGCAATCGGGTGCTCGGACATCAGCTGTTCGCGTTCGGAATCGACGGGTTCCTGCACTGGGGCTTCAACTTCTACTACTCCTGGCACTCCCTTCGCCTCGTGGATCCGTTCAGGGACACCACGGCCGGCGGGGCGTTCCCGGGAGGCGACCCGTTCGTGGTCTACCCGGGGGAGGACGGGCATCCGCTGCCGTCGATCCGGTACCGGGTGTTCGCGCAGGCGATGGCGGATCACCGCGCGATGCAGGCGCTGCGCGACCGGGACGGAATCGAGGCGGTGCTGGAGCTCATCGATCCCGATGGAGGACTGCGATTCGATCGGTTCTCCGTCGATCCGGTGCACTACCTGCGCGTGCGGGAGGCGATCAACGCGCGCCTCGTCGAGGGCTGACTCGCGCGCGCTGCGACGCAGCAGGGGCCAGACGATGCCCGCAGCGCTGGTAAGATCGCAACCGTCGCAACTGGCGTATCGGCGTGTGTCGGGCATTCGGCATCCGTCGCGGATGGTTCACCATCGGGGAGCGACCCAGCTCTGAGATTCGAGGGCGGATTCGGCCGCACGCCTGGGCCGACGCGAACACGTGCAACGTCCGCCCCTGGATGAGGAGCCAGTCATGACCGTTTCCGACACCTTCAATGCGCCCCTGGCCGAGGTCGATCCCGAGATCGCCGAGGTGCTCAACCTCGAGCTCGGCCGCCAGCGCGACTATCTCGAGATGATCGCGAGCGAGAACTTCGTTCCGCGCGCCGTGCTCGAGTCGCAGGGCTCCGTGCTCACGAACAAGTACGCGGAGGGGTACCCCGGCCGTCGCTACTACGGCGGATGCGAATACGTCGACATCGCGGAGAACCTCGCGATCGAGCGTGCCAAGTCGCTCTTCGGTGCGCAGTTCGCGAACGTGCAGCCGCACTCGGGGGCGTCCGCGAACGCCGCGGTGCTCTCCGCGATCGCTCAGCCGGGCGACACGATCCTCGGCCTCGAGCTCGCCCACGGCGGGCACCTCACGCACGGCATGAGGCTCAACTTCTCCGGCAAGCTCTACAACGTCGTCTCCTACGGCCTCGACCCCGAGACGTTCCGCGTCGACATGGACGTGGTTCGCCAGAAGGCCATCGAGCACAAGCCCAAGGTGATCATCGCCGGCTGGTCCGCCTACCCGCGTCACCTCGACTTCGCTGCGTTCCGCGCGATCGCCGACGAGGTCGGTGCGACGCTCTGGGTCGACATGGCGCACTTCGCCGGACTCGTCGCAGCGGGACTGCACCCGTCGCCCGTTCCCCACGCGCACGTGACCAGCTCCACCGTGCACAAGACGATCGGCGGCCCTCGCTCCGGTTTCATCCTGAGCAACGACGCCGACATCGCGAAGAAGCTCAACTCCAACGTGTTCCCCGGCCAGCAGGGCGGCCCGCTCATGCACGTGATCGCGGCGAAGGCGACGGCGTTCAAGCTCGCGGCGACCGACGAGTTCCGTGAACGTCAGGAGCGCACCATCCGCGGCGCGCAGATCCTCGCGGAGCGACTGATCGCACCTGACGCCCGCGAGGTCGGCGTCGACGTGCTCACCCGCGGCACAGACGTTCACCTGGTGCTCGTCGACCTGCGCACGTCGGAGTTCACCGGCAAAGAGGCGGAGGACCGCCTGCACGAGGTCGGCATCACTGTCAACAAGAACGCGGTGCCGTTCGATCCCCGCCCCCCGATGGTCACTTCGGGTCTGCGCATCGGCACGCCCGCGCTCGCGACCCGCGGTTTCGGCGACGTCGAGTTCACCGAGGTCGCAGACGTGATCGCGCTGGCGCTGCGACAGGATGCCGACATCCCGGCCCTGCGCGCCCGCGTGCGCACGCTGACGGACGCCTTCCCGCTCTACCCGGGTCTCGGCCCGTCGGGACAGCCGGCCGAGAACGTCGAGCTCTCCTCGAGCATCCAGGGCTGAGTCGATGACAGCGATCAAGCTGGACGGCAAGGCGACGGCCGCAGCCATCAAGCAGGAGCTGGCGGAACGCGTCGCGGCGCTGAGGGAGCGGGGCATCGTCCCCGGCATCGCGACGGTGCTCGTCGGCGCCGACCCGGCGTCGCAGCTGTACGTGGGCATGAAGCACCGTCAGTCAGAGGCGATCGGCATGAACTCGATCCAGGTCGAGCTGCCGACTGATTCCACGCAACAGCAGGTCGAGGCGACCATCGATCTTCTGAATGCCGATCCCACCTGCCACGGCTACATCGTGCAGCTGCCACTGCCGAAGCACCTGGACACCGACGCGATCCTCGAACGGATCGACCCGGCGAAGGATGCCGACGGCCTGCATCCCACGAACCTCGGCCGGCTCGTGCTCAACGTGAATGCCCCGATCACCACGCCGCTGCCGTGCACACCGCGGGCCGTGATCGAGTTGCTGCTGCGCAACGACTACGACCTGAAGGGCAAGCACGTCGTGGTCGTCGGGCGCGGCGTGACGATCGGGCGTTCGATCGGCCTGCTGCTCACTCGGCGTGCGATCAACGCGACGGTGACGCTGACCCACACCGGCACGCTCGACCTGCCGTTCTATCTGCGCCAGGCCGACGTGATCGTCGCGGCCGCCGGGGTGCGGCACCTCGTTCGACCAGAAGACGTGAAGCCGGGCGCCGCGGTGCTCGACGTCGGCGTGACGCGCGAGGACGACCCCGCGACCGGCAAGTCGAAGGTGTACGGCGACGTGGCGCCGGGAGTCGAGGATGTCGCGGGCTGGCTCTCGCCGAACCCCGGCGGAGTCGGCCCGATGACCGTCGCCTTGCTGATGACCAACGTGGTGGAGGCCGCGGAGCGCCTCTAGCGCGCCGACCTCTTCACACCGGTGGCTTCCGCGAACTTCTCCTTCGCCTCCGGAGTCACCGGCGTGAAGAGGTTGACGAGCGTTCCGTCGGGGTCGCGGATGAGCAGCGAACGATTGCCCCACGGCATCGTGCTCGGCGGCCGCACCATCTCGACGAGAGTGCCCTCGAGCGCCGCGAAGGCGGCATCGACATCCGCCACCAGGAATTCGATGATCGCCGTGTGATTGTCGGCGGCGCGTACCGATCCGGGGCCGAACAGGTCGGCGGTCGAGCTGTGCCCGATCGCCAGAGTGCCGTTCGGAGTGCGGATCTCGGCGAAGACCGGCGCGGGCCGGGTCGCTTCGATGCCCGTGATCGATTCGTAGAACGCGACGAGTCGGTCGAGGTCGTCGGTGATGAGGCGGATGGAGACGAGATTCATGAGGGAGACCTTTCTGGATGTCCGTCGCAGAACGTTGGCGACGACACGACACCAGCGTTTCGAGGTCGCGCGACACCCCCGTGTCGGTGTTTCGGCGTAGGTCGTGCAGTTCGGCGAGAGCCGGGCTCAGAACAGCGCGAGCGTTCGAAGGTCGCCCTCCGGCACCTGTATCTCTTCGGTGGTCACGCGCCGCGGCGATGCCACCTCGGTCGTGGCGGTGACGCGCTCGATACGGTCGAATCGGAAGGCGCGGATGCCGTGCCGCAGACGACACCACGCGAGCAGATACCATCCGCTCGTCGCGCCGATGTATCCCAGGGGTTCCACCTCGCGTCGGGTGGCGTTCCCCGCTCTGTCCCGATAGCCCAGGCGCAGCACGTGGCGGGACGCAACGGCGTCGACGATGGCAACGGGAATGCCCGCCTCTGCGTGCGAACCGTCGCGGTCCGATGTCTCGCGCGCGCCGAGTGCTCCGAGCGCGCCGACGAAGTGAACTCGGGACGCCAGGTCGCCCGCCGATTCGGTGTCGTCGTCGCGCATGGCGGCGAGCAGCTTGCGCAGAGCGGCGTTGCCTGCCTGCTCGAACGGCGACCCCGCCGTGGACTGCAGAGCGACGGCAACGGACACCGCCTCGGACGGGGTGAAGTTCACCGGGGGAAGCGTTCGATCGCGATCGATGCAGTATCCGCCGGTGCGTCCTGGCTCGGCCCAGATCGGCACCCCGGACTGCTGCAGGGCGCCGAGGTCGCGCTCGACGGTACGCACGCTCACCTCGAAACGTCGCGCGAGCCACGTGGCGCTCCGCGGTCGCGGCGACACCGCCCGCAGCTCTTCGACGAGTGCGTACAGACGATCGGTGCGATTCACGCCGTGCTCAGCTCGCCGGGGAGCCCGCTTCGTCCGACGTCAACAGGATGACGTTGCCGTCCGGGTCGTCGACCATGGCCGCATACGGACCGATGGTCTTGGCCGGCGACATCCTGCCGTGGTAGCCGGCAGCGGTCGCTTTCGCCCACATGTCGTCGACGGCGTCGTCGGTGCCGACGAAGAACTCGAGCATCTGCTGGTAGCCGGATGCCGGCCTGCTGTAATTCGCGTCGTAGACCGAAGCGAAGCTCGTGGTGAGCAGAAGGCTCACACCACTCGGCATGCGATGGATGACCAGTGGGCGCTCTGCCGGCGGATCCGGCACGTCGAGGCCGAGGCTTCGATAGAACTCGATCGAGGCAGCCAGATCGCGAACCTCGAGGATGACCATGCTCAGCTGGATGTCCACGCATCGAGTCTGCAGCACGCCGGTGACATCCACGCCGCGGGTCGCTCGGTGCGGCCGCTACCCGCCGGCCCTCGGCCTGCGCTACATTCCTCGCAAAGCCGACCGACCATACTCACCCACCGCCCACATCGGAGAGACGATGTCCACCACGACGAACGACCAGACCGAAGGCTCGCACCCCGACGCGCCGAAGTTCACGGCCGTCGAGCTCAATGCCCTCAACTCCATCGACGAGAGCGAACGGCAGGGCACCCCGCGCGGCCTGTTCTGGCCGTGGTTCGCCGCCAACGTGTCGGTGCTCGGCGTCAGCTACGGCTCGTTCCTGCTGGGTTTCGGCATCTCGTTCTGGCAGGCGACGATCGTGGGCATCCTGGGCATCGTCGTCTCTTTCCTGTTCTGCGGCTTCATCTCGCTCGCAGGCAAACGCGGCTCAGCCCCGACGCTGACGCTCAGCCGGGCGGCATTCGGCGTCAATGGCAACAAGGTTCCCTCCGTCATCTCGTGGCTTCTCACCGTCGGCTGGGAGACCGTGCTCGTCGCGCTGGCCGTATTGGCGACCACAACCGTCTTCAAGGAGCTCGGCGGCGCAGGAGGGACGACCACCGAGGTCATCACGCTGATCGTCGTCGTGGTGCTGGTGATCGGCGGCGGTGTCTTCGGCTTCCACGTGATCATGAGGCTGCAGGTCGTCATCACCATCGCAACCGCCGTGCTCACCGTGGTCTACATCGCGCTGGTGTGGAACCACATCGACTTCGGCAAGATCGCGGCGATCCCGAGTGGGGACCTCCCGCAGCTCATCGGCGGATTCGTCTTCATGATGACCGGCTTCGGCCTCGGCTGGGTGCAGGCCGCCGCCGATTACTCGCGTTACCTGCCGCGCAAGTCCTCCAGCCGTGGCGTGACCGGCTGGACCACGTTCGGCGCATCGCTTGCACCCGTCATCCTCGTCGTCTTCGGTCTCATGCTCGCCGGCTCGTCGAAAGGGCTTGCGGATGCCATCGGCAGCGACCCGATCGGCGCCCTCACCACGATCCTGCCCACGTGGTTCCTCATCCCGTTCTTCATCGTCGCAGTGCTCGGCCTGATCGGTGGTGCCGTTCTCGACATCTACTCGTCCGGGATCGCGCTGCTGAGTGCTGGGCTTCGCATCCCTCGGCCGGCCGCGGCACTGATCGACGGCGTCATCATGATCATCGGCGCGATCTACATCGTGTTCTTCGCGCCGGACTTCATCGGCCCGTTCCAGGGCTTCCTCATCACGCTCGGTGTGCCGATCGCTGCGTGGTGCGGCATCTTCCTCGCCGACATGACGCTGCGGCGCACGAGCTACTCCGACCGCGACCTGTTCACTTCGCACGGACGTTACGGCAGCTGGAACTGGCTGGCGATCGCCTTGCTCGTGATCGGCACTGCGGTCGGCTGGGGGCTCGTCACCAACCCGTACGGACTCGACTGGCTGAACTGGCAGGGTTACCTGCTCGGGCCGTTCGGACTCGGCGGACGCAGCGGCATCTGGGGCGGTGCCAACCTCGGCGTGCTCGTCGCTCTGGTCGTCGGCTACCTGGGCGTCGTGCTGTTCGGGCGGGCGCGAGTGCGCACGCAGGAGGCGGCGGGTGACGAAGCATGAGCGACGACCCCTGGCTCGTCGTCATCGACATGCAGGCCGTGTTCGGCGACCCGGCGAGCGGCTGGTACACGCCGCGGTTCGAGCAGGCGCGCGCCGGCATCCGCCGCCTTCTTCCGGCATTCGGCGACCGCGTCGTGCACACCAGGTTCGTGGCGCCCGAACACCCCGAGGGCGCGTGGGGGCCGTACTACGAACTGTGGCCGTTCGCGCTCGTGCCGCACGACGACCCGCTGTACCGGCTGGTCGATGCGCCCGACCCCTCGCACGAGGTCGTCACGCAGACCACGTTCGGCAAATGGGGTGACGCTCTCGACGCGGCGACCGGCGGCTCGCGGCAACTCGTGCTGGCCGGCGTGTCCACCGACTGCTGCGTGCTCTCGACGGCGCTCCCGGCAGCCGATGCCGGCGTTCACGTTCGCGTGGCAGCGGATGCCTGTGCCGGCGCCACCGACGCCGACCACCGCCGCGCGCTCGACGCGATGGCCCTCTACGCGCCGCTGATCGACGTGACGGATGTAGCGTCGGTTCTGGCCTGAGCTGCGCCGCTCGCTAGTCTTGACCGATGGCGATCGACACCTCCCACGCGTCCGTGCAGGCGGTGGAGCGCGAACTGCGCTCCCACGGAATCGACGGTGAGGTGCGCTGGCTCGACGAGGCGACGCCGACGGCGGTAGCGGCCGCCGACGCGATCGGCGTGGAGGTCGGAGCCATCGCCAACTCGCTGGTCTTCACCCTCGACGGCGAACCCGTGCTGGTGATGACCTCCGGCGGACACCGCGTCGACACGGCATTCCTCGGCGAGCGGCTCGGCGGCGCGTTGAAGCGTGCATCGGCCGACACGGTGCGCGACGCCACCGGTCAGGTGATCGGGGGAGTCGCGCCCACCGGGCATCCGCAACCCCTGCGTACCTGGGTCGACACCGCGCTGAAGGCGTACCCGCAGATCTGGGCCGCCGCCGGGCATCCGCACACCGTGTTCCCGCTCAGCTACGAGCAGCTGGTCGAACTCACCGGCGGCACCGAGGTCGACGTCGAGGCGTAGCCCCGGGCTACTCCACCACGGCGAGCGCGTCGATCTCCACCAGCATCTCCTCGCGCGGCAGACCCGTGAACACAGTCGTGCGTGACGGGAGGACGCCGCTCGGGGAGTTCTCGGCGACGAATGCACCGTAGGCCTCGTTCATCGACCCGAAGTCATCGCGGCTCGTCAGGTAGACCCGCAGCATGATCACGTCGTCGAAGGATGCCCCGCCGGCCTCGACGATCGCCTTGATGTTCTGCAGCACACGCGTGGTCTGAGCTGCCACATCGCCGAGGAACACGTATTCGTTCGTCGCGGGATCCACCGACCCCTGGCCGGAGACCTGCAGAAGCTGACCCTTGCGCACACCCTGCGAGAAGGTGAACGCGGGTGCCGGCGCCCCGGCGGTCGTGATGCGCGTCTTGCTCATGGTGCTCCGTTCTCATCGTCGAGGAACCGGCGGATCATGATGCGGCCGTGCTCCTCGAAATCATCATCGCCGATCCCGCGGGACCACACGACCGTGCCGATCGCCTCGCGCAGGGTTTCCAACGCGAGCAGCTCGGCATCCGCCTCGTCGAGCTCGCGGCTCATTCCCGCCATGAAGGCGGCCTCGAGCTCCGGATGCTCGTGGAAGTCCTTGCTTCGTAGCCTCACCAGATCGCTCACCCACGATCGCTGTGCTCCGCGTCCGAAGTCGATCACAGCGACGCGTCCGTCGTTCACGAGCCAATTGCGCGGCTGGTAGTCGCCGTGCGTGAAGTGCAGGCGCACGGGCAGAGGCCGGATGCGGCCGAGCCGTTCGCGCAGTCGCGCCACCGAGTCGCGGTCGACGAGTCCGTCGGCGCGGCCGAGAAGGTCCTCCGTCTGCGCCGACACCGACGCCATATAGTGTTCCGAGACCGCACCCGGCACCTGCAACCGGACCAGGATGTCGCCGGCCTGCTCGAACGCGCCGGCGTCGCTCTGCCACGATGTTCCGAGCAGCAGTTCGCCCGGCAGGTACTCGGTGACGAGGATGCCTGCGCTCTCGTCGGCGAACTCGAGCCGCGGTGCCGAAAGACGCAGCCGGTCGATCACGTCGCGATGCGCGGCGATCTCCCTGCCGATGTGGTGGCTCGTCTCGCTCGCCTTGACCGTGTGATCCACGACGCCGGTGCCGTCGCCCGTCGTGCGGACCCGCAGCACGGTGGTGTCCTGCAGCGGCCAGGAGAAGTCTTCGACGAGCATCCACTCGCCGAGCCATTCGTCGAGCAGCGCCGACTGACGCGCGTTCAGCTCGTTCGCGGTGCTCGCCATCACCATGGCAGGCTATCGGTCGCCCGTAGACTCACGACGGTGATCGCAGAACGAGTCTCGGCATCGCGAACCCTCTCGGAGCGCGACAAATCGGTTCCTCCGTCCGCACACGGCAGCACTGTCGCCGAGTTCCTCGCCACCCGGCCGCGACTGTCGGAGTTCCTCACCCCGGTGCTCACGCTCGATCGAGGCGCGCTCGACCACAACGTGCGGGTGATGCGCGAGTGGCTCGCTCAGAACGACTTCCGCATCGCACCGCACGGCAAGACGACGATGGCGCCCGCGCTGTGGCGGGACCTGATGGATGCCGGCGCGTGGGGACTCACCGTCGCGACGCCGTGGCAGGCGGGGGTCGCGCGGGTTGCCGGCATCCGGCGCATCATGATCGCGAACTCCGTCGTCGACCCGGTCGCGATCAGATGGGTCACGGACGTGAGCCGTGGCGCGGACGAGCCTGAGGTGCTCTCGTGGGTCGACGATCTGCGCACCGTTCGCCTGCTCGACGAAGGGTCCGGGGCTCGCGGCAGACGCATCCCGGTGATCGCGGAACTGGGCGGCGTCGGTGGCCGCACCGGTGCAAGAGGGACGGATGCCGCACTCGGCATCGCCCGTGCCGTCGCCGCTTCAGAGAACCTCGAGCTTGCCGGTGTCGGCGGCTACGAGGGCGCTGTCGGGCATGACAGGTCGACGGATGCCGTCGCGCGCGTCGACGCCTACCTCGACGAGCTGCGCGCCCTGCACGTCGCCACCGCGGCTGAGGGTCTCTACCGGCAGACAGACGGTGGCGATCGCCCGATCGTCACGGCGGGCGGCAGCGCCTACCTCGATCGTGTGGCGGAGCGGCTCGGCGGCATCGCCGACGCCGACGTTGTGCTGCGCTCCGGCGCGTATCAGGTGCACGACGACGGCTACTATTCCCGCATCGGCCCGATGGGGACTCTGACCGGCACCGAGCCGTTCCGCTCCGCCATGCACCTGCGTGCCCGCGTGGTCTCGCGACCCGAACCGGGACTCGCACTGCTCGACGCGGGCCGCCGTGACCTTCCGTTCGATGAGGGGCTGCCCGTTCCGCAGGCTGTCATCGGCGACGACCGCGCGACGCACACCGGCGGTGTGCTCGCCGGGGCGGAGATCACCGCCGTCAACGACCAGCACGCGTTCCTGCGCCTGCCGGAGGCGTCGATCGACGACCTTCCGGTCGGCACGGTCGTGCGGCTCGGTCTCTCGCACCCCTGCACCGCGCTCGACAAGTGGCGGCTCGTGCCGGTGGTCGATGACGCGCTCGCCGATGATCCCCTCGTGATCGATCTCGTCGAGACGGTGTTCTGACGGTGGCGCGGGCATCCAGCGGCAAGGTGCTGTTCGCGGGCCCGACTGTGGTCGACGGCTCGGGCGGCGAGCCGTACGTCGCGGACCTGCTCGTGGCAGACGGCCGGATCGCGGCGATCGACCGCTCCTGCGAGGCCGTGGCCGCGGTCGTCGCGGATGCCCGCACCATCGACGCCAACGGTCTCGTGCTCGCTCCCGGCTTCATCGACATGCACGCGCATTCCGACCTCGCGGTACTGAGCGACGCCGATCACCTCGCGAAGCTCGGTCAGGGGGTCACGACGGAGCTGATCGGCCAGGACGGGCTCGGCTACGCGCCGGTCGACGACGGCGCGATGCACGACATCCGCACCCAGATCGCCGGCTGGAACGGCGAACCGCCGCTCGACTACTCGTGGCGCAGCATGGCCGACTTCCTCGCTCGGCTCGACCGCGGCGTCGAGGGTGCAGGCCCGCCGACGAACGTGGCAGTGCTCGTGCCGCAGGGCAATCTCAGGATGCTCGCCGTCGGCCACGACGACCGGCAGGCGACACCAGCCGAGCTCGACAGGATGCGCGGCATCCTCGCCGACAGCCTCGATGCAGGCGCCGTCGGTCTCTCCAGCGGCCTCACCTACGCGCCGGGAATGTACGCCGATCAGGCCGAACTCGCCACACTGTGCGAGATCGTCGCGGATCGCGGCGGCTTCTACGCGCCGCACACCCGCTCGTACGGCGTCGGCGCGCTGGATGCCTACAGCGAGGTCATCGACATCGCCTCGGCGACCGGATGCGCCCTGCACCTCTCGCATGCCACGCTCAACTTCGCGACGAACCGCGATGCCCTTCCACGCTTCCTCGAGCTGATCGATGAGGCGCTCGAAGGCGGCGTCGACCTCACGCTCGACAGCTATCCGTACCTGCCGGGAGCCACGACGCTCGCCGCCCTGCTGCCGAGCTGGATGTCCGTCGGCGGCCCGGATGCCCTGCTCGCGCGGCTGCGCAGCGGCGACCGCCGGGACGCGATCGCCGAGGCCTTCGACGCCGGTTCCGACGGATTCCACGGAGAGCGGGCGGACTGGAGCGTGATCCAGATCGCGGGAGTCCGGTCGCCGGAGCTCGAGGGCATCGTCGGCTCGAGCGTTGCCGAGCTGGCGGACGCGGCCGGCGAGCATCCGGTCGACGTCGTGATCGACCTGCTGCTGCGGGATCGGCTGGGCACGAGCATCCTGATGCACATCGGCCACGAGGCGAACGTGCGCGGCATCATGCGCCACCCTGTGCACACCGGCGGGAGCGACGGCATCCTGGTCGGCTCGCGACCGCACCCGCGCGGCTGGGGAACGTTCGCCCGCTATCTCGCGCACTACGTGCGCGATGAGGGCGTGCTCACCCTGGCCGAGTGCGTGCGGCATCTCGCCGCGACGCCGGCGCGGCGGCTGGGTTTGGCCGATCGCGGACTCGTGCGCGAGGGGTTCGTGGCCGACCTGGTGCTGTTCGACCCGCTCACCGTGCTCGACGTCGCGACCTTCGACAATCCGCGCAGGCCGGCGGAGGGCTTTGGTGCCGTGATGATCGACGGCAGGGTGGTGGTCGATGACGGCCGCCGCACGGATGCCGTCGCCGGGCGCGTGCTGCGCGCAGGCTAGACCCGAGCACCCGCCCGATGCAGCTCGAGGTGCTCCAGGTACACCTCGGCGTTGTGACGGATGCCCGCCACTTCGTCGTCGCTCAGCTCGCGTCGCACCTTCGCCGGCACACCCGCGACCAGCGACCGAGGCGGCACGATCGTCCCCGCCGTGACGAGGGCGCCGGCCGCGACGAGCGACCCCGAGCCGATCACCGCCCCGTTCATCACCGTTGCGTGCATGCCGATCAGCACGTCGTCCTCGATCGTGCAGCCGTGCAGCACGGCGTTGTGTCCGACCGAGACGCCACTGCCGAGCGTGAGGGGTGCACCGTCGTCGACGTGGCACGAGACGTTGTCCTGCAGGTTCGAGCGTGTGCCGATGACGATCGGCTCGTTGTCGGCGCGCAGCACTGCGTTGTACCAGACGCTCGCCAGCTCGTGCAGCGTGACGGCGCCGACAAGAGCCGCACCCGGTGCGACCCACGCGGTCTCGGCGACCTCGGGAGCGGCCCTGCCGGGCAGAACGATCAAGCGGGCATCAGCGGCGACGGTCATGCAGCCAGGCTATGCCCGTCGCGAGCGCGGACCTGCCTTCATCAGCGCAGGCAAATCTCCCGAAACCAGGCGGATGCCGCCTGTCTTCGCGAGGAGAGCGCGATCTTGCCTGTTTTCGCGTCGCGACCCTACTCGTCGCGGCGGGCGCCGTCCGACGGCACGACCGCGAACAGGTCGGGCTGGGCGTAGCCGTGCTCCGCGAACGCACCGTCGACAGCGGCCTCGACGTGCGAGATCAGCTCGCGCGGCACGAGGGCGATCGCCGAGCCGCCGAAGCCGCCACCGGTCATCCTGGCGCCGATCGCACCGTAGTTCTGCGAGATCTCGACGGCCAGGTCGAGCTGGGGAACGGAGACCTCGAAGTCGTCGCGCAGCGACCGATGCGAGGCATCCATCAGGTCGCCGATCGCCCGCGGACCCTGCTCGCGTAGCGTTCGCACCGTGTCGAGCACCCGCTGGTTCTCCGTGACCACGTGACGCACCCGACGGAACGTCTCGCCGTCGAGCACTTCGCGCGCTCGCGGCAGGTCCGAGATCGAGACCTCGCGCAGCGACTCGACGCCGAGCTCCCGTGCTCCGGCCTCGCACGATGCCCGCCTCGCCGCATATCCGCCCGCCGCGTGCTCGTGCTCCACTTTCGTGTCCATCACGAGGACTTCGAGCCCCGCCTCGTCGAACCCGAGCGGGATGACGTCGCGTTCCAGGCTCCTGCAGTCGATGAAGATGCCGCAGTCGAGGCGCCCCAGAAGGGATGCCGACTGATCCAGGATGCCCGTCGGCGCTCCGACGACCTCGTTCTCCGCGATGTGCCCGGCCTTCACCAGAGCGTTCCGGTCCAGGTCGAGGCGCCAGACATCGTTCAGCGCGACGGCGACGGCCGACTCGATGGCGGCCGAGGACGACAGCCCTGCGCCGACGGGAACGTCGGAGTCGAGGTACAGGTCGAATCCCGGGACGGCATCCAGATCGGCGCCGAGCTGACCCAATCCTGACTGGCTCAGCGCCCACGCGACTCCGAGCGGGTAGTTCTGCCAGCCGTGCGCGCCGCCCGGTCCGAGGTCGGCGAGTGTCGTCTCGACGATCTCGTCGGTGAACGACGAGGTCAGACGCACCGTTCGGTCGTCTCGCAGGGCCAGCGCTGCCACGGTGCGACGATCGATCGCGAACAGAAAGACGAAGCCGTCGTTGTAATCGGTGTGCTCGCCGATCAGGTTCACACGCCCCGGCGCCGACCAGATCCCCTGCGGTGCGCGTCCGTACAACTCGGTGAAGCGGGCACGTGCCGTCTCGACGAGATCGGTCATACGGGGGTCTCCTTGTCTGCGGTGGCGATCGCCTGGCGCAGGGACTCAGCCTGCACCTCGGGTGGCACATCGCCGATCCATGCTCCCATGGCGGCCTCGCTCCCGGCCAGGAACTTCAGCTTGTCTGCAGCGCGTCGGGGCGACGTCAGCTGCAGGTGGAGGCGCACGTCGTCGCGGTGCTCGTTCACCGGTGCCTGATGCCAGGCCGCGATGTAGGGGGTTGGGGTGTCGTAGAGCCGGTCGACACCGCGCAGCAGGCGCAGGTAGAGGGTGGCGAGTTCTGCGCGCTCGGCATCGCTCGTGGCGGCGAAGTCGGCCACCTGACTGTGCGGCATGAGGTGCACCTCGAGCGGCCACCTCGCTGCGAAGGGCACGAAGGCGCTCCAGTGCTCGCCGGTGAGGAACATCCGCTCGCCTTGCTGTTCGAAGCTCAGGATGTCGTCGAACAGTTTCGGCCCGTAGGCCTCCACAGAGGCGAGCAGGCGCTGCGTGCGCGGCGTGATGTAGGGGTAGGCGTAGATCTGACCGTGCGGATGCCCGAGCGTCACGCCGATCGCCTCGCCGCGGTTCTCGAACGGGAAGACCTGTTGGATGCCGTCCATCGCCGACAGCGCGGCCGTGCGGTCTGCCCAGGCTTCGATGACCGTGCGAGCCCGCGAGGCGCTGATGCTGCCGAATGCGCCGGTGTGCCCCGGGCTGAAACAGACCACCTCGCAGCGGCCGATCGAGGTGCGCACGCGGCCGATGCCCACCTCGGCGAGGTCGGCGAGGCCGTGTGGGGCATCCGGAGAGCTGAGCTGAGGGCCGAATGACGGCGACCGGTTCTCGAAGACGGCCACGTCGTACTCACTGGGAATCTCCGACGGATTGCCTTCAGACTGCGGCGCGAGCGGGTCGAGCGCGGCAGGCGGAAGCACGACGCGGTTCTGGCGCGCTGCGGCGATGGAGATCCAATCGCCGGTCAGTGGGTCCTGACGCATGCGAGCCGTCGCGGGCCGCGGATCGAGCTCTCGCAGGTCCGGTGCCCGGTCGGGCGGCAACGTCGATTCCGCGTCGTCGAAGTAGAACAGGTCACGTCCGTCGGCGAGACGGTACTCGCGCTTGGTGATGGAGCCCACGAAGCCACGATAGCTTATGCATTGACAACGAAACAAAAGCAAACGTAAGTTGATGCCGTGACCGACGTACCAGGCTCCGTTCCCGATGCCGGCGCTCCCGCGATGATCAGGCGGCAGCGCATGCTCAGTCTCATCGCCGACCGCGGATTCGTGCGGGTCGGCGAGCTGAGCGAGACGTTCGGCGTCTCCGACGTGACGGTGCGCGGCGACCTCTCGGTGCTCGAAGGCACGCAGGGCGTCCGGCGCGTGCACGGCGGCGCGATGCCAAGGGTGACAGGTCCGCTGCACGAGCTTTCGTTCGAAGAGGCGCTCGAGAGCCTTGCCGAGGAGAAGCGGGCGATCGCACGCATCGCATCCGCACTCGTCCAGCCCGGCATGAGCGTGATCGTCGACGTCGGCAGCACGGGCATGGCGGTCGCGCGGGAACTGGTGCGTCGAGAGGACCTCTACGACGTCACCGTGATCACGAACGGCCTCACGATCGCGCTCGAACTCGAGAACGCCGTTCCCCGCATGCAGGTCATCGTCACGGGCGGCACGCTCCGCCCCCTTCAGCACTCCCTCGTAGCGCCGCTGGCCACCGTGATGTTCGAGCGGGTGCACGCCGATCTCGCCTTCATCGGCTGCAACGGTGTGGATGCCGCCTCCGGCATCACGAACATCAACCTGCCGGAGGCCGAGCTCAAGCGCGACATGGTGCGAGCCTCGGCGCGTGCCGTTGTGGTCGCCGACGGGTCGAAGGCGGGGCGGGTGCACCTCGGCCGCATCGGCGCCCTTGGCGACTTCGAGACCGTCTTCCTCGGGGCGTCCGCTCCGAAGCCCGCGGTCGCCGAACTGCGCAAAGCGGGCGGAGCCGAGATCGTGGTGGTCGACACCGAGGCGTCCTGAACAGGGCGCCGGATGCCTACGCTGGGTACATGCGCGCACCCACCGGGGACCAGTACGAACTCGCCGTCGACACGCCAGACGGGAGGGCACGGGCCGTCATCACGCAGGTGGCGGCCGGCATCCGGTCGTATGCCGTCGACGGCATAGACCTGACAGAGCCGTTCGACGAGAATTCGACGCCCCCGTCGGGCTGCGGCATCGTGCTCGTCCCGTGGCCGAATCGCGTGAAGGACGCCACCTGGTGGCTGCGCGACGAGTCCGGCTCGGTCGCCGAGCAGCGGCTCGCCGTCACGGAGCCGAAGCTCGGCAACGCGATCCATGGCCTGCTTCGGTACTCGCCATACCTCCTCACCATGCGCACGAAGGATTCGGTGACGCTCGCCGCCACCGTCTATCCACAGCTCGGGTACCCGTTCCTGCTCGACACGAGCGTGCGGTACGCGCTGAGTGCCGACGGACTCGAGGTGACGCACACCATTCGCAACGCAGGCGAGGCGGATGCCCCGGTCGCCCTCGGTGCTCATCCCTATCTCAAGATCGGCGGCGTGCCGACCGCAGACCTCGTGCTGCGCGTCGACGCCACCACCCACTTCGAGGTCGACGATCAGCTCAACGTGCTGGGGGAGCATCCGGTGCACGGCACCGAGTTCGACCTTCGCGCCGGCGTTCGGGTGCGTGACCTGAAGCTCGACGACGGCTTCGGCGGAGTGCTGCACAGCTCAGGCAAGGCTCAGCACTCGCTCACCGCTCCCGACGGCCGCGCTGTGACGCTCTGGACCGACGATGCGTTCGGCTTCGCCCAGGTCTTCACGCACCGTTCGTTCGCGACGCTTCCTGCCGGTGACGTCACCGTCGCCGTCGAGCCGATGACCGCACCGGCCAACGCGCTGAACAGCGGGCAAGGTCTGCGATGGCTGTCGCCGGGGGAGACGTTCACGGCGCGCTGGGGCATCTCGGCGAGTCTGGCAGTCGAGGGCTGAAGGGCATCCCATGCAGACGATGCACGCCGTGGCGCTGACGCACGGCCTCCCGATCGATGACGAGCAGAGCCTGATCGACGTCGAGCTGCCGGTGCCGGAGCCCGGCTCCCGTGACGTGTTGATCGAGGTGCTCGCGGCCTCCGTCAATCCGGTCGATGTGAAGCAGCGCTCAGGCAGCCCCGAGCTGGATGCCCCGCGCGTGCTGGGCTTCGACGGCGCGGGTATCGTGCGCGCCGTCGGGGCGGACGTGACGCTGTTCGCGCCAGGGGACGAGGTGTGGTGGGCCGGCCAGCTCGACCGGCAGGGATCGGATGCCGACCTGCAGCTCGTCGACGAGCGCATCGCCGGCAGAAAGCCGACGTCGCTGGGCTTTGCGTCTGCCGCAGCGCTGCCTCTCACCACCATCACGGCGTGGGAAGCCCTCTTCGACAAGCTCCGGCTGACGTCAGCGGATGCCGGCACGCTGCTCGTCGTCGGCGCGACCGGCGGTGTCGGGTCGGTTCTGCTCCAGCTCGTGCGCGAACTGCTTCCGTCGGTGCGAACGGTCGCGACGGCATCCGGTGCCGAGAACGAGGCGTGGGTGCGTGACCTCGGGGCATCCGAGGTCGTCGATCACCACGCGGACCTCGTCGCTCAGGTGCGGCGCATCGCACCTGAGGGCGTCGACTGGATCTTCTCCGCGCACAGCGCGGGCAGGGCGGCGGACTACGCGGCCCTGCTGCGGCCGTTCGGCGCAATCGTGGCCATCGACTCGGGGCGCGACGTCGACTTCGACCTGCTCAAGTCGAAGAGCCTCAGCTGGCACTGGGAGTACATGTTCACTCGCCCCGTGCAGCGTTCGAGCGACATGATCACGCAGCACGAGGTGCTTGATGCCGTCGCGACCCTTGTCGACGAGCATCGCGTGGTCTCTACCGCGACGACCGTGCTGCGCGGATGGGACGCCGCCACGTTCCGCGAGGCCCACCGGCTTGTCGAGTCGGGGCACACCGTCGGCAAAGTCGTCGTGGAGCGCTGAAGGACTCAGCCGAGCCGGTCGAGCGCCTTGGCCACGCACGAAGCGTAGATTCGCCCGCCCGTGCTGCCCGGGTGGATGTGGTCGGGACCGAGCAGATCTTGGTGCGGGGCGATCGCGTCGTGCCAGTCGGCCAATGCGGTCTGCCCGGGATGCGCAGCGACGAACGCCGCCAGGTCGCCGTCGACCTCGCCGAGCCACGGCTCGTCGGCGTAGATGTTGACGAAGACGATCGAGCGGTGAGGGCCCGCAGCCTGCAGCACCCTGTCGAGCGTTCCCGTTCCGAGGTAGCCGTTCGTGCCCAGCCCGATCAGCACGATCGGCCGCAGCTTTCCTGCAGCGGCCTTCTGCGTCATCAGGGCGGGGGCGTCCCTCGGGGAGCGTGAGACGACGGCATCGATGTCGATGCCGGGAAAAGCCTCCAAGAGCGCAGGCGCCGACGCCAGCATCACGGAGTCGCCGATGGCCGTGATGTCGCTGCCGTCCCGTGGCGCCGGAGCCCCGGGAACAGGAGGCGCAGGAGTGCTCGACGATGACGTCGGGCCGGGCTTCGGCGCGAACGACGACGGAGCGGCCGACGGCGTCACCTTCGGCGTCGCTGCAGTCGACGGAGTCGCCGTCGGCGTCGTCGCGGTGCGTGCGTGATCGATCGCGGCACGCCCGGCGTCGACCTGGCGCTGCACGCTCGAGACGTAGGAGACGCTCTGCACGGCAGCGGCCGAGGTCGACGCCACCCCGACCAAGACGAGCACGAGCGCGGCACACGCACTGCCGAACGCCGCAGGATGCGCGTGGCGTACGCCCGGCCGGAACGGACGCAGGAGCACGCCGAAGCCGTGCGAGCGGATCGGCGTCTCGACGAAGCGATACGACAGCCATCCGGCGGCCGCGGTCAGCGCGAGCGCCACCCCGACCTTCGTCCACGTCGACGACCACTCGCCGGTCGTCGGCCACGTGAGTGTGAGCAGCACCCAGATCGGCAGGTGCCAGAGATAGATGCCGTAGGAACGCACTCCGACGGCGCGCAGCGGCCGCATGTCGAGCATCCTGCCGAGAACGGCACGATGCCGGGTGGCCGACCACACGATGCCGACGGCGGCGACGGATGCCACGACGAGGCCGCCGTCGTAGGCGAACGCATCCGTGTCGTGCAGCAGCACGACGAACGCGGCCAGCACAAGGAGTGAGACGGCTCCCACCGCGGGCGCCCAGCGCGACTCGAGGCGCCCGGCGAGCCCCGGATGGCCGTACTCGTCGTAGCGGGTCACACCGTCGAGCGCGAGTGCCAGGGTGGCGCCGAACGCCAGCCCGAAGAAGTGCGTGTCTGTTCCGTAGTAGACCCGGCTCGGGTCGGAGCCCGGCGCGTACAGCAGCGCCATCGCGATCGCCGATGCGGCTCCGAGCGCGAGCGCCGCGACGGCGCGAGCCCTGCGAGGGAGCACCGCCACGATGACGAGCATGATGAGCGGCCAGACGACGTAGAACTGCTCCTCGACGCCGAGCGACCAGAGATTGCGGAACAGCTGCGGGGTGGTCGAGGCGAAGTAGCTCTGATCGAGTCCGATGTCGACCCAATTGCTGCTGAACGTCGCAGCGCCGAGTACTTGGGCGCCGAGGTCGACCAGCACGTCTCCGCCGATCATGACGGCGACGGTGCTGCACATCAGCACGACGACGAGCAGTGCCGGCAGCAGACGTCTCGCGCGCCTTGCCCAGAATTGCCGCAGCGGCTCCTTGCGGCGCATCGAACCGACGAGGAGCGTCGTGATCAGAAATCCGCTGATCACGAAGAACACGTCGACCCCGATGAAGCCGCCGGGAAGGACGTTCGGGAGGAAGTGGTACCCGATCACGGCGATGACGGCGAGCGCGCGCAGCCCGTCGAGCCCGCCGAGCCGCGTCGGGGTCGAGGAGGCGGAGGGAACGGGCGGCACGAGCGGGCGTGCCGGAAGCTTCGCGGACATCGTCGGGCGATTCTAATCGGCACTCACGACGGTTGCTTTCAGACCCGCAGAGCGCGAGGGAGACCGACTACACAGGGGAGACCGCGTTCGCTGCGATGACCTTCGTGTACCAGTCGAAGCTCTTCTTGGGCGTGCGTTTCTGCGTGCCGAAGTCCACGTGGACGAGCCCCCAGCGCTGCGTGTAGCCCTCTGCCCACTCGAAGTTGTCGAGCAGTGCCCAGACGTAGTGCCCCTCGAGCGGAACGCCGTCGCCGATGGCCCGCGCCGCCTGCTGGAAGTGGCTGCGCAGGTACGAGATGCGCGCGCTGTCGTTCAGCCCGTTCTGCAGCATGTCGTCGGGGATGCCGTTCTCGGTCAGCAGCAGCGGCACCCTTTTGTAGTCCTTCGTGATGCGCGTCAGCAGTTGGTACAGCCCCGGCGCCCAGATCTGCTCCCAGTCGGCGGTGGAGGTCTTATGGATCTTCACCATGGTGCCGTTCAGGTCGACGCCCGACACCCCGTAGTAGTTGACGCCGAGCACCCCGATCGGGGAGGAGATCGTGGACAGATCGCCGTCTTTCACGAGTGCCTCGAACTGGTCGGGATCGGCAGGCAGCTGTCCGTTGGCCGAGCCGATGGCATCCGTCGGGTAGCTGCCCTTCAGCACGGGATCGAGGAACAGCCGATTCTCCACGGCGTCGACGTTCTTCGTCTGCTCGGCTGCTGCCGGGTCGGTCGCTGTCACGGGGGTGAGGTTGAGCACCGGTCCGATCCGACCCTTCACGCCGTGCGCGCCCCAGGCTTGCACCGTGAGCCCGTGCGCGAGCAGCTGGTGGTGCACTGCCGCCGCGGCTTGGTTCGGGTCCATGATTCCTGGGGCGTGGCTGCCGTACCAGTAACCGTTGAACGCGAGCGTCTTGGGCTCGTTGAGGGTGAACCAATCGGCGTCGACGTCACCGAAAACGCCGAACACGATGTCCGCATAGTCCGCGAAGCGGTTCGCGGTATCGCGGAGCGGCCAGCCGCCGGCATCCTGCAGCGGTTGGGGGAGGTCCCAGTGGAACAGAGTGATGGCCGGCCGGATGTCGCGCTCCGCCAGTCCATCGATGATGCCCTTGTAGAAGTCGAGACCCTTCTGATTCACGGCGCCCGAACCGGTCGGCTGGATGCGTGTCCACGAGATCGAGAACCGGTATCCGCCAAGCCCGAGTTCCTTCATCAGATCGAGGTCGCCCTTCCACCGGTGGTAATGGTCCGCGGCGACATCGCCGGTGGAGCCGTCCACGATGTGGCCGCCACCCGCACGCGAGAACGTGTCCCAGATCGACGGGCCGCGCCCGTCGACGTTCCACGCTCCCTCCACCTGGTAGGCGCTGGTGGCGGCGCCCCAGACGTATCCCTTGGGGAATCTCATCGGGGATGCCGGCGGCGTCCATGCCGTGTTCTTCGGGGATGCCAGCGGTGTGCACGCTGCCAGCGCGGCCGCGACGGCTCCGCCGGCGGCCAGCCCGCCCGCCGACGTCAGGAGCTGCCTGCGGGTGAGTGAGAACCGGTTACGGGAGAACGTGTTGTCGTTGCCTGCCACGAGCCGTCATCGCCTCCGAACGTGCGCCCCTGAGAGCGCTCTCTATTGGGTGCGCCCAGCATAGCGACGAGCGGGACCTCACCATAAGCGGTTCGGTCGATCCTGTCGGACGTCGGGAGTCTTCAGCCCTCGTCGATGCCCGTGATGCCGGCGTTCTCGGGCGAGAGCGATCCGCCGGTCGCCAGCCGCATCAGGTCGCTGTTCAGGTCGATCGAGAGCTCGGTTCCGCCTGCGCTGCCGTACTCGTGCTGGTACTGTCGCCACGACTCGCCGCGCACCGAGCGCTCGAAGCCGCTCTCGATGAGCAGTACGAGCTCGAACGCGGCCCGATCGATGCGGGTGCCAAGCGACTTGTCCTGCCAGTCCTCAGTCGACGCGAAGACAGAGGTCGGCACGCTCAATGCGCGCAGGTAGGCGAACAGCGAGCGCATCTGCTCGTCGACGACAAGGGCGTGCCTCGCCGTGCCCGCCGTCGCGCCGAGAGCGATCGGCTTCGCGATCAGCAGATCGTTGTCGAGCACCTGGAAGAACGAGCTGAAGAGTCCGCTCGGCCCGGCCTTGTAGACCGGGGTGCTGGCGATCACGCCGTCCGCCTCGCGGAGCGCGTCGACGGCAGACGTGAACCGCGGGCCGAGCAGACCGGATGCCAGCGCCCCCGACAGCTCGGGAAGCAGCTCGCGCAGATCCAGAGTGGTGACCGTGACCGTGTGTCCGCGCTGCTCGGCGATGTCGCGCGCGGACTGCGCGATCCGATCGCCGAGCAGCTTCGTCGACGACGGGTCGCTGATGCCCGCGTTCACGACAACGAGCCGGAATACGGGCTGCGTCGCCTGCTCGCTCACGCTGACACCTCTTCGGTGCTCTCGCCCGTGCTCTCGTCGCGGGCGATCTCGTCGGTGTCCTGGTACGGGGAACCACCCGTGACGTTGTCGCCGCGGTTCGCGTTCGGCCGTGGTTGGCGAGATTCGGCGTCGCCGTACTTCGCCGTCACGAGGCTCTGGTGGGTCGGGGCATCCGGCACCTCGGGGTCGCGGCGGGCATCCATCTCCCTGCGGAGCACGGGAATGACCTCGCTGCCGAGCAGCTCGAGCTGGTCCTGCACGGCACCCGCAGGAAGTCCAGCGTGGTCGATGAGGAAGAGCTGGCGCTGGTAGTCGCCGACGTACTCGCGGAACGACAGCGTCTTGTCGATGATCTCTTGCGGGCTGCCGACCGCGAGCGGGGTCATCTCGGTGAACTCCTCGAGCGTCGGGCCGTGGCCATACACCGGCGCCTCGTCGAAATACGGGCGGAACTCGTTCTTGGCATCCTGCGAGTTCTTCGCGACATAGGTCTGGCCGCCGAGCCCGACGATCGCCTGCTTGGCGGTGCCGTGACCGTAGTGCTCGAAGCGCTGGCGGTAGAACTCGACCATGCGCTGGGTGTGCTCCTTGGGCCAGAAGATGTGGTTGGCGAAGAATCCGTCGCCGTAGAACGCGGCCTGCTCGGCGATCTCCGGAGTGCGGATCGAGCCGTGCCAGACGAACGGCGGCACGTCATCCAGTGGGCGCGGCGTGGACGTGAAGCCTTGAAGCGGCGTGCGGAAGCGTCCCTCCCAGTCCACGACGTCCTCGCGCCAGAGGCGATGCAGCAGGTTGTAGTGCTCGAGCGCCAGCGGCAGGCCCTGACGAATGTCCTGACCGAACCACGGATACACCGGCGCCGTGTTGCCGCGGCCGAGCATGACATCCATGCGGCCCTTCGAGAGGTGCTGGAGCATCGCGTATTCCTCGGCGATCCGTACGGGGTCGTTCGTGGTGATCAACGTGGTCGACGTCGTCACGACGAGACGCTTCGTGAGCGCGGCGATGTGCGCGAGAAGCGTCGTCGGGGACGAGGAGAAGAACGGCGGATTGTGGTGCTCGCCGATCGCGAAGACGTCGAGGCCGACCTCTTCAGCCTTGACAGCAGCCTTCACCGTCGCGTCGATGCGCTCCGCCTCGCTGGGGGTCGCCCCGCTGACCGGATCGCGGGTGATGTCGCTGACCGAGAAGATTCCGAACTGCATGACGTGCTCCTGCCCTTTGTATGCGTTTGCATAGACCAGTAACGCATGCCCCACGTCCATCATTCCCCGGGAGGTCCCGCGCCGCATCTGGCGCTACCTCGCGCACGTCAGCAGGACATGAACGCCTCTCGCGTGCGTTGCAAAATACACATTGTGCAACGCGGCGAATTCGCGGCATCCGTCGTGCGGATCGAAGAATCGATTGGGTGCCCCCCGCCGGGCTCGAACCGGCGACCCGCGGATTAAAAGTCCGATGCTCTACCAACTGAGCTAGAGGGGCGTCAGAGAACAATCTACCTGGGCGGCGCGGTGCCTCTGGCACACGAAGCGAGCCGTGTGACAGCAAGGCGCGGGCGCCGCGACTGCAGTCTGCGACGCCCGCGCGTGTATGCCGGGTGATCCAGGTCGGTACGTTCAGGCGCGACGCCGCCCGGTGAGTGCACGGACGATCCAGACGATGATCGCGAGGATCAGCAGAACGATGCCCACCCAGAGCAACCAGCTCACGGCCGACCAGACTCCACCGGTGATCAGGAGGACGACGGCGATGATGGCCACGATGATCAACAGAATGTTCATCGTCGAAAAGTATCGAGGGTTCTGCATGCAGGGGTAGCCCTTGACAGCAGGCGTGGTCGTGTGAAGGTCATCCTCCGATGCGGGCGAGGCGGCTCCGACACCAGCGGGAGCAGCGCGCATGCGGGATGCTGGAGTGATGACCGACGAGAGCCGCCCGTTCCACAAGCCGACCAAGTTCTCCGGAGGAAAGTTCGAGAGCTTCCACGGCGCCGACGATCCCGCAGAAGTGAGCCGCGTCGCCCACGAGACCGCCGCCGCGCTCTTGGAGCGCGTGCGCAGGCATCCGGATCCCGAGGTCGTGTCGCGTCTCGTCAGCTACACCGACGAGAACGGCATCGACGCGATCGCCGAATTGTGGTCGCACGCGGGCCCGCACAGCCTGCCTGGCGCGCTCTGGCGCATCTACCTGCTGAGGCTTGCGATTCGCGAGGATCCGCACGCGGCGAGCCTGCAGTATCAGCGTGGTGTCGACATCATGCAGTCGATCGACCCCGTGGTCGCTGGTGCTGAGGCGCCGACCGGCCCGACCGAGATCATCGAGCTCGCCGATCGCATTCTGCGCGGCGTCTTCGAGGGGGACTTCTCTGTCGCCCTCGACCGAGCGGCCGCATTCTGCCGGGTGAGCGCTGCGGGATGCACGAACCTCGCAGACGACGCCGAGGCCACCGAGCCGGAACGAGCAACGGTGCTCACCCGCAGGGCACTGCGTTTCTCACAGTTCGCCGGCGAACTGGCCTCCGCAGCATCCCTCTGGCGGGGCGACTCCTTGGATTGACCTGCCTTGGGTGTCCATCGCCCCCGGGCAGCGCAATGGCCGGGCCGCAGAACGCCTCTCGGCGCGAGGCCGCTCGAAGCGGCTAATGATGGAGCCCGGGGTTACTGCGGCCCGGCCGACGCCAAGTTTATCGCACGTGACTCATCCGAAGCGGCCTGAGACGTAGTCCTCTGTGGCCTGCACGGACGGCTTCGTGAAGATCGTCGCGGTGTCGTCGTACTCGATGAGCTTGCCCGGCTTGCCGGTGCCTGCGATGTTGAAGAACGCAGTCTTGTCGGAGACGCGAGTCGCCTGCTGCATGTTGTGCGTGACGATCACAATCGTGTACTCGCGCTTGAGTTCCTCGATGAGGTCCTCGATGGCGAGCGTGGAGATCGGGTCGAGTGCGGAGCATGGCTCGTCCATCAGCAGGATGTCCGGCGCCACCGCGATCGCACGCGCGATGCACAGACGCTGCTGCTGTCCGCCGGAAAGACCGGAGCCGGGGAGGTGGAGGCGGTCTTTCACCTCGTTCCAGAGGTTCGCACCCTTGAGGGACGTCTCGACCAGGTCGTCGGCGTCGCTCTTGGACATCCGCTTGCTGTTCAGCCGCACGCCGGCGAGCACGTTGTCGCGAATGGACATCGTCGGGAACGGATTCGCGCGCTGGAACACCATTCCGACCTGACGTCGAACCGAAACGGGATCCACTCCGGGCGCGTAGAGGTTGTCGCCGTCGATGTAGACCTCGCCGTCGACGTGTGCGCCGGGGATCACCTCGTGCATGCGGTTCAGGGTGCGCAGGAAGGTCGACTTGCCGCATCCGCTCGGTCCGATGAACGCGGTGACGGTACGCGGTTCGATCGTCATGTTCACGCCCTCTACGGCGAGGAAGTCGCTGTAGTAGACGTCGAGATCGTTCACGTTGATGCGCTTGGACACGCTAACTCCTCTTGGTGCTTCGGATTCCCGTTACCGAAGCCCCTTGGGCGCGAAGACCCTGGCGACGATACGGGCGATGAGGTTCAGGATGACGACGAGGATGACCAGCAGAAGCGCTGCGCCCCAGGCGGACTGGTACGACGCCGCGATGTCTTGCGATGGGAATTTGTACCCGGAATACGCCATCACAGGCAGCGTCTGCATCGCGCCGCTGAACGGATTGGCATTGAAGTTGTCGGTGAAGCTCGCCGCGATGAAGATCGGTGCCGTCTCACCGATCACGCGGGAGATTGCGAGCATGACACCCGTGATGATCCCGGCGATCGCGGTGGGGAGCACGATGCGCACGATCGTGGAGAATTTCGTCACTCCGAGCGCGAACGATGCCTCCCGCAGGTCGTTGGAGACGAGCTTCAACATCTCCTCCGTCGACCTGATCACGATCGGGATCATCAGAACCGACAGCGCGACCGACGCGGAGAAACCGCTGAACGCCTTCGGACCGACGATCAGTGTGAACAACGAGAACGCGAACAGACCGGCGACGATCGACGGGATGCCGGTCATCACGTCGACCAGGAACGTGACGGTGCGCGCCATCCACTGGGTCGGCTGCGCGTACTCGACGAGATAGATGGCGGCGAGGATGCCGATCGGGATCGAGATCACCGCAGCGATCCCCGTCACGATCAGGGTTCCGACGATCGCCTGCCATGCGCCCTGTACGACAGTCACCTTGAGCGTTTGGGGGTTGAACACCGATCCGCCGGTCTTCGTGATGAAGTCCCAGGTCAGAGCCGGCGCGCCTCCGGCGATCACAGTGACGAGCGTCGACACGAGAGGGATGAGCGCGAGCAGGAACGCGATCGTCACGACTCCGCGGATCACCCGATCGGTGGCCTTGCGACGGTTCTCGACGACCGAGGAGAGAATTCCGAGGCCGACGAGGTAGATCACGGCGGTGAGCACAAGCCAGCCGACGATGTTGAAGCCGATCATCGCCAGCACCGCAGCGCTCACAGCGAGCGCGGCGAGCAGGGTGTAGAGCTCGACGAATCGCGGCAGCTGTGCCGACGTCAGGGCGTTCGGCACCGGCCCGCGCGGGCGTCGGCTGTTGGGGATCGCGGTGGCGCTCATCGGTCCTCGTTCTGCTCTGCTGCCAGTTCGGTGCGTTCGTCTCCGGCCTCGGCATCCCGTGCCGCCTGCTCGGAACGGATGCTCACAGGGCTCTCGGCAGCGTCAGCGGTGAGCAGTGAGGTCGCATCGGATGCCGGTGTCAGCCTCGCCGACTTCTTGGCGCGGCGGGGACCGCCCGTCCGCGCGATGACCAGACGTGCGATGAAGTTCACGCCGAACGAGATCACGAACAGGGCGAGACCGGTCGCGATCAGACCATCCCGTTGCAGATCATTGGATTCAGGGAAGTTCAGGGCGATGTTGGCGGCGATGGTCTGCGAGTTGCGGGTGTCGGTGATCATCTGGACCGAGAACACCAGCGACGGAGACATGATCAGGGCGATCGCCATCGTCTCTCCGAGGGCCCTGCCAAGGCCGAGAAGCGTCGCGCTCACTATGCCGCTGCGTGCGTAGGGGAAGACTGCCAGCTTGACCATCTCCCACTTGGTGGAGCCGAGTGCGAGCGCGGCTTCCTCGTGGAGGCGGGGAGTCTGCAGGAAGATCTCGCGTGAGATCGAGGTGATGATCGGAAGGATCATCACGGCGAGAACCACGCCACCGGCGAGCATCGTCGATCCGGTGCGCGAGACGGGTCCGGAGAAGAGGGGGATCCATCCGAGGTATTGGTTGAGCCAGTCCTGGAACGGGATCAGGAACGGTCTGATGACGAAGATGCCCCACAGGCCGAAGACGACCGAGGGCACGGCGGCGAGCAGGTCGACGAGATAGCCGAGCACACCGGCGAGGCGCCGCGGCGCGTAGTGCGAGATGAAGAGGGCGATGCCGATGGCGACAGGGGCGCCGAGCACGAGGGCGATCAGGGCGGAGAACAGCGTGCCCCAGATGAGTGGGCCGACGTAGGCCCAGAACGAGCTGAATCCGTGCGTCGTGCCGCCGGAGAGATCGGTCGTCGTGCTCCAGTTGGCGACGATGGCCGGTCCGGCCTTGATGATGAGGAAGAGCGCGACGCCCGCCAGAATCACCATGATCAGGCCGGCGGAGCCCGTGCTCAGAAAGCGGAAGATGCGGTCTGCCGGACGAGCCTTGACCCGGGCCGTCCCGGCCCCCTTGTTAGGGGAGCCGGGACGCTGGGAGCTTCCAGTACCTACTCGATCGTCTTGCAAGCTCTTCATGGGAGATCGCACCGCGGTGTTCTCTGTCACTTCATGCTCTCTGCTTGCTCGTCGGATCGGGTGGTCCGGGTGGTGCCTGCGGTGCTGCTACTTGATCGAGGACAGCGTGTCGGCTGCCTTCGTCTGGAACGAGGCGGGCAGCGGAGCTGCGCCGGCGTTCTTCGCACCGATCTTCTGGCCTGTGCTGCTGACGATGAAGCCGAGGTACGCGGCCGTCAGCTTGCCCTGAGCCGAGTCCTTGAACGACTTGCAGAGCACGTCGTACGAAAGCAGCGGGATCGGGTAGGCCTTGGCGCTGGTGATCTTCGTGGTGTCGATGGCCACGGTGAGGTCACCGTCGCCCTGCGCGTCGATCACGCCGGACGCGTCGAGCGAAGCGGTGGCTCCCGCCTCGCTGTATGCGACGAACTTGCCGGTGCTGCCGACCTCGACGCTGGCGGCGGTGGCGTCGCCGATCGAGCTCTGGTCCGCGTAGCCGATGGTGCCGTTACCGGCCGCGACCGTGTTCACGACACCCGAACCGCCCTGCTGTCCGCTGCCGATGCTGTTCGGCCAGGCGGTGCCGGCGTCCCAGGTCCACACCGACGGCTGCTGCTGGTGCAGGTAGGTGGTGAAGTTGGCCGTCGTGCCGGAGCCGTCCGAACGGTGCACGACCGAGATCGGCGTCGAAGGCAGCGTCACACCGGAGTTGAGCGCGGTGATGGCCGGGTCGTTCCATGTCGTGATCTTGCCGGCGAAGATCTCGGCGATCGTCTTGGCATCGAGGTTCAGCTTCGAGACACCGTCGAGCTTGTAGATGATCGAAACGCCGGAGAGGTACACCGGGATGTTCACGCCACCGGCGGAACCGCAGGTGGTCTGCGCCTGGGTGAACTGGTCGGCGCTGAGCGCCGCGTCAGTGCCCGCGAAGTCGTAGCTGCCGTTGAGCCAGTTCGTGACGCCGCCGCCAGAACCCTGCGACTTGTCGTAGTTGATCTTCACGCCGCTGGCCTGCGCCGTGAACGCTGCGGTCCAGGCTGCCTGGGCGTTGGCCTGGGCACTGGAACCGCCGGCGGTCAGCGTGCCGGAGAGCGAGCTGTAGTCCACTGCGGCCGGCTTGGACGCCGTCGAGGTGCTGGTGCTCGGTGAGCCGCTGCCGTCGCTCGAGCAGGCGGCAAGGGCGAGCACGGAGGCGAGGGCGATGGTCCCCGCCGCGGCTGCTTTGTTGAACTTCACTGTGTTCCCTTCGGAATCGGTCATTGCCGCTGCGTCAGGCTGCGTGTGCCTCGAAGCGCAGCGCGTTCGGGCGACGTGCGGCAAGGGGCCGGTGAGGCCCGCTAGCGAAGTTAGGCGCGGGTCGTGACCAGATTCCCCCCGAACGGTGAACGGAAGGTGAACGGGATGCTACCGATGGGCGTGGTGTGCACCGGCGATGCACTCAGAGGCGCGGACTGTGCGTCTCGATCGCGATGATGCCGGAGGCGGGGTTGGTCGCCGAGAGGTGCACGACGGAATACTCGCCGACATCCAGCGCAGCGGCCTCGCGAATGTACGCGCCCATCGTCGTTCCTGTGGCGAGCGCGATCTCGCGCATGATGTCGGGCAGCACGGGGCCGTGGCTGCACAGCACGGCGGTCTTGCGAACGCGCACTCGTTTGCCGATGACCTCGCGGAGGCCGAGCGCCGACGTGCCGGCCTCCCAGGCATCCTGCGACAGATTCTCGGTTCGCTTGGGTTTGACGCCGTACGCGGCGCTGAGCGGAGCCACGGTCGCCACGCAGCGGACCGCCGTCGACGTGACGATGCGCTTCGGGCGCCATGCCGCGATGGTGGGCGCGTTGCTCGCCGCCTGCTGCACGCCGAGTCGTGTGAGCGGGCGCAGGGCATCCTTGCCCTTCCAACTCGCGCGCGACGTCGCCTTCGCGTGGCGCAGCACGATGAGCGCGAACGTCTGCGTCACTCCCTCGTCGGCGAGCGCTGCCCATTGGTCGATGATCTCGACGTCGCGCTTGTAGCTCAGGTATTTGCGCACGCGCTTCAGCGGAACCCACTCGATGGCGGCGATCTCGTCGTTGGGCACGAACGTCGACGCGTGAACCGCGTCCTCGGTCACCTCGCCGGACCAGTAGTGCACGAACTTCTCCCTGCCGCTGGAGATGACGTAGTTGGTCACCCCGAGAGGCACGCCGAGCGCGACCTTCAACCCGGTCTCTTCGAGCACCTCTCGTTGAGCCGCCTGCGGCAGCGTCTCACCAGGGTCGACCTTGCCCTTGGGCAAGGTGACGTCGGCGTACTTCGTGCGGTGCACGACCAGAATGTGCGGGATGCCGTCGAGGACGCGCCAGCAGACGGCGCCTCCCGCGTAGATCGCGGTTTCCGTCACCGGCGAGTGCCCGTGCGCGGCCGATGCGAAATAAGCTGCATGAGCCTATTCTGCAGGTCGTCGAGCGGCTTGCCATCCTGATCGAGACTATGCCTGACCCAGCTTCCGTCTGAGGTGAGCCACCACGACGATGTGCGGTCATCCATCGCACGATCGAACAGATCGGCCAGTTCGACGATGTGCGCGGGGTCCGTGAGGCGCACCAGCGCTTCGACCCTGCGGTCGAGGTTGCGGTGCATCATGTCGGCACTGCCGATGAACACCTGAGGGTCGCCGTCGTTCGTGAACGCGAAGATGCGCGAGTGCTCCAGATAACGGCCGAGAATCGAGCGCACCCTGATGTTCGCGCTGTAATCCTCCTGGCCGGCCTTGAGCCCGCACATGCCTCGTACCCACAGATCGATCGGCACTCCTGCGCGACTGGCGCGGTAGAGCGCGTCGATCACAGCCTCGTCCACGATCGAGTTGACCTTGATGCGGATGCCGCTCGGCCTGCCGGCCTCGGCGTTCGTGCGCTCGTTCTCGATCGCCTTGATCAGTCCCTTGCGCAGGTGCAGCGGAGCGACCAGAAGTCGCTTGAACTTCTTCTCGATGGCGTAGCCGGAAAGCTCGTTGAACAGGCGAGTCAGGTCCTTGCCCACCTGGTCGTCGTTCGTCAGCAGCCCGAGGTCCTCGTAGATGCGCGACGTCTTCGGGTTGTAGTTTCCGGTCCCGATGTGGCTGTAGTGCTTGAGCACACCGTCTTCTTCGCGAACAACGAGTGCGAGCTTGCAGTGCGTCTTGAGGCCGACCAGGCCGTACACGACGTGCACGCCGGCCTTCTCGAGCTTGCGCGCCCAGTCGATGTTCGCCTGCTCGTCGAACCTGGCCTTGATCTCCACGAGCGCGAGCACCTGCTTGCCCCGTTCGGCTGCGTCGATCAGCGCCTCGACGATCGGGCTGTCGCCGCTGGTGCGGTACAGGGTCTGCTTGATGGCCAGTACGTGCGGGTCGCGGGCAGCCTGCTCCAGGAAGGCCTGAACGCTCGTCGCGAACGACTCGTACGGGTGGTGCAGCAGGATGTCGCCGCGTGAGATCGAGGCGAAGACATCCGGCTTGGCATTCGGCTCGCGCGGCATCAGCTGCGCGGCCGTCGTCGGCACGTGGTTCGGGTAGTGCAGGTCGGGGCGTTCGATCTTGGAGAGCTCGAACAGGCCACCGAGGTCGAGCGGTGCGGGAAGCCGGTAGACCTCCTGCTCGGTGATGTCGAGCTCGCGCACGAGCAGGCCGAGCGTGATGTCGTCCATGTCCTGCGACACCTCGAGTCGGATCGGCGGCCCGAACCGGCGGCGAAGAAGCTCGCGCTCGAGCGCCTGGATCAGGTTCTCCGTCTCGTCCTCGTCGACCTCGACGTCTTCGTTGCGGGTCACCCGGAAGACGTGGTGCTCCAGCACCTCCATGCCGGGAAAGAGGTCGCGCAGGTGGTTGGCGATCAGGTCCTCGAGCATGATGAAGCGCATCTGCCCGACAGACTCGCGCTGATCGATGCGCACGAATCGCGGCAGCATCGTCGGCACCTTGAGCCTGGCGAACTGCTCCTTGCCCGTCTTCGAGTTGCGCACCCTGATCGCGAGATTCAGCGACAGGCCGGAGATGTACGGGAACGGGTGAGCGGGATCGACGGCGAGCGGCATGAGCACCGGGAAGATCTGCCGGGAGAAGATCTCCCGCATCTGCTCGCGGTCGGCGGCATCCAGGCTGTCCCAGGTGGCCACGCGGATGCCCGCGTCGGCCAGGGCGGTCAGGACCCCGTCGCGATACGCGCGTGCCTGCCTGTCCTGAAGCTCGTGCGCCCTCTCCGAGATGTCGGCGAGCTCGTCGATCGGCGCCCTGCCGGTGTTCGTCTGCACGGCGAGGCCGGTGAGGATGCGTCGCTTCAGGCCCGCGACGCGCACCATGAAGAACTCGTCGAGGTTGCTCGCGAAGATCGCCAGGAAGTTCGTACGTTCCAGCACGGGAACGTGCGGATCCTCTGCGAGCTCCAGCACGCGCTGGTTGAACGCCAGCCAACTCAACTCGCGGTCCAGATACCTGTCGGCCGGAAGTGTCGGATCGAGCTCCGGATTCCAGGGCTGATCGAAGTTGTCGTCGAACTCGGTGCTCAGAGCCGAGCCGATCAGGATGTCCTCGCCGTCCATTCACTCATCATGGCACCGGGGGGAGAACAGCGCGTTAACGCGGGTTCGCCGTGCGCGATCACGCGACTCCGCGGCGCCGGAATTGCACGTCGACGGCGGCGTCGACGAATCCGGCCCGGCGGTAGAGGGCCAGGGCACGGGCGTTGTCTCCCTCGGCGTAGAGGGACGCCTGCGACCGGCCTTTTGCGAGCATTCGTCGCAGTCCCGCCTCGAGCAGAGCGCGTCCCAGCCCGCTCCCCGCGGCGCCAGGGTCGACTCCGAGCACGTAGATCTCGCCCTCGTCGTAGCCCGGTTCGAGCTTGAGCCAGTCGTAGCCGAGCATCCGGCCGTCGGCACCGCGTGCCACGAGGAAGTCCTCGGCGTCGAACCACGGCTCTGCCATGCGCTCGGCGAGATCTGTCGCGGTCACAGCGCCCTGCTCGGGGTGCGTCGCGAACGTGCGGGCGTTGAGCTCGAGCCAGTCGGCGGCATCCTGTGCAGGATCGAAGGCCGAGATGCGAATGCCGTCGGCAGGCACGGCGGCGTCGCGCAGCACCGCCGCAGCGAGATCGGGCAACCGCAGTTCGAGCAGAGTGCGAACGGGCTCGAACCCATGGCTGGATGCCAGTGCGCGCGCGGCCGGATGATCGCCGTGCGACCAGGCGGAGACATCCGCCTCGAGTTCGGGCAGAAGCCGTTCCAGGAACGCCGTGCCATGGCCGTGGCCGCGTTCACCGGGGGCGACGACGAGGTCGAGCTCATCGCGTCCCGTCACGGCTACGGCGACCGGAACGCCGCCGGCCTCTGCGAGCTGGGCGGTACGGCGGCCGGACGCGATGTCGAGCCTGGCCTGCTCGTTGAACGGGTCGATCCCGTCTGCATCCCGAGCCGCATCCGCGATGGCGAGTACTGCCGCGGCGTGCTCCGACGCAACACGCCGCACCGTCAGCGCGCCGGAGGACACGACTCAGGCTTCTTCGTCGTCGATCACGTTGAAGCGATAGCCGACGTTGCGCACCGTGCCGATCAGCGACTCGGAGTCGCCGAGCTTGGCCCGGAGCCGCCGAACGTGCACATCGACGGTGCGGGTGCCGCCGAAGTAGTCGTAGCCCCACACCTCGCTGAGCAGCTGCTCCCTCGTGAACACTCGCGACGGGTGCGTCGCGAGAAAGCGCAGCAACTCGAACTCCTTGAACGTGAGGTCGAGTGAACGGCCGTGCACCTTCGCCGAGTAGCTGGCCTCGTCGATGGTCACACCCGACGCCTGGATCTTCGACTGCGCAGGGTCCTGCGACCTGCGGTCGATCGCGAGGCGGATGCGCGCATCCGCCTCAGCGGGCCCGGCACCCTCCAGCAGAACGTCGTCGATGCCCCAGTCACTGTTGACGGCGGTGAGACCGCCTTCGGTGAGCACGAGCACGATCGGCACGGAGTTGCCTGCCGACGCGAGGATCTTGCACAGTGACTTGGCCCCGACGAGATCGCGACGGGCATCCACGAAGATGAGGTCGGCACTGGGAGCGTTGACGAGCGCTGTGGTGTCCGCCGGTATCTGCCGCACGCGGTGACTGAGCAGGCCGAGTGCAGGAAGCACCTCGATGGCGGGCGCGGGCGTCAGCACCAAGAGTTGAGCCACGCGACCTCCCGCCCGCTTCAGAAGTATCCCGATCCTATCCGAGCGCCGGACCGCGATTCGCCGGGTCCGGTTGCGCATGCACACCGACGGCGGGAGAGAATGGTGGGGTGACGACAACGGCACTGACACCCGCGATGAGGTGGACGACCATCGTCTCCGTCTGGGTCGTGACCCTCATCGCATCCGTGCTGGTGGGCGTCTTCGCCGTCGAGAAGGTCTCTCTGGGCTGGCTGGGCATCACCATGGCGGGGAGCATCCTCGTCGCCATGTGCGTGCAGCTGGCGACCCAGGAGAAGCAGGGGTTCGTCATCCGGTTCGGCACGAGCGTCGCCGGATCGTTCGTGATCCTCGTGCTCGCCACGGGAGTGCTCTTCCTCGTGCATGCGTGAGCCTCGGTAGACTGGCGTCATGCTTGTCACCCTCGAGCTCGTCTTCGTCGGACTGCTCTCCCTCGCCGTCCTGGCCATCGCCGGCGTCTCCGTGCTCGTCGTCTACAACCTGTTCAGGGGCCAGCGCTGATCTCCCTGCCCGAAGGGCTCCCCGCCGAGCTCGTTCCGCTCTCCTGGCTCATCGGCGTCTGGGAGGGTACCGGTGTGCTCGACTACCAGGTCGATGACGACCACATCGAGCAGGAATTCGGGCAGCGGATCAGCTTCAGCCACGACGGGCTTCCGGCGCTCGCGTACAGCTCCTACACCTGGCTGCTCGACGAGCAGAACACTCCGCTGGCCACCGAACTCGGCTACTGGCGCCTCAGCCGCACGCTCCTGCCGGAAGATGCCGGCCCTGGCCTGCTGCCCGGTGCCGACGCGCGTCCGTTCGACACGGCCCAGGCCGTCGAGGCCTTGCGAACCTCAGGCGGAGGCTTCGAGATCGAAGCCCAGATCCTGCACCCTGACGGCATCTCCGAGCTGTACCTCGGGCAGGTCAAGGGTCCGCGCATCGACCTGGTGACGGATGCCGTGCTCCGCACCTCTGGCGCCAAGGACTACTCGGCAGCCACCCGGCTCTACGGTCTTGTGGAATCCCACCTACTGTGGGCGTGGGACATCGCGGCCCTCGGACAGGATCTGCGCACGCATGCGTCGGCAAGGCTCGCGAGGACCGATCTGTCCGGACCCGCGCCCTACGTCGAGGAGTGACGATGACCACAGAGCTTGCTCGCTCGCCGTTCCTCGCGCTTCCCGGCGCAGTCGCCACGCCGCAGACCGCTGCAGATGCCGGGGTGCCGGCCCACTACGGCAACCCGCTCGTCGAACAGCGCAGCCTCGAATCCGGTGAGGCGATCGTCGACCTCTCGACACGCGGGGTCGTCTCCGTTGCGGGTGGGGACCGCCTGAGCTGGCTCGACTCGATGACCAGTCAGTCGTTGCGCTCGCTGCGACCGGGGGAGTCGGCGGAGGCTCTGCTGCTCGACCCGGCCGGTCACGTCGAGCACGCCCTGCACGTGATCGACGACGGTGAGACGACCTGGCTTCTGACGGAACGATCCGACACGGATGCCGTGCTCGCGTTCCTGACCTCGATGCGGTTCATGCTCCGCGTCGAGCCGGAAGACCGCACCGCCGACTTCGCAACCATCGGATACATCGCTGCGCCCGGCACGGCCTGCGCGCCGGATGCGGCTGTATCGAACGACGTCGCACTGACGTGGCGCGACCCCTGGCCCGCTGTCGTCGCGGGCGGACACCAGTACGCGAGTGCCGAGCACGAGCATCCAGGCGTCACGTACCACTGGGTAGAGACGCTGGTGCAGCGGAACGGGCTGCAGGCGCTCGCCGACGCAGCAGCCTCCGGGCGATCTGCGGTCGCTGGAACGCTCGCCGCCGATGCGCTGCGCATCGCAGCGTGGCGGCCGAGGCTCGCCGCGGAGGTCGACGACCGCACGATTCCCCACGAACTGGACTGGCTGCGCACCGCCGTGCACCTGAACAAGGGGTGCTACCGCGGCCAGGAGACGGTGGCGAAGGTGCACAATCTCGGGCATCCGCCGCGCAGGCTCGTGTTCCTGCATCTCGACGGGTCCGAAAGCGCCCAGATCGAGCGCGGTGCCGAGGTGCTTCTCGGCGATGTCGTCGTCGGGCACGTCACCTCGGCAGCGTTGCACCACGAGCTCGGTCCGATCGCGCTCGCCGTGATCAAGCGGTCGACGGATGCCTCAGCCGACCTACGAGTGCGCGTCGACGACACCCTCGTCGCCGCCGCGCAAGAGGCGATCGTTCCTCCGGATGCCGGCGCTGAGGCGAACGTGCCGCGCATCCCGCGGCTCGGGCAGGTCACCCGTCCCGCGCGCTGAGGCGGCACCATCCGTTTTCCGGCGGCCGGTAGGCTTATTTCATGCCTGCTCCTTACACCCTGATACTGCTGCGCCACGGCGAGAGCGACTGGAACCAGAAGAACCTCTTCACCGGCTGGGTCGACGTGCGTCTGACCGAGAAGGGGCGCACCGAGGCGGCGCGCGCCGGCGAGCTGCTGGCATCCAGAGGCCTTCTGCCGGATGTGCTGCACACCTCGGTGCTGTCGCGGGCCATCCAGACGGCTGACATCGCGCTCGACGCCGCCGACCGCCTCTGGATTCCAGTCCGCCGCTCCTGGCGCCTCAACGAGCGTCACTACGGTGCGCTGCAGGGTCTCGACAAGGCGGAGACCAAGGAGAAGTACGGCGACGAGCAGTTCATGCTCTGGCGTCGCTCGTTCGACGTTCCGCCGCCGCCACTGGCCGACGACAGCGAGTTCTCCCAGGTCGGCGACGCTCGCTACGCCGACCTTCCCGACGCGGATCTGCCCCGCACGGAGTGCCTGAAAGACGTGATCGCTCGCATGCTGCCGTACTGGCAGTCCGACATCGTCCCCGACCTCGCCGACGGCAAGTCCGTGCTCGTCACCGCCCACGGCAACTCGCTGCGCGCACTGGTGAAGCACCTCGACGGCATCGGCGACGACGACATCGCCGAGCTGAACATCCCGACCGGCATCCCGCTCGTCTACCGCCTGAGCGAGGACTTCACCCCGCTCGGCCCCGGCGAGTACCTCGACCCCGAGGCCGCAGCTGCCGGCGCGGCCGCGGTGGCCGCCCAGGGCGCCAAGAAGTAAAGCGGGTGGCGTCAGCGCGCGAGCGCGCTCACACCGGTCAGGTGTCTGCCGATCAGCAGGGACTGAATGCTCTCGGTGCCCTCGTAGGTGTGGATCGCTTCGATGTCGGCCATGTGCGTGATCACGCGGTTCTCGATCAGGATGCCGTTGCCGCCGAGAAGGTCACGCGCCTTCGACGCCACCTCGCGCGCCGTGCGAGTGCAGTGGTACTTCACGAGTGACGCCTGCGTCGGCGTGAGCCGGCCTGCGGCATCCAGATCGGCGACGCGACGGCAGTAAAGCTGCATCGACGTCAGCTGCGACAGCATCTCGCTGAGTCGCTCCTGCACGAGCTGGAACGACGCGATCGGCTTGCCGAACTGGACGCGCTGCTTCGCATAGCTCAGCGCTGCCTCGAACGCCGCCGTCGCATGGCCCAGTGCCGACCAGGCGACGGCGGCGCGTGTGGCGTGCAGCACGGTCGAGGTGTCCCTGAACGTACGGGCGCCCGGCAGCACGGCTTCCGCCGGAATGTGCACGTCGGTCAGCCGGATGCGCGCCTGGTGGATCGCGCGAAGCGATGCCTTGCCGGTGATGGTCTCGGCGTCGTAGCCGGGGGTGTCCTGTTCGACGAGGAATCCGCGAACGTCACCGTCGTCGTCACGGGCCCACACGACGGAGACATCGCCGACCGATCCGTTGCCGATCCACTTCTTCTCGCCGTTCAGCACCCAACCGTCGTCTGTGCGGTGCGCTGTCGTCTCGAGCGAGGTCGAGTCGGAGCCATGGTCGGGCTCCGTGAGCGCGAACGCGCCGAGCTTCTCGGCCCGCGCAAGGGGTACGAGCCACATCGCCTTCTGTTCGTCGCTTCCGTGAAGTGCGATGCTGCGCAGCGCGAGTCCGCCCTGCACGGCGATGACGGTGCCCATCGAGCCGTCGCCGCGAGAGATCTCCATGTTCACCAGGCCGGCGGCCAGCGGCGACATCGGTGTGAGACCTTCACCGCGCACGCCGTCGGTCAGAAGGTCGAGCTCGCCCAGCCTCCGTACGAGATGAAGCGGGTATTCGGTTTTGTCCCAGGCATCCGCAAGCTCGTCACCAGTCTCGAGCGAGAACTGCCGCGCCCTGTCCCAGAACGCCCTGTCCTCGTCGGGAACGTCCGAGAAGACCTCGTAGTAGTCGGTGTCGAGCGGGACGTTGACGTCGTAGTCGGGCACGGAAAGGGAGCTTAGTCTTCCGGAACCCAGTCTCCCGTGACGAGGTACTGAACCTTCTTCGCGATGGACACGGCGTGGTCCGCGAAGCGCTCGTGGTACCGGGAGGCGAGGGTCGCGTCGACCGTGTCGACGGCACCGCCCTTCCAGGTCTCGCCGAGCACCTTGTCGAAGACGCTCACGTGCAACTCGTCGATGTCGTCGTCCTGATCGCGGATCTCATCGGCCAGTCGCGGGTCCTGCGTTCTCAGAAGGTCGACGAGCTTCTCGGCGATGACCACGTCGAGCCTTCCCATCTCGGCGAAGGTCTCGCGAAGGCTCTTCGGCACCACCTTGTCGGGGAACCGGTAGCGTGCGAGTTGCGCGATGTGCTCTGCGATGTCGCCCATCCGCTCCAGCGATGCACTGATGCGCAGCGCGCTCACGACGATGCGCAGGTCGCGTGCGACGGGGTTCTGCCTGGCGAGAATCTGGATCGACAGTTCGTCGAGCACCACGGTGAGCGCATCGATCTTCTGATCGTTCTGGATCACGGTGTCGGCCAGGGAGACATTGGACTCATTGAACGCGGCGGTGGCGTTGCGGATCGACACGACGACCAGCTCGGCGATCTCGACCAGTCGGTCTTGCACCTCGCGCATCTCATGCTGGAATACGTCTCGCATCTTGTTCGTCGCCCTCCTGGCGGCACGCTGAACGACCGGGCTGTCCGGTCCTATCGGGTCATGCTCCCCGTGACAGGTTAACGAACGGTGTCCGCGGCCGGAACTTTGCACGAAGCCACCCGCTGCGCGGGCATCCGCGGCACAGAGCGGTCTGACCGCACGGTTAACCTTGAGCATATGGACTCCACCTGGTTGGTGCTGCTGTCGCTGGCACTCGGCCTCGTGATCGGGGCCGGACTGGTCTGGCTGCTGTATGCGGCGGCGTCGAAGGGTCATCGTGCGACCGAAATCGCCAGCCCGACGGTGCCCGACGGCGTCGACCAGATCCTCGAAGCACTGCCGACGGCCGGTATCGTCGTCGACCCGAGCAACAACGTGGTGCGCGCATCCGCAGGTGCATACAACCTCGGCCTGGTCTGGAATGCCGCGCTGAGCCAGCCCAGGCTCGTCGAGCTGGTCGATCTGGTACGCAGAACGGGCGACCCCGTCGATGAAGACATGGAGTTGGCACGCAGCGCGCTCGGGGATGCCACAACGGTGCAACTCAGCGTGCGCGTCGTGCGCCTCGGCTCCCGCTACATCCTTCTGCTCGCAGACGACCGCACAGAGGCGGTGCGGCTCGAGCAGGTGCGCCGCGACTTCGTCGCCAACATCAGCCACGAACTGAAGACCCCGATCGGCGCGATCAGTGTGCTCGCCGAGGCACTGGAGAGCGCAGCGGATGACGAGGGACAGGTTCGGCACTTCGCGCATCGTCTCACCGGCGAGGCCGCACGGCTCACTCGCCTGACGCAGGACATCATCGACCTCTCGAGGCTGCAGTCGGCGGAGATCGTTCCGCATGCCGAACGGGTCTCGATCGATCACGTGGTCGCATCGGCCGTCGACCAGAATCGCGTGCTGGCGGAGCTGCGGCACATCGATCTGGCGACCGGCCGGCACTCGCACGCTGTGGTGTTCGGTGACGAGAGCCTGCTGATCACGGCTGTGCACAACCTCATCTCGAATGCCGTCAAGTACTCGCCCGACAGGGCGCGCGTCGGCGTCGGCACCCGTCTGCATGACGGCGTCGTCGAGATCTCGATCACCGATCAGGGCCCTGGCATCCCGCCAGAAGACCTCGACCGGGTGTTCGAACGTTTCTACCGCGTCGACCAGGCACGATCGCGCGCGACCGGCGGAACGGGATTGGGACTCGCGATCGTCAAGCATGCCGTGCAGAACCACGGCGGCGAGGTGCGCGTCTGGTCCAAACCCGGCCGCGGATCGACCTTCACCATCAGACTTCCCGAGGCGGAGCATCTGGTTCCGACCCAGCTCGAGCAAGGAGAACGAACGATATGACCCGCATCCTTTTGGTCGAAGACGAGGAAGCGCTGAGCGAGCCTCTGGCCTTCCTGCTGCGCCGCGAAGGATACGAGGTGACCGTCAGCGACAACGGACTGGACGCGATCGCGGAGTTCGACAGGGATGGCGCCGACCTCGTGCTGCTCGACCTCATGCTTCCCGGCATCCCTGGCACGGAGGTGTGCAAGCAGCTCCGCACGCGATCCAACGTGCCGATCATCATGCTCACCGCCAAGGACTCCGAGGTGGACATCGTCGTCGGACTCGAGCTCGGTGCCGACGACTACGTGACGAAGCCCTACTCGACGAGGGAGCTGCTTGCGCGCATCCGTGCCGTGCTGCGCAGGCGTACCGATGATGGCGAATTCGAAGACGACGGCATCCTCGAGGTCGGCTCGGTTCGCATGGATGTCGACCGTCACGCCGTCACGGTCGGCGGCGTCGAGACGCCCATGCCGCTGAAGGAATTCGAACTTCTCGAACTCCTGCTCCGCAACGCGGGCAGGGTGCTCACGCGCGGTCAGCTGATCGACAGGGTGTGGGGGAGCGACTACTTCGGCGACACGAAGACGCTCGATGTGCACATCAAGCGCATCCGCTCACGCATCGAGACGAACCCGTCGGATCCTCAGATGCTGGTGACGGTACGAGGCCTCGGCTACCGCATCGAGGATCAGCGCTTGGGCGCGTAGTCCGCGAAGCCGGGGAACGTCGACGCGAGCACGGGGACGCGGAGGCGCACCCCGGTCTCGGTCGAATAAGTGAAGAAGACGTCGGTCAGTCCTCCGGGCTTCACGCCGAGGTTGCTGAACTGAACCCGGGTCTCGCCCTCGCCGCCGATCTTCTTGACGCCGTATGCCGGAACGGTCACGTACTCGTTCGTCGAGCCGTGCTGCACCTGAACACGGTGCGGCTTGTCTTCGTTGTTGACGAAGGTGGTGACGAGGTTGCCGACCGTGCCATTGCTGCCGTTGGTGATCAGTACGGCGTTACGCACGTCGACCTGCCCGACGGAACCGCTGACGCCGACGCTCGACTCCTTGATGTTCAGGGTGTCCTGCGTGGTGACGAGAGTGCAGCCGCTCATGCCCAGCGTGAGTCCGAAAGCGAGAACGATGGATGCCGCGACGCGCGCTTTCACTTGAGATCCTCCAAGTCGCACCGGGCCGGCCCATCGGCCTGTCGGAACACCGCGGATTGCCCTGAAAGCCTACCGTATCGCGAGGGCTGGTCCGGGAGGGCGGCACAGAATAGCACGCCACCGCTGTGGTATCCTAGACGCTGCTGAAGGGACTGCAATCTATGCTTTTCGAGGTCGGCGAAACAGTCGTTTACCCCCACCATGGTGCCGCAACTATCACCGAGGTGAAGAAGAGAATCATCAAGGGCGAAGAGAAGGTCTACCTCAAGCTCAATGTCACACAGGGAGACCTCACGATCGAGGTCCCGGCTGAGAATGTCGACCTGGTCGGCGTGCGTGACGTGATCGGAAAAGAAGGCCTGGACAAGGTCTTCGAAGTGCTCCGTGCCGAGTTCACCGAGGAGCCGACCAACTGGTCCCGCCGCTACAAGGCGAACCTCGAGAAGCTCGCCTCCGGTGACGTGATCAAGGTCTCAGAGGTCGTTCGCGACCTGTGGCGCCGCGACCAGGACCGCGGTCTGTCCGCCGGAGAGAAGCGCATGCTCGCCAAGGCACGTCAGATCCTCATCTCGGAGCTCGCGCTCGCGGAGAAGACCGACGAGGAGCAGGCATCCACCGTCCTCGACGGAGTGCTCGCCTCCTGACGCCACGACGTCTGTCGCCGGGACGGCCATTCGCGCCCTCCCGGCGGCTACTGTCGAAGGCGTGAGCATCGAACCAGTCGTGCGCATCGCGGTCGTCGTCGTCGGCGCGGGGTCCGGTACGCGCTTGGGTGGCGCGGTCCCGAAGGCGTTCGTGGCGGCGGGCGGTCTCACTCTTCTCGAGCACGCCGTGCATTCCGTGATCGGCATGTCCCACCGCGCGCAGCTGATCGTCGTCGTGCCCGATGAGCTGACGGACCGAACCACTGAGCTGATCGTGCCGATCGCGCCCGAGGTCGTCGTCGTCGCGGGCGGCGCGAGCAGGCAGGCATCCGTTGCGGCAGGGCTCGACGTGCTCGATGACGCCGTCGAGATCGTGCTGGTGCACGATGCGGCAAGGGCGTTCACACCCTCCGGCCTTTTCGACGCCGTGGTCTCCGCCATCGACGCCTCGGGCGACGGCGTCGTCCCCGGGCTCCCCGTGAGCGACACCGTCAAGCGCACGGATGCCGACGCACGTATCACCGAGACCGTCGACCGCTCCGAGCTGGTCGCGGTGCAGACCCCGCAGGGTTTCCCGCGCGAGCACATCGTCGAGGCGTACCGCGTGGCGGTCGACGAGGCGACGGATGATGCGGCACTCGTCGCTGCGGCCGGGCACGCCGTGCGGATCATCAAGGGCGACGCCCTCGCGTTCAAGATCACGACGCCGGCAGATCTGCACAGGGCGGAACAGCTTCTGGGAGGCGGCATGCCCCGCATCGGTGTCGGCACGGACACGCACGCGTTCGACGGTGACGGCGAGCTCTGGCTCGCAGGGCTGTACTGGCCGGGTGAGCCGGCGCTGGCCGGACACAGCGACGGGGACGCCGTCGCCCACGCCATGGTGGACGCACTGCTGTCGGCGGCCGGGCTCGGCGACATCGGCGGTGCGTTCGGCACCGACGATCCCGGCTTCGCGGGTGCACACGGTGATGTGTTCCTGCTGGCGACCGCCGAGCTGTTGCGAAATGCGGGGTTCCGCGTCGGCAATGTGAGCGTGCAGTTGATCGGCAACCGTCCTCGCTTCTCCGCACGGCGGGTGGAAGCGGAGCGTCTGCTCACGGGCATCCTCGGCGCGCCGGTCTCGATCTCGGCGACGACGACCGACGGTCTCGGGTTCACCGGGCGCGGTGAAGGTGTCACGGCCATCGCGACAGCCGTGGTGATGCCCGCGAACGGCGCCGACACAATGGGCGGTCGTCCAGCCCGGGCCGAATAGTCTTATCGGGTGGGAATCAGACTGTACGACACGCGCGCTGCCGCGCTGCGCGACTTCGTTCCGCTCGTAGACGGCCGGGTCGGCATCTACGTCTGCGGTCCCACCGTGCAGTCCTCTCCTCACATCGGCCACCTGCGCTCGGCGCTCGTCTACGACCAGATCAGGCGGTGGTTCAACTACCGCGGCTTCGATGTCACGCTTGTCCGCAACGTCACCGACGTCGATGACAAGGTGCTGATCAACGCGGCCGCGGCGCGTGCGTCCGGCAGCAGCGAGGAGTGGTGGGCGCTGGCCTACCGCTACGAGCGCGAATTCACCGACTCGTATGCCGCTCTCGGCATCCAGGCGCCGACGTATGAGCCGCGCGCGACGGCGAGCATCCCGCAGATGCAGGAGATCATCACCCGGCTGATCGACGGTGGCCACGCCTACCGGGCCGACGACGACTCCGGCGACGTGTATTTCGACGTGCGCAGCTGGCCGAGCTATGGCGAACTGACGAACCAGAGCATCGACGCGATGGAGGCCGCTGCGGATGCCGACCCGCGCGCCAAGCGCGACCCCCGCGACTTCGCTCTGTGGAAGGGACGCAAGGAAGGCGAACCGGCCTCGGCGTCGTGGCAGAGCCCGTGGGGTGCCGGGCGTCCCGGCTGGCACATCGAGTGCTCCGCGATGTCGTCGCGCTACCTCGGATCGCGGTTCGACATCCACGGCGGCGGACTCGATCTGCGCTTTCCGCACCACGAGAACGAGCTCGCCCAGTCGACCGCGGCCGGAGAGGCGTTCGCCGACTACTGGGTCCACAACGGCTTGGTGAACATATCTGGCCAGAAGATGTCGAAGTCGCTCGGCAACTCGGTCTATGCGGCAGATCTGTTGGGTGCTGCACGCCCGCTCGTGGTTCGCTACTACCTGGGCGCCGCCCATTATCGTTCGACCATCGACTACACAGCGGGATCGCTTGCCGAGGCCGAGGCGGCGCTGGAGCGCATCGCCGGCTTCCTCGAGCGGGTCGAGCGCCGGCTCGAGGGAACGCGATTCGCGTCGAGCGGAGTGGAGATCATCCCCGACGCGTTCGCGGCGGCCATGGACGACGACTTCGGCGTTCCGCAGGCGCTCGCCGTGCTGCACGACACCGTGCGTACCGGCAATCAGGCGCTCGACGGCGAAGACCTCGGCGCGGCGGCCGCAGCACGCGGTCAGGTCGTCGCGATGACCGAGGTTCTCGGCATCAACCCCCTTTCGACGACGTGGAAGGCGCAGACGGATGCCCCGTCGCGCGCCGTCCTCGACGCCTTGCTGCGCACGCTGCTCGCCGACAGGCAGGCTGCGCGGCAGGCTCGCGATTTCGCAGCTGCGGACCGCATCCGTTCCGAGCTCGCCGACGCGGGCATCACGATCGAAGACACCCCTACGGGTGCACATTGGAGTATCGATGGCGAATAAGCCGCGCGCGGGAGCCGTACGCAAATCCAAGAAAGGCCCGATCAAGGGGTCGGGCGGGCAGGGTCGCAAGGCGCTGGAAGGCAGGGGTCCCACCCCCAAGGCCGAAGACCGCGAGTATCACGCAGCAGGCAAGCGCAAGGCGCTCGCCGAGCGCTCTGCGGCGAAGGCCGCCGGTCGCACAGGTCAACGCTCGAATACCGGCGGAGGCTCGGGAAGCCGTAGGGCGAGCTCGGATGAGGCGGAGATCGTCACCGGCCGCAACTCGGTGCTCGAGGCGCTGCGTGCACGCATCCCCGCGACGACGCTGTACGTCGCCAGCCGCATCGAGGTCGACGACCGCGTGAAGGAGATCCTCACGCTCGCCACCAAACGGGGCATACCCGTGCTCGAGGTGATGCGTCCCGAGCTGGACCGCTTGTCCGGACGCGACGCCGTGCATCAGGGCGTCGCACTGAAGGTGCCGCCCTACGAGTACGCGCATCCGGATGACGTGCTCGACCAGGTGCTCGGCCGCGGTCAGACACCGCTGTTCGTCGCCCTCGACGGCGTGACCGACCCGCGCAATCTCGGCGCGATCATCCGCTCGACCGCCGCGTTCGGCGGACAGGTGGTGATCGTTCCGCAGCGCAGATCGGTCGGACTCACCGCGTCGGCGTGGAAGACTTCGGCCGGTGCCGCGGCGCGCACGCCGGTCGCCATGGCTCCCAACCTCACGCAGACGCTGAAGGGGCTGAAGAAGCGCGGCCTGTTCGTGCTGGGCCTCGCGGGAGACGGAGACGTGTCGCTGCACTCGCTCGAGCTCGCGAACCAAGGCGTCGTCGTCGTGGTCGGCAGCGAGGGCAAGGGCCTCTCGCGCCTGGTGAGCGAAACCTGCGACGCCATCGTCTCGATTCCGATCAGCGCGACCACGGAGTCGTTGAACGCGGGGATCGCCGCGAGCGTGACCCTGTACGAGATCGCCAAGCTCCGCTCGGAGGCCGACGCCCGCTGATCCGAACGAGGACTCGCCTCGGAGACTGCGCGGCATACTCTGAAGAGGACGGCTCGCACTCCTGACGGGAGGTTGTCTCATGGATGAGAGACGACGTCTGCTCGAGCGCGTGTACTCGCGAGAGGGCGCGGCCGAGCAGCCACGCGACTACGTCGACCCGGCGACCGGCAGCACGGTCCGGATGACGCCGAGTCAATGGGCACTCGCCGAATTCGACCGGGAGCACGCGTCGGCAGATGCCCCGAGCCGCACGCCTTCGCAGCCGCGCACCCCGACGCTGCAACCGGATCGTCCGTTCCACGACCCCGACACGGATGCCTCGTCGGGGTCGCCGCCCACGGATGTCGACGAGCAGCGCTCCGGCGAACATCCTCTCGACGGTCGGGGTCGCAGACTCCGGCGCACGACGATCCTCGGTGCGGTCGGGGCGTTCGCGCTCGGCATCCTCGTCATGGGGATCGTCTGGGCGAGTGCCGGAGCCGGCCGTCACGCGGCACCGCCGACTGTCGCGAAGACGGCGACGCTCGCACCGGACGACTCGTCGTTCCGTCCTCTTCCGGGCCCGGCCATCGAGGAGTACTTCCGCAACGCCGAGCAGGCCGACGTCCTGTCGGCCGACGTCACGCGCGGATTCCTTCCCACCTCGTTCCATCTCGTCGCCGGCGGAGCCTCGTTCCAGGAGAGCAGCTCGATCTACGCCGCAAAGCGCTTGGACGACCAGATCTGTCTGGTCGCCGTCGTCGGCAGCGACCGCGCAGCGGAGACCTGCTCGACGGTAGCGGGCATCGCCCTTCACGGGCTCTCACTCACGAAGGATGCCGTGCGTTCCCTCGACGGTCGCCCTGAGACGGTGACCGTGACGTGGCAGACGGACGGCACCATCACCTGGTCGGCCGTGCCGTCGGTCGGCTGAGGTCAGACCTTCGAACGCCAGTCGTCGCCGTCATCGTCGTCGATCACACCGGTCGGAACCGTGATCGCCTCGGTGAGCGGTGCGATCACTGTCGCCTCGTCTCTGCGGTGCCGCAGGACGTCGTTGATGTACGACGAGAGCGCCTCGGCGAGCGGAACGTCGCGGCCTTCATCCTCTGACATGAACCAGCGGTGATCGAGCAACTGGTGGAACACCTCGGCCGGCTCGAGTTTGCCGCGCAGATCGGAAGGGATCGCCCGCACGACGGGCTCGAAGACCCGCATGAGCCATTCGTGCGCGAGGGCCTCCTCATCCATACCGGGCTTCGCGACGGTCGCCGCATAGGAGTCCAGGTCGTTCAGCAGCCGCCGAGCCTGGTTCTCCTGCGCATCCAGGCCGGTGAGCCGCAGGAGGCGCCGCTGGTGGTGCCCGGCGTCGACGACCTTGGGCTGGATGCGCACGCTAGCGCCATCTTCGTTGGTGCGGATAGCGAGTTCTTCGATGTCGAATCCGAGCTCGTTGAGACGACGCACGCGTTCGGCGATGCGCCACCGTTCGGATGCGGAGAACGACTCGCTTCCGGTCAGTTCCTTCCAGAGCGAGCGGTACGCGGCGACGATGCCGCCCGCGACCTCGACGGCGTCGAGTTCGTCGGCGAGTCGTCCTCCCGCTGCGATGTCCATCAGTTCGCCCGCGATGTTCACCCGCGCGATCTCCAGGTCGTTCTCACGCTGACCGTTCGAAAGGCCGCCCTCGTAGAGTTGGCCGGTCTCGGCGTCGACAAGGTATGCGGCGAACGCGCCGGCATCGCGGCGGAAGAGGGTGTTCGACAGCGACACGTCGCCCCAGAAGAAACCGACCATGTGCAGTCTCACCAGCAGAACGGCCAGGGCGTCGACGAGACGGGTTGCCGTGTCGGGACGAAGTGTCTGCGAGTACAACGCCCGGTAGGGCAGCGAGAACTTCAGGTGGCGGGTGACGAGCACGGGCTTCAGCGGTCGCCCTGACTCGTCGGCGCGGCCTTCGATCACGGCCAACGGGTCGACGCACGGCACGTCGACGCGCTGCAGGGTGCGCAGCATGTCGTATTCGCGCCTGGCCATCTCACCCGTCGTCTCCTTGATGGCGATGACGTAGCCGGAGAGGTTCGCGAACCGCACGAGATGGCGTGAGATGCCCTTGGGCAGCAGAGCGATGTGATCGTTCGGCCACTCGTCCAGCGGAAGGTCCCAGGGAAGGTCGAGCAGCGCGGGATCCACCGTCGCAGCGGTGATGTTGAGGGAGCCGGCCATAGCAATAAACCCTACTTGGAGCAAAGAAGAACGCCCCGAATCCGAGACGGGCTCGGATCCGGGGCGGTCGGTGGAGATCGGGTCAGTCGACCACGGCGCCGCCGAGGCGCTCGCCGCTTTCAGCGTCGAAGAGGTGCACGTGGCCGGGCTTCGGTGTGATGTACACCGTCTCGCCGGCGTTCGGGTGCGAGCGGCCGTCGACGCGCCCGACGATGTCGACGCGCTTCTCGTCGACCTCGGTGTGGCCGTAGAGGTAACCGTCGGCGCCGAGCTCCTCGACCAGGTCCACAGCGACGGTGAGGCCGTTGCTCGCGGTCGTGGAGACGACGACGTCTTCCGGACGCACGCCGATGGTGACCTGCTTGCCTGCCTTGGCCAGCACATCACGGTCCACCGGCACGATGGCGTTGCCGAACTGGATGCCACCCTCGGTCACGTCGGCCGAGAACAGGTTCATCGCGGGGGAGCCGATGAATCCGGCGACGAAGACGTTGGTCGGCTCTGCGTACAGTTCGCGCGGGGTGCCGACCTGCTGGAGCACGCCGTCCTTGAGCACCGCGATGCGGTCGCCCATGGTCAGGGCCTCGGTCTGGTCGTGCGTCACGTAGACGGTCGTGACGCCGAGGCGGCGGGTCAGCGAAGCGATCTGGGTGCGGGTCTGAACGCGGAGCTTGGCGTCGAGGTTCGACAGCGGCTCGTCCATGAGGAACACCTGCGGGCTGCGCACGATGGCACGGCCCATCGCGACGCGCTGACGCTGACCGCCGGAGAGGGCCTTCGGCTTGCGGTTCAGGTACGGCTCGAGGTCGAGCAGCTTGGCTGCCTCCAGCACCCGCGTCGCGCGCTCTTCCTTGTGCACTCCGGCGATCTTCAGGGCGAAGCCCATGTTCTCGGCGACGGTCATGTGCGGGTACAGCGCGTAGTTCTGGAAGACCATGGCGATGTCGCGGTCTTTCGGCGGAACATCGGTGACGTTGCGGTCTCCGATGAAGATGTTGCCTTCGTTGACCTCTTCGAGGCCGGCGAGCATGCGCAGGGATGTCGACTTTCCGCATCCGGAGGGGCCGACGAGAACCAGGAACTCGCCATCGGCGATATCGAGGCTCAACTTGTCGACGGCGGGGCGAGTGGAGCCCGGGTAGATCCGGGTTGCATCGTCGAACGTGACGGTTGCCATGGTTGTGTGTCTCCTTCACCGGCAGGTACGTGCCGGACGATCCGTAGTGAATGGATGTTGTATGGCCATCGAAGTCTCCGATGACCAGATCCGATGTTACGACATGCGTCACGCGCGGGCGAATCGGCCTCCTCGAGCCCTTTCGTCGCGGTCTCGCAAGCACGACATCCGGGGAACGTCTGGAGGTCGTCTGGGCATTTCCCAGAGTGCCGCTCTACGATCGTCCGGTGCCTTCGCATGCCTCGTCATCAGCGCATGCCGTCCCCTGCACGACACAGTTCACCACCCGAAGTGAGACCGAATGAGCAACGGCGATCCTGCTGAGCGCCCCAACAACGGCGAACGCCGTGCGGCGGCACGCGATAAGGCGCGCCAACTCCGCGAACGGCACCGCAAGCAGGAGCGCCGCCGCAGTGCGGTCGTCCGCACCAGCATCATCGCCGTTGTCATCGCAGCCGCTGCGGTCGTCGCCGTGGTGATCGTCAGTTCGATCCACGCTCCGGAGCATGGCCCGGCGAACATGGCGAGCGACGGCATCCTGATCGGCAAGGACATGAAGGCCGAGTTGACGCCTGCAGCGGCGGCCGACGCCAAGCCGGTGTCGAAGAAGCAGGATTCTGCCGGCGGCGGCGCCGTCAGCATCGTCACCTACGTCGACTATCTCTGCCCGTATTGCGGAGAGTTCGAGCGAGCCAACATCGACCAGATCGGAAAGCTGGTCGACAGTGGGGCTGCCACGATCGAGATCCACCCCATTCCACTGCTGGCGAGCCATTCGGCGGGAACGAAGTACTCGCTGCGCGCCGACAACGCTGCCGCATGCGTCGCGAACTACGACCCGAATTCGTTCTGGGCTTTCAACAGGGAGTTGTTCGACAACCAGCCGCAGGAGAACACGGCCGGACTCACAGACCAGCAGCTCAAGAAGCTGGTGAAGAAGGCCGGGACGAAGAACGACGACTCGGTGTCGAAGTGCATTGACGACGGCAGGTTCGAGCCGTGGGCGCAAAGTGCGCTGGATCGCGCTCTCGGCGGGTCGATTCCGAACTCGAGCGTGAAGCAGTTCAAGGGAACGCCGCTCATCCTGGTCAACGGCAAGCAGTACCAGGGATCGCTCACCGATCCCGATGAGTTCCGCGCGTTCATCGTGAAGGCTCAGGCCGACACCTACTCGACGCCGACGCCGACACCGACAGCGACGACGACACCGACGAGCTGACCCCATAAGATATCGGTGGGCATCTGCCTGCGCCGGCTTAGCTCAGTTGGTAGAGCATTCGCCTTGTAAGCGAAAGGTCGCGAGTTCGAACCTCGCAGCCGGCTCTTCGGTTTCGACGGATGACTCGCGCGTCGCGCTTGGCCGTCACTACAGAACGGTGATGAGACGTTCGGCGTCGACCAGCTTCGGCGCTCCTTCACCCTTGCCGTCTCTCTGCTCCGGCTTGCCGCCGACGTACAGCCAGCCCAGCAGTCCCTCCTTCTTGCCGAGCCCGTGCATCCGTTCGACCGTCTTCGAGCGCGTGTAGTGGCCGGTTCGCCAGATGACGCCCCAGCCCGCTTCGTCGAGCAGCAAGCTCAAGACGTGCGCGACCCCGGATGCCACGGCGTCCTGCTCCCAGCCGGGCACCTTCTCGCTGTGCCGCCTCGATGACACGATCGCTATCAGCAGCGGAGCTCGTAGCGGTTTGGTCGACGGCGCGCGGTGTTCACCGCCGCGGCTCTCCGTCGCCGCGATCGCCTCCCCGAGGCGAACCCGGGCATCCCCGCGCAACTCGATCAGTCGCCACGGCCGCAACGAACTGTGGTCGGCGACCCTGCCGGCCGCGGCGACGAGATCGACGAGTTGTTCGTGTGTCGGCGCAGCGTCGGTCACCTTCGAGTACGAGCGCCTCGCGGCGGCTGCGTGGCGTGCTGAGGTCACAGGGGCTGGTCGGTGCCGTCAGACCCGACGGACTCCGCCTGCGGGGTGAAGTCGAGCGAGATCGAGTTCATGCAGTACCGGTCGCCGGTCGGGGTGCCGAACCCATCGGGAAATACGTGGCCGAGATGCGAGCCGCAGTTGGCGCAACGAACCTCGGTGCGCACCATGCCGAGCGAGTCGTCTTCGATCAGCTCGACGGCCTCTGGGCGAACGGATTCGTAGAAGCTCGGCCAGCCGCATCCCGAATCGAACTTGGTGCCGCTTTTGAACAGCTCGGCGCCGCACGCCGCACACGTGTAGACGCCTGCCCGGCTCTCGTCGAGCAGCTCGCCGGTCCATGGGCGCTCTGTGGCAGCTTGGCGCAGAACGGAGAACTGCTCGTCGTCGAGCTCGTGGCGCCACTGCTCGTCTGTCTTGGAGACCTTGTAGGTCATGGCTGCTGGATCCTTCCTCGCATGCGGAAGATGTCGCGCCTCGCGCGTGTCCGCCTGCCCGTCAAGGCTAACGACTGTGCGGCTCCGACTGTTCCGTGCGCCTCGGCCGTCGTGCGGCATCCGCACCCTACAATGGCGGCGACCGGCAGGAGGTGGGCGCGTGGTGGGCGACCCCGATCTCGCACAGGTTCCCGGCGAAGACAAGCCGTCAGAGGGACTCAGCGAGCGCGACCTCGCCGTGCTCGAATTCGAGCGGCGCTGGTGGAAGCATGCAGGCGCCAAGGAGCAGGCGATCCGCGCACAGTTCGGTCTTTCCACCGCCAGGTACTATCAGGTGCTCGGCCGCGTGATCGATACGCCCGAAGCCCTGGTGCACGACCCGATGCTGGTGCGTCGTCTGCAGCGGGTGAGGGATGTCCGCCTTGCGGCGCGAGCGGATCGGCTCCGCCCGCGGCAGTGAACACCGTCGCTGCACGAATGAGACCGCGGTAACGCCGCCTTACCCCGAGGACCTGTCTAGAAGATGGCCGAGAAATACCCGACAGACCGGTTCGACCAGGTTCCAGACGGCCTCGAGCGGATCGGTGCGCATCGGGCACCGCGGCCACGAGGGTATGGATGGATCTGGGTCGCGTGGTGTGCGGGAGCCGTCATCGTGATCGTCGGCCTCGGTGCTCTCGGGATCTTCGCGATCAACGGCACGCTCAACGTGAACCTGCCGTTCTCCAAAACAACCACGACGACGCCGACCCCCACATCGACCCCCACTCCCACCGTCACCCCGGCCGTCAACCCGGCTCTCAACGTGATCGTGCTGAACGGAACGACAGAGTCCGGTCTGGCGGCGGATGCCACGACGAAGCTGACCGCCGCGGGCTGGAAGAACATCACGCCGGCCAACGCAAGCTCGACGGACGTCAAGGCGACGACGGTGTATTACTCCGATCCAAAGAACGAGGGCGCCGCGCTCGCCGTCTCGAAGACACTGGGGAACGCGCCCATCCAAGTGACTCAGGATTTCGTGGCCTCTGGGGCCGACATCACGATCGTGCTCGGAACCGACTACAAGACCGGCGGCGACTGAGGTCGCGGTGCCCGGTCGGCACGCTCGACGAGGCCCGATCGAGTCGCTGGAAACGGGGATTATCCCCGTCGCGTGACCGAATGTCTCAATCTGGAAACACCTCTCGTCAGCGCCCAGGGCGGCCGCTACTATCGGGGTTCAACGCGCGCGACCACGCGGCGTTGGGTCAAGGGCAATGGGAGTAATCAATGGCGAACGGAACCGTCAAATGGTTCAACGCTGAGAAGGGCTACGGCTTCATCACGATCGATGACGGGAGTCAGGACGTTTTCGTTCACTACTCCGCGATCGACATGAACGGTTACAAGGTCCTCGAAGAGGGTCAGCAGGTGACTTTCGAGGTCGGCACCGGCAGCAAAGGTCCCCAGGCGGAGTCCGTGCGACCCGTCTGACGACCTCGAGAACACGAAGGGCGTCGCGCACAGCGCGGCGCCCTTCGTGTTCGTCTGCCGGCCGCCGTCTAGCGTCGGCGGCCGGCCGGTTCGCTCCCGGCGCACGTCACGCGGTGGCACTCGTCTTGCACTCGCGGGTGTCGAGTGCCAGAATCGCCTTAGCACTCACTCCGATTGAGTGCTAACCCACTGATTCTTTCGCGTAACGTCCGGGAGGGACGAGAAACAACATGGCAAAGATCATTGCTTTTGACGAGGAGGCGCGTCGCGGCCTCGAGCGTGGACTGAACACGCTCGCCGACGCAGTCCGAGTGACCCTCGGCCCGCGCGGTCGCAACGTCGTGCTCGACAAGAAGTGGGGCGCCCCGACGATCACCAACGACGGCGTGTCCATCGCTAAGGAGATCGAGCTCGACGACCCGTACGAGCGGATCGGCGCCGAGCTGGTCAAGGAGGTCGCGAAGAAGACCGACGACGTCGCCGGTGATGGAACCACCACCGCGACTGTGCTCGCCCAGGCTCTGGTACGCGAGGGTCTGCGCAACGTCGCGGCCGGTGCTGACCCGATCAGTCTGAAGAAGGGCATCGAGAAGGCCGTCGCAGCTGTCACCGAGCAGCTCATCGCGAACGCCAAGGAGGTCGAGACGAAGGAGCAGATCGCAGCGACAGCGTCCATCTCCGCTGCCGACCCCGAGATCGGTGCGATCATCGCCGAGGCCATCGACAAGGTGGGCAAGGAAGGCGTCGTCACGGTCGAGGAGTCGAACACGTTCGGCACCGAGCTCGAGCTGACAGAGGGCATGCGCTTCGACAAGGGCTTCCTGTCGCAGTACTTCGTCACGGACCCCGACCGCCAGGAGGCGGTGTTCGAGGACCCGTACATCCTGATCGCGAACCAGAAGATCTCGAACATCAAGGACCTTCTGCCGATCGTCGACAAGGTGATCCAGGCGGGCAAGCAGCTGCTGATCATCGCCGAGGACGTCGACGGCGAGGCGCTCGCGACGCTGATCGTGAACAAGATCCGCGGCATCTTCAAGTCGGTCGCCGTCAAGGCCCCCGGTTTCGGTGACCGTCGCAAGGCTCAGCTGCAGGACATCGCCATCCTCACCGGTGGTCAGGTCATCAGCGAGGAGGTCGGTCTCAAGCTCGAGAACGTCACTCTCGACCTGCTCGGCCAGGCCCGCAAGGTCGTCATCACCAAGGACGAGACGACCATCGTCGAGGGCGCAGGCGACACGGAGCAGATCGCAGGCCGCGTGCAGCAGATCCGCAACGAGATCGAGAACACCGACAGCGACTACGACCGTGAGAAGCTGCAGGAGCGCCTGGCGAAGCTCGCCGGCGGCGTTGCCGTCATCAAGGCCGGCGCTGCGACCGAGGTGGAGCTCAAGGAGCGCAAGCACCGCATCGAGGACGCCGTTCGCAACGCGAAGGCCGCCGTCGAGGAAGGTGTCGTCGCCGGTGGTGGCGTCGCGCTGATCCAGGCCGGCAAGGCCGCGTTCGAGAAGCTCGAGCTGACCGGTGACGAGGCGACCGGCGCGAACATCGTTCGCGTCGCGATCGAGGCCCCGCTCAAGCAGATCGCGCTCAACGCCGGTCTCGAGCCGGGTGTCGTCGCGGCCAAGGTAGCCGAGCTTCCGGCCGGCCACGGCCTGAACGCTGCGACGGGCGAGTACGGCGACCTGCTCGCGCAGGGGATCATCGACCCGGCCAAGGTGACGCGCTCCGCTCTGCAGAACGCGGCATCCATCGCCGGTTTGTTCCTCACGACGGAGGCTGTCGTCGCGGACAAGCCCGAGAAGGCAGCCCCGGTTCCCGGTGGCGAGGGCGGCGGCATGGACTTCTAGTCCACACGCACAACGCACGAGAGGGCGTCTCCTACGGGAGGCGCCCTCTCGTCGTGTGATGCTGTGAACTACGGCCGATCGGGCAGCGAACGGCCGATCAGACCGCGAACAGCTTGGTGTTGGTGAGCTCGGCCTCCGCGTAGTGCTGACCGGCCTGGCCGAGAGCCTGGTTGATCGCCGCGAGAGACTCCTCGACCTGCTGCTGGGTCGCCCTCCACTGCGTCACGACACCCTGGAATGAATCGGACGCCTGACCGCTCCACGTGCCCTGCAGGCCAGTGAGCTGGCCGAGCAGACCGGCCACCTCGCTCTGGATGCGGCTCATCGAGCTTCGCACTGCGGCGGTCGCCGAGATCATCTGGTCGCTGTCCACCCGGTATGTGGTCATGGTTCCTCCTGTCATGGGCGCGCCGGCGAAGCCTGTCCAGCAGGGCAGGCACCGATCCGCGTCGTGCGGGTGTGCGCGGTGACCCGAGACTACGGATGCCGGTGGCCCGGCCGAGCGCGGGGCATCCGTTCCGTGGCGAGCCGCAGGTCTTGCACAGCTGGGGAGGACGAGCAGGGCGTCGCTACGCGAGCAGCAGTGCCGTCAGCGGTGCTGGAACCGCCCAGACGTCGCCCTCCAGGTCGAGCACGGACTTGGTGGCGAGGATGCCGCGCCCGTACTTGCCGTCGATGACGCGTGACTCCGCCTTCCAGCTGGCATCGACCCACTTGCTCTCGATGGGCACCGTCATACCGTGCGTGCGGCCGACTGGCACGCGGACCGGGGCGAAATCGATCTCGTTGTTCGACTCGGTGCGCGCATAGCCGACGGAGTCGTCGGAAAGCCAGCGCCCCTCGTCGAGCGACTCGATCGCGCGCGCGAGCGTTGCGCCCAATGCGGATTCGGTGAGTGCCGCGTAGTCGGGGGCTGGGAGACCAGGGCTGATGATCGACGGGATCCAGGCAAGGATGGGATCGGTGAGATAGAGCTTGTAGTGCGCGCCGACGACACGGTCACCGGCATCCCGCACCTGATTGCAGCGCAGCGCGGCGTGCGTGCTGATGAGACGCTCGACGCGAGCGGTGAAGGTCGGCCGGCTCGCGTAGCCGAGTTCCTGTGCCGTTGCGGTGAGATTGAGCGGGCTGGCCATCCGCTCGCCGATGCCGCGCAGCAGGGTGGTGGTCGTGTTGGTCGGTGCATCCGGATCGACGTCGCGCCGAAGCCAGGCGTGCAGGTCCCGCGCGTACCCGTCGGAGACGGCCCCCGCGCGAGTGTGCTCGAACACCGCCCTGGGAAAGCCGCCGCACGTGAGGTAGTCCTGCCAGGCGAGGTCGAGTTCGTCGACCGCGAACTGCAATTCGTCGAGCGCCCACCGTGCAGCGTCGGCCTGCAGGTCGGCCGGGTTGAACGCCGGCACGACCGGCAGACCCGGGTAGGCGGCGACCAGGAAGTCGCGGAACGACATCGGCAGCAGTTGCCGGATGCGATGAGAACCGGACGAACCGGCACGCCCGGCGAGCAGGTTGCCCTGGATGTCTTCGGACTGCGCCCACCGGCTGCCGGTGACGACGACCGTGTCGTCGCCGAAGGCAGTCGTGTCGCGGGCGAGCTTGAGCGCGCTGGTCCATCCGGTCACCATGCTGATCTCGTCGAAGAGCCACACCCTTGGCCGCTGGCCCTGCTGGTCGACGGAGCGAGTGAGCATCCTGGCGAGCGTGAGCGTGCGGGTGACGTCGCGGCCGCGCATCGTGTCGCACGGCACGTAGATGATCTGCCTCGGGTCGACATCGGGCAGGGTGCAGAGGTTCGCCGCGGCATCCAGCAGAGCAACGGATTTTCCGATGCGCCTCGGTCCCGTCAGCACGACGAGCCGGCCGTCGGGTTGGATGCCCGCGACATCGTCGAGGATGCCGCTGCGGTACCCGAGCTCATAGCGTGTGCGCTCGCGCAGCGTGCGGTTGCCCGCCACCCATTCGGTCGGATCGGCGCCCCTGGCGGCCGCGGCCCACCACGGGTTGCTCTCGGTCAGCAGGCGCCGTAACTCGTCATCGCGCACCCCGCAACGGTAACCGTCCCCGGCCGGAAAAGACGCGGGGATCGCCGACGAACCGCGCACGGCGCTTGCCAGAAGGGGAGAGGTGCCGGACCATCGTCGTTGCCGAACGGGGAGGGGTTCGGGACATGCAGTCTTGCCGAAAGGGGAGGGGTTGCGGCTATTCGTCCTTGCCGCAGAGGGAGGGGTCGTGCGTGTCGACGGCCGACAGTTCAGGACTGCTCTGGCGGCTTCGGCGCAGCGGGGGAGTCTGCGAGCGGGAGCGTGATGCGGAACGTGGCACCGCCACCGGGGGTCTCGACGACGTCGACCGTGCCGTGGTGGGCGGCGACGATGGATGCGACGATCGCCAGTCCGAGTCCGCTTCCGCCCGTCTCGCGGGTGCGCGAGGTGTCAGCGCGCCAGAACCGTTGGAAGATCTTCTCCCTGATCTGAGGAGGGATGCCGTCGCCATGGTCGATGACGGAGAGCTCGGCGACCTGACGGTCCTGGTCGACGGTGACGCCGATCTCGATCGGGCTGCCGTCTGGCGTGTAGCGCACGGCGTTGCCGATCAGGTTCGCGATCACCTGACGCAGTTTGTTCTCTTCTGCCATCACGATCGGTCGCACCGTCGGCGGCTCGGGGATGTCGGCGAGCTCGAGGGGTGCTGTCTCCACGCCCGGGTCGGCCTTGCGTGGCCTGCGGCGCAACCGGGCGAGGGTGGCGCCGGCGAACCCGATGGGCCCCGTCGTGTTCGCGCCCCGCTGCTGGCGGGCTGACGACGACTGACGCTGCGATGGTGTCTGCGGCTCGATGTCGTCGTCGACATCCGCTTCGACGGCCCTCTCTGCCGACGGCCCGGGAGGAGGTGGCGGCAGCGGCGGCAGCGAGAGGTTCACCGAGACGGTGCGGTCGGGGTTGCCGGCGTTGGCGTCGAGTGCGGCGTCGTGCGCAAGCGGCACGAGGTCGACCTCTGTCGCAGCCAACGGCTTGGTCTCATCCAGGCGGGCGAGCTCCAGCAGATCCTCGACGAGGAGGCCCATGCGCACGGCCTCCTTCTCGATGCGGTCCATCGCCTGGGCGACCTCGTCCGGCGTCTGCAGAGCGCCCATGCGGTAGAGCTCCGCGTAACCGCGCACCGACACGAGCGGCGTTCGCAGCTCGTGGCTGGCATCCCCGACGAATCTGCGCATCTGTTCGATCGTGCGGGCGCGGTCTTTGAACGCACGGTCGATGCGGTTCAGCATGGTGTTGAGGGAGCGGTTCAGCCTGCCGACCTCGGTGTTCGGGGTGGCGCCCCCGAGTCGCTGGCTGAAGTCGCCGTCAGCGATTTCGGCCGCGGTCCGTTCCACCTCGCGCAGCGGACGGAACGTGGTCGTCACGAGCGCTCTGGTGAGGAACGCGCCGATGATGACGACGATCACGCCGAAGCTGAAGAAGATCGAGAGATAGCTGGCGAGAGCGGCATCCAGTTGGGCGGTCGAGATCGCGATGATGACCGTGCCGTACGTCGGAGTCGTCGCGTCGAGTTGGACAACGGCGCACACGCTGCGGAACGACCCGCTGCCGTCGCGGCTCTGCAACCAACCGGCCCCCTGGTTTGCGCATGCGGCGCCCTGCTCCAGCGTGAGCGTCTTCGGGACGTCCGGCCTCTTCGCCTCGGCGACCTTGCTCCAGTTCTGCTGCACCAGCGTGCCGTCTGCACCGTAAAGCGCCACGTAGAAGGTCGCGGTGACGTCTTCACCGAGAACCGGCCCGCTGCCGTCCTTGGTCTCCGTCGGCAGGATGGCGTTGATGCTCGACGGCTGGGCCGCGATCGACTTCAGCTGCTGATCGAAGAGATCGATGAGCACCGGTTTGAACAGCAGCATCGTGCCGAGTCCGGCCACGAGAAGGCCGAACGTGAGCACCAGCACGGTGACGCCCGTGATCTTGGTGCGCAACGATATGGCGTTCCACTTGTTCAACATTCGTGCGCCCGTCTGCGCCGGGCGCACCGCTCTCGGCTGAGCACGTGGGTGAAGGCTGGCGTCACGGGTGAGGAGCCTATGCGGTCAAGCTGAGACGACGGCGAGGCCTAGACCTTCGCCGCCTTCAGCATGTAGCCGAAACCGCGTTTCGTCTGGATGAGCGGCTCTGTCGAGTGGGCGTCGACCTTGCGGCGCAGGTACGAGATGTAGCTCTCGACGATGCCCGCGTCTCCGTTGAAGTCGTACTCCCAGACGTGGTCGAGGATCTGCGCCTTCGACAGCACCCGGTTCGGGTTGAGCATGAGGTAGCGCAGCAGTTTGAACTCGGTGGGGGAGAGCTCGATGGCGGTGTCGCCGACGAAGACCTCGTGCGTGTCCTGATCCATGGTGAGCTCGCCGGCGCGGATGATCGCGTCGTCGTCGGCCTGCATGGTGCGGCGCAGTATGGCCTTGATGCGGGCGACGATCTCGTCGAGGCTGAACGGCTTGGTGACGTAGTCGTCGCCGCCCACCGTGAGGCCGGTGATCTTGTCTTCTGTGTCGTCTTTGGCGGTGAGGAAGAGGATCGGCGCCGTGTAACCGGCTCCGCGCAGACGCTTGGTCACGCCGAAGCCGTTCATGTCGGGAAGCATGACGTCCAGAATGATCAGATCGGGTTCCTCTTCGAGCACCGCACTGATCGCCTGGGCGCCGTTGCCGACGGCGCGCACAGCGAATCCGGCGAAACGCAGGCTCGTGGTGAGGAGGTCGCGGATGTTCGGCTCGTCATCGACGATCAGAATTCGGGGTCCAGTGCTCATGCGCCCAGTATCTGCGCGTTGGCTGGGTTCAACCTGGGAGTCTGTCGTGCAGAATCGAGTGGCAAATGGTGTGCGCGCAGAGGACCTCCTGGCAGCCGCAGCAGGGGTGAATGCAGAAGAATCAAGTGAAGCGCGGGCGTTGCCGATGGCCGCGTCGAACGAGGAGGGGACGCATGTCAGCACAGGAGTTCGTCATCGTGGGAGGTGGCCTCGCGGCCGGCACGGCCGCCGTCACGTTGCGCGAGGAAGGCTTCGACGGCCACCTCACACTCGTCGCAGGCGAAGCGCACAAGCCCTACGCCAGGCCGCCGCTCTCCAAGGCCTATCTGGCTTCTCTCGACGATTCAGAGGTGTGGGTGCAGGACGAGGCCTGGTGGGGTGATCACGACGTCGACGTGCGTTCGGGGCTGCATGCCAACACGCTCGACCTCGATGCGAGATCGGTGCTGCTCGAGGGCGGAACGGCCGTGCCGTTCGACAGGCTCCTGATCGCGACCGGGGCGACGCCAAGGCGGCTGGAGGTGCCGGGGGCGGATGCCGCGGGCATCCACTACCTGCGAACGATCGAGGACTCGCGCGGCATCCACGAGGCGATCTCCGCGGGTGACAAGCGCGTGGTCGTTGTCGGCTCTGGATGGATCGGCATGGAGGTCGCCGCGAACGCGCGAACCTTCGGCAACGACGTCACGGTTCTCTCGCATTCACGGGTGCCGTTGTCGTCAGCGTTGGGCGACGAACTCGGTGAGGTGTTCGCAGCCCTGCACGAGGAGCACGGCGTGCACATTCGGCGCGGAGAAGCTGCGACGGCGTTCCGAACGGAGGGTGGCGCGGTGACCGGTGTCGAGTACGCGGGCGGCGTCGTGGACGCCGACGTCGTCATCGTCGGCGCGGGGGCAGTGCCGCTGGTGTCATTGGCTCAGGATGCCGGACTCGAGGTGGCAAGCGGCATCCTGGTCGACGCCGGCATGCGAACGAGCGCCGACGGTGTCTTCGCGGTAGGCGACGCGGCCAACCCGTACCACCCCGTCGTGCGGCAGAGACTGCGTAGCGAGCACTGGGCGAATGCCATCGGTACGGGCAAGACGGCCGCGCTCAACCTGCTCGACCGTGGCGTCGAGTACGACGACATCCCCTACTTCTATACGGACCAGTTCGACGTCGGCATGGAGTATTCGGGATACGCACCCCTGCTGGAGGGCACGCACGTGGTCTACCGCGGCGATGTCGCCGGCAGGGAATTCGTGTCGTTCTGGGTGACGCCACGAGGGAGGGTGGTCGCCGGCATGAACGTGAACGTGTGGGATGTGAACGAGCAGGTTCAGGGCCTCATCAGGTCCCAGTCGCCGGTGGACGAGGCGAAGCTCGCCGACCCCGGCGTGCCGCTCGGCGATCTCGTGGTCGACGCGTGAGCGTCTGGCTGCCGCCGCTGCGCCACCCGGTGCGCGAGATCGGCGCGCACACGTTCGACTTCTCGCGAAGGGTCGCGGTGATGGCCGTCGTCAACCGCACCCCCGACTCGTTCTACGACAAAGGCGCCACATTCGGCCTGGATGCCGCTGTGCGCGCCTGTCTCGCCGCGGTGAAGGCGGGCGCCGACTGGATCGACATCGGCGGCGTGCCGTTCAAACCCGGACCGCCGCTCCCCGTCGACGACGAGATCGCCAGGGTGGTGCCGGTGATCGAGGCGCTGAGGCGGGAGTCGGACGTGGTCATCTCCGTCGACACCTTCCAGCCCCAGGTGGCGAGGCACGCGATCGTGGCAGGGGCGGACGTGATCAACGACACGACGGGCATCCGTGACGAGACGCTCGCCGAGATCGTCGCCGACAGTGCTGCGACGCTCGTGATCACGCACAGCCTTGCGGAGCCGCGCACCGCGTACCCACGCCCCCGGTACGACGACGTGGTCGCAGAGGTGGTGGAGTTCTTGCGCGACCGCGTCGGACTGGCGGTCGCCTCGGGCGTGCCGGAGTCGCGCATCGTGATCGACCCGGGGCACGATCTGAACAAGAACACACTGCACACGCTCGAACTGACGAGGAGGTTCGATGAAATCGCGGCCATCGGACTGCCCGCGCTCGCCGCGGTGTCGAACAAGGACTTCATCGGCGAGACTCTGGACGCCGAGCGGGGCGATCGCCTCGAGGGATCACTCGCCGCCGCTGTGTATTGCATCACCCAGGGTGCACGCGTCGTGCGCATGCACAATGTGCGGGAGTCCGTCGCCGCGGTGCGGATGACCGAGACGATTCTGGGACTGAGGGATCCTGCGTACCTGAAGCACAACATGGGGGATGTCAATGAGGAGTGAGCGGGGGAGCGCCGATGGCCGCTGAGACGGTGGCAGACACGGATCCCGCGATCGAGTCGATCGCGCCCGCCAGGCCGGGGGAACTCCACGACGACGCCATCATCGACGGTTACGAGCGCGGAGCACGCGAGCACGGTGCTGGAGGGCGCTGGGTGCGAGTGAACTTCGTGACGTCCGCCGACGGATCGGCGACCGTCGAGGGACTCTCCGGCGGGCTGTCCGATGCCGCGGACAAGCGGGTCTTCGCCCTGCTGCGCCGCCCCTGCGACGTCGTCGTGGTGGGGGCAGGCACCATCAGGGCCGAAGGCTACGGCGGCATGCGTGTCGACGAGGCATCCGAGCGGTGGCGTGTCTCTCGCGGTTTCGCCGCGCAGCCGACGCTCGCGATCGTGTCGGGAGGGCTCGACCTGGACCCGGCGAGCGACGTGTTCACGCAGGCGCCCGTTCGACCGATCATTCTCACGAACGGGTCGTCGCCGGTGGTGCGGCGCGAGCGCCTGGGCGCCGTGGCAGACGTGATCGTGTGCGGCGAGGCATCCTTCGACACCGCGACGGCACTGGATGCGCTCGCCGATCGTGGGCTGAAGCGGGTGCACTGCGAAGGCGGCCCGCACCTCTTCGGCACGTTCGTTCGGCAGGGCACCCTCGATGAGCTCTGTCTCACGGTGAGTCCGGTGCTGGAGGGCGGTGCCGGTCAGCGCATCATCGGCGGAGCAGAGGGCGAGCGCGGCCTCGGGCTGGAGCAGGTGCTGCGGTCTGGCGGCACCCTGTTTCTGCAGTACCGGGTTCTCTGACCTGCGCGGAGACCTACGCGGCGAGTTCGCCGGCGTCGACGATCGAATACGCGTAGCCCTGCTCGGCGAGGAAGCGCTGGCGGTTCTGCGCGAAATCCTGGTCGACGGTGTCGCGCGCGACCAGGGTGTAGAAATTCGCCGAGAGTCCGGATTCCTTCGGCCGCAGAAGTCGTCCCAGCCTCTGGGCCTCCTCCTGGCGGGAGCCGAACGACCCGCTGACCTGGATGGCGACGGTGGCCTCCGGCAGGTCGACCGAGAAGTTCGCGACCTTGCTGACCACGAGCACGAGGGTGATGCCCTCGCGGAACTCCTGGTAAAGACGCTCGCGCTCGTCGACGGGCGTCGCGCCGGTGAGCGATGGCGCGTCGAGGGCATCCGCCAGTTCGTCGATCTGATCGAGGTACTGCCCGATCACGAGGATGCGCTCGCCGACGTGCCGCGCGACCAGCGCTTTCACGACGTCGAGCTTCGCCGGAGCCGTGGCGGCGAGCCGGTAGCGCTCGTCATCCGCAGCAGCCGCGTAGGAGAGTCGGTCGGATGCCGGCAGATCGATGCGCACCTCGTAGCACGCGGCGGGCGAGATGAAGCCCTGGGACTCGATCTCCTTCCACGGTGCGTCGAACCGCTTGGGGCCGATCAGCGAGAAGACGTCGCCCTCGCGGCCGTCCTCGCGCACGAGGGTGGCTGTGAGGCCGAGGCGCCGTCTGGCCTGCAGTTCCGCCGTGAGCTTGAACACCGGCGCAGGCAGCAGGTGCACCTCGTCGTAGATGATGAGACCCCAGTCGAGCGCGTCGAGAAGGCTGAGATGTGCGTACTCGCCCTTCCGCTTGGCGGTGAGGATCTGGTAGGTCGCGATCGTGACGGGCCGGATCTCTTTGACCTGCCCCGAGTACTCACCGATCTCCTCCGCCGTCAGCGAGGTGCGGCGAAGCAGTTCGTCGCGCCATTGCCTGGCGGACACGGTGTTGGTGACCAGGATGAGCGTGGTCGTCTTCGCCGTGGCCATCGCGCCGGCCCCGACGAGGGTCTTGCCGGCGCCGCACGGCAGCACCACCACTCCAGAGCCACCCTCGAAGAAGCTGTCGACGGCTTTGTTCTGATAGTCGCGCAGGTGCCAGTCGGTCGTGTCGAGCGCGATCTCATGCGGCGTGCCCGGGCTGTACCCGGCGAGGTCGTCGGCGGGCCAGCCGAGCTTGACCAACTCCTGCTTGAGCTGGCCGCGTGCCCACGCCGCCACCGTGAACCCGCCGTCCGCCCGACGCTCGAGAAGCAGAGGCGCGATCCTCTTGGCGCCCGACACCTCGCGCAGCACGGCCTCGTCGTCGCTGCGCAGCACCAGCACGCCTTCGTCGTCGCGCTCGATCACCAGCCGTCCGTAGCGGGCGACCGTCTCCTGGATGTCGATCGCGACGGTCTGCGGGATCGGGAACTTCGAGTACCGCTCAAGCGTGCTCAGCATGTCGGATGCCTCATGCCCAGCGGCGCGAGCGTTCCACAGTCCCAGGCGGGTGATGCGGTACGTGTGGATGTGCTCCGGCGCCCGCTCGAGCTCGGCGAAGATCGCGAGGTCGTGGCGGGCATCCTCTGCCTGGGGATGGGCGACCTCGAGCAGCACGGTGCGGTCGCTTTGCACGATCAGAGGGCCATCGGACATAACAGTCGAGTCTATGTGGGACGCCCGCATTGTCGCTGGCTGTCGGGACGTCCCCTCAGCCTGTCTGCACGGAGCGGATGCTCGACACCGGCAGTGTGCGTTCGATGTCGCTCGCGCGATCCCGGCCGCGCAACCTGCCACCGCCGAGTCCGGTCGGCTCGAGTGTGTAGTCCTGTTCGTGGCCGTCCGGCAGCGCGACCGTCACAGTGACCGTCGTGCGCGAGCGCACCGCCGACTCCAGCTGCCTGTTCAGCCAGGCCTGCGTGCCCTCTTCTCCATCGGCGCGCTCCGCGGTGCGAAGGCGCAGCACGAGCTCCTGTGCTGCATCTGTCGTCTCGTGCTGCTCGGTGTGTCCCAGCCTGCGCCTCACCCGCAACTGCGTGCCGTCGTGGTCTTCGGCCACAACGGGGTAGTGCGCGTCGACGAGTGCCCAATAGACGACATCCAGGGGGAATCTGCTCGCCAGCTCGCCCTCGGAACGCTGCCTCAAGCCCAAAGCCGACAGGCCCTGGTCGACGCCGATCGTGCGCAGCAGCTGTCCGTCCGTCGAGTGCACCAGCGTTCCGGCCTCCGAGCCTGAAACCCGCACCCGCCCGTAGCGGGAGGCGGCTTCGTCGATGAGGTACGAGACCGGCTGCGGAAGGCCGGTGAGCGAGATGGACTCGATGAACAGACGCAGCGATGCCGCGGTCTCGCCGCCGGCGATCGCACGGTGCAGCGACGATGGGGAGACCCGGAAGCTGGTGGCGAGTCCTGTGCCCTCAACGTCGGCGAGCGTGCGCAGCCTGGCATCCAGTGCAGGCGTCAGCGGGCCGGGCGCCACGATCGAGAGGTCGTGCTGCACGTAGACGCGATCGACCTCGGCGGGGAAGGCAGCGCGGATGACCTGCGCGGCGGCATCCGCTCCCGCCTCCAGCAGCTTCACCCCTGCCGCGCTCGGTGCCGTGCCCGCCGTGATGCCGAGGAATTCGGCGTGGGTCTCCACGTCGTTGACTCTTCGGTCGAGCGTCGCATCCGCCGCCGGGTATCGCCAGCGGGCGTACGCGCGCAACGCGTCACCCCACGCGGCGTGCGTGCGTTCCACCATGAGCTGGCGGATGTCGACGGGCACCGAATCGAGCCACGCGACGGCCAGTGCCGCCCAGCGCTCCGGCGTGGCGAGTTGTGCCCACTTTTCAGCGGCATCTGTCGGCAGCCAGACAGCACCCTCGCGTACGACGAGTCCGCATCCGACGGCCAGCCAGTGCACGGTCGGAACGGACTCGGCCTCGATGCCGAGCGCAGAGGCTACGCGGCGGGTGTCGGGCAGCGCGAGTCCGCCCTTCTGCAGTTCGCGCGCCGGCTCGCGCTCGAGTTCGTAGACGAACTCGGCAACGGCACCGGCGGCGATGAATGCGCGCTCAGCAGACAGCTTGTCGACGAACCGGCGGTCGACATCGGGCACGGCGGACAGTGCGGCGGGTTTGCCGGGTGCGGCCAGTTTGTGACCGGAGAGGCCCTCTGCCTCCATCCATGACGCGAACCGCGCAGCGACAGCCGGGTAGATCCCGACGCCGGTGCCGATGCGTTCCGCGAGGAACACGTCGACGAGCGAGTCGAAAGCCGCGGCGACGGACTCGGGCGAGACATCCGCGTCTCCCCACTCGTGCAGCAGATCGACCACCTGCCGGGCGTCGGCGGTCTCGCCGAATTCGGCGATCGCGGCCAGCACGGCCAGAGTCGGGCGCGCCAGGGGCGCGAGTGCGTGTTGAACAGAAGGCGGTTCGAGCAATGCGTCCGCAAGGTCGAAGAAGTCCTCGATGCGCGCTCGGCCGATGCCGCGTGCGCGAATGAGATCGTGAAGGTTCGCATCGTCGAGGCCACCCAACCGGGAGGCCAACGTCAGTGTGCTGGTCATCGCGGCTCGGGCCCCATCACCCTGTACTCCGTGTGGCCTAGCGTCCGGACGTCCGGTTCTGCCTGCTTCGGCTGACGAGGCTCACGATCAGGAGAACGATGATCATCACCAGCGCGAGAGGAAGCGCGATCAGCGGCAGCAGTTCGACGGTGGGCCAGATGCCTTTGCCCGACCCTTGGGACGGTCCGGCGCCCAGCCAGGTGCCGATGATCAGAACGAAAAAACAGACAATCGAGATGATCACCAGCCCCGCCGCGGTGAACGCCAGGGTGCGCTGAAGGCGCGAAGCTGGCTGGGAAGTCGTCTCGGTCACAGAATCAAGGATAATTGACGTTGCAGATGAGCGGCGTGCGAGCGTCGATTACCCGAAAGAGGTCCCCATGCCTACCGGCAAGGTCAAGTTCTACGACGAGGAGAAAGGCTTCGGCTTCATCGCCCAAGACGGCGGTGGAGAGGTCTTCCTTCACGCCTCGGCACTGCCTGACGGCGCGGTGATCAAGGCCGGCACGCGGCTCGAGTTCGGAGTCGCCGATGGCAAGCGAGGTGCGCAGGCCCTTTCGGTGCGCGTTCTGGAGAGCCGTCCGAGCCTGTCGAAGATGAACCGCAAGTCCGCCGACGATATGGCCGTGATCGTCGAAGACCTCGTGAAGCTGCTCGACGGCATGGGCTCGGACCTGCGACGGGGCCGATACCCCGATGCCGCGCACGGTCGCAAGATCGCGGCGGTTCTGCGCCGTGTGGCGGACGATCTGGATGCCTGAGCAACCGAGCGGACAGAGCCCGGTCCCCGAGACCTCCGCTGCTGCGATCACCGAGCCGCCGTCGGCCGATCAGCGGCTGCTCGACGCGCACGATCTGGCGCGCAACGCACTGGTGGAGATCACGGCCTCCTCGAGCATCGGTCCTATCGCGGGACACATCGTGGAGGGTGAGCGCGTGCTCTCCCTGCTCTTCGAGTGCACGCTCTCCGGATACCCCGGCTGGCACTGGACCGTCACGCTCGCTCGCGTGGACGCGGACTCGGAGCCCGTCGTGCTCGAGGCCGAGTTGCTGCCGGGGGAGCAGGCCCTACTCGCTCCGGACTGGGTCCCGTGGTCGGAACGTCTCGCGGAGTACCAGGCCGCTCAGCAAGCGGCACGCGAGGCCGGTCTTGAGACGGAGGATGCGGCATCCGAGAACGTCGAAGACGGCGAGGCCGGAGATGACGACGAGGACGAGGACGACGACGGCGATTTCGGCGACGACGAACTCGACGGAATCGACATCGACCTGCACGACGAGAACGACAGCGATGACGACATCGACCTCGAGGCCGATGACATCACCGGTGCCGAGTCAGCGTCGCTCGAGCCGGGAGCGCCCGAGCCTGACGTGCATGACCTGGGCGTAGACGAGGCCGATGACGCCGAGGGCGACGCCGACGATAGCCGTGGCGAGGATCCAGCCGGAAGCTGACGCGTTCAGCTGACGCGAGAACACGATCGAGATCACCGCTGCAATCAGCCACAGCACGAGGCCGGTGCCGATCGCTGCCCGGTCGTCCGTCTTCATCGGCGGGGGATCGGGCAGCCGCTCGCTGTCACGAAGCCACAGCCTCATCTGCAGTCCTCCCCCTGTCGGTGCGTTCCCTGTCGGTGCGTTCGCAAAACCCTTAGGCGATGTGCTCGACGACGTACTCGATCGACCTGATCAACTGGCGAACATCGTCCGGGTCGACGGCGGTGAACGTCGCGACGCGGAGCTGGTTGCGGCCGAGCTTGCGGTAGGGCTCGGTGTCGACGATGCCGTTCTCACGGAGCACGGAGGCGATGATGGCGGCATCCACGTCGTCGAAGTCGATCGTGACGACGACCTGAGAGCGGTGCTCGGGGTTCTCGACGAACGGATGCGCATACCCGACCGACTCCGCCCAGTCGTACAGAGCGCCCGACGACTCACGCGTGCGCGACGACGCCCAGGCCAGCCCGCCTCCGTCGTTGATCCACGTGACCTGCTCGTCGAGCATGATCAGCGTTGCAAGGGCGGGCGTGTTCAGAGTCTGATTGAGGCGCGAGTTGTCGACGGCCTGCTTGAGGCTCAGGAAGTCCGGGATGTAGCGACCGGATGCCGCCACCTCCTCCACTCGCTCCAGCGCCGCAGGCGAGAACAGAGCCAGCCACAGCCCGCCGTCTGATGCGAAGTTCTTCTGCGGGGCGAAGTAGTAGACATCCGCCTCGGACGTCGTGAAGTCGATGCCGCCTGCCGCACTCGTCGCGTCGACGACGGTGAGGGCGCCGGGGTCGCCGTTCACGCGGCGTACCGGAGCCATGACTCCGGTGGAGGTCTCGTTGTGCGGCCAGGCGTAGACGTCGACGCCCTCGACCGGTTCCGGTGTGCTGCGCGAGCCGACAGGAGCATCGATGACGTGGGGTGCAGCAAGCCACGGTGCACTCGCGGCCTTGGCGAACTTCTGGCTGAACTCGCCGTAGACGAGATTCTCGGCGCGGTTCTCGATGAGGCCGAACGCCGCGGCATCCCAGAACGCGCTGGATCCACCATTGCCGAGGATCACCTCGTAGCCCTCCGGGAGGTCGAACAACGAGGCCAATCCTTCGCGCACACGCCCCACAAGGGCACGCACCGGAGCCTGTCGGTGCGACGTTCCGAGGAGGGAGGACTGTGCCTCGACCAGAGCGGCGACCTGGGCCGGTCGCACCCTCGAAGGACCGCTGCCGAAACGGCCGTCCGCGGGCAGAAGGGTCTCGGGAATCGCGATCACGGCCATGGTGTTAAGTCTAGTCAGCGCGCCGACGGCCGCTGGCGAACGGCGTTCAGAAGGGCGGGCGCGCGCCGGTAGGCTTGGACCGCCGACGCGCGGCGCCGACAAAGGAACACTAGGGGAAGCGATGACGGATCTCGTCGACACCACCGAGATGTATCTGCGTACCATCCTCGATCTCGAGGAGGAGGACATCGTTCCCCTGCGTGCGCGCATTTCGGAGCGGCTCGGACACTCCGGGCCCACCGTGTCGCAGACCGTTGCCCGTATGGAGCGCGATGGTCTCGTGATCGTGTCGGGTGACAGGCACCTCGAATTGACGTCAGAGGGCCGGCGCAGGGCCGTGCACGTGATGCGCAAGCACCGCCTGGCCGAACGATTGCTCTCCGATGTGATCGGTCTCGAGTGGGAGTTCGTGCACGAAGAGGCCTGCCGGTGGGAGCACGTGATGAGCGAGCAGGTCGAGCACAAGATCCTCGACATTCTCGGGCACCCGACCGAAACGCCGTACGGCACCCCGATCCCGAAGATCGAAGATCAGGGAATCGACCTCCACCGGGTCTTCCTCGACGGTGTTCGCAACATCGTGGATGTCACGGCCGACACCGATGAGACCATCACCGCCACGATCAGGCGTCTCGGCGAGCCCGTGCAGTTCGAGCCAGCATTGCTCACCCAGCTGCGGCAGGCGGGAGTCTTTCCCGGGTCGACAGGCGTCTTCTCGCGGGCAGGCTCCTACGTCGCCGTGCAGATCGACGGCTACCCTGAGGCGATCGAATTGCCGAATGAGGTCGCGAGTCACATCTTCGTCGCCGCGTGACGCGGATTTTCGATTCGGCGCGAGCTCGACGTGTCCCTGACTGGGCTCTGCGTCCACAAGCGCAAACCGATCTTCGGTGCGGTGAAATGCCGTGGAAAACGATGTGACAAAACCATAACGGTCCCGTAGTCTCTTACGAGTCCACAGACCAGAAGCCGGTCGACGGACCGGGTTCAAGACGTTCCACTAGCCCGTCTCTTGAACCAGAGAAGCCGAACTCTTAGGAGATCTCGGACGGGATGGCTCACCTAGTGCCATAGGAGCGCCGGAGGTTCACACCTTGGCAACATTAGGTACAAGCGGTCCTCCCGAAGACCGCAACCCGAGTACTTCAGGCGCCAACGACCCAGCAGTGAACGAAGCGACCGTCGTGTCGCGTCGCAGCCTCAGGACGTCGGATCACGCTCGTGGTGCACGCACGGTGCAGGCTCGCCCTGCTGTCGCCGCACCCGCAGCGAAAGCGCCGGCCGCCAAGCGCAAGCGTCGCATCCGCAGTGGACTCGTCAATCTCGCCGTCATGGCGATTGCAGGCGGTCTCGTTGCGACCATCGCGATCCCCGCCTACGCGTTCAACCCGGCGAATTCGAACCAGGTGGCGGGCAGCACGTCCGTCATCGACACGCTGAAGAAGACGAACGCGCAGTCCGTGAGCGTCTCGGACTCGGTCAAGGTCGTGGCCGCAACCGGTGACAAGTTCAGCGCAACGACGGAGCAGCAGCTCGCCGACAAGAAGGCCGCTGCGCAGGCTGCCGCAGAGCAGGCCGCTGCGGCCCAGCAGATGCAGGCATACGCCGCCGCCTACAGCGGACCGAGTGCCGCCGACTATCTGGCCAATCCGCCCTACCCGAACTTCAGTCTCGCGCAGGTGTTCGCCGTTGCGCAGCAGTACATCGGGGTGCCGTACGTGTACGGAGGCTCCACCCCGGCGGGCTTCGACTGCTCGGGCTACGTGATGTTCGTCTATGCGCAGTTCGGCGTCTCGTTGCCGCATTCCGCGACGGCGATCAGTGACGGCGGCACGCGCATCTCGATCGCGGATGCCGTACCCGGCGACGTGATCGCGATGGGTTCCCACGTCGGTTTCTACGCGGGCAACGGCAACATCCTCGATGCTCCCGACGTCGGCCGCAGCATCAGCATCCGTCCGCTCTGGACAAATGACTACTGGGTCGTGCGCTACGGCATCTAACCTTCCGCCCTGCGGAACGTCGAGGTGAAATCTCGGTGTCCGCAAGGCGTCGCAGCCAGCGATCGGCGTGCCACAAAGGCGTGACACGTCGATCCTGCGTTAGATTGATGCCTTGACATCGTTCGTCTGCTTCACCGACCCGGGAGGATCCCCGCATGGGAACCATGCGGCATCACAGCCACCACTGCTTCCACCACCACTGTGCGTGGAATTGCTAGGCGTCGTCTTTGTGACGGCGCCTTTTTTGTTGTCTGTGGGATGCCCCGAGCGGGTGATGCAGTCGCGCGCGAGAACCCGGAAAGCCATTCCGGTCGATCGAAAGGACGTCCATGCGCACACTGGTGCTGAACGCGGGATATGAGCCGCTGGCGGTCGTGAGCTTCAAGCGAGCCCTGGCGCTCGTGATGAACTCGAAGGCGACGGTCGTCGAGGTGGATGCCGAGCATCCGGTCTGGGGAATCACCTCCGTCTACGACAGACCGTCGGTCATCCTGCTCACCCGCTACGTGCACCTGCCGCACGGGAGGGCGGTGCCCGTGTCGCGGCGCGGCGTTCTGCGGCGTGATGGTCACCGCTGTGCGTACTGCAGCAGGTCGGCGTCGACGATCGATCACGTGCTGCCGAAGTCGCGCGGGGGAGCCGACAGCTGGGACAACCTCGTCGCCTGCTGCCTGCGCTGCAACAACGTGAAGGGCGATCGCACGGCGACCGAGATGGGCTGGTCGCTCGCGTTCACGCCACGGATGCCGCACGACCCGGCCTGGATGGTGCGCGGCGTGGAGCACGCGCTGCCCGAGTGGCAGGGCTACTTGGCGCCGGCGGCCTGAGCTCACGGATGCCCGTACCGCCGGCCGGCGCCCGCTAAGCTTGACGGGCCAGCCTCTGTAGCTCAATGGAAGAGCAGTTCCGTCCTAAGGAAACGGTTGGGGGTTCGAGTCCCTCCAGGGGCACCTATTTATCTGCTTGACCAGGCATTGGTTTTCGGATTCGGTTTCCGATTGTGCCCGGCGCTCCGGGTTGAAGCTCCCGTGCAGGAGTCCACGTTCATCACCTCGTGGCGCGACTTTGGCGTGGCCCGGGCTCGGGCCAAGATCTATCGCGGACGTTGCCTCCGGGCCTCGCCCGAGGGCGCAACAATCTCACCGGCGGTCTAACCCGTGGGGCTGTTCCGTTCGCGCAAGTTTCGCTCGGCGGTGCGGACACTCGACAGCGCGTCTCCGCGGCCGCGAGCTGTCCCGGTGTCATGCGCGCGGGATGAGGATCAGAGCGCGAGATGCATGATGGTGAGATCGAGCCACCGGCCAAATTTGGTACCGACTTGAGGCAGCGTGCCGATCGTGGCGTATCCGAGGCTTTTGTGCAGCGCGAGAGACGAATGATTGGCGGCCTCGATGTTGGCCACGATCGTGTGCGCTCCAGCGTCTCGGGCGGCGGGGATGAGGGACGTCATGAGTCGGCGTCCGATTCCGCGACCCTGATAGACATCGAGGACGTAGACCGAGTTCTCGACGGTGGGACGATAGCCCTCCTTTTGGTGCCAAGGCCCCCAACAAGCGAACGCGACCACCTGTCCGTCGATCTCGGCGACATACATCGACTGCCGGGCGAGGTGCTCGGCCAGCCAAGCTCGAGCTTCGGTGATGGTCTGGGTACGCGAGGTCCAGATCGCCGTGGTCTGGTCGATCGCACGGTTGCGGATGGTTCGGATCGCCCTGGCGTCGCGCTCTCCCGCGATACGAACGCCTGTTTCTGATAATGGATTCACGTCTACTAAAGTAGAGCACATGTTGAGTGAACGTATCCGCTCCGAACGCGCCCAGCGGGAATGGTCGCTCACGCGACTGGCTGAGGTATCGGGGGTATCGCGAGCAATGATCAGCAAGATCGAGCGGGGACAGAGCAGCCCGACGGCGGTAATTCTGGGCAGGCTTTCGGCTGCCCTCGAGGTCAGCGTCTCCGATTTGCTGGCGCCGACGGCAAAACCAGCGGCGGGAAGTGTGCGCCGCGACGACGAGAGGTCGGATTGGACCGATCCCGAGACCGGGTATCTACGTCGCCAGATCTCGGCGCCTGAGTTTGGCGCCGATGTCACCGAGGTGTTGCTTCCGGCGGGCGCACGGATTGGTTACCCGGCAGCGGCCTTCGCATTCATCGATCAGCTGCTCTGGATCCTCGACGGGCGACTCACACTCGGCGACGGCTCGGCCGTGCTGCAGCTCAACGCGGGTGACACGCTGCAACTCGGACCCCCAACGGCGCGGGAGTTCTCCAACGAAACCCTCACGCCCTGCCGTTACGTGGTTGTCGTCCTCCGAAAACCCAGCGCATGAGCTGCGGCACGTCGCTCCTGACGCCACGTTTCGACGCGAGTCAACCGTCGAGACCAATTCCGCATACAGATCCCTCGTCGGGTCCACTTGCGTGGTGGGTTCGCCGGCAGCCATTCGTCGAGTCGCGTCTCGAAGAGTGGCTGCGCCGTCGAGCGGAATGAGCGTGCGTTCGTCCCGCATCACGGTTCGCGGGTCCGACTATCGCGCTCGACGGTACGGCCGATGGAAACTTCCCCGCGACAGACGGCAAGGCGAGCAACACGCGCTTCACCGGCGCCTACGAGCATCGCCAGGTCGCGGACGCCGACCACAATCTTCCGCGAGAGCGCCCCGAGGAATTCGCACGAGCGGTTGTCGACGTGATGGCGCTCGGCGGCCCTGCCGCACCCCGGCTGGCCGCCGTCAGCCCGTCACCCGCGCACCTGTCTCCGCGAGGACGCGGATGATCTCTTCGACACGCACCTTGGCGTCGCCGAAGAGCATGTGGGCGTTGTCCCGGTAGAACAGCGGGTTCGGAACACCGGCATAGCCGGATGCCATGGAGCGCTTGAATACGACGACGTCATCGGCCTTCCACACCTCCAGCACCGGCATACCGGCGATGGGGCTGTTCGGCTCTTCCGTCGCCGCCGGGTTGACCGTGTCGTTCGCTCCGATGACGAGGACCACCGAGGTTCCGGGGAAGTCCTCGTTGATCTCATCCAGTTCGAGCACGATGTCGTAGGGCACCCTCGCCTCGGCGAGGAGCACGTTCATGTGACCCGGGAGCCTGCCGGCGACGGGATGGATGCCGAAACGCACCTCGATTCCGCGACTCCTGAGCGATCGTGCGAGCTCGGCGACCGGGTATTGCGCCTGCGCGACCGCCATGCCGAAACCCGGCGTGATGATGACCGACGTGGCGTTCGCGAGCAGCTGCGCCGTCTCGACGACGGTGGTCTCGTGGTATTCGCCGGTCTCTTCGGCCGCGCCCTTCGACGGCGCCGCGATGCCGTAGCCACCGAAGATGACGCTGAGGAACGAGCGGTTCATCGCCTTGCACATGATGTAGCTCAGGTAGGCACCGGAGGAGCCGACGAGGGCACCCGTGATGATCAGCAGGTCGTTGTCGAGCAGGAATCCTGATGCCGCGGCAGCCCATCCCGAGTAGCTGTTGAGCATCGAGATGACCACGGGCATGTCACCGCCGCCGATGGAGGCAACGAGGTGCCAGCCCAGCAGCAGTGCGATCACCGTCACGACGATCAGGAGCCAGAGGGCCGGAGTGATGACGAACCACACGGTGACGGCGACGAACAGCACGAGCGCTGCGATGTTCAGCGCGTTTCGGCCGGGCAGCACCAGCGGCGCCGACTTCATGCGAGCAGACAACTTGAGGAACGCGACGATGGAGCCGGTGAACGTCACCGCGCCGATGAAGACTCCGATGAAGATCTCGGCGCGATGGACGCCGACGAGGTCACTCGCGATCGGAGCAGACTCGAGGTAACCGTTCCAGCCGATCAGAACGGCAGCGAGACCGACGAACGAGTGCATCAGGGCGATGAATTGCGGCATCCCGGTCATCTGCACCTTGGCCGCCCTGATGAGACCGATCGTCCCGCCGACGATGAGCGCGACTATCAGGATGACGATGCCGGCCCACGTCGATCCCTCGATCACGAGGGCCAACGTCGCCAGAATGGCGATGGCCATACCCGCCATGCCGTAGACGACACCCGCGCGGGCCGTCTCGTGCTTGGAGAGCCCCGCGAGGGCGAGGATGAACAGGATCGCCGCGACGACATAGGCGGCTGCTGCGATGGCGGCGGTGACGTCGGTCATGGTGGCCTCAGTCCTTCCTGAACATGCCGAGCATGCGCCTGGTCACGGCGAAGCCGCCGAAGATGTTGATGGAGACGAGAAGCACGGCGACACCCCCGATGATCCGCGTCACGGGATTGTCGATCGCCAACTGGAGCATGGCACCGACGACGACGACACCGCTGATCGCGTTCGTCACGCTCATCAGCGGCGTGTGCAACGCGTGGTGCACCTTGCCGATCACATAGAAGCCGATGACGATCGCCAGGATCAGAACGGTGAAATGCTGCGGCAACGGCGGCGGGGCGAACGAGACGAGAGCGAGCAAAGCGGCGAGACCCACAGCGATGAGCGCCCCTCTGGCGCCTGCGGAGAAGGAACGGTTCTGCGGCGTGGGCGCCTGCGTCTGGACAGCCACAGTCGAGGGCGCTGCAGACACGCTGACCGGGGGAGGCGGATAGAGCCGCTCACCGTTGCGCGCCACGGTGATCGCCCTCTGGATGACGTCATCGAGATCGAGCACGAGATTGCCGTCCTTGCCGGGAGTCAGCAACGTGAGCAGGTTGACGAGATTCTGGCCGTAGAGCTGCGAGGCCTGCGCGGGAAGCCTGCGGGCGAGATCCGTATACCCGATGATCGTGACGCCGTTCGACGTCAAGGTCTTCTCGCCGGGGACGGTGCCCTCCACATTGCCGCCGTTCGCCGCCGCGAGATCGACGATCACCGATCCCGACCGCATCGATGCGACATCTTCAGAGGTGATGAGGACCGGCGCGCGACGTCCGGGAATGTTCGCCGTCGTGATGATGATGTCGACATCCGTTGCCTGGGCGGCGTACAGCCGTGCTGCCGCCGCGTCGAAATCCGCGCTGGTCGCCTTCGCGTAGCCGTCGGAAGACTGCTCGACGTCGACTTCGACGGCCAGGTATGTGCCTCCGATCGACCTGACCTGATCGGCCACCTCCGGGCGTGGGTCGGTGGCGCGAACGATCGCCCCGAGCGCGGATGCCGCTCCGATCGCGGCGAGTCCTGCGACCCCGGCGCCGGCGACGAGCACTTTCGCAGGCGGCACCTTGCCGGCCGCCGTCACCTGACCGGTGAAGAATCGGCCGAACTCGTTGGCGGCCTCGATGACGGCGCGATATCCGGCGATGTTCGCCGTCGACGAGAGCACATCCATCGTCTGGGCGCGGGAGATGCGCGGCACCGTGTCGACGGAAAGGGCGGTGATCGGCAGCGCGACGAGCTTCTCGACCATCTCAGGGTTCAGGCCGGGACCCAGCCAGGACACCAGGGTGGCACCGCTCGCCAGGAGACTCAGTTCATCGTCACCCGGCGCGTTCACGCTCAGGACGACATCCGATCCCCACGCCGTGTTCTTGTCGACGATGCGGCCGCCGGCTGCTGTGTAGCCGACATCCGGATAGCTCGAGGGCGATCCAGCGCCCGTCTGCACGACGACCTCGTAGCCCAGCTTCAAGAGCTGCCGAACTGTCGACGGTGTGGCGGAGACCCTGGTCTCGCCGACGGCGGATTCGGCGACGATTCCGATGCGCATCACGGTCTCCTTCGAACACTCAGCTCGATCAGTACATCAGACGGGACGCGGGCTGCGCAGGCGCGAGCCGGCCATCGTGTACCGGGATGCCCGTCACCTGTGAACCTGTTCACGAAATTCTTTGCCCACTCTGCAAAAATGCACGATCTGTAAACTTGCACAACCTGCAACAGAGGTTTATTGTTGCACTGCCTGCAAGAAATTGCCCGCCAGTGTCGGCGCCCGGCCGCCGACGATCACGGCCATGGGTGCCGCGCGTGAATCTCCACTCGTCATCCGAAGGGCTCGCATGTCCACCACCACCGCTCGGGCGCAGACCTCCCCGGTCCCCACGTCCGGATCGAAGCCGATCATGACGCATCGGCAGATCCTTCTCGTCATCTACGGCCTGATGGCCGGCATGTTCCTGTCGTCTCTCGACCAGACCATCGTCGGCACGGCCATTCGCACCATCGGCGACGACCTGAACGGTCTCGATCAGCAGGCGTGGGTGACCACGGCCTACCTGATCACGTCGACGATCACCGTGCCGCTCTACGGCAAGCTGTCCGACGTCTTCGGCAGGCGCCCGCTCTTCATCTTCGGCATCGTCGTGTTCATCCTGGGCTCGCTCCTGTCGTCGTTCTCGACCTCGATGCTCATGCTGGCCGCGTTCCGTGCCTTCCAAGGCCTCGGCGCCGGCGCCATGATGTCGCTGCCGCTGGCGATCATGGGCGACATCCTCGCGCCGCGCGAGCGCGCCAAGTATCAGGGCTATTTCTTCGCCGTGTTCGGCATCTCGACCGTCATCGGACCGCTCATCGGCGGACTGTTCGCCGGTGCCAGCCAGATCCTCTGGGTCTCAGGATGGCGCTGGGTGTTCCTCATCAACGTGCCGGTCGGCATCATCGCGCTTCTGATGGTGATCGCGTTCCTGCACCTGCCGAAGGTGGCGAAGAAGGCCACGAAGCCCCGCATCGACTGGTGGGGTGCCACATTCGTCATCGTGGCGCTGGTTCCGCTGCTCCTCGTGGCAGAGCAGGGACGCACCTGGGGCTGGGGCTCCGCGGGATCGATCGCGTGCTACGTGGTCGGCGGCGCAGGCATCCTCGCGTTCATCATCATCGAGGGCCTCATGAAGGATGATGCGATCATCCCGCTGAAGTTGTTCCGCTCCGGAACCTTCTCGATGGCCACGGTGCTCGGCGTGCTCGTCGGGTTCGGGATGTTCGGCGCCATGCTGACGATTCCGCTCTACCTTCAGATCGTGGTCGGACTCAGTCCGACGGCGTCCGGATTCGCCCTGATCCCCATGGTCGTCGGCCTGATGATCGCGGCGTTGTCCTCAGGCCAGATCACCGCTCGCACCGGCAAGTACCGCATCTTCCCCGTCACGGGCACGGCGTTCACAGCGGTCGGCTTCGTCTTCCTGACCTTCCTGAAGTACGACAGCCCGCTGTGGTTCCTGATGATCGGGATCTTCATCATCGGTCTCGGCCTCGGCCAGCTCATGCAGACCCTGACACTGGCGAGCCAGAACGCGGTCAGGCCCACAGAGATGGGCGTCGCGAGCAGCGCGTCGACCTTCTTCCGGCAGATCGGTGGAACCCTCGGCACGGCGATCATGCTCTCGGTGCTGTTCTCGGTGCTCCCGGCGAACATCCTGAGCGCCACTGCGGACAAGCCGACGCTCACGGCGGCCCTCGACGCTGCCCTCAACCCCACTGTGGCGACCGCCTCGGAGAACAAGGCGATCATGAAGCAGCTGTGGAACCCGATCGTCGACCCGATCAAGACGAATGTGCAGAAGCAGCTCGACTCGGGAGCCGCCGCCGCGAAGGCAGCGGCAGACAAGGCCGTGACCGAGCAGGTCACTGCCGCTGTCAACGAGCAGGTCGCAGCCGGTACAGTGCCGGCGGCGGCAGCCCCGACGATCATCGAGCAGCAGGTCGCTGCGGCCTCGCCCGCAGCCGAGAGCGCCGCCCTGACCGCGGTCGCGAATAAGGCCAACGCGAGTGTCGTGGACGGTCGTGTCGAAGTGAACTGGTCGAATGCGACCCAGCGCACCGCCTGGGTGAAAACGCTGACGCCGACCCTGGAGAAGCAGTTCGACAAGAGCGGGGCGAAGTCGACGGCTGCGAGCGACTCGACCAGTGACACGTCGTTCGTCAACGGCGCCGACCCGCGGCTGTCCAAGCCGTTCATGGTCGGCTTCACGCAGTCGGTCGTGCTCGTTTACTGGGTCGGATTCGGCGTGCTCCTGCTGGCGTTCATCCTGACGTGGTTCTTCAAGGTGCCGCCGCTCCGCAAGACGTCAGCCCTGCAGGAGCAGGCGGACGCCGCCGGGATGAGCGAAACCGGATCGATTCAGGTTCAGACGGCCTGACACTTGGGGCTCGGGTGACCGCACCACGGTCGCCCGAGCCCCAAGGTGGGCAGAATGGAAGAACGATGACCAGCCCCCAGCAGCACCAACCCGACACCGAGACGCTGCGCGAACGCAAGAAGCAGCAGACGCGCCAGGCGATCCACGAGGCCGCGCTGCAACTCGTCGACGAAAACGGGCTCGACGGGACGACGATCGAGCAGATCTGCCAGGTGGCCGGCGTCTCGACCCGTACGTTCTTCAACTACTACCAGTCGAAGGCGGCGGCAGCGCTGGGGCTCCCCGACCAGGCGATCTCCGACGACATCATCGCCCAGTTCAGGGCTGCGACAGGTGACCTCATCCCCGCGCTCTGCCAGTTGGTCGGCGACCCGGCCGACCGGCGGATGGACCGGCACCACATGAAAGAGATCATCGGCAAGCGCCCCGAACTGGTTCCCGCATTCACCCAGTGGATGGGATCGGTGCGTGAGCAGTTCATCCAGCTCGCCAGCGAGCGTTCGGCATCACAGGACGTCGCGACGTCGGCCGTGACCCTGGTGATGGCCGGCTTCGGCCTCGCGATGCACGACAAGACGCAGAAGGATGCTCCGGCATCCGAGCGGCTGCTGGAAGCGGTCGACAAGATCGTCGCCGTGCGCGGCGCGGAGCTCGCGCCGCGCGAGTAGTCCTTGCGCCCTGTCAGGCCACGTCGGGGTAGAGCGCGGCCACGCCACCCGCGAGGCCGGCGCGCACGTTGCGGCTGAGCTCGTCGGCGATGATCTCGGTCTCGCCCGACTCGATGCCGTCCACGGCGATGCGGGCAATCTCGGCGGGGTCGAGCTTCGGCGCCTCAATTGCGGACGCGAGATCGGTGTCCATGTAGCCGACGTGAAGTCCGGCCACGCGCGTTCCGTGCTGTGCGAGCTCCTGGCGCAGGCCGTTCGTGAGCGACCACTCCGCCGACTTGGAGGCGCTGTACCCTCCCGACGTCGCCGAGCTGAACCACGAGAGCACGGACAGGATGTTGAGCACGTAGCTCTCCTCGTGCGCCGTGAGTTGCGCGGCGAAGGCGCGCGTGACATCCAGCGTGCCGAAGAAGTTGGTGTCGAACTCACGACGGATGTCGCTGACGCTGCCGGTCAGAAACGCGGCGCCGGTACCGATGCCTGCGTTGTTCACCAGGATGGAGACATCCTGGGCGACAGCAGCCGCCGCGGCGATGGAGTCGAGGTCGGTGACGTCGAGCGCGAGCGGAGTCACGCCGGCGAGATCGACCGACGAGGGGACGCGCGCGCCCGCGTAGACGGTGACGCCGCGATCGCGCAGTTGCTGCGCGATGTGCCGGCCGAGGCCGCGGTTCGCGCCGGTGACGAGTGCCGTTGAACCCTGAAGCTTCATCTGAGTGGTTTCCGTTCCCTGTGTTGGTTTTACCAACTTAGATAAGCAGGCACAAATGCGCAACCGACCGCGAAGCGACGTTAACGGTTCGTGAACGTCTGTTTCATGACTCAGATTTCTATGAACGGAACGTCCATTCTGACGTAGGCTCGCACTCGTGGTCAGGTCCTCGGCAAACGACGTTCCCGTGCTCGTCCTCGATTTCGATGGCACGGTGTGCATCGGCGATGCGCCGGTGTGGGCGTACGCGGATGCCGTGATCGCCGCGATTCCTGCGAACGCGCCGCGCCGCGCCGATGTCGTGGCGGGCATCCGCTCGCGTCTGAGCGCCTTCCTCGGCGGATCGATCGACGCCGGCGTCTACGTCGACGGGTACGCCGCCGTCGCCCTCCTCGCAGCGGCCCACGTCACGAGCGCGCAGCTCGACCGGGCCTACCTGACCAGCCGTCGCGAGCTCGCTTCTGGCGCGCTCGCCGTCTCGGCGCCGCCCGGACTCGCGCGCTTCTTGACCGGGTTCGGCGGCGACGTCGAGCGCGTGCTGGTGACCAACGCACCGGCGACAGGCATCGCCGAGACGCTCGGCATGCTCGATCTGGCCAGCGCGATCGATCGGGTGGTGACGGATGCCGGCAAGCCCGCCGGCTGGGCGCGCATCCTTCCCGAGCTGCTCGCGGGGCGCCCCGCAGAGCGCCTGATGTCGGTGGGCGACATCTGGCGCAACGACCTCGCAGCGGCGGCCGACGCCGGATGTGCGACCGCCCTCATCGACCGCTTCGGCCATCGTGCCGGACCGGCCGACCTCGTCGCGCCGCGGTTCGAGCAGCTGTACCAGGGCATCCGTGAATGGGCCGACGACCCGGCAGCGTTCGCCGGCGAACACCCCCCGACCCCGGACGACGTGGCGACTGCCACGGCGACCGGTCGACCGACCGCCTGACGGCCTCGGCAGCACCTCCACAACTTCACAGTCCTCACGCATCAACGCACCTCCACACACGAAGGAACACGATGAAGATCGCAAAGATGAGCGTCGCGGCGGCCGCCGGCCTCGGCGTCGCTCTGACGCTCGCGCTCAGCGGCTGTGGCGCGACCCAACAGACGACGGCGAACAGCTCGACGAGCGCCGCGTCCGCCGTTTGCGTCGGAAAGTCCGATGAGAAGGCCAAGGCGCCGACCCAGCTCACGCTGGCCCTTGTTCCGTCAGGCGACGCGAACAAGCTGGTCGATACGGTCAAGCCGCTCGAAGAGGCACTGACGAAGCGACTGGGCATCCCGGTCAAGGGCGTCATCACGCAGGATTATCAGGCCGCCGTCGAGGCCATCGGCAGTAATCAGGCACAGATCGGCATGCTGCCGAGCCTGCAGATGAGCCAAGCCTGCGACAAGTACGGCGCCGTGCCCGCACTGCAGACCCAGCGTGCAGGCAAGAGCACCTACGCCGCGCAGTTCTTCACGAACAACCCCGACAAGTACTGCACCGACACTCCGGTCAAGGGTGCGAACGGCATGCTCTACTGCAACGGCACCGAGAGCGGCACCGGCCCAGCCGGGCTGTCGTCGATCAAGAAGATCAAGGGCGCGACTGTCTCGCTCCTGCAGGCGGCCTCCCCAGCCGGTTACATCTTCCCCGTCGCCGCGATGAAGAAGCAGGGACTCGCCCTCAGCGACATCAAGGTGACGCAGGTGACCGCGAATGACGCGAGCGTGCTCGCCGTCTACAACGGCGACGCCGAGGTCGGCACCAGCTACTGGGATGCCCGATCGGTCGTCGAGGGCGACACTCCCGACGTCGGCAAGAAGGTGGTCGTCTTCGCGCTGACCGACGAGATCCCGAACGACGGTGTCTCGATCACCTCAGGGCTGAGCAAGAAGTGGCAGACGAAGATCTCCGACGCGATGAAGGCCTACGCGAAGACACCCGACGGAGTGAAAGCACTGACGGCCATCTACCAGATCACCGGTCTGGTCGACGCAAACCCCGCGAGCCTGCAGAAGACGCAGAAAGCCGCGGCCTCGATCGGCCTCGGCTGATCGGGGGAGGGGCCGGGGTTTCGGGTACCCCGGTCCCTTCGGCGTCTGCGACCGTGTCACAGTTGCACGGTCGCGAAGGCACATCGAGAGCTACGAAAGATGAGCAAGTGAATCAGAACGGTGCAGGCATCCGTTTCGAGCACGTCGGGGTCACCTACCCGAACGGCTACAGCGGTCTGCGCGATGTGGACCTCGCGATCGCGCCGGGCGAGATGGTCGCGGTCGTCGGGCTCTCCGGCGCCGGCAAATCGACTCTCGTGCGCACCATCAACGGGCTCGTGCCGATCACTTCCGGCGAGATCACGGTCGGCGACGTGGGCCTGCACGGACTCCACGGTGCACGCCTGCGCCGCCTGCGCAGCGAGGTCGGCATGGTCTTTCAGAGCTTCAACCTCGCCAAGCGCACCACGGTGCTCAACAACGTGCTGATGGGCAGGCTCCACGGCACCTCTGCATGGCGCACGCTGCTCGCGGCATGGAGGAAGGATGACATCGAGCTCGCCATGCGGGCGCTGGAGCGCGTCGAGATCGTGCAGAAGGCATACGCCAACGCGTCCGAACTCTCCGGCGGTCAGCAGCAGCGCGTCGCCATCGCACGCGCGCTTGCGCAGCGACCGAAGGTGATCCTCGCGGACGAGCCGACGGCATCCCTCGACCCGCCCACCTCGCACGTCGTGATGCGCGACCTGCAGCGCATCAACGCCGAGCTGGGCATCACCGTTGTCGTGAACCTGCACTTCCTCGACCTTGCGCGGCGGTACGGCCAGCGACTCATCGGGCTGCGAGCAGGAGAGATCGTCTACGACGGCCAGGGAACGGATGCCGACGAGAGCGTCTTCGAGGCCATCTACGGACGATCTCTCACCGCAGAGGATGTGCTCCCGAGCCAGCCGGTGGAGTTGTCGTGACCGGCGCCGTCGGAGGCGCGCGGCCGACGAAGCCGCGCACGTGGTGGAAGACGGTCGTCGTACTCGCCGTGATCGCCGGCATCACGGTGTGGTCCTCGATCGCGATCGGCGTCGATGTCTCTGCCATCGCGGAGAACGCACACAACGCGGCGAACACGCTGATCCAGCTGATGCAGCCGGACTACTCCTTCTTCCCGCAGACGCTGCCCGCGCTGCTGCAGACCGTGCAGATGGCGATCATCGCCACGGCGGTCAGCGTCGCGATCGCCCTTCCCGTGTCGTTCTGGGCATCCCGCGCCACCAACCCGAACAGCGTCGCACTGGGGATCGTGCGTTTCATCATGAACGTCGTGCGCAGCGTGCCCGACCTGCTCTACGCATCCCTGTTCGTCACCGTCGTCGGCACCGGCGCGCTGTCGGGCATCTTCGCGCTCGTGCTGTTCAACCTCGGCATCCTGGTGAAGCTCGTCTCCGAGGCTCTCGACGGGCTGGATCGCGGTGGGCAGGAAGCGGCTCTGGCATCGGGCGCGAGCTGGTTCAAGGCCAACCGCCAGGCCATGCTGCCCGAGGTGGCACCCGTCTACATCTCGCAGGCGATCTACGTGCTCGAGCTGAACATCCGTGCGTCGACAGTGATCGGCCTGGTCGGCGCCGGCGGCCTCGGCATGCTCATCGACCAGGTGCGCACGTTCTACCAGTACCACTACCTGAGCCTCATCATTCTGGAGATCCTGGTCATCGTCGTGCTCCTCGAGCTGCTCAGCTCGTTCGCGCGCAGAAGGCTGATCAAGTGACCGCCGTGACGGCGAGGCCGACCGGCACGGGACGGCCGGGCGCGACCGGTCCCACGGCATCCGGTGCGCCGCAGCGTCCGTCGAAACCGCTGCACCTCGGCACCAAGGTGATCTGGGTCGTCGTGACGATCGTCGTTGTCGCCGCGTTCTGGAGCATCGACATCTCATGGGATGCCCTGCTCACGCTGCCGCAGAAGCTCGTGCACTACCTCGGGCTGATGTTCCTGCCTCCCGCCTGGTCGAAGCTGCCGGATGCCCTCGGCGCCACGATGCTGTCGGTCGCGATGGCCTGGTTCGGCACGCTGCTCGGCATCGTCATCTCGTTCCCGCTCAGCCTGCTCGCCACCAGGGGGCTCATGCCCGCCGTCGTGCGCTGGCCGTTGCGCGGGGTGTTCGCCGTGCTGCGCGCTGTTCCCGAGGTCGTGATCGCGGTGCTGATGCTCTCGGTCACGGGTCTCACGGCGTTCACGGGAGCCCTGGCGATCGCCATCGGCTCGATCGGCACACTCGGCAAGTGGGGGTACGAAAGCTTCGAGTCCGTGGATCGCGGCCCGATCGAGGCGGCGACGGCTGCCGGCGCATCCCGGCTTCAGATCATGCGCTGGGGCGTGTGGACGAGCGCGAAGCCCGACGTGTACGCGTTCTGGCTGTACCGGTTCGAGATCAGCGTGCGCGCGTCCGCCATCCTGGGGCTGATCGGTGCAGGCGGCATCGGCAAGATGCTTGTGGACAACATCCAGTTCCGGGTCTGGGATGTGGTCGGCATGCTCATGATCGTCGTCGTGGTCGTGACGATGATCATCGACCAGCTCAGCGGCATGGTGCGCCATCGCATCATCGAGGGCCGTTGGGAGCTTCCCGTCGTCACGGCCTTGCGTCGGCGCTCTGCGAAGCGCGCCAGAAGCGAGTCCGTCGACCTGAAGATCACGGCGGATGACTGAGCGCGACGGCCGATAGGGTGACGACGTGACGACGGCGAAGCCGGGCGAGGTGATGGCGACGATCCGGTCGCTGCTGCCGTCTTTGCTGCCCACCGAAAGGGCCGTCGCCCAGGTGCTGCTGAGCCGGTCGAACGAGATCGTCGAGCTGAGTTCGCAGCAAGTGGCGGACCTGGCTGGGGCGTCCCGTGCCACCGTCGTGCGCACCTGCCAGAGCCTCGGCTTCAGCGGGTATCAGCAGCTGCGCGTGCTGCTCGCCCGCGACGCCGGATACCAGCCGGCCGACGCGGCCTCGGCGCCTCCGGTCGCAGACGGCGCTGCGGGGATCGTGGCGGAGACGTTCAGGCACGTGCAGGCCAGCGTCAACGGCATGGTGGCGTTGCTCGACGACACGGAGGTCGCCCGTGCCGTCGACGCGCTCGCGTCAGCAGAACGGGTCGTCGTGGTGGGCAACGGCCTGTCTGCGCCGCTGGCACAGGATGCCGCCGCTCGCCTGACGAGCATCGGTCGCCCTGCTGAGGCCCCGATGGACGTGATCGGCCAGCAGATCACGGCGCGGCTCCTCGGCGGCGGCGATGCCGTGCTGCTGTTCAGCGGTAGCGGCGCCAACGCGAGTACGCAGCGCGTCGCGGAGGCAGCGGCCGCGGGAGGAGCGACGGTCATCGCCGTCACCGCGTTCGCGCGCAGTCCGCTCACCCAGGTGGCGAGCATCACGCTCGTCGTGACGATGCCCGATCTGACGTTCCGCGACGAGATCACGCTGACGTCGCGATTGCCGCAGGCCATCCTGGTCGAGGGACTGGTCGCGGCGCTCACGCACGCGCTCGGTGATCGCGCGCAACGGGCGAAGGCGCTGGCGCTCGACGCGATCAGCGACAACCTCGTGGAGTAGGTGCGGTGCTGATCCAGTTAAAAAGCACCGAAATACACTTTATTCGATAATATATCGACCATGAGTGCTGTGCGCGATCTCGCCGATCGGGGTGACGTCGACGAGTTGGTGTCGACGTTCTATCGCACGGTGTTCGACGACGAACTGCTGGGTCCGATTTTTACAGACGTCGCCCACATGAACCTCGAGCACCACCTGCCGATCATCGGCGACTTCTGGCAGACCGTGCTGTTCAACGCGGGTCTGTACCACCGAAACGCGCTGCAGCTGCACTTTCTGCTGCACGCGAAGCATCCGCTCGGCGACGAGCACTTCGAACGCTGGCTGCAGATCTGGACGGCCACGGTCGACGAGCGCTTCGCCGGGCCGGTGGCGGAACGGGCGAAGCTGCAGGCGACCAGGATCGCCGGATCGATGAGCCGACGGTTGCAGGGCAGATCCGGCTCGGAGTTCGAGACCATCGGGCCGCGATCGTGAAGCCGGACGATTCCGCTGCGGCCGCTGCATTGGCCTCGAACCCGCGCAAACGCGTGCTCGACGTGCTGAGCCGCGCCGGACATCCCCTCGACGCCGGCGCGGTCGCCGGTGCGCTGGGAGTGCACGTGACCACGGCGCGGTTCCACCTCGAGCAGCTCGAGGCATCCGGTCTCGTGGAGCGCCGAACGGCGCAGGAGCACCGCAAGGGTCGGCCGCGCCTGGTGTATTCCCCGGTGCCGTCGTTGCGCACGGCGGATGCCCGCGAGCAGCTCATCGACGTGCTCGTGCAGGTCGTCGGTGGCGAGCGCGCCGGAGATGAGAGTGTTGCGCGGGCATCCGTTGCGGCGGGGGAGCGCTGGGCCGACGCGCTGCACGATCGGGCGGATGCCGGTGGCGATCCGCTCGAGGAACTGGTCGATGTGCTCGACTCGCTCGGGTTCCAGCCGGAGCGCTCAAGCGGCGACGTTCTGATGCACGCCTGCCCGTTCCGCGAGGCCGCGAAGGAGCGCCCGGACGTCGTCTGCTCCGTTCACCGCGGGATGATCCGACGGCTGTTGGCGGAATCGCCGGACGGGCCGCGCGATGTGCGTCTGCTCCCGTTCGTCGAGCCGGATCTGTGCGTGATCTCCCTCGAACTCGATGCCGCTACGCACTGACCAGGCCGAGTACCCCGATCCAGACGAGGAGCGCGACCTTCACCACCTCGAGCGCGATATAGGCGAAGTGCAGGGTGTTGCGAGGCATCGCGTCGGCCGTGTCGCCTGCACGTACGCGCCGATCCATCAGAGGGCGCAGTAGCAACGCGCCCGCCGCGATGGCGACGAGCAGCGCGATCGCCAAGCCGAGCGACCAGGCCGACGCTTCGGCTCCCTGTGCCAGCACGGACCCGAGAAGTACGCAGGCGGCGAGACCTTCGACGGCGTTGAGAACACGGAACACGAGACGCCCGATGCCGACGCCGATGTCGACGGTGACGCCCGGAGCGCGGAACTTGATCGGCGCTTCGAGGAACGAGATGCCCAGCACCATCCCGAGCCACACGAAGGCGACGGCGATCTGCAGTCCGAGGGCGACTGTCATGACGTGCCTTTCCGCCGGGTGTCCAGGGAGAATAAAGTGGGTCTGAATCCTTTTTATCAGATGGCGAGATATCAGGAGGCGCGTGGTGAGCAATATGAGCAGGTTGACGCGACTACTCGGCGTGGAGGCGCCGATCGTGCTCGGACCCTTCGGCGGACTCTCGTCGGTGTCGCTCACCGCGGCGGTGAGCGAGCTCGGCGGCCTCGGGTCGTATGGGCTCTACGGGTACGACGCCGAGCGCATCCTGAAGACGGCGGATGCCCTGCGCGCAGCGACCTCGCGCCCCTTCGCGCTGAATCTGTGGCTTCCGACCGGCTCAGAGCGTGACGCGACCGACGAGGAGTACGCGCGCGCGGCCGAGGCCACGCGACCTCTCTTCGAACGCGTCGGTATGAGCGTGCCGCAGCGGCCGGAACGCTACCTGCCACCGTTCGAGGAGCAGCTCGACGCCGCGCTCGAGGCCCGGCCCGCGGTGCTGAGCTTCGTGTTCGGGGTGCCGGCCCGGAGCATCCTGGATACCGCGCACGCACGTGGGATCGTCGTGCTCGGCGCGGCGACGACGGTGGACGAGGCCGTCGCGCTCGCCGCGGGCGGAGTCGACGCCATCGTCGCGACCGGAGCCGAGTCGGCCGGACACCGGGTGTCGTTCCTCGAGCCGGCCTCGGACTCACTCGTCGGCACGTTCGCGCTCGTGCCCCAGGTACGGGATGCCGTCGACGTGCCGGTCATCGCTGCCGGCGGCATAGCAGACCGCCGCGGGGTGGCCGCAGCGTTCGCGCTCGGAGCGGACGGTGTTCAGGTGGGCACGGGGTTCCTGCGCACCAGGCAGTCGGCGGCGAGCGACGCCCATCGCGCCGCCATCTCCGGAACGCCCGCGCACGGCAGCGTGCTCACGACCGCGATGAGCGGAAGGCTCGCGCGCGGGGCGTCCAACCTCGCGGTGCGCACGATCGAGCAGTCGGGCGCCATCGCACCGTTCCCGGTGCAGAACTGGCTCACGGGCCGGTTCCGTGCCGAGGCCGGAGTGCGGGGCGACGGCGAGTTGCAGTCGCTCTGGCTCGGGCAGGCGAGCCGGCTCGCGCGATGGGATGACGCGGCATCCGTGTTCGAAGAGCTTGCGGCCGGGATTCCGTCCGACGACTGACCCCGGCAGCACCAGACCGGTGCGCCGGGCCCGCGGACGGCCCGGCGCACCGTCGACTCAGGAGCGGACCGCGAAGCCTCCTGTCCAGCCGATCTGCTCGCGCACGGCGAGCACCATCTGCAGGAAGCCGAGCGCCTCGAGCTCGCGAGCGCGCTTGAGCGAACCTGCGTCGGCGACCGCGAGCCCGGCTTCGGTCAGCACGCGGGCGAACACCGCTTTGGCGGCCTCGTCGTCACCGGCGACCACCACGGTGGTGGGAACATCGCCGATGGAGCCGGTTGCGAGGGTGCTCGCGAAGTTGGTGTTGAACGCCTTCAGCACCGCTGCGCCGGGCAGCTTGCCCTGAAGCTCGGCGGCAGCCGAGGAGTCGGCCGGAACCGTGAGGCCGTCGAACGTCGCGAAGTCGACCGGATTGGTCAGGTCGACGACGGTCTTGCCGTTCAGCTGGGCGCCGTAGGTGCTGACAACGTCGTCGAGCGCCGGGTAGGGCAGCGCAAGGATCACGATGTCGCCGGTCAGCGCGTCGCCGAAAGTGCTCGACGTTCCGCCGATCTGCTGGGCCAGTTCGTTCGCCTTGGCCGCGTCGCGCGCGATCACCTGGACGACATCTCCGCCCTTCGCCGCGATGGCAGCGATGGCTGCTCCCATGTTGCCTGTGCCGATCACCGTGATGCTGGTCATGTTGTTCTCCTGAAACTCTCGACCTGATCTAAACTTGTTGCAAGTGCAACTAATGCGATTCAACAAGTTGCCACTACAACTATTCCCGAATTCGTGAGGTGACTTTTTCATGGCGATGTCGGTCCCCCGCATGGACCCGCTCGAGTCGCGCGCGTGGCTCGCCCTCGTGACCACGTCAGAGCTGCTGCCCGCCGCGCTGGACGCACACCTGCGGGCGGAGGCGGGGATCACCCACTTCGAGTTCATGGTGCTGAGCGGACTCAAGCGCGCCAAGGCGAACACGATGCGCATGACCGACATCGCGGCCATGGTCGACTCGACGATGCCGAGGCTGTCGAAGGTGATCGGCAAGCTCGTGGAGCGCGGCCTGGTCGAACGCGAGGGCGGCGCGAGCGACGGGCGGGTGATCAACGTGCGGCTGACATCCGACGGCCGTAAGGTTTTGGTGCGTGCACTGCCAGGACACCTCGCCCAGGTGCGCGATCTGATCATCGACCGGCTCGACCGGGACCAGCTGGAGGCACTCGCCGACATCCTGGAGCCCCTCGTCGAACGGCTCGACCCCCAGCGCAACATGGGACAGCTGGCAGCCTCGCGCTCGTGACGGGCTCGGCCTACGCTGGCGGACATGGCCGATGAACGTTTCGACACGACCGTCTATCTGAACCGTCTCACGCGGGCAGCTGGACTGGTCGAACGGGCAGGGCTCGACGCTATCGTGGTCTCGCCCGGACCCGATCTGCTGTATCTGCTCGGGTCGCGGGCGAGCACGTTCGAGCGGCTGACCGCTCTGGTGATCCCGCGCGATGGCGATGCGTACGTCGTCGCGCCGCGCATGGAGCTCGCGGCGCTGCGAGCGTCGGCGATCGGTGACGCCGGGCTCGAGGTGCGCGACTGGGTGGACGGGCAGGACCCTTACGCGCTGGCTCTCAGTGGGCTGGGCGTCGTGCACCGGCTCGGGGTCTCCGAGGCGATGCCCGCTCTGCACTCCGTGCCTTTGACCGTGACGGCGGATGCCGGCATCGAGCTCGCCACACCCGTGCTGCGCACCCTGCGCATGGTGAAGGACGCCGCAGAGATCGCCGCGCTGCGCGAAGCGGGCGCCGCGATCGACCGCGTGCATGCGCGTGTCGCCGAATGGCTTCGGCCGGGCCGTACCGAGCGCGAGGTCGCGGCCGACATCGCCGACGCGATCGTCGAGGAGGGTCACGCCGAGGCCGACTTCGTGATCGTCGGCAGCGGTCCGAACGGTGCGGATCCGCATCACGAGGTGTCCGACCGCGTGATCGACGAGGGTGAGACGGTCGTCGTCGACATCGGAGGGCCGATCGCGCTCGGCTACAACTCCGACAGCACGCGCACCTACGCGACGGGGGAGGTGCGGGCGGACGTTCTGGAGGCGTATTCGGCGCTCGAGAGGGCACAGCGTGCCGCAGTCGAGTCTGTGCGCCCCGGCGTGACGGCCGAGTCTGTGGATGCCGCAGCTCGCGACGTGCTCGCTGCCGCCGGCCTCGCAGACCGGTTCATCCACCGCACCGGCCACGGCATCGGCCTGTCGGTGCACGAGGAGCCGTACATCGTGGCCGGCAACGGCACAGTGCTCGAGCCTGGCATGGCCTTCAGCGTCGAGCCCGGCATCTACTTCACGGGCGACTGGGGTGCGCGCATCGAAGACATCGTCGTCGTGACGGACGACGGCGTCAAGCCGCTCAATGTTCGGCCGCACGGCCTCACCGTGGTGTGAACACGACGAGCGGATGCCTACGGCACGAAGACGATCCGCTCGCCAGGCACGTCGGGTTCGTTCCAGACCCGCTCGACGTCGGACAGCGGGATGACCCGCGGCGAGAGCGCGACGGCCCCCGCCAACAACTCGTCGATCAGCGACGGCAGCTCCGCCAAGAAACCCCGCGGAGAAAGGGCGCCCTGACCGGAGCCCGACAGACGGAAGTTCGCCGACCGGAGCGCCACGGACGGCAGCTCGATCGTCGGGCCGGCCATTCCGCCGATCTCCACCCAGTCGAGCGCTCTGCCCTTGTCCTCGCGTGCGGTGAGGATGGCCATGATCGCTCGTGACGTGGGCTCACCCCACAGGTAGTCGACAGCGACGTCGATCTCGGACGCGGCGTCCGCGAGCGAGCGAGCGGTGGCATCCGTGTCGTCGGTCAGCTGCACGAGTTCGTCGGCCCCCAGGTCGGCGAGGGCGTCGAGGCGCGCCCTGCTGCGTCCCGCGGCGATCACCCTGCCCGCACCGAGCCGCTTGGCGAGTTGCACGGCGGCGGTGCCGGCGTTGCCGGTCGCCCCCAGGACGAGCACGCTCGAGCCCGGGGTCAGCGTGACGCGCTTGCGCAGTGCGACCCACGACGACATCGCGGGGTTCATGGCGGCGGCGATGAGCGGCACGTCGGCGTCACTCGGAAGCGGAATGCTCCTGCGTGCGTCGACCACGGCACGATCGGCCATGGTGCCGACGACGTCGTCGTCGGCGACGAAGTACACGAGCGATCCGTCGTCCCTGCGAGCGACACCATCGATGCCCGGCACCATCGGCAGCGTTCCGCTGCTCGTGTAGTGAGCGCCGGATGCCCCGGTGCGCACCCTGGGGTGCAGGCCCGCCGCCAGCACCTCGGCGAGTTGCTCATCGGCTCCCCGCGCCTCGGGGACGGGGAATTCGGAGTACTGCGGCGGCTGGTCGAATGCGGTGACGACCGCGGCGTTCATGGTGGTCATGATGATCTCTTCTCTCCGGCTTGCATCTGGTGATCGTCGTCGGGGCAGCTGGGTTTAGTTGGTGGCACGTACCAATCTAGTTGGTGTCACGAACTAAATCAAGTAGACTTCCGGCGTGACATCGGAGCGGGCAGTGGAGGGCGGGCGCCCATCGCGCCACGAGGGCGTGGCGCCACTCGACACGATGGACGCGCTGACGCAGCTCTCGTTCGTCGTGCACGCCATGCTGGAGCGAACGGCGGCCGAGCACGACATGAGCATCGTGCTCGCGCGCATGCTGGGCATCCTGCGCGACCGCCGCCCCACAGTGAACGAGCTCGCGCGACTGCTCGAGCTGGACAAGTCGAGCGTCTCCGGCCTTGTGGCGCGGGCAGAGCGACGCAACTTCGTGCAGCGCACTCCGTCGGCTGATGACCGTCGCTCGGTTCGGGTCTCCCTCACGGAAGAAGGGCGTCGCCTGACGACCGCGATCACGGCAGAGTTCGGCGCGGAGGTCGCCGCACTTCTGAGCGGGCTGACGCCGCGTGACGCCGACGCGCTCACCCGCATCGCCGGCACCGTCGTCCTCTCCTCGATGCATCGACACGGGATCGACCTGTCGCAGGTCCGCGAGTAGTCGCGGCCCGCGTGCGCGTAGGGTGCCCAGCATGACCGAGACGACGCTGTTCGAGGATGCCAATTGGCCGCGAGCGGGGCGCTGGCCGTCCGCCGACTCGCTCGGGGCATCCGAGCGGGCCGACGTGGGGGTGATCGGCGTTCCGACCTGGCGCACGTCGCTGTCGGCCACCGGTGGGCATGCCACCCCCGCCGCGGTGCGCACGGCGCTCCAGCGTTATGGAACGTTCGCGGCGGGCGTTTCGTGGCCGTCGGTCGTGGACTTCGGTGACGTCGTCGAGCCGGACGGTGACGGTGAGGCCGAGGCGATCGCTGCGGTGCGGCGGGCGGTATCCGCGTGCGGGCTGGTCATCGCACTCGGCGGCGACAACGCGCTGACGTACAGCGTCGCGCTCGGCGCGTACGGCGACTCGCTGGCGGATGCCGGACTGATCACGATCGATGCGCATCACGATCTGCGCGACGGCGTCTCGAACGGATCCGCGGTGCGGCGTCTGCTCGAGTCCGGGCTCGACGGCCGTCGCGTCGCGCAACTGGGCATCGCGGACTTCGCGAACTCCGAGTTCTACGATCGCAGGGCCTTCGATGCCGGCATCACGATCGTGCGGCGCGACGATTTCGAGGAGTGGACGATCGGCGACATCGCGAAGCAGGCACTGGACGTCGCAGGCTCAGCAGGCGGCCCGATTCACGTCGACGTCGACGTGGATGCCTGCGACCGCGCCGTCGCGCCCGCCTGCCCCGCATCGATCCCCGGTGGTCTCTCAGCCCACCAGCTGCGGCGCACGGTCCGACTGCTGGCGAGCGACCCCCGCGTCGTCTCGATCGACATCGCCGAGGTCGACGCGACACGGGATGCCCCCGACGGCCGCACCGTGCGCCTCGCCGGCCTCGTCGTGCTGGAGGCGATCGCGGGCTTCGCCTCGCGCTGATGGGCAATGCTCAGCCGCGGATGCGCCGCGCCAGCTCGGCAGCGGACGCCGCGATGCGCACGGCAGTCGATTCGACGTCGACGTCGCGCGCCGTGTCGAACGTGACGGCGACGGATGCCGCCGGCCACCCGACGTGGTCGGGCACGGCGACGGCGACGGACTTCAGGCCATCCGTCACGCTGGACTCCTCGAGCGCGTATCCGCGGTCCCTGGTCAGCCGCAGCGTCGCGCTCAGCTCCCTATAAGTCGAGACGCCGATGCCGGTGCGGGTCGTGAATGACGACCGGTCGGGGTAGAGCGCGCGCACCTGGGCGGCGGGCAGACCGGCGAGCATGGCCAGCCCCGACGCGGTGAGATGTGCGGGGAGCCGCACGCCGACATCCGTGACGAGGAACGGCCCGTGCGGCGCCCGCTCCTCGACGAGGTAGACGACGTCGCGCCCGAGCAGCACGGTGAGATGGCCGCTGAGCCCGAGGTCGTCGACCAGTCTGGCGACGACGGGGGCGCCGATGCGGGTGAGCGGCTGCTGCCTGCTGAAGCCGCTGGAGAGCTCGAACGCCGCCACGCCGAGCCCGTACTTCTTGACCTCGGGCAGCGGAACGACGAATCCGTGATCGGTGAGCGCCGTGAGCAGCTGGTACACGGTCGAGCGCGGCAGCGCGAGGCTGCGCGCGATCGTCGCAGCCGCAACGGGACCGCGCTGCTGCGACATCAGACGCAGGATGCGCAGTGTCGCGTCGGCTGCAGGGGCCTTGCCGGGCATCCGCTCATGCTACGCCGGTGAATGACGCGTTGTCCGGTATCCCGGACGACGATCGTCGGTACCCCGTGCCGTCACGGCCGGGAAAGACGTGCAATGGATGCATGACCATCACCACCACCGCGGAGATCGTCGTCGGCGTCGGCCCCCTGTCGATCGCCGACGTCGTCGCCGTTGCCCGGCACGGCGCCCGCATCGCTCTCGATCCGGATGCCGTCGCCAGGGTCTCCGACACCCGCAGCGTGATCGAGGCGCTCGCCGACGATCCAGAGCCGCACTACGGCATCTCGACGGGCTTCGGGGCACTTGCCACCACCTACATCGAGCGGTCGGACCGCGAGCAGCTTCAGCTCAGCCTGATCCGCTCGCATGCCGCGGGATCCGGTCCGGAGGTCGAGCGGGAGGTGGTGCGGGGGCTCATGCTGCTGCGCCTGAGCACGCTGATGACCGGTCGCACGGGCGTGCGCGCGAGCACGGCGCAGGCCTACGCCGATGTGCTCAACGCAGGTATCACGCCGATCGTGCGCGAGTACGGCTCGCTCGGCTGTTCCGGTGACCTGGCGCCGCTCGCGCACTGTGCGCTCGCGCTGCTCGGCGAGGGCGACGTGCGCGATGCCGACGGCCTCGTGAAGCCGGCGGCGGAGGCGCTCGCTGCCGCAGGCATCCGCCCGATCGCGCTCGCGGAGAAGGAGGGCCTCGCCCTCATCAACGGAACCGACGGCATGCTCGGCATGCTGGCGATGGGCATCACCGACCTCGACGTGCTCTACCGGGTGGCCGACATCACCGCCGCGATGAGTGTCGAAGCGCTGCTCGGAACGGATGCCGTCTTCGCCGCCGATCTGCAGGCACTGCGTCCGCAGACCGGCCAGGCGGCATCCGCCGCGAACCTCCGAACCCTGCTGGGCGGTTCGCCCATCGTGAAGAGCCACGCGGGCCCGGAGGATCCGACGGTTCAGGATGCCTACTCGCTGCGTTGCTCCCCGCAGGTCGCCGGTGCGGGACGCGACACGGTCGAGCACGCGAGGTCCGTCGCCGAACGCGAGCTCGCCTCTGCGGTCGACAACCCGGTGGTCACGCTCGACGGGCGCGTGGTCTCCAACGGCAACTTCCACGGCGCACCGGTCGGATACGTGCTCGACTTCCTCGCGATCGCCGTTGCGGATGCCGCGAGCATCGCCGAGCGTCGCATCGACCGCCACCTGGACGTCTCACGCAGCAAGGGTCTGTCGGCCTTCCTTGCCGACCGTGCCGGCGTGGACTCGGGACTCATGATCGCGCAGTACACCGCGGCGGGGATCGTGAGCGAGTTGAAGCGGCTGGCGGTGCCGGCATCCGTCGACTCGATTCCCTCCAGTGCGATGCAGGAGGATCACGTCTCGATGGGCTGGGCCGCGGCGCGCAAGCTGCGTCGCGCCGTCGACGGGCTGACTCGCGTTCTCGCCATCGAGCTGCTCACGGCAGCCAGGTCGCTCGATCTGCGAGCACCGCTCACGCCCGGTGCGGCGACAGGGGCTGCTCGCGACGCGCTGCGCACCCGCGTGGCGGGACCTGGGCCCGATCGAGCGCTCTCGCCGGAGATCGAGGCCGCTGTCGAGTTGGTGGCAGATGGGAGCATCCTCACCGCCGTCGAGAACGTCACGGGGCCTCTGCGATGACCGTGGAGCCGTCCCGCGAAAACGTCCTTCCCCCGAAAACAGGCAGGATCGCGCTCTCCGCGCGAGAACAGGCAGGTTCTGCCTGTCTCGGCGAGGTTTGCCTGTTCTCGGGCGAGCTGCAGACCCGAGCTGCAGACCCGAGCCGCAGAACTGAGACGCGTTGAGAAGGAGCACTGAGATGAACGACCGACTCCCCATTCATGCACCGCACGGCACCAGGTTGCGCGCCAAGTCGTGGCAGACCGAGGCCCCGCTGCGCATGCTGATGAACAACCTCGATCCCGATGTCGCCGAGCGGCCGGAGGACCTCGTCGTCTACGGCGGAACCGGTCGTGCGGCGCGCAGTTGGGAAGCATACGACGCCATTGTGCGCACGCTGACGACGTTGGATGCCGACGAGACGCTGCTCGTGCAATCCGGCAAGCCGGTTGGAGTGTTCCGCACTCACGAGTGGGCGCCCCGCGTGCTCATCGCCAACTCCAACCTCGTGCCTGACTGGGCGACGTGGCCCGAGTTCCGCAAGCTCGAGGCCGCCGGGCTCACGATGTACGGACAGATGACCGCCGGCTCGTGGATCTACATCGGCAGCCAGGGCATTCTGCAGGGCACCTACGAGACGTTCGCCGCTGTTGCAGACAAGAGGTTCCGCGGCTCGCTCGCCGGCACACTCACCCTGACCGGCGGATGCGGCGGAATGGGCGGCGCGCAGCCCCTCGCCGTGACCATGAACGACGGAGCTGTGCTCGTCGTCGACGTCGACCGCGCACGCTTGCAGCGTCGTGTCGATCACGGCTATCTCGACGAACTCACCGATGATCTCGACGACGCCGTGACCCATGCGCTGGTCGCTCGGCAGGCAGGGCAGGCGCACTCCATCGGACTCGTCGGCAATGCGGCGACGGTGTTCCCCGAGCTGCTGAGACGCGGTGTTCCGATCGACATCGTCACCGACCAGACCAGTGCGCACGACCCGCTCAGTTATCTGCCAGAGGGCGTCTCCGTCGAGGAGTGGCACGACGCAGCGAAGGCGGACCCCGAGGGGTTCACGGCGAAGGCGCGGGCATCCATGGCGAAGCAGGTCGAGGCCATGGTCGGGTTCCTGGATGCCGGTGCCGAGGTCTTCGACTACGGCAACTCGATCCGTGCCGAGGCGCACGTGGGCGGCTACGACCGCGCGTTCGCGTTCCCCGGGTTCGTGCCAGCGCACATCCGGCCGCTGTTCGAGGAGGGGAAGGGACCGTTCAGGTGGGTGGCGTTGTCGGGTGACCCGAACGACATCGCTGTCACAGACAAGGCGATCCTCGAACTCTTCCCCGACGACGAGAAGCTGCACCGTTGGATCACGAAGGCCTCCGAGAAGGTGCACTTCGAGGGGCTGCCGGCTCGCATCTGCTGGCTCGGCTACAAGGAACGTCACCTCGCTGGTCTGCGCTTCAACGAACTCGTCGCCTCAGGTGAGCTCTCGGCGCCGATCGTGATCGGTCGTGACCATCTCGACTCAGGCTCTGTCGCTTCGCCGTATCGAGAGACCGAAGGCATGAAGGACGGGTCGGATGCCATCGCAGACTGGCCGCTGCTGAACGCGCTGCTGAACACGGCGTCGGGTGCGACCTGGGTATCGATCCACCACGGCGGCGGCGTCGGCATCGGGCGTTCCATCCACGCCGGCCAGGTCGTGGTGGCGGACGGCACAGCCCTTGCGGAGCAGAAGATCGAGCGTGTTCTGACCAACGACCCCGGCACCGGCGTGATGCGGCACGTCGATGCGGGTTACGAACGCGCCGCGCAGGTTGCACGCGAACGCGGACTTCGCGTCCCCATGCTTGAGGAATGAGGATGATTCGACGGTCATGAGCACGCTGTTCCTGCACGGCATCGGCTTGCTCGTCACGAACGATCCGGCCACTCGCGGCGCTCGCGAAGGCGACCCGCTCGGTGCCGTGCGCGATGCCGCGCTGATCGCCCGCGACGGCGAGATCGTGTGGGTCGGACCGCAGGCCGACGCGGCGCCACAGGTCGCCAGGCTTCTGCAGGGCGATGTCGAGCGGGTGGATGCCGGTGGCCGCGCGGTCATCCCCGGTTTCGTCGACAGCCACACCCACCTCGCGTTCGCCGGGGATCGCGCCGACGAGTTCGTCGCCCGCATGGCGGGGGATCGGTACGCGGCCGGAGGCATCCTGCGCACGGTCGAGGCGACGCGGAACGCGAGCGACGAGCAGCTTCGTTCCACCTTGCAGCGTTTCGAACGGGAACTGGCCTCGCAGGGGACGACGACGTTCGAGGTGAAGACCGGGTACGGCCTTGACGTGGAGGACGAGGAACGGCTCGCCCGGCTCGCCCGCGAGGTGACCGACGAGGTCACGTTCCTCGGTGCCCACGTCGTGCCGCCGGAGTATGCGGACGATCGCAACGCGTACGTCGACCTGGTGGTCGGCCCGATGCTGGATGCCTGTGCCGAGCACACGCGATGGATCGACGTGTTCTGCGAGGAGGGCGCGTTCACGGTGGACGAGGCCGAGCGCATTCTGAAGGCGGGGCTGGCGCGCGGGTTGGGGGCACGCATCCATGCCGGGCAGCTCGGCGAGGGAGACGGCGTGCGGCTTGCGGTCGAACTCGACGCGGCGAGCGTCGATCACGCCACCTATCTCTCCGGCGACGACATCGCGGCGCTCGCCGGCTCGAACACGGTGTGCACGCTGCTGCCGGGCGTCGAGTTCTCGACGAGGCATACGTACCCTGATGCCCGTGCCCTGCTGACCGCCGGTGTCACGCTCGCCCTCGCGAGCGATTGCAACCCGGGTTCGTGTTTCACCTCGTCGATGCCGTTCGTCATCGCGCTGGCCGTGCGTGAGCTGGGCATGACGCCGGACGAGGCGCTCTGGGCCGCCACTGCAGGCGGCGCGGCCGCGCTGCGGCGCGACGATATCGGATGCCTGTCGCCAGGCGCCAGCGCTGACCTCGTGCTGCTCGACGCACCCAGCCACGTCTACCTCGCGTACCGCCCGGGCGTTCCGCTCGTGCTACGTGTGTGGAAGCACGGGGTTGAGCTGCGCGTGCACTGAACGCCTCGTGCCCGCGTGAGCAGGGTTCATCAGAGCGGGCGTGCGTCTCCCACGTACCGCGCCGCGAGCGCGTCCGACTCCCTGGCGAGCACCGTGACATCCGCGCCCACCAGAATGAAGGCGGCGCCGGCCGCAAGGTAAGCATCCGCCGTCGCCGGGTCGAACGCATTCACGCCGACCGGTTTGCCCGCCTCTCGCACAGCCTCGAAGGCGCGCAGCACGGCGGCGACGACATCCGGGTGCGTCTGCTGGCCCAGCAAGCCCATCGACGCTGCGAGGTCGGACGGGCCGACGAACACGCCGTCGACGCCGTCGACCGCGGCGATCTCGCCTGCCGCGGCGACGGCATCCGTCGTCTCGACCTGCACGAAGAGCGAGACGTGCTCGTCGGCGTCGTCGAGGTAGCCGGCGACGCGGTTCCAGCGCGCCGAGCGCGACAGGGCGGACCCGACGCCGCGTCGGCCTCTCGGGGGATACCGCACAGCCTCGACCGCTGCCATCGCCTCGTCGGCGGACGACACCATCGGCACCAAAAGGTTCTGGGCGCCGAGGTCGAGCACCTGCTTGATGATCACGGTGTCGTTCACCGGTACGCGCACCACCGGCGTCGTCTGGTGCGCGGCGACCGCGTGCAGTTGAGCGAGCACGCGCTCCAGTCCGTTGGGTACGTGCTCCATGTCGATCAACAGCCAGTCAAGACCAGCGCCCGCGCAGATCTCGGCGACCAGCGGGCTCGCCGTGCACACCCACATGCCTGCCAGGGGGCGGGATGCCGCGCGCAGTGCGTCCCGAAACGTCGGGTTCAGTTGAATCGGCACGTGATCGTTCCCATCTCTCGGTAGTCGCAGAACACGGTGTCGCCCCTGGACACCCACATCGGCCTGGTGAAGGAACCGGCGAGGATGATCTCGCCCGCTTCGAGACGTGCCCCGTGCTGGTGCAGTTTGTTCGCGAGCCAGGCCACGCCCGTCGCCGGATGGTTCAGCACGGCGGCCGCGACGCCGGACTCCTCGATCGTCTCGTTGCGATAGAGCAGCGCGGAGACCCAGCGCAGGTCGACGGCATCCGGTGCCGTGGGATTCCCGCCGAGAACGATGCCGCCGTAGGCGGCGTTGTCGCTGATGGTGTCGACGATCGTTCGCCCCTCCAACTCGATGTGCGAGTTGAGGATCTCCAAGGCGGGCGTGACGTATTCGGTGGCGCGCAGCACGTCGAACAGAGTGCAGTGCGGACCCTCGAGCGGGCGGTTCAGCACGAAGGCCAGCTCGACCTCGATGCGCACGTTCGAGAAGTCGTCGAACGGGACCACGGCGCCGGTCTGCCAGACGGTGTCGTCGAACATGACGCCGTAGTCGGGTTCCGTGATGCCGGTGGCTTGTTGCATCGCCCTCGAGGTCAGGCCGATCTTGCGTCCGACGAGTCGGCGCCCGGCCGCCAGGTTCGCATCGCGCCATATGCCCTGAATGGCATACGAGTCCTCGATCGTGGCATCCGGATGCCTGGCCGTGATCCGCGGAATGACGCTTTTCGTGCGTCCTGCCTCGGCGAGCTCCTCGGCGAGCCCCGTTATGACGTCATCGTCGAGCATCCGTGTCTCCTTCATCACTGGCAGATCCTCTTCCGGTCGCAGAATGTGGGGAAAATCCGCCGTTTTGAGCCCACTTTGTGCGACCTGAACCGGGGTAGCGGCGGAGTAGTGGCGGGCGGCAACTACAGCTGGTGTCCCAGCTTGTACTCGCCCTGCTTCCATTCGGGCATCGACTCCTCGCCTTCGTCCGGTCGGGTGTACGAGAAGCCGTCGGCGCCGATGGTGACCGCGAGTTCGCTGGCCTCGGTGCGCGCCACCACGGGCTGCGGGTTGCCGTCGAGATCGAGCACGAGCGAGGCATCCGTGTACCAGCTCGGCACGACGGGGTTGCCCCACCAGTCGCGGCGCTGGTTGTCGTGCACGTCCCAGGTGACCACCGGGTTGTCGGGGTCGCCCGTGTAGTAGTCCTGCGTGTAGATCTCCACCCGGTGGCCGTCGGGGTCGCGCAGGTAGAGGTAGAACGCGTTCGAGACGCCGTGGCGTCCTGGTCCGCGCTCGATGCAGTCCGAGCGCCGCAGGGCGCCGAGCTTGTCGCAGATGGCGAGGATGTTGTGCTTCTCGTGCGTGGAGAACGCCACGTGGTGCATCCGCGGTCCGTCTCCGCCCGTCATCGCGGTGTCGTGCACGGTGGGTTTGCGACGCAGCCACGACGCATACACGGTGCCCTCTTCGTCCTGGATGTCTTCGGTCACCCTGAACCCGAGGTCCTGCATGAATTTCGTGGCGCGCGGCACGTCCGGCGTGACCTGGTTGAAGTGGTCGAGCCGCACCAGCGAGCCGGGCGTGTAGAGGTCGTACCGCCAGGCCAGGCGCTCGACGTGCTCGACATCGTGGAAGAACTCGTAGGGGAATCCGAGCGGATCGGTGACGCGCACCGAGTCGCCGACGCCCTTCGTGAAGCCGTCGGCTCGACGCTCGACGCGGCATCCGAGCTCGGAGAAGAACGCGACGGCTCTGTCGAGGTCCTCCGGTGCGCGCACGCGGTAGGAGAACGCCGCAGCGGCGGCGACCGCACCCTTGCGCAGCACGAGGTTGTGGTGGATGAACTCCTCCAGCGAGCGCAGGTAGACGGTGTTCTCGTCCTCTTCGGTCACTGTCAGGCCGAGCACGTCGACGTAGAACTCGCGTGAGCGCTTCAGGTCGGTGACGACGAGCTCCACGTAGGCGCAGCGCAGGATGTCCGGCGCCGGCGCTGTCGGCGTCGCGACCGGATTGTCGGTGGCGATGGGCGCCTCCTGCGACACGTAGAACCCGGAGGAGGTGAGGGTCATGTCCTTGCGTCTGGTCATCTCAGCGTCCTTGCTGGTTCACTGCTTGCCGAAGGTGGGGTTCGCGGTCGGGCCGAGCGTGATGTGCACGGCCTGCTGGTCGGTGTAGAAGTCGATCGAGCGATAGCCGCCCTCGTGTCCAAGGCCGGATGCCTTCACGCCGCCGAACGGAGTGCGCAGGTCGCGCACGTTGTTGGAGTTCAGCCACACCATGCCCGCTTCGATCGCCTGGGCGAAGTTGTGTGCTCGCTTCAGGTCGTTCGTCCACACGTAGGCGGCGAGTCCGTACTTGACGCCGTTCGCCAGCGCGAGCGCCTCCTCGTCGGTGTCGAAAGGAGTGATCGCGACGACCGGGCCGAAGATCTCCTCCTGGAAGATGCGGGCATCCGGCTTCACGTCGGCGAAGACCGTCGGGGCGACGAAGTTGCCTGTCTCGAATCCCTGGGGACGTCCGCCTCCGGCCACCAACCGTCCCTCGGTCTTTCCGAGCTCGATATAACTCATCACCTTCGCGAAGTGCTCTGGATGCACGAGCGCGCCGACCTCGGTCGACGCGTCGTGCGGGTATCCGACCTTCACGCGCCTGGCTTGTGCCGCGTATCGCTCGACGAACTCGTCGTACACCGGCCGCTCGACCAGAATGCGGCTGCCGGCCGTGCAGCGCTCGCCGTTGAGCGAGAACACGCCGAAGATCGTCGCGTCGATCGCGGCATCCAGGTCCGCGTCCGCGAACACGACGGCCGGCGACTTGCCGCCGAGTTCCATCGACAGCCCCTTCAAGAACGGCGCCGCGTTCGCGAAGATGAGCTGGCCGGTGCTCGACTCGCCCGTGAACGAGATGAGCGGAACATCCGGATGCTTGACCAACGCGTCACCGGCATCCTCACCCAACCCGTTGACGAGGTTGAACACCCCCTTCGGCAGCCCGGCTTCCTCGAAGATGCCCGCCCAGAGGGATGCCGACAGCGGCGTGAACTCCGCCGGCTTCAGTACCACGGTGTTCCCGGTCGCGAGCGCCGGGCCGAGCTTCCACGATTCGAGCATGAACGGTGTGTTCCACGGCGTGATGAGCCCTGCGACGCCGATCGGCTTGCGGTTCACGTAGTTCATCTGACGCCCGGGAACCTTGAACGCGTCGTCCGCCTGGGCGACGATCAGGTCGGCGAAGAACCTGAAGTTCTCGGCAGCGCGACGGGCTTGTCCGAGCGCCTGCGTGATCGGCAGACCGGTGTCGAACGTCTCGAGCTCGGCGAGGCGGGCATCCCGCGACTCCACGATGTCCGCGACGCTGTGCAGCACGCGGGAACGCTCACGGGGGAGCATCCGCGGCCATGGACCTTCCGTGAAGGCGCGCCGTGCTGCGGCGACGGCGCGGTCGATGTCGGCCTTTCTGCCGGCCGCCGCCTGCACGTACGTCTCGTTCGTGACGGGGTCGAGCACATCGAAGGTGTCGCCGTCCGCCGAGTCGACGAACTCTCCGTCGATGTAATGGCGGATGCGTTCCGGCAGCCCGTCCGGCACGCGGCCGGATGCGAGCGCCGTTTCGGTCTCGCTCATGCTTCCTCCAGGTGGTCGTGGTGGCGGGCGGCGACGAACAAGTTCATGGTGCGCCAACGGTGGTTTCGTGCGGCCAGCTCGATCTCCAGGGCCGGGGCATCCTGTTCGATGAGCCGCAGGATGTCTTCGTGTTCCTCGACGGAATGCTCTGCGCGCTCCGGGATGACCGCGAACGTCGAGTCGCGTACGTCGGGCAGGCGCCGCCAACCGCGGTGCACGAGGTCGAGGATGTGCGGATTCGGGCAATGCTCGAACAGGATGGCGTGGAACTGGTGGTTGAGCCGGGTGAACTCGTTCGGATCGAAGTGGTCGAGCAGCCGCTGCAACCGCTTGTTCACGGCGCGCGCCTCGGCCAGCACGTCGGGCGTCAGCAGCGGTGCGGCGAGCGAGATCGCGGAGCCCTCGACCAGCCCGAGCGTCTGCATCGTGTAGACGTACTCCGACTCGTCCGGCACGGCCACCCGCGCCCCGACGTTGTGCTCGAACGTGACGTAGCCCTCCGCCTCGAGGCGACGGATCGCCTCGCGTACCGGCACGACGCTCATCTCCAGTTCCTCGGCGATGGCTCCGAGCACGAGCCGGTAGCCGGGAGAGTAGAGACGACGCACGATGCGGTCGTGAACATGGTCGTAGGCGCGCTGCGACTTGCTCTCGGTCTGAACCGCCGTTTCGGTCCGTGTCGGCACGTCGGTCATGATTCGTTCTCGCCGGCGTCGCGCTGCTCGTACTTCGCTCGCCACTGCGCGTTCATCGGGAACAGGCCGTCGAGCGGATGCCCGAGCGCGACCTGCTGCGCGATGTAGGCATCCTCGTCTTCCTGCGCCAGCGCCGCGTCGACGATCTCTTCCGCGAGGGCGGCGGGGATGACCAGCACACCGTCGGCGTCGCCGACGATGACGTCGCCCGGCTGCACCGTTGCGCCACCGCACGCGATCGTGAGGTCGTCATCCCACGCGACGTGACGACGTCCGAGCACGGCAGGATGCACACCGCCGGCGAACACGGGAAGGCCCACCGCTGCGACGGCATCGGCGTCCCGCACCGCCCCATCGGTGACGATGCCGGCAGCACCCGCAGCGTTCGCACGGAGCGCCAGGATGTCGCCGAGAGTGCCGGCCGCGATGTCCCCTCGCGCCTCGATGACGATGACGTCGCCGGGCTGCACCCCGTCGAACGCACGCTTCTGTGCGTTGTAGCCGCCGCCGTGCGAGACGAAAAGATCCTCGCGATTCGGCACGAAACGCAGCGTCTTGGCCGTGCCGACCAGCTTCGTCTCCGGGTGCAGTGGCCGCAGCCCATCGATCGACACGTTGTTCAACCCACGCTTGCGCAACTGCGACGACAGGCCGGCGGTCGGGGCCTTCTCGAGTTTCGACCGCAGCTCTGGCGAGAGAGTAGATGTCGTCGCACGCAACCCTGCGGCCTCACGCGATCCCCACGCATCCTCGCGCTGCTGATCGTCGGCGGCGGGCAGCGAGCCGAGCTCGGCGTCGAAGCCGCGCTCACCCTGCACCACGGTGGTGACGAGCCGGCCGGAGCTCGGTGCGCCTGCGGCATTCGGTGCGTCGACTTCCACCTCGACGACGTCACCGGGAACGACGACCGACGACCCGGCGGGGGTACCCGTCAAGATGACGTCACCCGGCTCGAGCGTGAAGTGCTGCGAGAGGTCGGCCACGAACTGGGCTAGGGGGAAGAGCAGTCCTGCGCTGGTGTCGCTCTGCACGAGTTCGTCGTTGACCCAGGTGCGCAGTCGGAGAGCGGCAGGGTCGACAGCGCGGGCGTCGATCAGGCGCGTGCCGATCGGCGTGTAGCCGTCGCCGCCCTTCGAGCGCAGGTTCGATCCCTTGTCGTTCGCGCGCAGGTCGTACAGACCGAAGTCATCCGCAGCGGTGACCCACGCAACGTGGTTCCAGGCATCCTCGAGCGTCACCCGGCGAGCTGCGGTGCCGATGACGAGCGCGATCTCGCCCTCGAACGCGAGCAGCTCGGTGCCGAGCGGCCGTTCGATGGTGCTGCCGGACGCCGCCACCGAGCTGGACGGCTTGAAGAAGTAGGACGGCGCTGCCGGCCGTCGACGTCGCTGATCGGCACGCGATGCGTAGCTGAGGTGAACGGCGACGATCTTGCCGGGACGAGTGGGGAGCGCGGCGAAGCGGACATCCGTGCTGGTGTGCAGGTCGTCTCCGTTGTCTGCCATGCCGTTGTCTGCCATGCCGAGCTCCTTCGCTGTCAAATGGTATCTCAAATCGTATATCATCAGGGTGGACGTCGCCAACGATGCCCGGGCGCAAGGAGGCACCCCTATGCAGTTCCACCACAACGGCTACGTGTCGGGAGATCCGCGAGTGCTGCCGGCGGTCGGCACCGGCATCGATCGGCCGGCGGACCTTCCCGACGAGATGGACGTTCTCGTCGTCGGTACCGGTCCTGCCGGTCTCGTGGCCGCCGCCCAGCTCTCCCGGTTCCCCGGTGTGAACACCCGCATCGTCGATCGTCGGCCGGGACGCCTCGAGATCGGCCAGGCCGACGGCATCCAGGCGCGCAGCGTCGAGACGTTCCAGGCGTTCGGGTTCGCGGAACGCATCATCGCCGAGGCGTACCGCATCACCGAGATGGCGTTCTGGAAGCCTGACCCGTCCGATCCTTCGCGTATCGTGCGCGCTGCCGTCGCTCCCGACGACCCGACAGGGATCAGCGAGTTCCCGCACCTGCTCGTGAACCAGGCGCGCGTGCTCGACTATTTCGCCGAGTTCATGGCGAACGCCCCGACGCGCATGCACCCGGATTACGGGTGGGAGTTCCGCGGTCTCGAGATCGGCGAGGGGGAGTTCCCCGTCGAGGTGAGCCTGGTGCGCACCGACGGGCCGGATGCCGGCACCGAGCGCATCGTCCACGCGAAATACGTCGTCGGAGGCGACGGTGCCCGCTCTTCCGTGCGCGATGCGATCGGCGCCGTGCACCTCGGCGCCCAGTCGAACCACGCGTGGGGCGTGATGGACGTGCTCGCCGTGACGGACTTCCCCGACATCCGCACCAAGTGCTCGATCCAGTCCGAGGCGGGCAACATCCTGCTGATCCCGCGTGAGGGCGGCTACCTGTTCCGCATGTACGTCGACCTCGGTGAGGTGCCAGAGGACGACAAGGGTTCGGTGCGTGCCACGACGCTCGAGCAGATCATCGCCAGGGCGAACGAGATTCTGCATCCCTACTCGCTTGACGTGCGCAACGTCGCCTGGCACAGCGTGTACGAGGTCGGGCATCGGCTGACAGACCGGTTCGACGACGTTCCCGTCGAAGAGATCGGCGAGCGGATGCCCCGGGTCTTCATCGCGGGCGACGCCTGCCACACCCACAGCGCGAAGGCCGGGCAGGGCATGAACGTCTCGATGCAGGACGGCTGGAACATCGGCTGGAAACTCGGGCACGTGTTGGCAGGCCTCAGCCCGCAGAGCCTGCTCGCGACGTATTCGGCCGAACGGCACGTGATCGCCCAGAACCTCATCGACTTCGACCGGGAGTGGTCGACGCTCATGGCGACGAAGCCCGAAGATCTCGACGATCCAACCGAGCTCGAGGACTTCTACGTCGCGACCGCCGAGTTCCCGGCCGGCTTCATGACCCAGTACCAGCCATCGATGATCGTGACGGATGCCTCGCATCAGCAGCTCGCCGGCGGATACCCGATCGGCAAGCGCTTCAAGTCCGCCATGGTGTCACGGGTGTCGGACGGCAACCCTGTACAGCTCGGACATCACGCCAGTGCCGACGGCCGCTGGCGCGTGTACGTGTTCGCCGACGAGGGCGGGCAGGGCGAGGCATCCAGCGTCGCGTCGTGGGCGCGGTGGATGGCCGAATCCGCCGAGTCGCCCGTCGTGCGATTCACGCCGGCCGGTGCCGAACTCGACGCGGTGTTCGACGTGAAGGTGATCTACCAGCAGCCGCATGGCGAACTCGACACGATCGCGTCGCCTGAGATCTTTCTTCCGCGCACCGCGAAGTTCGGGCTCGTCGACTACGAGAAGGTCTACGCGGCCCTCCCGGACGATGACGTCTTCGACGCACGCGGGATCGACCGCGGCGGGGTGGTCGTGGTGGTGCGTCCCGACCAGTACGTGTCAACGGTGCTGCCGCTGTCGGCGACCGACGAACTGGCTGCCTTCTTCGAGGGCGCCATGCTGCCGTCCCCGCCGGCCGAGTAGCGGACCCTAGGAGTTCGCTCGGATGATCTCCTGCTGGTACGGCGCGATCACGGCGGGCGAGACCCGGCAGTCCAGCAGCAGGAAGCGGCGGGTCGAGGCATCCTCGCGCGCCCACGTTGCCAGGCGGTCGAGGTCGGCGAGGTCGCGCACGACGACCCCCTCGGCTCCGACCGCGGTCGCAAGGCCGGCGAAGTCGACCTCGGGAATGAGCATCGGCGCCTTCGCGAGCCCCTTGAGGCCGTAGAGGTTGACCTCGGCGGCATAGGCTCCGTCGTTCCAGACCACGGCCATGCCGTGCCCGCCCGCGACGCGCACCGCCGTCTCGAGATCGGCGAGCGCCATCAGCCCGCCGCCGTCGCCCGTCGTGAGCACGATCGTCGAGCCGGGTCGTGCCATGGCGGCGCCGGCGACCGAGGGGAACCCGAGCCCGATCGACTGGTACGCGGTTCCGACCATGATCATGCGGTCGGGCGACGCCACCGGCCAGTACATGTTCGCCCAGCCGATGAAGTGGCCGCCGTCCGAGACGACCACGCGGTCCTCCGGAAGCCACTCGGCGATGCTTGCGGCGACGGAGCGTGGGTCGAGCCTGCCATCCGGAGCGACACTTTCGCCGGCATCCCGGGCGATCAGGGCGGCGCGGTCGATGCTCTCGCGCCATTCGCTCGGCTCGGCTCGCAGGCGGTCGAGCTCCGCGACGAGTTCGCCGGCCACCACCGCGGCGTCCCCGCGAATGTACCCACCGACGTTCGGATGCGTCGCAGCAGGCGCCATGTCGACCTGCACCACGCGGGTGCCCGGCGCGAACAGCTCGCCGAACCGCATGGTGAATTGACTGAGGGATGCCCCGAACACGACGGCGACGTCGGCCTGCCTCACCAGGTCCATCGCTCCCTCCGCACCGAAACCGCCGGTGACGCCGAGGTCGTATCGCTCGTCGGGGAAGACCCCGCGTCCGAGCGCTGTGGCGGCGGTGACGGCACCCGTGGCGTCGGCGAGTGCGCCGAGCGCATCGCCTGCACCCGCAAGCCACGCGCCGCGGCCTGCGAGCAGGAACGGACGTTCGGCACCCGCGAGCGCCAGCGCCAGATCGGCGACCGCTGCGGCCGCGAACGGCCCGACCGGGGTCAGCGGCGCAGGCAACGTCGGCAACGGCGCTTCGGGAACGGGCCCCGCGTCGACCTGGGCGACGTCGTACGGGATGGCGAGCACGGTCGGCACCCGGTACGCGAGTGCGTGCTCGACGGCGATGGCCGTGGTGGCGGCGGCATCCGCTCGACCGACGGTATAGGTGCGGGCGCCGACCGCTGAGGCGAGGGCGATCTGGTCGACGTCCCAGGGGCGCGGGCCCGACGTCGGTTCATCGCCCACCACCAGGATGAGCGGCACGTGCGCCTGCACCGCCTCGGCCAGCGCAGTCAGGGTGTTCGTGAAGCCGGCTCCGTAGGTCGTGGTGGCGGCGGCGAGGCGTCCGGAGGCGCGGAAGTGGGCATCCGCCGCTACGACGCCGCCCGCCTCGTGCCGCACAGCCGAGTACACGGCGTCGGTCTCACGCTCGAGGGCGTCGAGGAAGTAGGCGTTGCCGTTGCCCATCACGCCGAAGACATGGTCGAGATGGCGGGCGAGCGTGACGGCGACGTGTGCAGAGACGGTGGGCATGCGAAGACCTTTCGAGACGCTGACGGTGCTGATGCCGTATGTGTCTCGCCGACGAGCGGCTACGTACCCCTTTTGCGAGCACCGGCGGCGTACGCCGGACGCCACGATCCTACTGGCGATCGAGGGGCGCGCTCTCAGTCCTTCTCTTCGTGCTTCAGCGCAACACCGAGGGCCAGCAGCGCCGCGACCCATTCGCCGATGAAGAGGCCCCAGCGATCGGACTGCGCACGCTCGTCCTTCTTGATGCGCGAGACGATCCAGCTCAGAAAGACCAGGCCGACCGAGACGAACGCCGCAAGGTAGGCGTGCTCGCTCCTGATGCCCCAGCCGTACAGGGTCTTGATCGGGTTGCCGCCCAGTTCGACGACCTCGTTGCGCTTGCTCATCGCTGTCCCCACTCCCGCATCGCAGTCCATCGGTCAGCCTACGCTGGCGCATCGCGCAGCCATACCCCCGTTCCGCACCCCTGCTCCACCCGACGGATGCCGCTGAAACGGCCTTGCTTCACGGGCATCCGTGGCCGCTCCGCATAGGGTTTTGCGTGTGCGGAGACTGGAGAAGCGGCAAAGCGTCGACTTCACGTCATTGGAGGCGGTGGAGGATTCCGCCCTCGACCCCCGCACAGCGACGGGGCCGTACACCGTGACACTGGGGGACCCGCACGTGACTCCTGGCAACATCTCAGAGCCGACGTGGGCGAAGTGGCGCGACGAAGTCGCAGCGATCGGCGGCCCATCGCCACTGCTGCACTTCGTTGACACACCGCGAACCCGCATCGAGCTGAGCGCGACGCACCCCGGCGGACTTCCGCAGTTCATCACCGGCGATCGCACTCTGCTCTCCAGCCTGATCCGCGACGACATCGCGCTGCGCACGGCCAAGGGAGCTGCCGGCGCCATCACCGCGAAGGGCATCGAACTGAGGGCTGTACGTGGCATCGACGCCGTTCACCTCGGCGTCGGTCTCGCCCGCTGGCGCAATGGCGCGGACGAGTACAGCGCCCCCGTACTGCTGCGCCCTGTCGCGATCCGGCGTTACGGACGCGACTTCGAACTCAAGCTGCGCGGCAAGACCTTCCTCAACCCCGAGCTCAAACGGGCACTGCACGAGCAGTTCCGCATCGAGCTCGACGGCGAGGCGTTCGTCGCCCTCAGCGAGACGAACGGCGTGTTCAAGCCGCAGCCGGTGATCGACCGGCTGCGCGGGCTCACCAGCCACCTCGAGTGGTTCGCCGTTCAGCCCAGGCTCGTGGTGTCGTCGTTCGCCGACGTCGCACGCAGCATGACCGACGACCTCGGCGAGTTCGACCACGACGTGCTCAGCGCCCTCTCGGGCAACCCGACGGCGCGCGACAGGGTCGAGGCGGGGTTCACGCCGGCCGAGGTGGTGCCGCAGGACAATCGTCCGCCATCGATCGACACCCTGTTGGTGGATGCCGACCCCGAGCAGGAACGCGTCGTCGCCCAGATCTCGAACGGCAACTCCATCGTCGTGAAGACGCTTCCCGGCACGGGAGCCACTCAGACCATCGTGAACGCCATCGGCGCTCTCGTGGCACGCAATCGACGCGTGCTGGTCGTGAGCCCTCGGCGCTCCAGCCTGGATGCCATCGCCCACCGCCTCGATCAGGTCGGCCTCGGCGGATCCGCCGTCGTCACCCGCAGCGTGCGTCGCGACCTGATCCGGTCCATCACCCGCAACGAGAAGAGCACGAAGCCGAACGCCGACGAGGTCGACGACGCACTCGCGCGGCTCCGCAGGGTTCTGGTCGACTACCGCGGCGCTCTCACGGCTCCTGACCCCGCGTTCGGCGTCAGCGTGCTCGACGCGCTCGGCGAGCTCGCCCGGCTCGCGCTGCTGCCGTCACCGCCCAAGACGAAGGCACGGCTCGACCGCCCGGCCGTCGAACACCTTGCGAAGGATCGAAGCGAGGCTGCGGACATCCTGCTCAAGTCCGCCGCGCTCGGCGAGTTCCGCTACGGACCGAACGACTCGCCCTGGTACGGCGCCGACTTCTCGTCGACGACGCAGGCGGCCGCCGCGCACACGCTCGCGAAGAAGCTCAGCGCGATCGAGGTTCCGCGCCTCATCGACCGCGCCACGACGCTCATCGAGGGCACCAGGCTGCGCCCGTTCCAGAACGTCGCAGAGTTGGGCATCTACCTGCGCCTGCTCGCCGATCTGCGCGAGACGCTCGACCGGTTCCTGCCTGCGGTGTTCGACCGTCCGCTCGACGAGCTCATCACGGCCACCTCCAACCGGCGCGACACCCCGAACATGTCGGGGTCGACGCGTCGCAAGCTGCGCAAGCTCGCGCTCGAGTACGTGCGCCCCGGCGGCCACGTCGCCGATCTGAACGAGTCGCTGCGGCGCATCCAGCAGCAGCGCACACTGTGGCAGCGGTTCGCGGATGCCGGCGCCCCGCCCCGCGTGCCGGTCGGCGTCGCAGACGTGCAGGTCGCATTCCAGAAGGTGTCGGAAGACCTCGCGAGCCTCGATGGCCCGCTGGGACGCACGCGCAGCTCCGAGTCGCTCACTGTGCTGCCGCTCGGCGACCTGACGAGCATGCTCGGCGGTCTCGCCGTGGAGTCCGAGGTGCTCATCAACCTGCAGGAGCGCACGGCGTTGCTCGGCAAGCTGCGCGAGCTGCGACTGGATCCGCTGCTGGCCGACCTGTCTGCGCGGCACGTCACGAGCGAGAACGTGGCAGCCGAGCTGGAACTGGCCTGGTGGCAGTCGGTGCTGGAGATCCTGCTCGGCGACGATCGCGCCCTGCTCAGCGCGAACACGCGCGTGCTCGATCGGCTCGAGGCCGACTTCAGGCTCGTCGACCAAGCACACGCCTCGGCATCCGGGCAGTTGCTGTCGTCGCAGCTCGCCGTGCAGTGGAAGATCGCCCTTGCCGACAATCCCGAGCAGGCGGATGCCCTGCGCCGGCTTCTTCGTGCCGGCTCGGCCACGCCCGCAACGCTCACCGACAAGGCCCCGCAGCTCGCCAGGGTTCTCGCGCCGGTCTGGCTCGCGTCGCCGTACGACGTGGCGTCTCTTCCGTCGGCCATGGCGTTCGACACGGTCGTGCTCGTCGACGCCGGGGCCTGCACGCTCGCGGAGAACATCGGCGCAGTGCGCCGCGCCCGCCAGGTCGTCGCGTTCGGCGATCCGGTGACGCAGACGCCTTCGGCGTTCCGCATCTCCGTCGCCGATCCCTCCCAAGCCGAAGAGGGCGAGGAGCAGAGCGACAGGCGTGACGTGGATGCCTGGCACGCGGCATCCGCGCTGGCCCAGCTCTCCGAGCTGCTCCCCGTGTTCACCCTCACACGCAGCTACCGGTCGGTGGGCGACGACCTCGCTGAGCTGGTCAACCGCAGGTTCTACGGAGGGCAGATCGAATCGCTGCCGTGGGCGGGCAGCTACCTCGGACATTCCAGCCTCTCGCTGAGCTACGTTCGCGGCGGACACGGCATGCCAGACGACGACACCGGCACCGTCGAGAGCGTCGACGCCGAGGTGACCCGCGTCGTGGAGCTCGTGCTCGATCACGCACTGAGCAGACCGCGGGAGTCGCTCATGGTGGTGACGGCGAGCCCGAAGCACGCGGTACGGGTGCAGCACGCAGTGCTCGCGGCATCCACCAAGCGGCAGGAGCTCGCGGACTTCATCCTCGGCGACCGGCCAGAACCCTTCACCGTGGTCACGCTCGAGGAGTCGGTGGCGCAGAGCCGCGACCGCGTGATCTTCTCCATCGGCTACGGCCGAACACCGCACGGGCGGCTGCTGTCGACGTTCGGTGCGCTCGGCGAGCCGGGAGGCGAACGTCTGCTCGCGGTCGGACTCACGCGGGCGCGCAGGGCGATGGACATCGTGTCCTGCTTCAAGCCAGAAGACATCGACGACTCGCGCATGAAACACGGCATCGTCGCCCTCGCGCAGGTGCTCGAAGAGGCAGCGGAGATCGAAGGCGGACCGGACGAGGTGCCCGACGACTCAGAACCGCTGCTCGTCGACCTGGCGTGCCGGCTCGAGAAGTACGGCCTCCATGTGCAGCTCGGCCACCGCGGTGTGCTGCCGCTCGCCGCGTCGTTCTCCGGTAAGGCGGTCGTCGTCGAGACCGATCGGGTGCTCGGGCAGGCCAGCCTGCGCGAGTCCCTGCGGCTGCGACCCGAGGTGCTGCGCCGCTTGGGCTGGCACTACGTGCGCGTGCACAGCTTCGAGCTCTTCGCCGACCCGGAGGCCGTCGCACAGCGCATCGGCAAGCTGCTCGGCGCGATCGAGCCGGACGAGCAGTCGGAGTAGCAGCCGGAGCCGCAGCCACTCGCCTACCCTGGAAGACGTGACAACGGATGGCTTTCAGCGGCGCGAGGCCGCCCACCGCAAGACGGGACGGCGCGCGCAGCGCACCGGTGCGCCCGGCACAGACCCGACCCCGCAGAGAGACGGGGGAGCGGATGCCGCGGTGCGGGCATCCGAAGACACCGACCGTGCGTGGGGCGACGGCTCCGACACGAACGACGACCGTCTGAAGCGCGACCTTCCGCCGCACTGGCGTGCTGGAGCCTAGAGAGTTGAGGGCGACCGACTCGTCTACGAGTCGGCTATGTCGCCGAGCAGCGTGCACGCGCGGGCGATCGTGCGTCGGTCCTCGGCACTGAGCGCGTTCAATCGAGCATTGAGCCAGCTGTTGCGCTGTGCGCGTGCTGTGCGCGCGAGTTCGACGCCGTCCGGGGTGGCGCTGAACAACACCTTTCGCCTGTCGTGCATGTCGCGAGCGCGTACGGCGTACCCGGCCGAGGTGAGCCGGTCCACGCTCTGGCTCATCGACGCTGGGGAGACGCGATCGTGTTCGCTCAGTTCGGTCAGGGTCTGCGGTCCGTGCTTCTGCAAGCGACTTAGCACCTCGAGCGCCGTGTCTCCAAGGGCCCCTTCGGGTCGTTCGGCGCGGAACCGGCGGAAGAGCCGTGCGACAGTCGACCGCAGTTCGCCTCCGAGTCCGGCCCCGTCAGGCCCGACCGTGGCGCTGTTTGCGCTGAGCTCCATAATTCTTTAGTATACCTAAGGAGTTCGATCCACCACGAGATCCATGAAATGACGACCATGCCCGCCAATCCCTTGGGCCGCGCGTTGCGCAACCGTCACGCCGGAGAACGCACCCTCGTCTGGGCGCGACCCGACATGCAGGCGCCCGCGAGCTTCACACTCATCAGCTCCGCCTTCGAGCACGGCGCCTCCATTCCGGAGGAGTACCGCGGCAGGTTCCGCGGCCCGAACATCTCGCCGGCACTGGCATGGACGTCGTCGCCCGCCGGCGCCGTCGAACTGGTGCTCATCGTGCAGGACCCCGATGTTCCGTTCCGCAAGCCGGCGACCCATGCGCTCGCCATCGGGATCGACCCGTCACTGACAGGCATCCCGGAAAACGGTCTCGCTGAGCCGAGCTCGATCGTCGGGTTGCGGCACGGAAAGGGCGCTTTCGGGCGTCGCGGCTGGGCCGGGCCGCTGCCGCCGCGCTCGCACGGCCCGCACACGTATGCCTTCCAGCTCTACGCGCTGAACACTCGGCTCGAGCTTGGCGGTTCGTTCACGCTCTCCGACGTGGCCGACTCCATGGCCGGGCATGTCATTGCACGAGCCCGGCTCGACGGCACGTACGAAATCCGCTGACGTCGCCCCGGCCGGAGCGATGACTACTCGGTGGGGCCGTCCGCATGCCGGCCGCCTGCGCCGTCGCCGGGAGCTGCAAGGGCCGCATCCGCTTGTGCCGCGAGCAGGTCGCGGATCTGTGCGAGCAGCTCCACATCGGTCGGCAGAGCTTCTTCTTCGGGTCCTGCGTTCAGGGCGCGTTTCGCCTCTGCACGCTCGCGGAAGTGGTTCATCGGGAAGACGAACGCGAAGTAGACGACGACGGCTACGGCGAGGAACTGGATGAGTGCGCCGATGATGGCGCCGAACATCAGCTTCGACTCACCACCCCCGACGGTCGGGATGCTCACCACGAATGCGTTGTCCAGCGACTTCGCGTTGAACAAAGCGCTGATCAACGGATTGATCAGGCTGGTCACGATCGCATTCACGACCGCGGTGAACGCGGCGCCGATGACGACCGCTACGGCGAGGTCGATCACGTTGCCACGCATGATGAACTCTCTGAAGCCCTTGATCATGTGTGGGCCCCCTTCCCTCAACCCTGATCGTAGAAGGGTTCGGCCGATTTCCGCGGAGGCGGGCGCAACGTCAGGCCGAGGATCCCGATCCGCTCGAACTCGTGGCGGGCGCGGCAGGTGCACTCTTCTTCTCGCCGGCACCCTTCGACTCGCTCTTCGTGCCGGATGCCGAATGGTCGCTCTTCGGCCCGGTCGGCTCGTTCTTGCCCGAGGCGACGGACTGCGACGAACCGGAACGCGAGTCGGTGCGGTAGAAGCCGGAGCCCTTGAACGTCACGCCGACGGCGCCGAACACCTTGCGCAGCGGACCGCCGCACTCAGGGCAGGTCGTCAGCGCGTCGTCGCTGAACGCCTGATGGACGTCGAACGCGTGACCGCATTCGGTGCACTTGTACGAATAGGTGGGCATCGTCATCTCTCAATTCGAAGTCTGAGCCGGTGCGTGCCATGCTCCGACCGGGCCGTGCGGCATGCCGCTAGTGGAAGCGGATGATGCGGGTCGGGGTCACCGCACCGGTCACGGGCTCGTCGTGTCTCTCGCGGGGCACCTCGTCGAGGACCTCGCCGTCGAACACGACGGCATACACCGGAGGACATTTTTCCATGCTGCCCAGGGTTTTGTCGAAGTAGCCCTTGCCCCAGCCCATCCGCATGCCGCTGGGATCGACTGCGGCGGCGGGCACGATGATGAGGTCGACGTCGTTGACCGCGATCGGACCGAGGAGCTCGCCGACCGCCTCCGGCCACCCCAGGATGCCCTCGGCCTCCGACTCGCCGTCGTCGACGGTCCAGTCGAGGAGTCCGTCTTCCCTGCTGATCGGAAGCAACACACGAAGACCTTGAGCGAACGCCCAATTGAGGAAGGGGCGCGTGTTCGGCTCGTTCGAGCCCGACAGATAGCAGGACAGCGAACTGGCGCTGTACTGCTCGACCAGGTGCTGAAGGTTGGCGGTGATGCCGGCCGTGGCCTTCTCGCGCTCCGTGACGGTGACGTTCTTGCGGCGTTCCCGCAGGTCCGCGCGCAGCGCACGCTTCGCACTGCTCGGGTCGGACGGCATATCAGGAATACTAGGGTGTCGTTCCTTGGTGCGATGTCCGCAGGCGCCCAGGCACCAGATACCCTGAGCAGATGGCCATTACCAAAGCCGTCATCCCCGTCGCCGGCCTCGGCACCCGCTTCCTTCCGGCCACGAAGGCCATGCCGAAGGAGATGCTGCCGGTCGTCGACAAACCGGCTATCCAATACGTGGTGGAAGAGGCCGTCGGCGCAGGATTGCGCGACGTGCTCATGATCACCGGTCGCAACAAGAACGCGCTCGAGAACCACTTCGACAGGGCGACCGAGATCGAGTCGACCCTGGCCGCCAAGGGCGACACCGAGAAGCTGCGCCGCGTGATGTACTCGACCGATCTGGCTGACGTGCACTACGTGCGGCAGGGTGATCCCAAAGGGCTCGGCCACGCCGTGCTGCGAGGACGCATGCACGTCGGCAACGAGCCCTTCGCGGTGCTGCTCGGCGACGACATCATCGACAGCCGCGACGTGCTGCTCAGCCGCATGCTCGAGGTGGCGGAGGAGCGAGGCGCCAGCGTCATCGCACTGCTCGAGGTGGAACCGTCGCAGATCCACCTCTACGGTGCGGCGGCGGTCGAGGCGACAGACGATGGCGACGTGGTCCGGGTGACCGGGCTCGTCGAGAAGCCTTCGGCAGAGGACGCCCCGTCGAACCTCGCCATCATCGGCCGGTACGTGCTGCAGCCGGAGGTGTTCGACGTGCTTGAGCACACCGAACCGGGCAAGGGCGGGGAGATCCAGCTGACGGATGCCCTGCAGGAGCTCGCGGCGGAGTCGGGCGGCCCCGGCGTGTACGGAGTCGTCTTCCGCGGACGCCGTTACGACACCGGCGACCGGCTGGACTACTTGAAGTCGATCGTGCAGCTCGCCGTGGACCGCGAGGACCTCGGACCGGACTTCCGCGCCTGGCTGCGCAAGTACGCGTCGACGCTCGCCAACAAGCCGAAGGCCGGCGAGACCCTCGACGAGCCCGGCGTCGGCGCCTGAGACGAGAACGAGCATCCCGTGTACGTACCGACTCTCAGCGACGGTGCTGTCGGCATCCGCCCGATCCGGCTGCGTGATGCCCGAGCGCTCGAAAAGGAGCTGCTCGAGAACCGTGCATGGCTGCGGCAATGGGAGGCGACCAGCCCGCACGCGCCGATGTCCTTCGACACGCGGGCGAGCATCCGGTCGCTGCAAGCCTCTGCGAGGGCCGGCCACGGGCTCCCGTTCGCCATGGAGTACGACGGCGAGCTCGCGGGACAGCTGAACGTGTCGTCGGTCACCTACGGCTCGCTGGCGTCCGCGACGATCGGCTACTGGGTCGCCGAGCGGTTCGCCGGCAAGGGGCTGACGCCGACGAGCGTGGCGCTTGCCACGGACTACTGCTTCTTCCAGATGGGCCTGCACCGCATGGAGATCTGCATCCGTCCCGAGAACGGTCCGTCGCTGCGGGTCGTCGAGAAGCTCGGCTTCCGGTACGAGGGCCTGCGCAGGCGCTACATCCACATCAACGGCGACTGGCGCGACCACTTCTGCTTCGCGCTCGTGGTCGAGGAGATTCCGCAGGGCGTGCTGCGCAGGTGGAGATCCGGCGACGTCCCAGAGGGCGTCGCCGCCGTGCCGGAGGCCGACCGCGAAGCTGCAGCGCACCCGCTGTCACCGCGCGGGCGATGACGTCGCAGGCGACCTCGAGACGAACGGCGCGGCATCCGCTCGCGCGGCGATCGAGGACACACGGCGCGGGCGACCGGGCCAGACGGCCGTGCCCGCCTACCGTAGTGACATGACCGGGGGGACACTGAGCGGCGGAGTCGTCATCGCGCTCGCGGCAGCCCTCTGGCTGGCGTATTTGGTGCCGACATGGCTTCGACGACGCGACTACCTGAACGCGGAGCGCAACGCTGTGCGCTTGCAGCAGACTCTGCGCATCCTCGCCGAGACGGCCGAGGCTCCGGAAGAGGTGCACGTCGAAGCGACCGCGCGTGACGTCGCCAGGCAGCAGAAGGTGCTGAAGAAGGTGCGCGCGCGGGCGGATGTCGCTGCCCGCGCACACGCGATCTCCGAGGCCCGCGCCGCCACGCGTACAAACGCCGTGCCCGAGCCCGCAGACGGGCCGGTGGATGCCGAGGCACCGCCCGAGCACAGGGTGTCCACTGCCACGGCGCGCGATGAGCGTGACCGCACCTTCGCCAAGGCGGTGCGCCGCACGCGTCTCGCGACGACCGGCGCTCTGCTCGCCTCGCTCGTCGGAATCGCGTTCGGCGTGTACTCCCTTGTCACCGCGGCATCGTGGGGCTTGCTCGCTGCGTCTGTCGTGCTGCTGGTCTGCGCGTTCGCGGTGCAGCGCAGGCTCGCCGTGCAAGTGTCCGCGCACCGTGCTGCGCGCCGGGAGCGCGGCCGGACCGTGCGGTCGAATCCCGAGCTCTACGATCACGCACTGCACGCCGAGCCGGTTCAGCAGGAGGAGGAGCAGGCGGATGTGCGCTGGCAGCCTCAACCGCTGCCGAAGCCGATGTATCAGTCGCCGGGATCGCGTGCGGCGGCTGCCATGGCATCCGTCGATGCTGCTGTGGCTCTGCGCCGTGCAGCCGTGCGGGCGGAGCTCGAAGAGCGCGCGGCACGGATCGCCGCCGCACAGGTCCCAACGCTGCCTGCGCGGATCGAGGCTCCGCCGGCATCCGCTCCGTCGGAACCCGAGCGGGTCGCGCCGCCGAGCAGGTACGCGCGCATGGGCGTCGTCGGCGATATGCAGAGCGAGCACATCGACCTCGACGAGGCCTTGCGTCGTCGTCGCGCCGCCGGCTGACGTCGGGCTCATTCTCGTGAGCGGTCTGCGAGTGTAGCCTCGCGCCATGGGCACCCTTGCCGAACCCGAGATCGCCCGCCGTCGTGATGCGCTGGAGCGCACGGCCGAGCCGTGGACGCCACGCTCCCTCGCCGCGGCGTTCGACGACGCGGTGGCGAGGCATCCCGACCGTCCGTACGTGATCACGGATGCCGTGACCCACACCTATGCGGAGGTCGCGGAACGCTCGCGTCGCCTCGCGGCCGGGCTGCTGGAACTCGGCGTCGAGCCCGGCGACCGGGTCGCTCTCCTGATGGACAACCGCGCGGACTACCCGATCGTCAAGTTCGCGATCGCCCGCATCGGTGCGGTGGCCGTCGCTCTGAACTATTCGTATCGCGGCGACGAGATCGTGCAGCGGCTGCGGCAGGCGGGCGCGAGCGTGCTGATCAGCATCGACAGGTCGGTGGCCACGGACTTTCTCGCCGTGTTCGACGAGCGCTTCCCCGGCTGGGAGAGCGAGGTGCGCAGCGCAGAGGTGCCGTCGCTGCGCTCGATCGTGCTCGCCGAGCCCGGGTGGCGGTCGGGAGCGCTGACGGTGCCCGGGTTGTCGCGTCAGCGGGACGACGATGCTGTGCAGAAAGCGACCGATGGCATCCTGGCCGACGCGGTCGCCGACATCGTCTTCACGTCGGGCACCACCGGGCACGCGCTCGGAGCGGAGCTCACTCACGACATGCTGCTGCGCAGTGCATACGGCTCCGCGTACACCCGGGCGTTCGACGACGGCTGGCGCATCGGCTTCGCGCTGCCGCTCTACCACGTGTTCGGCTACGTGGAGGGGATGCTCGCAGCGATGTTCGCGGGCGGCGCGATCGTGCCGCAACGGGTGTTCAACCCGCGCTCCGCGCTCGAGCAGATTCAGGAGCACGGCATCAACGAGGTGCTGTTCGTTCCGACGATGACGGTCGCCGTCGTGGACCAGGCGGTGAAGGGCGACTTCGATCTCACGAGCCTGCAGTCGGTGTTCTCGGCGGCCGCGCCCGCACCCGTCTGGCTGTGGAACCGGGTGATGAGCGACCTGAATCCGCAGATGATCTTCACCGGATACGGCCAGACGGAGGTGTCGGCGGCGACCGCGCTGACGTTGCCCGGTGACTCGATCGAGCTCGTCGCGAACGTGGTCGGCACGCCGAAGCTGGGCGGTGCGGCCGCTGTGGGCACGGCGGTGCCGGATGGCCGGCTCGCGGAATACCGCACGATCGATCCGTTCGACGGGCACGTGCTCGAGCGCGGGGAGCCCGGCGAGCTGACGGTGCGAGGCCCACAGGTGACGCGTGGATACATCGGGGACCCGGCGCAGACATCCGCGTCGATCGATGCCGACGGATGGCTGCGAACCGGCGACCTCGGCTTCGTCGACGACGCCGGATACCTGCACCTCAGCGCCGCAGCAAGGAGCTCTTCAAGGTGGGCGGCGAGCTGGTGGCGCCGGTCGAGGTGGAACTCGTGCTGAGCGGTGGGCCGGGTGTGAGTCAGGCGTTCGTCGCGGGCATCCCCGACGACCGTTACGGCGAAGTCGGCTGGGCGTGGATCGTGGCCAACGAGGATGCCGTGATCGACGAACGCGAACTGCTGGCCCACGCACGCACCCATTTAGCCCCGTTCAAGGTGCCGCGGGGCATCACGGTGCTCACCGCGGAGGAGCTGCCGATGACGACGACGGGGAAGATCCAGAAGTACCTGTTGGTGCAGCGGATCACCGGTTGAGGAGGCGTCCCGATTCCGGCTGGAGGTGGCCGGCGTGCTAAAGTCTCATACGCACTTGGGGCTATGGCGCAGTTGGTAGCGCGTCTCGTTCGCAATGAGAAGGTCCGGGGTTCGAATCCCCGTAGCTCCACCGAAAACCCCCGTATTTCCTCGGAAGTACGGGGGTTTCTTCATGCTGGAGCTCACTTGTCGACGAGCGTGATCTCGAAGTCGTAGAGGTCGGGCCGGTAGCAGTGACGGCCGTACTCGACAGCCCGGCCGTTGTTGTCGTACGCGGTGCGCTCCATCGTGAGCACTGCTCCATGGTCCTTGATGCCGAGGAGCCGGCTCTCCTTCGAGGTCGCGGCTCGGGCGCCGATACGCTGCTGGGCGACGCTGATGAGAGTCCCTCGCGCACGCATGAGCTGGTAGAGCCCCCGTCGGGTCAGGTCATCCTCTGAGAAGTCCGCGTACTCACCGGGCAGAAAGTTCTCGAGCACAGCAAGGGGCACCCCGTCGGTGAGGCGCAGGCGAAGCACGTGCAGCACGGAAGACCGAGGTGGGATCGACAGCACGTCGGCAACGTGGTCGTCGGCATCGACGATCAGGCGCGACAACAACGTGGTCTGCGGATGCTTGTCGCTGCGTTCGAGGTCGTCGTACAGGCTGGTCAACTCGACCTTGCGGGTGACAGGGCGACGCACCACCTGCGTGCCGATCCCGCGCCGTCGAACCAGCAGGCCCTTGTCCACGAGGTCCTGCATGGCTCGACGAACTGTCGGACGCGACAGGCCGAACCGCTCACCGAGCGCTATCTCGTTCTCGAGCCGAGCACCTGGAGGGAGCGTGCCGTCGCTGATGGCCTGCTCGATGCGCTGAGCCACCTGGAAGTACAGCGGTACCGGGCCGGATCGGTCGATATCCATGAACAGCTCAGGCGGCAGCTGCGTCTGTTCGGCCGTGTCCTGTGACATTCCTGCTCCGCACTGACATTCGTTGATCTATGTAAAGAGGTTACGTCATGTTAGTTTGATAGTACAAAGTCGAAGGCGCCGGGGCTCTTCGACGATCGAAGAGAAGGTGACGACGCCATGACGGAAACGGGTGCGAGCGCCCCGTTCGATCTGATCACGATCGGCAGAATCGGCGTCGACATCTATCCGTTGCAAGACGGAGTCGGGCTCGAGGACGTCGAGACCTTCGGCAAGTTCTTGGGCGGCAGCGCGACGAACGTCTCGATCGCCGCCGCGCGCCATGGCCTGCGCAGCGCTGTCGTGACGGCGACAGGGGACGACCCGTTCGGTCGCTACGCACATCGGGAGCTGCGTCGACTCGGCGTCGACGACAGGTTCGTGAGCACGGTGGAGACCCTGAGCACACCCGTGACATTCTGCGAGATCTTTCCCCCCGACGACTTTCCGCTCTATTTCTATCGGGATCCGATCGCACCGGATCTCACCATCACGGAGACGGACCTGGATCTCGACGAGATCGCCAGGGCGCGCGTCTTCTGGGCCACGGTGACGGGACTGTCGCGTGAGCCCAGTCGCACCACTCATCACGTGGCGTGGAACGCTCGCGCGAAGGCTCCGCTGACCGTGCTCGACCTCGACTACCGGCCGATGTTCTGGTCGTCGCGGGCGGCGGCATCCGTCGAGGTGCGCAGAGCACTCGGCCGGGTGACCGTCGCCGTCGGCAATCGCGAGGAGTGCGAGGTCGCAGTAGGCGAGAGCGATCCGTACCGGGCCGCCGACGCGCTTCTGGATCACGGCGTCGAACTCGCGATCGTGAAGCAGGGTCCGCGCGGCGTGCTCGCCAAGACCAGGGAGCAGACGGTCGAAGTCGAGCCCTATGCGGTGCAGGTCGTCAATGGGCTCGGCGCCGGTGATGGCTTCGGCGGGGCCTTGTGCCACGGACTCCTGCAGGGGTGGGACCTCGAGCGAACGATCCGATTCGCGAACGTCGCGGGAGCGATCGTGGCAACGCGCAGGGAGTGCTCGACCGCGATGCCGACGACCGCCGAGGTCGAGGCCGTGCTGAGGGAGCTCGACGGTGTCCGTGCCTGACGCGACGGAACGCAGCCGGGCACCGATCGCCGACGACGCCCTGGCGCGGCTACGCAGGCTACGCCACAGCGAACCGGATGCCATCGGCTCGGCCCTGCGCGCGAGGTCGCGGCGTCCGCTGGTGCGCGGCGACGGCCGTCTGTTCATCGTGGCTGCCGACCACCCCGCCCGCGGTGCCCTGGGGGTTCGGAAGAACCCGCTGGCGATGGCGAGCCGTTACGACCTGCTGCAGCGACTCGCTCTCGCGCTCGAGCAGCCAGGCGTCGACGGTGTGCTCGGCACCCCCGACATCGTCGACGATCTCGCGCTTCTCGGCGTGCTCGAGGACAAGATCGCCGTCGGCTCGATGAACCGAGGCGGATTGCGCGGCGCCGTCTTCGAGATGGACGATCGCTACACGGGCTACGACGTCGACTCCCTCGTCGCATCGCGCCTGGATGCCGCGAAGCTGCTCATGCGCATCAACCTGCGGGACCCGGCAACGGCTCGCACGCTCGAACAGACGGCGCACGCGGTCACGGCATCCGCTGCCGCGACGCTGCCGATCATGCTCGAGCCGTTCATGACCGAGTGGGCGGACGGCCGCGTCGTCAACGACCTGTCGACGGATGCCGTGATCACCTCCGTCGCTATCGCGTCAGGTCTCGGCGCCTCATCGGCATACACCTGGCTGAAGCTTCCCGTCGTCGCCGAAATGGAGCGCGTGATGCAAGCGACGACGCTGCCAACACTGCTCCTCGGCGGGGACAGTGACGCCGGCCCCGATGAGACCTATGCATCCTGGCAGGCCGCACTCGGACTGCCAGGGGTCCACGGTCTCGTGGTCGGCCGCACCCTCCTTTATCCCCAGGACGACGACGTCGCGCGGGCCGTGCACATCGCCGCCTCACTCGTTCACGGAAGCTGAGGACGATGGCCGTTCCCAACGAATGGTTCTTCCCGCGCGGCACTCTGTCTGCCGGCGAATGGGATGCCGTTGTCGACGACCACCTCGAGGGGTGGCGGCACACGGGCATCCGCATCGCATCGCTCGATGGAGCGTCGGTCGAGCTCGCCGCCGGCGACGTCGAGCGCATCGTCGTTCCGCTGGCGGGAGCATTCCGGGTGCGTCACGACGACACGACGACCGAGCTGGAAGGACGGGAGTCGGTCTTCGCTGGACCCACCGACGTGCTGTTCGTCGGCGCGGGCGAAGCCTTGACGATCGACGGCGGTGGCCGGGTCGCCGTGGCGGAGGCCTTCACGAACGTGCGCAAGCCGAGCCGCCACCTGGCCAGACCCGATGTCCCCCTCGAGGTGCGCGGCGCGGGCAAGGACACCAGGCAGGTGCACAACTTCGGCACGCCCGAGGTGCTGGATGCCGCATCCATCATCGCCTGCGAGGTGATCACACCGAGCGGCAACTGGTCGTCGCACCCTGCCCACAAACACGACGAGGACGTGCCGGGTCACGAGTCGCAGCTCGAGGAGATCTACTACTTCGAGGCGGCTGCGCACCCCGGGCTGCGCCCGCCGGCCGACGTCGATGCCTTCGGAACGTTCGCGACCTACCGATCTGCGGCGGGGGACATCCAGACCGACGCGCTCGTGCGCAGCGGCGACATCGCCTTGGTGCCTTTCGGGTACCACGGCCCGGCAGCAGCCGCACCGGAGTACGACCTCTACTACCTCAACGTGATGGCCGGTCCCGGCCCGGAACGGGCCTGGCTGATCAGCGACGATCCACGGCAGTCGTGGATCAGAGACAACTGGGCGACGCGGCTGCAGGACCCCCGTCTTCCCTACGGCACTCGAAAGTTCGGAGAATCCGCATGACGACGCGCAGACTCACCGTCGGGCAGGCACTCGTCGAATTCCTCGGCCACCAGTGGACCGTGGACGGCGACATCCGCGAGCGCACCGTGCCGGGCATCCTCGGCATCTTCGGGCACGGGAACGTGGCAGGCATCGGGCAGGCGCTCAAGCAGTACAACGTGGTGCAACCGCAGCTGCTGCCGTACCACCAGGCGCGCAACGAACAGGCGATGGTGCATCAGGCGGTCGGATTCGCACGCATGCACCGGCGCCGGGCCACGCTCGCGGCCGCGGCATCCGTGGGTCCCGGAGCCGCCAACATGCTGACCGGAGCCGCGCTGGCGACCGCGAACCGTCTGCCGGCGCTGCTGCTGCCGAGCGACACCTTCGCGACACGCGTCGCGGACCCTGTGCTGCAGCAGCTGGAACACCCGCACGACATCGGCATGCAGGTCACCGACGCTTTCCGGCCGCTGTCCCGGTTCTTCGACAGGGTGCAGCGGCCCGAGCAGCTGTTCTCGATCGCGCTCGCAGCCCTGCGGGTGCTCACCGATCCAGCCGAGACGGGTGCTGTGACCATCGCGTTGCCGGAGGACGTGCAGGCCGAGGCCATCGAGGTGCCTGTCGAGTTCCTGCAGGACCGAGAGTGGCGCATCCGCCGCCCTGTGCCGGAGCGGTGGGCGCTCGACGCCGCCGTCGCGGCGATCAAGGGCGCGAAACGACCGTTCATCGTCGCGGGCGGCGGGGTGATCTACTCGGGCGCGGAGAACGCTCTGCGAGAGCTGGTCGAGGCAACGGGCATCCCGGTGGGCACGAGCCAGGCCGGAGGCGGAGCGCTGAACTGGGATCACCCGCAGTACCTGGGGGGTGTGGGCGCCACAGGTACAAGCGCCGCCAACCGGCTCGCGGCCGACGCCGACGTCGTGATCGGCGTCGGCACGCGGTACAGCGACTTCACCACTGCAAGCCGCACCGCGTTCCAGAACCCCGACGTCACGTTCGTGAACGTCAACGTCGCAGCGTTCGACGCGTACAAGCACGGCAGCCGGCTGCCCGTCGTCGCGGATGCCCGCGAGACGCTGACAGCGCTGGCCGCGTCGCTGACGCGCTGCCACGTCGATGCCGACTACGCGGAGCTCGTCGATCGGGAGAAGGCGCGGTGGGATGCCGTCGCCGACGCGGCGCTGTCGCCGACCGGCGCCGAGGTACTCGGCCAGTCCGAGATCATCGGCGCAGTACAGTCCGCCGCCGACCCGAGGGACGTCGTCGTGCAGGCCGCCGGTTCGCTGCCTGGCGACCTGCACAAGCTCTGGCGCGTGCGCGACCCGCTCGGCTACCACGTGGAGTACGCATTTTCGACGATGGGCTACGAGATCGCCGGAGGCATCGGCGCCAAGCGCGGACTCGAGGCGCTCGACGACGACCGCGACGTGATCGTAATGGTCGGCGACGGCTCCTACCTCATGCTGCACAGCGAGCTCGCCACCGCTGTCGCCGAGAGCATCAAGATCATTGTCGTGCTCATTCAGAACGAGGGCTTCGCGTCCATCGGCAACCTCTCCGAATCCGTGGGATCACAGCGCTTCGGCACCCGCTATCGCTACCTGAACCGGGACGAACTCAACTTCGAGTCGGGCGACCTGCTCACTGCCGTCGACCTCGCTGCCAACGCCCGCAGCTACGGCATCGAGGTGATCGAAGTGAAGCCCGGGCCGGATGCTGCGCGGCGGCTGAGCGATGCGGTCACCGCGGCGAAGGCATCCGGCACGTCGACTCTCATCCACGTCGACTCCGATCCGTTCGCCTCTGCACCGGATGGCGGGGGTTGGTGGGATGTGCCCGTCGCGCAGGTCTCCGTGCTCGACAGCACGAAGAAGGCCTACACGGACTATCTCGAGCAGCAGAAGAAGCAGCGGCCGCTCCTCGGCTGACGGAGACGCCGGACAAGGGTGACGCCGGACAAGGGTGACGCTAGACAAGAAGGACGATGATGACCGACACCGAAACTCGCACCGGAGCGATGGCACCGCACACGCAGGGACTGCGGATCGGCACAGCTCCCGATTCCTGGGGCGTGTGGTTTCCGGAGCATCCCGCGCAGATTCCCTGGCAGCGCTTCCTCGACGAAGTACACGCCGCCGGCTATCACTGGATCGAGCTCGGCCCGTACGGCTATCTGCCGACCGACCCGCACGAGCTCCAGGATGAACTGGGCGAACGAGACCTCGAGCTCTCCGCCGGAACCGTGTTCACCGGGTTCCACAAGGGCGAAGAGCAGTGGCAGCGCGCCTGGGATCAAGCCGTCAAGGTCGCCGGTCTCGCCCACGCGCTCGGCGCCGAGCACATCGTCGTCATCCCCGACATGTGGCGTTCGGAACACGACGGAAGCGCGCTCGAACCTCGAACGCTGACCGAAGAGCAGTGGCTGGCGCTGTGCTCTGGCCACGACCGGCTAGGCCAGGCACTACTCGAGGAGTACGGCGTGCACCAGCAGTTCCACTCGCACGCCGACAGTCACGTCGGCACCTACCGCGAGGTCGAGAAGCTTCTCGAGCTGACCGATCAGCGCTACCTGAACCTCTGCCTCGACACCGGTCACTTCGCCTACTACGGCGGCGACAACGTGAAGATGATCGAGGCACATCCGGACCGGATCGGTTACCTGCACCTGAAGCAGATCGACTCGGAACTGCGGTTCGAGATCCTCAAGAACGACGTGCCGTTCTCGGAATCCGCGATCGACGTGATGGTCGAGCCGCCGACGGGCATCCCTGATTTCGCGCCCATCATCGAGGCGGTCTCCGCGATCGACCAGAACATCTTCGCGATCGTCGAGCAGGACATGCCGGGGGTGGACATCGACGTGCCTCTCGGCATCGCCGCTCGCACCCGCGAGCACATCTTCGGCTGCACGCCGCTCACTCGCAACCGCTGACACGGAAAGGCACGGCATCAGCATGACCACCACGGAGTTGCGCGTCGGCGTCGTCGGCGCGGGCATCATGGGCGCCGATCACATCGCGCGCCTGACCGGCACCATCGCGGGAGCAGACGTCTCGGCGATCATCGAACCGGATGCGACCCGTGCCGAGGCCGCCTCGCGACTGGCTCCCGAGGCATCCGTGTTCGGCCGGATCGAGGATGCCATCGACTCAGGCGCCATGGATGCCGTCGTCGTGGCGACGCCCGGCGCGTACCACGAGCCGGTGCTGCTGCCGGCGCTCGATGCGCGCATCCCGATCCTCTGCGAGAAGCCGCTCACCCAGGATCCCGGATCGTCGTGGCGCATCGTCGAGGCTGAACAGAAGACCGGAAAGCACCTCATCCAGGTCGGCTTCATGCGCCGCTTCGACCCGCAGTACCGGAGCCTGCGGGACCTGATCACGTCCGGCACAGCAGGCGAGCTCCTGATGCTCCGGGGTGTGCATCGCAATCCGTCAGTGCCGCCGAACTACACGCAGGAGATGCTCATCACGGACTCGGTCGTGCACGAGTTCGACGTCGTGCCGTGGCTGGCTGGTGCGAGCATCGCGTCGGTGCGGGTCGACTACGGCAGGCGCAATTCCGGGTCGCCGAGCCATCTTCGGGAGCCGATTCTCGTGATCATGCAGCTCGACAACGGGGTGCTGGTGGACGTCGAGATGAACGTCAGCGTTCGCTTCGGCTACCAGGTGGCCACCGAGGCGGTGTTCGAGCGCGGAGTCGCGCGCATCGGGCAGCCAGAGGGCCTCGAACTGTGGCAGGACGGTGCGTTCCGCATCGCCGAGCACCAGACGTACACGACGCGGTTCAAGCGTGCCTACGATCTCGAGGTTCAGGCGTGGGTGGATGCTGTGCGGGCGGGTGGCATCGCGGGGCCCTCCGCGTGGGACGGTTTCAAGGTCGCCGTCGCCTGTGAGGCCGGCGTCAAGGCGCTCCACACGGAGGGAGCCGTGAGCATGGAACTGCCGCCGACGCCGGCGTTCTACGCCGTCGACTAGGCACCTGCCGTCACAGGAATCCGTCGAGAACCGCGAGCACGGCATCCGGCGTCTCCAGCTGAGGGAGATGCCCGGTGTTCGCAAGCAACTCGTACCTCGCACCGGGAACAGCGTTCGCGAACGCCTCGCCGACGGCGGTGCCGATCATGCGATCGTGATCGCCCCACACGACGAGGGTCGGCACCGCGATCGTCGCGAGCCGCGACGCGAGTGTCGGGTCGACCATGCCCTTCCCCGCATAGGTGAGCAGCGACGCGCGATTGCCCGCCATCGCCGCTCGTGCAGCCTCGGGAAGCGCCGTGGGGTCGATGCGGAAGGCATCCGGCCGGGCGTAGCTGAGATCGGCGATCTGGTCGAACGTGAGCGAGAAGAAGTCGGCGGCCGGATGCCCAGGGACCTCGAGACCGGCAGCGTCGATGATCACGAGGCGCTCGACTGCGTTCGTGCCGAGCGCGCCCAGCTCGGCAGCGATCCATCCGCCGATCGAGTTGCCGATGACAGTGACCCCGGTCGGGCCCTCGCTCTGCAGCAGTGCCGCATACAGGGCGGCGATGTCGCGGATGCTCGCGATCCGGTCAGGACGCTCGGTACCACCGAACCCCGGATGCGTCGGCACGAGCGCCCGCACACCGCGCTCGGCAGCGAGACGGCGCGCGAAGGCATCCACCGTCACCGGTCCGCCGCCACCGTGGAGCAGCAGCACGGGACGCCCGGCGCCGTACTCGCTGACGAGGACGGGAACGGTGCTCCCGTCGAAGGGAACAGGGATCGTGCGGGTGGTCTGATTCGAGGGGGAGGTTGGACTAGGCATGCGATCAGGCTAGATCAACATATTGATATAAACAAGTTGTCTTACTGATATCGTGTGAACGTGAGTCACTCCCTCGCCCGAATCGCGCTCGACATCAAGCGTCTGCAGACGCGCCATCATCGCGGCATCGATGCGGCTCTGAAGCCGCTCGGCATCTCGCTGGTGCAGTGGGATGCGCTGCGGCACCTTCACGAGAATCCCGACGCCTCATTGCACGACCTCGCGACGATGACGTTCCAGTCCGACCAGGCGTTCGGCACCCTCGCGCAGCGCATGATCGACCGTGGCTTGCTGGAGCGGATGCCCGGTCCCGGCCGGGCAGTGCGTCACCGGATCACGAAGAAGGGGGAGTGGCTGCGCGTCGAAGCCCAGCACATCGTCGACGGCGTGTTGAAGCAGTCGCTCGCCCCGCTCAGCGCGGCCGAGTTGGATCAGCTCGGCGGGCTGTTGACGAAGCTGGTGCCTGGGGGCGATGGGTAGGTCGAGGCCTTCGGTTCGAGCCGACTACTCGCACTCATCAGCCGCCTTGGACGATGTTGCGGATGGGCGTCTGGTTCGTGGCGCAGTCCGCGACCGTGCTGCTCAATGCGGAGCGGTAGGCGGCGGATCCGGGATCGAACTGTGCGCCGGCGATGATCGCCGGTGAGGATTTGATCGCGTCTTCCAAGAGGCCGACATCCGCCGCTAGTCCGGCGGTCCCGTCCAGGTGCGCGAGATCAAGGAGGTGAAGGGTCATCGGCACCGTGTTGATGACGGCCGCGTACTGCGCATCCGTGTACGTGCCCTGGTCACGATCCGATGCCGCATCGAGCAAGCTCGTGTTCACGGTCTCCAGGGTCAGGCACGTTGTCGCAATCGATTGGTCCGGCTCGTGCACGGTTGCTGCGGTCGTATGGGGCGCATGCGGCGGCGACGATGCCGCGGCTGTCGAGCATCCCGCAAGGACCAGCACGGCGGCCACCTGCGTGGCCACCATTCCCGTGAGCCGAACCTTACGCACGCCAACCTCCAACACCGCAGGTTTCAGGGTTCAACGCTGCCCAAACTCTAGAGGCACGGCGGCTTCGAAATCATCACGCGGCGACGACGGCACAAGAGCGTGTTTCTGCGCGTCGCGTCCGCGTACCGCAAGCCGATCGGGCTGCGGACCTGCCTGTGTCAGTAGCCGTGGCGAACGGATAGTGTCCGGAGTAAAGAGCCGAACGGGATGAAGATGCGTCGAATCTGGCCGATTGCGACCGTGGGGATAGTTCGAATTCCGCGATCAGCTGCGGGCTCGGCTCCGTTGCGTCAGTTGATGATGTTGAACGACAGCAGGGTTCCGGTGCAGTCAGACCCGCCAGAACCAACGATGCAGTCAATGGTCGTGCCCGCCTTCGGTCATGGTTACGTGGAGGCCTTGACTGGTGGACGCGAACGCTTGGTTCGCGACGTCATCATGGGTGGGCGCGGGCGTCTGCGTCGCTGCGAACTTGCCCCAGCATTTCGAGTACGCATCCTCGGATGTGAGTGTCCGATCGTCTACGGACGGGCTCGGCGGCGCACCTGTCGCAGGCCGAACGAGGGTGGATGCCGTGATGGGCGATACCGCGTCAGGTGCGCTGCATCCGGAAAGTGCCAAAGCCACCAGCACTGCGCAGCCCGTCAAAAAGGCGCTCGCTCGCCGTCGAACCACCTCAGCCGCCCGTTCTTCCAGGTACCGGCACAACGCGGTCCCACCCACATCGCGAAGCGCGCTTGAGACAGATAGATGCGTCCACCGATCCGTATTCTCTTCTCTCGAACTCTATTGGTCTGGCCGGCCGCCAGGAACGGGAATCCAAAGATCGGCGAGCACCGACGAGAGCATCTTGCACGATGCTCTCAAGTGGCACTCAGCGGCGGCGTAGGCCGATCCTCTATGTGTACACACGTTCGATACTACGGCCACCGCGTGCGAAAAGTCAGCTGTACGGGTTTCCTTTCGGCAATCTATCCACAGTGCAGCCATCCGTCGTTCACACTGTCTGACGTGCGGAGTATAATCGCTATTATGTTCGACACTGAAGACCGCGCGGCCGCCGGCTCCGGGTCGGGCTACGTGTGTGATGTCGTCGATGATCTCGCCGGCGCGTATGCGGATGTTCCGCCTGAGGACGTGTTCGAGAGTGATGGTGTCTGGAATCCGGATGTGTTGCCGGGACGGCATGTGCGTCGGCTGTCGGCGGTGGAGATTCTGGACTTCGTGTTTGATGATGCGGTGTCACATCAGACGGTGGTGAATCGTGAGTCGGCGCGGCAGATGTTCGCGGTGCATGAGGCGTTTCAGATCGCCAGAGAGTATGTGCGCGTCTATGTCCCGGTGGGTGTTGCGGACACCTCTGTCGGGGTGGATGATGTGGACTTCTCGGAGCGTGCTGTGGCGTTCGATTTGGCGCACCGGTTGCATGTTAGTGAGAACCTGGTGCGTGCGTACGATCACCAAGCCGGTGTCCTGACCGGCAGCCTGTCTCGCTTGTGTGAGTTGTTCCTGGCGGGGCGGATCAGTTCCCAGCATGTGCGGGCTGCGGTGGACAGTGCCGATGGCATCCCGACCGAGACGCTGATGGCTACCTACGATCAGCGTCTCGCCTTGATCGCTGAAGGTCTGCGGGTTGGGGAGTTCGCCCGCCGGTGTCGGCTGTTGCGGGAGCGGTTGTGTGCCGACACGCTGCAGGAACGCCACGACCGTGAAGTGGAGAAGC
>NZ_JAKWJQ010000010.1 GCF_022761015.1 Humibacter sp. RRB41
CTCTCGCTCATGAACGTCTCCCATGTCGCGACTCAGATGTCACCTATGTCGCGACTCAAGACATGGCGGAGGATGGGGGATTCGAACCCCCGAGGGCTTTCACCCAACACGCTTTCCAAGCGTGCGCCATAGGCCACTAGGCGAATCCTCCGGGCGGCCGTTCGCAAACGACCTCAAAGAATCTTACCCGACCCCTGAGTGCCTCCCGACCAGGGGCTGCGTGCCCAAGAACGGGCGGGTCGGCATCCGCGGAGGGACGGGCATCCGCGAGCCGGTACACTGTTGGAGGCTCCTCGCGTGGCGCCATCCAGGCCAACTCCCCCAGGACGGAAACGTAGCAAGGGTAACCGGGCTCTGGCGGGTGCGCGAGGGGTCCCTTTTTGTTTTGCGCGCCGGTCCCCGCCCGGCGCACCGCAGTTCACAGAGCGCGTGGCCGGGTACGGCGCCGTACACGCCGCCGCCTCGCGGAGCGCGTCACGTTGCAGAGATGGCGGGGCGGTTATCCGACGGTATCTCGGCTCTTGGCACTTGGTGCGTTCGCTTTGCAGAAAGTGCGACCTGAGGCGGGAGAACGGCGTCGGGGCTGGCGCGTCGGGGGAGCGTCCTCAAGGATGGGAAGGAGCGGCCGCACACCCGCGACCGGGCTGGAGGACATCCCGTGGCATCCGTGGCGACGAAGACCCGCAAGTCCAAGAAGAAAGGGGAGCAGGCGGCGCAGGTCGTGGCATCCGCGACCGCTCATGCCCCTGCACATGACGCGCGCCGCACGGCTGCGGACTACGACCCCGCCTTCGTGCACCGCCCTGTTCGGGAGCTCGACCCGACCACGCTCGATGCTCTGGATGCCTGGTGGCGCGCCGCCAACTACCTCAGCGTCGGACAGATCTACCTGCTCGACAATCCGTTGCTGCGACGCCCGCTGACGAGGGACGACATCAAGCCCCGACTGCTCGGTCACTTCGGCACCGTGCCGGGCCTGAACCTGATCTATGCGCACCTCAACCGCGTCATCCGCGAGCGCGACCTGAACACCATCTACATCACCGGACCCGGGCACGGCGGACCCGGCATGGTCGCGAACACCTATCTCGACGGCACGTACTCCGAGATCTACTCGCACATTCCGCAAAACGAAGATGGGCTGCGCAAATTGTTCAGGCAGTTCTCGTTCCCTGGAGGCATCCCGAGCCACGTCGCTCCCGAGACTCCCGGATCCATTCACGAGGGCGGCGAACTCGGCTACTCGCTCAGCCACGCCTACGGCGCAGCGTTCGACAACCCCGATCTGCTCGTCGCCTGCGTGATCGGTGACGGCGAAGCCGAGACCGGTCCGCTGGCCACCAGCTGGCACTCCAACAAGTTCATCGACCCGCGCCAGGACGGCGTCGTGCTGCCGATCCTGCATCTCAACGGGTACAAGATCGCCAACCCGACCGTGCTCGCGCGCATCCCGGAAGACGAACTGCTCGAGCTCATGCGCGGCTACGGACACAAGCCCTACCTGGTCTCCGGCGGCTTCGACGAGGAAGACCCGATCGAGGTGCACAAACGCTTCGCCGCAGTGCTCGATACGGTTCTCAACGACATCGCGACGATCAAAGCGGATGCCCGCGCCGGCCTCTACGACTCAGCCCCCGGCGACGAGCAGGGCGGCGCGACTCCGCCCTGGCCGATGATCATCCTGCGGACCCCGAAGGGGTGGACCGGACCGAGGTTCATCGACGGCGTGCAGATAGAAGGGACCTACCGCGCCCACCAGGTGCCCCTCGCGAACGCGCGCGACACCGAGGAGCACACCAAGATCCTCGAGGACTGGTTGAAGTCGTATCGCCCTGAGGAGCTCTTCGACGACGACGGCGCACCGGTCGCCCTCGCCACAGAGCTCGCTCCGGTCGGCGACCGCCGCATGAGCGCGAACCCTGTGACGAACGGCGGGTTGCTGCGCAAGGAGTTGTCGCTGCGCGACTTCCGCGACTTCGCGGTCGACGTGCCGTCTCCGGGCGCGACCGCCGACGAGGCCACGAAGGTGCTCGGGCAGTGGCTGGCAAAGGTGATCGAGGACAACCCGAGGACGTTCCGCATCTTCGGGCCGGATGAGACGGCATCCAACCGCCTGGCACCCGCCGTGTACGAGGACACCGGCAAGCAGTGGAACGCCGAGCTCTGGTCGACCGACGACCACCTCGCACGGGCCGGCCGCGTGATGGAGATGCTCAGCGAGCACCAGTGCGAGGGCTGGCTCGAGGGCTATCTGCTCACCGGGCGGCACGGGCTGTTCAACTGCTACGAGGCGTTCATCCACATCATCGACTCGATGTTCAACCAGCACGCCAAGTGGCTGAAGGTGACGCGGGACATCCCGTGGCGCCGGCCGATCTCGTCGCTGAACTACCTGCTCTCCAGCCACGTCTGGCGGCAGGATCACAACGGGTTCAGCCATCAGGATCCCGGATTCATCGACCATGTCGTCAACAAGAGCGCCGACGTCGTGCGCGTCTATCTGCCGTTCGACGCCAACACGCTGCTGTCCACCTACGACCACTGCCTGCGCTCCGTCGACTACGTCAACGTCGTCGTCGCCGGCAAGCAGCCGACCGCCAACTGGCTGACGATGGACCAGGCCGTCGCGCACTGCACGCGGGGCTTGGGCATCTTCGACTGGGCGGGAACCGAGGTCGAGGGACAGACGCCGGATGTCGTGCTGGCGGCCGCCGGAGACATCCCGACCCTCGAGGTGCTCGCCGCCGCGCAGCTGCTGCGTGAGGAGATCCCGAACCTGCGCGTGCGCGTCGTCAACGTCGTCGACTTGATGCGTCTGCAGTCGGAGACGGAGCATCCGCACGGGCTGAACGACCGCGAGTTCGATGCGATCTTCCCGGCGGACCGGCCGATCGTGTTCGCGTACCACGGGTATCCGTGGTTGATCCATCGCCTCACGTACCGCAGGCACGCGCACGACAACCTGCACGTGCGCGGCTACAAGGAGAACGGCACGACAACGACGCCGTTCGACATGGTGATGCTGAACGACCTCGACCGGTATCACCTGGTCATCGACGTGATCGACCGCGTGCCCGGCCTGTCGGAGCGGTATGCGGAGCTGCGGCAGCGCATGCAGGATGCCCGCCTCGCTGCCCGTCAGTACACCCGCGAACACGGGGAGGACATTCCCGAGGTGGCGGACTGGACGTGGGGTGGCACCGGCGGTGCCGACCTCTCGCTCGACACCGGCGGCGACAACGCATGAAATCCGTCTACATCACGTCGGCGGAGGGCCGCAGCGGCAAGTCGACGGTCGCGCTCGGCGTGGTCGACCTTCTGCTGAGACAGGGGCGCAGGGTCGGGGTATTCCGGCCGATCGCGCGGTCGACATCCGAACGCGACTACGTGCTCGACCTTCTGCTGGGCATCGAAGGGGTGCACGGCGACTACGACCAGGCGCTCGGCGTGACCTACGACGACGTGCACGCGGACGCCGACGCCGCGCTCGCCCGCATCATCGACCGGTACAAGGCGGTGGAGGCATCCAGCGACGTGGTCGTGATCGTCGGCAGCGACTACACCGACGTCGGAACCCCGACCGAGCTCGGCTACAACGCGCGCATCGCCGCGAACCTCGGTTCGCCCGTGCTGCTCGTGCTCGGCGGACGCAGCAGCCAAGGCACCGACGAACGTCTAGGGCAAGCGGATGCCCGCACACCGGACGACCTGCGCCAGCTCGCGGAGGTGACGAGCGCGTCGTTGCACAGCGAGCACGCCGACCTGCTCGGCGTCGTCGTCAACCGCGCCGACCCGGATGCTCTGCCCGCGATCGTGGAAACGGTCGGGCCGGCCGTGAGGTTCGCGTTCCCACCGGCCCCGCCCGTCGAGACGGAGCCGGAGACCGATGCACAGACCGAGCCCGCCGGAGGCGTCGCCGTGTGGGCGATCCCCGAGGACCCGGTGCTGGTGGCGCCGTCGGTGCGCGCGATCATGGCATCCGTCGACGGCACGCTGCTGCGCGGGGATCCCGCACTGCTGGATCGCGAGGCGCTCGGGGTCGTGGTCGCGGCGATGTCGATGGAGAACGTGCTCTCGCGGCTGATCGAGGGGTCCGTCGTCGTCGTGCCTGGCGACCGCACCGAGGTGCTGCTCGCCGTGCTGATGGCGAACGCGGCCGGCACGTTCCCTTCGATCGCAGGCATCCTGCTCAACGGCGGCTTCGAGCTGAACGAACCGATCACGCGGCTGCTCAATGGTCTGCGCTCGCCGCTGCCGATCATCACCTCGCCGTACGGCAGCTACGACACGACAGTGCGTGTCACCCACACCCGCGGACGTCTCGCCGCCGACTCGGACCGCAAGCGTCAGACCGCGTTGCAGCTCTTCGCCGACCACGTCGACACCCAGCGCCTGCTCGCGGCGCTCGACGTGACGAGGTCGCCGATCGTCACTCCGCTGATGTTCGCGTACGAGCTCGTGGAGCGTGCTCGCAGCGATCGCAAGCGCATCGTGCTGCCGGAGGGCGGAGACGACCGCATCCTGCGCGCGGCCGACATCGTGTTGTCGCGTGGCATCGCCGATCTGACGATCCTGGGTGAGGATGCCGACGTGCGCGCCCGCGCCGGCGAGCTCGGTCTCGATCTGGCGGGTGCGAGCATCCTGTCGCCGTTCGACACGCAGCTGCACGAGCGGTTCACCGACGAGTACGCCACGTTGCGCGCCCACAAGGGCATCACGAGGGTGCAGGCCGCCGACACCGTCACGGATGTCTCCTACTTCGGCACGCTCATGGTGCAGCTCGGTCTCGCCGACGGCATGGTCTCGGGCGCAGCGCACACCACGGCGCACACCATCAGGCCGGCGTTCGAGATCATCAAGACGAAACCCGGCGTCTCCGTCGTCTCCAGCGTGTTTCTGATGGCGCTCGCCGACCGAGTGCTGGTGTACGGCGACTGCGCGGTCGTTCCCGACCCGACCGCCGACCAACTGGCCGACATCGCGGTGTCGTCGTCGGCGACGGCACGGCAGTTCGGCATCGAGCCGCGGGTGGCGATGCTCTCGTACTCGACGGGGGAGTCGGGGAGCGGTGCGGACGTCGAGAAGGTACGGGAGGCGACGGCGCTGGTGCGCACCAGGGCACCGGAGCTGCTCGTGGAGGGGCCCATCCAGTACGACGCGGCAGCGGATGCCGCTGTCGCGCGTGCGAAGATGCCCCGTTCCAGCGTGGCCGGCCGAGCGACGGTGTTCATCTTCCCCGACCTCAATACGGGCAACAACACGTACAAGGCGGTGCAGCGCTCGGCCGGCGCCGTCGCGATCGGACCCGTACTGCAGGGGCTGCGCAAGCCGATCAACGATCTCTCGCGCGGCGCCCTGGTCGAGGACATCGTGAACACCATCGCGATCACCGCGATCCAGGCGCAACAGTGAGCCACCACCGCCTGCACGTGCTGGAATTCGGAGATTCGCGGTCGGATCCGGCGTGTTGCGCTTGCGGCAGGGCGTGTCGGCGCAGATCTCCGATATTCAGCACGCCTGAGGGCCGAACGATTGTGACAAGGAGTAGGCAATGGCATCCGTCTTGGTCGTGAACAGCGGTTCGTCGTCGTTCAAGTACCAGTTGATCGACGCGGACAGCGAGGAGCGACTCGCGTCTGGACTCGTCGAGCGCATCGGCGAGTCCACCGGTCATGCCACCCACGACACGCCTGACGGACACTGGGAGCGTTCGCTCGAGATCCCGGATCACGCCGCGGGATTCGCCGCCATGCTGGATGCCTTCAAACAGCACGGGCCGAGCCTCGACGAGCATCCGCCGGTCGCCGTCGGCCACCGCGTCGTGCACGGCGGCGCCAGGTTCTTCGAGCCGACGCTCGTCACGCCGCTCGTGCTCATCAACATCGAGGACCTCTCCGACCTCGCACCTCTGCACAACCCGGCGAACGTGCAGGGCATCAAGGCGGCGCAGAAGGCGTTCCCCGATCTGCCGCACGTCGCCGTGTTCGACACGGCATTCCATCAGACGATCGCGCCGGATGCCTACACCTACGCCATCGACGCCGACCTCGCGAAGCGCCTGCGCATCCGCCGTTACGGCTTCCACGGCACCAGCAACAAGTACGTCTCGGGGGCCACGGAGGACTTCGTGCAGCGACCGGTTACGGAGCTCAACCAGATCGTGCTGCACCTCGGCAACGGGGCATCCATCACGGCGATCGACGGCGGACGCTCGGTCGACACCAGCATGGGCCTCACCCCGCTGGAAGGGCTCGTGATGGGTACCAGATCGGGCGACATCGACCCAGCCGTACTGATCTATCTGCAACGCAAGACGCGCATCAGCACAGACGACCTCGATGACCTGCTCAATCAGCGCAGCGGCCTCTTCGGGCTGAGTGGACGCAAGGACATGCGTGACGTGATCAGCGCAGCAGATAAGGGGGACGAGTCCGCGCGGCTCGCACTCGAGGTCTACCTGCACCGCATCAAGCACTACATCGGCGCGTACTCCTTCGAACTGGGTCGGGTCGACGTCATCGTGTTCACGGCAGGAGTGGGCGAGAACAGCGCCGTGATCAGGGCGCGGTCACTCGCCGGGCTCGAGCAGTACGGCATCGAGGTCGACCCCGAGCGGAACGACCAGCGTGGGGGAGGCATCCGCGTCATCTCGACGGATGCCTCGCGCGTCACCGTGCTCGTCGTGCCCACCGACGAGGAACTCGAGATCGCCCGGCAGACGCTGTCGGTGGTGGGGTAGGGATAGCCTTCCACTGCCGCACCACTTCGCCGCACCCCTCTGCAGGCAGCCTCTTCGGCAGCGTGCCGAAAATCGGAGATTCGCCGGATGTGGCAGCGTGTCGCTCCATCCCCTCGGCGTGTCGCGGCAGATCTCCGAGATCCAGCACAGGCTGGCAGGGGATGCGAGCCCGGGACCCGGGCGGCGCGGCGGCACGGCGTGGAGGTGGGCCGGGCGCACCTCGGGGCGAATGGCGGCCCCGGGGCGAGCAGCGGCTTCGGGTCAGTGGCGGCTTCGACTCAGCGGGTGCGTGAGCTCGGCCCGGCCGCGACCATGCGGCAAACCGTCTCCTCGATGCGATCCCAGTCGGTGAGGACCAGCGTTGCTGGAATGCGGAGCACGCGGAGTCCGAACCACTCGCAGCCCATGTCGCGGAGTCGGTCCTCTGCGAATGAGTCGGCGTGGAATTCGCGTCCATCTGTCTCTAGATCGACGACATCGTCGACGACGTTGTCCACGTGGCCTACCCCGGGAACGAACACCTGCGGGTCGACGCGGTGGCCGGCGCGCCGCAACCGCAGGCGTGCGTGGGTCTCGTAGCCCGACTGGGCGCGGGCATCCGCTTCATGAAGCAGGGAGCGCAGATGCTCGGGCGCGGAATTGACCGTTTGTTCGAACTCCGCGAGTGAGATCGCCTTGTAGTACACGGCGGACTCGAGCGCCGCGATCAGGTCGTCTCCGGGTAGGCAGCTCATCGCCTGGCGCACCGCGGAGAGCACGCTCGTGCGCAGACGGTCGTTCCCGGATGCCCGCGACGACCAATGCACGCAGGCTTTCGGTGGCAGCCGTTCGGGGTGAGAGATCCTTCCGGAAGGCGGCAGGCGAAGGTGCAGGCGGCGGTCGTCGCCGGTCCAGATCTTCCGCTCGCGGAGTACGCTCACGCAGTCGAGTCGCGCGCCGACGGAGACAGCGAGGCGTGCATCCCCGTCGAGATGTTCACACGCGAGGATGCCACGTCGCGGATGCCACACGGCAGCATCCGACGCAAGCCGCCCCAGGGCTCGGCGGCTCATGCCCGCGGCGATGAGCGTTCCGCTGCTGGCGACGTGTCCGAACTGGCAGAGCAGCACGCAACCAGCATGGATGTCGCCGTGTCGCAGGCGGGTGGTTCGTGACCGATCTGGGGAACCCGGCGCGGTCTGTGCGCCTGGGGTGGACAAGCTGCGGGTGGACATCCGAAGGCATCCGAGCCCATCGGGCACCATCCACCGTGCCGGATATCGGAGATTTGCGGCGCGGTATGGCGTGTCGGATGCCAAGCGCGGCGCGGTGCGGCGGATCTCCGAGTTCCAGCACGGCGAGGCAGTTGGGCAGGCGCAGGCAAGGCTGCGGAGAGGTCTGTGGACAAGTGCAAGCACTCGTCCACAGACCTCAATCGCCTGTCGGACCCCCCGACTACGATTGATCCGTGGTCACCGCCCTATACCGCCGTTATCGGCCAGAGACATTCGCCGAGATGATCGGCCAGTCACAGGTGACCGAGCCGCTGATGACCGCGCTGCGCACGAACAGGGTGAATCACGCCTATCTGTTCAGTGGACCGCGCGGCTGCGGCAAGACCACGAGCGCGCGCATCCTGGCCCGCTGCTTGAACTGTGCTGAAGGCCCGACCGACACCCCGTGCGGTAAGTGCGAGAGCTGCGTCGAGCTCGGCCGCGGCGGGCAGGGCTCGCTCGACGTCGTCGAGATCGACGCGGCGAGCCACAACGGCGTCGATGACGCGCGCGACATCCGCGAGCGGGCAATCTTCGCGCCGGCCCGCGATCGCTACAAGATCTTCATCCTCGACGAGGCGCACATGGTGACGCCGCAGGGCTTCAACGCGCTGCTCAAGATCGTCGAGGAGCCGCCGGAGCACGTGAAGTTCATCTTCGCGACCACTGAGCCCGACAAGGTGATCGGCACCATCCGCTCCCGCACGCATCACTATCCGTTCCGGCTCGTGCCGCCGGCGCAGATGCTCGACTACGTGCAGCAGCTCAGCGAGAGCGAGGGGATGAAGGTCGCCCCCGGCGTGCTCCCGCTCGTCGTCCGTGCCGGTGGCGGGTCCCCACGTGACACCCTCTCGCTGCTCGACCAGCTGATCGCCGGCTCCGAGGGCGACTCCATCGAGTACGAGCGCGCGGTCGCCCTGCTCGGCTACACGCACGCAGCGCTGCTCGACGAGGCGGTGGATGCCATCGGCGCGCACGATGCCGCGTCCGCCTTCGCCGCCATCGACCGCGTCATCCAGACCGGACAGGACCCGCGGCGCTTCGTCGAAGACCTGCTCGAGCGACTGCGCGACCTCATCATCGTGGCGGCGACCTCTCCGGATGCCGCGGCGGCCGTGCTGCGCGGAACCCCGCAGGAAGAGCTCGACCACATGTCGGTGCAGGCCTCCGCGTTCGGATCGGCCGAGCTCTCGCGCTGTGCCGACATTGTGAACGCCGCGCTCACCGAGATGACGGGCGCCACCTCGCCGAGGCTGCACCTCGAGCTGATGCTGGCACGGATGCTCGTGCCCGCCTCCGACGCCACGGATCGCGGCGCCCTCGCCCGTGTCGAACGACTCGAACGTCGTGTCGGCGTCGACGGCGGCGTCATCACGTCCGCCCCAGCCGCGCCGACCGCGTCCCAAGCCACGGAACCGACGTCAGCCAAGACGGCGGAATCGAAGGCGTCGGAATCGAAGACGGCGGAGCCGAAGGCGCCGGCTCCGGTGGCGTCCGGTGGCGAGACATCCGCCGCCACATCGAAGGCGGTCGACGAGGCAGCGGCATTCGCTGCAGCGGCCGCCTCGAAGAAGGCGAGCGCCCAGCAGGCGGGTGGTTCCTCGGCGCCTGCAGACGTGGCATCCGCTGCATCAGCAGCGTGGGCGACACCGGGCGTGACCGATGAAACCGCGGTCACCGCGGTCGCCCCGGTCGGTCCGGTGACGACGCAGCAGATCCGCGACGCGTGGCCCGAGATCCTCGAGGCAGTGTCGGAGGCGAGCCGAAACGCGTGGGCCGTCGTCTACACCGGGACCGTGCGTTCCCTCGACGGCGACGTTCTGGCGCTGTCGTTCCCCAGCGAGAACGACGTGCAGAGCTTTCGCGGCACGCCAGGTGCGGCGGATGCCGCGAGCGAGGTGCTGCGCGGCGCCATCGTCGAGCTGCTCGGCATCCGGGTGAAGTTCATGGCGAAGCCGGCAGGCGGTGCGGCCGGCGGGCCGTCGGACGGGCAGCCGGATGCCGGTGGCAGCGGCCCCGGTGGTGGCGCGGGCGGCAGTGGTGGCTCCGACGGCAGCGGTGGCACCGGCACGAGCGGCAGCCCGGCGGGCGAAGCCCCGGTGAACGACATGCGAGCTTCCACACCTCGGGCCGCCGATGCGTCGCCGGTCGGGGCATCGGCCAGTGGTCAGCCCGTTGGCGGTCGCCAAGCGCAGTCGGACGCACGCGCTGCGGCGTCCCGGGCGAAGGGCGGCGCGACGTCGACGGCCAGCTGGGCGACGGTCGCGATCCCCGGTGGAACAGCGACCGCAGTCCTTGACCGACCCGAGACGCCGCCGAGCGAGACCACCGCAGAGCGCCCGTCGAGCACCACACCGTCACAGTTCGCGCCGGGACCCACCGACGCCGACGCACCGGACGACGACGAGCCACCGTATCCCGACGACCAGACCGCCGAGCCGGCCGCGTCGAGCGCACCAGCGGCGTTCTCGACGGCGGCGGCAGCGGCATCCGAATCACCGGCGCGCAAGCAGGATGCACCGACCAGGCCGAAGACATCCGTCGGGTTCCGCGAACCGGCTCGTTACGGCGAGGCGGTCGTGCGCGAGCTCCTCGGTGCGACGTTCATCGAGGAGCAGCAGGTGACGCCACCTCCCGGCCAGAACCAGTCCGGATGGTCGAGGTAACCCATGTATGAGGGTGTCGTCCAGGACCTGATCGACGAGCTCGGCCGGCTTCCCGGAGTGGGGCCGAAGTCTGCCCAGCGCATCGCGTTCTACATTCTGCAGACCGAGACGTACGACCCGTCGCATCTCGCCGACGTGCTCACGACGGTGCGCGACAAGGTGCGGTTCTGCGAGATCTGCGGCAACGTGACCGAGCAGACGACCTGCTCGATCTGCCGTGACCCGCGGCGTGACCAGACTCTGATCTGCGTGGTCGAAGAGGCCAAAGATGTCGTCGCGATCGAGCGGACTCGCGAGTTCCGCGGGCTGTACCACGTGCTCGGCGGCGCGATCAGTCCGATCCAGGGCGTCGGCCCCGACCAGCTGCGCATCCGTCAACTGATGACCAGGCTTGCGGATGCCACGGTGAGCGAGATCATCATCGCCACGAATCCGAATGTGGAGGGCGAAGCGACCGCCGCGTACCTCAGCCGCCTGCTGCAGGCGATGGAGGTGCGCGTGACGAGGCTGGCATCCGGCCTGCCCGTCGGCGGCGACCTCGAGTACGCCGACGAGGTCACCCTCGGTCGGGCGTTCGAGGGGCGTCGCCTCGTCGGGTGAAGTGCGACTGCACGGTCCCAGACGGGGTCGGCCGCCACGTCGGTGAGCCCCGAAGCGTCGACCGTGTCACAGTAGAACGATGACCGACGACACGCGTGCCACGCTCGTGAGCAGCGATGTGCGCCGGCACAATCTTTCCGCCATCCTCGACGCACTCGCCGTGCGCGGCCCGCTGTCGCGCAGCGAGATCGCCGAGCACACCGGCCTCACCCGCGGCGCAGTCACGCTGCTGGCCGGAACCCTGGTCGACCTGGGGCTCGTGCAGGAGCCGGCGCAGAGCGTTGGTGATGCGGCGCCCGTGCCGACCGGCGTGCGTCGTGGGCGCCCTCGCACGCGTCTGCAACTTGCAGGTGATCGCCTCGCCTTGCTTGTGCTGCAGCTGGACGCCGACAGCGCAACGGCGGTGATCAGCACACTGGCCGGCGACGAACTCACGCGCGTCGCGCGCCATCACGGACGGCCGATGGGCGACCCCGATCGCATCATCGACGTGCTCGCCGATGTGCTGCGCGAGGCCATGGATGCCACGACTCGGCTGGGCCGCGCGGTGGTCGACCTGACCGTGATCGCCTTCGCTCCCGTCGGCGGCGACCCGACGATCGTGCTCGCGGACACCGATCTGGAGTGGGGAGAGGTCGACCTGCTCGGAGAACTCAGCGCGCGGGTGCCGTCCATGCCGCAGGCGCGTCTGGTCAGCGACACAGTGGCCGCGGCCGCCGCGGAACTCGCTCTGCGGCCTGGCGTCGGCGATCTCGTCTACCTCAAGAGCAACTCCGGCATCGGGGGCGCTCTCGTGGCCGGCGGACAACTTCTCGCCGGTGCCCACGGGCTTGCCGGTGCGCTCGGCCACGTCGTGGTCGACTTCGGCGGGGCACTGTGCGAATGCGGCCAGCATGGATGCCTCGTCACGGTCGCCGGCCCCGACGTCGTGCTCCACCGGGCGGGACTGGACGACGTGGTACGCGACAGCGGGCTCGCGACCGCGCTGGCCGAATTCGTGGCCAGGGTCGAGGCATCCGACCCGTTGGCCTGTGCGGTGTGGGCGGATGCCGCCGAGTGGATCGTGCGAACGCTCCGCATCTTCGCCCTCGCCCTCGACGCCGAGGCGATCGTGCTCGGCGGATACTGGGCGGCACCCGCCCTCGCAGAACGAATACGACTCATGATCGGGGACGAGTGGCCGACCCTCGGCGGAGGCAAGCCGAGACTCACCGTCGAGCGAAGCACCCTCGGAGACGACGCGGCAATCATCGGGGCCATCGCCGCGGCACGCGATCGCCTGTTCGCCGACCCCGCCGCGCTCGCCGCACCCGTCGACTGAGCGCACACCGTGCCGACGTAGGGCCACATAGTTCAACGGTTGAAATTAATGTCCGAAAGTGACACACTCGACCTCTGACGTCGCATCCGCCCCTGGAAGGCGACGAGTCAGCACGCGACTCCGGGCACCCGCACGCCGGATCCGCGGCCACTCGATGAAGAGGAGAGCCATGACCACCACGCCCGATCGAGACGGATCCGCTCCGTCCGACGCACCAGCAGCATCCGTCGGCACGGAGTCCATGATCGCCGAGCCTTCCGCTCAGACCGGAACGCTCACGATGGCGCAGACTCTCTCGCCAGTTCGTCGGCGCACCCTGATGGGGTCGCTCCTCGTGGGCAACCTGATGCTCTTCGCGACGTACGCGGGAGTCATCGCCATTCTGCTTCCACAGCAGGTCGCCGACCTCACACCGGCGAACAAGATCGGCAACTTCGCCATCGTCACGGCGATCAGCTCGATCGTCACCATCTTCGTGCAGCCCATTGTGGGTGCACTCTCCGACCGGACGCGCTCGCGGCTCGGCCGACGCTCTCCGTGGATCGTCTTCGGTGGAATCGGCGGCGGCCTGTGCGTGATCGCTCTGCAGTTCTCGCCGGGAATCTTCGTGCTGACGGTGATCTGGGTGCTGGCACAGGTGCTGCTCAACGCGTGGCAGGGCCCGATGTCGTCGATCATCGCCGACCGAATCGCGCCGAGCGGACGCGCCACCTCCTCGGCATTCGCGGGCGTCGGCACCTCGATCGGTGCAGCCGTCGGAGTCATCCTCGCCGGGCAACTGCTCGTGCACCTCGGACTCGCCTACCTCATCTTCGGCATCGGTGTCATCGTCGTCTCGGTACTGTTCGTCGTCATCAACCCCGATCAGAGTTCCAAGGAGATGGAGCGAGCGCGGTTCAGCTGGCTGGCCTTCGCCAAGTCGTTCTGGGTGTCGCCGCGCAAGCATCCGGACTACGCGTGGGCATTCGGCGGGCGATTCTTCATGGTGCTCGGATACCAGGCGATCGCGGCGTACCAGCTCTACATTCTCGAGGACTACATTCACCTCACACCCCTGCAGGCGGGCTCGACCGCGGGCCTGCTTTCGGTGGTCTCGATGATCTGCATGATCGTCAGCACCCTGGTTTTCGGGCGCATCTCCGACAAGACCGGTCGGCGCAAGATGTTCGTCTTCGTCGCGACGATCGTCATCGCGGTGGGCGTGCTGGCGCCGGTGTTCTCGCCGACGGTCGGTGCGATGTTCGTCTACACGGCGATCGTGGGCATCGGGTACGGGGCGTACATGGCCGTCGACCTCGCGCTCATGATCGACGTGCTTCCGTCCCAGGGCGATGTCGGCAAGGACCTCGGCGTGCTCAACATCGCCGCCAACGTGCCGCAGGCGCTCACCCCGGTGATCGCGGCACTGCTGCTGGGCCTCTTCGCGGGCAATTACGTGTCGATCTTCATCTACGCGATCGTCGCCATCGTGCTCTCGTCGGTGCTCGTGTTCCCGATCAAGTCGGTGCGCTGAGTCGCTCCGCGGTGCGCAACCGTTGCAACAAGACAAGGAGACAGGAAACATGACCGACGATCGACCCGAAGTGCAGACGACGGCAGGAACGGTACGTGGAGTGTGGCGCAACGAATCCGCCGCGTTCCTCGGCATCCCGTTCGCGGAGCCTCCGGTGGGCGAGCTGCGGTTCGCGGCGCCCGTTCCCCGCCGCTCGTGGGACGGCGTGCTGGATGCCGGCGAGTACGGCCCGACCCCGCAGCGGGCGACGCTGCAGGAGGTGACTCTCATTCCAGAGCCTTCGCTGCCCGGCGACTCCACGCTGAATGTGAACGTGTTCACGCCGGCGCCGGGACGAACGGATGCCGCCCTCCCAGTGCTCGTCTATATCCACGGCGGCGGATTCGTGGCCGGCTCTCCCGCGAGCCCGTGGTACGACGGCGCCGCGTTCAACCGCGACGGCGTGGTGACGGTGAGCGTGTCGTACCGGCTCGGATTCGACGGGTTCGGCTGGATCGAGGACGCCCCGCTCAACCGCGGTGTTCTCGACTGGCTGCTCGCTCTGGAGTGGGTACGCGACAACATCCGACAGTTCGGCGGCGACCCCGCGAGAGTGACGATCGCCGGGCAGTCGGCGGGCGGGGCGGCGGTGCTGGCGCTGCTCGCCGTACCCAGGGCCGCAGGTTTGTTCCACGGTGCCATCGCGATCTCGGGCCCGATCGCAGACCTGCCGTTGGATGAGGCCGAGCGGCTCGGCCGCGCGGTCGCTGACCGCCTCGGCGTTGCGCCGACTCGAGTTGGGCTGTCGACCGCGTCGGAGGGTGACGTGCTCGAGGTGCAGAACGTTGTAGCCTCCCCGGTGCCCGCCGAGGGAGACGCAGCGGAAGGACCGCTCGCGGGGCTGGCGGCGCTGGCGTCCGAAGGGATGAAGTGGGGCCCCGTCGTCGACGGCGACGTGCTGCCGACGAAGGTGCTCGAGGCGCTCTCCGCAGGCGTATCGTCCGATATTCCACTGGTGCTCGGCACGACCGACAACGAGTTCAACATGGTTCCTGCGATGCTCGGCGACGCACTTGCCGGAGTCTCGCCGAGTGATGTTCTTGGCGCCATCGGCGTGCCGTCCGCTCTCGGCGCCGAGTACGTCGACTCCCATCCGGGCCTCGACTCCGGTGGTGTGCTCGGACAGTTCATCACCGACAACCTGTTCCGGCGCACGACGAGGGAGATCGCCGAAGTCAGAGCGCAGACGGATGCCCCGACCTGGCTCTACCGCTTCTCGTGGCAGTCGCCGACGATGCACGGCGCGGTGCACTGCCTCGACGTGCCGTTCTTCTTCGACTGCCTGTCGAGCGAACGAGTGGATGTGATCGCGGGGCCGAACCCGACGCGATCCGTCGCGGTGGATGTGCATGGCGACGCCGTGCGCTTCATCGCCTCAGGAGACCCAGGATGGCCACGGTACGTCGCGCCATCGCGTGACGTGCGCGTGTTCGACGAACCGTCGTCGGTGGTACCAGATGGGTTCGGTGACGTCGCACTGCTCGCGTCGGCGGAGTAGCGATTCGCCGCACACCGCATTTCGTTGGATGCGCCGTACGGACGTCGGGGCTTCCGTACGGGTACATCCTCGAATCTGCGCTTCTGATGAAGGGACCGGGACCTCGCGTTGCGGAATAGTCCGTAATCGGTGACCCGCCCCGATCGCAGCGTCGATACAGTCGGCTGTGCGGGCGTTGTCACACGGCCGCAGGATGCCGCACCGCCGAGCACGCAGCAGGCGTCGCGGCCGAGACGTCGGGGGAACACGATGACCGATCCGAACGCGGGCAAGGATTCGACGCAGGATGCCTCGGGGCGCCGTAGAAGCGCTCCCGTATGGCTCGTCTGGCTCGTCGCCGCGATCATCGCGATCGTGTTCGGCATCGGCGGCGGGTGGTTCGGCGCGTGGCTGGCGGGCGGGACATCCGGTTCCAGTGCGTCGAACACGAGCGGCACGGCATCCGGGTCGAGTGCCGGATCGTGCAACTCCGTGCAGGTCGCGAACGAGGTGCTGCCGACGATCGTGACGATCAACGTGACGGCGTCGGGCGGGAGCGGTGTCGGCAGTGGCGAGATCATCCGCAAAGACGGATACATCGTCACGAACAACCACGTCATCTCCGCCGCGGCGAACGGCGGCCTCATCACGGTGACGTTCTCGAACGGACACACCGAATCGGCGAAGCTGATCGGCCGTGACCCGCAGTCCGACCTCGCGGTGCTGAAGGTGGTCGCGCCATCCGATCTTCCGGTCATCACGCTCGGCGATAGTGAGAACGTCGCCGTCGGACAGCCGGTCGTCGCGCTCGGTGCTCCTCTCGGTCTGTCGAGCACGGTGACCGCGGGCATCGTGAGCGCGCTCGGCCGCAACGTGCCGGTGCCGACCGACAACGACGAGACCACCACCCTCGCCGGTGCCATCCAGACGGATGCCGCCATCAACCCCGGCAACTCGGGAGGCGCCCTCGTCGATTGCAAGGGTGATCTGATCGGCGTGAACACCGCCATCGCGACGGTGCCGAACGAGGAGGGCACGGGCGGCGGAGGATCCGTCGGCATCGGGTTCGCCGTGCCGGTGAACCTCGCGAGCCGCATCGCGGATGACCTGATCGACCACGGCAAGGTCTCGTACCCGTACTTCGGCGTCGAGGTCACGCCGATTCCGCCGGCCGTCGCCGAGCGGTGGGGGATCGACGACGGCCTCTACATCCAGTCGGTCGATCCGCAGGGTTCCGCGGCGAAGGCCGGCCTGAAGCCGGGCGATGTCGTGACGAAGATCGACGGTCGTCAGGCCAATCGCACCGACGTGCTGACGCAGCTGCTGCTGACCAAGAAGGCGGGCGACCAGGTGCAGATCACCTACGTGCGAGACGGCACCGAGCACACGGTGACGGCGACGCTGGTGGCGCAGCCGTAGGCATCCGCGGCGCCGATCCCGTGGGAGTCAGCGCAGAGCAGGCGGCGCCGTCGACTTGCGCAGGATGACGCGCCCCTCGACCATGATCGGCGTCGGGGTCTCGCCGTTGATCTGTGCAAGCAGATTGCGGAACGCCACGTGTCCCTGCTCCTCGGAGTTCATGCGCACGGTCGTCAGCGGCGGCACGAGGTAGGCCGCCTCGGGAATGTCGTCGATCCCGGTCACGGACACGTCGGTCGGAACGCCGAGGCCGCGTTCCTGCAGGGCGAGCATCGCGCCGAGCGCCATCTGATCGTTCGCCGCGCAGACTGCCGTGAAGCGAGCTCGCGCCGGCAGCGACCTGACCGCTTCGTACCCGGATGCCGCCGACCAGTCGCCGTAGACCGTGCGGGTCAGCCGCAGACCGTGGTGTTTCAGCGCATTCGAGAACGCGAACGCGCGATTGCGTGCCGCGACCCACTTCTTCGGACCTGCGATGTGCACGATGTCCCGGTGACCGAGCGCGACCAGATGATCGACGAGCTCGGGAATCGCGACCGTGCTGACCTGCAACGGCGGTCCGCCCGTGGCTTCGTCGCCCTCGCCGCCCATCAGTACGGGGATGCGGAAGTCGGCACGGTCGAACGCGGCCCGTAGCCCGTCGGTGGAGGCGAGCGCGAGGATGCCGGCGACATCCTGCTGGTTGACCGTGCGGATGCCCTGCTCGACATTCGATCGATCGCCGACGTCGAGCGTGATGATGTCGAGCACGAAGCCGTGCAGTCTGGCCTCTTCCGCTGCTCCCTGAACGACCTTTCCGGGGCCGACCTGCCCGAGTTCCTGGGTGAGCACGGCCACCCTGTGTGAGCGCCTTGTCGCCAGAGATCGCGCGGTGAGATTGGGGCGGTAATCGAGCGTCTCGAGCGCCTGCAACACCCGCTCGCGATTGGCGGGCTTGATGCCCTGGTCGCCCTTGAGCAGACGGCTCACCGTCTGGTGGGAGACACCGGCGACACGTGCGACGTCGTAGATCGTCGGCTGCCTCGCCGGTGGCTCCTCGATGGCGTCAATGCGGTCGCCCTCGCTCATCTGACCTCGGCCTCGACTCTCTCGGTGGACACCACTGTACGATGCGGCGACCGTCGCTGTGCTGAGCAAAAATCGAATCCGATCCATCGTTCGTTACCGGTAACAAAAGCATAACGGTGGATTGTTACCGGTAACGAAATGGGCTACTTTCGAGCCGTCCCGACCAACGCGGGGCATCCACGACAACGGAGTCCATGACGATGAGCGAAGCCCTCCCGTACGAACCCAGCTCGATCCTCTTCGGTGCCGCCTACTACGCGGAGTACCACGCGACCGACCGCACTGAGCAGGACCTCGATCTGATGCAGGAGGCTGGCTTCACGGTCATCCGAGTGGGAGAGTCGGTCTGGTCGACGTGGGAGCCGCGCGAAGGATCGTTCGATCTCGATTGGTTGCAGCCGGTGCTCGACGGAGCCCACCGTCGCGGCATCGACGTGATCCTTGGAACACCCACGTACGCGGTGCCGCCGTGGATGCAGCACTCGTATCCCGAGATCGCCGGTGAACGGCGCACGGGCGAGCGGATGCCGTGGGGAAGCAGGCAGGAGGTCGACTTCGGTCACCCCGCCTTCCGGTTCTTCGCCGAGCGGATCATCCGCAAGGTCGTCGAGCGGTACGCCGGGCATCCCGCGGTCATCGGGTACCAGGTCGACAACGAACCGGGAATGCAGCTCTTCCACAACCGGTCGACGTTCATCGGGTTCGTGCACTGGCTGCAGGCGCGTTACGGCGACGTTGAGAACCTGAATCGAGAGTGGGGCCTCACCTACTGGTCGCACCGCATCGCGGACTGGGCGGAGCTCTGGGCGCCCGACGGCAACTCGTTGCCGCAATACGACCTCGAGTGGCGTCGCTACCAGGCGGAGCTCACCGAGGACTTCATCGCATGGCAAGCCGACATCGTGCGCGGTTACGCGAAGCCGGGACAGTTCGTGACGACGTGCCTGGCCTACCCGCGGCCGGCGCTGGACGACCGGGCGCTGACCGAGCACCTGGATGTGACGGCGGGCAACCCGTACTACTCGATGCAGGACCACCTGGATGCGACGAAGCACCTGGCCGCGGAGTCCGAGTGGACGACCAGCGGTGTCCCAGGCCTGTTCCGTCAGGCGGATCGACTCTTCTCGTCGAAGCAGGCGCGCTTTCTGGTGACCGAGACGGACGCGCAGTCCATCGGCTTCAGCTTCTCGAACACGCCGCCGTGGCCAGGACAGCTGAAGCAGGCGGCGTTCTCATTGATCAGCCGCGGCGCCGCCATGGTCGAGTACTGGCATTGGCACACCATTCCGTACGGCACGGAGACGTATTGGGGAGGCGTCCTTCCGCACAGCCTGAAGCCCGGTCGCGTCTACCGCGAGGTCGCCGAGATCGGTGCCGACCTGAAGCAGCTCGGCGTCGCCCTCGACGGGTTCGAGCCCGATGCGGATGTCGCGGTGCTGTGGTCGAACGACTCACGTTGGGCCTTCGACTTCTTCCCTCCCCTCGGGCGCGACGGCAAGGGGCAGCGCGGTTCCTACGAGCACATCGTCGACGCGTTCTACCGCGGCGTGATCGACTCCGGGTCGCAGGCGCGCATCCTGCACGTCGAGCAGGCGCTGGCCGAAGGCCCGGCGGAACTCGCGCGGCGCTACCCCGTGCTGATCGCCGCAGGTCTCTACGTGGCGAGCGATGACACGCTCGACCTGCTGCGCGAGTATGCGGAAGCGGGCGGGCACCTCATCATCGGGCCGCGCACCGGGTACGCCGACGAACTCGCACGGGCGCGCGTCGCCGTCGCTCCTGATCGACTGCACGAGGCCGCCGGTGTCTACTACGAGGAGTACTCGAACATCGCCGTACCGGTGCCCGTTCGGGGGACTGCCGAGCTCACGGTCCGCCTCGATGCGGGCGGCACCGCGTGGATCGACGGCCTCATCGTCGACGGGGCCGACGTGCTCGCGACATACGAGCATCCGGAATTCGGCAGATTCCCGGCCGCGACCAGCCGCGCCCACGGCGCCGGACGCATCACCGTGGCAGGCACGGTGCCGTCGCCCGCGCTGGCATCCTCGCTCGCCGGCTGGGCGGTGCGTGCCAGCGTCGCGGATGAGCTGGCTCCCGACCGCGAGCTGCCTGTGGTCGTCTCCTCCGGCACGACGCCGAACGGCTCGCGAGCCTGGTTCCTCTTCAACTGGAGCGGCGAAGAGCAGAACGTCACGCCGCGCATCTGCGGGACGGATCCGACGACCGGCACGCCCGTCGGATCCGGCATCAGCATTCGGCTTCCGGCCTGGTCGACCCGGATCCTCCTCCAAGAACCCGACCACCACGAGTGATCGCTCGTAGCAAGCCCGCCACAGAAAGAGAAGGTCAACGATGAAGTTCCGAAACACAGCATTGGCGCTGGCATCCGGCGCCACGGCTCTAGCGCTGCTGCTGAGCGGATGCTCCGCCTCCGGCGGCACCACCGACTCCACCAAGCCGGTGACTCAGGCCGAGATCGACAAGGCCATGAACACGCCTACCACGCTCAACTTCTGGACCTGGGTGCCTGACATCCAGAACGAGGTGAACCTCTTCGAGAAGAAATATCCGAAGATCAAGGTGAAGGTCGTCAACACCACCGGTGGAGCGCAGCACTATCCCAAGCTGCGTGCCGCGTTGAAGGCGGGCAAGGGCGTTCCCGACGTCGCCCAGATGGAGTACGACTACATCCCGTCGTTCACCCAGACGAAGAGCCTGCTCAACCTGGAGCCGTACGGCGCGGACAAGCTCAAAAGCGAGTACGTCGACTGGGTGTGGAACCAGGTCTCCAACTCGTCAGGCGTGTGGGGCATCCCACAGGATTCCGGCCCGCTCGGCACGCTGTATCGGGACGACATCTTCAAGCAGGCCGGGCTGAGCGGAGCTCCTGCCACCTGGGATGACTTCGCGAAGGCTGCGGCCGCAGTGAAGTCGAAGACCGGGTCGTACATCACCGATCTGCCCGGCAACGACATGTTCCAGATGATCAGCTTCTTCTGGCAGGCCGGAGCGAAGCCGTTCAGCTACGACGGCAAGAAGACGGTCGGAGTCGACCTCGACTCGGCGACGAACCAGAAAGTGGTCTCGTACTGGCAGGACTTGATCGACAAGAACCTGGTCGCTACCGACCCGGACTTCACGGATGCCTACTACCAAGGGCTCGCCCAGAACAAGTACGCGAGCTGGCTGGTCGCGGCCTGGGGCCCGGTCTTCCTGCAGGGCACGGTGAAGAGCACCAGCGGCAAGTGGCGCGCGGGCGACATCCCGCAGTGGACGGCCGGCGCGAACGTCTCCGGCAACTGGGGCGGGTCGTCGGATGCCGTGATGGCGGCAACCAAGAATCCGATCGCCGCGTACGAGCTCGCGAAGTTCATCAACAACGACGAGGCATCCACGGTGATGCTCGCCAACAAGCAGTTCCTGTTCCCGACGACCAACGCGACGCTGACCGATCCGAAGTTCGTCGACCAGAAGAGCGAGTTCTACGGCGGACAACAGGTCAACAAGTTCTTCGCTGGCGTCTCGAGCACGGTCGACAAGAAGTTCGAGTGGCTTCCCTACATGGACTACGTGAACTCGAGTTACACGAACACTCTCGGCAAGGCGATCGCGAATCACGGAGACCTGAAGGCTGCGCTGGCCCAGTGGCAGCAACAGGTCGTGTCCTACGGAAAGCAGCAGGGCTTCACCGTCAAGTAGCACGGTCCGGCCCGGGCCATGCCGCCCGGGCCGGGCACCCACGAACGGAGTCGAAGATGACAGTACTTTCCAACCGAGCGCGAGCCGCGCGTGCCTCGGGGCCCGCGCGCACCCCACGTCGCCTCGACGGGGCGCAGACCAGGGCGGCATGGGTGCTCATCGCGCCCTTTCTCCTGATCTTCGCGGCGATGTTCCTCGCACCGCTGCTCTATTCGGCCTACCTGAGCCTCTTCACATCGCAGCTCGTCGGCGGAGAGGTGTTCAGCGGGCTGGCGAACTACGTTCGGGCTCTTCAGGATCCGAGCTTCTGGGCCGGACTCGGCCGAGTGGGACTGTTCCTGTTCATTCAGGTTCCGATCATGCTCGTGGCATCCATCGGCTTCGCCCTCGCGTTGGACAGCAAGCGCGTGCGCGGCGGCAAGGTGGCGCGGCTGCTCATCTTTGTTCCGTACGCGGTGCCCAGTGTGGTCGCCACGTTGATGTGGGGGTATCTGTACGGCACCGACTTCGGCCTGATCACGCAGATCTTCCAGGCACTCGGCCTGCAGGCGCCCGATCTGCTGTCGCCGCAGAACATCCTCGGCTCGACGATGAACATCGTGTGCTGGGAGTTCATCGGCTACAACATGATCATCCTCTACGCAGCACTTCGGGCTGTGCCGGAGGACATCTACGAAGCCGCCGAGATCGACGGCGCCGGCCAGTTCAGAGTGGCTTGGAGCATCAAGCTGCCGGCGATCCGTCAGGCACTGCTCCTGACCCTGATCTTCTCGATCATCGGCTCGTTCCAGCTCTTCAACGAGCCGAACCTGCTCGCGAACATCGCACCGAACTCGATCGGCACCGACTTCACGCCGAACCTCTACGCGTACAACGTGGCGTTCCGCAATCAGGAGATCAACTATGCAGCGGCGATCGCGTTCCTGCTCGGGATCATCATCATGATCGTGTCGTTCGTGGTGCAGACCGCGGCCAACCGAAAGGAGCGCCAGGCATGAGCGCGACCGCGACCGTGCGCACGCAGGATGCCGGGGCATCCGCGACCCGGCGGCGCACCGGAACACGCAGACGCAAGCCGATCGAGCGCGGCAGGCGTCGAAGCACGCTGCTGACGATCTTCGTCTGGATCTCGCTGATCTACTTTCTGGTGCCGTTGCTGTGGCTGTTCATCTCGACGACGAAGGACAACTCCGACCTGTTCAGCACGTTCGGGCTCTGGTTCGGCAACTCGTTCCAGTTCTTCGCGAACATCGGCAACCTGTTCACGTTCCAAGGCGGCGTGTTCTGGCAGTGGGCGCTGAACACCGTGATCTACGCCGTGGTCAGCGCGGTCGGAGCCACCGCTCTGGCGACGGCGTGCGGCTACGCGCTGGCGAAGTACCGGTTCCGTGGCCGGTCGGCCGTGTTCTCGCTGATCCTGGGCTCGATCATGGTCCCGCTCACCGCCCTAGCGATCCCTACTTATCTCTTGTTCGCCGACATGAACCTGACCGACACGATGTGGGCGATCATCCTCCCATCACTGGTGAGCCCGTTCGGGGTCTACCTGATGCGCGTCTATGCGATGGATGCCGTCGACGACAGCCTGCTCGAGGCGGCCCGCATCGACGGAGCGAGTGAGTATCGCATCTTCGGCACCATCGGTATCCGACTGCTCGGGCCCGGCATCGTCACCGTGCTGTTGTTCCAGCTCGTGGCGACGTGGAACAACTACTTCTTGCCGCTGATCATGCTGAACACGCCGTCGCTCTTCCCTGTAACGGTGGGGCTCGCGCAATGGCAGGCCACGGCCTCCGCAGGCGGTGGCGCGCAGGTGCTGTTCTCCACGGTGCTGACCGGCGCGTTCGTGTCGATCATTCCGTTGATCGTGGCGTTCCTCTTTCTTCAGCGCTACTGGCAGTCCGGCATCGCCACAGGGAGCGTCAAGGGATGAGCGACCTGCCGTTGCGCCAGCCCCTCCGCCTCGAGCCGCAACACCTCCACCCCGAACCGCAACACCTTCCCCCGGACCGCGACACCTCCACCCCGAACCGCAACACCTTCCCCCGAACCGCAACACCTCCACCCCGAACCGCGGCGCTAGGGTGATTCGTCATGGGGGATGACGCTCGCATCGGGCGCAGCGCGGGCGTGCGCGATGTCGCCGCGCTCGCCGGAGTGTCGCCCCAGACGGTGTCGCGGGTGATCAACGAGCATCCGAGCGTGCGGGATGAGACGCGGCAACGCGTGCAGGATGCCATGCGCTCCCTCGGCTACCGCGTCAACAACGCGGCGCGAACGCTCGGCACCAGGCGCACGCACACCCTCGGCGTGATCGCGTCGAATGCGGCGCTGTTCGGACCGTCCGTCGGCGTGGTCGCGCTCGAATCGGCGGCGCGCGCGGTCGGCCGCTGGGTGACGACGGCGTATGCGGATGCCGCGGACGAGGCGTCGATCGAGGCATCCCTCGACCATCTGCTCGCGCAGGGCGTCGACGGGGTCATCGTGGTCGCGCCGCGGCTGGACTCGGTCTCGTCGCTCGCGCGAAGGCATCCAACTCTGAACGTCGGCGCCTTGCCGTCGGCGGAAGGCGCACGTGCTCAGGCACATGGCGCCGGCCTCGCGGTCGGGCACCTGCTCGAGCTTGGTCATCGCCGGATCGCCCGCGTCGGCGGTCCCGGGGACTGGCTCGAAGAGGTCGCGCGCGAGCGTGGATTCATGGATGCCCTCCGCGTCGCCGGTCCGGAACGTGTCGCAGCATCTCCCGTCGCGCACTGGTCGGGCGACTGGTCGGCGGCGTCGGGTGCTGCGCTCGCTTCCGAGATCGCGGCGGTGGTGCGCACCGGAGTCGGGCCGACGGCGGTCGTGGTCGCCAACGACCAGATGGCGCTCGGGCTCATCTCGGGGCTCGCGGCGGAAGGCATCCGCGTACCGGAGGATGTGTCGATCGTCGGTTTCGACGACAACACCGACGCCGAGTACTACCGTCCGGCGCTCACGACCGTGCGCATCGACACCGACGGCGAGGCGCGACGCAGCGTAGCCGAGGTGCTCGGACTGGAAGCGACGGGCGGCGTCGCGCCGCCGCGACTCGTCGTGCGCGGGTCGACGTCGCGGGTGCGGTGATGCCCGGGTGCCGCGGATGCCGCGTCGCCAGATGGCGTTGCGTGGTGCCCCGCGTGCTGGATTTCGGAGATTCGCCGTGACACGCCGGCCACCCACGACCGGACACGGCGTGTCGCAGTGGATCTCCGAAATCCAACACGGCGGGTGACGCGCGATTGGCGTACGGGGTGGCGCTCTGAAATGGGACCGGTAACATTGTTGGGAGCACGAGACTGATGGAGGTACCCGTGACGGATCCGAACGCGGATGTCGAGGCAGCGATCCAGCGCACGCGCGAGGAGGTCGCATCCCTGCACGCCGAGCTGGTGCGCTACGGGCTGGTGGTGTGGACGGGCGGCAACGTCTCCGGGCGCGTTCCCGGCGCGGATCTGTTCGTGATCAAGCCGTCCGGCGTCTCGTACGACGACCTGGCACCGGCGAACATGATCCTCTGCGATCTCGACGGCAACGTCATCCTCGGCAGCGCAGGCAGCGACCGCTCGCCCTCCAGTGACACCGCGGCGCATGCATACGTCTACCGGAATATGCCCGATGTAGGCGGAGTCGTGCACACGCATTCGACCTATGCGGTGGCGTGGGCGGCGCGTGGCGAAGAGATCCCGTGCGTCATCACCGCGATGGCCGACGAATTCGGCGGCCCGATCCCCGTTGGCCCGTTCGCGATCATCGGCGACGACTCGATCGGCCGCGGTATCGTCGAGACGCTCAGCGGTCATCGCAGCCGCGCGGTGCTGATGCAGAACCACGGGCCGTTCACGATCGGTGCGAGTGCGAAGGATGCCGTCAAGGCCGCCGTCATGGTCGAGGATGTCGCCCGCACCGTCCACATCGCACGCCAGGGTGGCGAGCTGGTCCCGATTCCGCAACAGTCGATCGACAGCCTCTACGACCGCTACCAGAACGTGTACGGCCAGGCGACGGATGTCCGCAGGAGCGACTCGTGAGCACGGCCCCCCAGCTCCCTGAGCGAGCGCAGCGAGTCGAAGGGCCCGCTCCTGCCGCTGCCGCCGCCGACGCCATCCGCTCCGGCCGAGCCGTGCTCGGCATCGAGCTCGGCTCGACGCGCATCAAGGCCTGTCTGATCGGCGACGACCCGGCCGTGACTATCGCCACCGGCGCACACTCCTGGGAGAACCGCTTCGTCGACCGCCTCTGGACGTACACGCTCGACGACATCTGGACGGGCATCCGCCTCGCTTACGCCGACCTGATCACCGACGTGCGCGAGCGTTACGGCGTCGAGCTCACGCAGCTCAAGGCGATCGGCGTCTCGGCCATGATGCACGGCTACCTGCCGTTCGACGCCGACGGCGAGCTGCTCGTGCCGTTCCGCACCTGGCGCAACACGAATACCGGGGCTGCCGCCGCGGAGCTGAGCGAGTTGTTCGGTGTGAACATTCCGTTGCGGTGGTCCGTCGCGCACGTGTATCAAGCGGTGCTGGATGCCGAACCGCACGTCCCCCAGATCGCCTTCACGACCACGCTCGCCGGCTACGTGCACTGGCGTTTGACCGGCCGCAAGGTCTTGGGCGTTGGCGATGCATCGGGCATGTTCCCGATCGATTCCGCGACCGGCGACTACGACGAGAACCTGCTGCGTCGCTTCGACGACCTTGTCTCCTCGCGGCTCCCTGAGCGAGAGAAGCGCGCTTCGACTTCAGGAACCGTCGAAGGGCCGACGAGCGCGCTGACCGCACCCCACGCCCCGCTCGCCGCCCTCCTTCCTGAGGTCCTCCACGCCGGCCAGCCAGCGGGTGAACTCACCCCCGACGGCGCCGCGCTGCTGGACTCCTCCGGCACCCTGCAGCCAGGCGCCCAGCTGTGCCCGCCGGAGGGCGACGCCGGCACCGGCATGGTCGCCACCAACGCGGTCGCGCCGCGTACCGGCAATGTCAGCGCAGGCACGAGCATCTTCGCGATGGTGGTGCTGGAACGTGCGTTGAGGCATCCGCACCACGAACTCGACCTCGTCACGACGCCGGCCGGCGACCCGGTCGCGATGGTGCATTGCAACAACGGCGCGAGCGAGCTGGCGGAGTGGGTCGGCATGTTCGGCCGGTTCGCCGCAGCGGCGGGCACGCCCCTCGATTCGGATGCCGTGTTCGAGGTGCTGTTCCGCGAGGCGCTCGGCGGCGAAGCGGATGCCGGCGGCCTGCTTGCGTACAACTACCTCGCCGGCGAGCCGATCACGGCCACCACCGAGGGACGTCCGCTGTTCGTACGCACGCCCGACAGCCGCTTCACGCTCGGCAACGTGATGCGCGCGCAGCTCTACGGCGTGTTCGGCACGTTGAGTCTCGGCATGCGCGTGCTCGCCGAAGAGGGCGTCCGACTCGATCGGATGCATGCCCACGGCGGCATCTTCCGCACGGCCGGTGTCGCGCAGCGCTTTCTCGCAGCGGCGCTGGATGCCCCGGTCGCTGTCGCCGAGACCGCCGCGGAGGGCGGCGCGTGGGGCATCGCCGTGCTCGCTGCCTACCTTGACGAGGCATCCGACCGCGATCTGGCCGCGTACCTGAGCGATCGGGTGTTCGCGGACGCGGCTTCGCAGGTGGTCGATCCCGAGCCGGCCGACGTCGCCGGATTCGCCGCCTACCTCGACCGCTACCGCGACGGCCTCGCCGTGGAACGGGCCGGGGCCGATGCGCTCTAGCTCTCCCGCTGGTCCACCGGCGGCATCCCACCGCAACGATGCAGATAAGAACGACGCAGATAAGTAAGGAACAGCCATGACCCGCACCCCGCTCACCACCTCGTTCGACGCCCTCGAGGTCTGGTTCCTCACCGGCAGCCAGCACCTGTACGGCCCCGAGACGCTGGCGCAGGTCGCCGACCAGTCCCGCGGCATCGCGGATCGACTGGCGACGGATGTTCCAGTGAAGGTGGTGTGGAAGCCCGTGCTCACCGGCTCGGACGAGATCCGCCGCGTCATGCTCGACGCCAACTCCGACGACCGCGTGATCGGCGTGATCGCCTGGATGCACACCTTCAGCCCCGCGAAGATGTGGATCTCCGGGCTCGACGCCTTGCAGAAGCCGCTGCTGCACCTGCACACGCAGGCGAACGTCGAGCTGCCGTGGGCCGAGATCGACTTCGACTTCATGAACCTCAACCAGGCGGCGCACGGCGACCGGGAGTTCGGGTACATCCAGACGCGTCTCGGCGTTCCCCGCACCACCGTCGTCGGTCATGTCAGCGACCCGGCGGTCAGCGGCCGCGTCGCGATCTGGATGCGTGCTGCTGCCGGACTGCAGGCATCCCGCTCGCTCAAACTGGCCCGTTTCGGCGACAACATGCGCTTCGTCGCGGTCACGGAGGGCGACAAGACCGAGGCGGAGCACGTCTTCGGCGTGCAGGTGAACACTTGGGGCGTGAATGAGCTTGCGGATGCCGTCGCGCAGGCATCCGATTCGGATGTCGACGCCCTCGTGGCCGAGTACGAAGAGCTGTACGACGTGGTGCCCGAACTGCGTCGCGGCGGGGAGCGGCACCAGTCGCTGCGCGACGGTGCCGCGATCGAGCTGGGGCTGCGCTCGTTCCTCGAGGAGGGCGGCTTCGGCGCCTTCACCACGAACTTCGAAGACCTCGGTGCACTGAAACAGCTGCCCGGTCTCGCGGTGCAGCGCCTGATGGCCGAGGGTTACGGCTTCGGAGCGGAGGGCGACTGGAAGACGGCCGTGCTCGTGCGCATCGCGAACGTGATAGGTGCCGGGCTGCCGGGCGGAGCATCCCTGATGGAGGACTACACGTACGACCTCACGCCGGGGCAGGAGCGCATTCTCGGCGCGCACATGCTCGAGGTGAGCCCGTCGCTGACGACCGCGAAGCCGACGCTGGAGGTTCATCCGCTGGGCATCGGCGGCAAGGATGACCCGGTGCGGCTCGTCTTCAACGCGGATGCCGGCCCCGCCGTCGTCGTCGCCCTCTCGGACATGCGCGACAGGTTCCGCCTCACCGCGAACGTTGTGGACGTGGTCGAGCCGACCGCGCCGCTGCCGAAGCTCCCGGTGGGACGTGCGGTGTGGATTCCGCAGCCGGACTTCCGCACGTCCGCATGGGCGTGGCTCCAGGCCGGCGCTGCGCACCACACGGTGATGTCGACAGCCGTCGGGCTGGATGCCTGGGAAGACTTCGCGCGCATGGCACAGACCGAGCTGGTCGTCATCGACGAGCACACGCGTCCGCGGGAGTTCGAGCAGCAGCTGCAGTGGAGTGCCGCGTACTACCGTCTCGCGCGCGGCATCTAGGCGCCCGGCTCCACCCGCGCCTTCTGGCTACTCGCGCCCCTACGCCCTCAGCGCGCCCGTTCCTCCTCAGTCGCACCCCGCGCGCCTTACGCCCTCATGAAATCCCCTACGCCCTCGTGAAAACAGGCACAATCGGGCACTCCGCGCGGGGACAGGCACGATCAGCCTGTTCCCGTACGGAGTGCCTGTTTTCGGGAGGGACGTGCGTGGAAATCTGCGCCACGCCCGGGATGCAGGCGCGATTTGCACGGCCGCGGCGCTCCACGTAAAGTAATCACTTGTCACCCCAAAGGTGCGGAAAGCTCGAAGAGCTTCCGGCCTCAAGCGGGACCGATCCCAAGCCGAAGCGCTACTCCTCTCGAGGAGAGAACCACTGGCTGAGGAACGAAAGCTGTCCCTTGGTTCGACCCACGAGCTTCGTGCTCGGGTGCGATCGACGGATGGCCGGGTTAGTACCCCGACAAGTAGACCCGCGTGGTCGATGGTCGGGAGTGTCCGATCCTTGAGAACTCAACAGCGTGCACAATGTCAAATGCCAATAACCTCGGCATCGGCCTTTTTTGGTTGGTGTTGGGATTCCTTTGGATTAGATAAATATTGAATGTCAGTTGATATTCGATTCTAGTCAGAACAAACTCGCGGGGAGTATCGGCCTGTTTCCGGCCGGTCTTTTCGCACATGGTTTCCATGACCGTTTAGGTGGTTGTGGTGAACTTCTTTTATGGAGAGTTTGATCCTGGCTCAGGACGAACGCTGGCGGCGTGCTTAACACATGCAAG
>NZ_JAKWJQ010000011.1 GCF_022761015.1 Humibacter sp. RRB41
AAAGGAGTCCGGCGGTGTCCTACTCTCCCACAGGGTCCCCCCTGCAGTACCATCGGCGCTGAGAGTCTTAGCTTCCGGGTTCGGAATGTGTCCGGGCGTTTCCCTCTCGCTATGGCCGCCGAAACACTATTGATGTATCAAAAGTGAACGTGCAAGCTTTCGCTTGGTTTGTTCCCGACCGTACATCGGGAACCACATAGTGGACGCGTGCGTCTGTCTTTTCGTTTCAGACAAAAAGAAAGTGTTATCAAGTTATCGGCTTATTAGTACCGGTCAGCTTCACAGGTCTTTAGTCCCTGCTTCCACATCCGGCCTATCAACCCAGTCGTCTGGCTGGGAGCCTCTCCCCCCGAAGGGGATGGAAATCTCATCTCGAGGCCGGCTTCCCGCTTAGATGCTTTCAGCGGTTATCCATCCCGAACGTAGCTAACCAGCGGTGCTCCTGGCGGAACAACTGGCACACCAGAGGTTCGTCCAACCCGGTCCTCTCGTACTAGGGTCAGATCCTCTCAAATTTCCTGCGCGCGCAGCGGATAGGGACCGAACTGTCTCACGACGTTCTAAACCCAGCTCGCGTACCGCTTTAATGGGCGAACAGCCCAACCCTTGGGACCTACTCCAGCCCCAGGATGCGACGAGCCGACATCGAGGTGCCAAACCATGCCGTCGATATGGACTCTTGGGCAAGATCAGCCTGTTATCCCCGAGGTACCTTTTATCCGTTGAGCGACAGCGCTTCCACAAGCCACTGCCGGATCACTAGTCCCGACTTTCGTCCCTGCTCGACCTGTCAGTCTCACAGTCAAGCTCCCTTGTGCACTTACACTCGCCACCTGATTGCCAACCAGGTTGAGGGAACCTTTGGGCGCCTCCGTTACTCTTTAGGAGGCAACCGCCCCAGTTAAACTACCCACCAGGCACTGTCCCTGAACCGGATTACGGTTCGAAGTTAGATATCCAGAGTGACCAGAGTGGTATTTCAACATTGACTCCACGAACACTAGCGTGCCCGCTTCATAGTCTCCCACCTATCCTACACAAGCCACACCGAACACCAATACCAAGCTATAGTAAAGGTCACGGGGTCTTTCCGTCCTGCTGCGCGTAACGAGCATCTTTACTCGTAATGCAATTTCGCCGAGTTCGCGGTTGAGACAGCTGGGAAGTCGTTACGCCATTCGTGCAGGTCGGAACTTACCCGACAAGGAATTTCGCTACCTTAGGATGGTTATAGTTACCACCGCCGTTTACTGGGGCTTAAATTCTGAGCTTCGCCTTGCGGCTGACCCTTCCTCTTAACCTTCCAGCACCGGGCAGGCGTCAGTCCGTATACATCGTCTTGCGACTTGGCACGGACCTGTGTTTTTAGTAAACAGTCGCTTCCCACTGGTCTCTGCGGCCTTCAAACGCTCCAGGAGCTAGTCCTTTCACGCCTCAGGCCCCCCTTCTCCCGAAGTTACGGGGGCATTTTGCCGAGTTCCTTAACCACGATTCTCTCGATCTCCTTGGTATTCTCTACCTGACCACCTGAGTCGGTTTAGGGTACGGGCGGCTGGAACCTCGCGTCGATGCTTTTCTCGGCAGCATAGGATCATCAACTTCCCCAAACGGGTCCGCATCGTGTCTCAGCCTTGATGAGAGACGGATTTGCCTATCTCTCGGCCTACGCACTTGCACCGGGACAACCATCGCCCGGCCTTGACTACCTTCCTGCGTCACACCTGTTAATACGCTAGCCGCACCAGCATAGGGTCGAGCGCTAGCCCCGAACCATCACCCCGAAGGGATCAAAGTCACGGGATTCGGACTCTTAGCATTACTGGATTGACTGGGACGGTTCTTCGCCGGTACGGGAATATCAACCCGTTGTCCATCGACTACGCCTGTCGGCCTCGCCTTAGGTCCCGACTTACCCAGGGCGGATTAGCCTGGCCCTGGAACCCTTGGTCTTTCGGAGGACGGGTTTCTCACCCGTCTTTCGCTACTCATGCCTGCATTCTCACTCGTGTAGGCTCCACGGCTGGTTCACACCGCCGCTTCACTGCCCACACGACGCTCTCCTACCCATCAACACGGCTGGACCACGAAGGCCTACCACTAATGTCAATGCCACAACTTCGGTGGCGTGCTTGAGCCCCGTTACATTGTCGGCGCGGAATCACTTGACCAGTGAGCTATTACGCACTCTTTCAAGGGTGGCTGCTTCTAAGCCAACCTCCTGGTTGTCTGTGCAACTCCACATCCTTTCCCACTTAGCACGCGCTTAGGGACCTTAGTTGGTGGTCTGGGTTGTTTCCCTCTCGACGATGAAGCTTATCCCCCACCGTCTCACTGCTGCGCTCTCACTTACCGGCATTCGGAGTTTGGCTGACGTCAGTAACCTTTTAGGGCCCATCGGCCATCCAGTAGCTCTACCTCCGGCAAGAAACACGCAACGCTGCACCTAAATGCATTTCGGAGAGAACCAGCTATCACGAAGTTTGATTGGCCTTTCACCCCTACCCACAGCTCATCCCCTCCATTTTCAACTGAAGTGGGTTCGGTCCTCCACGACGTCTTACCGTCGCTTCAACCTGGCCATGGGTAGATCACTTCGCTTCGGGTCTAGAACATGCGACTAAAAACGCCCTATTCAGACTCGCTTTCGCTACGGCTACCCCACACGGGTTAACCTCGCCACATATCACTAACTCGCAGGCTCATTCTTCAAAAGGCACGCTGTCACCCCTACAAGGAGGCTCCAACGGTTTGTAAGCAAACGGTTTCAGGTACTATTTCACTCCCCTCCCGGGGTACTTTTCACCTTTCCCTCACGGTACTTGTCCGCTATCGGTCATCTGGGAGTATTTAGGCTTATCAGGTGGTCCTGACAGATTCACACGGGATTTCTCGGGCCCCGTGCTACTTGGGATACTCTCCACGCTGCGTCACACATTTCGGCTACGGGGCTTCCACCCACTACGGCTGACCATTCAAGACCATTCGCCTACACACACGCATCACGTTCACTGTCCGGCAGAACAGAACGGAAAGTCCCACAACCCCGACCATGCAACCCCTGCCGGGTATCACACATGATTCGGTTTAGCCTGATCCGCGTTCGCTCGCCACTACTAACGGAATCACTATTGTTTTCTCTTCCTGTGGGTACTGAGATGTTTCACTTCCCCACGTTCCCTCTACCCGCCCTATATATTCAGGCGGGAGTAACCAGGTCACCACAAAGGGCCTGGCCGGGTTTCCCCATTCGGACACCCTCGGATCAAAGTTCGCTTATCAACTCCCCGAGGCTTATCGCAGATTGCTACGTCCTTCTTCGGCTCCAGATGCCAAGGCATCCACCGTTTGCTCTTAGAAACTTGAAATCACATGAGTCTAAATCGTTCGGCGCCGCGCTCCACCCAAAGGCGAAACCCGACGCAGATTGACCAATGATCTACACGCACTCAAAAAGAGCACGTTGATTAGATCTTGTGATCCGAACCCAAAAGGGTCCGAATCTAAGATGCTCGCGTCCACTGTGTAGTTCTCAAAATACGGGCGGTACCCTCCCCACCCCACCCATACGGGCGGACCAGAAAAGGGTCCAGAGGTTCGAAACGGCCTTCCGACCGGTCCGGTCCCTCAGGACCCAACAGCGTGCACGTGCAAAACCTCCCCACCCCCACCGTTCCAAACCTCCGAAGAGACCGTACTGAGCAGGAACCGTTCAGTCCCACACCAATGTCAATGTTCCACCCATGAGCTAACCAGCTGAGAACATTCGCCCCAGAACTGGCGCCTGGACACCCCGAAGAGTGCCAGATGCTCCTTAGAAAGGAGGTGATCCAGCCGCACCTTCCGGTACGGCTACCTTGTTACGACTTAGTCCTAATCACCGATCCCACCTTCGACGGCTCCCTCCACAAGGGTTGGGCCACCGGCTTCGGGTGTTACCGACTTTCATGACTTGACGGGCGGTGTGTACAAGGCCCGGGAACGTATTCACCGCAGCGTTGCTGATCTGCGATTACTAGCGACTCCGACTTCATGAGGTCGAGTTGCAGACCTCAATCCGAACTGAGACCGGCTTTTTGGGATTCGCTCCACCTTACGGTATCGCAGCCCTTTGTACCGGCCATTGTAGCATGCGTGAAGCCCAAGACATAAGGGGCATGATGATTTGACGTCATCCCCACCTTCCTCCGAGTTGACCCCGGCAGTCTCCTATGAGTTCCCACCATAACGTGCTGGCAACATAGAACGAGGGTTGCGCTCGTTGCGGGACTTAACCCAACATCTCACGACACGAGCTGACGACAACCATGCACCACCTGTATACGAGTGTCCAAAGAGAACCACATTTCTGCAGCGTTCCCGTATATGTCAAGCCTTGGTAAGGTTCTTCGCGTTGCATCGAATTAATCCGCATGCTCCGCCGCTTGTGCGGGCCCCCGTCAATTCCTTTGAGTTTTAGCCTTGCGGCCGTACTCCCCAGGCGGGGCGCTTAATGCGTTAGCTGCGACACGGAAACCGTGGAATGGTCCCCACATCTAGCGCCCAACGTTTACGGCGTGGACTACCAGGGTATCTAATCCTGTTCGCTCCCCACGCTTTCGCTCCTCAGCGTCAGTAACGGCCCAGAGAACTGCCTTCGCCATCGGTGTTCTTCCTGATATCTGCGCATTCCACCGCTACACCAGGAGTTCCATTCTCCCCTACCGCACTCTAGTCTGCCCGTACCCACTGCAGACCCGAGGTTGAGCCTCGGGATTTCACAGCAGACGCGACAAACCGCCTACGAGCTCTTTACGCCCAATAATTCCGGACAACGCTCGCACCCTACGTATTACCGCGGCTGCTGGCACGTAGTTAGCCGGTGCTTTTTCTGCAGGTACCGTCACCCCGAAAGGCTTCTTCCCTACTAAAAGAGGTTTACAACCCGAAGGCCGTCATCCCCCACGCGGCGTTGCTGCATCAGGCTTGCGCCCATTGTGCAATATTCCCCACTGCTGCCTCCCGTAGGAGTCTGGGCCGTGTCTCAGTCCCAGTGTGGCCGGTCACCCTCTCAGGCCGGCTACCCGTCATCGCCTTGGTGAGCCATTACCTCACCAACAAGCTGATAGGCCGCGAGTTCATCCCAAACCAAAAAAATCTTTCCACACACAGAAGATGCCTTCGTGTGTCATATCCAGTATTAGACGCCGTTTCCAGCGCTTATCCCAGAGTCCAGGGCAGATTACTCACGTGTTACTCACCCGTTCGCCACTAATCCCCCAGGAGCAAGCTCCCAAGATCATCGTTCGACTTGCATGTGTTAAGCACGCCGCCAGCGTTCGTCCTGAGCCAGGATCAAACTCTCCATAAAAG
>NZ_JAKWJQ010000012.1 GCF_022761015.1 Humibacter sp. RRB41
AGTGGTCACCGACCGCCGACAACTGGAACGACGAAGGAACGGCCATCGACGACGACTGGCCGGATGCCCCTGGATGATCGAACCGCACCAGCGAACGCTTCTCAGGCGAGGCACTGTATGCGACACCCTGATCGGTGACGACCGTCTTCGTACCACGACCCAGCTTCGCCGAGGTCGGCGTCTTCGAGGGATCGAACGAAAGCCTCGACGAAGCATCCAGCACCCACACCTTGCCATCCGGCGACGTGACGGCGATCGTGTTCCCGCCATACGCCACCTGAGACCCAGCAGGGATGCTCACCCGGTCGGTCAGCGACACGAACGCCGGATCTATCCGCTCCAACGTGCCGTTCTTGCTATCGACGAGAAAGTAGGCCGAGCTGTTCTGCAACACATCCAGATCACTGGAAGCACCGTTCACGGCCGCATCGAGTTCATCGATCTGATGGTTCAGCCGGCCACCCATGAGCTTGTCGCCGTTGGTCACCCACACGTCACGAGCGTCGAGATCGACGGCATCGGTCGGAAAGCCCTTGTGCAGAACCGCGAACGTCACAGGAACAGCCGCAACGATCGCGATCACGATGGTCGAAGCCACCGCCTTATGCCCCCGGATCCACGTCGAGAGGGCCCTCAGCACGGTGTGACTCCCCTACTCGTCCGACGTGACGTCCCTGTGCTCCCCCGAGCCCCGTAAAAGCTAGCACACGAACAGGGACTAGACAGAATGGTCCACTAGAACGTGAGGAATGCCCGCGTTCAGGCAGTCTCGGGCGGCTCCTCTCGAGTCGCCGACCGACCGGTTCGTCCGCGGCCCTCCGCTCTTGCACGGAGTCGATTACGGATGGAAATCCATCACGTTGCTCTTATGGCCGTCAACGGTCACCCAGGCGTTGTCGTAGCCACAGCGGAACTGCGACCGCTCGTTCTGCGAGTTGATCGTGCCGCTCGTTCCGCTGATCGTGTCGGTCCAGGTCTGCTTGTTGCTGTCGCAGTAGTACACGACAGTGTGGGAACCCGATGGGAAGTTGGCGATCGTCGTGACGTAGTAGTAGCAGCCGTAGGAGCAATTGGCGCCGTTGTAGTAGTTGCCCTTCTTCAGGGTGACCGACGGCTGAGGGTCCGGCACGTTCACCGTGTTGCTCGACGCGGACCAGTCGCTCCACTTGCCGCCCTGGTTCTCGGCGCGAACCTTCACCGAGTAGTTCCCGGCGGAGAGTCCACCGACCGAGCCGTTGAGCGCGGTGGTCTGTCCGGTCTTGCCGTTGCTGACCTGCCATTCATAGGTCTTCAACGGGCCGCGCGTGTCGACCTTGCTCCAGCTGAAGCTGACGGTACCGCTCGGCGAGTCACCGCTCTCGGAGATCGACGGCTTGCCAGGGGTGACAGGCGTTCCCCACGTGGTCACGGAATTGCTCGCAGCGGATGCAGCGCTTGGGCCGTCGTCGTTCTCCGCCACGACCGTGAATGCGTAGGCCGTGCCATTCGTGACTGGGATCGCGTAGGTGTCGAGATCGGTGACTGTCTTCACCGCTTTGCCGTTGGCGTAGATGACGTAGTGCTTGATCGTCTTGCCGTTGTCTGCCGGCTGCGTGCTGAGGGTGACGTGGATCGAGCTGTCCCCGTTCGCCGTCGCCGTCGGAGCGCTCGGCCTCGCCGGCACATCGTGGATGTTCACCTGCAACTGCCCGATCGTCGCCTTCGTCCTTGCCGGGTCCTTCGTCGCATCCTGCACCGTGTACTGCACGTTCACAACGCCGATGTCCGCCCCGGTCGCAGCCGACACCGTGATCGATGAACCGGTGAACGTCACCGTCGCACCCTTCGGACCGCTGACCTGCTTCGCGCTCGCGATCGTCAAGTCATGACCGGGGAACGGGTTCACCCATTCGTCATCGCTCGCCGCATCGGACACGGTCGTCGAGTTCCCGCGCTTGATGTCACGCACGATCGGCGGATTCTTCTGCTGAGCGATCGGCCGCGTCGAGCTGACGACCTTCACATTCACCGACCCCGGAATCGACGTGGTCGCAGAGTTCACGGTGAATCTGATGGTCGCCGTCGTGCCCGGCTGCACGCCGAACGGCGCAGACAACGCCAACGTCGAACCACTCGGCGTCGCCACGACGCCGCCCGCAGCGCCGGAGAAGTCGCTGTAGGTGATCTTGCTCAGGATCTGCGGGTTCGGGTGATAGGTGGAGGCGCGCAGATCGACGTTGATGGCGCTCTCGCCAGCCTGGATGGTCACGTTGGGCGGTGTGAAGGTGGGCGGCACATCCGATTGATCCGGGTTGCCGATGGTGATCGGGAGCACGAGTGACGTGACGCGGTCCTTGCCCTCGCCCGGTTCTCGTCCGTCATCGACCTTGAATGTGATCGACGCGGGACCGCGATAGTCCTTCTCGGCGGTGAACGTGAGCGTCTGGCCGTCGACGTACGCGGACCTCGACGAATGGGTGGCCGTCACGCCGCTCGTGCCTGTGATCTTCGCCGGCCTCCCCGAAGGCACCGAGACGACATCGGAGAGCTTCCACGTCTTCGTCCCGTTCATCGACACGATCTGCTGCGGAACCTTGACGCGAGGTGGAGCCGTGCCATCGGATGCCGGCGGCACGACGATGAACGCCTCACCTGCGAGCCCGGTCGCAGGATCCGTCAGCGTGTAGGCCACAGCCATGCGCTGGTGCCGCGGAGTCACCGTGACCGTGCCGTTCTGGCCCACCGTCGCAGATTTCGCGTTCGGCCCCGTGACACCGACCTCGAGCTTGCCGACCAGGTCCGACGGGTTGACGGCGCCGTTGAGCACGTCGACCTTGACGCTCCTCTTTCCAGCGGCCTGAGCCGACTCGACGACCTGGTCGACGGCCGTCGGGTAGACCGGTTTCGCGTCATCAGTCACGATCACTTGCACATACGCGCTGTCCTGTCCGCCCTGACCGTTCGAAATCGTGTACCTGGCCACGTACACACCCTGCTTCTGCGGTGCTCGAACCAGCACGATCTTGCCGTGCACCGACGCCTGCAGCGCCGAATCGACGTCCGAGAGCTTCTTCTCCAACGAAATGGTGAAGCCGTTCGGATCCGAGTCGTTCGTCAGAACGGGTACCGATGCCGTCCTGCCCGGTTTCACCTGCACCGTGTCGTTGACGGCGACCGGAGGCTGCAGATTGCTCGGTCGCTGCACGACGCCGATGCGCACCGTTCCGGTGGCCGTCTTGCCATACGTATCCACGACGCGATACGTGAACGTATCGGTTCCTCCCGACCCCGGGTACGCCTCGTACGTGAACGAGTCGGAACTCGACGCGGCGATGCGCCCGAGTGATGGTTGGCTGACGATCCCGTCGAGGGTCACCGAGTCGCCGTCCGGGTCGATCCCGCTCAACGGCACGGTGATCGGGATGCTCGACCCCGCGAACGTGCGCGCGGTCAGCAGCGAAGGAGCAGGCGCGCGGTCCTTGCCGTCCTTGCCCGTGACGGCGAACGTCACTGTGGCGATCGCGCTTTGGCCCCATTTGTCGTTGATGCTGTACGAGACCGAGTACTGCCCCGGCTTGTCCGGAGCCTGATAACGCACCGTGTTCCCGCTCACGAAGGCGGTCGCCCCGGTGCCCTCGTTGGATGTGTCGTGCAGTTTGGGATCGATCGTGAACGGCTCGTTGTCCGGCGAATAGTCGTTGTCGAGCACGTCAACGGTGGCGATGTCCCCGACGCGCACCGTCGCCTCGTCATCGGAAGCAACGGGCGGCTGATGCACGACCACCGGAGGGATCGGCACGACGGTGATCGTCGACGTCGCCTGCTTGACGCCGTCGGAGACCACGTAGTTGAGCTGCACCTGCTGCGGGAGCACGTTCGGCGACGTGACCTTCACCACCTGGTTGTCCAGCAGTTCGACGTTCAGGTCGGACGTCGTGTCCGACCTGGTGACCGAACGCACAGCCAAAACGCGTCCCGACGGTGAGCTGTCGTTCGTGAGCGGATCGACGGTGGTCGTCTCTCCCGGCCGCACATAGGCATCGTCGGCGACCGCGATCGGCCCGCTGTCCCCTCCACCCTGTGCGACGTCGACCCTGATCAGGCCGTCGGTGGTCTTCGCGCCGGCGCCGAGCGTGTACTTGAGGTAGTACTCGCCGACCGCGCTCGCGGTGACCGTGACGGTACCCTTCTGCGGATCGGCCGTCACGACGGGATCGCCGGGTCCGCTGTCGTAGTTGGCCCCGACCAGGTTCAGTTCGTCACCGGACGGCGATAGATCGTTCGTCAACGGAGTGATCGTGATCGCCTGGTCGACGACTCCGGACGCGAAGTCCGGCGTCGCGACCGGAGCGAGGGAGCCCTGGGCTTTCACCGTGACCATGAGCGAACCGGATGCGCTGGCGTGGCCGTCCGAGACTGTGTACCGCACCTCCTTCACGCCCGTCTGCCCGTTCTTGCTGACGAACGTGATCGTGCCATCCGGTTGAAACTGCACCTGATCATCC
>NZ_JAKWJQ010000013.1 GCF_022761015.1 Humibacter sp. RRB41
GTGAGTCGCGACATATGCGACAGGCTGGCGGGTGTCGAAGAACCGTGTCGCTGTGCTTAAAGTCGTCTCCAAGCAGCTGTCCGCGACCGCGGCGGCAGCCGAGTACGGGATGAGCCGGCAGCATCTCCAGCGGCTCCTCGCCCGCTACCGCGAGGGCGGCATCGAGGCTGTCGACCCGCGCTCGAGGGCACCGAAGACGAGCCCGCAGCGCACGAGCGAGACCGTGCGCGAGCAGGTGATCAGACTGCGCACGGAGCTAACCGCGAATGGCCTGGACGCAGGCCCCGTCACGATCGCCTGGCATCTCGAGCAGGAGGGCGTGACCGCCCCGTCCACCTCCACGATCCGCCGCATCCTCACCGCGGCGAACCTCGTCACCCCCGAACCCCGCAAACGACCCCGCAGCTCCTACATCCGCTTCGAAGCCGCCCAACCAAACGAGACATGGCAGTCCGACTTCACCCACTGGAGACTCGCCGACGGCACCGACATCGAGATCCTCAACTGGCTCGACGACCACTCCCGCTACCTGATCTCCTGCACCGCCCACCAACCCGTGACCGGCAACGACGTGGTCACGAGCTTCCTGGCCGCCACCGACACCCATGGCATCCCCGCCTCCACCCTCACCGACAACGGCCGCGTCTACACCGCCCGCCACGGAGGCGGACGCAACGCCTTCGAGTACCTCCTGCCACTACTGGGCGTGACCCAGAAGAACGGCTCACCCTTCCACCCGCAGACCCAGGGCAAGATCGAGCGGTTCCATCAGACCCAGAAACGCTACCTCGCCGCCCGTCCACGAGCCCACACCGCCGCAGAACTGCAGCAGCAGCTCGACCAGCTCCGCGAGCACTACAACGAGAGACGACCCCACCGCGCCCGGGACAGAACCACACCCGCAGCCGCCTACCGCGCCACCCCCAAAGCCCAACCAGCCCCCGGCGCCACCGCACCAGGCGACTTCCGCATCCGCTACGACCAGCTCGACACCAAAGGCAAGATGAGCATCCGCCGCGCCGGCAGAATGCACCACCTCGGTATCGGAACCGAACACGCCCGACGCCGCGTCATCGCCCTCGGCGACCAGGCCACCATCACCGTCATCGACCTCATCACCGGCGAAGTCCTCTCCACCCACCTCATCGAGCCCAACCGCACCTACTGGCGCAACCAAAACAAAGAGCCCGGCCGATGGCCGGGCTCTCGCTCATGAACGTCTCCCATGTCGCGACTCAGATGTCACCTATGTCGCGACTCAAGACA
>NZ_JAKWJQ010000014.1 GCF_022761015.1 Humibacter sp. RRB41
CCGGCCAGTCGTCGTCGATGGCCGTTCCTTCGTCGTTCCAGTTGTCGGCGGTCGGTGACCACTCTGTGATTCTGGACACGAAGTTGAACCGAGTTCTCGTCGGCACGAGCACGGTGGTGAACCTGCCGACCAGGGGTCTGCAGTTGCAGGAGCCAGGTGACGACAACGATGACGTGTTGGTGGCATCCGGCAGCGGCTTGCTCAAGGTACCCGTCGCTGGTGGGCGCGTAACGATCGTTGGCGCGGGCATCAAACGCGCGGTCACGACAGCGGGTCAGGTTTCGGCGCCGGTGTGGTTGAACGGATGCTCGTACGGTGCCTGGGCGGGTGCGGCCCGCTATCTCTATGCGTGTGATGGCAAGGCGTCGGTTGGTGTGGATATCGCGCAGCAGGTGAGCGGTGCCGATTTGCGGTTCAGGGTGAATCACGACGTGATCGCTTTGAACAATCTGCAGAACGGTGACGCCTGGGTCGTATCGAGTCACATGCGGCTCGTGCAGAACTGGGCGACGTTGAAGCCGAATCAGTCCGAGGTGAACGGCACTACGGGGCAGACGAAGCCTGTGTTGCAGTCGTTCCAGGACACGCTCGCGCATCGCACGGCGGTGAACCATCCGCCGACTGCCGTCGACGACGACTTCGGTGTCCGCGCGGGGCGGTCGACGGTGCTGCCGGTGCTGGACAACGACACGGATCAAGACGGCGACGTGCTCACGGTCACGCAAGTCTCCCCGATTCCTGCAGCTGAAGGGCACCTGAACATCATCGAGGGCGGTCGCGCCGTACAACTCACGTTGCCCGCCGGGGTCACCGGTGGTGTCTCGTTCCGGTACACGATCGATGACGGGCGAGGTGGCACGGCGTCTGCGCAGGTGAATGCGACGGTGCATCCGGCGGCCCAGAACGCAGCGCCGGTGTCGAAGCGTGAGAGCGACGCGTCCGTCGAGGTCGGCTCGTCCGTCTCCTACGACGTTCTCAACGACTGGATCGATCCCGACGGGGACGATATCTCGCTGACGTCTGCGCAGTCGACGACGGATGATCAGGTGCAGTTTCAACCGGATGGCACGATCACGTTCGTCAGCAAGAACGGGCAGAC
>NZ_JAKWJQ010000002.1 GCF_022761015.1 Humibacter sp. RRB41
CTCAGCGCCGATGGTACTGCAGGGGGGACCCTGTGGGAGAGTAGGACACCGCCGGACTCCTTTACACGAAGTGGCCACCCATTGCTGGGTGGCCACTTCGTCGTTAACGTCGAGATCCGCGAATGGATATGCCGGACAGCCGGCGTAAGGGAAGGACCAGCCATGGCCGAGGACGATCGGGATTCCTCCGACCGAGGCGATTCAGCTCGGCGCGGAGGTAATAGGCGCGGTTCGGATTCGTCTCGAGGTGGTGCTGATTCTTCGCGCCGGAACGGACAACCGGCTTCGGGTCGCCCCAGCAGGGGCGGGGCACGAGATGGAGCATCCGGAAGCGGGTATCGAGATCGTGATGGGGCGTCTGGTGGCGCGTATCGCGGGCGCGACGGGTCCTCCGGCGGTGGTGATCGCAAGCGCCCTGAGGCTGCACCGGGACAGCGCGGTGCATATCAGAAGCGTGACGGCACCGGTTCCGGTGGATACCGCAACCGCGACGGGGCTGGTTCTGGCGAGCGTGGTGGCTATCAGAAGCGTGATGGCGTTGGCAATGGTGCTGGTGGGTATCGGAAGCGTGACGATGACCGCTCCGGGGGCCGTGGCGGGTACCAGAAGCGTGACGGTGCCGGGAGCAGCGGTGCCGGTGGATATCGGAAGCGTGACGACGGCCGTCCCGGTGACCGTGCTGGTTCCCAGAACCGGAATGGCTCCGCTGGCAGTACCGGTGGGTATCGGAAGCGCGATGATGGTCGTCCTGGTGAGCGTGGTGGGTACCAGAAGCGGGATGGCGCCGGGAGTGGTGCCGGCGGCTATCGGAAGCGCGAAGACGGCAGGCCGGCCGAACGCGGTGGTTACCGCAGTCGCGATGACGGCGGGTCATCACGGGGTGGTCGTGACCGGAGCACCGGTGCACCGCGCGATGGTCGAGGGCAGGGCGATCGGGAGTCACGTCGCCCAGGCGGCCGTGACCAGAAGTTGTGGACGCGCGACGGCAGTCCGGCCCGCGGCGACCGCGATGCTCGTGATCGGGAACGCCAGCTCACCGAGGAGGAGCTGAGGGCGCGTGAACTGCGATCAGTGCGTCCGCGTCACGACGATCCGGAGATTCCGGAGTCCGTCGGGGCGAAGGATCTCGACCGCGCGGCCCGCAACGAGCTGAAGACGCTCAGCAAGGAGAACGCGGAGCAGGTTGCGCGGCACCTGGCGATGGCATCCCGTCTCATCGACGACGACCCCGAGCTCGCGCACCGGCATGCAGTGTCTGCAGCCCGTCGGGCCGGCCGCATCGCGATCGTTCGGGAGACTCTGGCGATCACGGCCTACGCCACGGAGGACTACGCGCTGGCGCTCCGCGAACTACGCACCTACCGGCGCATCTCCGGCAAGAACGACCAGGTGCCGTTGATGGTGGACAGCGAGCGTGGCGTCGGCCGGGCGGATCGCGCCCTCGAATTGGGGCGCTCGGTCGATCGAGCCGAACTGCCGGCCGACGTGCAGGTTTCGCTGGCGATCGCGATGTCGGGCGCCCGCCTCGACCTCGGACAGCCGGATGCCGCGCTGGACGAGCTCCAGATTCCGCAGCTCGACCGCACGCGAGCCTTCTCCTACAGTCCCGACCTGTTCGAGGCGTATGCGACGGTCCTCGAGGATCTCGGGCGGGAGTCGGAGGCGGCCGAATGGTTCGCACTCGCCGAGCGGGCGCGTGAAGCGCTCGGCGAGGACGACGGTGACGAAGACGTGCTCGAGGTCGAAGAAGAGGAGTTCGGGATCGAGGAGGACCTCCTGGACGACGATCCCTCGGACGCCGAGGCGGACGACGCCGAGGCCGCGGACGAGGTGGCCGTGGAGAAGTCCGACGGTGAGTGAGGCGAGTCGACGTTCGGGGTTGTTCGGCAGGGGTCGTGAGCGCGCGCCGCTCGACGGGGTCGACGTCGTTCTGGCTGATCTCGACGGCGTGTTGTACGCCGGGGCCGGCGCCATTCCGCACGCGATCGAGGCGATGACGGCGGCGCAAGGGGCGGGCGTCCGTATCGGGTGCATCACGAACAACGCGGCACGCAGTGATCGGACCGTGGCGGAGCATCTGATCTCGCTCGGACTGAGCGTCGAGCCGGACGATATCGTGACGTCACCGCAAGCAGCGACGGCCGTGCTGGCCGAGCTGATCGAAGCGCCGGCGACCGTGCTGGTGGTGGGCGGCGACGGTCTCATCGTCGAGTTGGAGAAGGCCGGGTACCGCGTGACGCGGTCGGCCGAGGATCACCCGGCCGCCGTCGTTCAGGGATTCGCACCGGATGTGGGGTGGCGGCAGCTTGCCGAGGCATCCTTCGCGCTGGCCGACGATTCGGTGCACTGGGTCGCGACGAACACCGACTGGACGATTCCGCAGGCGAGGGGTGTCGCCCCCGGCAACGGCACGCTCGTCTCCGCCGTGCACACCGCGGTCGGACGGCTTCCCGTCGTTGCAGGGAAGCCGGAGCGTCGCATCTTCGATCTGGCGATCGAACGATTCGGTGCGAAGTCGCCGCTGGCGGTCGGCGACCGGCTCGACACGGACATCCTGGGGGCGAATCGCGCCGGCATCCCGTCGGCACTCGTGCTCACCGGCATCGACAAGGCGAAGCAGGTCCTCGCGGCCGCCGTAGAGGAGCGCCCGGACTTCGTGCTGTCCGATCTGCGCGAGCTCAGTGAGCCGTACCCGGAACCGAAGCTCTCGCGATCCGGCGACAGCGTCGAGGTGCGTGGCTCGCTCGTCAGGTTGGAGGGCAGCAGCGTGCGCATCGTGAAGCGTGGAGATCGCGAGATCGATCTTCTTCGTGCCGCGAGCACGCTGATTTGGAAGAGCGGACGACCCATCTACGCGCTGGACGTTCCCGAAGAACTGTACAGCTGACCGATCGGTGCGCTCGGCTGCGCGCTGCCCTGGTTCCTCGTCCGTCGGCGGTAGCGTTGTGGGATGACTGACGACACCGACGGCGACGCGCTGGTCTCCCGCCTGCGGCTGATCGAGGAGCGGCCACTGGACGAGCGGGCGGACGCCTACACACGGCTGCACCGCGAGCTCGCCGAGGTGCTCGAGGGAGAGGACGTGCCGCAGCAGGATGCCTGACCAACGCCTGGACGCCGCAATCACGTCGCGCGGACTCGCGCGATCTCGCACCCAAGCTGCGCGACTCATCGCCGACGGGCGCGTCAGCGTGGAGGGCAGGCAGGTGGTCAAGGCATCCGTGCGGGTCGCAGAGGACAGCGAGATCACCGTCGCGGCCGTCGACCACTATGTGAGCAGGGCTGCGCACAAGCTCATCGCGGGATTGGACGGCTTCGGTGTCGACCCGACGGGATTGACCGCGCTCGACGTCGGTGCGTCCACGGGCGGATTCACTCAAGTGCTGCTGGAGCGAGGGGCCGAGCACGTGATCGCGCTCGACGTCGGACACGGTCAGCTTGCGCCCCTGATGGCAGGGGATCCGCGGGTAACCGCAGCAGAAGGCGTCAATGCGCGCTACCTGGATGCCGCGGCTCTCGCCGAACACACGGCAGGGCGCGACATCGGAATCGTCGTCGGTGATCTCTCGTTCATCTCGCTCACGCTCGTGCTTCCCGCCCTCGTCGAGGCGGTCGGGCGCGACCCCGAGTACGTCATGCTGGTCAAGCCGCAGTTCGAGGTCGGAAGAACCGGAGTGCGCGAGGGGATCGTGCGCGACGCCGTCCTGCGCGAGGACGCCGTGGCCAACGTGGCGTGGGCGGCATGGGATCTCGGCCTGCCGACGGCGGGCATCCTTGCGTCCCCCATCGCCGGAAGTCACGGGAATCACGAGTACTTGATCCGGCTGAGCACACGAGCGGGTCGCCATCCGACAGAATGGTTGGACGAGATCGGCGCGATGGTGGGAGAGTGAGGCGCGTGGACGCACCCCGACGGTACTTCCTCGTGGTTTCGCACACCGGACGGGGCGCTTCGATCAGCGCGGGCATCCAGGTGTGTCGGCAGTTGATCGCCGCCGGAGTCGTTCCGGTGCTCGGAGAAGACGAACGTGCCGATCTGCTCGCGGCGGCCCCCGACCTGGCTACCGCCGCCGTGCTCGGTGACGGCGTCGCTCCCGGCATGCTCGAGCTGGTGATCGTGCTCGGCGGTGACGGCACGATCCTGCGGGCCGCGGAGACCGTGCGCGGTTGCGACGTTCCGCTGCTCGGCGTCAACCTCGGCCACGTCGGGTTCCTGGCGGAGAGCGAGCGGGACGATCTCGAACTCGCCGTGTCGAGAGCGCTCGAACGGGATTACGCAGTGGAGGAGCGCATGACGCTCTCCGTCGAGGTGACGGCGGGAACCGAGGTGGTCTACGAGAGTTGGGCGCTCAACGAGACGAGCATCGAGAAGGCCAGCCGCGAGCGCATGATCGAGGTCGTCGTCGAGGTCGACGGGCGTCCGCTGTCGAGCTTCGGATGCGACGGTGTCGTCATGTCGACCCCCACCGGTTCGACTGCTTATTCATTCTCTGCTGGGGGCCCGATCGTGTGGCCTACGCTCGACGCCCTGCTCATGGTGCCGCTCAGCGCTCATGCACTCTTCGCACGTCCGCTCGTGGTCGCCGCCGACTCCGTGCTTGCGATCGAGTTGCTACGACGGACAGAGACGCCCGCGGTGATCTGGAGCGACGGGCGACGATCGTTCGATCTTCCGCCGGGCGCGAGGGTCACGGTGCGTCGCTCCGACACTCCCGTGACGCTGGCTCGGTTGCACTCCGCCCCGTTCACCGATCGGCTCGTGCGAAAGTTCAACCTTCCTGTCACGGGCTGGCGAGGACCGAACCCCAGTGATTGAAGAGATCTCCATTCGCGATCTCGGAGTGATCGAGCGCGCCACGCTGCCTCTCGGCCCGGGATTCACAGCGCTCACCGGTGAAACCGGCGCGGGAAAGACGATGGTCGTGACGGCGCTCGGACTGCTGCTGGGGCAGCGCGCCGACAGCGCGGTCGTGCGGTCGGGAAGCGGGCAGCTCTGGGTCGAAGGGCGCTGGCGGGTTCCGGCCGACGGAGACGTCGCCGAGCGGGTGCGGGACGCCGGCGGCGACCTCGATGACGCCGACGACGCGGGGACCGGTGAGCTGGTGCTGAGCAGATCGGTTGCGGCAGAGGGACGGAGCCGCGCGATCGTCGGCGGTAGAGGAGCCCCTGTGAGTGTGCTGGCGGAGCTCGCGGAGCAGCTTGTCGTTGTGCACGGGCAGTCCGACCAGATCAGGCTGCGCTCGGCGACCGCGCAGCGCGACGCCCTCGACCGATTCGCAGGGTCGGAATTGGCAGAGGCACTCGAGACGTACCGTCAGGCGTACCGCAGATGGAGTGCGAACCGTGAGGAGCTCGAGCGGCTGATCGATGAGCAGGATCGTCGTGCGCGTGAGGCCGACGACCTGCGTGTGGCGCTCAGCGAGATCGAAGCCGTAGCACCGGAGCCCGGTGAAGACGACGCCCTCGCTGAGCAGACCGAAAGGCTCACCAACCTGGAGTCCCTGCGCGTCGGCGCGTCGATCGCGAGGGAAGCGCTGTCGGCGGAGGACTCGGAGGGGCCGGACGTGCGCGGGCTCCTCGAGACGGCGCGCCGCGAACTCGAACGCGCGGGTGCACACGACGCTGCGCTCAGTGAACTGGCCGAGTCGATCGCCGGTGTGGGATTCCAGGTCGACGACGCTGCGGCGCAGCTGTCCACGTATCTCTCCGCGCTGGATGCCGACGGCGCCCACGACCTCGAGGTGCTGCAGGAGCGCCGCAGCGAGCTGGGCATCCTGGTGCGCAAGTACGGTCCGACGCTCGATGAGGTCATCGAGCGAGCGGCGAGCGGGGGAGAGCGACTCGCGGAGCTGGAAGGCGACGAGGAGCGCATCGGCCAGTTGACAGACCTCGTCGCTGAGGATGCCGGAGAGGTCGAGTCTCTGGCGGCATCCGTGTCGGCCCTGCGATCGACCGCAGCTGGAACGCTGGCAGCCGAGGTGTCGGAAGAGCTGTCGGCCCTCGCGATGGCGGATGCCGAGATCGTCGTGGAGGTCACCCAACGCGAGGAGTTCACGCTCGCCGGGCGCGACATCGTGTCGATCCTGCTGCGCCCGCACGTCGGCGCGGAACCCCGGTCGCTGGCCAGGGGTGCCTCGGGCGGTGAGCTCTCGCGGGTGATGCTCGCGATCGAGGTCGTGCTGGCGGGGAGCGACCCGGTGCCCACGTTCGTCTTCGACGAGATCGACGCCGGGGTCGGCGGGGCTGCGGCGATCGAGATCGGCCGGCGACTCGCCCGGCTCGCACAGAGAGCCCAGGTGATCGTGGTCACGCATCTGGCTCAGGTCGCGGCGTTCGCGACCAATCATCTGGGCGTAGTGAAGGCCGGCGACGGATCGGTCACCGCCTCCAGCGTGCAGCAACTCGAGGGTGACGATCGCATCGCCGAGATGGCGAGATTGCTCTCCGGTCTGCCGGATTCCGACAGCGGACTCGCCCACGCGCGAGAACTGATCGAGTTGGCACAGGCAGGAGCGGTAGGATGAAAGCCCGTGGTGGAAAAAACTGACGCGGGCCAGAAAAACAAGGCAACACAGCCGAACGGCACTACCAAGCACATCTTCGTGACGGGTGGTGTCGTTTCTTCGTTGGGCAAGGGGCTGACGGCGGCGAGCCTCGGCAATCTGCTCACGTCTCGTGGTCTGCGGGTGGTGATGCAGAAGCTCGACCCGTATCTGAACGTGGATCCGGGCACGATGAACCCGTTCCAGCACGGCGAGGTCTTCGTCACCGACGACGGTGCTGAGACCGATCTCGACATCGGCCACTACGAACGCTTCCTCGACATCAACCTGAGCCAGGCCGCCAACGTCACCACAGGACAGATCTACTCGCAGGTGATCGCCATGGAGCGCCGCGGCGAGTACCTCGGCGACACGGTGCAGGTCATTCCGCACATCACCGACGAGATCAAGCGAAGAATGCGGCTGCAGGCATCCGACGACCCCCGTCCCGACGTGATCATCACCGAGATCGGCGGCACGGTCGGCGACATCGAGTCCCAGCCGTTCATCGAGTCCGCCCGGCAGGTGCGCCACGAACTCGGCCGCCAGAACTGCTTCTTCGTGCACGTCTCGCTCGTGCCCTACATGAACGCGTCGGGTGAGCAGAAGACCAAGCCGACGCAGCACTCCGTCGCTGCGCTGCGCTCGATCGGCATCCAGCCCGACGCCCTCGTGCTGCGCAGCGATCGTCCGGTGTCCGAGAGCAACAAGAAGAAGATCGCGCTGATGTGCGACGTGGACGAGCAGGCTGTCGTCAACGCCGTCGACGTGCCCAGCATCTACGACATCCCGAACATGCTGCACGACCAGGGCCTCGACGACTACATCATCGCCCAGCTCGGACTCGAGGCGGACGAGCCGGACAGGCGGAGCTGGGACGCGCTGCTCGCGGTGGTCCACGAGCCGAAGCACGAGGTGACCATCGGACTCGTCGGCAAGTACGTCGACCTGCCGGATGCCTACCTCTCGGTCACCGAGGCGCTGCGGGCCGGCGGGTTCCACAACCGTGCGAAGGTCAACCTGCGCTGGATCGCCAGCGATGGATGCCGGACCCCTGAGGGTGCTGCACGTGAGCTCGCCGACGTGGACGGCGTCTGCGTTCCCGGCGGGTTCGGCATCCGCGGCATCGAGGGCAAGCTCGGTGCGCTGCGATTCGCGAGGGAGAACGGCATTCCGAGCCTCGGATTGTGCCTCGGACTGCAGTGCATGGTGATCGAGTACGCCAGGCACGAGGCAGATCTCGATGGGGCGTCGTCGAGCGAGTTCGACCCCGACACGCAGTACCCGGTGATCGCCACGATGGCGGAGCAGGTCGAGATCATCGCGGGCGGTGACCTCGGCGGCACGATGCGGCTGGGCCTCTACCCGGCCAAACTCGTCGACGACTCGATCGTCGCCGGGCTGTACGAGGCCGACGAGGCATCCGAGCGGCACCGCCACCGCTACGAGGTGAACAACAAGTACCGGGAGCAGATCGCCGATGCCGGCCTCGTCTTCTCTGGCACGTCGCCCGACGGCCACCTGGTGGAGTACGTCGAGCTGCCTCGCGACGTGCACCCGTTCTACGTCGGCACGCAGGCGCACCCGGAGCTGAGGTCACGGCCGAACCGCGCGCATCCGCTGTTCCACGGACTGATCGCAGCGGCACTCGAGCGTCAGCGCTCCAGCCGCCTCTTCGAAGTGAAAGAGGAAGCGGATGCCTGACCTGCCCGTCAGCGAGCCGGCCGACTCGTACGACGATCTCGCTGACGAGCCGTACGCCGCCCCCGTTCTCGACTCGGAGGTCGTGTATCGCGGCCGCGTCTGGGACCTGCGCCGTGACACCGTGCGGCTGCCCGACGGGACGATCGTGCGGGAGTACGTCGACCACACGGGAGCCGTCGGAGTGCTCGCGCTCGATGAGTACGACCGAGCGCTCCTGATCAAGCAGTACCGGCATCCGGTGCGATCTCGTGACTGGGAGCTGCCGGCAGGGCTGCTCGACATGTCGGGCGAGCCGCCCCTGGAGGCCGCGAAGCGCGAACTCGCCGAAGAGGCGGACACCGTCGCCGACGACTGGAACGTGCTGGTCGACCTGGCGACGAGCCCCGGCGGCAGCAACGAGGTGATCCGCATCTATCTGGCGCGTGGCATCCGCGCATCCGATGAGGTGTTCGCGCGCGAAGACGAAGAAGCCGACATCGAGGTGCGCTGGGTGCCGCTCGACGAGGTGGTTCGCGCCGTGCTGGAGCGCCGCCTTCGTAACGCGGCGCTTTCGATCGCCGTGCTCGCCGCGTATGCATCGCGGGCATCCGGCTACGCGTCGCTCGGAGACGCGGACTCACCGCTGGAGCGCGGATCGTGGCTGACTCGCCCGCTGGATCATCACGGCAATCGGGACGCGACCGAAGCCGCGCGATGACCCCGCAGGCCGCGGTCGAGGCCTACCTGAGGCACGTCGGCATCGAACGCGGCCTCTCGAAGAACACCGTTGCCGCCTACCGTCGCGACCTGTCGGCGTACGCGGAGTGGCTCGATGAGCACGCTGTGGAAGACGTCGCCGTGATCACCGCTCGCGACACCGACGACTACGCCAGGCACTTGGCCACACGGGGAGAGCAGGATGCCTCGCTGCGGCTCGGTGCAGCATCCATCGCCCGCATGCTGTCGACGGTGCGCGGGTTGCACCGCTTCCTGCTCGACGAGCAGGTGGTCGAGTCGGATGCCGCACGAGACGTCCGCCCGCCGAAGCTGCCGTCGAGGCTGCCGAAGGCGCTCACGATCGCACAAGTGGAGGCGCTGCTGGCGGCGACCGATGGGGACGACCCGGCGCGCGTGCGGGACAAGGCCCTGCTCGAGTTGCTCTACGCGACCGGCGCCAGGGTGTCCGAGGCGATCGACCTGAACGTGGACGACGTCATCGATCGCGAGATCGTGCGACTCACCGGCAAGGGCAGCAAGCAGCGCATCGTGCCGCTGGGGAGCTACGCCAGGAACGCGCTCGACGACTATCTGGTGCGGGTGCGGCCGACGTACTCGCTGAGGGGCGCGGCGACGCCGGCCCTGTTCCTCGGCGTCCGCGGTGCCAGGCTCAGCAGGCAGAGCGCGTGGCTGGTGATCAGGGCGGCGGCGGAGCGGGCGCACCTGGAGGCATCCGTCTCGCCGCACACCCTGCGGCACTCGTTCGCCACCCACCTGCTGGAGGGCGGAGCCGACGTGCGGGTGGTGCAGGAACTGCTCGGGCACTCGTCGGTGGCCACGACGCAGATCTACACGCTCATCACGGCCGACACGCTGCGGGACATGTACACGACCGCGCATCCGCGGGCCAGGTGATCGCGGCCAGGCCGCCGTCGAGTCCTCATAGCGCGGTTTTCGCGGTCTTGAACATGCGCTCGAACGGCCTGATGATGCTGGACAGCAGGATCATTCTGCGGAAGAAAGCGGCGAATTTCCGCGGCGGACCGTCGACGAACATCGTGTCCAGATTCTTCTGCGAGCCGGCGGCGGACTTCGCTCCGCGGGGGAGCATCTTCTTCTCGTACCGACGGAGAGCGACCTCCAGGTCATCGTTCGCGAGGATCTCACGCGCCAGGTCGGCGCCGTCGATCATCGCGAGATTGGCTCCCTCGCCGGCGAACGGCGACATCAGGTGCGCCGCGTCGCCGGCCAGAGTGACTCCTGCCACGTGAGCCCAGGTCGTGCCCGTCGGCAGAGCGTAGATCGGCCGCGGGACGATCGTGTCGTCACTCTCGCGGATCAGATCAGTCAGCGCGGGAGACCAGTCGGCGAACTCCGCCAGCAGGGCGGCGCGAGCCGCATCAGGGGCATCCCAGTCGATGCCGCTGTCGGCAGCCCAGCCCTCAGGCACTCGCATGCCGCAGCCGAGAGCGATCTGGGTGCCGCCGTGCCCGCCGATGTACTTGCCGTCGGAGAGAGCGAAGAGGCTGCCCTTGCCCGTGACGGAGAGGGCGACCGGATGCTTCGTCTCGGCCTCGGTCAGCCGGAACTCGACGACGGTGACTCCGCTGTATTCGGGCTGGACGGGTGTGAGCAACCGGCGCACCCGCGACCAGGCGCCGTCGGCACCGACCACGAGGTCCGCCTGCACCGTGCTGCCATCGGCGAACTGGAGCTCGTGACCCGTCTCGACGGGGCGAACGGCGATCAGCTTGCGTCCCCACCGGATCGTTCCCGGTTCCAACGAGTCGATGAACATGCGGCGCAGCACCGTGCGGTCGATCTCCGGACGTCCGTTGCCGCCCTCGGTTTCCTTCTGATCGACGTACACCTTCGCGTTCTTGTCCAACACCCGAAGGGATTCGCCCTCCGGGTGGGTGTTCCTCAGGAATTCCTCGAGAAGGCCGGCCTCCTCGAGCGCGACCTGTCCCGTGTCGCTGTGGATGTCCAGCGAGCCACCCTGTTGCCGTGCGTCGGGCGATGCGTCGAGCTCATAGACGGTGACGGGGACGCCGCCGTGTTGCAGGATGCGCGCGCACACCAGGCCGCTCAGTCCGGCTCCGACGATGGCGATGTTCGGTGTTGACATGTTCGATTCGCTCCTTCGATCTGTATCGGCAGGTTCGATTCGAACTATACACGAACATGTTCGTTACGAACGCATTCGCGAGAAACACGTTCGTAATGAACGTGTTCGTGCTATGGTGCCTACATGGCAGCCGAGTCGACGAGCACACCGCAGAGTCGACGGGAGCGACCGTCGAAGCCTGCGTTGACGCGCGAGGGCATCATCGACACCGCGCTGAAAATCCTTGAGGACGAGGGCATCGGCAAGGTCACGATGCGGCGAATCGCCACTGCGCTCGACACGGGACCTGCGTCCTTGTACGTCTACGTGCACGACACGGAAGACCTTCACGCGCAGCTCCTCGACGCGCTGCTTGGGCGTATGGCGCCTGTACCAGGCAGAGGCCCGTGGAGGAAGCGGCTGCACGCGGTTCTGTCCGGCTACGCGGGAGTGCTCTTCGCCTATCCCGAGATCGCGCGGATGACAGTGACCACGCATCCGTCCGGACCACACTATGCGTCGCTCGTCGAGGCGATTCTGGGGCTCCTGAGCGAATCGGGCGCGTCGGACGAGGTGGCGGCATGGGGCGTCGACCTGCTGCTGGCATCCGTGACCGCGACCGCCGTCGAGCACGGCTCGGGGCAACCGCACGGCGAAGGCACCGAAGCGCTCGCCGCGTTGGCGGCGAACATCGCCGCGCTGTCGGAGGAGCGTTATCCGCGCACGGTGCGTCTGGTTGACCAGATGCTCTCCGGCACGGCCGAGGAGCGGTTCGAGTGGGGAATGGACGTGCTGATCAACGGCATCCTGAACACACCACGTCCGTCGTCCGTGAACGACTGAGCCCAGGATCACGCAGCGGGCGGACCGGAGTTAGAGAACCTGCTTCAACATCCACGCCCACGTCGGCCGGAACGTCATCGTGCCGTTCGTCGTGCGCGGGCCGTCGTCGTCGACGGAGCGTCCGTGGGTCTCCAGCGGGTTGCCGATGTCGAGGGAACTCAGCATCACATGGCTCTCCGTCGGCACGGCGCTCGCCGTCGTGGGATCGGGATCGCCCATGTGCAACCTGCGCCACGACCCGGTGATGCGCGTGAAGTAGATGTCGTGCACGTCGTCGAACCCGTACATGCGGCTCGGCGGGGTCTTGCCAGGGGCGTCCATCCACGCGGCCGAGATGTCGCCGTACGTTTCGACGGGGGAGGAGAACATCAGCACGCCGCGCAGCTTGTGCAGGTGCGAGATGTAGGCCGACTCGCCCCCGCCCTGCGAGTGACCGGCGAACACCACGTTCTTCCACACCGGATGCCCGTCGACCATGTACCTGCCCCAGTCGCCCTCCGGGTCGAGGGTCTGCAGGTAGTCGATCGCCGCCGTGAATCTGCGCAGAATCGAGTTGGCCTCTCCGACGCGGCTGAAGCGGGACGGATCCTCGCCGTTCAGTCGGTTCTGCTGCAATTGCGTGTAGCAACGCGGATCGCCGCGACAGGTTCGGGTGACGGACTTGCCGGTGTTCCAGTAGTCGAGACCGAGCACGCTGTAGCCGACGGAGACGGCAGCGGCCAGGAACTCGCGATAGTTCTCGGGTACCTCTCCTGTTGCCGGCAGGAAGATCAGCAGCGGAGCTCGGCCCGCCGCGTGCTGCGCAACCTCCTGCGCGTTCGGGTCGCTGACGCGGTGCTCGAGATAGGGCAGCTTGAAGCTCAGTACGGGGCCGTCCGTCGTGGGAAGCGAGCGCGGCTGTCGGGCATCCGCCCCGGGAGAAGCAGCGAGTGCCGGGCCGGCGGGGAGCGTGGCGACGCACACTGCCACCGCGACGATGGCGGCGGCGATGAACGAGACTCTGCGCGCCCGCACGTGGCCAACGGTACCAAGCCGCACGGAAGGAACCCCGGCGATCCTGCCCTTGCGTACTCTGGATGCTCGATAGACTTGCGCACTGAAGAGAGCGGAGGAGTCGTGGCGCGTATCTCGGCCGACGAGCAGGAACTGCCGGGCTTCGGCGACGTCGCGCTCGGCGAACTGGGACCCACCGGGCGACCGCTGCGCGAGTTTCCCGTGCCTTCCGAACTCAGTTCTCACGGACCGGCTCGCGTCATCGCACTGTGCAACCAGAAGGGCGGCGTGGGTAAGACCACGTCGAGCATCAATCTCGGGGCGGCGCTCGCCGAATACGGCAGGCGTGTTCTCGCGGTCGATTTCGACCCCCAGGGCGCCCTTTCTGCGGGGCTCGGCGTACAGACGCACGACGTGCTCACCATCTACGACCTCTTGCTCTCGAGCGCGCATGAGCCGAGCGAGGCCATTCAGCACACGGCGACGCCGGGGCTCGACGTCATCCCGGCGAACATCGACCTGTCCGCAGCAGAGGTGCATCTCGTCAACGAGGTGGCGCGCGAGCAGGCTCTGGCACGCGTGCTGCGCAAGGTGAGCGCCGATTACGACGTCGTGCTCATCGACTGCCAGCCGTCGCTGGGCATTCTGACGGTCAACGCCCTCACCGCCAGTCATGGCGTCCTCATCCCGCTGGAGTGCGAATACTTCGCGCTGCGCGGTGTCGCTCTGCTGATCGAGACGATCGACAAGGTGCGCGAGCGGCTGAATCCCGCGCTCGAGCTCGATGGGATCCTCGCGACCATGTACGACGCACGAACGCTCCACTCGCGTGAGGTACTCGAGCGGGTCGTCGACGCATTCAGCGACGACGTGCTCGAGACCGTCATCACGCGCACCGTGAAGTTCCCGGATGCGACAGTCGCGGCGACTCCAATCACCCAGTTCGCGCCCGAGCACCAGGCAGCCGACGCCTATCGTCAGCTGGCGCGGGAACTGGTTTTCCGTGGCGCCGTCGCCTGAGGACGACGCGCAGGATGCCGTCGGCGGCTCGCTGGTATCCGATGGCGCCGCGCCGTCGTTCCGCGTCGCCCTCGAGGTTTTCGAGGGGCCGTTCGACCTGCTCCTCTCGCTCATCGGCAGGCACGAGCTCGATATCACCGAGGTGGCGCTCAGCCGCGTCACCGATGAGTTCATCGCCTACCTGAAGGGCATCGACACCGCTGACGAGCTGGATCAGGCGACCGAGTTCCTCGTCGTCGCCGCGACACTCCTCGATCTGAAGGTCGCCGGGCTGCTGCCGCAGGGTGAGCTCGTCGACGCCGAAGACGTCGCGCTGCTCGAGGCGCGCGACCTGCTCTTCGCTCGCCTGCTGCAGTACCGGGCGTTCAAGGAGGCATCCGCGTGGTTCGGGGGTCGGCTCGACGCAGAGGGGGTACGGCATCCGCGCATCGTGCGCCTCGAGGAGAAGTACCGCTCGCGCGCTCCCGAGCTCGCCTGGACGCTCAGCGCCGACGACTTCGCGGCCATCGCCGAGCTGGCGTTCGCACCCAAGACGATTCCGATCGTCGAACTCGACCACCTGCACGCGCCGCTGGTGAGTGTGCGCGAACAGGCCGCGCTGGTGGTCTCCCAGCTGCGCAGGGGAACCCCGTTCACGTTCCGGGAGCTGATCTCGGGCGCAGACCGCAAGGGCGTGATCGTTGCGCGGTTCGTGGCTGTGCTGGAGCTGTACCGGTTCGCCGCCGTCGCCTTCGAACAGCTCGAGCCGCTCGGCGAACTGACCATCAGATGGGTCGCGGATGCCTGGTCCGACGAGAATCTCGCCAATCTGGGAGCCGATTATGGATGATCGCAACACCGACGAGCCGCAGGCTCCCGAGCAGGAGGCATCGGCCTCGGACGCGGGGGAGCCGTTCGCGCTCGAGGCACCGGCTGAGCCGGAGCGGGCCCAGGGGCATCCGGTCGACGTTCCGCGTGCCATCGAGGCTGTGCTGATGGTCGCCGACGAACCGCTGTCGCTCGTGACGCTCGCGACCGCCGTCGGCGCGCCGATGGCCGCGGTGCGGCAGACCATCGACGGACTGGTCGCCGATTACGACGGCGAGGACGGTGGTCCGCGTCGTGGCTTCGAGCTGCGCGAGGTCGGCGGCGGATGGCGCCTCTACGTGCGCGACGAGTTCGACGACCTGGTCGCAGAGTTCGTGAACCAGCAGACGCCGACGAGGCTCTCGCAGGCGGCGCTCGAGACCCTGGCCGTGATCGCATACCGGCAACCGATCACGCGCGGTGCCATCGCGTCGATCAGAGCCGTCAACGTGGATTCGGTCGTGCGAACATTGCTCTCGCGCGGGCTCATCACCGAGCAGTTCACCGATGCCGAGACCGGCGCCATCAACTACGGAACGACCGATCTGCTGTTGCAGCAGCTCGGGATCAATTCGATCGAGGAGCTGCCGTTGATCTCTCCGCTGCTGGCAGACGGTACTGAGGGGTTCGACGACGATGTGCGCTGACCGGGTGGCGACGGGGGGCTCCGAGTCGGGGGGCTCGGAGACGGGCGAACGCCTGCAGAAGGTGATGGCGGCGGCGGGCGTGGCATCCCGCAGGGTGAGCGAGGAGCTCATCGTCGCGGGCCGCGTGAAGGTCAACGGCACAGTGGTCACCACGCTCGGACGCCGCATCGACCCCGAGAACGATGTGCTCGAGGTGGACGACAGCGTCGTGCAACTGGACGCATCGAAGCAGTACGTGATGCTCAACAAGCCCACCGGCGTCGTCAGCTCGATGCACGACGACCGCGGCCGGCCAGACCTGCAGAGCTTCGCCGAACAGTACGAGGAGCGTCTGTTCAACGTGGGGCGCCTGGACTTCGACACCAGCGGGCTGCTGCTGCTCACGAACGACGGTGCGACGGCGAACGTGCTCGCGCATCCGTCGTTCGGCGTGACCAAGACGTACATCGCGACGGTACGAGGGAGTGTCATGCCCGGCACTCTGCAGCGCCTCACGCGGGGCATCGAACTCGAAGACGGACCGATCCAGGCCGACAGGGCGAAGCTGGTGCAGGCATCCGGTGGCTCGAGCATCGTCGAGGTCACACTGCACTCGGGGCGCAACCGAATCGTGCGGCGCATGCTCGACGAGGTGGGGCATCCGGTGACCGCATTGGTGCGCAGGCAGTTCGGGCCGCTGCACCTGGGAACCCTGAAGTCGGGGGCGACCCGTGAGCTGACTAAAATCGAACTCGGCCAGGTGCTCACTCTTGCCAGGCCGAAATCGGAGCGAACGTGAATCAGAACCCCGCCGCGCGCGTCGGCGGCAGCGTCCGCGTCGTGGGAGCCGGCCTGCTGGGTGCGTCGATCGGGCTGGGCCTTCGCGCACGCGGCGTTGACGTGATCCTCGCTGACGCCTCGCGCGCCGGTCTGCACCTCGCCGTCGACTACGGCGCAGGGCGCATCGCGAGCGAGGGCGACGATCCGCAGCTGATCGTGGTGGCGGTGCCGCCGGATGCAACGGCATCCGTCGTCGCGTCCGAACTGATCGCCTATCCGAACGCAACGGTGACGGATGTCGCGAGCGTGAAGGTCGCGCCTCTTGCAGAACTCGAGGGGCCCGGCTCCGAGCTGAGCGCGGCCGATCTGGCCCGCTACGTCGGCTCGCACCCGCTCGCCGGACGCGAGCGCGGAGGCGCCATCTCGGCGCGCGCCGACCTCTTCATCGGCCGTCCGTGGGTGGTGTGCCCGAGGCCGGGACTCTCGCGGGAGCGGGTCGGCCTCGTTGAGCATTTGATCCTCGACCTCGAGGCGACGCCGATCACGCTGCCGGCCGATGCGCACGACGCCGCCGTCGCACTCGTCTCGCACGCCCCGCAGGTGGTGGCGTCGCTGATGGCGAAGCGACTCGACGGTGCTCCGGCCTCTGCGCTCGGCCTCGCCGGTCAGGGCGTACGCGACGTCACGCGCATCGCGTCAGGCGACCCCGAGCTGTGGGTGCAGATCCTTTCTGCGAACGCGCCGGCGGTGGTCGAGATTCTGCGGGCGTTCCGCGACGACCTCGACGAGGTGCTGGTCGCGCTCGGGGACGTGTCGGCATCCGGGGCGCGGCGCACCATCGCGCAGGAGCTCGCCGACGGAAACGCCGGTGTGGCCGGACTGCCGGGCAAGCACGGGCAGGACCGCCGCTTCGCGAGCGTGATCGTGATGGTCGACGACACTCCGGGTGAGCTCGGTCGGCTGTTCGGCGAGCTCGGCGAGATCGGTGTGAACATCGAAGACCTGAGGCTCGAGCATTCGCCTGGCGCGCAGGTGGGCCTGGCCGAGATCGCGGTGCTGCCCGAAGTGAAGACGCGCGCGATGGACGACCTGTCGGCCCGGGGATGGAGGATCGCAGGATGACCGAGGATTCGTTGTCACGCACGACGCCCTTCGTCGTTGCCGTCGACGGCCCGGCGGGGAGCGGCAAGTCCAGCGTGAGCAAGGCGGTGGCGGCTCGACTCGGCTTCGCATTCCTCGACACCGGGGCCGCGTATCGCTCATTGACGTGGTTCGCGAGGCAGCGCGGCATCGATGTGACGGATTCCGCTGCCGTCATCGATGCGATCGCCGACTTCGACTACCGTGTCGACACCGAGCCGAACAGCCAGCGCGTGCTGGTCGGCGAGACCGACGTGACGACCGCCATCCGCGATCCGGAGGTTTCGGCGCGGGTGAGTGCTGTCGCACGTGTGCCCGAGGTGCGGCTGAGGTTGAACGAGCTGTTCCGCAGCATCCTCACCGGCACCGACCACGACGGCATCGTGGCAGAGGGCCGAGACATCACCACGGTGGTCGTTCCTGACGCGCCGGCGCGAATTCTGCTCACCGCCGACCCCGAGGTGCGCGCGGCGCGCCGCGCGGGGGAGTTGGGCGGTCATTCCGCGGCGGAGGTGGCGTCGCAGTTGCATGCGCGCGACCGCGCAGATTCCCATGTGGTGGACTTCATGACGGCGGCGCCAGGCGTCACGACCGTGGACTCCACCGAGCTCGACTTCGAGCAGACCGTCGACGCAGTGATCGACGTGATCCGGGCGGCGCGTGCGGCGAATGCCGGCGCGACCGCCGACCCGTCCCGAGGAGGAACGGATGCCTGACAACAGAAACGGCGCCGAAGGCGACTTCGACGCGACCCCCGACGATCTCGCGGAACGCCTCGCGAACGTCGATGAGGATCTCGCACACCAGCGAGCGAATGTGCTTCGTGCCGGCCTGGACGACTACGACCTGGACGATTCGGACCTCGACGTGCTCGAGGCCGTCACCGAGGACCCGGATGCGATCCAGTATCTGCCGGCCCTTCCGGTGGTCGCGATCGTCGGCCGACCGAACGTGGGCAAGTCCGCGCTCGTGAATCGCATTCTCGGTCGTCGCGAGGCGGTCGTCGAAGACGTGCCGGGCGTGACACGTGACCGGGTCACGTACCAGTCGGAGTGGAACGACAAGCGCTTCACCCTGGTCGACACCGGCGGGTGGGAGCCGGACGCGAAGGGCATCAACGCCTCGGTCGCAGCCCAGGCGGAGATCGCGATCGACCTCGCCGACGTCGTGTTGTTCGTCGTCGACGCGAACGTCGGCGCGACCGCCACCGATGAGCACGTCGTGCGCCTGTTGCGCAAGACCAAGAAGCCGGTGTTCCTGGTGGCGAACAAGGTCGACGATGCGAGGCAGGAGCCGCACGCGAGCGAGCTGTGGTCGCTCGGGCTCGGCGAGCCGCACCCGGTCAGCGCCCTGCACGGCCGCGGCGTCGCCGATCTGCTCGATGAGCTCTTGAAGGTGCTGCCGACCGAGTCCGCCTATGCCCAGCGCGAGGTCGGCGGTCCGCGTCGCGTCGCGATCGTCGGCCGACCGAACGTGGGCAAGTCGAGCCTGCTCAACAAGGCTGCCGGTGAGGAGCGCGTGGTCGTGAACGACCTCGCGGGCACCACCCGCGACCCGGTCGACGAGCAGATCGAGCTGGGCGGGCGCGTGTGGCGATTCGTCGATACCGCCGGCATCCGCCGTCGTGTGCACATGGCGCAGGGCGCCGACTTCTACGCGTCGCTGCGCACCAGCACGGCACTGGAGAAGGCCGAGGTCGCTGTCGTCGTTCTGGATGTCTCGCAGCCGATCAGCGAGCAGGATGTGCGCATCGTCGACCTTGTTCTCGAGAGCGGGCGCGCCCTCGTGCTGGCGTACAACAAGTGGGACCTGCTCGACGACGAACGTCGCCGATACCTGGAGCGCGAGATCGAGCAGGATCTTGCGCACGTGTCGTGGGCGCCCCGGGTGAACATCTCCGCACGTACCGGACGGCACCTGGAGAAGCTGGTTCCGGCGCTGGAGACGGCGCTCGAGTCGTGGGATACGCGCATTCCGACCGGCAAGTTCAACGCCTTCCTTGCGGAGTTGACGGCCGCGCATCCGCACCCGGTGCGCGGAGGCAAGCAGCCGCGCATTCTGTTCGGCACGCAGGCGTCGAGCCGTCCGCCGACATTCGTGCTGTTCACCACCGGATTCCTCGACCCCGGGTACCGGCGCTACATCCAGCGCCGGCTCCGCGAGATCTACGGCTTCGAAGGCACCCCCATCGTCCTCAACATGCGCGTGAGGGAGAAGCGGCAGCGTTAAGCTGCCGCTTCCGGCGAGGCCATTTCCGGCCTCGCCGCTTCACGCGGCGAGGCCGTCTCGGCCGAGCTCGGCCAGCAGGGCGGCTCTGCCGCGCGGCCGATGAGGGAGAAGACCCCCACTACTCGACCAGCGATGGGGTAGGCAGCGCACGCTCAAGTGGCTCAAGTTGCTCAAGACACCGCAGTTTTGCCTCCGTACGTGTCCCCACCACGGGGGGAGTTTCGGACCCGTATCTGGTAGAGCACTGACGCAGGGCTCAAGATCGTCCACGGCCGGCCGGTTTTCGTGAGGGCGTCTCGTAACCTCAAGACGCGGTCGTCTACTCGAGGCTGCCATCGTTCCCACGGATGCTCGTGCATCCGTTCTGCTCGCCCTCGAGCCCTCCATTCACGCCGGACAACCGAAACGCTGCCGCATGCCTACACACCTTCAGACTGTCGCGCCGTCGCGCGCTCGCAAACGCCAGATCGGTGCTGAGAAGCGCACCCAGCCCCTTCCGTCGCAGCATCCTAAGCCGAGCGACGGCAAGATCGCACGCGGTCGTCTCGCGATCGTGCTGACGGTCGTCTTCTGGGCGGTCTATGTCATCTACACGGTCGTGCGTGACCTCGTCGACGGCGGATTCGGCAACTTCCAGTTCACGATGCAGGCCGTCGGCTATTCCGTGGTGGTCACGTTCCTGACGTTCTCGGCACTGATGTATCTGGTGGCGCGCGAGGGCGCGCTGCAACGGTTCAAGGGTCACATGCGTGTGCCGCGCGCCGAGCTCGACCGGCATTTCGCAACGACGCAACCGACTATCACTGTGCTCGTGCCGTCGTACGCGGAGGAACCGCACGTGATCCGCGCCACGCTGATGTCGGCGCTGCTGCAGGAATACCCGTCGATGCGCATCGTGCTGCTGCTCGACGACCCGCCGCGGCCGACGGCACCTGCGACGCGCGCCAAGCTCGAGGCGACGCGGGCGCTGGCATCCGAACTCGTCGACCTGTTCGCCGAACCGCGCCTGAGGACGGCGGATGCCCTTGCCTCCTTCGAGCGCGCCCGCTCGGCCGGTTTCAGGGTCGGAACGTCCGACGTTCGCACGACAGCTGCCGAGTACGCCTGGGCGGCAGGATGGCTGTACCGGCTCGCCGACGCCGAGACGGTCGACGACCACGTCGACCTCTTCTTCACGGAACAGGTTCTGCGTGCCCTCGCAGACGACCTCGCCGTCACGTCCCGCGCTCTCGACGCCGCAGCCGATGAGGGTGCGACGCTTACTGCCGAGCGGATCGCCGAGCTGTTGCGCCGCCTCGTCTGGACGTTCGACGGCGACGTGAGCGTGTTCGAGCGCAAGCTCTACGCCTCGCTGTCGCACGAAGCGAACAAGGCGATGAACCTCAACTCCTACATCGGGCTGATGAGCGGCAGCTACCGCCCGGAGCGCACACCCGCCGGCGCCGTCCTCCTCCCCGTCGCAGACGGGACGCCGGGATCGCTGGAGATTCCTGACAGCGAGTTCGTGCTGACGCTCGATGCTGACTCGATCCTGCTGCGCGAGTACTGCCTACGCCTCACGTACTTTCTGCAGCAGCCGGGCAACGAACGTGTCGCCGTGACGCAGACGCCGTACTCGTCGTTCCGCGGAGCGGCGACCCGCATCGAGCGGCTCGCGGGCGCGACGACGGACATCCAGCACATCCTGCACCAGGGATTCACGAAGTTCGACGCGACGTTCTGGGTGGGGGCCAACGCGATCATCCGCAAGCGCGCCCTCGAGGACATCGCCGAGAGCGAGTGGATCGGCGGCTTCGAGGTGAAGAGATATGTTCAGGACCGCACTGTCATCGAGGACACCGAGTCGAGTGTCGACCTCGGTGTGCACGGCTGGACTCTCGCGAACTACCCTGAGCGCTTGAGCTACAGCGCCACCCCGCCGGACTTCGGGTCGCTGATCGTGCAGCGTCGTCGCTGGGCGAACGGTGGGCTGCTGATCTTGCCGAAGCTGCGCCGTCAGGTGCGCGAGCGCAAACGCCTGGGTCAGCGCGTCTCACCCGTCGAGGTCATGCTGCGCGTCAACTACATGTCATCGATCGCGTGGGCGAGCTTCGGGCTCATCTTCCTGCTCGCGTTCCCGTACGACGGGCGCCTGCTCAGTCCCCTCGTGCTGCTTGCCGCACTGCCGTACTTCGTGGCGATGGCGAGCGATCTGCGTTACAGCGGGTACAAGGCATCCGACGTCTTCCGCATCTACGGGTTCAATCTGATTCTGTTGCCGGTCAACCTCGCCGGCGTCCTGAAGTCGCTGCAGCAGGCGCTGACGGGCAAGAAGATCCCGTTCGCTCGCACGCCCAAGGTGAAGAACCGCACGGCGTCGCCTGTGATCTACGTGATCGTGCCCGTGCTGATCATCGCCTTCTCGCTCTTCACGTTGTGGCGGGATGTCATGGCGCAGAACTGGGGCAACGCCGCGTTCGCCGCGTTCAACGCAGTCGTCGCGACGTGGGCGTTCTTCGCGTACATCGGCGTCGGGCACGCGATCGCGGATGTCTGGGTCGGCGCGACCTCCTGGCTGTTCGTTCCTAAGAAGCCGAAGCGTGCAGTGGCCGAGACTCCGGTCGAGTCCGAGCTGGACTGGCGCGGCGTGCTCTACCACGGCCAGGCCGGCGACTCCGTTCCGCTCGGTGTGCGCGCTCTGGATGACGCGGGTGTCGCCGCACATCTGGTCGATGAGACCGAGGCGGTGGCGTCGTGACGGATGTGACGGAGCAACTCGCAGAGAATGGCGAGCCGGGCCGCAGGCTGTCGTTCTGGCGTCTCACGGTTGCCGTGGTCGTGACGGCAGCGGTCATCGTCGGTGGCGCCTTCGGAGCGCAGGCCTGGGCATCCGCCAGCTCGACGTCGACGGCGAAGCCGTGGTTCGCGTCGTACGTCGACGTGACGGCAACCCCGACGTTCGCGTTCGAGGGCCTCGGCACGACCAAGGCGCAGGACGCGATCCTGTCGTTCGTCGTCTCCTCGAAGACGAGCCCGTGCACGCCGACGTGGGGTGCTGCGGACACGATGGATCAGGCATCCGCGAACCTCGACCTCGACCGTCGCATCGCACGCCTGCAGCAGCGCGGCGGGTCGATCGCGGTGTCGTTCGGCGGGCAGCAGAATCAGGAGCTCGCGGTGGGCTGCACCGACTCCGCCAAGCTGCTGGCCGCCTACCAGAGCGTGCTCGATCGCTACAAGGTGAACACGATCGACCTCGACCTGGAAGGTTCCGGCCTGACCGACCCGAACGCGGCCGCGCGGCGTGCGACGGCGATCGCCGCTCTGCAGAAGGAGCGGCGGGCATCCGGCGGAAGCCTCGCCGTGTGGTTGACGCTGCCGGTGTCGACCACGGGACTCGACGTGAACGCGACCGACACGATCGCGACGATGCTCTCGCACGGCGTGGACATCGCGGGTGTGAATGCCATGACGATGGACTTCGGTCAGAGCAGGCAGAAGGGCCAGAGCATGGTCGCCGCGGCGAGCAGTGCGCTGACCAACGTGCAGCGTCAGCTGGGCGTGCTGTACACCAGGGCGGGCACGCCGCAATCGTCCGCGACTCTGTGGCAGAAGATCGGTGTCACGCCGATGATCGGCCAGAACGACGACGCAGACGAGGTGTTCACGCTCGCTGCGGCGAAGCAGCTCAATGCGTTCGCCCGCAACCAAGGTGTCGGACGGGTCTCGATGTGGTCGGCGAACCGCGACGAGACGTGCGGGCCGAACTACGTTGACGTGAAGGTCGTATCGGATGCCTGCAGCGGTGTCGATCAGAAGGGCGTCTCGTTCGCAAGCGTTCTGAGCTCCGGATTCAACGGGCGGCTCGCGGCGGCCGCATCCCTCGTAACAAGGGCCCAGAAGCAGAAAGCGTCGGCCCAGACACCGGACAACCCGAAGACCAGCCCGTACCAGATCTGGTCGACGACGGGCGCATATCTGCAGGGCACCAAGGTGGTCTGGCACCACAACGTGTACCAGGCGAAGTGGTGGACGCAGGGCGATGTGCCCGACGACCCCGTGCTGAACTCGTGGGAGACGCCGTGGGAACTGATCGGCCCGGTGCTGCCGGGGGAGAAGCCGATCAAGCAGGCCACCCTGCCGGCCGGGTTCTATCCGGACTGGTCGGGCACGACCACCTACACTGCGGGCGAACGCGTGCTCTTCGAGGGCGTTCCGTACGAAGCCAAGTGGTGGAATCAGGCGCAGAGCCCCGCGACTGCGGCCTCGGATGCCGACAACTCGCCCTGGATTCCGCTCACCCAGTCGCAGATCGGGGCGCTCGCGGGTTCGTGATCGGACGCGCTCAGATCTCGCCCTTCTTCACCGCGCGACGCACGGTCTGGTAGTCCTCGACCGCCTGGTCCGCGTACGCGGTCGCCCACTCGACCACCGCGGAATCGAAGGCGGTGCCACCGCCGAGGTAGCCGGCGATGAACGAAGCGTTGGGGCTCTGGGCGTGGGCGCGCGCGAGAACGGTGCCACAGGCATCCACGTAGTCCGTGAACGGGCGGAAGTCGAGTGTTTCGGTGTCGATCGAGACGTTCTGATCGCGGAACTGGCGAATGTAGAACGCGTGGCCGTCCTTGGTGACATAGCCGAGAAACGGGTCGCTCACCGCCTGCAGCACGCGCTGGTTGGAGACGACGCGGTGGCCGTGCTCGTCAGCATGCTCGTGGTCGTCGAACGCGGGCGCGCGACCGGATGCCGCCCCGCCGAATTCGACTGCGACAGAGTCCGTCGCCTCCTTCACCTGCAGAACGAGCGACTCGCCGGCCGGGCCGGAGAGCACGATGATGTAGCACCGTGTGCCTACGCTTCCGACGCCCACGACGCGACGAACGGCATCCGTCGCGACGTACTGCGACAGCAGCACGGCGATGTCGGCTGGAACGGTGCTGAGATAGCTGCGTGCGATGTCGAGCACGCTCTGCTCGGTCGCCTCGGGAACGTGGGCGAGCAGCGGCGGGTTCTCGATGATGACCGTGGTGCCGTCGTCGGCGCGCCGTGTGATCTTGCGCACCACGCGTGCGGAGGTGCGGCGGGATGCCGCGTCGATCGCGTGGTTGAGCACCTTCTGCGAGCTCGCAGCGCGCTGGCCGGTATGCACGTCGGCACGAATGTAATAGCGCTCCAGCACGCTGAGCTCGGTGATCTGGCGTAGCGCGATGCGGTAGGCCGCCGCCGCCTCGAGCGCGGCCGTCTGCACCTTGGGTTCCTTGAATCCGCGCTGACGAGCGGCGATCACGACGCTGGTGACGAAGCGCTTCACGTCCCATTCCCACGGCCCGTACGCTGACTCGTCGAAGTCGTTGAGGTCGAAGACCAGCGTGCGTTCCGGTGAGGCGTAGATGCCGAAGTTGGCGACATGGGCGTCGCCGCAGATGGTCACATCGACGCCGGTGCGCGGTTCGTTGCGGAAGTCGGCGGCTTGGATGGCCGCTGACCCGCGATAGAAGGCGAACGGGTTGGCGGTCATCCGCTCGAGCCGCAGTGGTACCAGCTCGCTGACGCGGTGCGTGTGCTGCTGCTTCAGGATGCCGACGGGGTCGCGGTCCTTCGCGGGCCGATACTCCGCGTGCGCGCTTCGCGGCAGGTCGGACCGGGCGGCCTTGCCCGCCTCGAAGAGATCGGCGGCACTGTGGATGGCTTCGTGATCGAAGCGAAGACGACCGTCGTCCGAACTCATGCGTGCTCCTCGGGTGTGCTGCCGCGAGCTCTTGCCTGCAGTGCCACCGAGGCTTCGGCGGGCGCACACGCCTCGCTCCACAGGCGCATGCAGACAGCCTAGGGCGACCCGAGTTCAGAGGATGCCGCGAGTGCGACGCGACGTCAGAATCCCAGGCGCACGACCGCTCTGCTGGGCTGCGGCCGTGACGCGACTTCGAATCCCGCTGCAACGAAAAGGGAAAGCGATCCGTGATACAGATCGGCGGAGGATGCCTTCCTCTCGGCCGTGTCGATCGGGTACCCCTCGAGAACCCGGGCTCCGTTCGCCTTGGCGTGCTCGACCGCGGCGGCAAGAAGCGCTGACGCGATGCCACGCCTGCGGAAGTCGACCCGCACGACGAAGCACGTGACCGCCCACACCGACGGATCATCGTGCGATTCGGTACTGCCTTTCGCGACGATGCGACTGGTGCGCAGCCGTGGATACGCGGGACGCGGTTCGACAGCGACCCAGCCGACCGCCTCGTCATCGAGATACGCGATCAACCCTGGGACGGGACGATGGCGCGTCTGCTCTCTGAGTGCGGTCTGGCAGACGGATGCCTCCGCCGTGCGCCACTCGCTCGCCGGCAGCTTGAACCATTGGCACCAGCACGTGGACGGGTCGCCACGGGTGCCGAACACCGTCTGAACGTCATCCCACGGCACCTCATCGACCGGGACGATACGGATGTCTGTGTCTACGCTGGCCACATGCCGACCCTATGCGACACCGCCGACGGATGGCCGGTGTGCACAGCATTCCTGGTCGTCCCGGTTGGCTGGGTTGGCCGATGCGGAGGTAGTTGCTCTCGGTGTCGCGCAGCCAGGCCCTGACACGGTACGGACAGGCCCTCCGAAGCCTGTAAACTGTGCAGGGTCGTCCGGCGGACGGCAGCGGGATGTGGCGCAGCTTGGTAGCGCACTTGACTGGGGGTCAAGGGGCCGCAGGTTCAAATCCTGTCATCCCGACGGAAAAGCCCTGATGAGAAACCATTTTCATCAGGGCTTCGTCATGGTTCGAGCCGATTATCGGCGTGCTCATCGAATGTCGATCTCGCTTGTTTTGCGGCGAGGGGCATGCTCAGCCCAGAGCCTGCAGCCCCGTCACGCGCAGCAGCTCGAGCCTCGAAGCATCCTGCGAGCCGGGCACGGCGGTGTAGACCACGATGCGCAAGTCGCTGCCCGGCACGCTGAGCACATCGCAGTCGACGGTGATCGGACCCACCGTCGTGTCCCCGGCCGTCTTGCGACTCGCCTTGTGCTGCGCGACCCGCGCGGACGCCCACCGACGTTCGAACTCCGCAGAGCCAGCGCGCAAGCGCTCGACGAGCAGGGAGAGCGATGGGTCGCTCGGATACCGCCCGAGGGCCGCGCGCAGGTCGCCGACGAGATCGTCGGCGAATTCCTCGGCGTGCTCGTCGTCGTAGTCCATCGGACCCGGTCCGAGCATGAAGTGACGCCAGACCAGGTTGCGTTCCAGGCCGCGATATTCCGACGGGTCGCCGGTGAGAGCCGCCCAGAGCGGGTTCCAGAGCAGGATGTCGTGGGCGGCCGTGTAGACCGCGAGCGGTGTGTCGCTCAGCCGGTCGACGATCCGCTGGACTCCCGGAGAGATGTGACGCGGCACCAGCCGACCGGATGGCACGGCGGCTCCAGCGACCCGGTACAGGTGGTCGCGCTCGTCGTCGGTCAGTCGCAGCACCCTGGCGAGTGCGCCGAGCAGCTGCGGCGAAGGGTTCGCGGCCCGACCCTGCTCGAGGCGCACGACGTAGTCGACGCTGATGCCGGCGAGCGCGGCGAGCTCCTCGCGACGAAGTCCGGGCGTGCGGCGGCCGACTCCGGCCGGCAGCCCCGCTTGCTCGGGAGTGACGCGACGGCGCCACGATCTCAGCGCTGTCGCGAACTCGGTCACGCATCCATCGTCGCACCCCGGGCTGTCGAGAGGGTGGTACTGCCGGTCCTCCTGTCGACCGTTGCCTGGGCGTTCCCGTGCGCTGGGGTCAAGCTGGGTTCCATGACCACAACACTCATCACCGGAGCCAACCGAAGCCTCGGGCTCGAGACCGTCCGCCGCCTCATCGGGGCCGGCCATACCGTTTACGCCGGCATGCGCGACACTGCGACGGGCGACGCTGCGCGTGGTCTCGGCGCCCACCCCATTCAGCTCGACGTCACCGATCAGGCGAGCGTCGACGCCGCCATCGCGCAGCTGCCCACGCTCGACGTGCTGGTCAACAATGCGGGCATCCTCGGGGCATCGTTCGGCGTCGACGATCTCACGGCCGCGTCGCTCCAGACCGTGCTCGACACGAACGTCGTCGGCATCGTGAGGGTCACGCAGGTCGCGTTGCCGTTGTTGCGCGCGTCTGCGAACCCGGTGATCGTGAACGTCGCCTCCGGCGTGGGCTGGCCGCGGTACCTCTCGGCCGAGGGGCACGACGAGTTCCCGGTCACCGGCATCCCCTACGCCGCGTCGAAGGCAGCGATCATCGCGCTGACCGTGCAGTATGCGAAGAACCTGCCGGGCATGCGTATCAATGCGAGCGATCCGGGCTACACCGCCACGGACTTCAACCGGCACAGCGGGCACCAGACGGTGACCGAGGGAACGGATGCGACGGTCGCACTCGCGACGATCGGCATAGACGGCCCCACCGGCGAGTTTCACGACCGCAAGGGGCGCATCGTCTACTGAGCCGTTGCATCCGTGTAGCGTGCGGGTTCGAAACCGACCGAGGTGTCGCCGCGGCCGCCGTCGCTACGGCAGCCAGTAGAGCTCGATCACCTGACGGTCGTCGTCGACGAAGATCACATGCTGCGTGTTGTCGGGCATCACGTACGCCGCAGGATTGCTCCGTGCGGCAAGCGTGCCCGTACGGGCGGTCAGATCGGTCGGATGCCAGCCGGCGTCATCCTGCCAGTACTCGTGGATGTGACCGTCGACTCCGACATAGTCGACGTGCAGGCTTCCCTCGGACGGATAGAGATAACCGGTCGGCACTGTGCCGGCGCTGGGCGCCGTTCCACCCGTTGTCGCGGTGAGGTCGGAATCGTGCCAGGCGCCGTCCCAGGTGAGCTGATGGAGGTGGCCGTCCGTCGCGGTGTACGACACCACCTGCACGAAGCCGGGATCGTTGGCGAACCCGAACGGCATCCCCGTGGTCTGAACTCGCGCCCCGGAAGCGAGCGTGAGGTCGTTGTGCCGAAACCCGCCGGACGGGCCCTTCCAGAGCTCGTGTACGTGACCGTCGCTACCGGCGTACACGATGTGGTGCGTCTGTTGGGCTGTGAACCCATACGCCGTTGGCGGAAGCATCGGATGCGAACCCGCCATATACGGCGTCAGGTCGCTGTCCAACCACCCGAAGTCCTCCTCCATGTCGAGGAAGCGCAACGTATTGCCGGAGCGGTAGACGATGTGTTGGCCTGCCTCGAAGCTGTAGCCGAACGGCTGGTCGATCAGCGGGAACTGTCCGTCTGTGAGCTGATGGTGGTGCTTGTCATCGTCCCACCAGATCTCCTGTACCTTCTTGTCTGCCCCGACGCCCGGCTGGAGACCCTGGTAGACGACATGCTGCGTGGCGCCGCCCGGCTCATCGGCGTAGACGTAGCCGCTCGGGACGCCGTCGATCAACGGGGCGTCCGCCTGGGCGGTGAGGTCGTTGTGATGCCACTGCCCGTCCCACCACAGTTCGTGTACTTGGCCGTCGCCTGCGCCGTCACCGAACCCTTGGTAGAGAACGTGCTGGGTCTTCTGCTGCGTGTACGCGTAGGCCGACGGACTGAAGATCGCGGGCGGCGCGCCCGTGCGTGCGGTCAGGTTGTTGCTCATCCATGTCATGACGACCACCTCCGTGCGCCGGGATCCGGCCCTGTGCGTGCCGGGCAACCGGCTTGCAATGACACCGTTAAGGAGGCGTCGAGAGCGTGACTGATACGTGCGCGGGATCGCGCTCGGAGAAGGCTTCGTCGTCATCGAGTGCCTCGCGGCCGACGTTGGCGGCGACCCGGATTCCGGTGGTGACGGTCTCCCGCTAGGGTCGCCCTGTGGCACTCATCATCCGACCGAGGGTCGAAGGCGATCTCGAGGTGCTGGTGGCCGTGCTGGCAGAGTCGCACCGCACCGACAGGTATCCGGTGATGGCAGAACACGTGAGCACGGCCTGGCTCGCCGAGAAGGGCGATCCCGCGTGGGTCGCGGAGCTCGACGGCGTTGCGGTGGGTCACGCGGCCGTCGCTGGGACTCCGGGGGAGCCGCTCGAGCTCACGCGGCTCGTCGTCTCGTCGAGCGCGCGAGGCGAGGGTGTCGCCACGCGTTTGCTGGATGTCGTGGAGCAGTACGCCGAGGCTGTCGGATCGCCGTTGTTCCTGGACGTACTCGAGTACAACTCGAACGCCATGCGTCTCTACGAGCGTCGCGGGTGGCATGCGACATTCTCCGAGCGGGTCGACTGGTTCGGGTCAGACGGGCCACAGCCCCAGATGCGCCGGTACGTGAAGCCAGGGACGGATCTCACGTCGTGATTCGTTGACGCCGCGCGACGTCCCGAGGAGAGTTGGCGGGTCATCGTGACGGGAGGCAGCATGGCCGAGCGCATCTCACCCAAGCAATTCCACGCGGCCGGAGGCGTCGACGACTGGCGCGTGCTCTTCGACGGCGCGCGTACCTACTTCGTCACCGGTTCCTTCGCCAACGGCGTCGAGCTGGTGGATGCGATCGGCAGGCTCGCAGACGCGGCCAACCATCATCCAGATGTCGACCTGCGCTACTCCGGTGTCACCGTGACGCTCTTCACGCACGAGGTCAGCGACATCAGCGGCAGCGACGCGATGTTGGCGCGGCAGATCTCGTTGGTGGCGGCAGAGTTGGGCATCCGTGCGGACCCCTCGAAGGTGCAGACCGTTCAGATCTCGATCGACGCGCTGGTCATCCCGGATGTGCTGCCGTTCTGGCGAGCGGTTCTCGGGTACGACGAGTTCGGTGACGAGGATGTCGTGGATCCGCTCGCCCGCGGTCCCTGGGTCACATTCCAGCAGATGGACGAGCCACGGCCGCAGCGCAATCGCATCCACATCGACGTGTCGGTGCCTCGCGATCAGGCGGAGTCGCGCATCGCGGCAGCGCTTGCCGCAGGCGGGCACCTCGTGACCGACAGGTTCGCGCCACACTGGTGGACGCTGGCAGACGCCGAGGGCAACGAGGTCGATGTCGCCCCGTGGCGGGAAGACAGCGACTAGGACGGCGGTCGCCAGCCGTCTTCAGCTCGGATGGCGCGCAGTATTCGGCGACTGATCTCACGGAGTTGCCGGGTTTGCGCCGCCGTCAGCGGTTCCAGCACCAGCTGATGGACCGTCCGCACATGTCCAGGAGTCGCCTGCTCGAGTTTCGCGCGTCCCTCCTCGGTGAGGACGGCCAGCGTGTACCGGCCGTCGGTGGAATCGGGGGAGCGGCGCATCCACCCCCGCGTCTCCAATCGCGCTGCCGCGCGAGAGAGCCTCGAGAGCGAACTGTTCGCGTAGCCGGCGAGGGTGCTCATGCGGAGTGTGGAGTCGGGAGCGGCGCCGAGCGCGAACAGGATGCCGTACTCGAAGTGCGTCAGCTCCGAGTCTCTGAGCAACTGGGCATCGAGGGCGGGAGGCAGCCACTCGAGAACGGTGGCCAGGGCTGACCAGGTCGCGAGATCGTCGCCGTGCAGAGTCACGGACTGATGGGAAGCAGACATGTCAGAAGGCTACGCGGAGAGCGGCTCCACGAGCATCCGATTCAGTTGACCGAGCAAGTCAATGTGCTACCTTTTCACTTGACTAGGAAAGTGAATGGAGCAGTGTGGATCTGAAATTGACGGGCCAGAGGGCGTTCGTGAGCGGTTCGACGCAGGGAATCGGATACGCGATCGCCGAGGCGCTTCTTCGTGAGGGCGCATCCGTTGTCATCAATGGGCGAGACCGCGATCGAGTCGAGAACGCGACACAGGCACTGAGGGCACAGGTGTCCGGCTCGGTCGTGTCGGGCGTCGCGGCGGACTTCGCGGATCCCTCTCAGGTGGCCGGGTTGCTCGAGGGTCTGGGCGATCTGGACATCCTCGTGAACAATGTCGGCCTGTTCGAGGTCGCTCCGTTCGCGGAGATCTCCGATGAGACCTGGCAGCGCTACTTCGACGTCAACGTCATGAGCGGTGTGCGGCTTTCGCGGCATGCCTTGAAGCACATGCTCGCCAAGAAGCAGGGTCGCATCATCTTCGTCGGCAGTGAGTCTGGGGTGAACATTCCCGCCGACATGGTGCACTACGGCGTGACGAAGGCAGGGATGCTCGCCCTGAGCAACGGCTTGGCGAAACTCACCAGAGGGACCGAGGTGACCGTCAACGCCGTTCTCGGCGGACCGACGTACTCCGACGGAGTCGCCGACACGGTCGGCCGGATCTCCGCCGCACAGGCGATGCCGGCCGACGATCTCAAGGCCGCGATCATCGCGGGAAACGCCACATCTCTTCTGCAGCGGTTCATCGAACCCGCCGAAATCGCCAACGCGGTGCTCTACCTCGCGAGCCCGCTTTCATCCGCCACGAACGGTGCTGCGGTGCGTGCCGACGGAGGCGTGCTGACGGCGATGATCTGACGGCGGACGACATGCACTGCGTTCTAGCGCGAGTGCGCGGATCTGAGTGGGTCAGTACTCGCCCTTGATGACGAAGAAGGACCCGCGGATGACGCCCGCCAGCTTCGACTTCTGGCGCGCGAACTTGAAGCGCGGCGCCAGCTCTTCCGGAACGTCCATGCCCTCGGAGAGCTTGAAGCCGACCGCGCGCTTGCCGGCGTCAGCGAGGGTGTACATCACGTTGATGGACAGGCCGGATTCATAGAAGACGTATGCCATGCGGACGCCGTCCACCTCGAATTCGGTCACCTCCAGCGGGCGCGACGCGATCACGATGTCGCGCTCCTCCGACAGGATGCGATGGACCCACTCGAGCGTTTTGGGCGCCTCGTCGGCGGGCACCACGGTGAAGACGTGATCGTACTTGTTCTTGAAGTAGCGGGCTTCGTTCGCGCGCAGCCCGGCGAGGGCATCCGCAACCGGAGAGGATTCGAGTCCGACGGTGGACACGTTCACGAAGTCGACGACATATGGCACGGGAGCCTCCAGGTGATGGTGCGACCAGGCAACCGTATCCGACCCGTGCCGGGCCACGGATGCCTTGCAGGACGTATGTGCTTCAGTGCAGCGGTGACAGGGTGATGCGGGCCTCGTCGTCGGCGGTCGGTGCCGGGGTGAGCTCGACATCCGCCAGCACGAAGTCGTCGTCGTACGTGCTGCCGTCGTAGCTGATGCCGGCCTGTTGTCGCACTGTGCTGTTCTTGCCGACTGCACCGATCACGTAGCGCGAGAGGACCTGCCACGACTCGCCGGAATCGACCCGGCGCCCGGCCGTTCGGCAGCCCGCCGCGCGCTGTGTCACCGAGTCGATGCGCACCCCGCGGGTCACCACGTGACCGAGGCTCTGCAGACGCGCGATGAGCAGCGCCTCCGTGGTGTTCTGCGGAATGCCGAGCGCGAACGGGTACCGGGTGTCGAGGCCGTCGAAGGGGATGCGCGCGAGTACCCGGCCGCGATCGGCGAGCGTGATCGCGTCGATGCGACGTCCGTGCTCGATGAGCTCGGCGCCCAGTCCGAGCGCGGCCAGGATCTCGACGGTGGAAGCATGCATGAGGGCGGCCCGGGATTCCTGCGCCGGCTGCTGCGAGGCATCCACGATCTCGACCGTGAGGCCAAGCTCGAGTAGCCGGATGGCCGCGACCAGTCCGCTCGGACCGGCCCCGACGATCATCACATCGACGGATGCCTCGGCGTCGCTCACCTCTGCGAGACTCCCATCACACTAGAGCGGAGGCCCGCAGCGACAAGACCGCCGAACGCGAGGAGGGCGCTGAGCGCGCGTACCGCATGCCCTGCCTGCCACCGATCGCGAGTGGTCGCCCAGTCCGCGGGCGGCGATGACACGCTCCACCTGCCCTCGGCGAGGTTGATAGGCACGTTCACGACGAGAGTCACGACGAGCGCGACCAGCAGCAGCGCGAGGGCGACCGTGGTGAGCCAGAACGAAGCATCCCGTTGGCGCACTGTGACGATGACCAGGATGGTCGCGCTGATGATCGCCGGGAACAGCAGCACTGTGGCGAGCACCGGCAGCGCGACGAGGGTGACCTGCTGAACCTGCGCGTAGACGCTGCCGTCGAACCCGCGCAGTGACAGCTCGAAGACGAGGATGCCGACCAAGAAGCCGGCGAAGAGCCCCGTGAACAGAAGGCTGATGAATCGGAGCACCGAGCGGATCATGCTGCCGCCTTCTTTCCGCTGCCCTCGCAGAGGAGGAGCTGGATGATGCAGGGCGCCAGCGCCTGGGTCACGATGAGCCGGCCGGTCGGGCCGTTCGCTCCGAATACGGCGATCTTCATGGTGTCGGGTCCCTTCTCATAGGATATGCTTCGAAATCAAGATAATACGAAAACGGTAGCAGATGAACACCGAATCAAATGAGATGAGCACGATGACGGCGGACGTTAGGAGAGTGGATGCCGCCGCCTCCGACCCCGACGCTCGCCTCCGACGCCTGGAGACTCTCCGTGATGCCCTGCGAGACGTGCGCGTGCAGCTTTCCGTTCTCAACCACCAGATCGGCGCGCGGTCTGCTGTGAAAGACGTCGACTTCGACTGCCTCGATCTGGTGTCGATTCACGGACCGGTCAGCCCCGGCGTGCTGGCGAAGCTCGCCGGGGCTCCCCCGGCGACGATGACCGGAATCCTCGACAGGCTCGAACGCGGGGGATGGATCACCCGTGAGCGAGACACGAGCGACCGACGCGCGGTGGTCATCCGCGTTCTGCCCGATCGCAATGCCGAGGTGCTCCACCTCTATGAGGGGATGAACTCACGGTTCGACGAGATCTGCTCCGACTACGACGACGCCCGGCTCGAGCTCATCGCCGGGTTTCTCGACCGCGTGCGCGACGCCGGCTTTGAGGCATCCGAAACCCTCGCGGACGCGACTTAGTCATCGTTCCCACTGCCGTCGTCGGGGTGCTCGCGCAGATAGCGCTCGATGCGCCGATCGGGAACGAGCCAGATCACGGCCGCCGCGATGTAGGGCACGAGCCCGAGCCAGGGTGCGACGAAGGAGAGCCCGATTCCCGAGAGGTACATCACGGGGGAGAGGCGTCCCTTGAGGTCACGGCCGAGTGCTTCCTTGAGCCGATCACCGCCTGGGCGACGGATGATCGCCGTTTGCAGAATGTAGTAGGCGATTGCTGCCGCGAGCAGATTGATGCCGTAGACGGCAGTGGGCACAGTCGCGACGTCGGTCTCTGTCAGCCATGCCGTCGTGAACGGGAAGAGCGACAGCCAGAAGAGCAGGTGCAAGTTCGCCCACAGCAGCCTCCCGTCGACGACGGGCCGCAGCTGGAACATGTGGTGATGGTTGTTCCAGTAGATACCGATGTAGATGAAGCTGAGCAAGTAGGTCAGCAGTCCGGTGCCTGACGTGCTCACGAGGGCGGCGAACGTCTCGCCGTGCGGCACGGCCAGTTCGAGCACCATCACCGTGATGATGATGGCCAGGACTCCGTCGCTGAACGCTTCGAGCCGGGACGACGTCATGTCTCAACCTCCTCTCGTCGCGAGGCCATCTCTCGATGCCGTACGCACACGGGAAGCCTAGGGGTCCTTGACCGGAGCAGTGAGGGGCATCCCGACCGCGGGCGTCCGTCACGCCAGGGTCGTGCGCCGCCCGGGTACGAACAGAGCGATCACCGAAGCGACGATCGCCGCTCCAGCGCAGATCGCGAACAAGATCTGGTACCCGCCGAGCGAAGGCAGAATGTACACGCCGAGTGTGATCGTGAAGGTCGCGAGGATCGTTCCGCCGAGCGCGCTGGCCAGCGAGCTCCCGAGCGCGCGAACGAGGGAGTTCACACCGTTCGCCGACGCCAACTCGTTGTGCGGCGTGTTCGCGCTGATGAGTGCCGGCATGCAGGAGTATGCGACCCCCGTTCCGATGCCGACGACGGTTGTGCCGATCACGACCTCGAGCAGCGTGGCGTGCACGGTGATGCGCAGCACCCAGCCGATCGCGACGACGACGCCGCCGATCGCGAGCGTGAAGTGGGCGCCGATGGTGTTGATCAGCCTTGCCGCGACAGGAGCGAGGATCAGCATGAACAGCCCGCTCGGCAACATGGTCAGACCGGCGACCAGGGTGGTCGTGCCGAAACCGTAGCCGGAACTTTCCGGAGCCTGTACGTAGGTGGCCGTGCCGATCAGGGAGGCGAAGAGCGCAAACCCGATGAACAGTGATGCGATGTTCGTCAGCAGGATCGGCCTGTGGGAGAGCGACGCGAGGTCAACGAGGGGAGCCTTGTGGCGCACTTCCCAGAACCCGAACGCCGCGAAACTGAGCGCAGCGACGACGAAGAGGATGATCACGGGCGCAGAACCCCATCCCCAGTCGGAGCCTACGGACAACGGCAACAGGAGTGCGACGAGTGCGACGGCGAGCAGGATCGCGCCAAGAAGGTCGAGGCGACCGCCGGCCGTGTCGTGCGGCTCGGGCACAAGGAACATGATGGCGATGAATGCGACCGCTGCCGCGACGGCCGTGACCCAGAACAGCACGTGGAAATCGCCGGTCTCCGCGACGAGGCCCGCGAACGGCAGGCCGAGCGCGCCGCCGACACCAAGCATGGCGGAGATGAGCGCCATCGAACTCGCACGGCGCTCCTTGGGGAGCAGCGTCGCGAGGAGACTGATTCCCAGCGGGATGGCCGCGGCCGACAGACCCTGGATCGCGCGTCCGATGATCAGCACTGTGATGTTGTCCGAGAGGGCCGTGATCAGCGATCCGACGACCATGGCGCCGATTGCGACCAGGAGAATGAGTCGTTTGCCGAACATGTCGCCGAGACGACCCATCAGAGGAACGGCGACGGCACTGACCAGCAATGTCGAAGTCAGGAGCCACTGCACGGCCTCGGCCGAGGTGTTCAACTGCTTCGGTAGGTCGGAAAGCACCGGGATGAGAAGGGACTGCGCGAGAGACACGACGAGAGCGCCGAGCCCGATCGCCGTCAGCCAGAGCGCGCTGCGGCCGCGGCCGACCGTTGCCGCATCCGCTTCGAGCCGACGCTCCGACTCCGCTAATTCGATCTGCATTGGCTCTGATTCCTCGCTCGCTCTTCATGTGTCAACGTTGTTGACCCGAAGTAGTCAACAACGTTGACACTCGCTTGTCAAGGCGGTTAGGTAGGGGCATGAGCACAATACGGACGACAGCGGAGTCGCCTGCAGCACATACCGCTGAAACACCCACCCAGACGGCGATCGCACAGAGCGCCCGCGAGCTGTTCCTCGTGAACGGCTATGCGGCCACGTCGATTCGGGATGTGGCCGCGGCAGCCAAGGTGGACCCGGCGCTGGTCATGAGGCACTTCCATTCCAAAGACGAACTCTTCGTGCGCGTGATCGGCTTCGACGAACATTTCGCACCACAGCTCGACGACCCCGTCGAGACCATCGGCCGACGCCTCGCCGACTATCTGATCGCACCCAAGCACGCCGAATTGCGCCGCACCCTCACCATCCTCGTGAGGGCGACGGATCACGAGGCTGTGCGTGTCGATCTGGAAGGCACCATGCGTCGCCTGCTCGTCGACAAACTCAAGAACCGCCTGACCGGCCCGGACGCCGCGGTGCGCGCCTGGCTGGTGTCGGCACAACTCCTCGGGCTGATGCAGTCCTGGGACATGGTCGGTGGCGACAACGCCTCGGCGTCCGAACGCCGTCGAGTCGCGGCGCTCTACGGCGCGGCCATACAGTCGCTGATCACGCCGGTCGGGTGATCAGGCAGGCGCGACAGCCTGCGGTCAGCGGATGCCGGAGAGCGCTGCTTCGGCCGCGACCCAGGGAAGCATCGCGCACTTGACGCGCGCGACGTAGCGGGACGCGCCCTGGAAGACGATCGCGTCGCCGAGAAGATCCTCGTCGCCCGCGAGCTGTCCGCGGGAGTGCATCATGGCGCGGAACGACTCGATGCGCTCCGAGAGCTGCTCGGGGGAGTCGTCATCGACCACGCTGGCGAGGATCGATGCGGATGCCTGTGATATGGAGCATCCGTGCCCTTCCCAGGTGATCTTGCGGATGCGTCCGTCGGCTCCGGGCTGCAGCTGGAGCGTGACCTCATCGCCGCAGGTCGGGTTCACCTGGTGGGACTGCGCGAGCGCACCATCGTGGAGACCACGGCCGTGCGGATGCTTGGAGTGGTCGAGGATCAGCTCCCTGTACAGATCTTGCAGGCCGGTCGGCTCGATGCCGCGCGGCACGGAGTCGCTCATGCGTTTGCTCCATCGTCGTCCGCACCGAAGAACTCGCGCACCGTCGCCAGCCGGTCGATCGCGAAGTCGATTTCGGCAGTCGTGTTGTAGAGGTACGTGCTGATGCGCGTGGTCGCAGTGACGCCGAACCGCCGGTGCAGCGGCTGCGCGCAATGGTGACCGACGCGCACCGCGATGCCGACGTCGTCCAGATACTGTCCAACGTCGTGGGCGTGAACGCCGTCCACCGTGAAACTGGCGAGTCCTGATCGTTCCTCGGCCGAAGCGGGGCCGAGAAGCCGGATGCCCGGCAGCTCGGCGAGCCGGGACAGCAGGTGTGCCGTCAGGTGCTGTTCGTGCTCGTGCACGCGGGCCACACCGACATCGTTCAGATAGTGCACCGCCTCTGCCAGTGCGACGGCTTGCGAGACCTGCTGAGTGCCTGCCTCGAAACGCTGCGGAGCCGGGAGGTACTCTGCGCTCTCGAGCGTGACAGTCGTGATCATCGACCCGCCCGTGAGGAACGGCGGCAGCGCGTTCAACAGTTCGGAGCGGCCGAAGAGCACGCCGATGCCGTTCGGGCCGAGCATCTTGTGACCGGAGAACGCGGCGAAATCCACGTCGAGCGCAGCGACATCGACGGGCATGTGCGGCACGGACTGGCACGCGTCGAGCACGACGAGCGCGCCGACCTCGTGGGCCAGGCGTGCCAGATGCGTGACCGGGTTCACGGTGCCGAGCACGTTCGACACGTGTGTGAAGCACACCAGCCGGGTGCGCTCGCCGATGATTTCCTCGGCCTGATCGAGGCGAAGGCGACCGTCGTCGGTCAGACCGATCACCCGCAGCGTTGCACCGGTACGAGCGGCCAACTCCTGCCAGGGAATGAGGTTCGCGTGGTGTTCCATTTCGGTGACGACGATTTCGTCGCCTGCTGTCAGACGGAATCGTTCGGTCGCAACACCACCGCGACCGAGGCTCGCGTTGGAGATCGCGTAGGCGACGAGGTTCAGAGCCTCCGTCGCTCCGGATGTCCAGACCACCTCGTCGGGCTGCGCACCGATGAACGCGGCGATCGTGGCACGGGCATCCTCGAACAGCTCCGTCGCCTCGGCGGCAAGTGTGTGGGCGCCGCGATGCACCGCGGCATTCCTGGTCAGAAGGAAGTCGGTTTCGGCGTCGAGAACCGTCACCGGGCGCTGCGCTGTGGCGCCGGAGTCGAGGTAGACCAGCGGATGCCCGTTGACCGACTGCTCGAGGAGCGGAAAGTCCTGTCGGAGCCGCTCGAAATACGAGTCGGAGATCAGCACGGGCGTTCGGCCGGCGGTCGTGCTCGTCGTCACGTGTTCACCTGTGCGCGTCACCGTGTGCCTCTCCATGTCGCAGGCGAGCCTACCCAGCGGGGCCCAGAACCGCAGAGGGAGCGGGGGCTCGTGGGTCACTCAGCCGGCCTCGATGACTCTCGCAAGGCGGCGCGCGGTGCGACGATCGTCGAGCAGTTGCGCCATGACGCTGCGAATCTCCTCATTCTCGTCGCGACTCAACTCGGCCTGGGCGCGAGTATGCGCGAGAACGCGTCGCCCGGCCGCACGACGTGTCACCTCGTAGCCGTCGAGTTCGACATCTGATGCCCCGCCCCTGAGTGTCGCGATCAGTCGGTGTGCAAGGTCCAGTGCGTCGTGGACTCCGGCGTTGAGTGCGGAGCCCCCGGCATTGAAGATGTGGGCCGCGTCGCCGGCGAGGAACACTCGACCGTGTCGATAGGCGTCGGCCAGTCTGCTGTTGCCGATGGTGCTGCGGATCGCTGTCGCGTCGGTGAACGGCAGCTCCGCTCCGAGCACCCTCGTCGCGCTCGAGCGCAGCTCGTCGATCGAGACTGCGTCGCTCGCCTCGAACACGCCGCGCGGCTCGTGCGTGCTGATCAGATACAGATCGTCGGGAGCGTCGCGGTCGAGCATGGCGACGGGTGCGATCGTGAATCGTCCGCCGGGCATCCGGTTCGGGCGCATTGCCGCGACGTGTCCGATTCCTGGAATCTCGAACCCGTCGCTGACCGGTGCGATGCGACCCGCGGGGATCATGACGCGGGCGATCCGGGCGATCTCGTCGCTGGTGATCCCGGGAAAGTCGATGCCGGCCTGCTTGCGGACGATGCTGTGCGCGCCGTCGCACCCCACCAGATACCGAGCGCGCACGGTTGTCACCTCGCCGTCGGTCGTGCGCACCGCGACGGCGATGTCGTCACTGGATTGAGAGAAGGTGAGGACCTCGTGTGATCGGAGCACCTGGACGCCGAGACCGGTCGCATGGGCCTCCAAGAGTTCTTCGAGGCGTCGCTGGGGAATGGGAAGCACGTGCAGCGGATTGCCAGGTCCGACGCCCAGATCGAGTACGAGTGGACCGAATTGGAAACGCGGGGGAGACACCACTCGCAGTCCCGTGCCGTCGAGCAAGCCACGCCTCGACAGCGACACCGCAGCGTCCCCGACGATGCCGTTCGCCTTCGGAACCGGAGAAGGCGATGGCGCTTGCTCGAACACGACGACACGGATGCCGCCTCCCGCAAGTTCGCTCGCGAGCAACAGGCCGATCGGGCCGGCGCCGACGATCGCGACGTCCCAGACACCGGAAGGCCAACGTTGATCACTCATGACGTCAGTTTGAATTGACGAAGTGAGGTTTGTCAACCTAGACTGACAGCATGGAATCCACCGAGCTGGGCGAGCTGCTGCGTACGGCCGATCCGTCGACCGGCTTGCGAGCGGTCGGCGCCCTGCGTCGACTCGCCGAACGGGTTGAGGCGACTCACGTCGCCGAGGCGCGTAACGCCGGCTGGTCGTGGGAGCAGATCGGCGACGCCCTCGGCGTCACCCGGCAGTCAGTACACGCCAAGTATGGAAAGCAGGAAAGCGGTGTTTGAGAGGTTCGCGCGCTCGGCGCGCACGGCGGTGGACGACGCTCGCTACGAGGCAGGGCGGCGAGGCGATCGGAGGATCGGAACGGAGCATCTGCTCTTGGCGGTGCTCGAAGACGACGGCATCGCACGTGCCTTCGGCGTCGACGCTGAGACGGCGCGGGAGGTGGCCGATCGGCTCGATGGCGCGGCACTCGCGGCGATCGGCATCGAGATCGGGGATTTCCGGCCGACCGGTCACGCTGTACTCGGAAGAAGGGTTCCCCTCACCGCTGGCGCCAAGGCCGTGTTGCAGCAGACGCTGGCGCAGGCCGCTGCGGAGAAGGCGAGAACCATCACGTCGCGTCACATCATGCTCGCCCTGCTCGATCGCCGCCGGCCCGATCCCGCTGCGAGCGTGCTCGCCGAATTGCCGGTCGACCTCCAGGCGGCTCGCTCGCGGATGTCCAAGGCCGCTTGACCCGCCGTTCGGCGATCGGTCGGGCATGCTCGCCTCTCGCCTTACTGCTTCACGTCGTAGCCGAGTACCGCGAATCGCCCGACCCGCTCGACGGAAGCCAGGTGAAGGCGAGCGCTGAGCAGAGTGCGGGGGAGCAGCGGGGCGCCGGTCTCAAGGAATACGGGCGCGACCGAGAGCACGATGCGGTCGAGCGCTCGTGCGTCGAGAAACTGGCCGGCCAGGTCACCGCCACCTTGCACCCAGACATCTCCGCCGCCGGCCGCGGCCAGGATGGCAGGCAGTTGCCGTTCGACCGGACCGTTCACGACACGCACGTCTGCGCCCTCGGGAACCGGGAGTTCCCGCGTCGAGAACACGAACATCGGGCGCGCGTCGAAGAAGACGGACCACTTCTCGGGTTCGGTGAGCAGGTTCTCGTGCTCGAGGATCCACTCGTACGTCGTCGAGCCCATCACGAGCACGGAGACGGTTTCGAGGAAGGGGTCGAGCGACGGCTCCTCCCCACCGACGTCGAACAGCCATTGAAGCGAGTTATCCTCGTCGGCGAGGAAGCCGTTCACGCTCGTCGCCGTGTTGAAGATGATCGACATGCGATCAGGATGTCAGTGGCCGCCGACACCGTCGACGCACACAGTACACAGCACTCAGCATCCTGCACCCAGCGTCAGGCCGACGCCGCGTCGACCCCCGCGCGATCGCGGCCGAACCGCCGCGCGATCCACACGAGGAGCGCCCCGACGCCGCAGATGATGACCGCGATGGCGACGACGTAGATCGCAACCGACCCGTAGCCAAGGGGCGACAGCGACGGATCGAGGAACGGATACGGATACCACGTCGTGACGCCGCGCAAAGGGTCCGCCGTGAGCGGCCCGCGCACGAGGGTGTAGACGACCCACACGATCGGGTAGATCGCAACGATGCCGACGTTCGTGAACGACAGCGGTCTGCGCCCGGGGGCGAACAGCCAGTCCAACACCACCAGCACGGGGACGACCACGTGCAGCAGCTCGTTGGAGAGTGCGTCGGTCGACCCCTGCGGCAGCTCGATGCCGCGTAGCAGCAGGTTGTAGACGATGCCGGTCGTGGCGATATAGGCCGTCGCGCAGAGCCGCAGCACGAGGAACCAGCGGGAGTCGGGCATCCGACCTGCCACGAGAAGTGCGCCTCCGATGAGCGCTGCAGCCGCGGCGATCAGGTTCGCCTCGACGGTGAAGAAGCTGAAGAAGTTCACGACGTACACCGTGACGTTCTCGACGCCTCCCGCACGCCAGAAGTCGAGCGACGTGGTCAGCTGCCGCACTACGGCGAAGCAGACCGCAGCAGCGACCACCAGTCGAACGATCACGAACAGCACCCGTCGTGCCACGTTCACCCCCTCGCCGCGCCACGTCAGCGCCACGCCACAGTCTGGCAGGCGCTCAGGCGGCTGCCAGACTGTGACTCGGCGGGAACCTCACCAGGGAAGCGCGCCGTGCGCTGAGACGAAGGTGCCGGTCGGTCCGTCCTGTGGTGTCTGCGCCATGCGCACGATGATCGCCGCGCCCTGCTCAACGGTCTGAATTCCGGTGCCGCCATTGAGGTCGGTGTTCGTGAAGCCGGGCTCGACGGCGTTGATGCGGATGCCGGGGTAGGCCTTCGCGAACTGGATCGTGATCGCGTTCACCGCAGCCTTCGACGTGGGGTACGCCACGCCCGGGTAGAAGTGCGTCGGACTGTCCGGTGTGCTGAGGCCTGTCAGCGACGCGAGCCCGCTGGAGAGGTTCACGATGACCGGCGCCGCTGACTGTTCGAGGAGCGGCAGGAACGCGTGGGTCACGCGCACGACACCGAACACATTCGTCTCGAACATCGCACGCACATCGTCGGCGGTCGTGTCGGCCGGCGCGAGGATGCCGTTGCCCGGCAGTCGCCCTTCGATGCCGGCGTTGTTGATCAGCACGTCGAGCCCGCCGGCCGCGTCGATGACGGCTGCGGCCGCATCCACTGAGGCATCATCGGTGACATCGAGGCGCACGAAGCGCGCGCCGAGCTCATCGGCCGCTGCGCGCCCGCGTCCTTCGTCGCGGGCGCCGAGATAGACGGTGTGGTCCGCCGCGATGAGCTGGCGGGCAGTTTCTTTGCCGAGGCCTTTGTTCGCCCCGGTGATGAGTGTCGTCGTCATGTCGTCACCAGCCGAGCTCGCCGGCATCCTCCTGATACGTTCCGGTTGGACCGTCCTTGCCGATGCTCGCCGCGCGTGCGACGACCCCGGCGCTGATCTCCACGGGCCGGCCTTCGGGGTTCGAGATGCCGCCGAGCTCCGTGGCGGTGTAGCCGGGCTCGACGGCGTTGAACTTCACCTCGGGGATCGCCCTGGCGTACTGCAGCGTGAGCATGGAGACCGCTGCCTTGCTCGCACCGTAGACGATCGCGGCGACGTGGGATGCGGGGCGCTCGGGATTGGTCACGGCCCAGAACGAGCCGAGCGCGCTGGAGATGTTCACCACGACGGGATTCTCGGATCGACGCAGAAGCGGCAGCGCCGCCTCGGTGACGCGCACGATGCCGACGGCGTTCGTGTCGAACACCCTCAGTGCATCGGGCCCGTTCAATCCGAGCAAGGCGATGCCGGCGTTGTTGATCAGCACGTCGAGCCCGCCGTCCGCCTCGATGGCGGTGAGAGCGGCGGCGACGGATGCGTCGTCCGTGACGTCGAGCTGCACGAAGCGCGCACCGAGCTCATCGGCTGCGACGCGGCCGCGTTCCTCGTCGCGGGCGCCGAGATAGACGGTGTGGCCGGCAGCGATGAGCTGACGGGCGGTTTCTTTGCCGAGACCCTTGTTCGCCCCGGTGATGAGTGTCGTTGTCATGTCTCGAGCATTCGTCGATGTGTCAGCGGGTGGCAGTCGTCCGGTTTTCGTAGGACTGCTGTTACCAGGACACGACGGTGATCGGCGCGCAGACTGGAGCAATGGAGAACTGGGAATTCGGGCGAGCCGTTCGCCGCTGGCGCGAGCGCGTCGCCCCGAGGCGGCTGGACTCACGGTCGCCGGGCGCAGGCGTGCGCCCGGCCTGCGACGCGAGGAACTCGCAGCACTCGCCGGCATCTCCGTCGACTACCTGACCCGTCTGGAACAGGGACGCGCCACGTCGCCGTCCTCACAGGTGGTGGAGGCCCTAGCGCGCGGTCTGCGGCTTTCGGATGCCGAGCGCGAGCTGCTGTTCCGCCTGGCGGGACGCACGGCCCCGGGTCGCGAGGTCATCTCGTCACGAATCGCGCCGAGCGTGCAGCGTCTGCTCGACCGGCTGCAGGGCACTCCGGTTGCGGTGTTCGACGCTATGTGGAACCTCGTCGTGTGCAACGCGCCGTATCGGGCGCTGATGGGAGAGCAGGCCACACGGGGGATCCACCGCAACGCGGTGTGGCGCAACCTCGTCGGACCTGGCAATCGCTCCCTGCAGACTCCCGACGAAACTGCAGAGTTCGAAGCGGGCATGGTCGCCGACCTGCGGCTCACCGCCTCACGGTATCCGGCCGACCACGAACTCGAGCGCCTCATCGCCGAGCTGCGAGCCCAGAGCCCCCGCTTCGTCGAATTGTGGGATTCGGCTGCGGTCGCAGCGCATCGGGAGCAGGCAAGGCACAAGGTCGTGCGTCATCCCGCGGTGGGCCCGATCACTCTCGACTGCGACACCCTCACGGTCGCGGGCGATGATCTGCGCATCATGGTCTACACCGCCGAGCCGGGTACGGACGACGCCGAACGTCTCGCGCTCGCCGTCGTGCTGGGAACGCAGGAACTCGTCGAGTAGGCGGCGCCGTTACGGGGCAGGCGAGCTCAGGATGCCCTGCAGCACCGTCGCCTCGCTGATGTCGTCGCGCTTCGACGCGGTCAACAGGGTGAGCGTGCCGTCGGACGCCAGCGCCCGCAGGCCGTCGAGAGCGGCCGAGCGCTCCGGGTCCTCGAGCTCGTGCAGGTAGCGCCCGGCGAATTCGTCGAACTTCTCCGGATCGTGTGCGTACCACTGGCGCAGTTCCGGTGACGGAGCGACGTCTTTGCACCATTCGAAGAGCGCTGCACGCTCCTTGCTGATGCCGCGCGGCCACAACCTGTCGACGAGCACCCGCTTGCCGTCTGTCGGCTCGGCGGCGTCGTAGATGCGCCGCACCTGCACGTTCGTCGTCATCTGGTGACCTCCTCATCGCGCACCGCCGCTGCGTCCTTGGCTCCCGCGGTGCCCTGGGCAGCCCGCAGCACCTCTTCCAGCATCGCTTGCGTGAGTCGGCCGGTGAAGGTGTTCTGCTGGCTGACGTGGAAGCATCCGAGCACCGTGAGCGTGCGACCGTCGGGGTGCGCGAGCTCGACGACGGCGCCGTGGGCGAATCGCGGGCGCGGGCGGGGCATCTCCCATCCGCCGGCGGAGAGCACCGAGAACAGAGCTTGCCATCCGAACCCGCCGAGCACGACGATCGAGGTGAGCGTCGGCGCGAGCAGTTCGAGCTCTCTGACCAGGAACGGGGAGCAGGTGTCCCGCTCCTGCGGTGTCGGCTTGTTGTCGGGCGGCGCGCAGTGCACCGGCGCGGTCATCCGCACGTCGATCAGTCGCATGCCGTCATCGGCATACGTCGAGGTGGGCTGACTCGCCAGTCCGACGGCATGCAGCGCGGAGAACAGGATGTCGCCGCTTCGGTCGCCGGTGAACATCCTCCCTGTGCGGTTCGCACCGTTCGCTGCAGGGGCGAGACCGACGATCAGGATGCGCGCATCCGCCGGCCCGAATCCGGGAACCGGCTTGCCCCAGTACTCCTCGTCGCGGAAGGCGGCACGCTTCACGCGAGCGCTCTCCTCCCGCCACGCGACAAGCCTCGGGCATGCCCTGCACGTGGTGATGAGCAGGTCGAGCTCGTTCACGTTCCCGGTCTGCGAAGCGAATGACGGCGCGATCTCGGCCTGTTCCAGGGCCCGATCACCGAGGGGCATCAGGTGTATCCGGCGCGTCGTTCGGAGTCTCTTCCGGGTGCAGTGCTCCGCCCTCGCCTTCCCACCGGGAGGTCTGCTTCTCCTCGAGCGGCGTGGGCTTTCGTCGCGGCCACCGCACCAGGGCTTTGAGTCGATCGGTCGTCTTTCCCATCTGCTTCCCCTCTTCATCGCGTCGAGAGTCGCCCTCTACTCAGGGTACCTTCGACGGGATGGACGACGACTGGTCCCGATCGCCGTCCGCTGTGAACCGCGTCACGCTCCGTTCACCCGCGGTGCGACGAGCAGGCCGGAGGCGGCAAGCCGCGCACCGCCGATCACCGACGGGGTCGAATCGGAGTCGAGGGTCACCCGGATGCGACTCGGCCGGCCGAGCGACTCGCCTTGAACGATGATCAGCTCGTCACCGGCGAACCTCCCGGAGCGCCGCAACCACGCGCCGAGCGGTCCTGCCGCCGTGCCGGTCGCGATGTCTTCGTCCAGTCCCATCGCCGGATTGAAGAAACGGGTGTGCGCGGTCGGGTGTGCGACATCTGCATCGATCCAGGCGAGATAGGCACCCTCGGCACCGTGTGCGACGGTGAGACGCGCCAAGGCCGCGAGGTCGGGTTCCGCCAGGTCGAGCGTTTCCCGGTCCGCGACGAGCAGCATCACGTGTGCTGCGCCGGTGTCGACGACCTGCGGTGCGGGATCCGCGAGCACGGATGCCCCGCCGAGCCCCAGCACGCCCGCGAGCGCCCGAGGGTCGACGAGAGCACCGAAGGTCGGCGCGTCGTGCACCAGCCGGAGCTCACCGTCGTCCTCGACCAGCACCGGAAGGTCGCTGTCGCCGATGCGCTGCGTGAGTGCTGCCGAAGGATCCACCCGCCCGGTCTGCAGCAACCACCACCACGCGCCGAGCGAGTTGTGGCCGGCGCCGAAGACCTCGACTCCCGCGGCAGTGAACGAGCGCAGCATACGGGTCGCGCGCCCGTCATCCGCCAGCACGAACGTGGTCTCCGCCTGATTGGTCTCGCGGGCGACGGCGCGGAACCAGGCGTCGGGCACCTTCGCCGTCCACTCGCTCAGGTCGACGACCGCGAGGGGGTTGCCCTGCAGCGGTCGTTCCGCGAAGACATCGACGAGAACGAACGGCACCCACGACTCGTGCGGTCGCTCATCGACGAGTCGGATCGCTCTGGTGGGTGCGTGAGTCATCGGAGCTCCTCAACTCGGGCGGCCTTCCGCGATGGGGCGGAAGACGGCGGCGGTAACGATGTCTTCGCTCATTGTCGTGCCGCGGGCCGTCGATCGAGACGGTGCAGACATCTGCCGACACGTGCGAACAGCCACGTCACCGCGATAGTCTCCGCCAGGCACGGGACCCGATCCGCGCAGCCCCTAGGAAGGTTCCCATGATGTCGCTTGCCGAACTGTTCGTCACCCCGCTCGGCTGGGTTCTGCGTGGAAAGCACTCTGACCCGAGTCTCAGCGTGCAGTTCGCGCCACAACTAGCGGCCGACGGCGTGCTGAGCGTGTCGTCACCGTCGTTCGGTGACGGCGGGGCCATTCCCCGAAAGCACAGCGGCATCGGCAGGGGTCAGAACGTCTCGCCCGGATTCGAGTGGACCGGGGCGCCCGACGGCACGCGGCAACTGCTGCTCATCGTCGAAGATGTCGATGCCCCGCTGACGCGCCCGATCGTCCACACGATCGCGCTGCTCGAGCCCGATGAGACGGGCATCCGCGAGGGTGCGCTCACGCCCGGCAATCTGGCCGTGCACTACGTGCCTGCATTCCGCGGCTGGATCGCCTACCAGGGTCCACGTCCGCTGCCGGGGCACGGCCTGCATCACTACGGTTTTCACCTCTACGCGCTCGACACGGAACTGGATGCCAACAGCATCGCCGACTTGGACCAATTGCTTCCGCTCGTGGCCGGCCATGTGCTGGCATCCGGTGTGCTGAACGGCACGCAGAAGAGCTGAGTGCCGATCCCCGACGCCATCGTCATGCGTGGACGAGCGCGAGTGCGACGGCCGCGAGCACGAATGCCGCGAGGATGATCGCTACCCGCAGGTAGTGCAGCACGTCCCACCTGCGCGACTGCTCGCGCCAGTCGTCTGGTGCGGTCTCGGGGGTCCACTTCGCGGAGCGAGAGGCGATCGGCACGAGCAGAGTGACCGACATGATCACGCTGATGGCGAGCAGGATGGCCGACGCGAGCGCTGGCGCAGCCGGCGCCCGACCCCAGGTGAGCCATGTCAACACGCCCACCAGGATCAGCGACGCGAAGTACCAGAACGGCATCGTCGTGCCGAGTAGGCGAGCACCGTGGCTACGCACGGCGATGCTCGCTTCGACCGGGAGATCTGCCTGGATCGGGTTCAGAAAGAAGGCGACGCAGAATTCGACGCCGACCATCGTTCCCACGACAACGACGGCGATGACGGCAAGGAAGATCACGGTGTTCCTCTCAGTTGGTTGTTCCCCAGTTAGTTAGCGTTGCTAGATATAGCACTGCTAACCTAAGGCAGTGGAGGGGATCACACAAGTGGCACCCTCGAAGATATGAACCGCAACGGCACGAACCGCAAACGAAGGGAGCAGACGTGACGAAGCAGCCGAAGCCGCGCGCTCGGGGTGAGGAGAGGCGTCAGGCGATCGTCGATGCCGCGCGCACCAGGGCGGCGAACGGCGGTTGGTCGAGCGTGACGACCAGGGCGCTGTCCGACGACATCGGGTTCACTCAGCCGGTGCTGTACTCCCACTTCGCGGGCGGCAAGGCCGACATCGTGCTCGCCGTCGCTCTGGAGGGCTTCGTGCAGATGGCGAACGAGGTGGATGCCGCGGTCGGCGTGCTGAAGGGAGCACCGGCCGTGCGCGCGGCGGCGAAGGCATACCTGGAGTTCGCCCGACTCCAGCCGGCGGTGTACGAGGCGATGTTCTCGTTGCCGATCGGCGTCGAGTTCGGAACGGAGAGGACAGGACCCGAACAGCGTGCGGCCTTCGCGGCACTCCTCGCCGTGTTCGGAGACGGCGACGACGCGGTGGCCGACGCGGAGGTCGTGACAGAGGTGTTCTGGAGCACGCTTCACGGCGTGAGCACGCTCGACGCGGCAGGACGACTGCCCTACGACGCCAGGGAGGCACGGCTCGCCGTGATCGCCGAGCGATTCTCATGACGCGAGTCGTCGTGTGAAAGCCGAGTTACAACTCTCCCGCTCGCGGGGACACCGTGCATATCGTGGAGCATGACGCCTTCGCACAGCGAGCAGAACCCTTTGCAGACGAGCCGGACCTCCTCGAGCACAGACGACGGCAGGGCCGCGCCGAAGATCGGCACGCTCGGCGAGCTGCGGGCATCCGGTCACGTGCAGAAGTCGGTGCGAGTCGAGGTGCGGGACAACCTGCTCGCCGCGTTGCGGGCGGGGGAGGACCCCTGGCCAGGCGTGCACGGATTCGAGAGCACGGTCATCCCGCAGTTGGAGCGAGCGCTGCTCGCGGGCCACGACATCGTGCTGCTGGGCGAGCGCGGCCAGGGCAAGACGAGAGTGCTGCGCACCATCGGGGGACTGCTCGACGAGTGGACGCCGGTGATCGCGGGGTCGGAGCTGGGCGAGCATCCGTACGAGCCGATCACGCACGCCTCGCAGCGCAGGGCCGCTGAACTCGGCGACGAGCTCCCTGTCGAGTGGCGTCACCGCCGCGAGCGCTACGTGGAGAAGCTCGCGACCCCCGACACATCGGTCGCCGATCTGATCGGCGACGTCGACCCCATGAAGGTGGCCGAGGGACGCTCGCTCGGCGATCCAGAGACCATTCACTTCGGGCTCATCCCGCGCAGCCACCGCGGCATCGTGGCCATCAACGAGCTGCCCGATCTCGCCGAACGCATTCAGGTGTCGATGCTCAACGTGATGGAGGAACGCGATATCCAGATTCGCGGCTACGTGCTGCGGTTGCCGCTGGACGTGATCGTCGTTGCCAGTGCGAACCCCGAGGACTACACGAACCGCGGCCGCATCATCACGCCGCTGAAGGACAGGTTCGGCGCCGAGATCCGTACGCATTACCCGCGGCAGCTCGAGGCGGAGATCGCGGTCATCCGGCAGGAGGCGGAACTCGTGGCGGATGTTCCAGACCACCTGATCGAGATCCTCGCCCGGTTCACCCGCAATCTGCGAGAGTCGAGTTCGGTCGACCAGCGCAGCGGCGTCAGCGCACGCTTCGCCATCGCGGGAGCCGAGACCATCGCCGCGGCCGCACTGCACCGCGCCACCTCGAGAGGCGAGGACGATCCGGTCGCCCGCACGGTCGACCTGGAGACGGCGGTCGAGGTGCTCGGCGGCAAGATCGAGTTCGAAACGGGGGAGCAGGGCCGCGAATCGGAGGTGCTGACGCACCTGCTGCGCACGGCCGTCGCCGACACCGTGCGCGATCACCTGCGCGGTGTCGACTTCAGCGTGCTCGTGACGGCCATCGAAGACGGCGCCATGGTGGCGACCGGCGAGAACGTCACGGCCCGCGAGTTCCTCGAAGGACTTCCCGTGCTCGGCGAATCCCCGCTCTACGACGAGGTCATCGAGCGGCTGGGCGCCACAACGGACGGTGAGCGGGCGGCCGCCATCGAGCTCTCGCTCGAGGGCCTGTACCTGGCGCGCAAGATCGGCAAGGACACCGACGGCAACGAGACGATCTATGGCTGAGCATCCACGCGGTCCGGTCAGCCGATTTCACCGTTACCAGGGCGGCGATCCGCTCGCACCCCCGATCGACCTTGCCGAGGCGCTGGACGCCATCGGCGAGGATGTGATGGCCGGCTACTCACCGGAGCGCGCACTGAACGAGTTCCTTCGCCGGGGCGGACGCGACCAGCTCGGCCTCGACGACCTGGCACGCCAGGTGCAGGGACGACGCCGCGACCTGCTTCGCAAGCACAATCTCGGCGGCACGTTGCACGACATCCAGAAGCTCCTCGACCACGCCGTGCTCGAGGAGCGCAAGCAGCTCGCCCGCGACGTCGACATGGATGACACCGACCGCTCGTTCGCCGAGATGCGGTTGGAGAACTTGCCGAAGTCCACGTCCGCGGCTGTGAACGACCTCGCCGACTACGACTGGCGATCGTCGGGGGCTCGCGCTGACTACCAGAAGATCAAGGACATGCTCGGGCAGGAACTGCTCGGCCAACGCTTCGAAGGCATGAAGCAGACGCTGCAGAACGTCTCGGACGAGGACCGTCAGGCCGTGAACGAGATGCTCTCCGACCTCAACGACCTGCTCGACAAGCATCGTCGTGGCGAGGACTCGCAGGAGGACTTCGACGAGTTCATGCAGAAGCACGGCGAGTACTTTCCGGAGCAGCCGCAGAACATCGACGAGCTGATCGACGCGCTCGCCGCGAGATCGGCAGCGGCACAGCGGATGCTCAACTCCATGACGGCCGAACAGCGCGAGGAGCTGATGAACCTGTCGGCCCAGGCGTTCGGGTCGCCTCAGCTCATGCAGTCGCTGGCCGAACTCGACGGCAACCTGCAGGCGCTGCGCCCCGGCGAGGACTGGTCGGGCTCGGAACGCTTCGAAGGCGACGGCCCGCTCGGGCTGGCCGAGGGCGCTCAGGTGATGGCCGACCTCGCAGACCTCGACGAACTCGCGGACCAGCTGTCGCAGGCCTACGACGGAGCGCGGATCGACGACATCGACATCGACAAGCTCGCGAACCAGCTCGGCGATGAGGCTGCGGTGGATGCCCGCACGCTGCGCGACCTCGAGAAGGCGTTGCGCGAGAACAACACGTTCCGCCGCGATTCGCAGGGCAACCTTCAGCTCACCCCGAAGGCGATGCGGCAACTGGGGCAGACCCTTCTGAAAGACATCGCCACGCGGATGTCGCGACGCGCGGGGGAGCGCGACGTGCGGCTCGCCGGGGCGGCGGGGGAGGCATCCGGTGCGACGAAGCCGTGGGAGTTCGGCAGCACGGAGCCGTGGGACATCCCGCGCAGCATCCTGAACGGCGTGCTGCGGCGCGCCTCGGGCGGAAACGGAAGGTCGATCGAGCTCGACGACATCGAAGTAAGCGAGACCGAGTCGCGCACGCAGGCCGCTGTCGCACTGCTGGTCGACACGTCGTTCTCGATGGCGATGGACGGGCGCTGGGTGCCGATGAAGCGCACGGCGCTCGCGCTGCACACGCTGATCCGCACGCGGTTCCGCGACGACCGGCTGCAGCTGATCGGATTCTCGAGGCACGCGCAGGTGATGGACATCGAGGAGCTCACCGGTCTCGACGCGATGTGGGACAAGGGCACCAACCTGCACCACGCGGTGCTGCTGGCGAACCGCTATTTCCGCAAGAATCCTGACGCCCAGCCCGTGCTGCTCGTGGTCACAGACGGTGAGCCGACCTCGCACCTCGAGGCCGACGGCAGCGTGCGCTTCGCCTACCCGCCGCATCCCGTGACCATCGCGCACACCGTCGACGAGTTGGATGTCTCGCAGCGGCTCGGCGCGCAGATCACGATCTTCCGACTCGGCTCTGACCCCGGCCTCGCCCGCTTCGTCGACGGCCTCGCCCGCAGGGTCGGCGGTCGCGTCGTCGCGCCGGAACTCGACGACCTCGGCGTCGCCGTCGTCGACAGCTACCTGGGATCGCGCGCACCCCGCTCCGGAGGCCAGACGAACGACGTCGACGGCTGGTTCGGTCGTGGTGGCTGGTTCGACGGCGAGCTCTACGGATAGCGCCCGCCGGTAGGCTGCGAGCGACTGGCACCGAATCACGCCACCGGCGCTCCGCGCGGTGGCCGAGCGCACTGGAGCACGCATGTCGTACCGTTCTCGTTCCGCGACCGCCGGCACCGAAGCAGTGCGAGAAGCCAGGGACTTCCTGTTCGCGCACGGCACCGACTACGAGGGTGCCGTCGGAGGTTTCGCCTGGCCCCAGCTGGACGAGTTCAACTTTGCGCTCGAATGGTTCGACGTGGTGGCAGGAGAGCATCCCGATCGAGCCGCCGTGACGATCGTGGGCGCCGACCTGACCGCGCGGTCATGGAGTTATGCGGAGCTGTCGCGGCGCAGCGACCAGGTGGCGAACTGGCTGACCGGGTCGGGCATCCGTCGCGGCTCGCACGTGATCGTGATGCTGAACAACACGATCGAGCTGTGGGAGATCATGCTCGGCATCGCGAAAGTCGGCGCGGTGTCGGTGCCGACCTCGACGCTGCTGTCCGCATCCGACCTGGAGTTCCGGGTGGAGAAGAGCGAGGCGAGCGCGATCGTGACCCTCACCGGTCTTGCCGAACGTCTCGACGGTCTCGACCCGGCACTCCTCCGCATCGGAGTCGGCGGAGACGTTCCCGATGGGTGGGCGTCGATGGATGCCTCGCAGGACGCTTCCGACGAGTTCACGCCCGACGGACTCACCGCGGCGACCGACACGAGCCTGCTCTACTTCACGTCGGGCACGACGAACCGCCCGAAGCTCGTCGAGCACACCAACGTGTCGTACCCGCTCGGACACCTCTCGACGATGTGGTGGCTGGGCGTGCGACCCGGCGACGTGCATCTGAACATCTCCTCACCGGGCTGGGCGAAGCACGCGTGGAGCAGCTTCTACTCACCGTTCCTCGCCCAGGCAACGGTGTTCGTCTACGACTACACACGGTTCGACGCCGTCACTCTGATGGACGTGATGGAGACCAACAACGTCTCGACGTTCTGCGCCCCGCCAACGGTGTGGCGCATGCTCATCCAGGCCGACCTCACCGGGCTGGCCCACCCGCCGCGTGAGCTCGTCGGCGCGGGCGAGCCGCTCAATCCCGAGGTGATCCACCGGGTGCGGGACGCCTGGGGATCCACGATCCGCGACGGCTTCGGCCAGACCGAGATGACCTGCTCCGTCGGCAATTCTCCCGGGCAGCGCGTGAAGGATGGCTCGATGGGCCGGCCGCTGCCCGGCTACCCGGTCGCGCTTCTCGACACGGTCACCGGAGAGATGTCTGACACCGAAGGCGAGGTCTGCCTCGACCTCTCGACGCCGATTCTCGGCCTCATGAAGGGCTACTACGGCGATCCGGAGGCCACCGAGCGGTCACGCCGCGGGGGATTCTGGCACACCGGTGACATCGCCTCGCGGGATCGCGACGGCTACCTCACGTACGTGGGGCGCGCGGACGACGTCTTCAAAGCATCCGACTACAAGATCTCGCCCTTCGAACTCGAATCGGTTCTGCTCGAGCACGACTACGTCATCGAGGCCGCCGTCGTGCCGAGCCCCGACCCGGTGAGACTCGCCGTGCCGAAGGCGTACGTCTGCATCACGGCCGAGGCCGCTGCCGACCCGGATGCCGCAGCCCGCGCCATCTTCGAGTTCGCGTTGGAACGGTTCTCCGCCCATCAGCGCGTTCGGATCATCGAGTTCGTGCCAGAGCTGCCGAAGACGATCTCGGGCAAGATCCGGCGCATCGACCTGCGTGCCCGCGAGCGTGAGCGGGTCGACGCGGATGATGAGGCGGGGCAATTCCGCGAGCGGGACTACCGCTGAGCGCACAGATGCGGGCGAGACGAATCGCAACATTCGCCCGAGCGCGCAACCGCGCCCATACGCTCGGATCATGGTCGAGCCGCGCGTGTACGTGATCCACGAAAACCCGGAATGGTTCCCTCCACTCAAGACGGCGTTCGACGCAGAAGGGGTGCCTGTTGAGGAGGTCCTCCTGGTCGACGGCGGCATCGATCTGGATGCGCCGCCACCGCCCGGCGTGTACTGGTCGCGGATGAGCGCATCGGCTGACACCAGGGGTCATGGGTACTCGAAGGAGTACACCCGAGCCGTTCTGTCCTGGCTCGAGTCGTGGGGTGCCACGGTCGTCGGCGGCAGTCGCGTGCTCGAGCTCGAGGTGAGCAAGGTCGCCCAGCACGCGCTGCTGCGATCCGGCGGTGTCGAGGTGCCACGCACGACGGCCGCGTTCGGTGTCGGACAGCTTCTGGCACGTGCACGTGAGTTCGAAGCCCCGTTCATCACGAAGCACAATCAGGGCGGAAAAGGTCTGGGCGTGCGACGGTTCGATTCCCACGCCGAGCTGGAGGCCCACGCCGCGTCGCCGGACTTCGAAGAATCGGCCGACGGCATCTACCTGGTTCAGGAGTACTTGCGTGCACGCGAGCCCTTCATCACCCGAGCGGAGTTCGTGGGCGGCCGATTCGTGTACGCGGTGCGGGTCGACACGAGCGCAGGCAGCTTCGAACTGTGTCCAGCAGACGCGTGCGTCGTGCCGGATGCCGTGGGAGAGGTGAGTGCGTTCAGCCTGCGCCGCAAGATCGATGCGTCGCATCCGCTGATTCGCGAGCTGGAGGCGTTGCTCGCGCGCGCGGGCATCCTGATCGCCGGCGTCGAGTTCATCGAGACCGAAGACGGCCGCACCGTCGTCTACGACATCAACACCAACACCAACTACAACCCCGATGTCGAGGCGTCGTCGCCGGTCTCGGGGCCGAGGAGCATTGCGGCATTCCTGGGCGGCCTGCTCGAAGAGACGCGCAGCGAGGCGCTGCAGTCGGCGTGACCTCGGCCTGAAGCCTGAGGTGCGAAGCGGCTCTCGGCAGCCTCAGGCGCTCAGCGTCGTCGCAGTGCCGACCCGATCGAATGCCTGGGCGAGGTCGTCGATGAGGTCCCGTGCGCTCTCGATACCGATCGAGACGCGGATCAGGCCGTCATCGATGCCGGTCGACGAACGCTCTTCTGCCGAGATCTTCGCGTGCGTCGTGGTCGCCGGATGAATGGCGAGCGATCGCACGTCGCCGATGTGCGTCATCCGCGTGAAGAGACCGAGCGAATCGATGACTTCGCGGGCAGCGTCGCGTCCGCCTTCGACGCAGAAGCCGAAGACGGAACCGAATCCGCGCGGCAGGTATCTGCGTGCTCGCTCGTGGTACCGGCTGGATGCCAGGCCGGAGTAATCGACGTAGGCGACCTCGGGCTGCTGTTCCAGCCATTCGGCGACCGCCAGGGCGTTCTCGCAGTGCCGTTCCATGCGTAGCGACAGCGTCTCGAGCCCCTGCAGCAGCAGGAACGAACTGAACGGGGAGGCGGTCGGTCCGAAGGCCGCCAACGGTTTCGCGCGGGTGTACTCGGCGAATGTCGTGTCGCCGTATCGTTCCGTCCAGCTCTCCCGACCGAATCGAAATGGCGTCTGGAACTGCGGGTATCGATCCGCGTGCTGGGACCAGTCGAAGGTGCCTCCGTCGACGACGGCACCGCCGAGCGACGTCGCGTGGCCCGTGAGGAACTTGCTCGTCGAGTGCACGACGATGTTGGCACCGTACTCCAGCGGTCTTACCAGGTAGGGCGTCGCGACGGTGTTGTCGATGACGAGCGGAAGCCCGTGAGGTTCGGCGATTCCGGCGACACCCTCGAGATCGAGCACGTCGTTCTTGGGGTTCGGAATCGTCTCAGCGAAGAGCAGCCGAGTTCTCTCGTTGATGCGCGCGTCCCATTCCGCGAGGTCATCCGGGTCGTCGACGAACTCGACGGTCACCCCCAGTCGTGTCAGCGCGTCCCCCATCATGCCCTTCGACCCTTCGTACACGCTCGGTGAACTCACGATGTGGTCGCCGGCGCCCACGAGGCTGAGGAGCACGGATGCCGTCGCGGCCTGTCCGCTGGCCGTCAGTACCGCAGCCTTGCCGCCTTCCAACGAGGCCAGCCGTGCTTCTGCGACGGAATTCGTCGGGTTTCCGCTGCGCGAGTAGAAGAAGCCTTCGTCGTCGCCGGCGAATCGTGCTTCTGCCTGGTCGAAATCGTCGAAGACATAGCCCGCGCTCAGGTAGATCGGCGTAATGCGCGGCTGGAATTCGCCGTCGTAGCGTTCCCCTGCGTGCACTTGCCGCGTCTCGAAATCCAGATCGCTCGTGTCCCGAGTGGTCACGGTGCTCCCGTCATCGTGTGCCGGCGACGGAGGCCACCGGTTCATCGAGTTCCAGTGCGCGTACCGCGTCGCGGAGTTCACCGCGACGGTTCGAGTCGAGTGGTTCGTCATCGAACAGCGACGGCACCGACTCGACAAGCAGGCGCGTGTACGGATGCTGCGGCGCGAGCAGCACCTCCTGCGTGCTGCCGCTCTCCACGACGTTTCCGCGATAGAGCACCGTCACCCGATCGGCTACTCCCGCGAGCGAACCGAGATCGTGGGTGATCATGATCACCCCGAGACCACGCTCTCGCCGCAATTCCAGCAGCAGTTCGAGGATCGTGATCCTGGTGGACGCATCGAGCGCACTCACGGGTTCATCGCAGATCAGAAGCTTCGGCTCCACGGCCATTGCACGTCCGATCGCGACCCGCTGACGCTGTCCGCCGGAGAGCTCGCCCGGATGCTTCGACAGAAGCTCTGCAGGAAGCGAGACCAGACGGGCTACGCGGTCGGCAGCATCCCTCAGCTCGTCGCGGGATCTGCCACCTTGCACGACAAGCCCCTCGACCAACGTGTCGAACACCGTGCGGTCCGGATCCAGGCTGCGCAGCGGGTCTTGGAAAACGTACTGCGCGGCACCCGAGCGACGGAAGGCGCGAAGGGCGCGTCCTCGTAGCTTCGTCGTGTTCTGTTCCTCGATGAGGACCGTGCCGCTGTTCGGCGGTGCGAGCCCGAGAACGGCCCTGGCAAGGGTCGTCTTGCCCGATCCGGTCTCGCCGATCAATCCGACGATCTGCCCCGGCTCCACCGTGAGATCGACTCCGTGCAGCACCTCGGTGCGTCCACGACCATGCCCGAGTTCGACCCGTAGGCCCGAAACCTCCAGCAACGCGGTCATCGATCGTCTCTCTGGCGCCGAATGTGATCGATGCCGAACCGCTCGTGGCTGTCTACGAGCGAACGCGTGTAGGGATGCCGCGGTGTGCGGAGCACCTGGCGAGTCGGCCCTGACTCGACGATGTGCCCGTCGCGGAAGACGTGCACCTCGTCACTCACCTGCGCGATGACCGCCAGGTCGTGCGAGACGACGACCAGCGTGAGGTCGCGGTCCCGACGCAGCTGCGACAGCAACTCGAGGACCTCGGCCTGCACCGTGACGTCGAGAGCGGTGGTCGCCTCATCGGCGATCAGCAGCTCAGGCTCGCCTGCGATCGCGATGGCGATCAAGACGCGCTGGAGCATGCCTCCCGAGAGTTCGAACGGGTACTGGGTGTAGACGTGCGCAGGGCGATGGAGCCCCATCGCATGAAGCAACTCGACGGCTTCGTCTCGGGCGGCCTTCCGCGGAAGTCGCCCCCGCACCCTGAAGACCTCGGCCAGCTGCGCGCCGACGGTGATCGAGGGGTTGAGGTATGACGCGGGGTCCTGGAATACCGCGGCAATCCGGGTTCCACGCAGCCGCACGGCGTCTCGGCGGGTGAGGGTTGTGATCGAGTCGCCCGCGAACTCGATGTCGCCGCCCGAGATCTCGGCGCCGGCCGGAAGCAGGCCGAGGATGGACCGGCAGGTCAGCGTCTTCCCGCTTCCGGATTCGCCTACCAGGCCGACGGCTGTTCCTTTCGGCACGTCGAAGCTGATGCCGTGCACGACCTCGGCACTGGTGGCGACGGTCACGCGGAGTTCCTTGACGCGCAGCAGGGGCGTCGGATGGACATCCTTCTCCTGTGGTTCAGAGGAGGAGAGTGGCACCCTCTCGGCGGTGTGATCAAGCAGTACCGACACGACGTCCTCGTCTCTTCAGCAGTCGAACCCGGCCGTGGTCGCCGCTGGTGTCTTTGATCGCATCGGCCAGCAGATTGAGCGAGCCGACAGTGGCCATGATCAGGAGGGACGGGAAGATCGGCCCGTACGGCGCCTGTGAGAGATAACTGAGATCGCTCGCCAGAATGCCGCCCCATGTCGGGTCCGGTGGCACGACGCCGATGCCGAGGAACGTGAGCGAGGAGACGATCAGCAGCCCGGCGGCCGTGGCGTTCGCCGTTGCCACGACGAGCGTCGGCAGGATCTTCGACCAGACGTGCGTACGGATGACGCGGAAAAGCGACGCGCCGAAGAGCTGCGACGCGGTCACGTATTGCGAGTTCGCGTGGCTGAGAACGGCGGCTCTGGTGATGCGGTAGAACGCCGGCGCGATGAGTATTCCGACGGCGATCATCGCCTGCTGCACGGCATTGCCGAGGAGCGCCGCGACGGCGATGGCGAAAATCAGGAACGGCAGCGCGATGAGGCCGTCCATGACGCGAAGGGTGATCCACTCGTACGTGCGCCCAAGGTAGACCGAGGTGATTCCCGGGATGACACCGATGACGAGGCCGATCCCGACGGCCTCGAACGCCGTGTACACCGAAAGCGGTGCCCCTGCCAGCACGCGGCTCAGGACATCGCGGCCCAGATAGTCGGTGCCGAACCAGTGCGTGGCGTTCGGCGCCTGGAGGATCGCTCCGCTGTTCTTCAACGGATCAAACGGTGCGATGTACGGACCGATGACCGCGAGCACGAGGACGAGGGCCAGCACGATCGCGGCGATCAGGCCGGCTCTGGTGTGCAAAGCCGAGGCGACTTGCTTCATATTTCCCTCCGTGCGGCGGGGCGGAGCCTGACGAGAAGAACGTTGACGATCGCCGACGAGATCAGCACGAGCACGATCGTCACGAGGAGTGCACCCTGCACCACCGGCACATCGCCCTCGAGCGCAGCGGTCTTGGTGAGGCTGCCGATCCCAGGCAAGGCGAACACGGTCTCGACGATCACGGCGCCGCCGATGAGCCGGGGCACGTGCATGCCCAGCACAGCGACGGCCGGACCGGCGCCATTACGCAAGGCGTGCACGAAGACGATCCTTGCGTGCGAGAGACCGCGCATCTGAGCCCCGACGATGTAGTTCTCGTGCAACGTGCCCGCCAGACCGGTACGCAGCTGTCTCGCGAGATCGGCCGCCGTGTCCAGACTCAGCGCCAGGCTCGGCAGCACGAGGAAGCTGGCCCATCTCAGCAGGCCGGCCGAAGGAGGAACCCACCCGCCGGACGGCAGAACCGGGATGACGAGCGTGAACACGATGATCAATGCGATGGCCGCGACGAATCCGGGAACCGTGGCGAGGAACGAGGTGACGACGGTGACGACGCGGTCCAGCCAGCCGCCCTGCCGAACCGCGGCGAGAATGCCGAACGTACCGCCGAGTAACACTGCGATGAGCAGGGCGAACACGGCGACCGAGAGACTGACGGGAAGCCTCTGGGCGATGCTGTCTGTTACTGGGATCTTGGTGAACCACGACGAGCCGAGGTCACCGTGCAGCGCGTTCCAGAGCCACAGAAAATATCTCAGGATCAGGGGTTTATCGAGGCCGAACACTGCTTGCATGCGCGCGACGTCGTGCGGGGTGGCGGAATCGCCGAGAACGAGGGACGCCGGGTCCTGCTTCGTCAGCCCGCCGAGCATGAAGGTGATGAACGTCGACACCAGCAATACGGGTACAGCGATGAGCAGGGCGCGGCCGAGGGCTACCGCCGTGCTGATCACAGCAGGTAGCGCGGAGAATCGTGCGATCCCCTCGCCTCTGGCGGAGTCGGCGGTGCGGCCGACTCCGCCCCTCACGTTGAGCGTCGTCATGACGTCTCGCCTACTTCTCGACCCAGACGTTCTCGAACCGCTGGATGTCGACCCAGTGCTGCAGGCCGTGCACCTTGGGGGAGTGCGCCTCGAATCGGGTCACGGTGAACAGGAAGACGTTCGGCATGTTCGTCACGGCTTCCTTCGTCGCGGCCTGGATCGCCGCCGGGTAGGCGGGGTCGGTCAGCGAGTAGCCGTTGGCCTTGGAGACGGCGGGTGCCAGCGACGGCGGCGTGGTCTTGCCGAGGTTCATCAGCCCCTGCGCGCCGAACAGCACCTGCAGTGCCTGAACCGGGGACTGCCTCGCATTGAACTGGTCGAGCACGAACGGGTACTTGCGGGTGATGTAGTTGTTCGCCCCAGGGGTCTGAACGACCAGTGTCGTGTGGATGCCCGCAGCGTTCAGCTGCTGCTGCAGCAGTTCACCGACCGGGTCTTCCGCTGCACCGAGCGCCAACTGAATGCTCACGCCGTGCGGGTAGCCGGCCTCGGTCAGCAGCTTCTTGGCCTTGGACACGCTGTGCGGATAGAGGTTGTCCAGCGAAGAGTTGTACGCAACGTACCCCTTCGGGAACGGCTGCCAGTCGGGCTGCCCGAATCCGAAGTTCGCGGTCTTGACGAGGGCGTCGCGATCGATCGCCGTGCTGATGGCTTGGATCACCTTGGGGTTGTCGAATGGCTTGACGGTCTTGTTCACGTCGAGCACGCGAACGGGGAGCACGTTGGTCGTCTCCACCGGGAATCCGGCAGCCTTGACCGCGCTCACCTGTGACGACGTGAGGTCGGCGATGTTGAACTGGTCCGACTGCAAGCCTGCGACGGCCACCGAGGGGTCGGGCGTCGGCTTCAGGATGAAGTTCTTCACGAGGATCTTGTCGGCGTCCCAGAACTTCGGATTCTTCACGAGCGTTGCCTGAGACCCCGGCACGTACGACTTCAGGACGAAAGGACCGGCACCGACCGGTTGCGTCGCCAGTTTGGAGACGTCGTCCGCGGCCGCGGTCGGACTCACGATCTGTCCTGTCTTACCAGAGAGCAGAAGCGGGATCTGATAGTCGACCTGGGTCAGGTGGAGCGTCACATCCGTTGAGCTGTCAGCAGAGATGCTCTGCACGTCGACCAGCTGGGCAGCGACGGTCGAGTCCTTCTCTGTGATGCCGCGCTCGAGACTCGCTTTGACCGCGGCGGCGTCGAGCTTCGTTCCATCGGAGAAGGTGAGCCCAGACCGCAGATGGAAGGTCACGGACTTGCCGTCCTTCGCATAAGTCCAGGACTTCGCGAGGCCGGGCACCGCGTTGCCCTTCGCGTCCTCCTCGGTCACACCCTCGTAGACGAGCGACAGGGCGCTCACGTCGTTGCCGACGGCCGACGTCACCGGGTCCCAGGTCGACGGCAACGACCAGCCCCAGGTGAGGGTGTCACCGCGCTGACTGGCAGCCGGTATGGCGCCGCTCGCGTCGGAGGACTGCTGACCTGCGCCAGCCGTGCCCGCCGCGCAGCCGGTCAGGCCGAGCGTCGCGGCCGCGAGAATGGCAGCCACCTTCACGGTCTTCTTCGCTGAAAGGCTCACTGTCTGTTCTTTCGGTCGAGGTCCGCGGCTCAGGCCGGGACCAGGTCATTTTCGCGAGCGGCGGCGCCGGCACGCAGAAGGGGGACGAGCTCGTGACCCCAGTCGCGAACATCCGCGAGCGGGTCGAAGCCCCTGATCAGGAAGTTGCGTACGCCGAGGTCGTGGTACTTGAGAAGTGCCTCGGCAACCTGCTGAGGCGTGCCGACGAGTGCTGTCGAGTTTCCGCCACCGTCGCTCAGCTGAGTGACGCCGAACCAGAGTCGCTCGTCGTGCACGAGCTTCTCGGATGCTTCCTCCTTCAGGCGCTGCGCACCCACGGCCGTGTTCTGTCCGCGGCCGACTCGCCACTTTCGCCCGACGCCCCCCTCGAGGTTGGCTTCATAGGCCTTGCGGATGGCTGCGGCTTTCTCCCATGCCTCGTCTTCGGTCGGTGCCACGATCGGGCGAACGGAGAGAGAGAAATCGATGGTGCGACCGTGGCTGGCGGCTTCGCTGCGGATGAGCTCGATGCGCTCACGCGTCTGGGCGAGCGGTTCGCCCCACAGCGCGAAGACATCCGCCCAGCGGCCTCCGACACGAATCGCGTCATCGGACTGCCCTCCGAAGAAGATCGGTACGGAACCAAGCGGCTTGACCGAGCTGAAAGCACCCTCATAGCGATAGAACTCGCCTTCGTAGTCGAAGGGCTCGTCGGAGGTGAGTTCACGACGAAGCACATCGATGAACTCGGCCGTGCGGCGGTATCGGGCCTGCTTGTCGTGGAAGTCGCCGTCTCGACGCTGATCCGTGTCGCTGCCACCGGTGATGTGATGGATGGCCACGCGCCCCGCGCCAGTCAGGTTCTCGAGAGTCGCGAGCTTGCGGGCGGTCAACGTGGGCTCGACGAAGCCGGGGCGCTGAGCAATCAGCACGCCGAGTCGGTCCGTGTTGTACAGCACGTGAGCCGCGACGGCGAGGCCGTCGGGCGAGCTGGCGCTGTGTGCCACGAGTGCACGATCGAAGCCGGCCTCCTCGTGAGCCTTGGCGAAGTCCGCCAAGTACGTCGGGTCGACGAGCGGGCCCTTCCAGCCCACGCTTTCGGATCCGTAGTTCGTGGAAACCATTCCAAGAATCTGAATGGACATGGATGCACCTCTCTAACGCGCTGTCATTCGCCGCGAAGCGCGGCCGAAACCAAATCAGGAGCCAGGTACTGCGTGAGTGACGCTACTGATCGTCGAGGGCACGAGGGCTTTTGTTTTCAATTTTGTATTTTTGTTACACCCTGTGTCGGAGCCATGTGTCGTCAGAGCGCACCTATGCCATGCCCGGGTCGTCTCGTTCGTGCCCGCCGCCCGAGCAGAACGAGCCCGCGGTGCGACGCGCCCCGGCACGTTGGTGGCGACCTTCGGGGCAGAGCGTCAGTCGAAGAACTCGCGCCTGCCGCCCTGCGCGGCCATGGTGATCGTCTCCGCGAGCCGTTCGAAGAGAGCAGTGTCGTCTTCCGGCAGCTGCATCGCCGAAAGCCTGATCATCGGATGCTCCGGTCGCACGATGAAGGATTTGGCAGCGGCCCCCGCCAGGATGCCCTTGGCAGCGAGTCCGACGAGGGCGTCGGTCTCGTCTGCGACCTCGACCCAGAGAACGATGCCGTCTGCGCCGACGTGCACGGTGAGGTCTTGTCGACGCAGAGCGTCGACAAGCAACTCCCGACGACGCTCGTAACGCTCGCGAGCGTCGGCGACGCGAGCATTCGCGTCGTCATCCTGAACGAGATAAGCCAGTGCGTTCTGCAGAATCCGGCTGTTGGATCCGACACCGTGGCTTCGAAGCCCGATCGCACGGTCGACGAGTCGTCGCGGGCCGCCGATCACCGATGTGCGTACATCGATGCCGTAGGCCTTGCAATAGCTGCGCACGCGCAGCACGCGTCCCGTGAGCTCCTGTCCGAGTGTGGGGACGGCACGCCGTGCGAGCGGACCGATCGAGTCGTCTTCGACGACGACGACGTGCGCATTCTCGGCACGGGACAGGGTGGCAGCCAGCTCGCGTGCGCGCTGCATCGTCACTGCGTGATCGACGGCGAACGGGGCACCGGGCTGGAAGATGAAAGCTGTCGCGCCTGCTTCGATCGCATCGGCGAGCGATGCAGGAAGTGGTCCGGACTCGTCGGCCGCAACGGCCATGGGTCGTAGATCCAGGTCCCGGAGGGTGTCGAGGAACCCCGGGCTGACGGGTTCGTCGACGGCCACCGCCGAACCTGGTTGCGCCGCTGCAGCGGTCGCAAGCAGGAGCGCCTCTGTTCCACCGCCGGCCGTCATCCATGCATCGGCACGGAACGGCCAGCTCGGAGCGACGGCGGAATACAGCCGTTCCGTCATGTACTCGCGACCGAAGACGTTGAGGTTGGGAGCTGTCAGGCTGTCGAGCAGTGCGCTGCCCAGTTCCGGCTGCAGGGAGATGTCCGGTTCGCCCTGCTGGAAATCGATCGACGACCAGTCGGAGACGACATGGAGGGCGGTAGCGGTTCGCACCGTCGTTCCGCCTCGCCTGTGGGTCTCGATGAGCCCCGCTTCACGCAGGTGGTTCCACACGGCGAGGATCGTTCCGACGCTCGTGGAAGCGGCCTGGGCGAGGTCGCGGATCGTCGGAAGCTGCGCTCCTGGCGCGAGGGTGCCCGATCGTATGAGCTGTTCGAGTCCGGCTCCGAGCTCGGCCGAAGTGGTGCCCTTGACGCGTTGAAGGAGCCACTGCGGACTGACCGCGGCCGAGTGCGCCTCGATCACAGACATCAGGATTCCCCGTTCGGCCGTGTGATGTGTTCGTCACGATTGTATTGACCCGAGTCCGTGCGCGATATGCGATCGCATCGGAGCCGACCCCCTGAATGAGCGGTCGGGCGACTCTGACCGTCATCATCTGTCCACGATTGGCGAGACAAAGCGCGACACATATCTCAATATGTCAGGGCACTATTTGAAATGTACTGCGGTGTCGTAGTACCTCTGGACTCACACGTTCGAAGGAGCATCCGTGCCGACCCATCAGGCAGTCAGCGTCGCGGCCAACCACAGGAGCCGCAACACCGCCCGACTCCGCGGGACCGTCGTCGTCCTCCCAGGGCGCGGCGAGTCCGCAGCACTGTATGAGCGACTCGGGGATCGCCTGGCCTACGACGGATACGACGTGCTCGTCACCGACTTGCCGCCACTGCACGGCATCGACGCGGCGTGGCTCGACCAGGCGGCGCCGCCCGCCGAGTTGACCGATGCGGCCCGCGTGACGCTCGTCGGCTCCGACTCCGGCGCCGTCATCGCTGCGCTGCTCGCGTCGCGCTGGGGTGCAGACTCGGTCGTGCTCGCCGGCATCGGCGGAATCGATGCGGCAGTCGAACGGAGAACTGACGAGGAGCGCATCGCCGAGCGCACGTCGTGCGTCGTGCACCGCGGACGGCTGTCGGCGGACGCCGATCTCTCCGCGCTGACGGCCCAGACGTTCCGGCCAGAGATCGTAGAGCGACTTCGCGCTCTGACGCTGACCGTCCCGGTTCTCGCGGTGCACGGCGCCGACGACGAGATCACCGGCATCGGCGAAGCACTCCGTCTCTACGGCTCGCTGAGCCCGGACATCGAGCTCGCCGTTGTCGAGGGCGGCGTGCACGACGCTCTGAACGACGCGACGCACAGAACGGTCAGCGCCGAGCTCGTGCAGTTCCTGGAGCGCAAGGGCCGGGAGCCGATCGTGCGACGCGACGCCTCGCTCGTCGAGGAGGTCGCGGCGTGAGCGAACAGAGTGAGCGACGGCATCGCTCGGATGCGGATGGCTGGGCGGGCGCCACCAGGCAGGTGCACGCCGGCTTCGTGCCGGGTGTCCCGCAGAACACGTCGGTGGTGCCGATCTACCAGACCGCCGCGTACGAGTTCCCTGACTACGAGACGGCGCGCGACATCTTCGCCCTCCGTAAGCCCGGCAACCTCTACAGTCGCACCGGCAATCCGACGAACACGGTGCTCGAGAAGCGGGTCGCCGCGCTCGACAACGGCGTCGCCGCGCTTGCCGTGGCGTCCGGCCAGGCTGCGACATCGATCGCGCTGCTGGCGCTGGCCCGCACCGGGCAGCACATCGTGGCATCCAATCGGCTCTACGGCGGAACGGTCGACCTGCTCGGCGACACCTTCGCCGACTTCGGCATCACGGCCACGTTCGTCGACCCGTCTGATGCCTCCGCCTGGGGTGCTGCGACCACCGATCGGACCCGTGCGTGGTTCGTGGAATCGGTCGACAATCCCACCGGACGCGTGCCGGAGCTGCGTGCCCTTGCGGATGCCGCACACGAGCGCGACATCCCACTCGTCGTCGACAACACGGTGACGCCGTCGCTGCTGCGTCCCTTCGACTTCGGCGCCGATGTCGTGGTGTACTCGGCGACGAAGTTCCTCGGCGGTCATGGCGCGGCTCTCGCCGGCGTCGTGGTGGACGGCGGCACCTTCGACTTCACGGCTCACCCGGAGCGCTGGCCGCAGTTCACGACGCCGAGTGCGCGCTTCGGCGGCGTCACGTTCGCCACTGATCTGCCGCAGGGCTCCAGTCCCTACATCACGTATGCGCGGGTCAAGCTCGCCCACGACCTCGGGCCCGCTCTCTCCGCCCACAGCGCATTCCTCATCGTGCAGGGCATCGAGACGCTCGATCTGCGCATCCGGCGGCAGACCTCGAGCGCGCTGGCGATCGCCACGGCACTCGCCGGCAATCCGCGGGTGTCCGCGGTGCACTACGCCGGCCTGCCGTCGCATCCCGACCACGAACGGGCGAAACGGCAGCTGAAGGCTGCGGCATCCGTGTTCTCCTTCGATCTCGCGGCGGGGGAGCAAGAGGTTGGTGCGTTCATCGACCGGCTGCGGCTCTTCTCGCTCGCAGCCAACATCGGCGACGCGCGCAGCCTCGTCATCCATCCGGCGACCACGACGCACAGCCGGTTCACCCGGCAGCAACTCGAAGCCGCCGGATTCTCACGATCGACGATCCGACTCTCGATCGGTCTCGAAGACCCAGACGACCTGGTCGCCGACCTGGAACAAGCCCTCGTGGCAGTGAAGGAGCCCGTACTCGCATGAAGATCGGATATTGGACACCCGTCTACGGCGGCTTTCTGCGCAACATCCGCGACGAGGGTCGCATGGAGGCCAGCTGGGAGTACATCCGCGAGGTGTCGCAGCTCGCCGACCGGCTCGGCTACGACATCACCCTCGTGCCCGAGCTGTACCTCAACGATCGCAAGGGAGTGGATGCCCCGAGCCTGGAGGCCTGGTCGCTCTCGTCCGCGATCGCCGCGGTCACGCAGCGTCTGCGCATCATGACGGCCGTTCGGCCCGGGTTCCACCTTCCGACCGTTGCCGCGAAGACCTCCGCGACGCTGCAGGACATCAGCGGTGACCGGTTCTCGCTCAACGTCGTCTCGGCGTGGTGGGCGGAGGAGGCGCGCCAGTACGGCGGCCAGTTCGCCGCGCACGACAAGCGCTACGTGCAGTCCAGCGAGTTCGTGAGCATCTTGCGCGGCATGTGGACTGAGCAGCCGTTCAGTCAGAAGGGCGAGTTCTACGACGTTCAGGATGCCGTGCTCAGCCCGAAACCACGCGTCGCCCCTCGCATCTTCGCCGGGGGAGAGAGCGAAGACGGTCGTGAAGCCATCGCTGGTTTCGCCGACGCCTACGTGATCCACGGCGGCACGCCCGATGAGGTGTCGGGCAAGATCGACGATGTGAACGCGCGCCGCAGGCGCAGGCAAGGCGAGGACTTCGCCGAGGTCGGAATGGCGGCCTACGTGATCGTGCGCGACACCGAAGCCGAGGCTCAGGCCGAACTCGAGCGCATCACGGCCGTCGATCCGAGCTCGCCCGGGTACGCCTCATTCGAGGAGTTCGTCGCTCACTCGCAGCTCGACGTCGAAGTGTCGAAGCGCGAGTACTCCGTCGGCACACGCGGCCTGCGACCGAACCTGATCGGGACACCGGAGCAGGTGGCCGAGCGCATCCGCGAATTCGAGAGGGCAGGGGTGACGTTGCTGCTCGTGCAGGCGTCGCCACTCGATGAGGAGCTCGAGCGCATCGCATCGAGCTTGTTCCCGCTCGTCACGGACTCGGTTGCGCTCGCGCGCTGACTTCCGGACCTCGCGCCGCTTGCCGACCCGTCGTTAGACTCGGCACCACACGAGGATCAGGGGGGGACTGATCATGGCAGATCTCGAGACGCAGGCGCTCGTCAGCGAAGCACGCAAGGCCGCGAGCGCGGCGAGCTTCGACATTCAGCAGTTGCCCGAGAATTCGATCGAGCGTCAGGCGCTGCACAATCTGATCACCGCGGTCGATGCGCTGATCTCGGCGCTCGACGAGCGCGACTCCGACAGCTGAGGCATCCGTTCCATCCGTCCGTCGCCCGAGACGTGGCGCCTCAGTAGAGGCATCCACTCGGGCGACGGTCTTTTGTGCGGTCGTCCGTTTCTGATAAGGGTTGCCTAACCTAACCAGTCTCGATAGTGTCGAGGCCGCGGGGCATCCGCGTGATTCCGTTCGACCCCGGGGCGGGCGTCGGCGGTCGACACGGATGCCCCGCAACAACCGAACTGCTCGCGCCCTCGAGGTGGCGCACGACCACTCGAGGAGCCGCCATGGCAGCGAACTGGCAGCGCGGTGTGCTGAAGGCGATGGGCGTGAAGAACCACGCCGTCGAGGTCGTCGGCATCACCGACTTCACGCCCTGGTACCGGCGCGTGCGCCTCTCCGCCCCCGGATTCCTCGACGAGCTCGCGCTGCATCCCACCATCTGGGTGCGGCTCTGGGTGCCGTCCCTGTCGAGCGACAAAGTGGTGCAGCGGGGCTACACGATCGTTGATCCCGACCCTGCGGCGGGGGAGTTCAGCCTCGACTTCGTGCTGCACGAGCCGGTCGGACCGGCGGCATCCTGGGCCAAGCACGCCACGATCGGCCTGAGGGCCGAGGTGGCGCACACACCCCAGAAGCTCTCCATCGATGCCGAGTCGGACACGCTCGTGCTCGCGGGAGACGTGACTGCACTGCCCGCGATCACCACGATCCTCGGCGCGGCACCAGAAGGCGCGACCAAACACGTCGTCATCCAGGACACCCACGACGACCACGACAAGCTGCCCCTTGCAGTGGATGCTCGCACGACCGTCTCGTGGGCGGAGCCGGACGACACGGGAAGCGGCATCGTCGACCTGCTGGCGGCATCCTTGATCGAGACGCTCGACGCTGAGCGCTCGTACCTGTGGTCGGCGGGCGAGCGCAAGCTCGTGAAGGCGGTGCGGGAGCATGCCCGCGGTCCGCTCGCGCTGCCACGTCATCGCCAGCACACGCAGTACTACTGGATCTTCGGGCACGACGCCGGCTGAGGTGCGCCGGCTGAACTGCGCCGGCCGTGGTGAGCCGGCCGAGCACTGTCGGCTCCGTTCGGATTCCGTAAGGAGACGGCCGCCGGGCGCATGGATTCCGTGAGGACGGGGTGCGCGTCTGCGGCGGGCGGGTTCGATGGTGTCTTGGCCGCGAGGTGCGGCCCGCGTTTGCGTTCATCGCGGCGCGTGAGACCGAACGGAGCATCCGGTGTTGGACGTCTTCTGCATTCTCGGCATCGTCGCCCTCGGCGTCGTCGTCGCCCTGGTCGGACGGGCGGTGGAGAAGCTGTGACCTTCTTCGTCGTGTTGTCCGCTGTGCTGGCCGTGGCATCGCTCGTGTACCTCGTGTACGCGCTCGTGAAACCGGAGAAGTTCTAGATGGAGTTCTGGCTCTTCCTCGCTCAGCTCGCAACGGTCGCGCTCCTGCTCGCGATCTGCCACAGGCCGCTGGGCGACTACCTGGCGATCACGTTCACGTCGCGCCGCGACCTGCGCGTCGAACGCGGCATCTATCGCATCATCGGCGTCGATTCGAAATCCGAGCAGAGCTGGCAGGTCTACCTGCGCAGCGTGCTCGCCTTCTCCATCGTCGGCGTTCTGATCGTCTATCTCCTGCAGCGGTTGCAGGCGTGGCTGCCGTACTCGCTCGGCCTGCCCGCCGTGCCCCAGGGACTGTCGTTCAACACGGCGATCTCATTCGTGACGAACACGAACTGGCAGTCCTACTCCCCGGAGGCCACCGTCGGGTACACGGTGCAGATGGCCGCGCTGACGGTGCAGAACTTCGTCTCCGCCGCCGTCGGTCTCGCCGTGGCGATCGCGCTCGTTCGCGGATTCGCTGCTCATCGATCGGGCACCATCGGCAACTTCTGGGTGGACCTGATGCGAGGAACACTCCGGGTGCTCCTTCCTCTTTCGGTGATCTTCACACTCGTGCTCATTGCGGGCGGCGTGATCGAGAACCTGAACGCGGTGCACGCCGTGCACACCATCGCCGGCGCGACCCAGAACATCCCTGGTGGGCCGGTGGCGTCTCAGGAGGCCATCAAGTTGATCGGCAACAACGGTGGCGGGTTCTTCAATGCGAACTCGGCGCATCCGTTCGAGAATCCGACGGCGTGGACCAACCTCGTCGAGGTGTTCCTCATGCTTCTCGTGCCGTTCAGCCTTCCGCGTGCCTTCGGACGCATCGTCGGCGACCGCCGACAGGGATACGCGATCCTCGCCGCGATGGCCGTCATCTTCGTCGTCTCGCTGTCGCTCATGACATGGGCGGAATCGGCGGGAGGCGGGGCCGCCACGCAGGCGGCAGGCGGCGCGATGGAAGGCAAGGAGCAGCGGTTCGGCATCCTGGGAACCACGCTCTTCGGCACCACCAGCACACTCACGTCGACGGGTGCGGTGAACGCGGCGCATGACAGCCTCACCCCGCTCGGAGGCATGATGGCGATGCTCAACATGATGACGGGCGAGGTCGCGCCGGGAGGCATCGGGGCTGGGCTCTACGGCATCCTCGTGATGGCCGTGGTCGCGGTCTTCCTCGCCGGTCTCATGGTCGGGCGCACCCCCGAGTATCTGCGCAAGCACATCGGGGCGCGCGAGGTCAAGCTTGCAAGCCTCTACTTCCTCACGACGCCCACGCTGATCCTCGCCGGAACAGCGCTCAGCTTCGGTGTTCCAGGCGTCGTGCAGAGCGTGGAGAAGACGACCATCTTCAATCCCGGCCAGCACGGATTCTCCGAGATCCTCTACGCCTTCACGTCGGCAGGCAACAACAACGGGTCCGCGTTCGGCGGCATCTCGGCGAATACACCGTGGATGAACGCGGCCCTCGGATGCGTGATGTTCCTCGCCCGATTCGTGCCGATCGTCTTCGTGATCGCCCTCGCCGGATCGCTCGCAGCCCAGGAGAAGTCGCCCGTCACCACGGGCACGCTGCCCACTCACCGGCCGATGTTCGTCGGGCTGCTGGTCGGAACGATCCTCATCATCACGGCACTCACGTACTTTCCCGTTCTCGCACTCGGACCACTCGCAGAAGGACTCCACTGACCATGACCGCTGCTTCTTCACCCGCCACGGCGTCGAAAGGCGGCAAGACGCCCAAACGGGGCGGAGCGCCGAAGGGCGCGTTCAACGCGAGGCAATTGTGGACGAGCCTCCCGGATGCTCTGCGCAAGCTGAGTCCGCGTGTGCTCTGGCACAACCCCGTGATGTTCATCGTCGAGGTGGGTGCTGCGCTCACCACCGTGCTCGCGATCGCCCAACCGTTCCTCGGGCATCAGGTCTCCGGCGGAACCTCGACGTCGGTCGCATTCACCTGGTGGATCGCGATCTGGCTCTGGTTCACTGTGCTCTTCGCCACCCTGGCAGAGGCAGTCGCCGAGGGTCGGGGCAAGGCGCAGGCCGCCAGCCTGCGCACGACGCGCACCACCACGAGTGCCGATCGCGTCGTGGACTATGCGGATGACGATCCCGGCGCGCTGCACGCGGCGACGACCCGGATCGCATCGGCCGACCTCACGCTCGGCGATGTCGTGGTCATCACGGCGGGCGACTTGATCCCCGGCGACGGCGACATCATCTGGGGCGTCGCCTCGGTCGACGAGTCCGCCATCACAGGCGAGTCTGCGCCGGTGGTGCGCGAATCCGGCGGCGATCGCAGTGCGGTGACGGGCGGAACGCGCGTGCTCTCCGACCGCATCGTCGTGCGCATCACGTCGAAACCGGGTGAGACGTTCGTCGACCGCATGATCCGTCTCGTCGAGGGCGCGGCACGACAGAAGACACCGAACGAGATCGCGCTGAACATCCTGCTCGCAGGGCTCACGATCATCTTCGTGGTGGTGATCCTCGCACTCGGCCCGGTCGCCGGCTACGCGGATGCCGCCCCCACCGTTCCCGTGCTCGTCGCGCTGCTGGTCTGCCTCATCCCGACCACCATTGGAGCCTTGCTGTCGGCGATCGGCATCGCGGGCATGGACCGGCTCGTGCAGCGCAACGTGCTTGCGATGTCGGGAAGGGCCGTCGAGGCTGCGGGCGATGTGAACACGCTGCTGCTCGACAAGACGGGGACGATCACGTACGGCAACCGTCAGGCGAGCGAGTTCCTGCCGCTTCCCGGTGTCGGTGACGACGCACTCGTGAATGCTGCTGCCCTGGCATCACTCAGCGATCCGACGCCGGAGGGCTCGTCAGTCGTGGCGCTTGCAAAGACACTCGGTCACAGCCCGTCGTCGTCTGTGGCCAGTGAGTCAGTGCCGTTCACGGCTCAGACGCGCATGAGCGGTATCGATCTGAGCGACGGCACGCAGATCCGCAAGGGCGCAGCGAGCGCGGTCTCCGCCTGGGCGGGGAGCGAGGGCGCGATCGATTCCGCTGTCGCATCCGAGCTCGATCGCATCGTCCAGCGCATCTCGCAGTCCGGAGGCACGCCGCTCGCGGTCGCGACGCGGGAGCCGAACGGCGGGGCGCGCATCCTCGGGGTCATCCATCTCAAGGACGTCGTGAAGACGGGACTCGCCGAGCGGTTCGCGGATCTGCGGCGCATGGGCATCCGCACCGTCATGGTGACGGGAGACAACCCGCTCACCGCGAAGGCGATCGCCGACGAGGCGGGCGTCGACGACGTGCTCGCCGAGGCGACGCCCGAGGACAAACTGGCGCTGATCCGCAGGGAGCAGGAGGGCGGCAAGCTCGTCGCGATGACCGGTGACGGCACGAACGACGCACCGGCGCTGGCTCAGGCCGATGTCGGCGTGGCGATGAACACGGGCACATCGGCGGCGAAGGAAGCCGGCAACATGGTCGACCTCGACTCCGACCCGACGAAACTCATCGACATCGTCGCGATCGGCAAGCAACTGCTGATCACCCGCGGAGCGCTCACCACTTTCTCGATCGCGAACGACGTCGCGAAGTACTTCGCGATCATCCCCGCGATGTTCGTGGGCGTCTTCCCCGGGCTGCAGGCGCTCAACATCATGCAGCTGCATTCTCCGTCTTCGGCGATCCTATCCGCGGTGATCTTCAACGCGATCATCATCGTGATCCTGATCCCACTGGCGCTGCGAGGCGTGCGGTATCGCCCGTCGTCGGCATCACAGCTGCTCGGACGCAACCTGCTGCTCTACGGACTGGGCGGCATCATCGCGCCGTTCATCGGCATCAAGCTCATCGACCTGCTGGTCGCCCTGATCCCCGGCTTCTGACGACACCGCTTCGACCACCAACTCGAGAAGGAAGAACCGACATGAGTCCCACGTTCCGCGGAACGGCCAGGCAGTACTGGGTGGCCGTGCGCGCCATGGTCGTGCTGACAGTCGTTCTGGGCATCGCCTACCCCCTGGCGATGACCGGCATCGGCCAGCTCACCATGCCCGTGCGGGCGAGCGGCTCGCTCATCCAGGAGCACGGGACGACCGTCGGCTCCAGCCTGATCGGCCAGTCGTTCACCGACGCGAAGGGTGTCCCCCTTGCGCAATGGTTCCAGTCCAGGCCATCGGCGGCCGGCGACGGTTACGACGCGAACGCGTCGAGCGCCAGCAACCTCGGGCCGAACAACCCGGCACTGACCAAGGCCATCGACGCACGAAAGGCACAGATCGAGAAACTCGACGGGGCGGATGCCTCGAGCATTCCGCCCGACGCCGTCACGGCATCCGGATCGGGCCTCGACCCGCACATCAGCCCCGAGTACGCGTTGCTGCAGGTGCCGGCGGTCGCCGAGGCCAGAGGCCTCGCGGCATCCAAGGTCGAAACGCTGGTGAAGTCTATGATTCAGGGGCGGGATCTCGGATACCTCGGTGAACCGACGGTGAACGTGTTGCGGCTCAACCTGGCGCTTTCCGAACTGGATCCCGGCGGCGACAGCGGACGGAAATGAAGGCGGACGGCTGAATGGCCAGGGGCAAGCTGCGAGTGCTTCTCGGGGCGGCGCCGGGCGTCGGAAAAACCTACGCGATGCTCGAAGAGGGCGCGCGCCTGGCCGAGACCGGCAAGACCGTTGTCGTGGCGCTCGTCGAGACGCACGATCGCACGGCCACCGCCGCCATGATCAGCGGGCTCGAGGTGATTCCGCGCAGGTCGGTATCTCACAGGGGCATCCTGCTCACCGAGATGGACCTCGACGCCGTTCTCGCCCGCCGACCGGACATCGCGCTGGTCGACGAGCTCGCGCACACGGATGCCCCGGGCGGACGCCACGAGAAGCGCTGGGAAGACGTGCGGGAGCTGCTGGACGCCGGCATCACGGTCATCTCCACGGTCAACATCCAGCACATCGAATCGCTGAACGACGTCGTGGAGCAGATCACGGGGATCAGCCAGCAGGAGACGATCCCGGACGCCGTTCTGCGCGCCGCCGACCAGATCGAGGTCGTCGACCTCGCACCGCAGTCCCTGAGGGACAGGCTCGCGGAGGGTCTCGTCTATCCGGCCGCGCGAATCGACGCAGCGCTGTCGAACTACTTCAGGCTCGGCAACCTCACCGCGCTGCGCGAACTGGCCTTGCTCTGGCTCGCCGATGAGGTGGACACGGCGTTGCAGCAGTACCGCCGCGAGCACGGAATCGACAGCAAGTGGGAGGCGAGAGAGCGGGTCGTCGTCGCGCTGACGGGCGGTGCGGAAGGCGAAACCCTGCTGCGCAGGGGTGCACGCATCGCCGCCCGGTCGGCCGGCGGAGAGTTGCTGGCAGTGCACGTGGTCAGCGACGATGGGCTGCGGGAGCGGCATCCTGGTGCACTGGCGGAGCAGCGCGCACTGGTCGCCAAGCTCGACGGCAGCTACCACGAGGTCGTCGGTGCGGACATCCCGGCCGCCCTGGTCGACTTCGCCAGGGCGGTGAACGCCACCCAGGTGGTCATCGGCGTTTCGCGGCGCTCGCGCCTTCTCGCCTTGCTCACCGGCCCCGGCATCGGCGCCACGGTGATCAGGGCATCGGGCGACATCGACGTGCACATCGTGTCGCACTCGGCGGCCGGTAGCCATCCGCTGGTGCTGCCTCGATCCCGCGGCGCGCTCAGCGTGCGGCGGCGGGTGTACGGATTCCTCTTGGCGATCGTCGTGGGCCCGTTGCTCAGCTGGTTCCTCTGGCTGTTCCGCAGCCCCGATGCGCTGACCAGCGATGTGCTCGCGTTTCAGCTGCTCGTGATCGTCGTCGCCCTGGTCGGCGGCATCTGGCCGGCACTGTTCGCCGCCGTGCTCTCAGGTTTCACTCTCGACTTCCTCTTCGTCGAGCCGTTGTACACGATCACCATCGCTCAGCCCGTGCACCTGCTTGCACTGCTGCTCTACGTGGTCGGCGCCGCCCTGGTGAGTTTCGTCGTCGACCAGGCCGCTCGGCGCGCGCGCGATTCGCAGAGATCGGCGGCGGAGTCCGACATCCTGGCGACCGTCGCCGGCGGCGTGATCCGCGGCGACGATGCCGTCGGGGCGCTCGTGCAACGCACCAAGGAGGCGTTCGGACTGGAGCGGGTGCGCCTGGTCGCTGCCGAGGGGAGCGTGCTCGCCGACGACGGCCAGTCGGGCGGGGCCGCGGGCACGGTCGAGCCGGTGGGGGAGCGCGCGACGCTCGAATTGTTCGGGAACGAGCTGACGGCATCCGATCGTCGTGTGCTGTCGGTGATCGTCGCTCAACTCGACGCCGCACTCGAGCACGCGGAGCTCAGCGACACCGCCAGCGAACTGCGGCCGTTGGCCGAGACCGACCGGGTGCGTTCGGCGCTGCTCGCCGCGGTGGGACACGACCTGCGACGTCCCCTCGCATCCGCGACCGCCGCGGTGACCAGCCTGCGCTCCCACGACGTGAAGCTGTCAGCACCCGATCGGGATGCCCTGCTCGCGACCGCAGCGGAGAGCCTGGCCGGCCTGGAGTCCCTCGTCACCAACCTGCTCGATGTCAGCAGAGTGCAGGCGGGCGTGCTCGGAGTGTCGCTGCGCCGGGTCGACGTCGACGACGTTCTGCAGGCTGCACTCGAGGAGCTCGACACCGCCCCGGGAAGGGTCGTGCTCGACATTCCGGACCAGTCGCCGGCGGTGCTCGCCGATCCCGTGCTGTTGCAGCGCGTCTTCGTGAACCTCTTGGCCAACGCCTTGCGCTTCTCGTCCCCGGTCTCCCCGCCGCGGCTGGGCGTGAGCGCGTTCGGCGATCATGTGGAGGTACGCGTCGCGGACGACGGTCCTGGCGTGCCGGACGAGCGCAAGCAGTCGGTCTTCCAACCGTTCCAGCGTGAGGGCGACGCCGACAACTCGACCGGCATCGGGCTCGGGCTTGCGCTGTCGAAAGGCTTCGTCGAGGGGATGGGCGGAACGCTTTCGCCGGAGGACACCCCGGGCGGCGGCCTCACCATGGTGGTCTCCTTGCGCGTCTTCTCGCACGGTCACCGCAAGGGCGATGACGGTTCGAGTCCTGCGACCGAACAGGGAGGGTCGCGATGAAGATCGTGGTCGCCGACGACGACCGGCAGATGCTCGGCGCGTTGCGCATCATCCTCACTGCTCACGGCTACGACGTGCTGGTCGCTGCCGACGGCAGGCAAGCGCTCGATGCAGCGATCGAGGGGCATCCCGATCTGGTCGTGCTCGACCTCGGAATGCCGGGCCTCGACGGCCTCGCCGTCATCGATGCGATCAGGGGATGGAGCACTGTGCCGATCCTGGTGATCTCCGGCCGCACCGATTCGGCGGAGAAGGTCGACGCCCTCGACAGGGGCGCCGATGACTACGTCACGAAGCCGTTCGCGACGGACGAGTTGCTGGCGCGCATCAGAGCCCTGGTGCGCAGGATGCCCACCGCCGACGACGAGCCGCGTGTCGCGTTCGCCGACGTGATCGTCGATCTGGCAACGCGACGCGTCACGCGCGCAGACAGCCCGGTGCGCCTCACCCCGACGGAGTGGCGGATCTTAGAGCTGCTGGTGCGCAACCCGGACAGGCTGATCACACGCGAGACGATCCTCACAGAGGTGTGGGGCCCGCATCACACCTCGGATTCCGGATATCTGCGCCTTTATCTCGCCCAGCTGCGCAAGAAGCTGGAAGCAGACCCGGCACATCCACGGCATCTCATCACGGAGGCGGGCATGGGGTATCGATTCGTTCCGCAGGGCGAGTAGCCCGGTCGGGTCGCGTCACACGGCCGTACTCTTGTAGCGGATCACGGATACGCGTGGAGGGTCGTCGGATGCCAGCGGCAGATCGATCGGGGAATGTTCGGTTGGGTGGCGCTCGGCCACGGTCGAAGGCCGCTTCCATGACGCTCGATGAGGCCCGGCTGATCGAGAGCCAGCTCGAGCAGGGCGCCCTCGATCTGACGCTTCCCGGAACTCAGGAGATCGTCGCGGAGGCGCATCGCGTGCGCCTGAAGGCGACCCTGTGGGGCGCCGACCGGGATGACGTGCGTCGCAAGCAGGTTCGGGGAACCGTCATCGTGGTCTGCGCGTTCGTCGTCGTGACCGTGTTCGGTCTCGTGGCGTGCCTGTCCGTGCGACCCTGACCTGCACGACCTCCACGACCCGCTCGTCAGCGGTCGGAGATCGTGGCCGGAGGTCAGTGGTCGGAGAAGCCGGCGACAGCCCGCCGCCCGGCGTCGGCCGTGCGCTCCAGAAAGCCGGAGATGAGCTCGAGTTCGGCGTTCGAGTAGCCGGTGCACACGGCATCCATCTCGTCGTTCATTCCCGAGTAGTGCTTGAAGACCTCGCCGATCGCGTCAGGGCGCACCGCGAGCAGCACGGCGCGTCTGTCTGACGGGTCTTTCTGTCGTTCGATCCAGCCGCCCTTCTCCAGACGGTCGACGACGCCGGTCATGGTGGCAGGATGCACGCCGGCGCGACGGGCGAGTGCCCCTGGACCCGCTGGACCGTGCTGCGCCAGGTAGTCGAGGCAGTCGAGATCGATGTCGCGCAGCTCGACCCTGGACGAGACGTGGTGCGCGAGCAGGGCGATCTGGTTGTTCACATCGCGGAAGTGCCGTTTCACCTCGGTCGTGAGCCGCCGATGCGTGCGGGATGCCGTGCTGTCCGATTCTGCCATGGTCATTCTCGCATTCATATAGTACGGTTTTCATATTATCAGAACACCGTCGACAAGGAGAATCTAGTGAACATCGTGGTCTTCGGAGCGAATGGACCCACCGGGCGTCTCGTCACCAGACTCGCGTTGGATGCCGGCGCGGGCGTCACTGCCGTCACGCGGGCGCCGGAATCGTTCCCGCTCCACCATGAGCGGTTGCGCGTCGAAGGCGGGGATGTCTTCGACCAGGCGTCGGTCGATCGTGCCGTCGAGGGGCAGGATGCCGTGTTGTCGGCACTGGGGGTGCCGTACTCGCGCGAGGCGATCACCACCTACTCGGTGGGAGCGCGCGCCATGCTCGCCGCCATGGAGCGGCACGGCGTGCGTCGCCTGGTCTGCGTGAGCTCGAGCGCCGTCGATCCGACTGCAGGGCCCCACGGCGGGTTCTTCTTCGAACGGGTGTTGCAGCCGTTCGTCGCGAACGTGCTCGGCAGGTCGCTCTACGACGACATGAAGCGCATGGAGAGCATCGTCGCCGCCAGCGGAACGGAGTGGACGGTGCTGCGCCCTTCCGGCCTCTTCGACGCGGATGCCGTCAGCGATTACCAGGTTGCCGAGCGTTACCTGCCGCCCAAGTTCACCGCGCGCATCGACCTGGCGGATGCCATGGTGCGGCAACTCGACGACGCCCGCTTCGTGGGTCGCGTCGCGGCGGTCGCCACGACGCAGGGTGCGCCGTCGGTGGCGCAGCTGATGATGCGCGAAGCGTTCAAGCGTCCGCCGAAGCAGGCGAAGGCATCCGCTGCTCGTGGCACCGTGCCGGCCGAGTAGGTGAGCGCATGGACACGTTGCGCAGAGGCGACGTCGTGTCGCCCCGCTCGTTCACGTCGATCACGGGAAGCCGCATCACGGTGCCGGGCGAGCAGGTCGTGCATCTGCAATTCCGCCGCTATGCCGGCTGCCCGGTCTGCAACCTCCATCTGCATCAGATGGCGCAGCGGATCGACGACATCAGGGACGCAGGAATTCGCGAAGTCGTGTTCTTCCACTCCGAGGCCGAGGTGATGCTTCCCCTTCAAGGGCGATTGCCCTTCGATACCGTCGCCGATCCGGAATTCGAGGTCTACCGGGAATTCGGCGTCGGCCGGATCACCTGGCGAAATGCGTGGCGTGGGCTGACCTGGCGAAGCTGGCGTTCGGCGGCTCGCGGACTGCGTGCCGCGCCGAGCCTGCGCAGCGCCCTCGGAGATGGAGAGACCAAGCTCGGATTGCCTGCCGAGTTCTTGATCGCCAGGGACGGGCGCATCGTCGCGCTGCGATACGGCAGGTACGTAGACGACCACTGGTCCGTACATGAGTTGCTCGAGATCAGCCGCAACGCTGCTCGTGCGTTGCGCAGCCCTTGACCTAGGAGAATGCGTCGAGTAACGTGCAACCAAATGGTTGTAGAAAGCACGTCGCTCGACGATCTCTCGGATGCCGAGGTGGACCGTCTCTTTCGCGCCTTGGCGGATGCCACGCGCCGTGACATCCTCGTGCGCACGATGGCCGGCGACCAATCTGTCACCACCCTGGCGCGCGGCTATGCGATGAGCTTCGCCGCGGTGCAGAAGCACGTGGCCGTGCTCGAGAGCGCGAGGCTGGTGCGCAAGGAGCGACGGGGGAGGGAGCAGCTCGTGCGAGCAGTGCCCGAGACCGTGCGGCGCGCGAACGCCCTGCTGCAGCGGTACGAGTCTCTGTGGCGCGAGCGCGCCGCAGGCATCGAGCGCATCCTCGCCGAGGACGGTTTCACGCCCGGGAACGAACCGACGGCTGAGCACACCGCACAGGGCGATACGAACACGACGCGAAGGAGGCGGCCATGACCGTCATCGGCAGCAGCACGGATCCGCAGCTCCTCACCATGACTTTCGTGGCCGAGTTTGTAGCCCCGCCCGCACGGGTCTGGCAGGTGTGGGAGGACCCGCGTCAACTCGAGCGGTGGTGGGGTCCGCCGACCTGGCCCGCGACCTTCGACCGGCACGAACTTGTGGCCGGTGGAGAATCTCGCTATCACATGACCGGGCCAGACGGCGAGAAGGCTCCAGGTTGGTGGACGACGCTCGAAACGGACGCCCCGAACAGCCTTCTCATCGAGGATGGCTTCTCGCTCGCCGACGGCGAGCCTGATCCCGCGATGCCGACGATGCGTCTCGAGGTGTCCTTTCAGGCGCTCGCGGACGGCGACAGCACGCGCATGACGATCACCGCGCGTTTCGCCGACCTGCAGCAGCTCGAGAAGGTCGCCGCGATGGGCATGCTCGAGGGTATGACGGGCGCCCTCACGCAGATCGACGCCCTCCTGGACTGAAGCCACGGCGAGATCGCCGCGGACCACACCGAGTGCAATACCGATCGAAGGAGAAAAGATCATGGCCGGACTCGCACCCATCCAACCCTGTCTCTGGTTCGACCAGCAGGCGCGTGAGGCGATGGAGTACTACGTCGGCGTCTTTCCGAACTCGCGCATCGTCTCGATCGACGAGTATCCGGACGAGTCCCTCGACGAGCATTTCGCCGGCATGTCGGGCAAGGTGCTCAACGGCAGGTTCACATTGAACGGCGTCGACTTCGTTTGTCTCGACGGCGGCCCGCTGTTCACGTTCAACGAGTCGATCTCGTTCGTGGTCTCGTGTGCTGATCAGGAGGAGATCGACCGGTACTGGTCGAAGCTGTCGCACGTGCCGGAGTCCGAGCAGTGCGGCTGGTGCAAAGACCGGTTCGGTGTCAGCTGGCAGATCATCCCGGCGAACATGGGCGATCTCACGGTCAGGCCGGAACAGATCGAGGTGATGATGCGCCAGAAGAAGGTCGTGATCGCCGAACTCGAGAACGCCTGACGCAGGCACACCGATAAGGGATCAGGCGACGAGTGCGTCGATTCCGATCGTGCGATCGACCACGCCGGACGCGACGGCGCGAAGAGTGATCGCGTGCGAGCGCGCGTACCGGCGCAGAACCCCGAACGCGTCGTCCATGCCGAGGCTCGCCGATTGAGCCAGCACGCCCTTCGCCTGTTCGATCAGGATGCGGCTGTCGAGCGCGTGCTGCAGTTGTGAGACCACGAGGCCGGACTGACTGCTGATGCGTTCGTGCAGGATGCCGATGGTCGCGACGTCGGCGAGCGCCTGCGCGACGTCGGCATCTGCACTCGGAAACGCTCCGGCGAACGTGCGGAAGAGATTCATCGTGCCGATGACGTCGCCGCGGAGCCGCAGCGGCGTCGCGTGCACCGAACGGAAGCCGTGCTGAAGCGCGATCGCCGCGAACTCCGGCCAGGCCGCCGTCGTCGCCGCGATGTCGGGGACATCGATGGCTTCGCCGATGCGGTAGCAATCAAGACACGGTCCTGCACCCGCGCTCAGCTGCATGACTTCGACGAGTTCGACTCTCTCGCTCGTCGACGCGACGAGCTGCAACGCCTCACCCGGCTGGGCGAGCATCAAGCCGCCGGCCTGAGCGTCGAGGATCTCGGTGCACTCGCTCACCAGGGTGTGCAGCAGGTCGACGACGTCGTAGTCCGCCGTCAGCGTGTCGGCGACCGCGACGAAGGCTGCGTTGAGTTTGGACTCTCGCGATTCGTTGCCCATGTCGGCTCCCATGAAGGTCATTTCCGAGTCTAGAGAGGGTCGTCCGACAGCGCGCCGAAATCGATGTTGCGTCTCACGACGTCGGCCGCGACGTCACGTACCGAGCGGTCGGTGGCGAAGGCGTGCGCCCGGAGCCGGGCGAAGGCATCTGTCGCAGAGACATCCAATTGCACGATGATCATGCCGACCGCCTGATGTACCTCGCGCCGCATCGCGGGCGGGCCGGACGGATCCTCTGCTCCGCCTGCCGACAGCATCGCGAGACGTGCAGCGGCCGTGGTCGTTCCCCTGGCCAGGGACTCCGCGGTCTCGATCGCGTCGTAGTCCAGGGCGCCCGGTGCCCTCCGGTACAGATCGATCGCCCCGACGACCACCGCGCCGAGTCGCAGCGGGAACGAGAAGACGGCGTGCACGCCGATGCTCAGCGCGGTCGACGCGAACATCGGCCACGCCTGCGCGACGGGAGAGTCCAGTTCGGCCACCAGCACCGACCTGGCCTCGTCGATCGCCTGCCAGCGTGGACCCTCCATGAGATCGAACTGGAACTCGTCCAGCCGCACCGCGTCGGCATTGCTGGCGGCGATGGTGGCCTGTCTTCCGCCCTCCGACACCACCGAGATGGACGCACCGTCGATGGCCAGCGACGACACGAACGGGCTCACCAGCGAGTTCGCAGCATCCGGTCCGTCATTCATCACGACCACTCGCCGGTTCCTGCGCATCAACACGCAGATTCACCGTACCCCGTCCGATCGCAGGGTGGGCGGAGTACCCTGATGGCAGGTTGTCCCAGACCCCGACTGCCTGATCATTTCCGATCCGCGGATGCCGCGGCGCAGACGGGGAGAGAATCAATGACGACCATCACGACGCCAGGCCTCGGGGCGGTGCGGTCTACGGTTCCGCGTACTCCGGGTGCGAACAACGACTACACGCAGTTGGCGTCCGACATCCGTGGTTCCGGCCTGCTGAGGCGCAGGTACGGGTACTACTGGACGAAGCTCGTCGCCGTGCCGATCGCCTACGCCGCGTGCTTCGCGCTGCTCCTGTGGGTCGGCAACTCCTGGTGGCAGATGGCCGTCTCTGCGCTGTTCGCGTTCGTCTTCACCCAGACCGCCTTTCTCGGACACGACGCCGCGCATCGGCAGATCTTCCGCTCAGGCCGGTGGAACGACTGGATCAGCCTCATTCTCGGCGACCTCTTCATCGGCATGAGCTACGGCTGGTGGCAGCACAAGCACACCAAGCACCACGCGAATCCGAACCGCGAAGGGTACGACCCCGACATCGAGTTGCCGGTGATCGCCTTCACACCGGAGCAAGCACGCAAGCCCAGGCCGTGGCCGCTGCCCTGGGTGTTCGCGCACCAGGGGGCGTTCTTCTTCCCGATCCTGTTCCTCGAGGGCATCTCGCTGCACGCCTCGAGCGTGCGCCGCGTGTTCGCCCGCGAGCCGGTGGCTCGTCGCCCCGTGGAGATCACCTTCCTGATGGCGAGGCTGATCGGATACCTCGGCATCGTGTTCTTCATCCTTCCGCCCGGCAAGGCGGTCGCCTTCCTGGCAGTGCAGCTCGGGCTGTTCGGCTTCTACATGGGCATGTCGTTCGCTCCCAACCACAAGGGGATGCCACTGGTGCCGAGGGAGATGAAGCTCGACTTCTTGCGCAGGCAGGTGATGATGAGCCGTAACATCCGCGGCAATCGCGTGCTCGACTTCGCAATGGGCGGGCTCAACTATCAGATCGAGCACCACCTCTTTCCGTCGATGCCGAGGCCGCATCTGAGACGCGCAGCACCGATGGTGCGCGACTATTGCGCCGATCGTGATGTGCCGTATCTGGAGACCGGACTGTTCGAGTCGTACACGATCGTGTTCCGCTACATCAACCGGGTGGGGCTGGGGGAGAAGGATCCGTTCGCCTGTCCGATGCTCGAGGTACGGCAGAGTATCTAAGCGCCCGTGGCGCCTCGGCCGGCGAGCGGTGCCGCACGAGCCACACGACATCGCGCCCGAACGATTCGACGAGCAGCAGAAGGGCCGCGAGCACAAGGACCACTGCGAGCTGCGCGAGCAGTCCGGATGCCGCGAACGTCAGGGCGATGCCCTGCGCGGCGGTCACGACCTTGCGCCAGTACCGGGGCGGGAGCTGCGCACGAAACCAGGGGAGTGCCCAGCCGACGGCCACGAAGGCGTAACGCATGAGGCCGATCGCGAGCACCCAGACGCCGAGGGTCTGCGCGACGTAGGCGCTGAGCACCATGAGCAGGAAGGCATCCACCTCCATGTCGTACCGGGCGCCGAGTTCGGAGGCCGACCCTGTGCGGCGTGCGACCCAGCCGTCCACCGCGTCGAGCGCGAGCGCGGGGATCGCCAGCCCCACGAGAAGCGGCACAGGAATCGGCCCGACGAACGACGCCGCGACGATGGCGGTGATCAGCGCGACGAGTGTGGACCGCGCCGTTGTCACGACGTTCGCCCAGCCGACACGTGTTGCGCCCCTGCGGTGCAGACCGACGCCGAGCAGAACGTTGGAGACCACGGCGTAGGTGGCTCCCGCTGCCCAGCCGGCAGGCGGAAGCCGCGTCACCAGGTGCACAAGCGCAAGGCCGGCGATGCACGCAGCCGTCGCGGTGATCGGAATCCAGTGAACCGTTCTCATGGTCTTCCTCGTGTCTTCTGTCAGAGCCCTCATTCCTTAAGACGCGACGACGCGCCGAGCGGTTCAGATGCGATCGGCGATCCGATCGTACGACGCGTGATCGAGTCGAAGGGAGACACGTGCTCGAGGCGACGGCGTTCTGGATCGAAAGGCCGGGACTCGGTGCGCTGCGTACGCAGTCGCTGCCACCGGTCGAAGCCGACGAGGTGCTCGTTCGCACGCGCTACACCGCGGTCAGCCGGGGAACCGAGAGCACGGTGTTCCTCGGCCGGGTGCCGAACGGCGAGCGCGAGCGCATGCGAGCGCCACATCAAGATGGCGACTTTCCCTGGCCGGTCAAATACGGCTATTTGAACGTCGGCCGGGTCGAACAGGGGCCGAGCGAGCTGGTGGGGCGCACGGTGTTCACGCTGTACCCGCATCAATCGGCGTTCGTGGTCCCGGCCGCCGCGGTGCTGCCGGTGCCCGACGACGTTCCGGCCAGGAGGGCGGTGCTGGCCGGCGCCGTGGAGACCGCGGTGAACGTCGTGTGGGATGCCTCACCGCTCATCGGCGATCGTGTCGTGGTGATCGGTGCCGGGATGATCGGATGCTGCGTCGCGCGACTGCTGGCCGGCATCCCTGAGGCTGACGTGACGCTGGTGGATGTCGATCCGTCTCGTCGGACGACGGTGGAGCGGCTCGGGGTCGGCTTCGCGGATCCGGCACATGCGCCACGGGACTGCGATGTGGTGATCGACGCGAGCGGGGCGGAATCCGGCTTGCAGCTCGCTCTTCAGGCAGTGGCGGACGAGGGCGAGGTGATCGAGGCCGGCTGGTTCGGCGATCGGCCCGTCACCCTGACGCTCGGCGCCGATTTCCACTCGCGAAGGCTGTCCATCCGCTCGAGCCAGGTCGGCATGGTCGCTCCAAGGCGACGCGGCACGCGAAGCACGAAGGACAGGCTCGCTCTCGCCCTGCGACTGCTGCGAGATTCGGCATTCGACGCTCTGCTCAGCGGTGAGTCGTCGTGGCGCGATCTCCCGCGGGTGATGGCCGAACTGGCCGAAGGCTCGACCGAGAAGGGGGGCGCGCCCGTGCTCTGTCACACCATCGATTGGGAGGACGCATCGTGACGTTCACCGTGACCGTCCGCGACCACATGATGGTCGCCCACAGCCTCTTAGGCGAGGTCTTCGGGCCGGCGCAGCGCTTGCACGGCGCAACGTTCGTCGTCGACGCCTCCTTCGGCGCCGACGAACTCAACACAGACGGCATCGTGGTCGACATCGGTCTCGCGTCCGCCGCGCTGCACGAGATCGTCGGAGCGTTCGCGTACCGCAACCTCGATGACGAACCGGAGTTCACGGGGATGAACACCACGACGGAGCAGCTCTGCCGAGTGATCGCGGATCGCCTCGCGGAGCGCGCTTCGGCCGGCAGCCTCGGCGACCCAGGGCGACTCCTGTCGTCCGTCGCGGTCACGTTGCACGAGTCCCACATCGCGTGGGCGAGCTATCAGAGGGCGTTGTGAGCGACACACGAGATTCGGCACCGCGCATCGTGCACGTCGTCGTGCCGGAAGGCGTGGACGACCCTCTTCGGGTCAGCGGTGGAAACGTCTACGACCTCGCGTTGTGCCGGGGGCTGACGGATCTGGGGTGGGACGTGCGAATGCTCCGGAGTGCGTCAGGCGGTTTCGCAACGACGGCGGTTCTCTCGCGTCTGCCCGACGGAGCCGTGGTCGTCATCGACGGGCTGCTCGCCGTGGAAGCGCCGGATGCTCTGGAACGGGAGTCCGGCCGCCTCCGCATGGTCGTGCTCGCGCACATGGTCGCGGCATCGGTCGCACCTGAGCACGAGCGGGCAGCGGCAGCAGATCGCGAGCGGCGCGCGCTCGATGCGGCGGCGGGGGTGGTCGTCACGAGCAGGTGGACGCGAGACGAGCTCGTGTCGGAAGGCCTTTCCCATCCTGACCGCATCGTGGTCGCCCTGCCCGGCGTGGAGCGGGTACCCGCGACCGTCGCTTCGCCGGGTGGAACGCGGCTCCTCTGCGTTGGCGCCGTCGCTCCGCACAAGGGCCAGGACGTGTTGCTGCGCGCGCTCGCAGGGCTCGATGACCGACAGAACTGGACGTGCACCCTCGCGGGATCGCTCGACGTCGACCCGGACTTCGTCGCAGCGCTGATGACGGTCGCCGAGGCGGCGGGGCTGGGGGAGCGCATCCGGTTCGCCGGGGTGCTGATGGGCAGCCGACTCGCGGATGCCTATGCAGCGGCCGATCTCCTCGTCGCGCCGTCTCGCGCGGAGAGCTTCGGCATGGCGGTGGCCGAGGCGCTGGCGCACGGCATCCCGGTGCTCGCCAGCCGGGTCGGCGGCCTTCCGGAGGCGGTGGACGGAAGCGGGGCGGGCATCCTTGTGCCGCCGGACGATCCGTGGGCCCTGCGCGTCGTGCTGCAGCAGTGGTGGTCCGATGCCGGCAGGCGGTCGGCTCTGAAGGCAGAGGCCATGCGCACGCGTTGTTCGGCACCGGGTTGGCATGAGACGGCAGAATCCATCGCCACCGTGCTGAGCGATGTGGCGAGCGGTCACGCGGTGCACGCAAGCAGCAGGAGGAGAGCATGACCGACGTCGTTCAGACCAGCAGCTCGTGGCTCGCACTGCGCGAGCCGGAGGATGCCCGCTCGCGCTCGATGCAGCTCGCCCTGGCGGCTGCGACTCGGCTTGGGGACCCACCGATCGTCGTCCACGATCTCGGCAGCGGCACCGGCTCGATGATGCGCTGGCTCGCACCGCTGCTTCCCGGTCCGCAGACCTGGGTGCTGCACGACTGGAACGCGAGCCTCGTGGCCAGCGCGCGGGACGAACGGATGCCTGTCGACCGCGACGGCCGCCCGCTGTCGGTGCGCACGAGCGTCGGGGAGCTCGAGCACGTCGACGGCGATGACCTGCGGGGAGCTTCGCTCGTCACGGCATCCGCGTTGCTCGACGTGCTGACGTCCGAGGAGGTGCACGCGATCGCAGCGGCGTCTGTCGCAGCCGGTGCCCCTGTGCTGCTGAGTCTCAGCGTGACGGGCAGGGTCGATCTGATTCCGAGGCATCCGCTGGACGAGGCATTCCAGAATGCGTTCAACGCTCATCAAAGGCGCAGCGCCGACGGCAGGCGGTTGCTGGGCCCGCACGCTGTCGCGGTCGTTCGCGGGCTGTTCCTCGAGGCGGGCTGGCACGTGCGCCCTGTCGAGACGCCGTGGCGGCTCGGGCCGCACGATGCGCGACTGCTCGCCGAGTGGTTCGACGGCTGGACGGATGCCGCACTCGAGCAGAGCCCGCACCTCCACGACGATGCCTCCGACTACCTCGACCTTCGCCGAGCCCAGCTGACGGACGGAGCGCTGTCCGCCGTCGTGCACCACAGGGATCTTCTGGCGTGGTCGCGATGAGCCAGGCAGCGAGCGCGACGACCTTGAGACCCGTTCCGTCGACTGCCGACGTGGCGAGCAGGGACGCGAAGGCGAAACGACAGCTGAAGTCCGCCGTCGGTTCTCGCCGCTTTCGCGCGTGGGTGCGCCCGGTTGCCGGTGTGATCCTGCTGGCCGTCATCGTGTGGCGGGTCGGTGCAGCTCCCTTCGTGCACGGCCTGCTCAGCGTAGACCTGCGGGCGGTGGCAGCTGCGCTCGTGCTGTGCGCCGTGTCGACGGCCGCGTCGGCGTGGCGGTGGCGGGTCGTGGCGAACCGGCTCGGCGTGCGCATCGCGCTTCCGACCGCGATCGGCATGTACTACCGCTCGCAGTTCCTCAACTCCGTGCTTCCCGGTGGGCTGCTCGGTGATGTGCACCGCGCCGTCGCCCACGGAGGCGACTCCGGCGACGTGCCGCAGGCATCCCGTGCCGTCGTGATCGAACGGATTGCTGGCCAGGTCGTTCAAGTGATCGTCACGGTCGGGGTGCTGGCATGGGCGGGGGCGGAATTCGAGGGATCGGTGCTCCTCGCCCTCGGAATCGTGCTCGCCGTCATCATCGTGACCGCCTCCATCGTCATCGCGAGCGCACGACTGCGGCGTGTCATCGCACGCGAGGTCGCCGAGCTGCGAGCCGGCGTCGGATCGCCGTCCGCGATCGTGCAGGTCGTCGTCGCGTCCGTCGTCGCGGTCGGATGCCACGTCGCCGTCTTCGCGATCGCCGTCGCCGCCGTCGGCGTGCAGGTCCCGCCACTCCGGTCGGGTGTCATCGCCCTCGTCGTGCTGCTCGGCGCCTCGATCCCCGTGAACATCGGCGGATGGGGCCCGCGCGAGGGCGTCGCCGGATGGACCTTCGCAACAGCGGGACTGGGATCGGCGGCGGGAGTCGCCGCATCGACCACTTTCGGCGTCATCGCCTTGATCGCGGTGGCTCCGGGCGCGGTCATCGCGATCGCTCTCGCTTCACACCGTCGAGGAGATCGACCATCATGACAGCACCGCGCATGACCTCACGCCGCGAGCCGCGCCCCTATGTGACGCTCAGCAGCGCCATGTCGATCGACGGCTATCTCGACACGGCCCTGCCGCCACGGCTGATGCTCTCGAATGCCGCCGACTTCGACCGCGTCGACGAGCTGCGTGCAGAGAACGACGCGATCCTGGTCGGTGCGCGCACGATCCGCAAGGACAACCCGCGGCTGCTCGTGCGCAGCGAAGACCGACGCGGCCTCAGGGCATCGGCCGGCAGGTCCCGACTGCCGTGGAAGGTGACGGTCACAGCGACGGGAGACCTCGACCCGTGTTCGGCGTTCTTCGTCGTCGGTGATACCCGAAAACTGGTCTATTGTCCTTCGTCGGTGCAAGGGACGTTGCACCGACGCCTCGGGTCGCTCGCCTCCGTGGTGGGACTCGGCGAGGACGTAACCATGATCGACCTGCTCAGCGACCTGTGCGAGCGCGGCGTGCAGAGCCTCATGGTCGAAGGCGGGGGAATGGTGCACACGCAGTTCCTGGCATCCGGCCTCGCGGACGAGTTGCAGCTGGTCGTCGCCCCGTTCTTCGTCGCCGACGAGCAAGCACCGCGTCTGGTTCGCAACGGCGCCTTCCCCTGGACGGCCGACCATCGCGCTCGGCTCGTCGAGGTGAGGCCGATCGGGGACGTCGTGCTCTTGCGATACGGACTGTCGGAGCGTTGCGTCGAAGAGTCAAAGATCGCCTCGCCCCGCGTGCGACCTGCTTCGGTGTTCTCGGCGGGGATCAGGGCATGAGCGAGCGATCGGATGCCCGCGACGACGACCGGCGGGCAGTTGTGGTGGTCGCGACAACGGCCGCCGTCCTCGTGCTGTTCGTTGCGGCGCTCGCTCCTGGCCTGATCGCCTCCGGATCGGGGCTCGCCCTTCTCCGCGTTCCCGTCGAGGCCGTGCTCGGGCTGCTCGTGCTGGCACTGCTGCCGTGGGCGTTCGCCCGCAGGATCGTCGCGGCGTTCATCGCCGTTCTCCTCGTCGCAGCGGCGGTTCTCGCAGCGCTCGACAAGGGGTTCGAGACGACGCTGAGCCGCCCGTTCAACATCGTCACGGATTGGCCGGAGCTGCGGGATGCCTACGGCGTGCTCAGTGATTCGGCCGGCGGCTTCGGTGCGGCCGGGCTCGTCGCTCTGCTTCTGCTTGCGGTGGCTGCGGCGCTTGTGGCGGTGACCTGGGCGCTCCTGCGCATCGATCGCGTCCTGCGCACTCATCGCAGGGCGGCCCTGATCGGTGGATCGAGTGTGACCGCGGTCTGGGTGGTCGCGGCGCTCGTCGGGGCGCAACTGGTTCCCGGGGAGCCGGTTGCGGCATCCTCTGTGATCGGAACCCTGGAGCAGAAGGCCGTGCAGGCCGGCGTGACCGCGCACGACCAAGCGGCGTTCGCGAAGGCTGCGGTGAGCGATCCGTATGCGAAGCTGCCGGCATCCGACCTGCTCACCGGCCTCAAGGGCAAAGACGTCATCGTCGCCTTCATCGAGAGCTACGGTCAGGTCGCCGTGCAGAACACCTCGTTCTCGTCGGGCGTCGACAAGGTGCTGAACAGCGGTAACGCCCAGCTCGCGAAGGCCGGGTACTCCGAACGCAGTGCGTTCCTGACCTCGCCCACCTTCGGAGGTATCAGCTGGCTGGCGCACTCGACACTGCAGAGCGGGCTGTGGGTCGACTCGCAGCAGAAGTACGACCGCGTCACGTCGAGCGACAGGTTCACCCTGAGCGATGCGTTCAAGAAGGCAGGATGGCGCACTCTCAGCGATGTGCCGTCGGATGCCGCTCCTTGGCCGGTCGGAAAGTCGTTCTACCACTACGACACGCTGCTGAACTCGCAGAACGTCGGGTATCAGGGACCGCGATTCAGCTACGCGCGCATCCCCGACCAGTTCACCTGGAACTACCTTCAACAGCACGAACTCGCCTCCCCGCATAAGCCGTTCATGGCGGAGGTCGACTTCGTCTCGTCGCACACGCCGTGGACTCCGCTTCCCCATCTGGTGCCGTGGTCGTCGGTCGGCGATGGATCCGTCTACGACCCGCAGCCCGCGGAAGGGCTGCCGCCGAGCGTGGTCTGGCAGAACCCCCGCCACGTGCAACAGCTGTACGGGGAGTCGGTGCAGTACACGATGAGCACGCTGTTCTCGTTCCTGACCACCTTCAACGACCCGAACCTCGTGCTCGTCGTGCTCGGCGATCACCAGCCGGCGACCGTGGTGAGCGGGTCGGGAGCGAACCACGATGTGCCCATCAGCATCATCTCGAAGGACAAGGGGGTGATCGCCGGCATCGACTCCTGGCACTGGCAGCAGGGCGTGTTCCCGTCACCGGCGGCGCCGGTGTGGCGCATGGATGCCTTCCGCAATCGTTTCTTGACCGCCTACGGCCCGCAATGAACGGGCTTCGACCTGAGGACCGCGGCCGGAATCGGCACAGTGGATCCGGCGCAGATCTGAACGTTCACGCGCGCTCACTCGTGTACTCAACGGCGGCCTCACACAACGGGGGACCACATCGAAAGACAGGTGACGGGAATGAGCGGTAGCAACCAAGGCGCCCTGTGGGTCATACGGATCCTCAGCGCGATCATCCTTCTCACGATCGGCGGATTCCATTTGTTCCTGGTGTTCGACGGCGTCGGCGGCCTGCTCGGTGTGCTGTTCGTGCTGAATGCCATCGCCGGTATCGTGCTGGCGATCGCCATGCTCGTTCTCCGCGGTCTGTTGCTCACATGGGCGACGGTGCTGAGCCTGCTGTTCGTCATCGCGTCTCTGCTGTCGCTGCTGCTCGCGTTGACCGTCGGGCTCTTCGGTATCACCGAGGTCTGGAGCTTCACCCTCGTGCCTGAGACGGTCATCGTCGAGGCCATCGGCGTCGTCGTGCTCGCCATCGCCACCGCGATCGTCGTGCGTGCACCGCGAAAGGTGTCGTCGGATGCCCCGGCGCGGGCGTGATGTCCCGCACGCTGTCGGGTACGACGTCGCCCGACACGTGTAGTGCGTCGGACGGGAGTCGGACCCAAGGCTGATGACCGGCGTCGGCGCTGTCGCCTCGACCGTGAATCCTCGCCGGATCGTCGGACTCGACGGGATCCGCGGGCTCGCAGCGCTGTACGTCGTGCTCAACCACATCTTCGAGCGGGCATGGCCGGGCGCCTCTGCCGTGCACGCGCCGCTCTGGGCGGCATGGCTCGGTGACGGACGGTTCGCGGTGATCGTCTTCATCGCGGTCTCCGGATTCTCGCTCGCCCTCGGTCCCGTGCGCTCTGGATGGCGCTTCGCATCGATCCGGGAGTTCGGGCGCCGACGCGCCTGGCGCATCCTGCCGCCGTACTGGGCGGCCTTGGGGTTCAGCCTGGTCATGGTCTGGTGTGTGCTCGCGCAGCCAGGGTGGACGGTGCCGAACGCCAAATCCGTTGTCGTCTACGGACTGCTGGTGCAGGATGCCGTGCCTGCCGGCATCCCGAACCGTGCATTCTGGTCGATCGCCATCGAGGCGCAGCTCTACCTTCTTCTGCCGTTGCTGCTGTTGATCGTGCGCCGCGTCAGCGCGCCGGCGATGGCGGCATCGGTAGCCGCGGTCGTCGTCACGATCGGGCTGCTCGGGCCGCACGTGTCACTTCTGAACGACGCGCTCGTGAAGTTCACACCCGACCTCGCCGTGCTGTTCGCCGTCGGCGTCGTTGCGGCGGGGATCGTCACCGCGAAGGAGCGCGTGCGGTCGCAGCCGTGGGGCTGGTATGCACTCGCAGCGTCGGTCCCGGTCGTCGTTCTGGTCGCGGTCGAGGGCGCGACCTGGTCGAATCTCAACGTGTTCTGGGTTGATCTGGCCTGGGCCCCCGCGATCGGATGCTTCCTCGCCTCGATCGCCACCTCGCGGCCGCGGAGCATCGTGCGCCTCCTTGACACGCGGCCGCTCCGCAGCCTCGGGTCGTTCTCGTACAGCCTCTATCTGACCCACATGCCGATCGTGATAGCCGTGTCCTACGGCCTTGTGCTGCCTCGCGTCGAGTCGGGTGCGCCGGCCTTCTTCGTGCTCGTCGCCGTGCTCGTGCCGGCAACGGTGTGTTTCGCCCGAGTGTTCGCTGCGGTCTTCGAACTGCCGTTTCAGAGGTACCGAGGGTGGAAAGCACTGCGCGAAGCGGCGGTGCCCGTCGTGCGGCGATTCGTACCACGTGGTGCCTCCATTCGGGGTCGATGAGACCCGAATGGAGGCGAGCCCGCTAACGCACGGACCAGGGCGCCGGACCAGGGCACTGGCCGCGTCGCCTCAGTTGGCGAGTCGCGTGCGCGGCTGCAGCTCGGGGAAGGCGGCCGTCACCATGTCGGCGAGTTCGTCGAGCGGCCGTGTCAGCGGATCGGTTGCCGGCAGTCCGGTCTCCGTTTCGAGCACGCCGATCGCAGGGGCGATCTCGTCGGGCGTCATGTCCTCGTGGTTCATGGTGACCCCGATGACCTTGGTGTCGGCGAACGCCTCGATGAGGGTCACCTCGCTCGTGACGCTCGGCACCGGCATCATCGGGAAGTCGCCGAGCATGCGGCGCTTGGGGGCGTGCTGCACGATGACGCCGCTCGCACGGCTGCCGCGCAGGATCTGCGCGCTGCTCATGTATGCGGGGTGGCTCAGGGCGCCCTGTCCCTCGACGACGATCACGTCGGGGTCTTCGCCCAGGAACGCGGCGACGACCTGGTTCTCCACCTCGCCGGAGCAGAACTGGGGAACGATCGCGTCGAGCGCGACGCCGTACTTGCCGCCTTGCATGATCGAGGTCTGGCCGGTGCCGACCAAGACGGCACGGATGCCTCGAGCGTTCAGAGCCTGCACGAGCAGAGTGGCCGTTGTGCGCTTGCCGACCGATCCGTCGGTGCCGAGCACCGCGATGCGGGGGCAGGTGACGTCGAAGATGCGGCCGGAGAAGAGGTGCAGGTCCTTCTTCTCCTTGGGGCGGCGTACATCGGTGATCGTGACCCCGTTCTGCAGCGCTGCTGCCGCGAACTCCGGATCGTCGTTCAAGAACTCGTGAAGGCCGTTCACGATGTGCATGCCCTGCTCGATGCCGTCGAGCAGCACAGAGCGGTGGGTGTCGGAGAGCAGGCCGTCCGCCGGCGCCATGCCGAAGATCAGGTAGTCGGGCGTGCGGCCGGCGCGGGACAGAGCCGCTGTGAGTGAGGCGACAACGGGGATGCCGTTGGGGACGCCGTCGAGCTGTGCGCCGGCATCCGCGCCGTCGTGCGTGCTGTCGATGACGCTCAGAATCTCGTAGCGCTCCGAAAAACGAACGAGGCCGTTGGCGGTCTTGCCGTCCTGCTCGCCGAACAGGCCCTCGCAATAGACGATGGCGGTGGCACCGACCGGCAGAGTCGGCTCGATTCCGGCCGGTACGGGACGCGTCGCGTCGTCGGTGGACGGCGCGGTGAAAGGGGGTACGTGCGACATAGCGCTCCTCTGAGTGGCCCAGAGGAAACGTTCGCACTGCGGCAGACTGCGCGCGGAGTTCGGAGAGATCTTCCCTGACGTCGACGAGATGTCAACGCTTCTGAACGTATCAGTGTCGGCTGAACGTCAGCGCTACGTGTCGTGTCGCCCGAATGAGGGTTTCTCAGCGCGGCGGCTATGTCGTTACCATGTGAGCAACCCCGAGCCATCGAAGGACCTCATGCCACGTGCGCTCATCACCGGGATCACCGGTCAAGACGGTCTCTACCTCTCCGAGTTGCTCCTGGCGAAGGGATACGAGGTCTACGGCCTCATCCGCGGCCAGAACAATCCCAAGCAGGCGGTGGTCGAACGCATCGTCCCCGACGTGCAGCTGATCTCGGGTGATCTCACCGACCTCCCGAGCCTGCAGCGCGCGATGGGCGAGGCGCGGCCCGACGAGGTGTACAACCTCGGGGCGATCTCGTACGTCGCCTACTCCTGGGACAACCCTGCTGTCACGACTCAGGTGACGGGGCAGGGCGTGCTGAACATGCTCGAGGCGACCAGGACCTACGCGGGCGACGACGTGTCATCCGTGCGGTTCTATCAGGCGTCGTCGTCGGAGATGTTCGGCAAGGCGCAGGAGGTTCCGCAGCGCGAGACCACGCTGCTCTGGCCTCGTTCCCCCTACGCCGTCGCCAAGGTGTTCGGCCACTACCTCACGATCAACTATCGCGAGTCGTACGGAATGCACGCGACGTGCGGGATGCTCTTCAACCACGAGTCGCCACGGCGCGGAGCCGAGTTCGTCACACGCAAGGTGTGCATGGCCGCGGCGCGCATCTCGCTCGGACTGCAGGATTCGCTTGGACTGGGCAACCTCGAAGCCAGACGGGACTGGGGATTCGCGGGGGACTACGTGGAGGCCATGTGGCGCATGCTTCAGCAGCCTCAGCCCGACAACTACGTGATCGCCACCGGCGTCACGCACTCCATCCGCGACCTGCTCGACGTCGCCTTCGACGCTGTGGGGATCGAGGACTGGACTCCCTACGTTCGGCACGACGAGAGCCAGATCAGGCCGGCGGAGGTCGACCACCTGATCGGCGACGCGTCCAAGGCCCAGGAGGTCCTGGGCTGGACCCCGACCGTCACGTTCGAGGAACTCGTGCAGATGATGGTCGCAGCCGAACTCGACGAACTCGCCGTCACCCGCTCGCTGGTCGAGTAGCGCGCCCTCCGCTGGTCGACCAGCGGAGGGCGCGGGGGCGCCGACGACGTCAGGCCGCCGCTGGCACCCTCTGGAGCGAGTCGACGAGCAATTCGTCGCCAACGGCATCCACTCGCACCGAGCCTCCGTCGTCGACTGCACCGTTGACCAGCAGGTCGGCGATGCGATCGTCGACCTCGCGCTGGATCAGCCTGCGCAACGGACGGGCGCCGTACTCCGGCTCGTAGCCGTGATCGGCGATCCACTCGATGGCGGCATCCGTCACCGTCAGTGCGATCTCGCGCTGGCTCAGCCGGGCCTCAGTGGCGTGCAGCAGCAGACGAACGATGTCGCGCAGCTGCTCGCGGTCGAGCTTGCGGAACAGCACGATCTCGTCGATGCGGTTCAGGAATTCCGGCCGCATGTTCTCACGCAGCTTGCCCATCACACGGTCGCGCAGCGCCTTCTCGTCGCCGAAGCCGTCGGCTCCTGGCGCGACGAAGCCGAGCGCACCGCTCTTGGAGGCCAGGAACTCCGAACCGATGTTCGACGTCATGATCACCACCGTGTTGCGGAAGTCGATCGTGCGGCCCTGCCCGTCGGTGAGGCGTCCGTCGTCCAGCACCTGCAGCAGCAGGTTGAAGATGTCGGGATGCGCCTTCTCGATCTCGTCGAACAGCAGAACCGAGTAGGGATTGCGCCGCACGCGCTCGGTCAGCTGACCGGCCTCGTCGTAGCCGACGTATCCGGGAGGGGCGCCGATCAGTCGCGCGGCAGTGTGGCGTTCGCCGAACTCGCTCATATCGAACCGGATCATCGAGCGCTCCGAGCCGAACAACGACCCGGCGAGGGCCTTCGCCAGCTCGGTCTTGCCGACGCCGGTCGGGCCGAGGAACAAGAAGCTGCCGACGGGACGGTGCTCGTCGCCCATGCCGGTACGGTTGCGCCGCACGGCCTTCGCCACCGCGGTCACGGCGTCGTCCTGCCCGATCACGCGTTGGTGCAGCTCGCTCTCGAGCTTCGCCAGCCGCGTGCGATCGGCCTCGCCGACACGTGCGACCGGGATACCCGTCGCGCGCGCCACAACGCCGGCGATCTGCGCCTCGTCGACGACAGCACTCTCCTCGTGGGTGGACGCTCCGGCTGCCGATGCCTTGTCCAGCTTGTCCTGCACCTTGGTGATCTCGTCGCGGATGCGCGACGCGTCCTCATAGTGCTCGCCGGAGACCGCGGCGTTCTTCTCCGCCTCGAGGTCCGCCAGCTGCTGCATCAGCGCCGTCGTGTCGACCAGCTTGCCGAGCCGCAGCCGAAGGCGTGCGCCCGCCTGGTCGATCAGGTCGATCGCCTTGTCGGGCAGGAAACGGTCGGAGACGTAACGCGCCGACAGTTCCACAGCAGCGCGCACGGCGTCATCGGTGTAGCTGACGCCGTGGTGCTCCTCGTAGGCGTGACGCAGTCCGGAAAGGATCGCGACCGCGTCCTCGATCGAGGGTTCGGCGACCGTGACGGGCTGGAAGCGACGCTCCAGCGCCGGGTCCTTCTCGATCTGGCGATACTCCTTGAGCGTGGTCGCGCCGACCAGGTGCAGGTCGCCCTTGGCGAGGCGCGGCTTCAAGATGTTTCCGGCATCCATTCCGCCGTCGCCGGCGCCTCCCGCGCCCATCACCGAGTGCACCTCGTCGATGAAGACGATCAGCTCGCCCTTCTTCTGGGCGATCTCGTCCGTCAGCTTGGTGAGGCGCTCCTCGAAGTCTCCGCGATAGCGGGTGCCGGCGAGCATGCCGGGCAGGTCGAGCGAGATCACGCGCTTGTCGCGCAGCTGCTCCGGAACGCCGCCGTCGACGATCGCCTGGGCGAGTCCCTCGACGATGGCCGTCTTGCCGACGCCGGCCTCGCCGACGAGCACCGGGTTGTTCTTCGTGCGCCGCGACAGGATCTCGACGGTCTGCTCGATCTCGTCGACACGTCCGATCACCGGATCGAGTTGTCCGTCGCGAGCCAACTGCGTCAGATCCGTGCCGAAGCGGTCGAGCATGGGGGAGTCGGATGCCGGCTCAGCGGCATCCGGATCGCTCGCCGCCCCTGCGCCAACCGTCGCGGCATCCCGCATGGCGCCTGCGAGCGCCTCGGGCGTCACCCCGGCGGACTGCAGCACCTGGCCGGCGGGGGAGTCCTGCGCGATCACGAGCGCATAGAACAGGTGCTCGGGGTCGATGTACGTCGAGCCGGACGAGCGCGCCACCTGGTACGCGTGGAACAGCGTGCGCTGTGCCGACGGCGTGAGTGCCGGGGCATCCGTCGTCGCCTCGCCGGTCTGGGGGAGTCGCTGCTCGGCGGCGCGCACGATACGCGCTGGGTCGATGCCGATGCGTCGCATGGCCTCGGCGGCGGGGTCCTCGCCTGCCATCACGCGCAGAATGTGCAGCGCGTCGAGTTCGTTGTTGCCGTGCTCGAGCGCGTAGCGGCCGGAGGCCTGCAGCACCTCTTGTGTTCGCTGGCTCAGGAAGCGGCTGATGTCGATGGAGCGCGACGATCGTGCGCGCTCGCCCGCAAGGTAACGCGCGAGGAATTCGTCGAACGAGCTTCCCTCGCCGGCCTCTTCGGGGATGAAGTTCTCAGGCACTGATTCTCCTGTTGTCGGATGCGTGCGCCCCGGAACGGTCCGGAGCATTTACCGTGTTCTCTCGAACTTGAGTCGAGACTTATCAACTTCAACAAACACGGTGGTGACGTATTCCCGCGTCACGCAACCGAACGAAATCGCGTCGGAATGCGCATTCAGGCGCGCGTTCCGCGCATCTCCATCGCGATCTGCGAGGCATCCAGATTGGCGAGCAGGCTCTCGAGCACGTCGGCGTCGAAGATGCCGTTGTCGCGGGCGTCGAGCAGCTCGGCACGTTGTGCCTCGAGCACCGCGAGCCGGTACTTCCGCTGCTCCTGGAAGCTCTCGAGCGTCGGCTCACCATCCGGACGGGATGGTTCGGGGATCGCCTGTGCGCTTTTCCGCATCAGCTCCATGATCTTGGTGCGTTCCGTCTCGCTCTCCTTGTCCAGAGCGTTCTGATCCACCTTCGGTGAGATCATGCGCACCAGGGGGCCGATGGTGCCGCCTTGCACCAGGAGCGAGAAGGCGGCGACCGCGAAGGCGACGAGAACCAGTACCGATCGCTGCGGTGTCTCGGAAGGCAGAGTCTGCACTGCGGCGACGGTGACGGCCCCTCGCATACCGGCCCACACGACGGTCAGGCCCTCCCGCCAGCCGAGTCTTTCGCGGCGGAAGTAGTCGATGTCGGCGAGCATCTTCGTGACCCGTCGGGCGAAACGATCGAGGTCGCGGATCGTGGCCGTGCGCCCTCCGATCGGGGTCGAGCGCCCGCGGGAGTTCATGCTCTCGATGGCCTGCTGCTGACCGACCGGCGTGGTCATCTGCTCCTGCAGATCTTGCAGACGCGGTTTCATCTTGGAGGTACGTCGAATCCGTCGGCTGAGGAGGGCGAGCAGAGGAGCGACGAAAGCGGCTCTGATCACGATCGTCAGCACCAGAGCAACGACGGCGATGATCACCGCCGTGCCGACCCCCGCGTGGTCCTTCTCGACCTGCTCCACGATCGCCTTCAGCTGCAGCCCCATCGTCAGGAACACCGCGCCCTCGAGCACGAGTTCGACCGTGTGCCAGTTCTGCGTGTCCGACAGCCGGTTCTGCGGAGAGAGCATGCGGGGCGCGCGGATGCCGGTGATGATTCCCGCGACCACGGCCGCCACGAGTCCCGATGCTCCGAACAGCTCGGCGGGCACGGCGGCGACGAACGGCACCGTGAACGAGATGACGGTGTTGACGGTCGGATCGGTCACGCGCTTGCGCACCACCAGATTCAGCCATCCGACGAGCCAGCCGATGACGACGGCGACCACGACGGAGTAGGCGAACGACCCGATGGTGCCCCAGAACGAGAACGTCGCGGCAGCCGCGATGATGGCGGTGCGCAGCAGCACCAGAGCCGTTGCGTCGTTCAGCAGACTCTCGCCGTCGAGGATCGCCACGACCCGTTTCGAAGTCGACGTCTTCTTGATGATCGAGGTTGCCACGGCATCCGTCGGGCTGATCACGGCGCCGAGGGCGACGCCCCAGGCGAACCCGAGCCCCGGAATGACGAGCATGAAGAACAGGCCGAGCAGCAGGGCGCTGCCGACGACGAGCACGACGGAGAGGCCGCTGATCGCGCCGAACTCGCGACGGAAGTTCATCGACGGCATCGAAACAGCTGACGAGTAGAGCAGTGGAGGCAGCACGCCCTCGAGAATCCACTCCGGTTCGATCTCGACGGCGGCGAAGACCGGCAGGAAGCTGGCGGCGACGCCGATCACCACGAGCACGAGGGGCACGGCGATCCCGAGGCGAGGGCCGATCATCGTGGCGGCCCCGATGACGAGAAGTCCGACCACGATGATGACGAGCAGTTCAGTCACGGGTCAAGACTGTCAGCACATCCGACGATTTCCGAGGTCATCCGCGGTAGCAGCACACGCGGGCTCGCGCTTTCGGACTGCTATGGCAGCCTCGCGATGAGGTTCAGCACACGCGTGGTCTGCGTTGCGCCGAAGTTGTCGTCGCTGATCAACGCGACAGTCGCAACGTGGCCGCTGCCGAACGAGGTCACCGCCATGCCTTCGAAGTTGTCGAGCAGCGGATTCGCTTGCGTCTCTTTCGCCGCTGCCCCGAGCGTCGGGCACTGAACGAGGTTCGCCACCAGGGTCTTGTTGAGCGCAAGAGATGCTTTGGCACCCGACAGGTTGCCGATCGAGCTCACGTCCGCCGCCTTGGTCAGCCCCTTCACTGCGTACAGCTCGACCGAGTTGCCCACCGTCGTGCTGAATGCCGCCTCCTCGACGAGGAGCGAACCGTTGTCGTATGCGGCGATCTCCGGAATGCGCATGCCAGGCTCCGTGCGGTACTCCACCTGCTTGGCGAGCGTCCATGTCCCGTGCCGGTTCTGGGAGTACACCAGCAGACGGTGCGCTGTCGCGTCGCCGTCGGCGGAGACGTCACCCGAGAGGGCACCCTCCATCGCTGCGACGATCGTCTTGCCGTCGGGGGTGATCGTCAGCCCCTCGAGCGTGGCGTTCGACGTCGCTTCACCTGCCGGCGTCGTGCCGGTCACCGCGAACCTGGCAGGAACATCGAGGGACGCCTTCTGCACGCCGTCGCGCCCGAAGATGCGGATCGACGGCTCGGTTTCACTGCTGACGACGAAGTCGCCGTTCGGCAGCACCGCGAGACCCTCGTTGTCGCTGTCCAGCCCGTCGTACGGTGTGCCGTCCGCACGCTTGAGCACCAGCGGATCATGGGTCACCTTCGGGTTCGTGGGGCTGGAGATGAACCAGATTCGGGCCGGGTCGTCACCGTGGTTGTCGACCGCGGAGACGTAGCCGTGCGATCTCGGGTCTTTCGCGAGCGACGACAGCCCGCCGAGCTCGGTGCCGTTGTAGACCAGCTTGTCGAGGGCATCCGAGTAGCTCAGCGCTGCGGCGTCGGGTGCGCACGACCGCGAAGCGAGGCCGGGCGGGGACCACGGCTTGGCTCCGGCGGTGATCGCGACCTCCTGCGGGTCGTGGTCGCTGACCTGGTTCGCGAACTCGGAGTTGACGTGCACCACCCGGTACGTCGGCTTGCCGACACCCGAGGTGACCAGAATGTGGTCGAGCACCTCGGAGATGCCGTCGTAGTCGTAGGTGTACTGCTGGTTCTTCGGCAGCGTCGTGATCAGGTCGGTCAGAATCGGCTTGCCGGTCGCCGCCCCGGTGAGCGTCTTCAAGGCAGAGCTGAACTGGTAGTCGTTCAGGTCGCCCGCGACGATCACCTTGGCCTTCTTGTCCACCTTCAGCAGCGATGCGACGAAGTCGTGCACCTCTGTCGCCTGCTGGGCTCGCTGCACCGTCGAGGACTGCTCCGGGTACTGATAGCGCCCGTCGGCGTTCTGGTCGCCGAGCTTCGAGTCGAAGTGATTGCCGATCACGAAGACGTCCTGACCGCGGAAGTCGAATTCACCCACCAGCGGCTTGCGGCTGGACTCCCAGGCGTCGCTGGTCGGATCGATGCGGCCGGGGGAGAGGGTGAGCTGCGGCGCACCGTGGGACTTCACGACGGCGGTCGCGGTGGTCGAGCGGTCGACACTCGAGCCGCCCCGGTCGACGAAGGAGACCCGGGTCGGGTCGAACAGGAATGCAACGCGGATGTTGCCGCCCGGCTGCCCGCCGTCGAGGTCGTTCACCGGGTCGATCTGACGCCAGTCGTACACGGGCCCGCCCGCGGCGTGGATCGCCGCAGTGAGCTTCGTGAGCGTCTGGTCGGCAGCGACAGTTCCGGAGTCGGTTGCGCCGTCGTTGTCCTGAACCTCCTCGAGCGCCACGACGTCGGGCGATGCCAGGTTGGTCACCACGCCCTGCGCAAGCCGTGAGTACTTGTCGGCGGAGTCGGTCGGCGCCAGGTTCTCGACATTGTAGGTCGCTACCGAGAGTTGGTCGTCCTTGGCTTTCTTCGCCACGACGGGCGCGAGGCCGCCCGGTTGCACCTGGCCGAGCTTCGTCGCCGCGATCAGGTATCCGCCGTACTGCGAGTAGTCGATCGGCCCGACCGTGGAACCGCTGAACACGTCGCCGACACTCACGCCGGGGTTGGACCCGTCCGCCGGTACGACCTCGAGCCGGCCTGACGGCGTCTGGTTCTCACCGGTCAGCAGGGTTCCGCCTCGATAGCTGACGTTCTGGTTCGGTTTCGTGGTGATGTACTGCTCGCCGTACGCGTCGCTCGGGCCGACGACACGGGCGTCGTCCACCTCGACGAGCATCCCCTCGACCGACTCGTAGTAGTCGAGTGCCGAGCGCTTCGGAGAGATCGGCGTGTTCTCGATGTCGGCGCCGCCGAGGTCGGGTGCATAGGCATCCGGAACCGTGGTCGGCGTGATCACGATCGGCGCGGGAAGCGCGTTGCCGTGGGACACGATGTACACGCTCGGCGAACCGATCTCGGTCACCGAAAGGTTGGAAGTCTGCGAAACGGTGTCGCCGCTGGCCAGCGGGTAGTAGTCCTTCACGCCTCCGCTGACCAGCACGGAGTCGCCCGCCTTCACGGTCGGTGCGCTGGAGGTGTAGACGAAGACGCCCTCGCTCGTCGCCGAGTTCGTGTCGGCGTCGGGATCCTGCATCCAGAACCCGCGGCTGCTGCCCGTCGCCCGAACGCCCGTGACGATTCCGGGAACGTTCGTGACGGTCTGGCCATCGAGGGGCGAGACGAAGCTCGTGCCCTGGATGTCGTGGATGCGCGTGCTGCCGGCGGTCGGCGGAGTCGGGTCTGTTCCGCCGCCCTGGTCGGCGGTCGCAGCACCAGGAGTCGGTGCTGCCGCTGCGAAGTCTTCGGCGTTGTCGTCCGTGTCGGCGGCATCCGTGCGCTGCACCGACTGCGTGTTCGACGCCCCGGTCGCAGGGGATCCCTCGGAGAGCGCAGCCGCTCCGAAGCCGACGAGGTCGACGGATGCGCTCTCGCACGTCGCCGCATCGGTGCAGGTGAGCGCCGATGCAGAGGAGGCCAGTGCAACGGTGCCGTCGGTGGCCGACATCGCGATCGAGCCGGTGGCATCCGACTGCGGCAACGGCGTCGTGCCGCCCGAGCCCTTGGCCTCGGCGACCACGTAGAACCCGCCGGGCGCGATGCTGCCTGCCAGGGGCGTGACCTGCCACGTTCCCGTTGCGGCCTTCGCGTGGTACTGCACCGACCATCCGGTGAGGTCGACGGCCGCTGAGCCCAGGTTGGTGAGCTCGACGAAGTCGTTCGTGTATGTCGATCCCGAGTTGCCGCCGCCTCCGTACACCTCGTTCACCACGATCGAACCCGACGGCGCAGCCTGCGCTGCCGTCGTGACCGCCAATGATCCCGAGATGACTCCGAGCACGGCGACCGCGACCGCGGCACCCCTCGAAACCCGTCTGATCTGTGTGCGCATGCCCGTGTTCCCCTTCGACGCGTGTCACCCAATCAGGTGACAGTGAACCCTGGGTGACGGCTCGGCGAAACCTTTGCGTCGTTGTTCGCTCATTCGCGCACGCGGCGGGGCGCGCGCCTGGTCGGGCGTCACCTCCGTCTGCCGATACTGTGGGCGGAACGTCGCCGACGAGGAGGACAGATGAGTTCAACAGCCCGCCGCCCTGCCGGTGTGACCCTGATCGCCGTGCTCGCCTGGATTCAGGGCGCACTCGACATCGTCGCCGGCGTGGTGCTGCTCGTGCTTCAGAACGACCCCGCGGTCCTGGATGCCTGGTACGGCCGCACAGCGCTCCTCACCTCCGCCATCCTGTCGATCCTGTTCGGCGTGATCGTGGTGCTGATCGCCGGCGGCCTGCTCCGTGGCTCACGCGGCGCCCGTATCGTCGTCACGATCGTTCAGTTGCTCGGCATCGTGGGCGACGCGTTCGCGGCGTTCGCCTCGCCGAGCGAGTTCGCCTGGGCCGCGATCGCCGCGCTGCTCTCGCTGATCATCATCATCCTGCTGTGGACGGGCCGCGCGAACGACTTCTTCCACTCCCGCTGACCCTCGCTCCCTCGCTCAGGAGCCGTCGAACGGCTCTGCTTGACCTTGACCCACGGGTCAACGTTTACCGTGGTGATCGGCGGCGATGATCCGCCAGAGGGAGGTTGGTCATGAGGATCGGCGAGGTGGCAGAGCGCGCGGGAGTCACGGTCAAGACCGTGCGCCACTATGAATCCCTTGGCTTGATCGAGTCGTCGAGGCTGAACAACGGATACCGCGACTACGACGACGAATCTCCTCGGCTGGTGGCTGAGGCGCACGCGCTCGGCCGCGCCGGGATCCCGCTGGAGCGCACCCGGCCGTTCCTCGACTGCCTGACGTCGGGGAGCGAGCATGCCGACGACTGTCCTGCGACCAGACCCGCGTACCGTGCGGCGATCGAGGATCTCAGCTCGCGCATCGACGAGTTGGAGCGCCGCCGAGCCGCCCTCGAGCAACTGCTGGAGTCGGCGGAGGCCCGCGGAGATGCCTGTTGCGAATTCGCCGGAGCGGTGGCCATGGCGGGAGGCGCACGATGATCGTCGCCGACGATGAGAACTTCGAGGCGATTCTCGATGCCGCGGATTCCCCGGTGCTGGTCTACTTCTGGGCGACCTGGTGCGGTCCGTGCCGGGTACTCGGTCCGACGTTGGAACAGCTCGAAGGCGACGTGGCCGGCGCTTTCACCGTGGTCAAGGTCAATGCCGACGACAGCCCGCGCATCGCGGCCGCCTTCACGGTGATGGCGGTTCCCACCATGAAGCTGGTCGTCGACGGCCACACGGTGCGCACCATCGTTGGCTCCAAGCCGCGAGCGGCCCTGGAGACGGAGCTCGCGTCGGTGCTCGTCGCCTGAATGGCCGACTCCTTCGCACGATTCGTCACCGCGGGCGCACCGCGACCGGGCGGCCCTTGAAGCGCACGCGCACCGTGTCATCAGGAACAGGCCGCTCCTGCACGTCGTGCTGCACGGCCAGGACAGTGCCGTCCTTCAAGCGAACCGTCGTGCGGCGTAGCGAGCCGAGGAAGCTCGAGGCGACGATCACGGCATCCATGCCGTCGCCCGAGTCCGTGAAGGCCAGATCCTCGGGTCGCACATAGGCCGTCACCTCGCCGGACATCGCGTCGCCGAGCACCGGGATGCTGCTGCCCTGCACGATCACCTCGCCGCCGCCGGCAACACCGTCGAGCCGGTTGCTCAGCCCCACGAAGTCGGCGACGAACGGGCTTGCCGGCTGCAGATAGAGCTGCTCCGGCGTTCCGATCTGCTCGATCACGCCGGCGTTCATCACGGCGACCCGGTCGGCGACCGCGAGCGCCTCCTCCTGGTCGTGGGTGACGAACACCGTCGTGATGCCGAGGTCGCGCTGGATTCGCCCGATCTGCTCGCGCAGCTGCACGCGCACCTTCGCGTCGAGCGCGGACAGCGGCTCGTCCAAAAGCAGCACGCGCGGCCGGGTCACCAGTGCGCGGGCGAGCGCGACGCGCTGCTGCTGACCGCCGGAGAGCTCGTGAGCGTAGCGCTCGCCGTAGCCGTCGAGGCCGACCAGCTCGAGAGCCTCCGTCGCGCGTGCGACGCGCTTGCGGGCATCCACCTTGCGCATGCGCAGCCCGAATTCGACGTTCTGCGTCGCCGTCAGGTGTGGGAACAGTGAGTACGACTGGAACACCATGCCGATGTCCCGCCGGTTCGCCGGTACCCTCGCGACGTCGTTGCCGTCGATCAGGATGCTTCCGGCGTCGATGCCGTCGAGCCCCGACAGCGCGCGCAGCATGGTCGTCTTGCCGCAGCCGGACGGACCGAGCAGGGCGACGAACTCGCCGGGGTGGATGTCGAGGCTCACGCCCTGCAGTGCGCGGTGCGCCCCGTAGTTCTTCACGAGCCCGATCAGCTCGACGGCGGTGCCCTTGATGGTGAGCGGGCCGGTCACGTCGGAGGAACCGGCGGATGCTGTCGCTTCGGATGCGGTGTGTGTGACGACGGTCATCGTGCTGTCCTCTTCGTACGGGTGAAGGAGCCGACCCTTCCGATCACGAGCAGCAGCACGAACGCGAACACCAGGGCGAACACGGCGAAGATCGCCGCGACGTAGGGGTCGGTCTGCTGCAACAGGAACAGGGCGGTTTGGAAAGTGGTCTGATTCAGGAACGACGCGATCGTGAACTCGCCGAGCACGACAGCGATGGTGAGAAAGCAGGCGGAGAGGATGCCTCGCCGCAGGCCAGGCAGGATCACCCGGCCGAGAACGGAGAACCATCCCGCGCCGAGCGACCTTGCGGCCTCGCTCAGCACGACGAGATCGAAGGCGGCGATGTTCGCCTGGATCGGCCGGTACGCATAGGGCAGAACGATGATGCCGATCGCGAAGGCGAGCGTCCAGGCGACGCTGCCGAACAGGCCGGCGACCACCTGATACACCGGCACGAAACCGACGACCAGCACGACTGTCGGCACGGTGATCGGCAGCAGGCAGACGAACTCGATCATCCTGCGCACCCGCGGGTAGCGCAGCTCGACGAGCACCATCGTCGGCAGCAGGATCAGCAGGACGATCGCGACGGTGATCGCGCAGAGCACGAGCGAGTTGCCGATCCCCTGAAAGAGCTGGTCGTACGTCAACTCCTGATTCGGGTCGAAGATCGCCGCATAGTGGGCGAACGTGAACTCACCGGGGCTCCCCGAGACGCGGAACGTGAAGAGCAGCATCGCCCCGACGGGCAGGATGAACAGCACGGCGGCGATCGCCAGGATGATCCTGCTGGTCGCCTTGCCCGGAACGGCGCCCACGCGGCCTACCGCGCTCATCGCTGCCACCTCCTGGCACGACGCTGCAGTGCAGAGTACGCGGTCATCACGATGACCATCACGACGATCATGCCGAGTGCCAGCACGCCGGCGGTGTTCGAGACCCCCACGATCGTCTCGCTGGTCAGCTGCTGCTTGATCGCCAGCGGAACGATGCCGCCCTGGTCGATCAGCGCCGCCGCCGTCGCGAACGACGAGAACGCGTTCGCGAACAACAGGATCGTCGACCCCCAGAACGCCGGGGAGAGGATCGGAAACGCCACCCGCCACCAGTATGTCATGCGTGACGCACCGAGCGTGGCTGCGGCTTCACCCCATTGTTGCTTCAGACCCTCCAGTGCCGGCATGAACGTGATCACCATGAGCGGGATCGAGAAGTACAGGTACGGGAACACCAGGCCGCTGACCTGATACAGCAGCGGCCCGTTCGATGCGTTCAGGTCGAACCCCAGCGTCTGCTTGAGAAAGACGGTGACGACGCCCTGGATGCCGATGAGCGCAATGAACGCGAACGCCAGCATGATGCCGCCGAACTGGGCGAGCACGCTGGATGCCGAGTCCACGACGGTGCGCAGCGCGCCGGCCGGATTGGCGGCGAGCAGTGCGAAACAGATCACAGCGCCGATGACGGCGCCCAGGACGGCGACGACGGCCGAGACCCAGAACGAGCTCACGAAGTCGCCGACAATGGTCGGGTTCGCAAACGCGGCGAGATTCGCGATCGTGAAGGTTCCGGCATCCGTGAAGAATCCGCTCGCCACGGCGTAGACCGTGGGAATGGCCAGGAACAGCAAGACGTAGAGCGCGAACGGCGTGAAGCCCAGCCAGCCGGCCCACCGGCGTCGGAACCTGGTGGTCCCGACGCCGGCGGCGGCAGCCGCCGTCGCGATTTCAGACGATGCGGCAGTCATCCGATTCTTTTCTGTCGTGATCTCTGACGAAGGTCAGCCGACCGTGGACGCCCACTTGGACGCCAGCACGGAGCCGGCCGCTGTCGCCTGGTCGGCCGTGAGCTGCACGAAGGTCTTCGGCGGCTCACCGACGCTCTTCAGCACGCTCTCGTCGACGGTCTTGTTCGTGATCATCGTCTGGAGCGTGGCAGGGTAGGCGCCCGATGCCAGGTAGAGGTTCTGCACCTCGGGGCTGTAGATGTACTCCTCCCAGAGTCGCGCGGCCGCCGGGTTCGGGGCGTCCTTGTTGATCGCCTGGTTGTAGTAGCTGCCGAGCGCGGTGCCCGGCAGGACGACCGTCTTCCAGTTCGGGTTGCCGGCCGAACCGCCCGCTGCGCCCCATGCGAGGTTGTTGTAGCTCCACTGGATGACCACCGGGGTCTCGCCGGAGTTCACCGTGGCCTGCGTCGGAAGCACCGAGAGGAAGTTGCCCGCCTTTTTCAGCTTGCCGAAGAAGTCGACGCCCGGCGTGATGTCGTCGGCCTTGCCGCCGGACTGCAGATCGGCCCAGTAGACGGCGCTCGCCGCCTCGTTGGCCTGAGTCGGGTCGCCCTTGATCGCGACCTTGCCCTTATACGCCGAGCCGAGCAGATCGGAGATCTTCTTCGGCGCCGTCGTAATGGACTTCGAGTCGTAGCCGATCGACATCAGGCCGGTGTAGTCGTAGTACCACCTGCCGTCGGAGTCCTTGTAGTCGGCCGGAAGGTCTGACCAGTTCTTCACCTTGTAGTCGGCGAGCAGGTCGAGGTTCTGGTCGAGAACCGCCGTGCCGAGGTCGAAGACGTCAGGGGCGGTGCTCTGCCCCTTCTGCGACTTGGCCGCCGCCACCTCGTCCGCGCTCGACCCGTTCGGGTTCTCCGAGTTGATCTTGATCTTCGGGTACTTCTTCTCGAAGCCGGCGATGATCTTTCCGTAGTTCGCCCAGGACGGCGGCAGGGTGATCACGTTCAGGTGGCCTTCGGCGTTCGCGGCGGCCACGAGGCCGTCCAGGCCGCCGAAGTCCGACGCAGCTGTCGCCTTCTGGGCCGCACTCTTGCTCAGCGTCTTGGCGTTCGCGGCATCGGCCGACGATGCTCCGCCAGAGGCGCAGGCGGTGAGAGAGACGGCGACGATCGTCGCCATCGCCGCCGTCAGTGCGAGACGCCGGGTGCGTCGCGAGCCCGTCTTACGGGCTGTCACGCGTTCATGCATGGCATGTCCTTCCAGGATTCTTTTCGGGTGATCTCTTGGTGGTCGGTGAAGTCTTCTTCGGTGATCGCTCAGCCGGCGTGGCGAGCCGGCACGAGCTCGTCGAGCACGGCGCGAGCGAGCCCGAATGCCGTGGTCATGCCGACGCCGCTGGTGACGGATGCCACGGCCACGCCCTGCTCGGGGCTCGCCATCAGAAACGGTCCGGTCGGTGCCGACGCGTAGACGCCGCGCCAGCGACGGCGCACCCGCAACTCGCCGACGCCGAACAGACGCCGGAAGTGCGCGAGCAACAGTTCGTCGAGGTCTTCCTCCTCGAACGGAGTGAGGGTCGTGGCGTAGTGATGCGTGTCCCCGATCACGAGCCGGCCGTCCGGGCGCTGGGTGAACATCAGGTTCACGGTGTTCTCCACCAGTTCGGGTGCAGCCTGCATGAGTTCGGCCCGCAGCCGTGCAGCCGCCGCCGTCGACGAGAAGGCCTCGTAACGCAGCAACGACGTGCCGGTGAAGACTCCGGGTGCGGTGCTGAATCCGCCGGGGGCATCGATCTCGAGCATGCGCAACCGGCAGCGCTGCACGCCCGCCTGCTCGGCGAGCTCCGGGTAATGCCTGTCGACATCGTGTCCGACGGCCAGCACGACGGAATCCGCTGTGTACTCTCCGCGGCTGGTGCGCACGAAACCGGCGGTCAGCTCCAGCAGGTTCTCCCCGAAACGGAAGTCCACGCCGAGTTCCAGCAGCCTGCGCACCAGGGCGGGGATCGCGCTCGGCGAGTCGACCCGCAGGTCCATCGGCAGGTGGGCCCCGGCGACGAGGCCGGGCGCCTCGAAACCGGCCAGCCGGGCTGCTTCGGCGGCGTCGAGCATCCGTACCGTGTCGCCGCGCTCCGCCGCGAACTCCTCGAGCACCTCGACCTCTGCCGCCGTGCGAGCGAGAACAACAGTGCCATCGGTGCGCACCGGGATGCCCGCCTCGGCTCCTGCCTGCAGCCACACCTCGCGAGCGGTCAGCGCGTAGTCCAGAATGATGCCCGCTTGCGCGGTCGTGCAGATGTGCCCGAAGTTGCGGATGCTCGCACCCACCGGCCGCTCGTCCCGCTCGATCACCCGCACGGACATGCCGCGGTGCACGGCATGCCAGGCGTGAGCGAGCCCGACGATGCCTGCACCGATGACGACGAGATCGGCATGCGGGGGAGCCACGGTGGAGTCGGGATGGGTCACGGCACAACTCTGCAGGCGTCGAAGGCCCCGCTCTGCCGATTCCACTCACTTGTCATGAGATGTTCACCTCGTCCGTCGAGCCCACTCGGACGGGGCCAACGCGGAGTGAACAGCGGGTGGACGGACGGTGTGATGAGCCATTCGCGCCGACCTCTATAGTCAAGCTATGAGGGTGCCTCTCCACGAACTCGTTCGCACGTCGATCCGCGAACGGATCCTCAGCGGTGAACTCGCCGCAGGGGCAGCCCTCCCGAGCGAGGCGGAACTCTGCGCGCAGTTCGGAGCCTCCCGCGGCCCGGTCAGGCAGGCGATCTCGGCGCTGAACGCCGAGGGCCTCATCGAGACCAGCCAGGGCAAGGTGCCGACCGTCAGCCGGGCGCCGCTCGCGCAGTCGATCGACGATTTCTTCTCGTTCTCGTCATGGGTGCGCACGATCGGCCGCGAGCCGGGCCAGCGCACGATCGAGATCGCGCTTCGGCGGCCCGAAAAGCTCGTCGCGGCGCGCCTCGGCATCGCGGCAGCCGAGAACGCGGTGGAGCTGCTCAGGGTGCGTTTCATCGACGGGCAGGCGGCGATGCTCGAGCGCACGGCCTTCGTCGCCTCGGTCGGACGGTTCCTGTTCGACTTCGACACCGACTCGGGCTCGCTCTTCGAGTACCTGATCGGGCGGGGCGTTCCGCTGGATCGCGGCGAGCACGTGATCGATGCGGTCGCCGCCGACGAGACGGATGCCGACTTGCTCGCCGTCGGGGTCGGCACCCCGCTGCTGCGGGTGCGGCGCCTCACCTCGTCGAACGACGGCGAGGTGCTCGAATACTCCGACGATCGCTACCGTCCCGATCGCGCCGAACTGATCGTTCACAACACGCGCTCCCACGCGACGCAGCGACCGTTCGTCGCCCGCCAGATCAGCCAACCAGGAGGAACCAGGTGACCATCCGACTCGTCTCGCTCGACATGGCGGGAACCACGATCGACGAAGGCGGAGCGGTCTACGACGTGCTCGAACGGTCTGTCGCCGAAGCGATCGGGAGCGCGGTGCCCGCCGACGTACTTGCACGCTGGATCGGCACAGGCAAGCGCGAGGCGATCCATGGCCTGCTGACCGAGCTCGGTGACGACCCGGCGAAGACCGACGACGTCTTCGCGCTGTTCTCGGCGAGGCTGAACGATGTCTACGCGGCAACGCCGGCCACACTGTTCTCCGGGGTGCGTGAGGCTGTCTCCGACCTCCGCGCGAGAGGGGTGAAGGTGGCGCTGCAGACCGGCTACACCCTCGATGTGGCGCGGTCACTGCTGGATGCCGTCGGCTGGGCCGTCGGCGACGACCTCGACGCGCTCGTCACGGCCGATGATGTCACGGCCTCGCGGCCGGCGCCGTACCTGGTGTTCCGCACCATGGAGACGACGGGCGTACGCAGCGTCGCAGACGTGCTGGTCGCGGGGGACACCCCGAACGACCTCCGTGCAGGGGTAAACGCGGGCGCGCGGTACGTCGTGGGAGTGCTCACAGGGGCGGGCGATGTGCTGGGGCTGGGCGGGCATCCGCACACGCATCTGCTGCCAAGTGTTGCCGCCCTGCCGACACTGCTGGCGGAAGCAGCGGAGTATCCCTCCGGGGGCTGACGGCCGACGTGGCGCGGGGTTACCGTTGTCGGCATCGGCGCAAAGGAGACCGTCATGTCCGTCATACTCAATCCCTACCTGAGCTTTCGCGACAACGCCCGCGAGGCCATGGAGTTCTATCAGACCGTCTTCAGCGGTGATCTCACTGTCAGCACGTTCCGCGACTTCCACATGAGCGAAGACGAGAGCGAGCTCGACAAGGTGATGCACTCGCAACTGGACGCGCCGAACGGCCTCGTGCTGATGGCGTCCGACACCCCGAATCGCATGGAGTACACACCGGGCGGTTCGATCACCGTCTCGTTGAGCGGCGACGATGAGCCGTCGCTTCGCGGCTACTGGGACGGCCTGGCGGCGGGTGCCAGCATCACGCAGCCGCTCGAGAAGGCGATATGGGGCGGCTCGTTCGGCATGCTCATCGATCGTTTCGGCGTCAGCTGGATGGTCAACATCAACGGGTAGCCGCGTGCGGCCGAGTCCGGCCGATGCCACTGGCTCAGACGAGGCCGGCTCAGACGAGGCGGGTCAACGGCATCACGAGAAGGCTGGAGCGCGCCGTCGCGACGAGCGCCCCTGAGGCATCCGTCACCTCGCCCGTCGCGAAGATGACGCGTCGACCGGGTTTCGTCACGGTACCGACGGCGCGCAGCGGTCCGGAGGCCGCCGTGATCGGGCGCAGGTAATCGACGGAGATGTCGATCGAGGTGTAGCCGAAGCCGGCATCCAGCGTGGAGTGCCCTGCGCAGCCGAGCACCGTGTCGAGCAGCGTGCAGACCAGGCCGCCGTGCACGACGCCGATCGGGTTGTAGTGCGACTCGTCGGGCTCGCATTCGAACTCGACCCTGCCGTCGCCCACCTCGAGAAGTGTCATGTTCATCGTCGCGCAGATCGGCGGCGCGGGGAGGTCACCCGTGGCCATCGCGCGGAGAAAATCGGACCCCGCCAGCTCGCGACCGGCCGCGGCGAGCGCGCGCGGGTCTTCCCACTGGATGGTGCGGGTCCGGGTGCCGGATGCCATGGCGAGCCTCTCTCCGTGCGCCGCGGCGCGCACCGTACGAGGCTACCGACCTCGCCCGGCGAGCTGGTCGTCGGTAGTCTTGCCGCGGGACAGGCGGAGCCGCTGGCGCTCCGCACGCCACATTCGATGCGGGGGATGCCATGGCCGACGACGTCACGCTCGAGGTCGAAGGACCGCACGGAACGCGCGCGGTGCGCATCAGCCATCCCGAGCGCGTCGTGTACCCGGAGCCGGCAATCACCAAGCTCGACCTTGCGCGCTATATTCTCACCGTCTCGGAGCCGTTCCTGAGAGCGAACGGTGATCGTCCGGTCTCCTTGCAGCGTTTTCGCGACACGATCGACGGCGAGCAGTTCTTCTCGAAGAACCCGCCGAGGGGTGCGCCGGACTTCATCAGGAGCGTGACGGTGGTCTACCCGAGCGCGAGGTCGCATCCGCAGCTCGTGCTCGACGAACCGGCATCCGCAGTCTGGGCCGTGCAGATGGGCACGCTGGTCTTCCACCCCTGGCCGTCGAGGGCGGAGGACTCCGACAATCCCGATCAGCTGCGCATCGACCTCGACCCGCAGCCGGGCACCGACTTCTCCGATGCGATCCTCGCGGCGATCGAGTTGAGGCGGGTACTGGACGAGGCGGGCCTCGAGGCCTACGTGAAGACCTCGGGCAATCGTGGGTTGCACGTGTTCGCGCCGATCAGGCCGGAGCGCGAGTTCCTCGACGTGCGACATGCGGTGATCGCCGCCGCCCGCGAGCTCGAGCGACGGATGCCTGAGCAGGTCACGACGGCGTGGTGGAAGGAAGAGCGCGGCGAGAAGGTCTTCGTCGACTTCAACCAGGCGAACCGCGATCGCACCATCGCCGGTGCCTACAGCCCGCGTGCCCTGGCGCACGCGTCCGTGTCGTGCCCCATCACCTGGGACGAGCTGGAGTCGGTGAAGCCGCAGGACTTCACGGTGCTCACGGTTCCCGATCGCCTGGCCGAGGTCGGAGACCCGTGGTCGGACTTCGGCGAACGCCAGGCCACGATCGACACGCTCCTCGACTGGTGGCAGCGAGACCTCGAGAACGGACTCGGGGAGTTGCCCTTTCCGCCGGACTACCCGAAGATGCCGGGCGAGCCGCCGCGCGTGCAGCCCAGCAGGGCGAAGAACGCCGACGCCTGAGACTGCTGCCCTTACCTCAGCACGTCCGACAGGTCGTATGCCACGGGGCGATCGAGCTGATCGAACGTGCACGAACGCGCTTCCCGATCGTCGCGCCACCGTTCGAACTGCACGGTGTGCCTGAAGCGCATGCCCTCGAGCTGGTCGTATCGCACCTCGAGCACTCGCTCCGGCCGAAGCTTCACGAACGACACGTCCTTGCTGCCGGAGAACCTGCTGCGATCTGTCGCTCCGGTGACGATCTCGCCTGTTTCGTCCCGCTCCACGAGCGAAGCGAGTTCGTCGACGAGCTCCTGCCGCCGCACATTGCTGAAAGCGGATGCCCCGCCGACATTGCGCAGCACGCCATCGTCGTCGTAGAGCCCGAGCAGCAGCGAGCCGACGCCCGATCCGCTGGCGTGCACGCGATAGCCGAGCAGCACGACATCCGCTGTCCGATGGTGCTTCACCTTGAGCATCGTGCGCTTGTTGGGCGTGTAAGGGGCGGCAAGCGGCTTCGCGACGACGCCGTCGAGGCCGGCGCCCTCGAACTCGACGAGCCAGCGGCGGGCGAGGTCGACGTCCGTTGTGGTCTGGCACAGCCGGAGCGGCGGATGCCACGCCCCAGCCAGCTCCTCCAGCGCTCGCCTGCGCTCGGCGAACGGCTCACCGGTGAGGTCGTCTTCGCCGAGAGCCAGCAGGTCGAAGGCCACGAACATCGCCGGGGTCGTCGCGGAGAGAAGGCGCACCCGGGTGGCCGCCGGATGGATGCGTTGCGACAGCGCCTCCCAATCGAGCCGTTCGGAGCCCGGCTCGCCGGTGCGCACCACGATCTCGCCGTCGACCATGCAGTGTGGAAGCTGCTCCGCGAACGCCGCGACGAGCTCGGGGAAGTACCTGGTCAGCGGCTTCGAACCTCGGCTCCCGATCTCGACGCCGTCGCTGTCGACGGAGACGATGCCGCGGAAGCCGTCCCATTTCGGTTCGTACGACAGGCCGCCGGTGACGCTGTCCGGCTCCGGCACTGCGGCGACGGCGCGGGCGAGCATCGGTGCGGGAATGGATGCGGTCATAGCCCGATCATGCCGCGTTTCGCTTCCCGCGCCCACCCTCCTGCGGAGGGTTGCTCACGACGCGGACGCGGCCTGCAGTGCGGCATCCGCCGTCCAGAGATGCATCGTGGCGTATGCCCGCCAGGGCCGCCAGCGCTCACCCATGGCCGTCGCCTCGGCCGGCGTCGCCCCTCCGAGCGCGCGTCGCAGCACGAGATCCCCGACGGGGAAGGCGTCGGTGTCGCGCACGACCCTCAACGACAGATAGTCCACGGTCCACGGCCCGATGCCGGGCAACGACAGCAACTCGGCTCTCGACCGGGCGGGATCGTGTTCGCGGCCGAGCTCCAGCCCGCCGGCGAAGGCCGATGCCAGCGCCAGCACGGTGCGGGCGCGTGCGTTCGTGATGCCGACGGCCGCCCGCAGCTCTTCGTGCTCGGCGGCGGCAACGGTCGGCGGGTCGGGGAAGCCGATCAGCCCGTCCGTTCCCGGTGTGCCGTAGGCGGCGGCGAGCCGTCCGGTGAACGTGCGGCAGGCCGCGAGCGACACCTGCTGTCCGAGTACTGTCTGCACGGCGGCCTCGAACGGGTCGGGGTGCCCGATGATCCGCACGGCGGGCAGCGCCTCGACAAGCGGTCCGAGTATCGGGTCGTCGGCGAACGCCGCGGCGACCGCGTCCACGTCGGTGTCGAGGTCGAACCACTCGCGCACGATCTCGAGGAGCGCCAGGTCGGCCTCGGCCGTGACCTCGACTCCGTCGTCCCGCACCAGGACGGTCACCGGCCTGGTTCCCGAGGCGGTGCGCAGGAGCCGGGTCACCGTTCCGCGCTCGACATCCACCCGCTCCACGCCTGGCACCGAATGGTTCACCAGCGACCGCAGCACGACGTCGCGTTCCAGACGTCCCTGAAGCAGGGTCACGCCGCCGACTCCAAGTGCAGCAGCGCGCTCTTCGCCTCGAGCCCTCCGGCGTATCCACCGAGCGACCCATCCGTGCGCAGCACGCGGTGACACGGCACGACGAGCGGCAGCGGATTGGTCGCGCACGCCGAACCCACTGCCCGCATCGCGCGTGGGCTGCCGGCCGCCGCTGCGACTTGGGCGTAGCTCGCCGTGCTCCCGTACGCGATCGTGGGCAGAATGCCCTGCACAGCACGCCGGAACCCGTGCGAGAGCGAGAAATCCAACGGCAGGTCGAACCCGCGTCGCTTCCCCTCGAAGTACTGCTCGAGCTCTGTCGCTGCGGCGTCCAGGCGGGCGGGCGAACGCAGCACCCGAGGGCTCACCTTCGTGGAGAGAGTCTGCAGCACGTCGTCGAAACCCTCGCGATGAAACGCGATGCGCACGATGCCCCGCTCTGTGGCCGCCAGCAGAAGCTCGCCGACGGGGGAGTCGACGGTGCGGTAGGCGATGTCGAGCAGGCCGGCATCCTGCGCTCCCTGCGCCAGCCTGGTGTGCAGCTCTTCGAGGTGCAGTGTGGTGTCATCGGTCATGGTCGTGCTCCCATCGTGCGGCGCAGCGCGCTGATGCCGTCGGCAGCCGCCCGCCTCGCCGCGTCGGTCGTTCCGCCGATGATGTCTGCGACCTCCTGGTACGGCAGCCCGCCCAGGTAGTGGTAGGTCACCGCCTGCCGCTGCTTGCCTGGCAGGGCGGACACCGCGCGGGCGACCGTCTCGGCCGCCGCGCGCTCGTCGTCGAGGGCGCCGGGGATGCCGAGTGTGCTCGGCTCCTCCGGCAGCCTTTCGACGGTGACCGGTCTGCGCCCTCTGGCACGCACCACGTCGATGGCCTTGCGGCGGGCGATCGTGACCAGCCACGCCTCGACGTTGGCGTCTGCAGGGAGCCGCGGGTAGGCATCCAGCGCAGACAGGAACGTCTCGGACCACGCGTCGTCGGCGTCGTCGGCGCCCGCGACCGACAGGCACACCCGCAGCACGGTTCTGCCGTGGGTGCGCACCACCGTTTCGAAGGGCAGGAGCATCATCACAACGTAGACGCCGCGGCCGACACGAACGTGAGGTTCGCGGTCAGGCAGGGCGGCCGCACACTTCAGCTCAGCGCCAGCAGCTCCTTCACCATCGGGATGACCTTCGTCGCGTACAGCTCGATCGAGTGCATCAGCAGGTCATGCGGCATGGGGCCGTTCGCGTACTTGAGATCGAACCGGTCCACTCCGAGCACCTTGATGGCATCGGCGATGCGGTGTGCCACGGTCTCGGGCGAACCGACGTACAGCGAGCCGTGTCGCACTTCGCTGAGGTACTGCTCCCTGCTCTGCGGACCCCAGCCACGCTCGGCGCCGATCCGATCCATGGTCGCCTTCTGGTACGGGTAGAGCTGCTCAGTGGCGAGTTCATCGGTGTCGGCGACGAACCCAGGGGAGTGCATCGCGAGCGGCATCGGCTCGCGGCCCATCTGCTCCTGAGCGCGCTTGTAGAGATCGACGTGCGGCGCGAACCTGCCGGCGTTGCCGCCGATGATCGCCAGCGCCATCGGGATGCCGTACCGCACAGATCGCACGACGCTCTCGGGGCTGCCGCCGACGCCGACCCACGCCTTCAGCCGCCCGGACTCCGTCTTCGGATACACCTGCTGGTCGGTGAGAGGCGGGCGAATGCTGCCGCTCCACGTCACGGCATCCTCTTCGCGGAGCTTGCTGAACAGGTCGAGCTTCTCTTCGAAGAGCGTCTCGTACTGGGTGAGGTCGTAGCCGAACAGCGGGAACGACTCGGTAAACGATCCGCGGCCGAGCGTGATCTCGGCTCTGCCGTTCGAGACCGCGTCGAGTGTGGCGAAACGCTCGTACACCCGAACCGGTTCCTCCGAGCTCAGCACCGTGACGGCAGTGCCGAGCGTGATGGTCTTCGTGCGGCCCGCGATGGCGGCGAGCACGACGTCCGGTGCGCTCACGGCGAAGTCGGCGCGGTGGTGCTCGCCGATGCCGAACGCGTCGATGCCGAGCTCGTCGGCCAGCACGGCCTCCTCGATGACGTTGCGGATCGTCTCGGCGGCGGGTCCCTGCTCGCCGTCGTCTTTCAGGGGAACGTCTCCGAATGTGTCCAAACCGAACTGCACGGCCACTCGAGGCCCCTTTCACTGTGTATGCAAATGCATACACCTCAACATGCGCGTCGCTCCCATCATTCCCTCATCCTGTTCAGGGCGCGCGTAGCGTTGCCCCATGGATGCCGTCAAGCTCGCGACGAAAAACGCCAAGCGTGCAACGCGCCGCAGCGACAAGCTGATGAAGAAGCGACAGAGGCCGCAGGAGGAGCCGACGACGCCTGCCGATGCTGCGGTGGCGGAGCGCGAAGCGAAGGCAGCGGCATCCGCTCGATACGGTCGGATGCCGGTCGGATACGTGTTGGGCCGCACGACGCGCGAGTACGGCAGAGACGGATGCTCCGACCTCGCCGCCGGTCTCACCTACTTCTCCGTGTTGTCGGCTCTGCCGGCTCTCCTGGCCCTCGTCTCGCTGCTGGGCCTCCTCGGCGCGGGTCGCGAGGGCTCGAAGACGCTGGTCGACGTCGTCGACGCGGTGGCTCCCGCTCAGGTGGAGCCGGCCGTGGCCGGGCTGATTGCGCAGTTGACGTCCTCATCGGCCGCTGGCATCGGCCTGGTCATCGGCATCGTCGGCGCCGTGTGGTCCGCATCCGGCTACGTCGGCGCGTTCGGACGGGCGGTGAACCGCATCTATGGTGTGCGCGAGGGACGTTCCGCGATCGTGCTGCGATCGGGGCAGGTGGTGATCACTGTCGTCGTGCTCGTGCTCGCAGTGCTGGTCGTGCTCTCACTCGCGCTCAGCGGCCCCCTCGTGCGCAGCGTGGGCGACGCGCTCGGCGTCGGCGACGCCGCGTTCACGACCTGGGAGGTCGTGAAGTGGCCCTTGGTCGGCGTCGCGGTCGTGGTGGCCGTCGCTGTGCTCTACTTCGGAACCCCGAACCTGCGACACCAGCGCATCGGCTACGTCGCGCTGGGAGCAGCCTTCGCTGTCGCTGTGATGGTCGTCGGCTCGATCGCGTTCGGCTTCTATGTGTCGAACTTCGGCAGCTACAACCGGGTCTACGGTGCGGTCGGCGGACTGCTCGTCGCGCTGCTCTGGGTCTGGCTGACCAATCTCGCACTCGTGGTCGGCGCGGAGCTCGGTTCCGAGCTGCAACGCGGTCATGAGCTGTCACTCGGACTCGCGGCCGAGCGCCACGTGCGGTTGCATCCGCGCGGTGACAAGGCGAGCAACAAGGCCACGGCGAAGCTGCGTGCCGACGAGCGGGTCGGTGCTGCGATCCGCAGAGCAACGGCCGCCGAGAGCAAGAGCTGACGAAACGCATCCTGTGCGCCCCCTGTGCAACCGGGCCTGCCGCGGTTAGTCTGACGATGTTCCTGCTGTACAGCTTCATCGGCGAGACCAGACCAGGGAGACAGCGATGATCGCTTCCATCCTCGACAACGACGACGTGCACTTCGAGCACAGGGGCGCTGGATATGTCATCCATCGACTCGGCCCACAGAATTGGGCAGTGCGCAGGGACGACGGTCGCACGGTCGGTTCGCTCGTGATCGTCTCCGAGGAGGGCGAGGAGCACGAGCCGGTGTACGGGGGCATCATCGCGGGCCAGAGCGAAACCGACTACGAAGGCTCCGACTGGGAGTCCATCGTGCGCGGCCTGGTCAACGAGGAGCTCGAGGCCGAGTCCGAAGAGGCCACGAACGGCGCCTAGGGCTTGTCCGGCATCCCTAGCTCTCGCGCACCACGTCTTTCGGGTCCTTGTCGGTTCGCCAGCCGCGCCAGGACGGCTGCCTGAGTCTGCCGCCCTTCGTCCATTCTGCGAACTCGACCTCTCCGACGAGCGTCGGCTCCACCCAGTGCACACCGCGGGCGTCGGTCGCCGGAACGTCGTCGAACGGACTCGCCGTCGCAGCGACCTTCCCGAGCTCGGCGGCGATCTCGTCGAGTTCGACGTCGCCGAACCCGGTGCCCACCTTCCCGACGTAGGCCAGCGTGCTGCCGCTCGGGATGCCCATGAGCAGCGACCCGACTCCGTGCTCGCGTCGTCCCTCGCCGGGCTTCCACCCACCGATGACGACCTCCTGCGTCTTGTGGTGCTTCACCTTGATCCAGGCCGTCGAGCGCTTGCCGCTCGCATAGGTGGACTCGCGGTCCTTCGCCACGATGCCTTCGAGTCCGTTGGCGCGACTGCGGTTCATGGCGTCCGCGATCGGCCCCGGCACGGCATCCGGAACCTGTAGCACCCTGCGGTGCCGGTCGGAAACGACGTGGGCGAGTGCTGCCCTGCGAACCTCGTATTCCTCACCGGTGATGTCTTCGCCGTCGAGCTCCACGATGTCGAAGACGAAATACCTGACAGGCACGCGTGACGCAGTCCGTGAGATCTCCGTTTCGTTCTGCAGGTTCATCCGTTGCTGCAGCAGCCCGAAGTCGGGCCGCCCGTCGTTCAGCGCGACGATCTCACCGTCGAGCACGGCTGGGGAGCGCAGCGAGTCAGGGATCGCGGTGAGTTCCGGGTACTGGGCCGTGACGTCGTGGCCGTTCCTGGTGACCAGGCGCACGCCGCCCTCGGTCACGTACGCGAGCGCGCGAATGCCGTCCCACTTGTCCTCGAACACCCACCGGTCGTCCTCGTCCGCCTCGAGCTGGCCGACGCTGCCGAGCGTGGCGAGCATGGGGGAGTAGTCCCTCTTCGGAGCATCCAGCGTCATCCTGTGGATGAGCCAGTTCTTCTCGGCCGTCGAACCTCCCGACGAGCCGCCGGTGTGCAGAAGGGCCACCTTCACAGGCCCACCGAGCCCGCCGCGCTCCGACGGATGCAGCGTGACGATGATCTCCTTGCCGTCACGCCACTTGTGCAGGTCGTAGACGCCGGAGTCCCAGATGTCCACGTGGCCTGCGCCGTATTCCCCGTGCGGTATGTCTCCCGCGAACCCGCCGTAGTCCAGCGGGTGGTCCTCGGTCTGCACCGCCAGGTGATTCTGCTTCGGATCGGTCGGCACGCCCTTGGGAAGCGCCCAGCTCACCAGCACTCCGTCGTGTTCGAGCCTGAAGTCGTAGTGCAGGTTCCGTGCTGCGTGCTTCTGGATCACGAACGAGCGTCCGTTGGTCGTCGTCGGCGCGCTCGACGGCACCGGCTCTGGTGTCTTCGCCGCGTCGCGCTTGCCACGGTAGACGGTCAGCCGATCGCGTTCCGGCTTCTCGGAGGCGCCGGCCGGGTCGTCGATCTCGTGCGAAAGACCGGAGAGCGCATCTCCCTTGTCCGCAACGCGCTTCACCACCTCGTCGTACGTGAGTTGCCGCAGCTTCGGCGAAGCAAGTTCGCGCCAGGTGCGAGGGGCGGCGACCGTCGGATGCCATCGGCCGCGCAACGAATACGGCGCAACCGTCGTCTTGTTCGCGTTGTTCTGACTCCAGTCGACGAAGACCTTGCCGGCCCGATCGGCGCGCTTCATCGTGCTGATCACGAGGTCGCGATGATCGGCTTCGAGCGCCTTCGCGAGTTCGTGCGCCACCTGCGACGCATGGTCGGAGGTCTGCGAGCCGTCCAGACGCGCATACAGGTGGATGCCCTTGCTCCCGCTCGTCACAGGGGCGGGATCCAGCCCCATGTCGGCGAGGATGTCCCTAGCCCACTTCGCCACCTGCGCGCACTCCGCCAGCCCGACACCCTCGCCGGGGTCCAGATCGAGCACGAGGCGATCGGGGTTCTGCTCGGCGCCGTCTGCGTCCACGCGCCACTGCGGAATGTGGATCTCGAGCGCGGCGATCTGCCCCAGCCAGGCGAGTACTGCCGGCTCGTTCACCATCGGGTACACGTTGGTGTGGTCGCTGTGCTCGATCCGTACCCGCGGAACCCAGTCGGGAGTGCCTTCATCGAGGTTCTTCTGAAAGAACGGCTGCCCTGGGTGTTCCGGAGTACCCACCCCGTTCACCCATCGCTTGCGTGTGGCCGGCCGCCATCGAGCATGGTGGATCAGGTGCGGCGCGATCTGCGCGTAGTAGGCGATCACGTCGCCCTTGGTCGTGCCGGTGGCGGGATACAGCACCTTGTCGAGATTGCTCAGTTTGAGCCGGTGCCCGTCGACGTTCACGATCTGCGACGAGGTGCCACCCTGCCCGGCCGCCGTCTTCTTGGCCCTCATGGCCTCGACGTTACGCCGCGAGGGTTGTCGTACCGCGCTGCGGGCTGTGCAATAGACGGTATGCGAGCCATAGGCAAGCGCGTGATCGCCTTCGGCCTGGTCAATGTGCCGGTCAAGATCTACAGCGCCACCGAGGACCACGACATCTCTCTGCACCAGGTGCACGACAAGGACGGCGGGCGCATTCGCTACCAGCGCCGCTGCGAGATCGATGGCAAGGTCGTTCCGTACGAGCACATCGACAAGGCGTACGACGCCGGCGACCGAACGGTCATCCTGACGAACGAAGACCTGGCGTCGCTCCCGGAGGAGCGCAGCAACGAGATCGAGATCGTGGAGTTCGTGCCGGCCGATCAAGTCGACCCCATGATGTTCGAGAAGAGTTACTTCCTCGAGCCGGACTCGGCGTCGGCCAAGGCCTACGTGCTGCTCCGCGAGACCCTCGAGGCCACGAAACGCACGGCGATCGTGAAGTTCGCGTTGCGCCAGAAGACTCGCCTCGGCGCGCTGCGCGTGCGTGATGGGGTGCTGGTGCTGCAGGGCCTTCTCTGGGCCGACGAGGTTCGCACCGCCGAGTTCCCCGGCCTCGACGCGACGGTGAACATCTCGGACAAAGAACTGGACATGTCGGCGAAACTCGTCGCGGAGTACGAGAGCGACTTCAGTCCTGAGAAGTTCGACGACGACTACCAGATCCAGCTGAAGAAGCTGATCGACGCCAAGCTGGAGCAGGGCGACAGCATCGACACGGAGGCGACGTTCGGCCAGCAGGACGAGGGCGAGAAGGGCGAGGTGCTCGATCTGATGGAAGCGCTGCGGCGCAGCGTCGAGAAGAATCGCTCGGGCAAGACCCGTTCCGGCTCTGGCAAGAAGGCTGGCTGAGCCAGGCATCCGCGCCGCAGCTCTGTTGAACCGTTGCAAGGGACCATAGCTGCGATGATGGGCGAATGGGGTTTCTCATCTACGGCTCGGGCGCCGAATACGAGATCGACGATCGCACGCTCACACACCTGAAGATCGCGATCGTGGCCAAGCTGCGCCTCCAGGAGAGCTTCCTGGTCAACTGGAGTGTGCCGGCCGAGGATGGATCCGGCCGTGTGAGTCTCTGGCTCTCACCTGCCATCCCGCTCCAGTTCCGGTTCAGCGGCAGCAAGTCGCCGGAGCTGAACAAGAAGTGGCTCGAAGCGCTGGCGCTCTCGTCGCACGGCACCCGTGGAATGGTGGCGATGCCCGAAGAAGAGGCCGAGACGTTCATCGCGTCGGCTCCGAGCGCCGGCTAGCCGGCGTGGAGCTTCAGCGCAGGCCGCTCGGCAGCGGGGATGCCTGGGTGCACGGTCCGGACGGCCGACGGTTCTGGGGAACGTTCGGCGCCGCCGGGCTCCTGGTCGCGCATCGCGATGCCGGCGTTCTGCTGCAGCATCGGGCGGAGTGGAGTCACTTCGGCGGCACCTGGGGCCTGCCGGGAGGTGCCAGGCACGAGGGTGAGAGCGCCCGACAGGGCGCGATCCGCGAGGCGTCGGAGGAGGCAGGAGTTCCCGCCGAGCTCATCCGGGCCAGATACCTTTCGTCGCTCGATCTCGGCTGGTGGTCCTACTCCACGGTCGTCGCCGATGCCGAGGTGGTGTTCGAGCCCGTGATCGGCGACGCGGAGAGCATCGCGGTGCGCTGGGTTCCGGTTGCGGAGGTCGAGAACCTGCCCTTGCATCCTGGATTCGCAGAGCGCTGGCCGAGCTTGCGCGCCGACCTCTTCATCGATCCCGTCGTCGTGGTCGATGCCGCCAATGTCGTCGGCTCGAGACCCGACGGCTGGTGGAAGGATCGTCCTGCTGCCGCCGGCCGCCTCGTCGATGGCCTTCTCACTCTCGGTCGAACGGGATGGCCCGCCGACGCGCTCGATCTTCCGCACGATCTTTGGTGGCCACGAGTGACAGTGGTTCTCGAGGGTGAGGCGAAGCGGATGCCCGACCCGGCAGAAACCGGGGATCTCACGATCGTGCGCGCCGACACCGACGGCGACTCGGCGATCGTGGCTCACACGGCAGCACTGCCGGATCCGTCTCAGGCGATCGTGGTCACCGCCGACCGTGAGCTTCGCGATCGGGTGGGCGAGCTCGGAGCAACCGTCGCGTCTCCCTCGACGCTCCTCGGAGCGTTGGACGGACTCGGCTGAACGATTGCGGTCGGATCGGCTGCGGTTCGAGCAGGGCGACGCAGATCAGACGGTCACTCCCTCGCCGGCGAGGGATGCCTTCCACCTGACGAGGGCACGAACCGTTGCGCTGTCGTCGTCGGCGAGCTCCGCCATCGTGTCTTCCGGCACGAAGTAGTTCACGGCGACCCAACCGCGCACCATCTCGGACCCGTCGGAGGCCAGCTCGCGCAGCACGTCGCAGGGAGTGGCCTCGTTGCGTGCCACACATCCGCGCACGCCGTCGTCGGGATCGTGCGCCAGAGTCTCGAACAGATCGGCCGGGGTGTTGTAGCTGCTGGCTACGCTCTCCCTGATCTTGGGATTCGCGCTCTGTGCCAGCACGCGGAGCCGGTGGATCTTGCTCTCCGTGACCGGAGGCATCGGGTGCAGGGCCGCTGCCTCTTCCGACGTCAGCATCGAGGGCGCTGCACGACGCATGGCCTCGCGCTGAGCAGGGGTGTTGAAGCGGATGCACGACATGGCATCCAGGCTAACGGCGACCACCGTCGCTGCGGGTGCCGAGCCGTCGGCGGGTCGGCGGTCAGGGTGTGGTGGCCTCCCGCGCCGGGCGACGCGGGAACCACGGGACGATCGGCGAGGTCGTCGCCTGGTAGTCCGCATACTCGGGGTAACGCGTGCGCGTGATGCTCTCGGTGAAGATCGTCGAGCCGATGAACAACACAGTGAGCAGCACCGCGCCGATGACGGTCCACTGCAGAACGGATGCCGCTGCGATCGTCCCGAAGAAGAACACGACCCACCACTGCGCCTGCTCGAAGAAGAAGTTCGGATGCCGGGAGAAGCGGAACAGACCGGAGTCGAGAAAACGCTGGCTCGGCTGGCGGCCCTCGGCGATCTCAGCGGCCTTCCAGCGGTGGAAGTCCCACTGCTGCTGGTCGGCGATCGTCTCACCGATCAGGAACGCGAGGAACACGATCGTCGCGACCACGTCGAGAACAGTGAACGGGCTCTGGTGCTGGAAGGCCGTCCATGCGGGGAGCGTGATCAGGAACAGAAGAATGTTCTGGTAGATCACGATGAAGAAGAGGTTGAAGAGGAACCACTGCCAGCCCTTGATCCTCGAGCGGAGCAACGCCCACCGGTAGTCTTCGCCGCCGGGAGCATAGCCGCCCTTGCGCGCGAAGTTGAACGTGAGCCTCGCACCCCACAGCGTGATGAGGGCCGCCATCACGTCGAGCCTCACGTCGGCGAGCCCTGCGGCGCCCGCGTACACCCACACGTACGCGACGGGAACGAGCGACCAGATGCGGTCGACCCAGGAGTACTCGTTCGTGATCAACGACAACACCCACGTGACGACGCAGATGGCAGCGAGAATCAGCAGGCAGACGATCACGGGGGACATGCATCGAATTCTAAGGTGCACGCCACGAGCCGCGGCGCGATCAGGGTGCGCCGTGCCGTGGTGCGCACATCGGTCGCCGATGCGTCCTAGTATTGCGAGGCGTGGCACAGGCATCCAGCTCGGTATCCACCCGGGTCTTCACCATCCCCAACTGCCTGAGCTTTTTTCGGCTGGCGCTCGTCCCGATCTTCCTCTGGTTCGTCATCGTCGGATGGGATGCCTGGGCACTCGTCGTGCTCATCGTCGCGAGCGTCACCGACTTCCTCGACGGCTACCTCGCTCGTCGCCTCGGTCAGGTGTCGCGACTCGGGCAACTCCTCGATCCGGCCGCCGACCGGCTGTACATCTTCGCGGCGCTGATCGGACTCGCGTGGCGCGACCTCCTGCCGTGGTGGCTCGTCGCCGTCATCATCGCCAGGGACGTGATGCTGCTCGTGCTCGGCATCGTCCTGGCCAACCACGGACACGGTCCGCTTCCCGTGCATCATCTGGGAAAGATCGCCACTTTCGCGCTGCTCGTCGCACTGCCTGTGCTGATGCTCGGCGAAGCTTTCCCCGTGCTGTCGTGGGCGTCGCAGCCGGTCGGCTGGGCTGTCGCACTCTGGGGAGCGTTCCTGTACTGGTGGGCCGGCGTCCTCTACGTGCGTGAGACGGCACGTGTAGTGCGACGTTCACCTGTCACCGACGTCCCGGCATCCGATACGCTGAACGGTAAGGAGGTCGACGGTGGCTGAGCAGCACGACCCGAACCGCGAAGCGCAGGCCGCGGGCGACGACACGACAGCAGGTTTCGGCGAGGACTTCGCCGCGGCGATGAACGCCGCTGCCGCTGGAGTGACGGCAGAAGAGAAAGAAGCGATCGGCGCGTTGCCGAGCGGTTCCGCTCTGCTGATCGTGCGCCGCGGACCCAACGCCGGCGCACGTTTTCTTCTCGACGCCGATGTCACGACGGCGGGCAGACATCCCGACGCCGACATCTTCCTCGATGACGTGACCGTCTCGAGAAGGCATGCGGAATTCATCCGGCATGGAACGGTCTTCGAGGTCAAAGACCTCGGATCGTTGAACGGAACCTACTTCGATGGGGTCCGCGTCGAGAGCGCGATGTTGACCGATGGCGCAGAGGTGCAGGTCGGAAAGTTCCGCCTCACGTTCTACGCGGCCCGCCTCGATCTGGACGCGTCAGCGTCGGCCTGATGCCTCGCGAGTCGTCACAGGCCCGCGACTCGGCAGTCGTCCGCTCCGGGCCGGTGCTGCTCAGCATCGGTCAGGTTCTCTCCCGGCTCACACCGGAGTTCTCCGACCTCACGCCGTCGAAGTTGCGCTTCCTCGAAGAACAGGGACTCGTCACGCCCGCGCGAACGGCATCCGGGTATCGCAAGTTCTGCGCGGAAGACGTCGATCGGCTGCGCACCGTCCTGACATTGCAGCGAGAACACTACCTTCCGCTGAAGGTCATCCGTTCCTATCTCGCCGACCAGGATGCCGGGCGCACGCCGATCCTTCCAGGCACGTCCGGCCCTGCCCGGCCGACCATGCTCTCCACGGGGCGCCGATTCAGCCGCGACGAGCTGCTTGCTGAGGCAGAGGCATCCGCTGCGCTCCTGCAGGAGGCGGTCTCCGCCTCACTGATCACTCCGGCCGAGGTCTACGGCGAAGACCAGCTCGCGGTGTTGAGAGCACTCGCAGACCTTCACAAGCGAGGCATCGAGCCCCGTCACCTGCGAGGGCTCCGCGCCTCCGCCGAACGAGACATCGGACTCATCGAAACGGCTCTCGCACCGGTGGTCCATCGAGGGGATGCCAGCGCCCGCGCGCGAACGGCCGAGCTCGGGCGCGAACTCGCCGACGACCTCGAAACCGTGCGCTCGAGCATCGTCCGCTCGGCCATCGGCAAGCTCGCGCCATGACCTCGGACACGAAGACGGTGCGACACGCCAGATTGTTCGAGGCGATGTCGTTGATCGCCCCCTCCAGCACGGTTACCGTTGAGGGTGCGCCGCGTTCTGCGCGAAGCACCTGGGGTGAGAGGGAAGCGAATGAGTGAAGTCCATCGCAACGACGACGCTCGCTACGACCTCGGGTTCCTGTTCACAGACGGTCTCCCCGAGATGGATGACGTCTCCGGCTACCGCGGTGCCATTGCCGCCCGCGCGGCGGGCATCAGCTATCGGCAGCTCGATTATTGGGCTCGCACCGGGCTCGTCGAGCCGACTGTCCGCGGCGCAGCCGGCAGCGGGTCGCAACGGTTGTACGGGTTCCGCGACATCCTCGTTCTCAAGCTCGTCAAGCGTTTGCTCGACACCGGCATCTCCCTCCAGCAGATCCGCACCGCCGTCGAGCAGCTCCGCAAAGAGGGTGTCAACGACCTGGCGCAGACCACGCTGATGAGCGACGGCGCGAGCGTCTATCTCTGCACCTCGGATGACGAGGTCATCGACCTGGTCGGCAGAGGTCAGGGCGTCTTCGGCATCGCCGTCGGCAAGGTGCTGCGCGAAGTCGAGACGAGTCTCGTCGAACTGGATGTGCAGACATCCGACCCGATGGATGAGCTCGCCGTGCGCCGCGCGACTAAGAAGATCAGCTAGGTTTTGCGCGCCCGCCCCCGTCGGGCACGCCGCTGTCGAGCGGTTGCATGGTTGCGTTCGGCGCCGGCGAAGCGAGTCGAAGGGCGACAAAGCGCGCGAGTTCACGTGGCCGCAGCAGCAGCCGGAAAGGATCAGCCCTCTGCGTATTCGCCGATGCGGGCGGTGCGCAGCACCCGTTCCAGGAGCATGTCGAAGTTGTGCGCCATCTCCTGGGCGCTTTCGCCAGGCCAGACGTGCAACGGCTTCGCCGCTCCCTGCGCCTGCTGCAGCGACGTGCGCTCCGGAAGCTGCGGCGAGAGCACGAGCGGTCCGAACATGTCGCGCAGCTCCTTGATCCGGAACTGGTGCTCCAGCGACTGCACCCTTGCGCGGTTCACGATGATGCCCAACGGCTGAAGGCGAGGAGACAGGCCTCGCCTGATCTCCTCGATCGCTCGCAGGGCGCGGTCGGCGGCTGCGACGGAGAACAGGCCGGGCTCGGTGACGACCGTCACGCGGTCACTCGCCGCCCACGCGGTACGGGTCAGTGCGTTCAGCGACGGGGCGCAATCGATCAGCACAAGGTCGTAGTCGTGCTCGACGTTGGCGAGAGCCTCTTCGAGCTTCCAGATGTCGCGAATCGACGGATGCGGTCCGTCGAAATTGATCGCAGACGGGCTGCCGATCATCACGTCGACCTTGCCCGTGCGGCCTCGCGTCCACCCACTGGGGGCGATAGCGGCACGCACCACCTTCTCCTTCGGAGAGGCGAGCACGTCGGCCACGTTGAGGTGGCCGGCGATCGTGATGTCCATGCCCGTCGAGACGTCCGACTGAGGGTCGAGATCGACCACGAGTGTCCGCAGGCCCTTCGCGAATGCCGCGGAGGCGAGGCCCAGCGTCACCGTCGTTTTTCCGACACCACCTTTGAGGGAACTGACGCTGAGCACATGCACAAAGAGCAACGTTACCGTCACTAGTCTTAGAGAACCTAACCGTTCGCTGAGCGGCGCGTGCCCCGCCGGAGAGGTCTGAATGTTCAAGAAGATCCTGGTCGCGAACCGCGGGGAGATCGCCATCCGTGCGTTCCGCGCGGCGTACGAACTCGGCGCACAGACCGTCGCGGTGTTCCCGTATGAAGACCGCAACTCCATGCACAGGCTCAAGGCCGACGAGGCCTACGAGATCGGCGAGCCGGGGCATCCGGTGCGCGCCTACCTCGATGTCGACGAGATCGTCCGGGTGGCGAAAGAAGCCGGCGCCGACGCCATCTACCCCGGTTACGGATTCCTCTCCGAGAACCCCGAACTGGCGGAGGCCGCCGAGGCCGCGGGCATCACCTTCATCGGACCGAGCGCCGACGTGCTCCGCATGGCGGGCAACAAGGTCACGGCCAAGGAGCATGCCATCGCCGCCGGAGTTCCGGTGCTGGCGTCGTCAGCACCGTCGCGCGACATCGACGAACTGCTGGCCAGTGCCGAGGCGATCGGCTTCCCCGTCTTCGCGAAGGCCGTCGCCGGCGGCGGCGGTCGAGGCATGCGGAGGGTCAACACGCTTCAAGAACTGCGGCCGGCGCTGCAGGAGGCCATGCGCGAGGCGGACAGCGCCTTCGGCGACCCGACGATGTTCCTCGAGCAGGCAGTGCTCCGGCCGAGGCACATCGAGGTGCAGGTGCTCGCGGATGCCTCCGGTCACACCGTGCACCTCTTCGAACGTGACTGCTCGGTGCAGCGTCGCCACCAGAAGGTGCTCGAGATCGCGCCGGCACCGAACCTGCAGGACGACATACGGCAGTCGCTGTACCGGGATGCGATCGCCTTCGCCGAGTCGATCGGCTACGTCAATGCCGGCACCGTGGAGTTCCTGCTCGACACGGTGGGGGAGCGAGCAGGCCAGCACGTCTTCATCGAGATGAACCCGCGCATCCAGGTCGAGCACACCGTCACAGAAGAGGTGACGGACATCGACCTCGTGCAGTCGCAGATGCGCATCGCGGCGGGGGAGACGCTCGCTGAACTGGGGCTGCGACAGGAGAACATCCAGCTGCACGGCGCCGCCATTCAGTGCCGCATCACGACGGAGGACCCGACACAGGGTTTCCGGCCGGATACCGGAACGATCACCACGTATCGCTCACCCGGAGGCGGAGGCATCCGCCTCGACGGCGGCACCGTGGCGGCGGGCGCACAGATCAGCCCGCATTTCGACTCCATGTTGTCCAAGCTCACGTGCCGTGGCCGCGACTTCGGCGCGGCGGTGCAACGTGCCAGGCGCGCACTTGCCGAGTTCCGCATCAGGGGCGTCGCAACGAACATCCCGTTCCTCCAGGCCGTGCTCGACGACTCGTCGTTCGTCGCAGGCGACCTGAGCACGTCGTTCATCGAGGAGCGCCCCCAGCTGCTGCGCGGCCGAGTCTCGAAAGACCGTGGAACCAAGCTTCTGAACTGGCTCGTCGACGTCACCGTCAACCAGCCCAACGGTCAGCGGCCGCAGGTCGCCGATCCAGCGACGAAGCTTCCTGCGATCGATCTGCAGGCGGCGGCCCCAGACGGTTCGCGGCAGCGGCTGCTCGCACTCGGTCCGGCGGGATTCGCCCGCGAGCTGCGTGCCCAGACCGCCCTCGCGGTGACCGAGACCACGTTCCGCGATGCTCATCAGTCGCTGTTGGCGACGCGCGTGCGCACCAGAGATCTGTTGGCCGTCGCGCCCTATGTGTCGAGGTTGACGCCGCAGCTGCTGTCGGTCGAGGCCTGGGGCGGTGCGACCTACGACGTCGCCCTGCGATTCCTCGGCGAGGATCCGTGGGAGCGACTCGCGTCATTGCGCGAGGTCCTGCCGAACATCAACATCCAGATGCTCCTGCGCGGCCGCAACACGGTCGGCTACACGCCGTACCCGACCGAAGTGACGGATGCCTTCGTGCGCGAGGCCGCCGCCACCGGCGTCGACATCTTCCGCATCTTCGACGCACTCAACGACGTCAGCCAGATGCGACCCGCCATCGACGCGGTCCTCGCTACGGGAACCGCGGTCGCAGAGGTCGCCGTCTGCTACACGGGCGATGTGCTCGACCCTTCGGAGAACCTCTACACCCTCGACTATTACCTGAAGCTCGCCGAGAGCATCGTCGAGTCGGGTGCGCACGTGCTCGCGATCAAGGACATGGCGGGTCTGCTCCGGCCAGGTGCAGCCGAGCTTCTCGTGCGGTCGTTCCGTGAGAGGTTCGATCTCCCGGTGCACGTGCACACGCACGACACCGCCGGCGGTCAGCTGGCCACCCTCATCGCAGCCAGTGCGGCCGGAGCCGACGCGGTCGACGTCGCAAGCGCGCCCATGGCGGGTACGACGAGCCAGCCGTCGGCATCCGCCCTGGTCGCGGCTCTTGCACATACCGAGCGTGACACGGGCATCCCCCTGAGCAACGTGACCGATCTGGAGCCGTACTGGGCGGCCGTGCGCGGGCTGTACGCACCGTTCGAGTCCGGTGTGCCCGGCCCAACGGGACGCGTGTACAAGCACGAGATCCCCGGTGGTCAGCTGTCGAACCTCAGGCAGCAGGCCAAGGCGCTCGGCTTGGCGGAGGATTTCGAACTGATCGAGGACATGTATGCCGCCGCCGACCGCATTCTCGGTCGCATCCCCAAAGTGACGCCGTCGTCGAAGGTCGTCGGCGACCTCGCGCTGCACCTCGCCGCCGTGCATGCCGACCCTGCGGACTTCGAAGCCAATCCGCAGAAGTACGACATTCCGGAGTCGGTCGTCGGCTTCATGGCGGGCGAGCTCGGCGACCTGCCGGGCGGATGGCCGGAGCCGTTCAGAAGCAAGGTGCTCGAGGGCAAGACGGTGCGCGTTGGCGTCACCGACCTCACCGCAGACGAGCGTGATGGCCTTGCCGGCGACTCCGTCACGCGCAGGTCGACGCTGAACCGGCTGCTGTTCCCCGCGCCGGCACGCCAGTTCGAGCAGGTACGCGAACTGTTCGGCGACGTCTCGGTGCTCGACACCAGCGACTATCTCTACGGGCTCACGCCCGGCACGGAGCACGTGATCCGGCTGGGTCGCGGCGTGCGCCTTTACGCGGGTCTCGAGGCGATCGGCGAGGCCGACGACAAGGGCATCCGCACCGTGATGACCACACTCAACGGTCAACTTCGCCCGGTGTTCGCGCGTGACCGCTCGGTCACCGTCGAGGCGAAGGCCGCCGAGAAAGCGGATGCCTCCATCCCCGGCCACGTCGCCGCCCCGTTCTCCGGTGTGATCACGGTGCAGGTACAGGTCGGCGATCGGGTCGCGGCGGGCACTCCGGTCGCATCGATCGAGGCCATGAAGATGGAAGCGGCGATCGCGTCGCCCGTCGCCGGAGTCGTCTCGCGACTCGCTGTGCCGAAGACCCAGCAGGTCGACGCGGGAGACCTTCTGGTGGTCGTCTCACCCGATTGAGGCGTGTCACCGCGAAATCACCCCCATTTGGGGCACGTGCATTGACTCCCCGTCGCGGAGGCACCCGGCGATAAACTGGGCACTCGACGCAAGGGGGAGGCGCTCGTGGCTGCTAGCAGCAAGAAGAGCGGAACCGTGAGGGGCACGGCGACGAAGGAGGCGGATCCGCCTGAGACGATTGACGAGTCCGCTCCACCAGTCGTCACGGACGAATCAGACATCGAATCGATCGATCCCGACGAGGAGAGCCTCGACGGGCGTGAGATCGTCGTCACTGAGTCGGGCAGCATCAACGTTGTGGTGGACCTGCCGCCAGCACCGCAAACCCCTCCGCCGGCCGAAGAGAGCGCCGTCGCGATCGACGACATCACGATCGACCCCTCGCGACCGTCGCATGCGCAGACGGCCTCAGTGACCATCGTCACGGCGCATCCTGTGCGCACCGAGCCGTTGCCGCCCATTCGTCACCCGCTGCCGAAACAGGTTGAGGTCGACCTGTCAGGGGGATGGCGCCAGCCTTCCCGCCGCGGTCGGCGCACCGGCGAAGTGGCGGAGACTCCGGAATCTTCTGCGATGCTCACAGCAGACCGTCTCCTCGTCCCCGGCCGTTTCGGAAGACCGGCGCCTGAGAGCGGCGGACGGCTCGCCCTCTACCGCGCGACGTTCGGGCTGGTCAATCTCGGCGACTCGCCGAAGGTGCGAGCGCGAAAGGAGCTCGACCGGCGCATCCAGCGACCGCTCGAGGGCGGCGCACGCTACGTTCCCGTGCTCACACGCAAGGGCGGAGTGGGAAAGACGACCGTCACGGCTCTGCTCGGCATGGCCTTGGCCGACATGCGCGACGATCGCATCGTCGCCATCGACGCGAATCCCGATCGTGGCACCCTGTCGGAGCGCGTGGCGAGGCAGACGGATGCCACGGTGCGTGACGTCGTGCACCGCGCGGCATCCATCACCGGGTACACCGACTTCTCAACCCTGGTCTCACGCGACGTGACCCGGCTCGATGTGCTGGCATCCGACACCGACCCGCAGTTGTCAGAGGCGTTCAACGAGAACGACTACAACGTCGTGGCCGATCTGGCGTCGCGGTTCTACTCGATCGTGCTCACCGACTGCGGAACCGGCATCGTGCACTCCGTCATGCGGCCCACCCTTCAGCGCGCCGACGCGGTCGTGATCGTGTCCGGCGGCAGCGTCGACGAGGCCAAACTCGCCTCGGAGACGCTCACCTGGCTCGAGGCGAACGGATACGGCGAACTCGTGCGCAACGCAGTCATCGCCTTGAACACGGCAACCCAGGGCACTCACCTCGTCAACGTCGAGGAGATCGAAGCGCATTTCCAGTCACGGGTGCGCGACGTCGTGCGCATCCCGTACGACCCACGGCTCGCGGCGGGCGCCTCGATCGACTATCACCGGCTGCAGCCCGCAACGCGTCATGCAGCGAGGGTGCTCGCGGCGCTCGTCGTTGAGGGTCTGCCCGAAAGCCGCTGAGCCTGAGCGGGTCTACGACGTCGATAGGATCGACGGATGCCAGACCGTCCGATCCGTCTCTACGGCGACCCCGTACTCAGCACCGTCTCCGATCCGATCGACCGCATCGATGACGGTGTCCGTGGCCTCGTCGCAGACCTGATCGACAGCGTCAAGGTGGAAGGCAGGGCGGGAGTCGCGGCCTGCCAGATCGGGGTCGGCCTTCGCGCGTTCAGCTACAACGTCGACGGCGTCGTCGGATACCTGATCAACCCCGAGATCATCGAACTCGACGGAGAGAAGACCGAGATCGATGAGGGATGTCTGTCGGTTCCCGGCCTCTGGTTTCCGACGCCCCGACATCCCTACGCCAAGGCGCGCGGCACCGATCTGGACGGCAACGAGGTCATCGTCGAAGGCACGGGAACGCTCGCACAGGCCCTTCAGCACGAAACCGACCACCTCGACGGAATCGTCTATCTCAAACGACTGCTGCCGGAACACCGCCGAGACGCCATGCGCGCGGTGCGCGAGAGCGAGTGGTTCTGAGTTGTTTTGTGCGCCCGTCCCTGCCGGGCGCACCGCTGTCGGGCTGGGTGAATGGCCCGGATGATTCGCCGGCGAAGCCGCCGAATCGTGGAGCGTGTTGCGGTGCGAAAGTGGGCGCCCGTCCCAGCCCGGCGCACAAGACTGTGCGGCGGCCTACCGCAGCGAGAAGCCCTCTGTGGCGGGAGCGTTCGAGTAGAGGCTCTCCACCTCGGCGGCGAAGTCCTTCAGGATCACGTTGCGCTTGATGCTCAGCTTCGGCGTGAGGTGACCGCTCGCCTCCGTGAACTCGATCGGCAATACGATGAACTTTCGGATCGACTCCGCGCGAGAGACGTGCGCGTTCGCGGTATCGACGGCCTTCTGCAGCTCGGCGAGCACTGCAGGATGCTTGGCCGCGACCTCGATCGGCATCGAGGCATCCTGGCCGTTGTTTGCAAGCCAGGTCGGGAGCATCTCGGTGTCGAGTGTGATCAAGCATCCGATGAACGGTTTCTGATCGCCGACGACGACCACCTGACCGACGAGCGGGTTCGCACGGATCGGGTCTTCCAGAACGGCCGGGGCGACATTCTTGCCGCCGGCCGTGACGATGATCTCCTTCTTGCGACCCGTGATCGTCAGGAATCCCTCGTCGTCGAGGGTGCCGAGGTCTCCGGTCTTGAACCAGTCGCCCTCGAACGACTCCGCCGTCTGCTCCGGGTTCTTCCAGTACTCCTTGAAGACGTCGACGCCCTTGACCAGGATCTCGCCGTCGTCCTCGATACGAATCTCGACCCCGGGGAGCGGAACGCCCACCGTTCCGATCTTGGAGTGCTGCGGAAGGTTCACGGTCGCGGGGGCCGTCGTCTCGGTCAGTCCGTAGCCCTCGAGCACCTTGATGCCCATGCTGTGGAAGAAGTGGCCGAGACGCGCCCCGAGCGGAGCGGACCCGGAGACGGCGTACCGCACGTTGCCGCCCATCGCAGCGCGCAGCTTGGAGTAGACGAGCCGGTTGTACAGGGCGTACTGCAGCTTGAGGCCGACGGGGATCTTGTCGCCAGACTCCTGAGCCTTCGAATAGTCGATCGCGACGCCCGCGGCCTTGCGGAAGATGTTGCCCCTGCCCGATCCTTCCGCGTTCTGTTCAGCGGAGTTGTAGACCTTCTCGAACACGCGGGGGACCGCCAGCAGGAAGCTCGGGCGGAACGTGCCGAGCGAAGGCAGCAGATTGCGGGTGTCCGGCTGGTGGCCGACGCGCACGCCACCGTGAACGGAGAGAACGGAGATGAACCGAGCGAAGACGTGCGCCAGAGGAATGAACAGCAGAGTGGATGCCCCGCGCGGGTCCTCGACGAGCTCGTGCAAGGCGACGGCCGAGTTGCGCGACAGTTCGACGAAGTTCGCGTGCGTGAGCACGCATCCCTTCGGCCTTCCCATCGAACCCGAGGTGTAGATGATCGTCGCGAGGTCGGCCGCGTTGGCGAGTCCTCTGCGCCGCACGATCTCCTCGTCGGGAACGTCGGCGCCCGCTGCGACGATCTTGTCGAGATCCCCGAGTTCGATCTGCCACACGTTGCGGATCGCGGGGAGGTCGGCGGCGACCTCGTCGAAACGGGCGAAGTGATCAGGCGTCTCGAGGAAGACGGCACTGGCGCCAGAGTCGCTCAGATTCCACTGCACCTGCATCGGCGAGCTCGTGTCGTAGACCGGCACCAGAACCGCTCCCGCGTACCAGGTGGCGAAATCGATCAGAGACCACTCGTATCGCGTGCGGCACATGATCCCGAGCTTGTCTCCGGGGCCGACGCCTGCAGCGACGAGACCCTTCGCCAGCGCTACGACCTCGGCCTCGAACTGCGCGGCCGTCACGTCGAGCCAGCCATCACCGACGGGCTTGGCGAAGATCACCTGATCCGGCGTCTCCGCTGCTCGTGCCACGAGCAGATCCGCCGCGTTCGCGTTCGGATCGGCGGGTACTGCGGCGGGCGTTTCGGCATGGTTCACGGGTAGCTCCTTCGGTACCGATACAACCAGTACACTCTATGCTGCATCGGCCGACTGCTCAGACGGTCACTCCCATCCACGACGAAAGGCGAGTCACGCGTGCACGCGATCGGAATCGATATCGGGGGCACGAAGATCGCCGGCGCTCTCGTCGATGAGCTGGGCGCCATTTCGCGTGAGGATCGTGTCGAGACGCCGAAGGAGACCATCGGCATCGAAGACGCTGTTGTCGCGATGATCGATCGGTTGAGCATCGATGCCGACCCGGTCGGTGCCGGCGTGGCTGCGGCCGGCTTCATCGATGCAGCTCAGTCCACGGTGTACTACGCGCCGAACATCGCGTGGCGCGAGGAGCCCTTGCGGCAGAAGATCGAAGCGCGGGTCGACATCCCCATCGTGATCGAGAACGATGCCAACGCGGCGGGATGGGCGGAGTTCCGATTCGGCGCCGGTCGACTGGTCAGCGACATGGTCATCCTGACGATCGGCACGGGCGTCGGCGGAGCGATCGTGAGCGAAGACCGACTGTTCCGCGGAGGATTCGGCGCCGGCGCAGAAGTCGGGCACATGCGGGTCGTTCCCGGCGGCCTGCTCTGCGGTTGCGGAGCCCGCGGCTGCATCGAACAGTACGGTTCAGGGAGGGCGCTGCAGCGTTACGCCAACGAGCTCGCAGACCAGGGCGGCATCGGCCAGGCACTCGCCGACGCGCGCTCGCGCAAGGGAAAACTCGGCGGCCACGACATCAGCGATCTCATCCAGGTCGGCGACCCTGGCGCGCTCGCCGCTCTGCGGCAGCTCGGAGACTGGCTCGGACAGGCCAGCGCGAGCCTCGGCGCCGTGCTCGACCCCCAGATGTTCGTCTTCGGTGGGGGAGTTGCACAGGCCGGCGAACTGCTGCTCGACCCGATCCGCCAGGCGTATCTCGAGAATCTGCCGGCGCGTGGGTATCACCCCGAGCCCGAGTTCCGCATCGCCGAGCTTGTCAACGACGCGGGTGTCGTCGGCGCGGCCGACCTCGCCAGACTGCACGCCGTCAGCCGCTAGGCTGCTCCTGCACGCTAACGAAGGGGCGCGTCGACGGTGTTCTACTGGCTGCTGAAGTTCGTGATCGCGGGCCCAGCCCTTCGAGCGATCTTCCGCCCGTGGGTGGTCGGTCTTGAGAATGTGCCGAAGGACGGGGCTGTGATCCTCGCGAGCAATCACGTCTCGTTCATCGACTCCATCTTTCTTCCACTGGTGGTCGGAAGGCATGTCTCGTTCCTTGCGAAGAGCGATTACTTCACCAGGCGCGGTCTGTCCGGCTGGCTCACCAAGACCTTCATGAAGGCCACGGGACAGTTGCCGATCGACAGAGGTGGCGGTCCGGCATCCGAAGCATCCCTGAACACTGGGCTCGGCGTCCTGGCTAGAGGCGAAATCCTCGGTATCTATCCAGAAGGAACGCGCAGCCCTGACGGCAGGCTCTATCGCGGACGCACGGGTGTCGCACGCATGATCCTCGAGGGCCACGTTCCCGTCGTGCCGGTCGTCATGGTGGGAACGCAGGAGATCATGCCGATCGGCACGAAGATTCCGCGTATCCGCCGCGTCGGTGTGGTCTTCGGCGACCGGCTCGACTTCTCGCGCTTCGAGGGCCTCGAGAGCGACAGGTTCATCCTCCGATCGATCACCGACGAGATCACCTACTCGCTGCACGGTCTCGGCGGCCAGGAGTACGACGACGTCTACGCGTCCACGGTCAAGGAGCGCCGCCCGAGCGTGGCCAGGTAGGCTTGACGATCGCGCCGCGTCGCGGCGGATCGCCCCTTACGAAGCCCGTAGAAGTGGAACCCCGTGCTGCTCGACCACTCCGATCCCGTCGTTCCTGCCGATGAGTCCGTGATCGCCGGTCTCGACCATTGGCGCACGCTCGAGGCGAAGCAGCAGCCGACGTGGCCGGACTCGGACGCCGCACGTGCGGCATCCGAAGAGCTCGCCACCCTGCCCCCACTGGTGTTCGCGGGCGAAGTGGATCAGTTGCGTGCGCGTCTCGCTGCTGCGGCGGAGGGCAGGGCCTTCCTGTTGCAGGGCGGCGACTGCGCGGAGACCTTCGCGGGAGCCACTGCGGATCAGATCCGCAACCGCGTCAAGACGGTGTTGCAGATGGCGGTCGTGCTCACCTACGGGGCTTCGGTGCCCGTGGTGAAGATGGGCCGCATGGCAGGCCAGTTCGCCAAGCCGCGCTCCAGCGATTCAGAGACCAGGGGCGGCGTAACGCTTCCCGCCTACCGCGGCGACATGGTCAACGGCTACGATTTCACGGAGCGGTCCCGCACCGCGGACCCCCAGCGACTGGTGCGCGGCTATCACACCGCGGCTTCCACCCTGAACCTCATCCGCGCTTTCACCCAGGGCGGTTTCGCCGACCTACGACAGGTGCACAGCTGGAACAGGGGCTTCGCCGCGAATCCGGCGAATCAGCGGTACGAGGGCCTCGCTCGCGAACTCGACAGGGCCATCAAGTTCATGGAGGCGGCGGGCGCCGACTTCGACGAGCTCAAGCGCGTGGAGTTCTACTCGAGCCACGAGGCGCTGCTCATGGACTACGAGCGTCCGATGACGCGCATCGACTCGCGCACGGGCACCCCCTACAACACGTCGGCGCACTTCGTCTGGATCGGCGAGCGCACCCGTCAGATCGACGGAGCGCACGTCGACTTCCTGAGCAGGGTGCGCAATCCGATCGGCATCAAGCTCGGCCCCTCGACCAGTGTCGACGACATGTTCCGGCTCATCGACAAGCTCGACCCTCAACGCGAACCCGGCAGGCTGACCTTCATCACACGCATGGGAGCAGGCACGATCAGGGATGCTCTGCCGCCTCTCCTCGAGGCGATCAAGGATCACGGCTCCACGCCCCTGTGGGTGACCGATCCGATGCACGGGAACGGCCTGACGACCCCCGCCGGCTACAAGACGCGACGCTTCGAGGACGTGGTCGACGAGGTCAAAGGGTTCTTCGAAGCACACCGGGCTGCGGGCACGAACCCGGGCGGAATTCACGTCGAGCTCACCGGTGACGACGTCACGGAGTGCCTCGGCGGATCGGAGCACATCGACGAGGCGACCCTGGCAACGCGGTACGAGTCGTTGTGTGATCCCCGGCTCAATCACATGCAGTCGCTGGAACTCGCGTTCCTGGTCGCCGAGGAGCTCGGCGCTCGCTGACGGGACGGTAATCGAGGAGCTAGCCGGCAGCAGTGATTCCGAGGTTGATCTTCGTACCTTTGGTCTGCTGCGTGGTCGAGTCGGGGGACTGAGACTGCACCTTCGTGAGGGCATCTGGGACCGCGTCCCAGAAGGCAGAATATTCTGGCACGAACCCCGCGTCGGTGAGCGCCTTCTTCGCCTTATCTCTCGTCATGCCGACCACATTCGGCACGGAGAAGAGCTGAGGTCCCTTCGAAACGTCGAGCAGGATCGTGTCGCCGACCGTGGTCGGACCCTCATTCTGCGGTGCCGCGCTGATCACGCTCCCGTTCTCGACCGAGTCGCTGTACTCCTCCGAGCCCGTCACACCCTTCAAGCCGACCGCACTGAGTGCTGACTGCGCGTCGGAGAGTGTCTTGCCCGTGACGTCGGGAACGGCCCCGAGCGAGACGACGAGGTTCACCTTCATGCCGTCGAAGTACGAGCCACCGTGCGAGAGATCGCCCTTGTCGCCCTCCGCCCTCGCGGCCGAAATCACGTTGTCCTTTGTCACATCGGAATTGAACTGCTCGTCCACCGTTCCAACGACGGCGTGCGCGTCGGTGATCGCCTTCTGCGCCTGGGCCTTGCTGAGGCCGGCGAGTGTCGGAATCGTGATCGGCTGCGGTCCCTGCGAGACGTGCAGTGTCACCTTGGCGCCCTTAGCGACCTTCGCCCCTTGCCCGGGCGAAGACGACACGACGGTGCCGGTCGGGACTGTCGTGGAGTAGACCTGGTCGGATGCCGCCGCGAACCCGACATCGGCGAGCGCCGTCTTCGCGTTCGCGAGACTCGATCCGTTCACGGTCGGAACGGTCGCCAGCGCGCCCGGACCTGCGCCGAAGTACCAGCCGGTGCCGCCGGCGACGGCGGCGAGCACGAGCACCAGTGTGATCAGCCACCATCCGTGTGCCGAACGCTTTCGGCTCATCTTGGCCAGAGCGGCCACCGCGTCGGTCGCCGATGCTTCGGGGCGCACCGACGCCGCTGGAGGGATGATCTGGGTGTCGGAATCGGACGCCGCCATGGCGGCGTCCGCCAACACGAGCGTCGGCTGCACGGCGGTTTCACCCGCACCCGCCCGTAGCTCGCGCTCCACCTCCAACAGTCGTTCGAGCATGACGCCGGCGTCGGCCGGGCGGTCAGCGGGATCCTTGGCCGTCGCCCACAGGACCAGCTCGTCCAGCTGACGGGGAACCTCGGGGTTGAGGCTGCTCGGGGCGGGCACCGAGTCGTTCGCGTGCTGATATGCGATCTGCATCGGCTGCTCACCCTTGAAGGGTTGCTCGCCGGTGAGCATCTCGAAGATCATGATGCCGAGCGCGTAGATGTCGCTCCTGGCGTCGGCGACGCCGCGGGTGACGAGCTCGGGGGAGAGGTAGGCGATCGTGCCGAGTAGAGCCTGACCGGTTCCCGTGCTGTTGGTCACCGCGCGGGCGAGGCCGAAGTCGCCGATCTTGATGCGGCCGTCGTCGGCGAGCAGCACGTTCTCGGGCTTGAGATCACGATGCACGATGCCGGCGCGGTGAGCCGCGGCAAGGCCGGAGAGCACGGCATCCGAGATGTCAATGGTCTGCTCCGCGGTGAGCCTGCCGTAGTCGCGCAACAGGTCGCGAAGGGTGATGCCAGGCAGATACTCCATGACCAGATACGCCATGTCGGCGTCCTGCCCCTGGTCGAACACGCTCACCACGTTCGGGTGCGCAAGGCGTGCCGCCGACCTCGCCTCTTGCACGAATCGGTTCTTGAACTGGGCGTCGTCGGCGAGGTGACCGTGCATGACCTTGATCGCCACTCTGCGCTCCAGGCGCAGGTCGGTGGCGAGGTAGACGGTCGCCATCCCACCTCTGGCGATGCGCGAGCGCACCTGATACCGGCCGTCGATGAGACGGCCGAGCATCGGATCTGGCTGGCTCGCGGTCACCCGTCGAGTCTACGGATCAGTCGCCGGGCGCCCCGGTAGAACACGGTAACGAATGGGGCACGTGCGAGTGCGGAATGCGTGCCGACCGTGGCACTCTAGGTGGGTGGCGAACCCCGATCCCCAACCTGTGACCAATCGAGAAGAGAGAACCTGGCTCACCGTCCCCGAGCTCGTGGAGGTGCTCGGCGTCGGCGTCGGTCGCGTCCATCGGCTGCTCGAAGACAGGCATCTGCTGGGAGCACGTGTGGATGGCGTGCTGAAGATACCGGCCGACTTCATCGTCGACGGTGAACCCTTGAGCGAATTGCGCGGCACCCTCATCGTGCTGGCCGACGACGGGTTCAGCGACGACGAGGCGATGGACTGGCTGCTCGAGACCGAGGACAGCCTCGGTGCCGCGCCGATCGACGCTCTACGCGCCGGCCGCAAGGCCGAGGTTCGACGGGTGGCTCAAGCGCTGGCGTGAGTCCCAGCGCCTATCGGCGCGTGCTCAAGCAACACGGTCGGTGACCGACCGGGCGAGATCACGAAGGTGGTTGACCGCGGCGTCCGCCAGGTCGACCTCGTCGAGGGCCCGAACGGCGCGATCCACGTTGAGGGCGATCATGCGTTCCACTTCCGTGGTGGCGCCCGACGCCGAGATCGTGCTCTGCAGCATGCGGACCTGTTCTTCGTCGAGGTCGGGATCGCCGAGCAGCTCGTCGAGCACTCGTCTGGCCGATGCCGGAAGAGCGTGCCGCGCAAGAGCAACGAGCACCGTGCGCTTCCCCTCGCGCAGATCGTCGCCGCTCGGCTTGCCCGTCACGGTGGAATCGCCGTACACGCCGAGCACGTCGTCGCGCAGCTGGAAGGCGATGCCGAGCGGCAGTCCGAAGTCGCGCAAGGCATCCAGCTGTCCGAGGTTGGCGCCTGCCAGAAGGGCACCGATGACCAGGGGTGCCTGCACGCTGTACTTGGCCGACTTGTAGACGATGACGCGTTCCGCACGGGGCAGCAATTGATCCTCGGCGCCGGTGCGCCACGACCTCTCTTCGAGGATGTCCAGGTATTGACCGGCGATCACCTCGGCTCTCATCTGCCCGAACTCGCGCCGCACGCCTCGCGCTCGCTCGGAAGGAACGTCGTCGGCGAGCGCTTCGGCCAGCAGGTCGTCACTGAATCCGAGGAGCAGGTCCCCGAGCAGAACCGCTGCCCCCGTCCCGAACTCGGCGGCCGAGCCGTCCCATCCGTTTTCGTGGTGCAGCGTCTCGAACCTGCGATGCGCAGACGGCGCCCCCCTCCTGGTGTCGGAGCGGTCGATGATGTCGTCGTGGATGAGAGCTGCAGCGTGGAACAGTTCGAGCGCCGCGGCGGTACCGATCACAGGATCGAGTCGGTCCGGTTCGCGTGGCGAGCGGGCGTCGTGTACTGCTTTGAAGCCCCAGTAGCAGAACAGGGCCCTGAAACGCTTGCCTCCACTGAGAAACTGCCGGGAGAAGGCAGTCAACGGCTCCGTGTCCGGGGCAACGGAGAACAGAATAGGTTCGCGCGTTTCGAGAAAGTGTCCGAGTCGGTCGTCGACAAGATCGATCAGTCGGTTACTTTCGGCCACTCGCCTAGCCTAGCTGCGGTAGCAAGACTAGAATCAGTAGTTACACACCGTCATTCTCGTAAGCCTGAGGGGGACAAGGATGCCGCTTTCGGAGCACGAGCAGCGCCTCCTCGATGAAATGGAGCGCAGTCTCTACCAGAACGACGCCGACTTCGTCGCAAAGGTCGGCGGGGTGCGCGTACGTCCAAGCTATCGGTCGGTCGTTCTGGGCATCCTGCTCGCCGTAGTGGGCGTCGGTGTTCTGCTGACCGGGGTGTTTCTTCAACTGATCGTCGTTGGCATTCTCGGCTTCGTGTTGATGCTCGCCGGCGTGCTGTTGGCGATAACGCCCAGCCGCGTGAAGCGTGCAGCGGCCGCAGCGCCGACGGAGCAGAAGCCTCAGGCGAAGTCGACACAGCCGGGCTTCATGGACAAACTCAACGAGCGATGGGAAAAGCGTCAGGACGGCGATCACTGAGTTGGTCGCGTTTCCGGCTCGCGTTGAGAGCCCGCGTTGACGATCTCGCGTTTTTCCTCCACTCACCTCCCCGATGCCACCGCACTGAGCTGACATCTCCTCTGCTCCACTTCGAGCCCGCCGATTCGGCGGGCTTTTTTCATGTCGGACGCCGTGCACTGGTCGGACGCTTCGTCGACCGTGGCCGCTCGCAACCGACACGCCGCAGCTCTGCCTGAAGGCTTGCACCCCTTCACCGCCCTCCACCACGAACATGCCAGTGTTTTCAACGGATTTCGGGCAGAGCTATGCTGTGAATTCGTCATCTTCTAGTCCTCTGTGGATGAAGGTGGAGTAAAGTGGAGGATGTCGCCAGCTCGCGACACAGATCGACGGGGGAGGAGCCGATGTTCCTTGGTACCTACGCCCCCAAGCTCGACGAGAAGGGGCGCATCATCCTCCCGGCCAAGTTCCGTGACGAGTTCGAGTCAGGACTCGTGATGACCCGTGGCCAGGAACGATGCGTCTATGTCTTCTCTCGTCGCGAGTTCGAGTCGCTGAACGAGAAGATCCGGCAGGCGCCGGTCACGAGCAAGCAGGCTCGTGACTACTTGCGTGTCTTCCTCTCGGGTGCGAGCGACGAGATCCCCGACAAGCAGCACCGTGTGACGATCCCACCGCTTCTGCGGACGTACGCCGGGCTGCAGAGGGAACTCACCGTGATCGGTGCAGGCAATCGCGCGGAGATCTGGGATTCCGCCGCGTGGAATGCCTACCTCGCCGAGAACGAAGCTTCGTTCGCGGACACGGCCGAGGAGGTGATCCCGGGGCTGTTCTAGCGCCTGGCGCCGGACTCCCAGCCACACCGATCGCACCCTGATGCACTTCCCCGGTGTCAGGTGGCGTGTGGATGGGGATCCGGCGTCAGGGGCCACGCCCCGTACAGCCATGGTCGCCTCCATCGATCCCAGCGAGATCCACGTGCCTGTGATGCTCGAACGGTGCGTGGAACTGCTCGCGCCCGCTCTCGACACCGTGGCGCCGGTGCTCGTGGATGCCACGCTCGGCCTCGGCGGTCACACCGAGGCTTTCCTCACTCGCTTTCCCCGGCTCACCGTCGTCGCGCTCGACCGCGACACCGAGGCCATCGCGCTCGCATCCAGGCGGTTGGCGGCATTCGGCGATCGTTTACGCGTCGTGCACACGGTCTATGACGGAATCAGCGATGCCGTCACATCGCTCGGCTATGCCACCGTCGACGCCGTGCTGTTCGACCTCGGGGTGTCGTCGTTGCAGCTCGATCAGGTGGATCGCGGCTTCTCGTATTCCAAGGACGCTCCGCTCGACATGCGCATGGACTCCACGTCGGAGCTGACAGCGGAGACGGTCGTCGCGCACTACAGCGAAGACGAATTGCGGCGCATCTTCCTCGACTATGGCGAGGAGAAGCTCGCCGCGAGGTACGCCAGGGCGATCGTGCGCGCCCGCTCGGCCCAGCCGATCACCAGGTCGGCCCAGTTGGTGGCGATCATTCAGGATGCGACGCCGGCGGCGCTGTCCAGAGCCGGGCATCCGGCCAAGCGCGTCTTCCAGGCGCTGCGCATCGAGGTGAACCACGAGCTCGACGTGCTCGAGCTGGCGATTCCGCGTGCCGTCGATCTTCTGAGGATCGGCGGACGAATCGCCGTCATGTCGTTCCAGTCGCTCGAAGACCGGATCGTCAAACGTGCGCTGCAGGCGAAAGCCACGTCGACCGCACCGGCCGGACTGCCGGTCGAGCTGCCGGAGCACAAGCCGGAAGTGACGTTGCTGACCAGGGGGGCCGAGCTGGCAGACGACGAGGAGCGTGCGCGCAATCCGCGCTCGATCCCCGTACGGCTGCGCGCGGCGGAACGCATCAGGGGGATCAGATGAGCCAGGCGACCGCACCGATCGCATCCGTGCTTCCCGCACGACGGTCGCCGTCGGAGAAGCGAACCTCCCATCTCGAGGCGCTCCCTCGGGTGTCTCGACGTGCCCGACCCAAGCTGTTCTATGCGTCCTTGGCGGTGCTCACCGTGATGGTGGTCGTCGTGACACAGCTGCTGCTGTCGATCGGGGTTTCGCAGGGTGCCTACCGCATCGAGTCGCTGCAGTCGACGAAGGCCAGCCTGGCGCGCCAGTACCAGCAGGCATCGGAGGACGTGCAGGTGCTGTCGTCTCCTCAGAATCTGGCAGCGAAGGCCGCAGCACTCGGCATGGTGAACAACGGGACGCCCGTCTATCTGCGTCTCTCCGACGGAGTGGTGATCGGGTCGCCCGCCGCAGCTTCGGCGGCAGGAGCCGCGAGCGGCAGTGAACTCGTCGCCAACGCGCTGAACTCCGAACTCCAGTCCGGCAAGGGATCGTCGAGTTCGACGAAGACAAGCGGCACGGGCTCCACTGCGACCGATTCGACCACACCGACGACGAATGAGGCGAAGCCGGACAGCACACCCGTACCGTGGACCGGGGCGCTGCCTGCGCCGTCGACGCACTGATCCTTCTACGTTGAGGTGGCCCGAATGACGACCGCGAAGTCCCATCGTCGACGGACGGCGCTGGCAGTCTTCGTGATCATGGCGCTCGTCGCCGTGTTCGTCGTGAGGCTCGTGGACATCCAGGTGGTGCATGCCAGCACGCTCGAGCGGCAGGCTGCCGAGCGGCGCGGCACCACGTCGGTGATCTCCGGTAGTCGCGGATCGATCGTCGCCTCCGACGGAACCGTGCTGGCCAGAAGCGTGACCAGGTACAACTTCATCGCGACGCCCAAGTACGCGAAGAAGTCGTATAAGCAGAAGCTGAACGGCAAGGACGTGACGGTCACGATGGAGTGGGCGGCGGCGCAGATCGCAGCGATCACCGGGCAGAAGCCGGCCGACATCACGGGTCCCATCGAGTCGGCGCTGGCCAAGAACAAGGACTCGCAGTACGCCCCGGTCGTCAGTGGCGTCGACGCAGCCGAATACCAGAAGATCCAGGCGCTGAACATCCCGTGGCTGAATTCGACCAGCTACCAGTCGCGCATCTACCCGGACGGCGCGGTCGCGGGCAACATCCTCGGATTCCTCAACGGCGAGGGCACAGCTCAGGCCGGTTTGGAGAAAGAGGAGAACAAGTGCCTCACCGGTCACGACGGCGAGGAAACGTATCAGACCGGTGAAGACGGGGTGACGATTCCCGGTAGCACTGTCGTGCAGAAAGCTGCCAAGGACGGTGGTGAGCTCGTGACGACGATCGACCCCGACCTGCAGTGGTTCGCCCAGCAGGAGCTCGCCCAGATCGTGCCCGAACTCGGAGCGCAGTTCGGCATGATCAGCGTGGCCAGTGTGAAGGACGGCAAGATCAAGGTGGCGGCGCAATACCCCTCCGCCGACCCCAACAATCTGGACGGCACTGCCACGAACTACTGGGGCGCCATGATGTTCCAGAACCAGTACGAGCCCGGGTCCATCTTCAAGCCGCTCACCGCCGCCGCACTCATCGACAGTGGAACGGCGACGCCCGACTCGCACGTCGTGGCGCCCGATCTGCTCGAGCCGGGCAACGGGGTCGAAGTGCGCGACGACGAGTACCACGACCCGCAGAATCTCACGATGACGGGCGTGCTCACCGAGTCGTCGAACGTCGGCATGTCGCTGCTCGGCACGAAGATGAGCGACCAGAAGCGCTACGAGTACCTGAAGAAGTTCGGTATCGGCAGTACAACAGGTACCGGGTTTCCCGGCGAGATAACCGGCGAACTCTCGTCCCCTTCCAGCTGGGACGCACAGACCAAATACGCGACGACGTTCGGGCAGGGTGTCACGACGACTTCGGCGCAGATGCTGAGCGCATACCAGACGCTCGCGAACGGCGGGGTGCGGGTGCCGCTCACGCTCGTCGAGGGCTGCAAGCAGGCGAACGGCACGATGACCGACACCCCCTCGACGAAGGGCACGCGGGTCGTCTCGTCGAAGGCATCCAAAGAGGTGCTGAACATGCTGGAGAACGTGCTCAAGGGCGGACCGATCTCGACGCTGCCGAACCTGCAGATCCCCGGCTACATCGTCGCAGCGAAGACCGGCACGGCGCAGGAACCCGACGGCAACGGAGGCTATCTGCCCAACTACTACGTGTCGGTGATGGGTGTCGCCCCGGTCGACGATCCGCAGTATGTGGTTTCGATCAACATCGGCTTCCCGACTACGATTACATCGTCCCGCGCCGCCGGGCCGTTGTTCAAAACGATGATGAGCCAGGTGCTCAAGGACTTCCGGGTGCAGCCTTCGACGGCCGCACCGGCGAACTACCCGGATACCTACTGAAAGTGAGTCACGTGACCGGAACGGGCACAGCGATGTTGCGCCCCGAACATCCCGTCCTCCGGTCGCTGTCGCGTTTGGCGGCCGACTTCGGGTTCGAGACGTCGGAGCGCGTCGATTCGGCGGAGGTGAGCGGCGTCACCGTCGACTCGAAGGCCGTCGAGCCCGGCGACCTGTACGTCGGTCTTCCCGGCAGACGCGTGCACGGTGCATCGTTCGCCGCCGACGCGGCGAAGGCGGGGGCTGCCGCAGTGCTGACGGATGCCGTCGGCGCGGAGCTCGCGGCGACCGCAGGCATCCCCGTGCTCGTCACAGACGACCCGAGGGCGGCTCTCGGCGATGTCGCCGCCTGGGTGTATCGCACGGCCGAGAATCCGGCGACCCTTTTCGCCGTGACGGGTACCAACGGCAAGACCAGCGTCGTCTACCTGATCACGGCGATCCTGACCCAGATCGGCGTGCGTGCCGGTCTCAGCTCCACCGCAGAGCGGCGCATCGGCGACGTCGCGGTGACCAGCTCGCTGACGACCCCGGAGGCGAGCGAACTGCACGGGCTGCTCGCACGCATGCGCGAGGCCGGGGTGCGCGCCGCAGCTGTCGAGGTGTCGGCCCAGGCTCTGAGCAGGCACCGCGTGGACGGCATCGTGTTCGACGTCGTCGGATTCACGAACCTCAGTCACGATCATCTCGACGACTACGCGTCGATGAACGAGTACTACCGGGCGAAGCTGGCCCTCTTCGAGCCTGAGCGCGCGGCGCGCGGTGTCGTCACGGTCGACACGGAGTGGGGCGGCAGGTTGGCCGACGAATCCCGCATTCCCGTCACAACGCTGGCGACGGTATCCGGTGTCGCAGCCGACTGGACCCTCGAGCTCGGCGAGCTCGCGATCGACAGAACCGAGTTCACGCTCTCCGGGCCCGACGGGCGGTCGCTGACGACGAGCATCCCCATGCTCGGCTCGTTCATGGCGGCGAACGCCGCGCTGGCCATCGTGATGCTGGTGGAATCCGGGTTCGACCTGGAGGCGATCGGCCATGTCCTGACGCGTGACGGCGGCATCGACGCCTTCATCCCGGGACGCGCCGAGCGCGTCTCCGGCGACTCCGGCCCCGTCGTCTTCGTGGACTACGGGCACACACCGAACGCGTTCGAGCGCATCCTCGCCTCCCTGCGTGAGGTCACGGCCGGACGGATCATCATGGTCTTCGGCGCAGACGGCGACCGCGACGCGACGAAGCGTGCCGACATGGGCGCGATCGCCGCACGCGGTGCCGATGAGGTGATCATCACCGACTTCCACCCGCGGTACGAGGATCCGGCTGTGATCCGAACGGCACTCATCCACGGTGCGCTGGACGCGGTGCCTGGCGCGCACGTCGAGGAGATCGCCGATCAAAGGGTTGCGATCCGCACCGCGATCGCGCACGCGGGCGAAGGCGATGTCGTTTTCTATGCCGGGCCAGGACACGAGAATTACCAGGAGGTCGCAGGAGTGCACGTGCCCTATTCGGCGCGCGAGGAGACGAAGCAGGCGCTGCGCGAAGCGGGGTGGCCGGCATGATCGCCATGACGATCGCGGAGATCGCCGCGGCAGTCGACGGGCGCGTGGTCGGTGCTGCGGATGCCGCGGCGCGCGTGATCGACGGTCTCTCGTACACCGACTCGCGCGAGATGGTGGAAGGCGGAGTGTTCTTCGCCAAGCCTGGCGAGTTCACCGACGGACACCTCTTCGCACCCCAGGCGGTCGAGCGCGGCGCCGCGTTGCTGGTCGTCGACCATGAACTCGAGTTGGATGTTCCGCAGATCGTCGTCGCCGACGTGGTGGAGGCGCTCGGCGCCTTGGCACGTCACGTGATCGATCGAGCGCGTTCGGCGGGCATCCTCCGCATCGTGGGCATCACCGGATCCAACGGCAAGACGACGACGAAGAACCTGCTGGCGGCCATTCTGCATCCGTTGGCGGAGACCGTCGCGGCACGGGCATCCTTCAACAACGAGGTCGGCGCTCCGTTGACCATGCTCGAGGTCACGCAGACCACCAGATTCCTGGTCTCCGAGATGGGCGCCAGCCGCGAGGGCGACATCGCCCGTCTCATCCACCTGGCGAAGCCCGACGTCGGCGTCGTGCTCAAGGTCGGTCTCGCCCACGCGGGCGAGTTCGGCGGCATCGAGGCCACGCAGCGCGCGAAGTCCGAAATGGTCACCGATCTGGATGCCGGCGACACGGCTGTGCTCAACGCCGACGACCCGCGCGTGGCGGCGATGGCCCCGCTGACCGACGCCGACGTGCTGTGGTTCGGTCACGACGGGGTCGCGGCGCCCGATCGGGTGCGTGCGACGGAGGTGCGCGCCAGCAGGGCCGGAACCACCTTCACTCTCCACCTTCCGAACGGCGACAGTCGTGAGGTCGTCTTCCGAGTGCTCGGCGAGCACCACGTCTCGAACGCGCTGGCGGCCGCCGCTTCCGCCTTCGCCCTCGGCGTCGGCATCGATGACATCGTGGCGGGACTGCAGTCGGTGACCCGTGCCGAGCGCTGGCGCATGGAAGTCATGGGCGGCGTGGGTGGGGTCACCGTGATCAACGACGCGTACAACGCCAGTCCGGACTCGATGGCGGCCGCGCTCAAGACGCTCGTGCAACTGCGCGAGCCAAGCGGGCGCGCGATCGCCGTGCTCGGCGAGATGAGCGAGCTGGGCGAGGCATCCGGACCGGAGCACGATCGCATCGGTCTGCTCGCCGTGCGTCTCGGTATCGACCAGGTCGTCGTCGTCGGCGCCGGAGCACGTCGCATGCACATCTCCACGATCAACGAAGGGTCGTGGGACGGTGAATCGGTGTTCGTCGAGAGCCAGGACGAGGCGTTCGACCTGCTGAAGTCCCTGTTGAAAGAAGGAGACACGGTTCTGGTGAAGTCGTCGAACTCCGCGGGACTGCGTCACCTGGGAGACCGGTTGGGAGAATTGTTCTCGTGAGGGCATTACTGACCGCCGGGGCTCTGTCGCTGGCCTTCTCCCTCTTCCTGACACCGGTGTTCGTGAAGCTCTTCCACCGGTTGAACTGGGGGCAGTTCATCCGCGACGACGGACCGCAGTCGCACCACGCGAAGCGCGGTACCGCCACGATGGGCGGGATCGTGATCATCCTCGCCACCCTGGTCGGCTACTTCGCGGCCGTGCTCATCAACGGCGGTGACGGACTCTCCGTCTCGCCCCTGCTCGTCCTGCTGATGATGGTCGGACTGGGCCTCGTCGGATTCGTCGACGATTTCATGAAGACGCGTAAGCAGCGCAGTCTCGGGCTCGGCGGGTGGTCGAAGGTCGCCGGTCAGCTGATCGTCGCGACGGTGTTCGGCATCCTGGCCATCAACTTCCCGAGCAACGAGGGTGTGACCCCGGCATCGACGCAGATCTCCTTCATCAGAGACCTGCCGCTGGATCTCATGGTTCTCGGCGGAGTTCCCGTCGTCGGCATCATCCTGTACCTGATCTGGATCAACCTCATCACGACTGCCACCTCGAACAGCGTGAACGTGACGGATGGGCTGGACGGCCTGGCGACCGGCGCGTCGATCCTCGCGATCGGTTCGTACATCATCATCGGATTCTGGCAGTTCAACCAGTCCTGCTTCAGCGACACCATCGACACCGACAATCTCTTCAAGTGCTACACGGTGCGCGACCCGCTCGACCTGGCCGTCGTAGCGGCCGCGATCGTCGGCTCGCTGGTCGGATTCCTGTGGTGGAACACCTCCCCGGCGCAGATCTTTCTCGGCGACACCGGATCGCTGGCACTGGGTGGTGCGCTGGCAGCCTTCGCGATCCTCAGCCACACCGAACTCCTGCTGGTGCTGATCGGCGGCCTGTTCGTGATCGAGAGCGGCTCGGTGATCCTGCAGCGGGCGTACTTCAAGATCACCAGGGGTAAACGCATCTTCAGGATGAGCCCGATCCACCACCACTTCGAGCTCAAGGGCTGGGCAGAGGTGACGGTCGTCGTCAGATTCTGGATCATCGGCGGACTGCTCGTCGCCGCCGGCGTCGGCTCGTTCTACCTCGAGTGGCTCTCGCGAACCACGTGATGGCTGAGAACGACCTCCCCGGCAGGCTCGCCGGGCTGACCAGCTGGCGCTCCGACTGGAACGATCTGCGCGTACTCGTGCTCGGTCTCGGCGTCGCGGCCTTCTCGTGTGCGGACACGCTCGCGGAACTCGGCGCCGAGGTGCTGGTCGCGGCCGAGACCCGGCATGAGGAACGTGCACGTCTTCTCGACGTGATCGGCGCGAAGCTGTATGTCGGCGACCTGCACGAGGTACCGGATGCCGTGACGAGGTTCGCCCCCGACCTCGTGGTCGTCACATCGGGCAGGCATCATCCCGATCATCCCGTGCTGCAGTGGGCGCAGCTCACCGGCATCCCGATCTGGGGGGACGTCGAACTGGCGTGGCGGGTGCGAGACAAGGTGGAGCCGGCGGCGGAGTGGATCTGCGTCACCGGAACGAACGGCAAGACGACGACGGTGCGCTTGACCGCATCGATGCTGGTGGCATCAGGGGTTCGCGCTGCACCCTGTGGCAACATCGGCGTTCCGGTGCTCGACGCGGTCAGGGACCCGCAGGGATTCGATGCGCTCGTGGTCGAGTTGTCGAGCTATCAGCTGCACTGGGTGAACAGGAATGCCGGCGGCGAGCTGTCACCGTTTTCGAGCGTGTGCCTGAATCTCGCTGACGACCACCTCGACTTCCACGGGTCGATCGAGGAGTACGCGTCGGCGAAGGCACGGGTGTACACGAACACCAAGGCGGCCTGCGTCTACAACCGCGCCGACCAGGCGACGCTGAAGATGGTCGAAGACGCCGACGTTGAAGAAGGTGCCCGCGCAATCGGCTTCGGCCTCGATTCGCCCGGCCCGAGTGACTTCGGAGTCGTCGACGGCATCCTCTGCGACCGCGCGTTCCTGGACGACAGGGCGACCGCGGCGCTCGAGCTCACGACGGTGGACGAACTGCGAGATGCAGGTCTTGCCGCTCCTCACGTGGTCGCCAATGTGCTGGCGGCGAGCGCTCTGGCCAGATCGTTCGGCGTTCCGGCCGAGGTCGTCCACGACACACTCCTCACATTCCGGCTGGACCCGCATCGCATCGAGCGCGTCGCCGAGTCCGACGGAATTCTGTGGGTCGATGACTCGAAGGCCACCAACCCGCACGCGGCCGAGGCATCCCTTCGTTCCTACGACTCGGTGGTGTGGGTGGTCGGCGGTCTGCTCAAGGGCGTCGATATCGACGATCTTGTTCGCAGAAGCGTGCCGAGGCTGGCTGGAGCCGTGGTGATCGGTGTCGATCGGGAGCCTGTGCTCGCGGCATTCCGGCGACACGCGCCGCGACTCGCCGTGCTCGCCGTCGAGCCCGGTGAGACTGAAAGGGTGATGCCGGAAGCGGTCCGTTTGGCGTCGCAGCTCGCGAGCGAAGGCGACACCGTTCTGCTCGCGCCCGCGGCGGCGTCGATGGACCAGTTCACCGACTACGAGGATCGCGGCGAGCGATTCGCGCGGGCGGTGCGTGAACATCTCTCCGGTCCGTGAGAAACGGCGCGGCAGGACCCGACATCGGCAGAACGGCCGTGCATGAGCAATCCGCGAGGAGGGATGCGATGACCGCTTCGAGCCAGACGGCCGGCGGCGGAGCATCCCGTCGGCGAACATCCGTCAAGAACCCGCGACAGCGCACGGGTGCGTCGGCGATTTCAGTGCAGCCCGAGGCTGCAGCACCCTCGCGGCGAGCCTTCGCGGCGCGCATCTCCCTGGGCAGCGTGTTCGCCTCCGAATCCTCGAACTACTTCCTCCTGCTCGGCGTGACCCTGTTCCTCGTCGTCTTCGGATTCGTGATGGTGCTCTCGGCCTCCTCGGTCGACGGCATCGGACCCGATGCCGTGACCCAGGGCATCTACGCGGCCATCGGCATCCCGATCATGCTCATCGTGTCGCGGCTGCCGCAGTCCCTGTGGCGACGGATCGCGTGGCCCGCCCTGATCATCGCCGGGTTTCTGCAGCTCTTGGTCGTGGCGACCCCGCTCGGCGGTGGGAACTCGCAGAACAGGAACTGGCTGAGCATCGGGGGACTGCAGTTCCAGCCGTCCGAGGCCATCAAGCTCGCGATGATCATCTGGCTCGGCGTGTTCGTCTCCATGAAATGGGACCGCGTCACGCAGTGGCGCTACATGCTGCTCCCGATCATGATCGTGACGGGAGCGGCTATCGCGCTGGTGCTCGCCGGTCAGGACCTCGGAACCGTCATGATCATGGCCGTGATCGTGCTCGGCGCGATGTTCATCGCGGGCATCCCGTTGCGCCAACTCTTCGCCGTCATCGTGATCATCACCGCCGTCGGTTGGCTCTTCGTGATGACGAACCAGAGTCGTCTCGAGCGCGTCACGGCGTTCCTGCACCCGCAGTCGACAGACCCGAACAGCAACGGTTACCAGACACTGCAGGGAACCTGGGCCCTGGCATCGGGCGGAATCTTCGGCGTCGGACTCGGCAACTCCAGATCGAAGTGGAACTGGCTGCCCGAGGCGGACTCCGACTTCATCTTCGGCGTCATCGGCGAGGAGCTCGGTCTCATCGGTGGCATCGTCGTGCTGGCTCTGTTCGTTGCGCTGGCGTTCATCTTCATCCGTATCATCAGATCGAGCGATGATCCCTTCGTCAGGGTGACGACGGCCGCTGTCATGGTGTGGCTGGTCGGACAGGCGCTGGTGAACATCGGAGTCGTGATCGGGCTTCTGCCTCCTCTCGGCGTTCCATTGCCTTTCATCTCCCATGGAGGAACAGCCCTGCTCAGTTCACTGTTCGCGGTCGGTCTCGTGCTCTCGTTCACCAGGTCGCCGTCGCCCTCGAAGCGCCAGGTCGCCCTGCGATGACGTCCTATCTGATGGCCGGCGGTGGAACCGCCGGCCACGTGAATCCTTTGCTCGCCGTCTCAGACGCGCTGAGGAGCGCAGACACCGACGCCGAGGTGATCGTGCTCGGCACCGCGGAGGGGCTGGAGTCGCGCCTCGTTCCAGTCAGGGGTTACGAACTCGTCACCATCCCGAAGCTGCCCTTCCCCAGGCGACCGGATGCCGCGGCGCTGCGCTTCCCCAGCCGCTTCCGTTCGAGCGTGGCAACGGTGCGCGAACTGATCGCCGAGCGCGGCATCGACGTCGTGGTCGGCTTCGGTGGATACGCGTCGGCTCCCGCCTACAGCGCGGCGCATCGAGAGGACGTGCCCCTCGTACTGCACGAGGCCAACGCGAAGCCCGGGCTCGCGAACCGTCTCGGCGCCAGGTACACGACGTTCGTCGGCGTGGCATTCGAGAACACCTCGATCAGGCACGCCCGGTTCGTCGGCATGCCGCTGCGTCGCGAGATCGAGGATCTCGACCGCGCCGCCTCGCGCGCCGAAGCACTCGCCTACTTCGATCTGGAAGACCGTCGCACCATTCTGGTGACCGGTGGATCGCTCGGAGCGCGGCGCATCAACGGGACAGTGATCGCCGCAGCCGAAGCCCTCACGGGTTCCGGGTACCAGGTACTCCACATCCAGGGCGGTGGTGCCGAGTTCACCGATCCGGGTGTCGACGGCTACCGGCTGATCGACTACTGCGATCGCATGGATCTGGCGATGGCGATCGCGGATGTCGCGGTGTCGCGCGCGGGAGCCGCGACGGTGAGCGAACTGACCGCACTCGGCATCCCGGCCGTGTACGTTCCGTATGCGGTCGGCAACGGGGAGCAGCGGTTCAACGCCGCCGGCGTCGTCTCGGCAGGGGGAGCGGTGCTCGTGGACGACGCCGACTTCACACCGGAGTGGGCGCGGACATCCTTGATTCCGCTGCTCACCGACGAGCCCGCGCTGGCGCACATGGCGGATGCCGCGGCGCACGTCGGCGTGCGCGACGGAGCCGAGCGCATGGTCGCTCTGATCCGTGACGCCCAGGCCGGTCGTGGCGGGTTGCCAGGCCGCTGACGGCATACTTGAGAGGACCCCGGAACGAACCCTGGTGGGCATGCTCGCCTGGCTCGTCAGCTCAAAGACAGGACACCAGTAGACGTGATCAAGCCCGATCTGACCATGCCGCTCCCTGAGACGATCAGTCGGGCGCATTTCGTCGGCATCGGTGGATCCGGCATGAGCGGCATCGCGCAGCTCTTCCTGAAGGCCGGTGTTCGCGTCAGCGGATCCGACCGGGTCGACAACGGCTACACAAAGGCCTTGCGCGAACTCGGTGCTGAGATTCACATCGGCCACGACGCGGCGAACGTGGGTGAAGCAGACACGCTGGTCGTGACCGGCGCTCTATGGCAGGACAATCCCGAGTACCAGTACGCGCTCGCCCATGGCATTCCGGTGCTGCACCGCTCGCAGGCGCTCGTTTGGCTGACTCGCGATCACCGCGTCGTCGCCGTCGCAGGCGCGCACGGCAAGTCGGGTACGACCGGGATGGTCGCGACCGCTCTGGTCGAGCTCGGCCTGGATCCGAACTTCGTGAACGGGGCGGTGATCGAGGGGCTCGAGACGAATGCCCGGCAGGGCGCATCCGAGCTGTTCGTGATCGAAGCCGATGAATCCGACGGTTCGTTCCTTCTCTACGACACAGCCGTGGCGTTGATCCTGAACATCGACGACGACCACCTCGACCACTACGGCTCGTATTCCGCGGTCGAAGACGCCTTCGTCACCTTCGCGAACAGGGCGAGCGAGCTCGTCGTCATCTCGGCCGACGACGAGGGAGCACGTGCCGTCACTCCGCGTCTCTCCCATCGCAAGGTCGTCACCTTCGGCGAGTCGGAAGGAGCGGATGCCCGGGTCACCGCTGTCACGACCGACGGCCCTGTCGCCTTCACCATCGTCTGGAACGGAGACGAGTTTCCGGTCACGCTGAAGGTGCCCGGCCGTCACCACGCACACAACGCTGCAGGGGCCTTCGCGGTCCTCGCCTCCCTCGGTGTGGCGCCCGCAGCGGCCGCCACGGCCCTCCAGTCCTATGGCGGAACGCACCGCCGCTTCGAGTTGCACGGAACGATCGGCGGCGTGAGCGTCTTCGACGACTACGCCCACCATCCAGCAGAGGTGCGGGCGGTGCTCCAGGCTGCGCGCACAGTCGTCGGCGATGGACGCATCATCGCCGTACACCAGCCGCACACCTACAGCCGCACCCAGCGACTCGCACAGGAGTTCGCGGCGACACTGGAGCAGTATGCCGATGAGACCGTCGTCCTCGATGTCTTCGGCGCCAGGGAGGATCCCGTTCCAGGGGTGACCGGAGCGCTGGTGGCCGACCGTTTCGACGACCCGTCGAAGGTGGCGTTCATCGCGGACTGGCAGGAGGCCGCCGACCACACAGCAACCATCGCGCGCGACGGCGACTTCGTGATCACGCTGGGCTGCGGCGACGTCAACCGCATCGTCCCTCAGCTGCTCGAGTCGCTCCGCCGGGTGAACGGCTGAGAAGTGAAGCGACCGCAGGGCTTCGAGAACTCGGCGTCGCGGCTCACTGCGCGCACGGAGAAACGCGCCCCAGCGACCGAGCCTGCGGCCGGGCGCGGCAGGGCGAGAACCTCCGGCGCTCCTGATGCCGCTGCCGAGCGAACGCGCGTGACATCGTCGTCGTCGGCAGGCGTGACGTCGACGGGAGTTCTCGATGGCTCCTCGCGAGAGCCCGAAGCGACCACCGAACCGATTCGCGTCATCGTGCCGCCGCCCCGGGAGTCCGCGCGAGACCGCATCAGGGCCGCTCTGGCCGAGAAACCCGCCTCCGTCACGCGGCCTGCCACGACTCCTGCAGCCGTCGAAGACGACTCTCCGAGCGTGCGTGCCGCAGCTCGCAGACGCAGGCGGTACGAGCGCGCCGAGGTGAAGCGCTTCACGCGTGGTGCACGCAGGCGGCGGCTGGCGTGGCTGATCGGCGCCGGTTCAGTCGTGCTCGTTCTGGCCGGAGCCGCGTTGGTCTCGATCTCGCCCGCGATGGCGTTGCGCACGATAGACGTGGTGGGATCTCAGCGCGTGAGCGCCACGGATGTCCGGCACGCCCTCGGCCCCCAGCTCGGCACTCCTCTACCACTGCTCGACAACGGTGAGATCAAGACCGAGCTCGCCAAGTTCCCGCTGATCCGCAGTTACAGCATCCAGGCGGAGCCGCCTGGCACGCTGGTGGTGCACATCGTCGAGCGCACTCCGATCGCGTTGCTCCAGGTGCCGTCCGGATACCAGTTGGTCGACCAGGCAGGGGTGATCATCGAGACCACGGCCGACAGGCCGGCCGGCTTCCCCGTGATCGCTCTTCCCGGTGACGCGTCCACGACGTCGCGCAACAAGGAGTTCGCCGCGTCGGCGGCGGTCCTGGCAGCTCTGCCGGCAGGCATGCTCTCCAAGGTCGGAACGGTCAGCGCGACGGGTGCACAGGATGTCACGCTGAAGCTGACCTCCGGCGTCACGGTGGTCTGGGGCGGTCCCGACCAGCCCGACCTCAAGTCCTGGGTGCTGTCGGATCTGCTGAAGGCAGCACCCGGAGCATCCGTCTACGACGTCTCTGCGCCGAACAGTCCCGTCACGCGCTGAGCAGGTCGCTCCGGTCGTCGTTTCGCGGCCCGGAGATGACCGATTTCGGTGACATCCGAATCCGGTCGCGCGACACGCGAGGGATCAGCGGGCAAGGCGGGACGGGCGCGCTTAACGTCAAACCTAGTAAATGCATACCGAGCATAACTTTAAGCCTCGACTTGAAGTTGAAGGTTGCCAGCGGAGGCCACTCGTGACTATGAACCAGAACTACCTCGCCGTGATCAAGGTCGTCGGCATCGGCGGCGGCGGCGTGAACGCCGTCAACCGCATGATCGAACTCGGACTGCGCGGTGTCGAGTTCATTGCCATCAACACGGACGCGCAAGCCCTGCTGATGAGCGACGCCGACGTCAAGCTCGACGTCGGCCGGGAGATCACTCGCGGCCTCGGAGCGGGGGCGGACCCTGAGGTCGGCCGTCGTGCGGCCGAGGACCACGCCGAGGAGATCGAAGAGGCGCTCACCGGCGCCGACATGGTCTTCGTCACGGCGGGGGAGGGGGGCGGCACCGGCACCGGTGGTGCGCCGGTCGTGGCCCGCATCGCGAAGTCGATCGGCGCCCTGACCATCGGTGTTGTGACCAAGCCGTTCGGCTTCGAAGGCAAGCGCCGGGCCGACCAGGCAGAGGCCGGTGTCGCCAGGCTGAAAGAAGAGGTCGACACCCTCATCGTCGTCCCCAACGACAGACTGCTCGAGATCAGCGACCGTGGCATCAGCATGCTCGAGGCGTTCGCGACTGCCGACCAGGTCCTCCTCGCAGGTGTTCAGGGCATTACCGACCTGATCACGACGCCGGGACTCATCAACCTCGACTTCGCCGACGTCAAGTCGGTGATGCACGGCGCGGGATCCGCACTTATGGGCATCGGCTCCTCGCGGGGCGCTGACCGTTCGATCAAGGCAGCAGAGCTCGCGGTAGCGTCGCCCCTCCTCGAGGCGAGCATCGAGGGTGCGCGTGGCGTGCTGCTGTCCATCCAGGGTGGTTCGAACCTCGGGATCTTCGAGATCAACGACGCTGCCAGGCTCGTGCAAGAGGCGGTGCACCCGGAGGCGAACATCATCTTCGGCGCTGTCATCGATGACACCCTCGGTGACGAGGTGCGCGTCACGGTGATCGCTGCCGGATTCGACGGCGGCGAGCCGCAGGTGAAGCCGGCCGAGACCCGCAGGTCGACGTTCGTCGCTGCTGGGTCGTCGGGGTCCGATGGCTCGGGCTCGGAGCTCGTCGACACGCAGGCGCTCGAAGAAGAGGATGTTCCTACCAAGGGCAGCTGGTCGGACGACGATTCCAAGCTCGTGGAGGCCGCAGTGATCGACCCTGCGTTCGACGACGACGACGTCTTGGACGTGCCCGACTTCCTGAAGTGAGCCGATCGTCCGATGTCGATCCACAACTCGCCGCGCGGTTGCACGGAGTGCAGGAGCGGGTCGCGGATGCCGCGCGCGCTGCGGGCAGGGACCCTGCGCAACTCACGACGATCGTGGTGACCAAGTTCCATCCGGCCTCGCTGGTGCGGGATCTCGCCGCGCTCGGCGTGCGCGACGTAGGCGAGAACAGAGCACAGGAGGCGCGGGTGAAGGCATCCGAAACGGCTGACCTCTCGTTGCGCTGGCACTTCATCGGCCAGTTGCAGACGAACAAGGCGAAGCTGGTGCGTGGTTTCGCCTCCGCAGTGCATTCGATCGATCGGCCGGCACTCGCCGACGCTCTAGGGTCCGACGACGGCGATCTCGACTGCTTCGTACAGCTCAACCTCACGGACGACCCTTCGCGCGGCGGAGCGGCTCGAGCAGACCTGCAGTCCATCGCCGAGCGCGTGCTCGGCACGCGGGGCCTCAGGCTGCGTGGGGTCATGGCAGTCGCGCCGTTGGGCGAGGAGCCGAGACGCGCCTTCTCGCGGGTGCGAGAGGCATCCGATGCCCTGCGCACCGTGGCTCCCGAGGCGGACGCGATCTCGGCCGGGATGTCCGGCGACTTCGAGGAAGCCATCGCCGAGGGAGCGACACACCTTCGGCTCGGTACGGCAATCACGGGAAAGCGGCCAGACCATGCTTAACCTGGCTGTGAAATGCGCCGTCGACCGGCACGGCCGCACGACCTCGAGTTGTTCACGGAGGATCCCATGGCTAACCCGCTCAAGAAGACGATGGCCTACCTCGGCCTCGTCGAAGACGAGCTCGAGTACGACGAAGAACCGGTCGCCACTGCGCATCCGGCACCTGTCGCGCCGGTGCAGCAGCACGCTGCTCCTGCCAAGGCGCCCGTCACGCCGCTGCGTAAGCCGACCCCGGCACGGAATGCGACGGTGCAAGAAATGAACGAGATCCTCACGGTTCACCCCCGGCAGTACAGCGACGCCAAGATGATCGCGGAATCCTTCCGCGAAGGCATCCCGGTCATCCTGAACCTGTCGCAGATGAGCGAGTCGGAGGCGCAGCGCATGATCGACTTCTCGAGCGGCCTTACTCAGGGCTTGCGCGGGAAGATCGAGAAGGTCACGAGCAAGGTGTTCCTGCTCTCTCCCGAGCACGTGATGGTCTCGGGTGGAGCCGCTGCGGTGGCAGGCGACGTCGAGGCGTCGTTCTTCGCCGGAGCGTGAGCACAGCCGGCGTCCCTCATACTTGATCTGTGGGTATCGCCGTCTCGATCATTGCGACCGTCGCGTACTACGCATTCCTGCTCTTCTTCGTGGTGCTCTGGGTGCGATTCGTGCTTGATCTGGTGCGTACCTTCGCGCGCGGCTGGCGGCCGCGCGGCTTCGGGCTCTTGCTCGCAGAGGCCGCTTTCACGGTGACCGACCCGCCCATCAAATTCTTCAGACGATTGTTACCGCCGCTGTCTCTCGGTCCGGTCGCTCTGGATTTCGGCTGGACTCTGACAATGTTCGCGTGCATCATCGGCATGTACATCGCGACGTCGTTCATCGGATGACGCAGCATGACGTCGCCCCGGATGGCACGCACACAGGCGACTTTGCTAGCGTTAGCCGAACGTTATCCACTGTTCGAAAACACAAGCTCTAAGGGTGGTAAGCCATGGCGCTAACTCCGGAAGATGTCGTCAACAAGCGGTTCCAACCGACCAAATTCCGTGAGGGTTACGACCAGGATGAGGTCGATGACTTCCTCGATGAGGTCGTCGTCGAGCTTCGCCGCCTCAATCAGGAGAACGAGGAGCTGAAGCAGCGCCTCGTCGCGTCGGACTCACGGGTCGCAGAGTTGCAGCGCCACTCGGCGTCAGAGCAGACGCAGGCGATCGCCGCACCTGCCCCGGCACCGGTTGCCGTCGTCGCCCCCATCGCGCCGCAGCCCGTCGCAGGCAGCGACGACACGGAGAGCACGAACAACCTCCTGCAGCTCGCGCGCCGACTCCACGAGGAGCACGTGCGCGAGGGTGTCGAGAAGCGCGACGCACTGATCGCCGAGGGCCACGCAACCGCGGCGCGCGTCGTCGCAGAAGCCGAGGCGAAGCAGCGCACGCAGCTCACTGCGCTCGAGACCGAGCGCACGACGATCGAACGCCAGATCGAGGAGCTCCGCAGCTTCGAGCGTGACTACCGCGCGAAGCTCAAGAGCTACATCGAGGGCCAGCTTCGCGACCTCGACAGCGCAGGCGTCGGCACGAACGGCTTCAAGCAGCCGGGCGCCTCGGCTGTGAGCGGTCAGTTCGCCGCAGTGTCGGCCGGTGACGGTGAGCGGCAGTCCCCTCCGACGTTCCAGAGCTTTGGAGGCTAGGCCCTCCAAGAAGGTCAGCGTCGGTGCGATCGTCCTTCTTGGCGTCGTCGCACTCGTCGTTCTGACACTCGACCAACTCGCGAAGTGGCAGGTCGTCAAGAATCTTCAGGTCGACGTACCGGTGCATGTCGTAGGCGATCTGCTGATCTTCCAGCTCCATCGCAACTCGGGTGCCGCGTTCTCGATCGGTACCGGCTCGACGTGGATCTTCTCGATCATCGCGACGGCCGTGCTGGTCTTCATCATCTGGTATGCGCGTCGCATCAGGTCGGTCGCGTGGGCGATCGTGTTCGGTCTTCTGCTTGGGGGGCTGCTGGGCAATCTGTCCGACCGGTTGCTCAGGGCACCCGGGTTCGGTGTCGGCGAGGTCGTCGACTTCATCCGAATCCCGTTGCTCCCGGCGATCTTCAATCTGGCCGACAGCGCGATCGTCGCCGCCATGGTTCTCTTCCTCGTGCTGACGGTGATGGGTGTCGGGCTCGACGGCAAGCGGGCCACCGCGTCGAAGCCCGTCGAAGCACCCGAAGCTGTCGACGTGCCGTCCGACGAGTCCGACACCGCAGGTGAGCCGACGCTGCCGGGCGACACGGCCGTGGCCGACAAACAGGCGGATGCCGATGCGCACAACGGCACGGAGCATCCCATCGACGGAGGCCGCTGAGGTGGAGCACCGAGCTCTGCCGGTGCCAGACGGACTCGAGGGCGCACGTGTCGACGCAGGCGTCGCGAAGGCGCTCGGGTTCTCGCGCAGCTTCGCGGCCGATGTCGCCGAGTCGGGGGGCGTGACGCTCGACGGCCGGGTGCTCGGCAAGTCGGATCGACTCACGGCGGGCGGCTGGCTCGAGATCAGCTGGACTCCCAAGGCAGCGGTGGAGATCGTTCCCGTCAGGGTTCCCGAGCTCGGGGTCGTTTACGACGATGACGACATCATCGTCGTCGACAAGCCGGCAGGAGTCGCGGCCCATCCATCGATCGGGTGGGAGGGCCCTACGGTCCTCGGGGCCCTCGCCGGGGCCGGTTACCGCATCTCCACATCGGGCGCGGCGGAGCGCGCCGGCATCGTGCACCGGCTGGATGCCGGCACGAGCGGACTGATGGTCGTCGCCAAGAGCGAACGCGCCTACACGGCGCTGAAGCGCGCGTTCCACGATCGTGAGGTGGAGAAGATCTACCACGCGGTGGTGCAGGGCCATCCGGATCCGCTGGCCGGTACGGTCGACGCTCCGATCGGACGGCATCCGAAAGCCGACTGGAAGTTCGCGGTCACCGCGGCGGGCAAGCCGTCGGTGACGCACTACGAGACCATCGAGGCGTTCCGGGCGGCGAGCTTGCTCGAGATCCACCTCGAGACGGGGCGCACGCATCAGATACGGGTGCACATGGCGGCCCAGCGGCATCCGTGCGTCGGCGATGCGATGTACGGCGCGGACCCCACGCTGTCGGCGCGGCTCGGCCTCTCCAGGCAATGGCTGCACGCGCATCGCCTCGCGTTCGAGCACCCCGGGTCGGGGGAGTGGGTGACGTTCGAATCGCCGTATCCCGACGACCTCGCGAACGCTCTGGAGATCTTGATCCAGGGCGACTGAAGCACCTTGTGCGGAGGCTTCGACGAACCGCCCGCCGGTCCCGTGACGACCTTCGGCCGGATCCGTAGACTCACTGGGTGGCATCCGACAGCTTCGTTCATCTGCACGTTCACAGCGAGTACTCCATGCTCGACGGGGCCGCCAAGATCGGTCCGTTGATGGATGCCGCCGTCGGCTACGGGATGCCGGCCATCGCGGTCACCGATCACGGCAACATGTTCGCGGCGTTCGAGTTCTGGAAGGCAGCTACGGCCGCCGGCATCAAGCCGATCATCGGCACCGAGGCCTACCTCACCCCTGGAACGCACCGTTCCGACCGCACGAGAGTGCGATGGGGGAACGGCGGCGAGGACGATGTGTCGGGAAGCGGCGCCTACACGCACATGACGATGCTCGCCGAGACGACTGAGGGCATGCACAACCTCTTCCGCATGTCGTCTCTCGCCTCGATCGAGGGGTACTACTTCAAGCCGCGGATGGATCGCGAGCTGCTGGAGCGGTACTCGAAGGGCATCATCGCCACCACGGGCTGCCCCAGCGGCGAGGTGCAGACCAGGCTGCGGCTCGGCCAGTACGACGAGGCTGTCAAAGCGGCGGCGGAGTACCGGGACATCTTCGGCAAGGACAGCTTCTTCGTCGAACTGATGGAGCACGGACTCGGCCTCGAGGCACGGGTCAGGCAGGATCTGCTCAGGCTCGCCAAGGACCTCGGGCTGCGCACCGTCGCGACGAACGACCTGCACTACACGCACGCAGAGGACGCCAAATCGCACGCGGCGCTGCTCTGCGTGCAGTCGGGGTCGACGCTCAACGACCCGAAGCGCTTTCAGCTGGAGCCGGAGGGTGCCTATTACTTGAAGTCGCCGCAGGAGATGCGGGATCTTTTCCGTGAGCTGCCCGAGGCGTGCGACACGACGCTCGAGATCGCCGAGCGCTGCGAGATCGACTTCGAGCTCTCGACAGGCAAGTACATGCCGAAGTTCCCGGTGCCGCAGGGCGAGACCGAAGAGAGCTGGTTCGTCAAGGAGGTCAACGCCGGTCTGGAGCACCGTTATCCAGAGGGCATCCCCGACAAGGTGCAGGCGCAGGCCGATTACGAGACCGGCATCATCCTGCAGATGGGGTTCCCCGGCTACTTCCTGGTGGTCGCGGACTTCATCAACTGGTCGAAGAGCAACGGCATCCGCGTGGGGCCTGGCCGTGGTTCCGGTGCAGGGTCGATGGCCGCGTACGCCATGCGCATCACCGACCTCGACCCGCTTGAGCACGGTCTCATCTTCGAGCGGTTCCTCAACCCCGACCGTGTCTCGATGCCCGACTTCGATGTGGACTTCGACGACCGTCGCCGCCTCGAGGCCGTGAAGTACGTCACCGAGAAGTACGGTGCCGAGCGAGTGTCGCAGATCGTGACCTACGGGACGATCAAAGCGAAGCAGGCGTTGAAGGATGCCGGCCGCGTGCTGGGCTTCCCCTTCTCCATGGGCGAGAAGCTGACCAAAGCGATGCCACCAGCGGTCATGGGCAAGGACATCCCGCTGTACCAGGTGTTCGACAAGGACAGCCCTCGGTACAAGGAGGCCGTCGAGCTGCGGGCCGTCGTCGAATCGGACCCCGAGGCGAAGACCGTCTTCGACACGGCACTCGGGCTCGAAGGGCTGAAGCGGCAGTGGGGTGTTCACGCCGCGGGCGTCATCATGTCGTCCGATCCGATCATCGACGTGATCCCGATCATGAAGCGGGAGCAGGACGGCCAGATCGTCACCCAGCTTGACTATCCGGCCGCCGAATCGCTCGGCCTGATCAAGATGGACTTCCTCGGGCTGCGCAACCTGACGATCATCAGCGATGCGCTCGACAACATCAAGGCCAACAAGGATTTCGATCTCGATCTCGAGGGGCTGCCGCTGGACGACCGCGGTGCGTACGACCTGCTCACGCGCGGTGACACGCTCGGCGTGTTCCAGCTCGACGGCGGGCCGATGCGATCGCTGCTGCGACAGCTGAAGCCCGACAGCTTCGAGGACATCTCGGCACTCATCGCCCTGTACCGACCAGGGCCCATGGGGGCGAACTCGCACATCAACTACGCGCTGCGCAAGAACGGTCTCCAGCCGATCACACCGATCCATCCGGAGCTCGCGGAGCCGCTGCAAGACATCCTGGACACGAGCTACGGCCTGATCATCTATCAGGAGCAGGTCATGGCGATCGCGCAGAAGGTGGCGGGGTTCTCGCTCGGCCAAGCAGACATCCTGCGCCGGGCGATGGGCAAGAAGAAGAAGTCGGAGCTCGACAAGCAGCAGGCGGGTTTCGTCGGCGGCATGAAGGAGCGAGGCTACTCGCAGGCAGCGATCGACAAGCTCTGGGACATCCTCCTCCCGTTCTCCGACTACGCCTTCAACAAGGCTCACTCGGCCGCCTACGGCGTGGTGTCGTACTGGACGGCGTATCTGAAGGCGCACTATCCCGCCGAGTACATGGCTGCCCTGCTCACGAGCGTCGGGGACTCCAAGGACAAGATGGCGCTCTACCTCAACGAGTGCCGCCGCATGGGGATCCGGGTACTGCCGCCGGACGTCAACGAGTCGATCGGGTTCTTCGCCGCAGTCGGCGAGGATGTGCGCTTCGGGCTGGGCGCCGTGCGCAACGTCGGCGCGAACGTGGTGGACGGCATCCGGCTGGCACGCGAGCAGAAGGGGCGCTTCGAGTCGTTCCACGACTTCCTGAAGAAGGTTCCGCTGCACGTCGCCAACAAGCGCACGATCGAGTCCCTGATCAAGGCGGGAGCGTTCGACTCGTTCGGCGACTCGAGACGAGCGCTGGTGGAGGTGCACGAGGGCGCCGTCGAGTCGGTCGTGAACGAGAAACGGGTCGAGGCGACGGGGCAAGCCGGGTTCGATTTCGACATGTTGCTCGCCGAGGCGCCGGATGCCGGTCCGGTGTCGCACGTTCCGCAGAGACCGGAGTGGGAGAAGCGCGAGAAGCTCGCGTTCGAACGCGAGATGCTCGGCCTCTACGTGTCAGACCATCCGCTCGCCGGGCTCGAGTTGGAGCTTGCGAAGCAGGCCAGCACATCGATCGCGGACCTGACCGCATCGGAGTCGACTCAAGACGGCGACACCGTGACGATCGCAGGCCTGGTCACGGGTGTGCAGCACCGGGTGGCCAAGCAATCCGGAAATCAGTACGGCATGATCACCGTCGAGGACTTCGGCGGCGAGATCACGGTGATGTTCATGGGCAAGGCGTACCAGGAGTTCGGGCCTGCGCTGATCGGCGACTCGATCGTGGTCGTGCGCGGGCGGGTCAGCATGCGTGACGACGGCATGAACCTGCACGCGTACAGTCTTTTCACTCCCGACCTCGGATCGGCCGTCTCCGGTCCGTCCGGACCGCTGACCATCACGCTGCCGGACCAACGGGCCACCACCGACGTGGTGCAGAACCTCGGGGACATGCTGATCCGGCACGCGGGCGACGGCGAGGTGCGTCTGCGGCTCGTCAAGGGCACGACTGCGCGCGTCTTCGAGCTGCCCTACAGAGTGAGTGCGTCTGCGGATCTGTACGGCGAACTCAAGGGCCTGCTCGGGCCAGCTTGCCTGGTGTGAGGGCGACGGCATCGTGCAACGGTTCGACGGCCATGTCGCCGTGGTCACGGGGGCGAGCAGGGGCATCGGCCTCGCGACCGCACAGCGGTTGATCGACGAGGGCGCCTCCGTGGTCATCACCGGGCGACGCCAGGAGGGCCTCGACGCTGCGCTGGCGCAACTCGGCACGGATGCCGCGACAGCGGTCGCAGGCCGGGCGGACGACCCAGAACATCGCGCGGCAGTGCTCGCCCATGCGCTCGATCGACACGGCAGACTCGACCATCTGGTGAACAACGCCGGCATCAATCCGCTCTTCGGGCCGATGATGGAGGCGGATCCGGCCGCCGTTCGCAAGATGATCGACGTGAACGTGCTCGCCGCCTTCGAGTGGACGCGGGACGCCGTGATGGCGGGACTGACTGATTCCGTCGTCAACGTGTCGTCGGTGGCAGGTCTCTCGGCGAGCCCGATGATCGCGTTCTACGGAGTGACCAAGGCCGCGCTCATCAGCGTGACTCAGCAGTCGGCGTACGAACTCGCACCGCGCATCAGGGTGAACGCGGTGGCGCCCGCCGTGGTGAAGACGGCGTTCGCCCGGGCGCTGTACGAGGGGCACGAAGCCGCTGCGGCATCCGCTTATCCGCTCGGGCGGCTCGGCGAGCCCGACGACGTCGCCGCCGCGGTGGCGTTCCTTCTGTCGTCGGATGCCTCGTGGATGACCGGCCAGACACTGCAGCTCGACGGAGGCGCGGGCATCCGCTCTGCACTCTGAGCACTGCTGCAGACCACCTCGACGGGCCTGCCGCGGTCCATCGATAGGCTTGGCGGATGTACACGATCGACCTGAGGGGACGCGCGCTCGACGACGACGAGCTGCGCCGTTCCGTCCCGCGTCCAGAGCTCGACATCACGGTCGCATCCGAGGCTGCGGCCGATCTGATCGCCGACGTGCGCGAGCGCGGCGTCGCTGCGCTTCTCGACCAGGCCGAGCGCTTCGACGGCGTTCGTCCGTCCGCGCTTCGCGTGTCGTCGTCCGACATCGCGAAGGCGGTCGACGACCTCCCCGCCGAGGTACGCACTGCTCTCGAGCACTCCATCGACCGGGTTCGGCTGGCGAGCGCGGCACAGGTTCCACCCGCAGCCAAGACCGTGCTCGGAGACGGAGCCATCGTCGAGCAGCGCTGGCAACCGGTCGCGCGCGCGGGGCTGTACGTGCCTGGCGGCAAGGCCGCCTATCCGTCCAGCGTCGTCATGAACGCGGTCCCCGCCCTCGTCGCCGGCGTCGGTTCTGTCGCGCTGGCGAGCCCTGCGCAGCGCCAATTCGACGGGTCCGTACACCCTGCCGTGCTCGGTGCGGCCGGGGTGGTCGGAATCGAGGAGATCTACGCCATCGGTGGAGCCGGTGCGATCGGAGCGCTTGCCTACGGTGTGCCCGATCTTCCACTGACCGCCGTCGACATCGTGACCGGCCCGGGTAACATCTACGTCGCAGCGGCCAAGCGGCTCGTGAGCGGCGTTGTCGGCATCGATGCCGAGGCCGGAACGACCGAGATTCTCGTGATCGCGGATGCCTCCGCCGATCCGAACCTGGTCGCGGCCGATCTGCTCAGCCAGGCCGAGCACGACGAGGCCGCGGCGTCGCTGTTGGTGACCGATTCTCTCGAGCTCGCCGAGCGAGTGCGAATGCGACTGGACGCGATCGTGACGGCGACGACCAACGCGGCGAGGGCATCCGTCGCGCTTAGCGGGCCGCAATCATCGATCGTGCTCGTCGACGATGAGGCGACGGCGGTCAGGTTCAGCGACGCTTACGCGCCCGAGCACCTGGAGGTGCACACCGTGGACCCGGATGCGACTTTGCGGCGTATCACCAACGCGGGTGCGATCTTTCTCGGCCGCTACTCTCCGGTCAGCCTCGGGGATTATCTCGCCGGCTCCAACCACGTGCTTCCCACCGGGGGATCGGCCCGGTACTCGTCGGGGCTCGGCGCGTACAGCTTTCTGCGCCCGCAGCAGATTATCCACTACGACGAGGCGGGACTGGCTGCAGTGGCCGCCGACGTCGTCGCGCTGTCGAACGCAGAGGGTCTTCCCGCTCACGGCGAAGCGGTCGTCGCGCGCGCAGGCGTGCGCGAATAACTAGCCTGGAGCTACTATGTTCTGCCCCTTCTGTCGCCACCCCGATTCCCGCGTCATCGACTCCCGCACGTCCGACGACGGACTCTCGATCCGCCGTCGCAGACAGTGCCCGGAGTGCGGGCGTCGCTTCTCCACCATCGAGACCGCCAGCCTCAACGTCATCAAGCGCAGCGGAGTCGTCGAGCCGTTCAGTCGCGAGAAGATCATGTCCGGTGTGCGCAAAGCGTGTCAGGGGCGTCCGGTCACGGACTCCGACCTCGCTATGCTCGCCCAGAAGGTCGAAGAGGCCGTGCGCGCGACGGGCGTCTCGCAGATCGACGCGAATGAGATCGGTCTTGCCGTGCTTCCTCCGCTACGCGACCTCGACGAGGTCGCATACCTGAGGTTCGCGAGCGTCTACCAGGCCTTCGACTCGCTCGACGATTTCGACGACGCGATCTCCGCCCTCCGCAAGGAGCACCACGAGCAGCCGGTGACAGCAGACTGATCTGCGCGCTCGGCGGTCCGTCGACCCATTAGGGTTGCAGGGGCATGTATCGCATCCTGTTCTCGCTCGTCTTCCGGCACATGGACCCGGAGAACGCACATCATCTGGCTTTCATCGCGATCCGTGCGATTCCCGGAGTCGGGCTTCGCCGTCTGATCGCGCGCTTCACCAGGCCTCGCACTGGCCAGTCGGTCACGACGCTCGGGCTCACCTTCCCGACGCCGTTCGGCGTCGCAGCGGGATTCGACAAGAACGCCACCGCGATCCTCGGACTCGGTGCGCTCGGATTCGGGCACGTCGAGATCGGCACGGTGACGGCAATCGCTCAGCCGGGCAACCCCAAGCCGCGGCTCTTCAGGCTCATCCCCGACAGGGCGATCATCAACCGCATGGGCTTCAACAACGAGGGAGCGGATGCCGCAGCACAGCGGGTCGCGAAGGTGCGGCCGGTGCTCGGCCGTCCGATCGTCGGCGTGAACATCGGCAAGTCGCGCGTCGTCGATGTCGCGGATGCCGTCGCCGACTACCGAGTCTCGGCACGCGCCGCAGCGGGCGTCGCCGACTACCTCGTCGTGAACGTGAGCTCGCCGAACACTCCGGGCCTGCGCGGCCTGCAGGAGTTGGACTCGTTGCGCCCGCTCTTGACGGCGGTCAAAGAGGAAGCCGGCGGCACGCCGCTCCTCGTCAAGATCGCCCCAGACCTCGCCGATGACGAGATCGCGAAGATCGCCGAACTCGTCGGAGAGATCGGTCTCGACGGCATCATCGCGACGAACACCACCATCGAACGCTCCGGCCTTCACACGGATGAGCAGGTCGTCGAGGCTGCCGGAGCTGGCGGACTTTCAGGGGCACCGCTGGCGGCTCGTTCCCTCGAGGTGTTGCGGCTCGTTCGGCAGCACGTGTCGGCCGAACTCTGCGTCATCTCCGTCGGCGGAATCGAGACCGCGCAGGATGTGCGCGACCGGCTCGATGCCGGCGCCACCCTCGTGCAGGGCTACTCGGCCTTCATCTACCGCGGTCCGCTCTGGGCGCGGTCGATCAACCGCGGCCTGGACAGGCTCGCGACCTCACGCTGACGCGTCGGATTCCGCGTCGATCATTCTTCTGGCGTGCTCTGACGAAACCGCAGCCGCCACCTGCCGCTGGCGCGCACCCACAACGAGCTGCACAGTGTTGCGCCGCGGCCATCCGTCGTACGTGCCGTGAGCAACACGGTGTCGGCGTTCACTCTGTCGGTGCCGATCACCTCGAGCTCTGTGGCCCGCGACGTCTCACCCGACAATTCTTCGATGGCGGAGTCTCGACCCCACAGTCGCCCCGCGCGGCCTATCTCCTCGAAGTCCGGGTGCAGCAGCGCTGCGAAGCTCGAGGGATCCGATCGGACGGCCGTGTCGAGGAACTCGCGCTCAAGACGCACCACGACGTCGGTGACGCTCTCGTCTGCGAACAGATCGACGTCGAACAGTCCGGGCTGTTCGACCGGGGGAGTGGGCGATGCCGGAGTCGCGATCTCCCTTCCCTTGACGTCAGCCCCGCGCCATCCCGGCCCGTTGTCGACTTCCGTGCCTCGCTGGTACGACGTCGCAGCGCCGCGGGCGCGATCGTCCGCGGCCTCGTTGAGCTCGTGGCCGGCGTGACCGCGCACCCACTCGAACCGGTACTCGCGACCGGCGAGCGCGGCATCCAGCCGCTTGAGCAGTTCGAGATTCTGAACGGGCGCTCCGTCGGCCTTGCGCCAGCCCTTGCGCTTCCACCCGGGCATCCACTTCGTGACGGCGTTGATCACGTACTGGCTGTCGCAGAGGATGCGCAGATCGTCCGGTTCGCCTGCTGTGGATTCCAGCAGATCGATGACGGCCATCAGTTCGCCTTGGTTGTTGGTGCCGTGCGGCCAGCCGCCGGCGGCCCAGGTATTTTCGTCGACGAACCAGGCCCACCCGGCCGGGCCGGGGTTGCCGAGCGCAGAGCCGTCGGCAGCGGCGATGATCGTCATGATCGGATGCCCGGTGCTAGGCGGGGTACTGGCCGCGCTTGACCTGCGGCTTCGGAACGCGGATCATCCGGAACTGCAGAGCGCGCATTATCGCGTACCAGTTGAGCCCGCGTTCGGCCGCGCCGAATTTGTCCCTGATCCTGCGCTTCATCATGCTCACCATGACGATGGAGTCGATGATCGCGATGGCGAAGAACACCCAGAGCACGATGATCGCGTAGTACTGCAGCGCGGTGATCTGCACGAACGAGAAGATCACGACGATCAGCATCACTGGCATGAGGAACTCGGCCACCGTGTAGCGGGCGTCGACGTAGTCGCGCACATACCGGCGCTGCGGGCCCTTGTCGCGCTGGGTCAGATAGCGTTCGTCTCCAGCGGCCATGCCGAGTCTGGCTCGCTCCCTCGCCTCGGCGTTCTTGCCGCGGGCGTCGCGGGCCGCCGCCTTGCGGTCGGCAGGCACAAGGGGACGTTTGCGAGCCGCCTCCCGTTCTGCACGTGAAGGGGTCGCGCGTCCCTTGCCCGATCCGGGCATTTCGGCCTCATCGGCCGGGGTCGCGGTGGTATCTGGTCGTTTCGCCACGGAAAGTCCTCGATCTCGTCCGATTAAGATTACCCGCATGACCGACGCCGATCACCCCATCGACCATCTGACCGAACTTCGCGACGCCGTGCAGCAGGGGATGCCGCTGGCCATTTCCGATCTCACGGACCTCGTTCGCATCCCATCGGTGTCGTGGTCGGCGTTCGATCCGGCGAACGTGGCCCGCAGCGCGGATGCCGTCGCATCCCTCGTGCGCGCACTGGACGTCTTCGACTCGGTCGCCGTCACGCGAGCCGCGATCGGCGATGGCGAGCAGCAGGGTCAGCCGGCGGTGATCGCACGCCGGAAAGCGAAGAACGGTGCGCCCACCGTGCTGCTCTACGCCCACCACGACGTCCAGCCGCCAGGCAAGGACGAGGACTGGCAGACGTCGCCCTTCGAGCCGACGGTCCGTGGAGATCGCCTCTACGCTCGCGGCGCGGCCGACGACAAGGCGGGCGTGATGGCTCACGTCGCCGCGATCAGGGCACTCACGGAGGTGATCGGCACCGACTTCGACCTCGGCCTCGCCGTCTTCATCGAGGGTGAGGAGGAATTCGGATCCCGCTCGTTCGCCAACTTCCTGCGTGACAACAAGCAGGCTCTGGCCGCCGATGCGATCGTCGTGGCCGACTCCGACAACTGGAGCGTCGACATCCCGGCGCTCACGGTCGGTCTCAGGGGGAACGTCACGTTCCGCCTCACGGTCTCCACACTCGAGCACGCCTCGCACTCCGGCATGTACGGAGGTGCGGCACCCGATGCGATGCTGGCACTCGCCAAGCTCCTCGCGACATTGCACGATGCTGATGGCGCAGTCGCAGTGGAGGGCATGACCTCGCACGATGCTCAGGTTCCGGAGTACTCCGAGGATCAGCTGCGCGAGGATGCCGCGCTGCTCGAGGGCGTCTCGTCGATCGGCAGGGGACCGGTGCTGTCCCGTCTCTGGAACCAGCCGACGATCACCATCACGGGCATCGACGCGCCCAGCGTCGCGAACGCGTCGAACACGCTCATTCCTTCGGTCGCAGTTCGACTCAGCGCCCGCGTCGCGCCGGGGCAAGCGGCAAAGGATGCCTACGCGGCCCTTGAACGTCACGTCCGATCGCACGCGCCGTTCGGAGCGCACATCGCGATCGACGAGGTCGACGTCGGCGACCCGTTCCTCGTCGACACCTCGGGCTGGGCCGCCGTCGAGGCGAAGAATGCAATGAAGGATGCCTGGGGTGCGGAGCCCGTCGAGACCGGCATCGGCGGGAGCATCCCCTTCATCGCCGATCTGGTTCGAGAGTTTCCCGACGCTCAGATCCTCGTCACGGGGGTCGAGGACCCCGACACCAGGGCGCACAGTCCGAACGAGTCCCTCCACCTGGGCGTTTTCAGACGCGCGATTCTGACCGAGGCACTCCTGCTGTCCCGCCTGAACAATCGGGTCGCCTGAATTACACTGGAGCACACGCGAACTTCAAGGTAGGAACGAGGCACTCATGAGCGACGCGACTCTCACTGCAACGGCGACGATCGCCGAGCCCAAAGCGCACGGTGTGGCCCTCACTGATGCCGCCGCCGACAAGGTACGCAGCCTCCTCACGCAGGAAGGCCGCGATGATCTGAGGCTGCGTCTCGCCGTTCAGCCCGGGGGATGCTCCGGCCTGATCTACCAGCTCTACTTCGACGAGCGGTACATGGACGGCGACCTGACGGTCGACTTCGACGGCGTCGAGGTCATCGTCGACAAGATGAGCTCCCCGTACCTCGACGGTGCTTCGATCGACTTCGAAGACACCATCCAGAAGCAGGGTTTCACCATCGACAACCCCAATGCGAGCGGAAGTTGCGCCTGCGGCGACAGCTTCCACTGATCTTCGCGCAACACGATTTCAACGAAAAGGACCGGCTGGTGAGCCGGTCCTTTTCGTGTCTCCAGGGGTTCGACACACGTCGCCCCGGGCAGTGTCCGGCGTACGAACGGGCCTTGGATGGCAGTAGGCTAGGCGAAGGTCAATCGCAGTAGCGTCTTGCGCTCTGCCCACGATTCACTCGAAAGGTCACCGGTGCGTCACAATCGCCGTTTCCGATGGGCTGCAGTCCCGCTCGCAGCAGTAGTTGCGCTGGTCTTGGCAGGTTGCACGCAGTCCCAATTGAACGGATTCCTCCCGGGATTCGACGGCAAGACGCCGGTCACCAACCACACGGACAGGGTCTCAGGGCTCTGGGTCACGTCGTGGATCGTGCTCCTGCTCGTCGGTCTCCTGGTGTGGGGCCTGATCATCTGGTGCATCATCGTGTACCGCCGTCGCAAGGGCCAGACCGGTCTCCCTGCGCAGCTGCGCTACAACATGCCGATCGAGATCTTCTACACGATCGTGCCGTTGGTGCTGATCATCGGGTTCTTCGCGTTCACGACGCGAGACCAGGATGCGATCGAGAAGCCCTACGCCAACCCCGACCTCACCGTGCAGGTGTACGCGAAGCAGTGGTCGTGGGACTTCAACTACCTGTCCAACGGCGTGTACGACCCGGGAGTTCAGGCACAGCCCGACGACAAGTCGGGAGCACCCGCCGGCTCCGTGGTCGAGAGTGACATCCCCACGCTGTACCTGCCGGTCGATAAGAAGATCACGATCAAGCTCAACTCGCGCGACGTCATCCACTCCTTCTGGGTACCTGCGTTCCTGTACAAGAAAGACGTGATCCCGGGGCACACGAACTACATGTACCTCGAGCCGACCCGCGAGGGCACCTACGTCGGCAAATGCGCCGAGCTCTGCGGTGAGTACCACTCGGCCATGTTGTTCAACGTGAAGGTCGTCTCCGAAGACGAGTACGAGTTGCACATGCAGGACCTGAAGGATCGCGGCTACGTCGGCAAGCTGGGATCCAACGTGGATCGCAACAACAACCTGCCGGGCACCAAGGCACCGAAGAACAACGAGTAAGGCATCCGGAGAATGAGTACGACTACAGCACCGGCTTCCTCGGCAACGACCCTGTCGCCGACCGCTCAGATCCTCGGCGCGACGAAGATCCACCGCAAGGGGAACATCCTCGTCAACTGGATCACGTCGACCGACCACAAGACCATCGGGTACATGTACCTGATCACGTCGTTCGTGTACTTCTGTATGGGCGGCGTGATGGCCCTCATCATCCGCGCTCAACTCTTCGAGCCCGGGCTCGAAGTGGTTCAGACCCGTGAACAGTACAACCAGCTGTTCACGATGCACGGCACGATCATGCTGCTCATGTTCGCGACGCCGTTGTTCGCCGGATTCACGAACGTGATCATGCCGCTTCAGATCGGTGCGCCCGACGTGGCGTTCCCGCGCCTGAATGCACTGGCGTACTGGCTGTTCAACTTCGGGTCGCTGATCGCCGTCGGAGGCTTCCTGACACCGCAGGGCGCGGCATCCTTCGGGTGGTTCGCGTACCAACCACTTGCGTCGACCACATTCTCGCCAGGCCTCGGCGGCAACATGTGGATGCTCGGTCTCGGCATCTCCGGTTTCGGAACGATCCTCGGTGCGGTCAACTTCATCACGACGATCATCACTCTGCGTGCACCCGGCATGACCATGTTCCGCATGCCGATCTTCACCTGGAACGCACTGGTGACCTCGATTCTGGTTCTGATGGCCTTTCCGGTGCTCGCGGCCGCGATCTTCGCTGCTTCCGCCGACCGGATCCTCGGTGCGCACGTCTTCGACGCTGCCAATGGCGGAGCGATTCTCTGGCAGCACTTGTTCTGGTTCTTCGGGCACCCTGAGGTCTACATCATCGCCCTGCCGTTCTTCGGCATCGTTTCAGAGGTGTTCCCTGTCTTCAGCCGAAAACCGGTCTTCGGCTATAAGACCCTGATCTACGCGACCATATCGATCGCCGCACTGTCGGTCACCGTATGGGCTCACCATATGTACGTCACCGGCATGGTGTTGTTGCCGTTCTTCTCTTTGATGACGATGCTCATCGCGGTGCCGACAGGGGTGAAGATCTTCAACTGGATCGGCACCATGTGGCGCGGATCGATAACGTTCGAGTCACCGATGCTGTGGGCGATCGGCTTCCTCGTCACGTTCACCTTCGGTGGGCTGACGGGCGTCATCCTCGCCTCCCCGCCGTTGGACTTCCACGTTTCCGACTCCTATTTCGTCGTGGCGCACTTCCACTACGTGGTCTTCGGCACTGTCGTGTTCGCGATGTTCTCCGGTTTCTACTTCTGGTGGCCGAAGTGGACCGGCAAGATGCTGAACGACAAGCTCGGCAAATGGCACTTCTGGCTTCTGTTCATCGGCTTCCACACCACGTTCCTGATCCAGCACTGGTTGGGAGTCGTCGGCATGCCGCGCAGGTACTACACCTACCTGCCCCAAGACGGCTTCACCTGGATGAACCAGGTGTCGACCATCGGTGCTGGGATTCTCGCGGTCTCGATGATCCCGTTCTTCCTGAACGTGTACATCACCGCGCGCTCCGGTGCGAAGGTCACGGTGAACGACCCGTGGGGCTACGGACGTTCGCTCGAGTGGGCGACCAGTTGCCCGCCGCCGCGGCACAACTTCACGTCCATCCCGCGCATCCGCAGCGAATCACCCGCGTTCGACCTCAATCATCCGGAGGTGGGGGTTCCGATCGGTGTTCCGACGGACGCTCCGCGCCCCGCCCTCGCCGGCGCCGACTCTGCAGAGGTGAAGTGACATGCGGACCAGCGCGACGGTTTTCTGGATCATCACGATCTTCTTCTTCCTGATGGCGATCACGTACACGGTCTGGGCGTGGTTCTACTACCCGCACCACGCGATCGAGCCGGTGGGCACGGTGGCGCTCACTCTGACGGGCGTACTCGGCGCATTCATCGCCTTCTTCCTGACGCGTACACACGCGACGCAGGGCGGCGTGGAGCTTCCCGAAGACCGTCTCGATGCGAACATCGACGATGGCGACCCGGAGCTTGGACACTTCAGCCCGTGGAGCTGGTGGCCCTTCATGCTCGGCCTGTCGATTGCGCTCGGTGCGCTCGGAATCGCCGTCGGTTGGTGGATCGTTCCGATCGGTGGGGCTCTCGCCGCCGTCAGCCTGGTGGGTTGGGTGTACGAGTACTACCGGGGCTTCTTCGCACGTTGAGATAGCCGTGACGCAGTGACGAAGGGGACCTCCTATGGGGGTCCCCTTCCTCGTTTCCACTGCTGAAACAACAGGGATCGGTTCGCTCCGGTGCCGTGCTCGGCCTAGAGGCAGGAGAAACGCAGCACGTCGACGGCCACGGTGACCGCGTGCGGCAGAGCGCTGGTGGCGGCGTCTCCGTGCGCATGATGGGCCGATGGCCCCATGGCGCGCAGAGCGATCGCCGTTTCGTGCGAGATCGCGAGTCGATAGCGAACGGTGCTGGAACGCTCGAGCCGGAAGTGCGGGGCAAGATCCTGGGCGAGCCGCTGTGACTTGTCGGGTGGCACGTCGAGCATGGGAAGTGCGCGTCGAAGCTCGATCAGATGATCCTGTTGCGGGGTGGCGACGATCAGATGGCCGTCGTCGGTGAGAAGTCGACGGAACTCACCAGGGTTCCTGGGCGCGAAGACGTTGATGATGGCGTCAGCGACCCCGTCACGCACCGGCAATGGACGCCAAGTGTCCGCCACCAGTCCGTCCGCCTTGTCTCTGCCGAGCTTGCGCACACTACGGCGCACCGCCTCTTGGGCGATATCGGCGGCAAGTACTCGGGCGGTGGGGGAAAGAAGCGGCAGGAGTGTAGCGGAGTAGTGCCCTGTGCCGCAGCCGGCATCGATAACCCGCTCAGGGCGTGCTAGAGCGGCATTCTCTGCCACAACATGGGCTACGGCGTCATACGCTCCCGAGTCGAGCAGTTCGGCGCGCGCATCGAGCATCTGCGGAGTGTCTCCCGCGATGCGAGGCTGTGAGGCGAGCAGGCTCACGTAGCCGTGCTTGTTGCTGTCGAACCGATGACCCTCGTCACAGCCCAGGACGAGCGGTGGAGCGTCGTGCAGTGGGCGGAAACAGATCGGGCATCGAAGCCACTCCGACAGTGTCGTGAGGGACATCGATGCCCGATCGAGTCGGTTCGCCGGCCGTCAGTGGTGCCCGTGCCCGGACTCGATCTCGCCCTTCGTGATCGGTTCGAGACGGTCTTCGAAGAGCCAGCGCGACATTCCGGCACGCAGACGGTTCACGAAGGTGATCTTGCCGCGCGAATTCGGCCGGAGCATCAGAGGCTGGTAGGTGTCGTAGCTCACCAGACGCCAGCGCTCGTACTCGTCGAGCTGCTCGTGCACCTCGATGAACTCGCCACCGGGAAGCTTGACGATGCGGCCGGACTCGTAGCCGTGCAGCGCGACCGAGCGATCCTTCTTCTGCAACGCGATGCAGATGCGTTTCGTGATGAAGTACGCGACGATCGGGCCGAGGATGAGCGTGAACTGCAGGGTGTGGATGACACCCTCCATCGTCAGTTTGAAATGCGTCGCGATCAGGTCGGAACTCGCCGCAGCCCACATCGTCCCGTAGAACGTGACGCCGGCCGCGCCGATCGCGGTGCGCGTTGCCTGGTTGCGCGGCCGATCCAGAATGTGGTGCTCGCGCTTGTCGCCGGTGACCCACGCTTCCACGAACGGATAGATGGCGACGACGACCAGGAACACTACGAGGATCAGCACGGGAACGATGATGTTCCACGACCACGTGCGATCGAGCCACACGAATTCCCAATGCGGTGGGATGAGTCGCAGCATGCCGTCCGCGAACCCGATATACCAGTCCGGCTGAGTTCCTGCGGAGACCGGTGATGGGTCGTAGGGCCCGTACAGCCAGATCGGGTTGATCGTGAAGAGCGACGCCATCAGTGCGACGACACCGAACACGATGAAGAAGAAGCCGCCGGCCTTCGCCGCGTAGACGGGCAGGATCGGGAACCCCGAAACGTTCTGCTGCGTGCGCCCAGGACCTGCGTACTGCGTGTGCTTGTGCACGACGACGAACACCAGGTGCAGAGCGATGAACGCGACGACGAGGGCCGGCAGCAGCAGGATGTGGAGGGTGTACAGACGCCCGACGATGGCTGTGCCAGGGAACTCTCCGCCGAACAGGAGGAACGAGATCCAGGTGCCGACCACCGGGATGCCCTTGATCAGGCCGTCGATGATGCGGAGACCGTTGCCGGAGAGCAGATCGTCGGGAAGGGAGTACCCGGTGAACCCTTCTGCCATCGCGAGAACGAAGAGTGTGAAACCGATCACCCAGTTGAGCTCGCGAGGCTTGCGGAACGCACCCGTGAAGAAGATGCGCAGCATGTGCAGGCCGATCGAGGCCACGAACAGCAACGCCGCCCAGTGGTGGATCTGACGGACCAGAAGCCCGCCGCGGATGTCGAACGAGATGTTCAGCGTCGAGTTCATCGCTGCGGACATCTGGATGCCCTTCAGCGGCACCCAGGAACCGTGGTAGATCACTTCGGCCTGCGAGGCCTGGAAGAAGAACGTCAGGAACGTTCCGGTGATCAGGATGACGATGAAGCTGTAGAGCGCGATCTCACCGAGGAGGAACGACCAGTGGTCGGGGAAGATCTTGCGGCCGAACTCCTTGACCACGCCCGAGATGCTGGTGCGTTCGTCGATGTAATTCGATGCAGCTGCAGTGAAGCTGCGCTTCTTGGCCGTGGTTTCAGCGGCAGTCGTGGCGGTCAATGACGCTCCCAGAAACTCGGCCCGACGGGCTCGTGGAAATCACTCTGTGCGACGAGGTAGCCGTCGGCATCGACTTCGATCGGCAACTGCGGCAGCGGCCTGTTGGCCGGACCGAAGATGACCCGCGCCTCGTGGGTGATGTCGAACTGCGACTGATGACACGGGCAGAGCAGATGGTGGGTCTGCTGCTCGTACAGGGCGACAGGGCATCCAACGTGCGTGCAGATCTTCGAGTACGCGACGATGCCGTCGTACGCCCAGCTCTTGCGGTCGGGTGACGGGTGCAGGTCTTTAGGCTCGAGGCGCATGAGCAGCACCGCGGCCTTGGCCTTCTGATCGAGAGCGTCTTCCTTGTCGTTGAGACCCTCTGGGATCACGTGGAACACGGAGCCGAGTGTGACGTCGGATGCTCTGATGGGAGTTCCCGAGGGGTCCCTCGTCAGGCGCATGCCCTTCTTCCACATGGTGTGGGAGAGCAGTTTCACAGGGTCTTCGTTCATCGGGCCGAGACCGCGGAACAGCACGATGGCCGGAAGCGGGAACGCGACCAGTGCGCCGATCAACGAGTTGCGGATCAGAGTGCGCCGCCCGAAGCCCGACTCTGCATCGGCCTCCTGGAAGATCTCGACGGCGCGCTCCCGCGTCTCGTCCGTGCCCTGCACGGGGTGCCGGATGTCGATGCCTTCTTTGTCGACCATGAGCGCCTTGGCCCAATGGACGGCGCCGAAACCGATCGCGAGCAGCGCGAGGGTCATCCCGAGGCCGATCGCGAGCGTGCTGATGCGCAGATCGGAGATCTTTCCCGACTCGATCGGGAACGCGATGTATGCGGCGATCGCCCAGATGCTGCCGACGATCGACAGGTAGAAGAGCGTGTAGATCGTGCGCTCGGCACGACGCTGTTTGCGCGGGTCCTTGTCGGTGATCCGCGCACGGTGCGGCGGGAAGCCGGGATTCTCCACCGCGTCTTGCACGATCACTGCCGTACCGGCATCGCCGGGGCGGTGGTCGACGGCCGACGAGGCGGCGGGCGTGATCTCCGTGCCGCCGTTATCGTCCTGTGCCATTGCTCTCCTTCTCGCGCTCGTGTGCCTTCAGCACGACGCGCATCAGTTCGACTTCGCCGTGATCCAGACCGTCAGTGCGACGATCGAACCGAGGCCGAAGATCCAGATGAACAGACCCTCTGCCACCGGCCCGAGGGAACCGAGCTCGAAGCCGCCGGGAGACGGGTTCGCCTGGATGAATTGCAGATAGGTGATGATGTCGCGCTTGCCCTCTGGCGTGATGTTCCTGTCGTTGAACACCGGCATGTTCTGCGGGCCGGTGACCATGGCCTCGTAGATGTGCTTTCCGGTGACACCGGTCAGCGGGGGAGCGTACTTGCCCTCGGTCAGAGCACCGCCGGCGCCTGCGACGTTGTGGCACATCGCGCAGTTCACGCGGAAGAGCTCGGCGCCCTTTGCCGCGTCGCCGTTGCCGTCGGTCACGTCTCGGAGGGGGATGGACGGCCCCGGACCGAGCGAGGCGACGTAGGCCGCCAGCTGATCGGTCTCCTTCTGCGAGAACTGAGCCGGCTTCTGCTCGGCCTGCGGGCCGGACATGGCCATCGGCATACGGCCGGTGCCCACCTGGAAGTCCACTGCAGCTGCGCCGACGCCGATCAGGCTGGGCGCGGCATCCGTGCCCTGTGCCTCGATGCCGTGGCAGCTCGCACAGTTGGCCTGGAAGAGTTGCTTGCCGGCGGTGACGTCACTCGCGCTGGATGTCGTGGCATCTGCGCTCGAGCCGGTCGCGTTGAACGTGGCGTAGGCGCCGCCGGTCAGCCCCAGCCCGATCACGATCAGCGCGACCGTGGCGAGAGGATGCCTGCGCCCGGCCTTGCGCTTGCGAGCGTTCTTCTGCTTTGTCTCGCGCATTTGAGGTGCTCTGCTCCTGATTTCTATTTGAGGACGTAGATGACCAGGAAAAGCCCGATCCACACGACGTCGACGAAGTGCCAGTAATAGGAGACGACGATGGAGCTCGTTGCTTCCTTGTCTCCGAACCTCTTCACGGCGAAGGCGCGACCGATGACGAAAAGCATCGCGATGAGTCCGCCAGTGACGTGGAGGGCGTGGAATCCAGTGGTCAGGTAGAACGCGGATCCATAAGCGTTGGAGTCGATCGTGATGCCCTCACCGATGAGGGTCGCGTACTCGACGACCTGGCCTGCGACGAAGATGGCGCCGAGGGCGTAGCTGAGCGTGAACCACTCGACCATGCCCCACTGGCGAGGCCTCCAGCCGGTGGAACGAGCCTGCATCCGCTCGGCGGCGAAGACGCCGAACTGGCAGGTGAAGGAACTCGCAACCAGGATCAGGGTGTTCGTGAGCGCGTAGGGAACGTTCAGGTGCGCGGTCTCGGCTGCCCACAGCGGCGCCGACGTGGAACGCAGCGTGAAGTAGATCGCGAACAGACCGGCGAAGAACATCACCTCGCTGCCGAGCCAGACAATCGTTCCGACGGCAACCGTATTGGGACGGTTGATCGTCGGCACCGTAGCCGAGGGAGAAATCGAGGTGCTCGTCACGTGTCCATTATGGCCGATTTCGTGAGGCCGTTTTCGCATTAGCGCGCCGAATGCGGCCGATATCGCCGCTTCGCCGCTCAGCGGCTCCATCGCCTCGGCCACGTGAGCAAGCTCCCGCGGCTCTCGGCTCAGTCGCCGATAGGATCGCTCTCATGGCGGAAACCCGGACCTGGCCGACGATCATCTCCACCGTGCTCGAGGGTGAACACCTGAGTGTTGCAGACGCTGCGTGGGCCATGGAACAGGTGATGACAGGGCAGGCAACGGATGCCCAACTCGCCGGTTTCCTGGTCGCCCTCCGCACCAAGGGCGAGACCGTCGACGAGATCGTCGGCTTCCGCGACGCGATCCTCGAGCACGCACTGCCGCTCCCGCTGGACCCGATGGCGCTCGACATCGTCGGAACGGGTGGTGATCGATTCGGGACCGTCAATGTTTCGACCACGGCCTCGATCGTCGCCGCAGCCTCCGGCGTGCCCGTGATCAAGCACGGGAACCGTGCGGCGAGCTCGCGATCGGGTTCGTCCGACGTGTTGTCAGCCCTCGGGCTCGACCTCTCCATGTCGGCGGAGCGCGTCGCCGAGATCTTCCGCACAGCTGGAATCACCTTCGCGTTCGCGTCGATGTTCCATCCGGGATACGGGAATGCGGCAGCCGTACGCCGCGAGTTGGGCATTCCGACCGTGTTCAACATCCTCGGTCCGCTCATCAACCCGGCTCGACCGGAGGCATCCGCCGTCGGAGTCGCCCAACTGGATCGTGTTCCGCTGATCGTCGGCGTGTTCCAGACCAGGGGCGCGACGGCTCTCGTGTTCCGAGGAGACGACGGGCTCGATGAACTGTCGACGACGGGCCACAGCCACGTCTGGGAGATCTCGCGCGGGCTCGTGACGGAACACGACATCGACCCGCGCGATCTCGGCATCGAGCGGGCGAGCATCGACGACCTCAGGGGCGGGGATGCCGCCCACAATGCCGCAGTGGTCAGGGGCGTGCTCGGCGGGGAGAAGGGTCCGGTGCGCGATATCGTGGTGCTGAACGCGGCCGCTGGCCTGGTCGCGTTCGAGCTGGCAGCCGACCCGTCCAGCGGGCAGAGGAGCATTCTCGACCGTTTCGCGGAGAAGATCGCGGTGGCGAGCGAGGCGATCGACTCGGGTGCGGCGATCGCGAAGCTCGATGAATGGATCGCCGTGGCGCGATGATGCTGATGACTTCGCGTGGGGGGAGACGAGCGTGAAGAAGCTGGTCAACGATCCGCGGCGGTTCGTCGCAGAGTCGCTCGCGGGCTTCGGGGCAGCGCACGGCGACATCGTGCGGGTGAACGAGACTCCGGCGTATGTCGTGCGCAGAGCGCTCGTCGCCGGAAAGGTCGGCATCCTCTCCGGCGGAGGCAGCGGGCACGAACCACTGCACGCGGGATTCGTGGGTCTCGGGATGCTCGATGCCGCGGTCCCAGGGGAGATCTTCACTTCGCCGACGCCCGATCCCGTGCTGGAGGCGACGCGCGTCGTCGACCAGGGCACTGGCGTTCTGTACCTGGTGAAGAACTACACCGGAGACATACTCAACTTCGAGACCGCCGCGGAATTCGCCCAGGCGGAAGGCATTCTCGTGCGCACGGTCGTCGTCGACGACGACGTCGCCGTACAGAACTCCGAGTTCACCGCCGGGCGCCGTGGCGTAGCCGGAACCGTCTTGATCGAGAAGATCGTCGGCGCGGCAGCTGAACGGGGCGACGATCTCGAAGAGCTGGCGGGCCTTGCCGCGCGACTGGTGGCATCCGTTCGCTCGATGGGGGTCGCGATCGCGCCTCCGACCGTGCCGCACTCCGGCATGCGCAGCTTCGAGTTGAACGACGACGAGGTCGAATTCGGCATCGGCATCCACGGCGAACGCGGCAGAGCCAGGACGGCGATGGCGCCCGCGGACGAACTCGCAGATGCCGTGCTGGATGCGGTTCTCGACGACCTCCCACGACCGGCGGGGGCGCGCGTGATCGCTCTCGTGAACGGCATGGGGGCGACACCGGTCGCCGAGCTTTACGTCATCTACCGTCGTGTCGCTGAGCGACTCGGTGAGATCGGCGTGGAGATCGCCCGGTCGCTGGTCGGGTCCTACGTAACGTCGCTCGACATGGCGGGGTTCTCGGTGACCCTGCTGACCGTGGACGATGAGCTGTTGCGACTGTGGGATGCGCCAGTGCGCACCGCCATGTTGCGCTGGGGAGGATGAGGGACACATGAGTCTGGATGCCACATGGGTCGTCGCATGGATGACTGCCGCCGCAGCTGCGATCGCCGATCAGGCGCCCACTTTGAACGACTTGGACCGTGCGATCGGCGACGGCGACCACGGCGAGAATATGAATCGCGGATTCACCGCGGTACGCGACGCGGTGCGTGAACTGCCCGACGGTGCACAACCCGCCGAGGTGCTTCGCGCCTCGGCGATGAAGCTGATCTCGTCGGTGGGCGGGGCGGCGGGACCGCTTTACGGAACAGCTCTGCTGCGGGCATCCGACGCGGTCGCCGGACTGTCGGAGGTCGATTCTGCGCACGTCCTGGCGCTGCTCGAGGCGGCCTTGGGTGGCATCGAGGACCGTGGACACGCTGCACCTGGCGACAAGACCATGGTCGACGCCTGGTCGGTGGCGGTGGATGCCGCTCGTTCCGCTGTCGCGGAGGGACGAACCTCCGCCGAGATTCTCGACGCCGCTGCCGACGGGGCGGAGTCGGGCGCTGAGACCACGGATGCGATGCTGCCGCACAAGGGACGCGCGAGCTATCTCGGCGAGCGAGCCGTCGGCCATCGTGACCCGGGTGCCGTTTCGACGGCGATCATCCTCCTGGCAGCTGCGGAAGCCGCGAAGTGACCGCCGCGACCGACCGTCGGCTGGTCTCGCTCGTCGTGGTCTCGCACAGCGACCTCATCGCCAAGGGGGTCGCTGAGGTCGTTTCCCAGATGAGTCCTGACGTTGTGGTCGAAACTGCCGGAGGAACACCGCTCGGGGGTGTCGGCACCGATGTCGAGCGTGTGATGACGGCGATCCGGAGCGCCGAGAGGGGCGCAGGAGTCGTCGTTCTGACCGATCTCGGCTCGGCGGTGCTCAGCGCCGAGACGGCGCTCGAGCTGCTGGGTGATGACGACGTGGTTGCGGTGAAGATCTCCGATGGCCCGCTGGTCGAGGGTGGCGTCGCCGCCGGTGTGCGTGCCCAGACCGGAGGCGATGTCGACGACGTGCTTGCGGCATCCCTGGCACACGTCGTCACACGGCCTGCAGACTCGCCGACCTCACACGAGGATGGCGGCAGCGGCTACCTACGCACGGCCACCCTCGTCAACGCCGACGGATTGCACGCCCGTCCGGCAGCGGAGTTCGTGAAGCTCGCGACGAGCCTCGGCGTGAAGATGACGGTGAACGGCAAGGACGCCAGGAGCCTGCTGGGCATCCTCTCCCTCGGCCTGGCGCAGGGGGCGACCGTCGACATCGCCACGGATGACCCGGGGGGAACCGCCGCGGTGGACCGTCTCATCGAGCTCGTCGAGTCGGGTTTCAGCGGCCAACGGTGACGACCGGGGCGAAGGTGAGCAACGCCACCGCAACGAATGAGCTGGAGGTCACCGCGTCTCGTCTCCCTCGAGCACGCGTCTCGCGAATGCCGTGATGTGCTCACGAAGGGCTGCGACGCGCTCGAGGCGGGCCGCCTCGACGTCGAATCCCAGGTAGGCGACCGGAGGGAGGCGACGCACGTTCCGCGCGCACTCGAACTTCGCGCAGGCCAGCGTGCCGATCGTGTTGCCGTTTCGTCCGGCGGCTCCTGCACGCCGCGCACTGTAGAACACGACGTCGTTCGGTAGATGCACGTCTTCGCACCAGGAACACTGAGGGCGGGCACGGTGCGGGGCGTCTCCTTGGCGCAGCAGTATGCCCGTCGGCGTGCCGTCGAGGTCGACGACGACGTAGCCGAGGCTCGGGTATTTGCGGTCTCGCCACCCGAGGAAGTCGAGTGAATCCCAGTCGAGCTCGTTGAAATCTGCGGGAAGAGAGAGGTTCTTGCGTTCGCGGAGGGACGCGTTGACGAAGGATGCGCGAATGGTCGCGTCGGTCAAGGGGAGCATGAATCGAGCCGTTCTGGTGATGTCGCAGGCACGTCGGCGTGCGAAGTTCTCACATGACAGCGCAGGAGGATACCTGCGAGTTTCAAACAAAAATCCTGATCATATGGAGAAACTGTCGCTATCTCGGCTCGGCGTCGAACGCGCCGCAAACCTCCGAACGCCCTTTGGGCATCGTGGAAGAGCCGAAATGATTCACCAGTCAAGACTAGAACACAGCGCCTTTAGGCTGGTCTGGTGCAACGGAACGGCGAGCCTTCGGCCTACTTCGAGCGAGTCGGGCCCGACCTCTACCGGCCGACCACTCATGCAGGGGGAGCGTGGAACGAGGGCGAGATCCATTTCAGCCCGCTCGGTGGTCTGATCATTCATCAGATGGACCGCCATCGTGCCGCCGAGGGCAGGGGAGGGGATCGCAAGGCTCTCGCTCGTGTCAGCTTCGACATCCTGGGATTCCTCGCAGCGGATGTCTGCGACGTGCAGGTGCGCACGATTCGGCCGGGCCGAACGATCGAGCTCGTCGAGGCATCCGTGATGATCGCGGGCCGTGCCGCGGTTCTTGCCAGGGCGTGGTTCGTTGCGGACAACGACACGGCCGCGATCGCGGGGGGCGAGGGCTCGCCCATGGCAGCCCCCGAGACCTGCACGCCATGGTTGATGGGCGAGACCTGGCCGGGAGGCTATGTGGCATCGGTCGAGATTCGCACCGACGGCCCTCCGTTACCCGGCCGTGCGCGCGCGTGGCTCCGCACCGAGAACGCCGTCGTCGCCGGCGAACCGAGCACTCGGCACGCTTCATTCATCGCCCTGGTGGACACGGCCAACGGTGTCGCGGTACGCACGCCGCCGACCGAGTGGATGTTCCCCAATCTCGACCTCACCATCCATCTTTTCCGCCAGCCGGCGGGGGAGTGGGTCGGGCTCGACACGACGGTCACGTTCGGGCCGGCGGGTCACGGCCTCACCAGTACCGTGCTTCACGATGAACGCGGAGCGATCGGCCGTGCCGAACAGATCCTCACGGTGCGGCCGATCGCGATGACCGACTGAATCGTCGAACGGCGGCAGGGAGGCGATTGTCAGAGGACCTGCCGCACCTCGACCTTGCGGTTGCAGGCCTTCGAACCTTCTGCCGCCAATTTCAGGGCCGCGTCGTGATCGGCGGCTTCGATGATCCAGAATCCCGCGACGAACTCCGTGGACTCCACGTAGGGCCCGTCGGTGAACTCACCGGCGTTGTCCCTATTGTCGATGACCGTCGCTGCGTCGGGGGCGCCCAGTCCGCCTGCGAAAACCCAGTTTCCGTCGGCGATGAGCCTTTCGTTGTAGACGTCGATCGCGGCCATCTCAGCGGCCGTCGCGGATTCCGACCTTCCGGCCGCTACGGCTTGTCCGTTGTCGATCACGCACACCAGAAACTGCATCTCAGGTCATCTCCCATGGCTCGTGGTTGTCGTGAGCGGTTGCTCACCACTACGTCGAACGACTTCGCCCCGATTCGACATCGTCGCCCCGATTGTTCCGGCAACTCGTGGCGAGAGTCTGAGATTCGCCCTCGGACGAGCGTCCGATCTACTTGGAATCGGTGACGACGACGATCCGCCTGATGAAGGTGTCTTCCACGGCGGAGCGGAGGAGGAAGTCGGCGACGCTCGAGCGCGAGGTCGAGGGGAGGATCGGCAGTTTCGTGACGTCATCCAGGGCGACCGCGGAGTAGCGGGTGCTGTCCCGGTCATTCAGTGCACCAGGGTACTCGAGGGTCCACTTCAGATCGCTGGCGCGCAAGAGCACTTCCGATGCGGCCTTGTCTGCGTATTTCTTACGCAGAGCGGTACGGAAGATCAGTCCAGCAAGGAACGAGGCCTTTGCCAGCGAGTCTCCGACACCGAATGCGGACACCATGACGAACCGGTCGACGCCGGAGGTCTTCGCGGATGCGACGACGGCGCGGACCATATCGGTGATCAGCGTGGGGGTTTCGCGGATGTTCTTGGCACCGAGCGCGCTGATGACCGCATCATGCCCGCTGGCTGCCGTCGCGATCGTGGCGGGGTCCGTGACATCTCCGCTGACGATGCGAGCGCGCGGGTCGACGTCGGCATCGGCCTTTCGAACGAGAGCGGTGACCTCGTGTCCCTGGTCGAGTGCCTTTTTCACGAGGGGGATGCCGGTACGGCCGGTCGCTCCGAGGACAAGAAACTTCACGATAGGTTGCCTTCTTTTGAAGGGCGGACGGTGTCGATGCAGCCGTCCACCGTTGGAAATCGTCAGGATCATTGACGATAATAGTCAGAGAATCTGACTATTGTCAAGACGAGTCGAAATCCCTCGAGGTCCGTCCGGCTCGGTGCGGCCGGTTCACCGTCCGTAGGTGTCGGTGATCTCGCGGAGCTGGTCCAGGATCTCTTGCAACAACGTGAAGTTGCGGGTGCCCAGGTAGTCCTTCCATTCCGAGAGGATCTGGTCGAGAGTCGCCTTCGCCACCTTGACTGCCCGCTGGCCACGGTTCTCGATCACGATCAGCCTGGCGCGGCCGTCCGTGGGGTCAGGAACTCGGCGGACATAGCCGAGGTGTTCCAGTTGGTCGACCAGCACGCCTGCGCTCTGCTTGCTCATTTGCGCCTGGTCCGCGAGGTCCGTGAGGCGAGATCCGTCCGCGGCGACACGTTGAAAGACCCTGCACTGGGCGAGGGTCCAATCATCGAACCCGGCGTCCTGGAGAGCCCGGAAGATCCGGTCCTCGGTGTATCGATACGGGATGAACAACGACACCCCTAGATCCATCCGCTGCTCGTCGCCCATGACGCTGACTGCTCCAATCGCCCGTTCTGATCCCACGAGGTGCGTCTCGTGTCGACGCAGAGCTTCTGCTGAACAAGGTTGGTAGTAAAGATACCTGATTATATGGACGGGCTGGAGAGTCGACGCCCATGGGGAGATGATCCGAACGAGATCTCAGTCTCTGAGGGAACGGATCATGCTCTGCAGAATTGCGAACGCACCCGACTGCTCGGCCTGGGTCATGCCGCTCAGCATCCGGATCTCGACGGACCGGACTGCAACTGTCGCTTTCGCGAGGCTCCGGCGACCGCGTGACGTGAGCCGTGCGGGAAGGACCTTCCCGACGGATGCCTGCGCCGGCCTGGTCACGTACCCGTCTCGTTCCAAGGTCTGAAGCAGCACGTTCATCGACTGTCTTGTCACGAACGTGCCTCGCGCCAGCTCGGAGTTGGACAGGCCAGGGCGCTGTGCGAGCAGCTCGAGGCAGGAGTAGTGCGTCACGGTCATCCCCAGCGGCCGCAGTACCGCGTCCATGGCGACGTGAAGGGCGCTCGACGCCTCCTTCAGCAGATAGCCCAGTGAGGTCTCGAGGTGGACTCCGTCTTGACTCATGTCAGTATTCTGACATAGATTGATTGTTGTCAGATAACTGACACATCGATAGACGACTCGAAGGAACTTCACAATGCCCGCCACCGGCCCCGACTTCATCTCCTTGCAGGTTCGCGATCTGGATGCCTCGCAGGCGTTCTACGAGCAGTACCTCGGCCTCGTCCGCTCTCAGGCCGGCCCTCCACATGCTGTCGTCTTCGAGACGACGCCGATCGCATTCGCTCTGCGCGACATCGTTCCTGGCACGGATCTCGCGTCCGTCGCCCAGCCCGGCATCGGTGCCGCGATCTGGCTCCATGCCACCGACGTGCAAGCCATACACGACGCTCTCGTCGCCGACGGCCGCACGATCGTTGCGGCCCCGATCGACGGCCCGTTCGGTCGCACGTTCACCTTCGCCGATCCCGACGGCTACCAGGTCACGCTCCACGACCGCGCCTAAGACGTCGTCTTGCCCACGGATGCTCTGCGGAAAACGCGAGCTGGGGGGGGGGCGAACGGCGCGGCGTCACGGCGCTCTCATTCCGGCGTCGTCCTGGTCGCGTGGCGCGTTTGCCGCGGGCAGGGGAGTGGAAGGAGGATCGCCCTGGCGACATCCGGTTGAGTTCCAAGGGTAGACACCATGGGTATTGTCGAGGTTGACGAACGGATGTCCCTGATCGGATCGTCGGGTCACCCCAGGCGAAGGAAGCCTGGAGGCGGAGGAGTCGGCGACGGGGCAGTGGCATCCGATCTCGTCACGGATGGCACGTTCGGCAATGACACGATCGGGAACTGACATAATGTGCATTATCGGACACAAGACCTGGCGCTGAGAGGGGCTGGGTCGGTAGCTCCAGAGCTTCGGGCGCATACACCCACAGTCACGCGCATTTTCACGTTCGCACTCCGGTGCTCGCTCCGGATCTGCGGTGCGTCACATTCGCACGATGTAGGCGAATACGGGCGTTTCCGTCCCCACCCGGTGGCTTTCTCCCCTATGCTCGGCCTGTAATTCTCAGGTTCCTCACAGGAAGGGTGGACCCCCATGTCCGCTGAAAGTCCGGCCGCCAAAACCGCGGTCAATGGCATCCGTACCGCCTTCGGCGTCGGCGGTCTCGTCGCGCTCATCGTCGGCATCATCATTCTGGTCTGGCCCGGTCACGCGGCCGTGGCTCTGACTGCCATCGTCGCTATCTACGCCATCGTCGGAGGCCTCGTTTACGGCGGCCTCGGAATCTTCTCGAAGACGATGGGCGGCTGGTCCCGTGTCGGGCACATCATCCTCGGCGTTGTCTTCATCGTCGCCGGCGTGATCGCGCTGTTCAATCTGGGTCACACTGCGGTCTGGCTCGCGCTGTTCATCGGAATTCTGGTCGGCATCATGTGGATCGTCGAGGGCATTGTGGCTCTGACCACGCTCGGCGCCTCGGACTCGAGGGGTTGGACGATCTTCTTCGCGATCCTGAGCATTATCGCGGGCATCATCCTGCTGTTCTCGCCGCTCTGGGGCGCGATCGTGCTCTGGTGGCTGCTAGGTATCTCGCTCGTTGTGCTCGGCATCATCCAGATCGTGCGTGCGTTCACCTGGAAGGGTGCCGCCGCCTGAACACAGGCAGGCACGACGAAGGCGCCGGGACGGATGTTCGCCCGGCGCCTTCGTCGTCTCGTCGAAGTCTCAGCGCCTGGGATTCGCCGCAGAAGGCAGGGTGCGAGCCCACCAGTCGAGGATGATGTCGAATCGCTGCTGCCTGTGACGCGGACGCCCGGAACGGCTGAGCTCGTGATCCTCACCGGGGAACACCACGAGCTCCGTCTGGACTCCCCCGCGCTTCAAGGATGCGTAGTAGCGCTCCGCCTGCCCGAGAGGGCAGCGCAGATCATTCTCGGAATGCAGCACAAGCGTCGGAGTGCGCACGTCTCCGACGTGCGCCTGCGGGCTCTGCGCCGCGATCTGATCCGCATCGACCCCGTTGTACTCCTCGCCGAAGAACGACCCGATGTCGCTCGTGCCGAAGAAGTACTCCGGGTCGAGGAAGCCACGCTCCACGATCGCGCCGGCGAACCGATGGTCCTGTGCGATGGTCCATGCCGTGAGGTATCCGCCGTACGAGCCGCCGAGAATTCCCAGACGGTCCCCGTCGAGCTGCGGATGCTCCGCGACCGCCGCGTCGAGAAAATCGAGCACGTCGTCGAGGTCGACAGTTCCCATCCGTCCCTTGATGGCGCGACCGTGTTCCTCGCCGTACCCGGCGGAGCCGCGCGGATTGCAGTAAACGACCGCGTAGCCGGCATCCGCGTAGATCTGGGACTCGTCGAAGAGGTGCACCGAATACTGCGCGAACGGGCCGCCGTGGATGTTCAGCAGCACCGGATGGGGACCGTCACCCTCGGGGAGCACGACCCAGCCATGCACCGGATACCCGTCGCGTCCGGTCGTCTCGAACTCGATGGGCGACCGAATGCCCGTCGCCCGCACATCGGCTGAGAAGTCCGTCAGCACTCGAACGTCATCTCCGTCGAGCACGGCGAGGTCGCCGAACGTCGACTCCGACTGGAACGAGAACACCACGCTCTCCCCCGCCGCCGCGACACCTGTCACCTCGCGGTCGGCGACCAGCACGGATGCCTCGCCGTTGTCAGAGACGGCCAGCAGCGTCACACGACCACGCTCGGTGTTCTGTACGAGCACACCCCTGGTCGTGAGGACGACGGTGCTGCCCGTGAGGTCGATCGTCTCCGCGTCCGTGAGCCTGCGCGGCTCGGCTCCGGGCGTCGGAACGACGTACAGACCGGAGTTGCGGGCGACGAAGTCGCGACCCGACTCCCCCACGCTCTGCGCGATGAAGTAGAGGGCGCCGTCGTCTCCGAACGCCACCGAACCCGGACCGTCCGAGATCGACAGGTCGGCATCCGCTCCGACGGCGACGATCGGGTCGCCGCCATCCACAGGCACGAGAGTCACGATGCTGCGCAGATCGTCGTCGGCACCCGGATGCCCGTCCGAGACGACGGCGACGAGCCTCCCGTCGGCCGAAAAAGCGATGCCGCCATGCTCGGCGTCGTCCTCCGTGAGTCTGCGCGGCTCGGCGACCTCGTCGAGCTTGTCGGCGGCGCCGGCAGCGGATGCCACCGGCTGCACGACAGGAGCCGACGTGACATCGGGTGCATCGACCACGAACACTTGCGTACGCCTGTCACGCAGCCAGCCGAGGCCGTTTGCGGTGTAGCGGTAGGTCGTGACGCGACGCGGCGGTTCCGCGGAGGCATCCACGCCCTCGACGGTGCCGTAGCGGCCCAGTTCGGGATCGCGGGACACGAAGGCGAGCCTGGAGCCGTCGCAGGCCCAGACGAAATCGGAGACCCCGAGCTTTCTGTCCGTCACCTTCACCGGCTCGCCGCCCGCAGTGGCGAGCACGTGGAGTTGAGGTGGTTTGCCCGGCTCGGCACGGAGGAACGCAATGGCCGATCCGTCTGGCGAGAAGCTCGGCGAGCCGTCCCGGAAGCCGCGGGTGATTCGACGGGGCTCCACGCCGCCCTTGACCGCGACCGACCAGAGCTGGCCGACGTAGGAATCCGCATCGAGATCGGGGTGGGTGGCCGCGACGACGGCTGTTCCACCGTCGGGGCTCAAGGTAGGGCGCGAGAGCGAGACCAGGTGAACGATGTGCTCGGCCTTCATGATCGGGCTCCTTCGCCGAAGTCGCTCACGTCACCGATCAATCGCGTGTTGTCCGACGGGATCGGATCGACCGCGGCCGAAGCGACCTCCGCAGCGAACTCGCTCACGTTGTAGAGCCTACCGGCCGACTCTTTGCGGGCGCTGATGGCGCCCGGGTTCGCGCGCTCGAGAAGCGTCGCGGTGATCGTTCCCTCGATCATGTCGCCGGAGACGACGACGAAGCCGATGCCGCGGGCATTCAGGTCGGGGATCAGCTCACGCAGGGCGTCTTCCCCTGCTCGCTTGCTGAGGGCGACGGGCTCGTACTCCGGCATCGTCGGCGTCGTTCGGATGAAGTGCGCCTGGTGGCTGGTGACGAACACGACTCGGGAACCCTCTCCGAGCAGCGGCAGCGCGGACTTCAGCACGTTCACCTGGGCGTCGCGGTTCAGCAGCATCGCGTAGTCGGCCGCCATGCCCGACTCCATTCCGCCAGAGGCGTTCAACACCAGGATGTCCAGCCCGCCCCACTCCTTCTCGATCGCGGCGAACAAGGCCGCGACGGACTCGGGGTCGGTGAGGTCCGCTCCGACGACGAGGGTGGAGCCGCCGGATGCCTCGATCGAGTCGGCGAGCTTTCGCGCTCGCGCCTCTTTGTTGCGATAGTTGATGGCCACTTTCGCACCGGCCTCTGCCAGGTAACCGACGGTGTCGGCCCCGATTCCGCGCGACGAGCCCGTGACGAGGGCGCGCTTTCCGGCGAGGGAAGACGTGGCGAGGGGGTTGCTCACGATGGAATGCTCCTTCGAGTGTGACGATGGCCCGGCCGCGGGCACCAAGACAGTATCTCAGGCCCGATAGCGGCTCGGCGGCCCATCCGGCCGACGACAGTCGTCCACTGCGATCGAGAATCTCGCAGTGCGGTTGCGGGGTACAGGCAGCATCCTGGTAGCGTCGGGGTCACCACGGAGGGAGCAACGACATGGATGTCGTTTCGTCGTTCGCCTGGATCGGCTGGCTCGTGCTGATCCTGGTGTTCGTGATCATCGAGATGCTCACTCTCGATTTCATCTTCCTCATGCTGGCGATCGGATCACTCGGTGGCCTCCTCAGCGGCTTGTTCGGCCTGGACTGGTGGGCTCAGCTGATTGTGGCCGCCGTTCTCTCGGTACTGCTGCTCTTCCTGTTGCGTCCGCCGTTGTTGCATGCGCTTCGCAGAGGCGGCGATCCCGCACGTAGCAACGTCGCGGCGCTGCTCGGACAAGAGGGCAAGGTCGTCCAGTCGTTCGGCGGCGAGGACAAAGGTCTCGTGAAGCTCGCCAACGGCGAAGTCTGGACATCCAGACTGGGCGGCACGGCTTCCGCCCCTGTGCAGCCAGGCGAGTTGGTACTCGTCACCAAGATCGAAGGGGCGACGGCCTTCGTCGTACCCAAGGAGAGCTCAACCACATGACAGATACGGAGTCGCTCGTCGTGCAGATCATCGTCGGCATCATCGTCCTGATCGTCGTCATCTTCGTGATCGTCACTCTGGCAAGGGCGATCAGGATCGTGCCGCAGGCCAGGGCCGGGGTCGTGGAGCGGCTGGGCCGCTATCACAAGACGCTTACCCCAGGGCTCAACATCCTCGTACCGTTCGTCGACCGGTTGCGGCCTCTGCTGGACATGCGCGAACAGGTGGTGAGCTTTCCGCCACAGCCGGTGATCACCGAAGACAACCTCGTCGTCTCGATCGACACTGTCGTCTACTTTCAGGTGACGGATGCGCGTGCCGCGAGCTACGAGATCGCCAACTACCTCGGCGCGGTCGAGCAGCTCACCACCACCACCCTCCGCAACGTGGTCGGCGGGCTCAACCTGGAGCAAGCACTCACGGGTCGCGACAGCATCAACAGCCAGCTGCGCGTGGTGCTCGACGAGGCGACCGGCAAGTGGGGAATCCGCGTCAGTCGCGTGGAGCTCAAGTCCATCGACCCGCCAGCGTCGATCATCGACTCGATGGAGAAGCAGATGCGCGCAGAGCGTGATCGTCGTGCGCTCATCCTGACGGCGGAGGGTACGAAGCAGTCGGCCATTCTCACGGCGGAAGGCAACCGGCAGGCCGCGATCCTGAACGCCGAGGGCAGCGCGCGCGCCGCGGTGCTGGTCGCCGAGGGTGAAGCGAAGGCGATCGAGACGGTGTTCACCGCCATCCACGAGGGAAATCCCGACAACCTGCTGCTGGCCTACCAATACCTGCAGACCCTTCCGAAGATCGCGGAGGGCGCGTCGAACAAGCTCTGGTTCATCCCGAGCGAACTCAGCGAGGCACTGCGCGGTATCGGCGAAGGGTTCGCATCGATGGGCAAGCGCCCGCCTGGAACACCGTCGGCGAAGAAGTCCTATGCGGATCTCGACCGCATCGCGGCAGAGACCGCCGATCTGCCGACCGAGACGCCGATCGACAAGCTCATCGACACCCCGGTCGAGAAGCTCATCGACACGCCTCCGGCAGAACCGACCACTCCCCCGGATGCGCCCGCGCCAGGAGATGCCTGACCAGCCCGCCTTCTTCGACGGGGAGCCCCCGCGGGTCATCGCCCACCGGGGGCTCGCGTCGAACGCGCCGGAGAACACTATCGAGGCGTTCCGCGCGGCTCTGAACGCCGGCGCGGACATCCTCGAGACCGACGTGCACGCCAGCTCGGACGGCGTGGCTGTGATCTGCCACGACGACGATCTCGTGCGAATGGCCGGGTCAGCCCGCTCCGTCGAACAGCTCACGCTGGCAGAGCTGCTCGCCCTCGAGCTCACCGGTGGAGGACGTCTGGCGACCCTCTCGGAGGCGCTTGAGATGTTGCCCGGCGCGCGTTTCAACATCGACGTGAAGACCGATGCGGCCGTCGAACCCGCCGTCAAGGCGATCCGGGCAGCAGGGGCCGAAGCGCGCGTGCTCGTGACGGCATTCGACCAGCGCCGGCGTCGGCGGGCTGTGAAGGCCCTCGGCGCGGTGGCCACCTCCGCCTCGACGCCGGGGGTGGTCGTCTCGATGCTCGGCACCTGGCTGCACCTCGGCGTGCTGGTACGGCTGGCGCTGCGCGATGTGGACGCCGTGCAGGTACCGCTGCGGCAGGGGCGCGTGGCGGTTGTCTCTCCCGCCTTCGTGCGGGCCGTGCACAATGCCGGCCGAGAGGTGCACGTGTGGACGATCAACGAGCCGGCGCAGATGCGCCGGCTGCTCGAACTGGGCGTCGACGGCATCATTTCGGACCGCTGCGACCTGCTCTCAGACACCGTCGAAGCCGTCCAGAAAGCAGGTGCCGTGAGGAAAATCACCTGAAAGGAGGCTGAATCCCTGCGCGCGCCGGGCAGAGAACGCCCAGCTTGACGGTTTATAAGTGTGGATGCATCGCGAGAAGGGGACCACACAATGGCAGATCGCAGCTTGCGGGGTATGAGACTGGGCGCCCAGAGCTTACAGAGCGAAGAGGGTGTCACTTTTTCTGCCCGCACCACCTACACCTACAAGTGCGCGTCGTGCGACCGGGATACTGAGGTCGTGTTCGCCGCAGACGCAGAAGCGCCCGAGACCTGGGAGTGCAAGTACTGCGGTCACGAGGCCACGCTGCTCGTGAACGACGCACCGGTCGAGATCGACCGCTCCGACGTGAAGGCACCGCGCAGCCACTGGGACATGCTGCTCGAGCGTCGCACCCGTGCAGAGCTCGAGGAGTTGCTCGAAGAGCGTCTCGCGTACCTGCGCGCCCGCCGTGGCGAGCACAAGATCGGCGCCTGAGCTCGAACGATTCGAACACGGCCTGCCAACCGGCAGGCTGTGTTTTTTCGTGCGCCCGCGGGAGTGGACGGCATACGGGACCATGGACCGCGGTTGTCCCCGCAGCCTGAGGATGCGTTCAGCGACGGCGAGAGCGCCTGCGCGGCATGGTCACGGCCGCCACCACGACAGCACCGAGTCCGAGCCCGCACACGAGCACCTCTATGGCCCTGCTGAGCAGGGTGGCGGGCGTTGTCGTCGTGCCGAGCGGTACATCCGTCAGCATGGCTCCCGGTCTATAAGCCGGGATCTGGTCGATGGTGCGGCCGTCCGGATCGATGATCTGGCTCGTGCCCACCGTGGAGATGTTGACGAGACTCCTGCCCGTCTCGATCGCCCGCAGCCTGGCGATCGCCAGCTGCTGCATGTTCTCTTTCGTGCGACCGAAGTCGGCGTTGTTCGTCTGCGCCAGAATGACCTGTGCGCCGCCGTTCATCATGTCGGTGGTGAGCTGGTCGTCGACGATGTCGAAGCAGATCGAGATGCCGGCCTTGACGCCGTTCACGTCGAAGACGTTCGGCCGAGTGCCAGGCGTGTACTGGCGCTGGATGAGGCCGAGCAGGCTGGGAGCGAACGGCAGCCAGAACGAACGATCGGGAACGTACTCGCCGAACGGCACAGGGTGCTTCTTGTCGTAGTACGCGACAGCGCCCTTGCCGGCCTTCCAGAGCAGTGATGTGTTGTAGTACTTCCCGTGCCGATGCGTGATGGTGCCCACGATCATCGGCGCGCCGAGCTGGGTGCTGAGGTTGTTCATCACGGCAGCAGAGGAATAGTCGCTCGTCGGATCGATGTCGGCGCTGCCCTCCGGCCACACCACCATGTCGACCTTCTTGCCGATGAGCGGGATCGTCGCCTTGATCTGAGCGTTCATCACGTCGCCGGGGTGCGCGTGATCGAAGTATCCCGCCGGCCCATTGCCTTGCACGGCTGCGATGCGCGTCGTACCCGAGGTCGCCGCGGGCCACAGCGGTACGGCGAGCACGAGGGCGATCGCACCGAGTGCCAGCGCGACGCGCGGCCACGGACGTGCGGCGGGGGCATCCGTGCGCTTCTCGCGAAGCCAGACGAGAGGATGTCCGCGGTAGCGCACGCATTCGATCGCCAGGGCGACGAGCCAGACCATCAGGAACGAGACGCCGGCGATGCCGAACCACGCGACGAGGTGCGCCAGCGGGCTCTGCGACTGCGAGAGGGCAGCTCTCCCCCACGCGAAGCCGCCGTACGGCCAGTTGCCGGAGGCCCACTCGCGGGCCGTCCACACCCCCGCCACGGCGACAGGCAGGAGGCCGAGGCGGCCTGCGGCGCTCGGGAACGCGCGAGGGATCCAGCGGTACGCCAGTGTGATCACCAGCGCTGCGACCGCGAAGAACAGGGACTCGAAGATCGACAGGGCGACCCACGGGACCGGTCCGAGGTAGAGCGCCGTCCACGACACCTGCGTGAGGTAGAACGCGAGACCGGAGCAGAACCCGACCAGCAGGCCACCGCCTGCCGATCTGCCGATCAGGGGAAGAAGCATGAGCGCGAGTCCGACGAACGCCAGAGGCCACCAGCCGATCGCTGGGAACGCTCCGTCGTAGACGACTCCCCCGCCTGCCCCGACGATGACCGCCAACCACAACGGAAGAAGCGGGCGGGGTGGCTGACTCACGAAGATCGAGCATAGGGGACGTGGCCATGCATGCCCCGGGAGCTGCAGGGCGCTCGGCCCGGTGGACTACGGACTGGCCCGCCCACTGTGCAACAGGCAGATCTCCCGAGAGCAGGCAGATCCTGCCTGTTGTGCGGAGGAAGGCGCTTTCCTGCCTGTTTTCGCGGGAGGCGGCGGTGCGGGTGGCGGCGGCGCGTGGACGGTGGGGCGGGGGCGGTGGGGCGGGGGCGGTGGGGCAGGGGCGGAGGATGCTCAGGCGACGCCCGAGTATGCGACGATGCCCCTGCGTACCGACAGCAGTGCGTCGCGGGCGACGGCGGCCAGGGGTCCGACGGCCACACCGGAGAGTTGGTCGAGCAGATCGATCACCTGCTTCGCCCAGCGCACGAAGTCACCGGCAGGCAGGTCCGCCTCGGAGAGAACCGTCGCGAGCGGGCGGCCGGATGCCCACTGATGCATCGCGATGCACAGCGCCGTCGCGAGCGGTTCGCTTCCCGGCAGACGGTTCTCGCGCTCGAGATCGTCGAGGCGCGACCAGAGGTTCTCCGTCTTCTGCAGCGCCTCGCGAAAGGCCCCGCCGGGGAGGAAGCGCTCGGCTGGGTTCGGCTCGTCACGTCGCGGCTCGAAGACGAGGGCGCAGGCCATCGCCGCGAGGCCGGGAGCGTCCAGTCGATCCCAGACGTTGCGGCGAAGGCACTCCGCGACGAGCAGGTCGCGTTCGCCGTAGATGCGAGCGAGCGTGTGGCCGTGCTGCGACGGTGCCAGCGTGCCGTCGTGCTCGAGGAGATAACCCAGTTCGATGAGCACGTCGGTGACGCGGTCGAAGACCGTGGCGACGGCGCCGGTGCGGTGCTGGATCTGGCGGGTGAGGGCATCCGTCTCGCGCTTCAGGCGCCACCAGCGCTCTGCCCATCTGGCGTGCTGCTCGCGCTCAGCGCAGCCGTGGCACGGATGCCGCTTCATGCGCCGGCGCAGGTCGGCAAGTTCGCGGCCGCGCCGCTCCCTCGCTGCCGCGCTCTGCGATCCCGATTTCGCGTTCGCCCGCTCGAGATCGCTGAGCTGCCTGCGCAGGGCCGCGTACTCACCGAAGTCGCCGAGATGGCACTGCATCGCACGCTCGTAGCCCGCCAGCGATTCCTCCTGCTTGCGCACGGTGCGCGCGAGGTCCACCACGGCACGATCGGCCTGATATTGAGCGAACGACGACTCGAGTATTTCCCTTGTGCGCTCTCTGCCGAACTGGGCGATGAGGTTGACCGCCATGTTGTACGTCGGGCGAAAACTCGAGTTCAGCGGATAGCTGCGCCTCGACGCGAGTGCGGCGACCGCCTGCGGATCCAGACCGTCGCGCCACTGGATGACGCAGTGTCCCTCGACATCGATGCCTCTGCGTCCTGCTCGGCCGGTCAGCTGGGTGTACTCCCCCGGCGTGATCGGCACCCTGGCCTCGCCGTTGAACTTCTCGAGCTTCTCGAGAACGACGGTGCGCGCCGGCATGTTGATGCCGAGTGCGAGAGTCTCGGTGGCGAACACCACCTTCACCAACTTGCGCCGGAAGAGCTCCTCGACGACCTCCTTGAACGCGGGAAGGATACCGGCATGGTGCGCAGCGACGCCACGCTGCAACCCCTCGAGCCACTCCCAGTAGCCGAGCACGGCGAGGTCCTCGTCCGCGATCGTGCGGCAGCGTTCCTCGGCAACGGCGCGGATCTCGTCGCGCTCGTGCGCCTCGGTGAGACGGATTCCCGACCGCAGCACCTGCGACACCGCTTGGTCGCAGCCGGCACGGCTGAACACGAACACGATCGCCGGCAGCAGGTTGCGGTCATCGAGCAGACGGATGACCTCGGAACGGTCGAGCCGTCCGGAGTCCGGCCGCGCTCCCCTGGAATGGCGGCGTCCGCGATCGCTGAACTGGCGAGAACCCGACGGCCGACCGCCGACGCGCGCCATCTGCACGAGTTCCGGATTCACCCGGTAGGCGGCGCCCCGTGAGGCCGATTCGAAGAGGTCGACCAAGCGCTGGCGCACCAGCACGTGCTGCTCGAGCGGAACGGGCCTGCTCTCCGAGACGATCACATCCGTGTCGCCTCGCACTGCCTGCAGCCAGTCCCCGAACTCCTCGGCGTTCGAGACCGTCGCGCTCAGCGAGATGAGCCGCACCTCGCTTGGCAGGTGGATGATGACCTCCTCCCAGACCGCGCCGCGGAAGCGGTCGGCGAGGTAGTGCACCTCGTCCATCACCACGTAGGCGAGATCCTGCAACAGGTCGGACTCCGCGTAGAGCATGTTGCGCAGCACCTCGGTGGTCATCACGACCACGCGGGCGCCGGCGTTCACGTTGGTGTCGCCGGTGAGCAGGCCGACGGCATCCGTGCCGTATTCGTCAGCGAACTCCTGATACTTCTGGTTGGACAGCGCCTTCATCGGTGTGGTGTAGAACACCTTCGCGTTCGGCTGCGCCATCGCAAGCGCCACGGCGAACGCTGCGACAACGGTCTTGCCGGCGCCGGTCGGCGCCGCGACCAGCACGCTGCTGCCGTCCTCCAGGCTCGCGCAGGCCTCGAGCTGGAACGGATCGAGGTCGAAGCGCTGCCACCGCTGGAACTCGTCGAGTCGCGGATGCCCGTTTCGGGTGCGCGACGCGGCGAACCGTTCGGCGGGCGAGAGCTGGTCGGTCATGCCATCAGACTACGGGCGCGTGCCCGCGGGGATGGCGGCCACCGCCCGAGCGCCTCAGGTGGCGAGTTCCGTCTCGATGTCGGCGCTCTGCTTCTCGATGCGACGGTCGTGCAGCCATGCCACGACCCACGACAGGACGTACAGCACCACCAGCGGCAGTGCCAGCAGGAACATCGAGATGACATCGGCGGACGGTGTGGCGATCGCCGTGAAGACCATGATCGTGAGGATGGCCCAGCGCCACGACTTGATGATGGCCTTCGCGGAGATGACGCGCATGAAGTTCAACAGCACGATGAACACCGGCAGCACGAACGCGATGCCGATGACGATGATCAGCTTGAGCACGAAGTTGAAATAGTCGGACGCCACCAGCAGCGTCGTCTCACCGCTCGGCACGAAGCTGGTCAACACCCCGACGATGTGGGGAACGACCCACCATCCGGCCGCGCATCCCGCGAGGAACAACGGAACAGCGGTGAAGAAGAACCCGAACGTGTACCCCTTCTCTTTGCGAGACAGGCCAGGGGTGAGGAACGCGAAGATCTGGTACAGCCACAACGGCGACGTGATGATGATGCCGATGTAGACACTCAACTGCAGCTTCAGATCGAATGCGGCTGTGACATTCGGCCAGTTGATGCTTGCATGTTGCGACTTTGCAATCTCATGCACTGGGAGGCTGATGGCATCCCATACATACGGCTCCAGGAACCAGCCGGCGATCGCGCCGACCACGATGCCCCCGGCAATCCAGAAGAAGCGGTTCTTCAGCTCCCTGAGGTGTGCCCCCAGGGACATCCTGCCGTCAGGGTTCCTGCTGCCGCGCTTGGTTCGAGCGGCGGTGGTCACGGCCGGCTAGATCTTGTCAGCGGGCTTATCAGCCGCTGCGGACTCGGACGTGGCGTCGGCCTTGGCCGCGTCTGCTGCCTCGTCGTCCTTCTGGCTCTCCCGGATCTCCTTCTTGAAGATGCGTGTGGACTGGCCGATGCTCCTCGCCAGAGCGGGAAGGCGTGTGGCACCGAACAAGAGCACGATGATGAGCAGAATGATCCAGATGTGCCAGCCGCTGAACAGATCGCCAAGCATTTTAGTGTCGCTTTCGCAGTAGGTGGGAGAACCGACGTGGATCGGCACTCACCAGGAGTTTACCGCGTCGTACTCGGGCTTCCCGTCGAGTATGCCTGATCGTTGCATTGGTTGCACGACGCTCCTCCCAGCCTTGTGCGTATTCACGGGTAGGGCCCAACACCGCCGGACGGAAGGGCGGGTCGGGCTCATCGTCGAATCGTCGTGACAGAAGCTCGGTTTTCTCGGTCAGGTCGCCCAGTGCGCGCAGGGTCGTCATCCCCTTGACGAACAGGCGGTAACCGAGGTACATGAACATTCCGAGCAGCGCCAACACCAGCACCACCCAGATGACGAGCCACGACCACCAGGGCATCATGCGCCCTGTTCGTCGTAGCGGGCGGCGCCGGCTGCTACCCATTCCGCGACCGCGGCCCGGGCATCCTCGGGGCCGGTGACCGTGATCGAACCGGCGAAGCGCGCGACCAAGCGCTTCAGACCGTGATAGTGCGCGACCCGCACCTTGGTGTGCACGATGTCGCCGTCACGAACTCTGGCCGCCTCGTCGGGGATGTAATCGGCGATCAGCGGCAGTGCGGCGGCCGCGACGTCGACCGAGACCGTGAGATCGTCGGAGGAGCCCTGGAAGAGACGCTCGGGAAGCACGACGCCCGCCGCGTGCTCGCTGATCGGCCGGCCCGTCGAGGCGAGGTGGTCGATGCGGTCGAGCCGGAACGTGCGCACCGCCTGGCGCAGGTGGCACCAGCCGCGCACGTACCAGTCGTCGTTGACGGACTCGATGCGCAGCGGATCGACGGTGCGACGCTCGCCGTCTCCTCGTGCGCTGACATAGTCGAATTCGACCTGCGTGCGTGCGTCGATGGCATCCCGGATCGTCGCCACCGTGTCACGCAGCGACACAGGGGCGACCGCCACCTGGGCGGCGCCCGCGGCCGTTCCGCGCTCCAGCTTGGCCATCAGCGAGGCCATGGCGTCCCGGTCGGCGTGCTCGGGAAGCGAGCCGAGGTACTGCAGTCCGGCGATGAGCGCTGCGGCCTCTCGTGCAGACAGGCGAGGCGTGTCGTCGATAGCCACGGTATGGGTCAGAGAGATGCGATCGTTCTGCTCGAGGTCGTCCCAGTCGATGTCGAACAGGTCGTCTGCAAGATAAGCACGCGACTCGCCTGGCACCCCGGCCACCGCGATGAGGTGAACCGCCTCGCGGATCTGCTTGGGGGTGACGCCGAAGGCCGCGGCGACATCCGTCACCGGAGCGCGATCGTGGTCCATCAGATACGGAATCAGCGAGAGCAGCAGCGCGAGTTTGTCGCGGGCGTCGCGGGGTGCGGTGGTGTCAGCCACTGACGGTCTCCTCTCGATGCGCGGCGAGCGTGGTCTGCAGGCGCTGGAGAACGGCATCCACGAGGGACTGCGGCGACAGCACCCTCGCCTCGGGCCCGTAGCCGGCGAGTTCGTCGGCCAGCAGGGCAAGATCGGAGTAGTGCACCAGGAGGTGGCCGTCGTCGGTGACCTCGGTGTCTTCGCGCTTGCTCAGGCGCAGGCGGGCATCCGTGTCGGGCACGACATCGACCTCGGCCACGTTGCGAAGCCAGATCTCTTCGAGCTGGTCGATGGCGCGTGCCGCGAAGTCGGTGCCGCGGCGGGTGAACGTGGTCTGTGTCACGCGTGGCTGACCGATCACGCGGGAGAGCAGGAAGGTGCGAGGGCCGTCAGCACCCCTGTCGTGGCCCTGCAGCAGCCAGCGGCCGTGGAACTGTACGAGCGCCAGCGGCTCGACGACGCGCTTCGTCGGTGCCGGCTCGCCCGGTTTCAGGTACTCGAACTGGACGACGGCGTTGCGTTCCAGAGCGATCTCGAACGGCCCGAACGCGGCTTCTCTGGTGCGCAGCCGCGGCGCATAGCCGACGACCGGATCGTCGGCCTCGACGCCCAACGTGCGCAGCTTCATGATCGCGCGGCGCGACTCGGCGGACAGCGAACCCTCGCGCCAGACGCGGGCGGCAAGGAGCAGCAGTGTCATCTCCTGCGGCGAGAACGTGATGTCGGACGGAAGGTCGTAGCCGGTCTTCGGGATGCGATAACGCAGCGCCTGATTGTTGCCGGGGTCTCCCGGGTCTTCGACGGTCTCCAACGGGACACCGAGTTCGCGGATGTCGTCCTTGTCGCGTTCGAACTGCCGCTCGAGGGCGCTGTTGTCTCCGCCCTCCCGGTAGCGGGAGTTGTAGCCCTGCACGCTCGAGAGGATCTCGTTCTTCGTCAGTCCCGATTCGGTGGCGACGAGGGCGAGAACAAGCGAGAACAGACGCTCTTCGACCGGCACCCTGTGTTGAGACACGATGCCAATCCTAGAGGCGGCGGGACGAACGGGTGGCGCCCCAGCGCGGCCGGTTGCCGCCGGGCGGTCAGCTACTTCTTCCAGATGCCGAGGATGTCGATGACGAGCGCTGTCGCGCTGCTCCCAGGGGTGACGACGACGATCTGGCTTCCGACCTTCTGTCCCACCAGCCGCTTCAGCACGGATGCCGGCGGCGAGTAGTTCTGTCCCGTCGTGTCGGGCCAGACCACGGGAGAACCGTTCTCCCAGCTCGATGACGCCACGGTGTCCGGGCTGCTCCATGCCACGGCGGTGTAGTTGACGAGCAGCTCGTCCTTGGCCGTCACGGTCTCGCCGGAGCCCTGCTTGAGCACGGCGGACGCCAGGCTGGTCGGTGCGTCGTGCGACGGGATCTTGATACCCGGCTGTCCGTTCGGCGCGAGCACGACGGTGGGCATGCCCGGCTGCGCGGGGCGGGGGGCTCCGGTGGCGCGGCTCGGGAACGCCTTCTTGAGATCGAAGACGAACACCATCGTCGTGCTGCCGGAAAGCCCGACCTGCGATGGGTCGGAGAAGAGTTCCTTGACCGTGCCTGTGACCGCGATGCGCGACCCGACGGTGCTGCACGCCATCGCCTTCTGCAGGCCGGGGAGCGTGCTTTTGCCCGTCGTGTCGGCGCCGGCGACGATGTCGGTCTCGCCCGGATCTCCGAGGGCTGCGCCCGTGGCGCCGTCGTAGTAGGCCACCTCTCCGACGACCAGCTGACCGCTGGAGATCGTGCTGCCGTCGCCCTTGCTGATGATGCTCTTCTGAAGGGTGCTGGAGTGCAACGGCTTCGGGAACGACACCTTCGGGGATCCGAAGTCTCCTGAGGCGTTCACGAGCTTCGAGGCGTCACCCGGCTGAAGGCACGAGCTCGAACCTGCCGCGGTGCATCCGGTCAGGGCCAGCGCGACGAGTGCGGTTGCGGCAAGGAGTGCTGGCACTCTGCGTGCGGGTACTGTGCGCACTGTTCCTCTTTCGACTTTTCTTTCGTTGGGGGCACGGGCGGGCGCTCCGGCATCCCATGCTAGTCGACCGGGTGATGGCTCTCCGCCACGCCGGGATCGTCATCCGACGCCTCGCGCTCGGCCGCGAGCCTGGCTGATTCCGAGGCTTCCCGAACCCGCTTGCGCAGGCTTTTCGGGCTCACCACGCGCTCGCCGAGTGCGCCAGGAGTCCACGCCTCGACGTCCTCTTCGCTGTACTCGCTCTTCGACGCCCTGCGCTTCAGCTCGGGAAGCACCGTGCCCGGTGCCAGGCGGCGCGCAGTGATGAGGAAGCCGGTGTGGGCGATCATGCGATGGTCCGGCCGAACGGCGAGTCCCTCGACGTGCCACCCGCGCACCATCGTCTCCGACGAACTCGGATGCGTGAACTGCTCGGTGCCCCTGATCGCCTCCGCGACGCGGGACAACTGCGTGACCGTCGCGACGTAGCACAGGAGCACGCCACCGGGCTTGAGAGCGGTTGCGCAGGCATCCACGCACTCCCACGGCGCGAGCATGTCGAGCACGATTCGGTCGACGGTGCCCTCAGGCGCCGCGAGCGGAAGCTCCTCCTGCAGATCTCCGACGGTGATCGACCAGGTGTCTGGCACCTGACCGAAGAACGTCTCCACATTGCCTCGGGCGATGTCGGCGAACTCGTCACGGCGCTCGAACGAGGCCAGGCGACCCTCCGGGCCGATCGCGCGCAGCAGCCAGAGTGACAGCGCGCCGGAGCCGACGCCCGCCTCGACCACGTTGGCACCGGGGAAGACGTCCGCCTGCGCAAGGATCTGCGCGGCATCCTTCGGATACACGATCGCGGCGCCACGCGGCATCGACATCACGAAATCGGTGAGCAGGGGCCGCAGCGCGAGATGCTCGACGCCCGCCTCGTTGGCGATCACGGAGCCGTCGGGCTGGCCGATGATCGCGTCGTGCTCGAGCGGACCCTTGTGGGTGTGGAACACCTGGCCGGGAACGAGCGTGATGGTGTGCAGATGGCCGCGGGGACCGGTGAGCTGCACTCTGTCCCCTGCGCGGAACGGGCCGGATGACGCCGGCTGCGGTGTCTTGCTCATGCCACGCGCTCCTCGAACAGGGTGACCAGATCGCCGTAGCCGCGCTCGGCCAGTGTCGGCCAGAGGGTGTGTTCGTCTTCGTTGACGGGCAGCGGGATCATGTGCGGGACACCGATCGCGATGGTGCCCGCCGCAACCGCGGAGGTCAGGCCGTTCATCGAGTCCTCGATGGCGATGCACTGCCTTGCGTCCACCCCGAGCGCGCGCGCAGCATCCAGGTAGGGGTCTGCATACGGCTTCGGTCGCTCCACCTCGTCACCGGTGATGAGCACGTCGAACGCGGGGAACGGGATGCTCGACACGATCTGCTCGGCCATCTCGCGGATCGACATGGTCACCAGCGCCGTCTTGACGCCGTGCTCCTTGATGTCGAGCAGCAGCTCCTTGGCACCGGGGCGCCACGGCACGCCGTGCAGGTCGAGCTGCTCCTGCACGCGACGGGTGAGCGTGTCGACGATCGTGTCGGCGTCGAGGTCGACTCCGTGCTGCTGGAACACCTTCGCGGACTCCCACAGACCGGAGCCGACGAGAAGCAGCGCATCATCATGCGTCCAGCTCCCACCGTGCGCGTGAACGAGCTCGGTTTCCGCCTGCATCCAGTACGGCTCGGTGTCGACGAGGGTGCCGTCCATGTCGAAGAGAACGGCGGAAGGAGCGGCGGAGGTCACGAGCATCCAGTCTAGGCGGCGGCGTGCGGTGACCCGGCCCGGGCTGGTCGTGCGGCCTATCCTTGGTAGACGCGTCCGTGCCGGACGTGCAGGGTGGAATGGAGCGGCTCACAGCGTGACCAACGACAGCGGGATCTTCGACGGGCGCATCCTGGTGGTTGCGTTCGAAGGGTGGAACGACGCGGGCGAAGCTGCCAGCGGCGCGGTGCGCACCCTGAAGGACGCCCTCGATGTGGTGCCTGTCGCCAGCGTCGACCCTGAGCTGTACTACGACTTCCAGTTCAATCGCCCGGTGCTCGCATCGGACGAGGAGGGGCGACGCAGGCTCGAGTGGCCGGGAACCGTCGTCTATGCCCCGGTCTCCCCCGGCGTCCGCGTCGATCCGCTCGAAGAAGACGCCGAGTTCCATGCCAGCGGTTCGGGAGTTGGCAACCTCTATCTTCTGCTCGGCACCGAGCCGTCCCGTAGTTGGAAGGCGTTCACCACCGAGCTCATCGACGCAGCACTGTCCGCGGGCGTCGACGGGGTGGTGCTGCTCGGGTCCATGCTCGCCGACGTGCCACACACCCGGCCGATCTCCGTGTTCGCCTCGAGCGACAACGCAGAGGTGCGCACCGACCTCGGAGTCGAGCGGCCGACGTACGAGGGGCCGGTCGGCATTCTCACGGTGGTGGCGGAGGCGGCGGAAGCCGTTGGCATTCCCACGCTGTCGTTGTGGGCATCCGTACCGCACTACGTGCACAACTCGCCCAGCCCAAAGGCGATGCTCGCTCTCATCGAGAAGCTCGAGCAGATCATCGACGTGACCGTGCCGCGCGGCGACCTGGTCGCCGATTCTGCGGCGTGGGAGAGCGGCATCGACGCGCTCGCCGCCGACGACGAAGACATGGCCTCGTACATCGAGCAGCTCGAGCAGGCCCGCGACACCGTTGACTCGCCGGAGGCCAGCGGGGAGGCGATCGCTCAGGAGTTCGAGCGGTACCTGCGCAAGCGCGGCGACAAAGGCGATGGGCGTGGCCCGGAGGAGCCCTGGCGGCGCGACTGAGGGGCCGCCTCCGGCATCGCTCAGCCCAGATCGATGCCGAGCAGGGCGTCCGCGATCGCGCTGATCAGCTCAGGGTCGTCCGTGCCGGCCGCCGCGGCATCGTCGATCGCAGCAAGTGCGCCGGGCGTGTCGAGGTCATCGGCCAGCCGGGCGCGCACCGTGGCGAGTACCTCGGACGCCGGCACGCCGTTCTCAGTTGAGCGGATGCCCCGCCACCGCTGAAGACGGTGCAGCGCTCCGTCGAGTTGATCGTCGGCCCACTCCCATTCTTCGCGGTAGTGGTGGGCGAGCAGGGCTAGCCGGATGCCCGCAGCCGGCACGCCGTCCGCGAGGAGGTCCGAGATGAGCACGAGGTTCCCCAGCGACTTGCTCATCTTCTCGCCCTGGTACGACAGCAGCCCTGCGTGGCTGTAGACCTTGGCGAGCGGATGCCCGCTGAGCGCGGCGGCGTGCCCGGCACTCAGCTCGTGGTGCGGAAAGGAGAGGTCCGCTCCCCCGCCTTGCACGGTGAAGTCGTGGCCGAGGTGGTCGAGCGCGATGACGGAGCATTCGATGTGCCAGCCTGGTCGGCCAGGTCCGACGACCGATTCCCAGGTCGGCTCTCCGTCGCGGGCGGCCCGCCAGAGCAGCGGGTCGAGCGCGTCGCGTTTGCCGGGGCGATCGGGGTCGCCTCCGCGCTCCGCCGACAGACGCAGCATCTCGTCGCGGTCGAGGTTGCTCTCATCGCCGATTCGCCACGGTGCGACCTTCTCGGCCGCCGCGACGTCGAAGTAGAGGTCGTCGCCCTCGGAGTCCGGCGTGTCGACCGGATAGGCGATGCCTCTGGTGCGAAGCGAGCTCACGGCATCCGCGATGCGATCGATCGACTCGGTGACGGCGACGTAGTCCTGAGGCGGCAGGATGCGCAGAGCGGCCATGTCGTCACGGAACAGCTGGATCTGCTGATCGGCGAGCTCACGCCAGTCCACGCCCGTTGCGTTTGCGCGCTCCAGCAGCGGGTCGTCGACGTCGGTGATGTTCTGCGCGTAGTGCACTTCGAGGCCTGCGTCGAGCCAGACTCGCTGCAGGGTGTCGAAAGCCAGGTAGGTGTTGGCGTGGCCGATGTGCGTCGCGTCGTACGGCGTGATGCCGCACACGTAAAGCCGTGCGATGACGTCGTCGGGCGACGAGCACTGCAGCGATTCGCTCGCGCTGTCGTACAGCCAAGGGGCCGTGCCCGTGCCGGGAAGCGAAGGGATCGGTGGACGGCGCCAGGAATCAGGCATGCAGCACCCCGGTGACGAGCAGGATCATGACCAGCACTCCGATCGCGATGCGGTAGACGACGAACGGCAAGAAACTGTGCCGCGAAATGTACCGCATGAAGAAGGCGATGACGAGGAGCCCGACGGCGAACGCGACGACTGTTGCGCCGAGCGTGTCGATGCCGTTGAAGACCTCAGGCGCGCACGCTTGCGTGAGCGCGGCATGGGAACCAGCGACGCACGGGTCCTTGATCGACTTGTACAGCTCGAAGAGGCCGCTGCCGAACACGGCGGGCATCGCAAGGAGAAAGGAGTACCTGGCGGCGGCACTGCGCTGGTAGCCCATGAAGAGTCCGGCGGAGATCGTTCCGCCTGACCGCGAGACACCGGGCACCAGGGCGAGCGACTGCGCGAGCCCGTAGATCGCGGCGTGACCCCAGGTGAGGTCGGCGACTCGAAGCTTCTTCGCGCCGAACCTGTCGGCAACCCAGAGGACGACGCCGAACACGACCAGCATCACGGCGACGATCCAGAGCGATCGGAACGTGGTCTCGATCGCGTTCTGGAGCAGCACGCCGAGCACGACGATGGGGATGCTGCCGACGATGATCATCCAGCCGAGGCGGGCATCCGGATCGTTCCGCGGGATGCGGCCGAACAGCGCGAGGAACCACTGCTTGATGATGTGCGTCACGTCACGCCAGAAGTAGACGAGCACCGCCAGTTCGGTGCCCAGCTGGATGATCGCGGTGAACGCCGCGCCAGGGTCGCCGCCCGTGCCGAGCAGCTCGCCGACGATACGGACGTGCGCACTCGAGGAGACGGGCAGAAACTCGGTGAGTCCCTGCACGAGGCCCAGAATCAGGGCGTTGACGAAATCCATCGCTCGCTTTCGGGGATGCGGATCAGTAGGTGGCGAGCAGGTCGCGCAGCGCTGCACGGCCGAACACGAGCGAGTCGAGCGGAACCCGCTCGTCGACGCCGTGGAACATGGCTGGGAAGTCGGTGTCCGCCGGCAGCTTGAGTGGAGCGAAGCCGTAACCCGTGATGCCGAGGCGGCTGAGCGCCTTGTTGTCCGTGCCGCCCGAGAGCAGATAGGGCAGCACCGACGCCTCTGGGTCGTGAGAGAGGAGCGCGCCCGTCATGGCATCGACGAGGGGACCGGAGAAAGAGGTCTCCAGTCCGATGTCGCGGTGCACGATCTCGATCTCGATATCGTCGTCCAGAAGCTCGCGCACCCTGGCGAGGGCGACATCCTCTTCGCCCGCGAGAGTGCGGATGTCGACGAGGGCCTCCGCGCGCTCCGGCACCACGTTGTGCTTGTAGCCCGCCTTCAACAGCGTGGGGTTGCTCGTGGTGCGCAGTGTGGCCTGGATGAATCCGGATGCCGTCCCGCTGCGCAGCACCACCTCGTCGGGTCCCAGCGCGACCGGGTCGACGCCCAGGAGGGCGGCGAGTTCGTCGACGAGCTGCGTCGTCGTGTCGGTGAGCCGGATCGGCCACTCGTGGTTTCCGATCGCGACGACGGCTTCTGCGAGCTTGGTGACGGCGTTGTCGCGCACCAGGCGCGAGCCGTGCGCCGCCCTGCCTCTGGCGATGAGCCGGATCCATACAAGGGACTTCTCCCCCGTCTGCAGCAGGTATGCGCGCTTGCCTGCGATGTCGACCGAGTATCCGCCGACCTCGCTGATCGCCTCGGTCGCACCCTCGAAGACCTCGGGATGCCGGTCGACCATGAAATGCGACCCGAGCAGTCCGCCGTCTTCCTCGTCGGCGAAGAACGCGATCACCAGGTCGCGCTCCGGTGCCTCGCCCGCGCGCAGGATGTCGCCGAGCGCGGTGAGGATCATGGCGTCCATGTTCTTCATGTCCACGGCACCGCGACCCCAGAGCAGCCCGTCGCGAATCTCACCGGCGAATGGGTCGAAGGTCCAGTCGGCCGGGTCTGCGGGAACGACATCGAGGTGTCCGTGCACGACGAGCGCAGGCTTCGAGCTGTCTCGTCCGGAGACCCTGGCCACGACGGATGTGCGGCCAGGCTCCGACTCGTAGGTTCGTGGCGACAGGCCGAGTTCGGTGAGCCGCTCGCTGACGTAGGCGGCCGCATCCGTCTCGCCCTTCGACCTGCCCGCGCCCCAGTTCGTGGTGTCTATGCGGATCAGGTCACGGGCGATCTGCGCCGTCTCCTCGAGGCCCTGTTCGGATGAGTTGCCGATGGGGATCTCGCCGGAGATGGTCATGGTGCCAACGCTACCGGCGCGCCAGGCGGGCGACCAATCGGATGGAGCACCGAGCCCGAGAACTGTGGCGCAGCACGCACGGTTCCGACTGTACGGTGCGTCCGTCGCGACGGCCGTGCACGTGATCGGCGGCCGTTTCGATTCGTGCTAATCTCTTACGTCGGCGGCTGATTCATCGGCTACTGAACTGCGCGCGGGTGGCGGAATAGGCAGACGCGCTAGCTTGAGGTGCTAGTGCCCTTTATCGGGCGTGGGGGTTCAAGTCCCCCCTCGCGCACAGATGAAAAGAGCGGGTCCCGACTGGGACCCGCTCTTTTTCACGTATGCCCGAGGTGGTCCCCTTGAACTCGTCGGGTTCGGGTCGACGTGAGCCTAAACTGGCGGCGTGTCGGACCCTCTGCTCCGCGAGGATGCGGTGCAGGCGGCGGCACACGACTGCCGAGGAGTCATCCATGTCCATCGTGAAGACCGTCCGCGAAGAAGACGCCACGGGTGAAGTGGCGAAGATCTACGGCGAAGACATCGAAGAGATCGGATACGTGCCGAGCCACACCAGGGTGATGGCTCTGAATCCGCAGGCCGTTCGTGCGTTCGAGGGACTCGTGCGCACGATTGCGTTGCCTCTCGGAAAACGCAACTACGAACTCGTCACTCTGGCTGCGGCACGCGGTCTGCGTTCGCAGCACTGCCTGCTCGCCCACGGCAGAAAGTCCCTCGCGATCTTCGCGGAGCCCGACCTCATTCGTATCGCAGAGGATTACCACGACGCAGGACTCACCGAGGCAGAAGTCACGATGATGGAGTATGCGGAGAAGGTCAGCACGGCATCGTCCGCGATGACGGATGCCGACAGTCGGCGACTGCGCGATGTCGGGTTCTCCGATGCCGACATCGTGAACATCACTCTCGCTGCCGCCGTGCGCAATTACTACAGCCGGGCCATCCAGGCGCTCGCTGTCGACGTGGACGTCCCAGCCGAACTCAGTCCTGGGCTCAAGGACGCCCTCGTTGGCAGCCTGCAGTAGGGGGCGGCGTCACCCGGCCAGGGTGAGGCGCCTTCTGCCGGCGGGCGGGCATCCGTAGCATGTGCACATGGCGTCGGATCTGCCGATCGGTACACAACTGTCGTCCGCCGAGCCCGCCGTTCTGAGGGCTCCACGCCTGAATCGACACACGTTCTGGTGCGGCCAGAGCGGGTCGGGCAAGACCTACGCACTCGGTGTGCTGCTCGAGCAGGTCCTGCTGAACACCCGGCTTCCGATCGTGGTGCTCGACCCCAACTCGGACTTCGTGCACCTCGACACCGTGCGGGACGATGCACCTGATGCCCAGGCCGGTCAACTGCGCGACCGAGAGATTCGAGTGCTGCACTCGGTACCGGGTCGTGGCGAACCGCTCAAGGTGCGTTTCATGGACATGGACATCCGCTCGCGCGCCGCTGTGCTCGAGCTGGACCCGGTGATCGACGCCGAGGAGTTCAATGCCATGCTCCGGTTCGGATCGGCGTTGATCTCCGAACTGGACGAGCCGCTGGTGCCGTGGTTGCGTGCGAGCGGCGACCTCATGTTCTCCCGCATCGCCACCCGCCTGGAGAACCTCGGCGTCGCCGACTGGGATCTGTGGGCGTGGGGCGCCAGCGACGTCAACGACGTCGTGAGCGAGCAGCCGGATGCCACGGTCGTCGACCTGGGAGGATTCGACACACCGCGGCAGGCGCAGACCGCAGCGCTCGCCGTTCTCGACGGACTGTGGGCACGGCGCGACGAACGCGTCGGGCGTCTCGTCGTCATCGACGAGGCGCACAACCTCTGCTCGCCCGACGCGGCTACACCACTCGAGCGGCTGCTCACCAAGCGGATCGTGCAGATCGCCGCCGAAGGACGCAAATACGGGATCTGGCTGCTGCTGTCGACCCAGCGGCCGTCCAAGCTGCATCCGAACGCGCTCTCGCAGTGCGACAACCTCGCGCTCATGAAGATGAGCTCGACGAGGGATCTCGAGGAGTTGGCTCAGGTGTTCGGCTACGCGCCATCGGACCTGCTGGAGAGGTCACCGCAGTTCACCCGAGGACAGGTTCTGTTCGCCGGGGGCTTCGCGCCCGAGCCGCAGATCGTGCAGATGGGGGCACGGCTCACCCGTGAGGGCGGGTCGGACGTGGCGATTCCGCTGCGCTGAGCCCCTTCGAGAGGAGATCGCATGATCGTCGCAGCCTCGGATGCCACTCAGGCAGCCGGATTCTTCGCAGGCCTGGACCCGTGGGATGTGGCGTTCGCGCTGCTCAGCGTGGCGCTCGGCATCGTCTTCGGCGTTCTTGCCAAACGCGCGACGTCAGCCGTGCTGGCGCGCGTACCGAGCCTGTCGAACACGGTCGCGAACCGCGTGGCGAGAAGCGTTCGGCTTGTGCTCATCCTGCTCGGGGTCGGCATCGCGCTGACGTTCCTCGGTGCGCCGATCCAGCCGGTGATCGCGCTGGCGATCGTGCTCGCCGTGATCGCCGTGCTCGCGCTGCGCGGTGTCGCAGAGAACTACGCGGCCGGACTCGTGATCCAGACCAGGCGCCCGTTCGAGCGAGGAGATGCGGTGCGCGTCGGCGAGTACGAGGGTGTGGTCACCGAGATCAACGGCAGATCTGTGACGCTGCGGCAGTTCGACGGCGCGGTCGCGCACATCCCGAACGCCAGCGTGCTCTCGAGCCCCTTCCTGAACGAGTCGGAGCGCACGGCTCTGCGCTCCGAGGTGCAGGTGCGCGTGCGATACCGGGATCGCGACGATCTGGATGCCGTGGTGGCGGGCATCCGCACTGCCTGCGCCGGCGTCTCCTCGATCGTCGACGGCAAGAACGCCGAGGTACTCTACCTGACTCTCGAGCCGAACCGGGCGACGCTCTCGGTGCGGTATCGGCACAGGCCGACGCATCGCGGGGCATCCCGATCGGACATGGTCGCCGCCGTGCATGCCGCGGTCGCGGATCGGGATGCCGTCGTCACCTCGATGAAGGTCGATCCGCCGCTCACGCCGCCCGCCGCGCTCTGAGCCATCGCAACGTCAGGATGCGAGGGGTTCGATGAGTGATGAATCCAAGGGGTCGACGGTGCGGGAGTTGTTGACCCTGGGATCGACTTCATAACCGACGATCGTGCCCGCGACCTTCTCGGATTCGGCGGTCAGCAGTTGCACCATGTGCTGTTTGCCGTCGTCGTCGAGCTTGTCTGGTGTGAGGAACTCCTCCCAGACGTCGCGCTCGAGGAAGACGGGCATCCTGTCGTGGATCTCCCCCGACGCGTCACGTGCTTCGCGGGTGATGATCGCCGTCGACACCTGCCACTCCTCGCCGATCTTTCTGATGGTGTAGATGCCGGCAGCGGCGAGCAGCCCCCCGTCTCCGGAGTGCAGGAAGTGGGCTCGCTTGCTGCCAGCCTCTCCCGTCCATTCGTAGTAACCGCGCATCGGCACGATGGCTCTCGATGAGGCGAACGCGCCCTTCCAGAGCCCGTTGCTGGTGACAGTTTCGATACGGGCGTTGAAGTTGGGGCGCTTGGAATCCCGCATGAAGGCCGGGTGGAAGTCCCATGTCGCCCCGTCGACGCTACGACGCACCTCTCCCGTCGCCTTGTCGAGGCGTTCACGCACGATCGGCACGACATCCGTCGGCGCGAGCGAATAGGTGGGACGCCAATCGCGGAGGTCGCCTCCTGCGGCGACGAACTCCGTGATCAACTCGTTGACGGTGTCGTCCATGGCGAATCTTCCGCACATGCGAACAGTCTGCTCCACGCCACCGACATCTGCTCCGCGCTTTGTCACGGGAATGATCGCTGCCGGATGCTGTCCGTGGCGGTTTCTAGTCTGCGAAGGAACGCCGTGGTTCCGGTGCGATACCCCCTGCCACCGACATAGCGTAGCCTCGAAGAATAAACCGGTAACGACACGCCGCGTGGTTTGACAGTCTCGAATGAGTGTTCGAGACTGAAGGAGTGACACTTCTCGCTGAACACCCCCTCGAGCAGGCCAAGGCCGACCTCGAGCGGCTGCTCAGCCTGCGCTCTCGCATGGGAGAACTGGAGCGCACCAGGGTCGACGATGCCGTGCTGCACACGGATCAGACGTTGGCTGATCTGCTGCCGGGCGGCGGTCTTCAGCCGGGCGGCGTCTACTCCGTGCAGGAGTCGACCTCGTTGGTGATGGCGCTGCTCGCCGGCCCCAGCTCGGCTGGAGCATGGTGCGCCGTGGTCGGTATGCCGGGCTTCGGCATCGAGGCCGCATCGAGGCTGGGAATCGATCTCGGTCGGCTGGTGCTCGTTCCGAGTCCCGGTGACCGGTGGTTCAGCGTGACGGCGGCGCTGACCGATGCGGTCGGGGTGGTCGTCACCGCTCCCCGCTCACGTGTCGGCGATGCTGAGGCAGCCAGGCTGGCCGCCCGGCTGCGGCAGCGCGGCACGGTGCTCGTCGTGTGCGGCGAGTGGCCTCGGGTGGATGCACGGGTGAGGCTGGCATCCAGCGGATGGGCAGGTGTCGGCGCCGGTCACGGCTACCTCGGCACGCGCGAGGTGACGGTCGCAGTGGAGAGCCGGTCGTGGGGGCGGGAACGCCGTGCCGACCTCGTGCTGCCGTCTGCGGGTGGTCTGCAGCCCGGTCCCCGACCCGTGCTCAGAGCGGTCGGATAGCCATGAGCGGTGGAACAGAGACGGGAGTGAACGCCGCACGCAGCATCGTGCTGTGGTGTCCCGACTGGCCGGTGCGCACGGCGGTGGCTGCAGGACTGGCGGAGGACGGGCATCCGATCGCGCTCATCGACAAGGGGATGGTGTTCGCGTCGTCTGCCGCGGCGCGACATGAGGGTGTACGAAGGGGGCTGCGAGTGCGCGAGGCGCAGGCGCGCTGCGCGGAGCTCACGGTGCTGCCCTACGATGCGACCGCCGATCAGCGGCACTTCGATCCGCTGATGACGGCGATCGAGCAGGCAGTCCCCGGTGTGCAGCCGGTGAGGCCTGGGCTGTGCGCGCTGCGAGCCCGCGGTCCGGCGCGGTTCTATGGAGGAGAAGACGCCGCGGCCGCGGAACTGCTGCGCGTCGCGGCCGAGCACGGCTCCCCCGATGCCTGCATCGGCATCGCGGACGGGCCGTTCGCCGCCGAGCAGGCGGCACGGGCTGCCTCCCGCACCGGTCGGGTGCTGATCGTGGAGCCTGGACGGTCCGCGGAGTTCCTCGCACCTCTCCCCGTCGATGTGCTGGGCGATCCGGCATTCGCGACGTTGCTGCACCGGCTCAGCCTCGACACGCTCGGTGCCGTCGCGAAGCTCACCACGCTCGAACTGGGAGACAGATTCGGTGAGCTCGGTGTGCGGACGCACGTACTGGCGAACGGCTCGGACCGCACAACGGTGGTGCCGAGGGAGCCGCAGGCTCTGCTGGAACGCTCCGCGGAGTTCGAACCGGGGCTGGACCGCGTCGACGAGCTCACGTTCGCGTTCCGGCGAACCGCCGACGACTTCGTGGCCGGGCTCACCGCGGTGAAACTCGTCGCGACGGCCGTCAGGGTGTCGGTGGAGGCGGAATCGGGTGCACAGAGCGAGCGCACCTGGCTGCATCCGAGATGGTTCACCGCGGTCGACGTGGTCGACCGGGTGCGATGGCAACTGCAAGGCTCGGGGATCGACAGCGGCCTCGACTCCCCCGTGGTGCGCGTGACGGTGGCTCCAGAGACGGTCGACGCCGCGTCGCACCACGAAGACGGGCTGTTCGGCGGTGGGCCGGACGAGCGCGTGCACCATGCGCTCTCCCGGGTGCAGAGCATGCTCGGTCACGATGCCGTCGGCACGCCTGCCGTGAGCGGCGGACGCCTGCTCGCCGATCGCGCGGTGCTCGTGCCGTGGGGCGATCGGGTTCCGGATGCCGTCACCAGCGACGCCGCTAAGCCCTGGCCCGGCGCCCTCCCTCCCCCGCTGCCTGCCACGGTGTACTCGCCGACTGTGTCGTGCTCCGTCGTGAGTGCGACGGGCGATCAGGTCGATGTGGACGAGGCGGGGATGCTCACCGCCGACCCCACCGGGTTCTCCGTCAGGGGCAGACCGACGGTGCGGGTGACGGCGTGGGCAGGCCCGTGGCCCGTCGAAGAGCGTTGGTGGGACGAGGATGCCGCGCGCAGCCTGAGCAGACTGCAACTGGTCGACGAGACGGGCGGCGCGTGGCTCGTGCTGCTGGAACGCGGCGCATGGGCGCTGGAGGCACGCTATGACTGAACACACACTGCCCTTCGACTCGCTTCGCTCGCTCAGGGAACGGGGGTGACTGATGGGCTGGAAGAATCCGGCGATCCCGTGGTCGGAACTGGAACGCACCCTCTCGGGCCGCAGGCCGCCTGAGGGCAGCCTCGCCGCGCTGGACTCCCCCGCGCGCAGTGTCAAACGGCGCGTCTACCGCAGCGAGCCGGTCGTGCCAGTCGATGGCGCGTATGTGCCGTACGCCGAGCTGCACGCGCACTCGGACTTCAGCTTTCTCGACGGCGCCAGCGATCCGGAGCGACTCATCGAACAGGCGGCAAGACTGCGCCTGACGGCTCTTGCACTCACCGATCACGACGGGCTGTACGGCATCGTGCGTCTCGCCGAGGCGGCAGAGACGCACACGAGCGTGAAGACGGTGTTCGGCGCGGAGTTGTCGCTCGGGCTGGGGGGTCCGCAGAACGGCGAGGCCGACCCGGAGGGCACCCACCTCCTCGTGCTCGCACGTGGCGGGGAGGGCTATCACCGACTTGCCGGCGCCATCACGGACGCCCAGCTGCACCCCGAGGCAGAGAAGGGCAGGCCGGTCTACGACCTGAACCGTCTGGCGGATCAGGCGGGAGGCCACTGGACCGTGCTCACCGGATGCCGCAAGGGCTCCGTGCGGCAGGCCATCGCCCGCGGCTCAGCCGACGGCTCCGAGCCGGACGTGGGTGCGGCATCCCGCGCTCTCGACGACCTCGTCGGACTGTTCGGGGCCGACCATGTCGTCGTCGAGCTGTTCGACACCGGAGCCCCGCTGGACTCCGTGCACAACGATGCGCTCTACGCGCTGGCACAGCGCAAGGGGCTGGCATCCGTCGCCACCGGCCTCGTGCACTATGCGACGAAGGCGGAGCGACCGCTGGCCACGGCGATGGCCGCCGTGCGCGCCAGACGGAGTCTGGACGAACTGGACGGCTGGCTCCCTTCAGCCGCGACCTCGCGACTGCGTTCCGGTGCGGAGATGGCCAGACGGTTCTCGCGCTACCCCGGCGTGATCGAACGCACCGTCGAGATCGCCGAGAGTCACGCCTTCTCGCTGCGTTCCGCCAGGCCGAAGCTGCCGAAACAGGAGGTACCGGAGGGCCGCACGCCGATGAGCCATCTGCGCGCGCTCGTGGCGCAGGGGGTCGCCGAGCGGTATCCGGCCGACTATCCGCACGCGAGTGCCGAGGAGGTCGTCGCACGCATGGAGAAGGAGCTGAAGGTGATCCAGGAGAAGGATTTCCCCGGCTACTTCCTCATCGTGCACGACATCGTGCAGTTCGCCCGAAACGAGGGCATCCTGTGCCAGGGTCGCGGCTCGGCCGCGAACTCGGCGGTCTGCTACGCGCTCGGCATCACGGCGGTGGACTCGATCCGCTACAACCTCCCGTTCGAGCGGTTCCTTTCCAGCATGCGGCCGGAGGAGCCGGATATCGACGTGGACTTCGATGCGCGCCGACGCGAGGAGGTCATCCAGCACGTGTTCAAGAAGTACGGCAGGCGCAACGCCGCCCAGGTGGCCAACGTGATCAGCTACCGGCCGAAGAACGCCGTGCGCGACATGGCGAAGGCGCTCGGCCACTCCACAGGGCAGCAGGATGCCTGGTCGAAGCAGGTAGAGCGGTACGGACCGGACGTGTTCACCGGCGATCACGACATTCCGGATGCCGTCGTCGCGCTCTCCGAGCAGCTGTTGCGCGCTCCGCGGCATCTTGGCATCCACTCCGGTGGCATGGTGCTCACCGACCGCCCGATCGGCGAGGTGTGCGCCATCGAGCACGCCCGCATGGAGAACCGCACGGTGCTGCAGTGGGACAAGGGCGACTGCGAGTGGATGGGCCTGGTCAAGTTCGACCTTCTCGGCCTCGGCATGCTCGCCGCCGTGCAGTACATGTTCGACATGATCGAGGCGCACCTCGGCGAGAGGTGGACGCTCGCCACGATCCCCGGCGAGGAGCCTGCGGTCTACGACATGCTGTGCAGGGCGGATGCCATCGGCGTGTTCCAGGTGGAAAGCCGTGCGCAACTGGGCACGCTCCCCCGGCTCCTGCCGCGCGAGTTCTACGATCTCGTCATCGAGGTGGCGCTGATCCGTCCGGGGCCGATCCAAGGCGGTGCTGTGCATCCGTACATCCGGCGACGTGCTCGCAAGGAGGATGTGACGTACGCGCATCCCGATCTGAAGCCGGTGCTCGAACGCACTCTGGGCATCCCGCTTTTCCAAGAGCAGGTGATGCAGATGGCGATGGCGATCGGAGACTGCACCGGCGAGGACGCCGACCTGCTGCGGCGGGCGATGGGCTCCAAGCGCGGCATCGAGAAGATCGGCACACTGCGCGACAAGGTGTTCGCCGGCATGGCGAAGCGCCGGCTCGACGACACGGCGGCGGCCGGCATCTGGGCCCAGATCGAGGCGTTCGCCGACTTCGGCTTCGCCGAGAGCCATGCGCTCAGCTTCGCCCTCATCGTCTACGCCAGCTCCTGGCTGAAACTGCACTACCCTGCCGCGTTCCTCGCCGCGCTCATCAAGGCGCAGCCGATGGGGTTCTACTCGCCGCAGACTCTCACGGCGGATGCCGTGCGGCACGGCGTGACGGTGCGTCACGTCGACATCCAGCGATCCGGTGTGCACCCCGATCTGGAACCTGTCGACGAGCGGCTGGGCGGCGAACAGCGACACCTCGGCGAACAGCGGCTCATCGACGACCACCCGGCCTCTCCCACCGGCATGGATTCCTGTGTCGACCAGAAGCAGCCGCCCATCCCGAAGGATTTCCACCGAGACGCACCGGATGTCTCGCACGAGCACCGCAGAGACAGCGCTCTCGCCGTGCGCCTCGGCCTCGCCGGGGTGAACACGATCGGCGAGAAGCACGCGCAGCGCATCGTGGGCGAGCGCGAGGCATCCGGTCCCTACGCCGGCATGGACGACCTCGCGCGCCGGGTAGGGCTGACGGCCCCACAGCTGGAGGCGCTGTCGGCCGCCGGCGCGTTCGAGTCGCTCGGCATGACGCGCAGGCAGTCCCTCTGGGCGGCAGGTCCGGCATCCAGAGAACGACGCGACTACCTGCCGTCGTCTGCTGTGTTCGTGCAGCCTCCTCTGCTGCCGATGCTGACCGAGTCGGAGCAGACCGTGTACGACCTGTGGGCGACCGGCATCTCGCCGGGCGATCACCCGATGCGACACGTGCGAGAGAGGATGGCGGGGCGCGGCATCCGCTCGATCGACGAGCTGCTGCGGGTGGAGACCGGCACCAGGGTGCACGTCGCCGGGGTCGTGACCCATCGCCAGAGGCCGGCGACAGCAAGCGGCATCACCTTCATGAACATCGAGGACGAGACGGGAATGCTCAACGTGATCTGCAGCGTCGGGGTGTGGGGTCGCTACCGCAGGATCGCCAGGGATGCGCCGGCCGTGGTGGTGAGAGGCATTCTGGAGCGCTCGGAGGAGGGCATCGTCAACATCGTCGCCGACCAATTCGAGACCCTGCCGTTGAAGGCACGAACGACGTCGCGCAACTTCCAGTGACAGCAGAGAAAGTCAGCTGCGAACGCGACGGGCGATCAGCGGCAGCGCGATCCAGAGAGACACGATCACGAGCGCCGTGACCCCACCGGCCACGAACCCTGCACCGCGCGACACCACGACATCGAAGATGAAGAGCACGACCCCCACAACGAGCAGGCCGACGGTTGCGAGGGTGATGCGCAGCACGACGTTGCCGATGGCCACCAATTCCCTCTTCACCTGCCGACGGAACAGCCAGCGATGCAGCGTCACCGGCGTCAGGTTGAGGGCCGTCGCCGCCGCCGCGAGGCAGACCAGGATCAGATAGATCACCGCCGAGAACTCGTCGAGCGCCGTGAATCTCGGCTGGAATGCCAACGCGAGGAGGAAGCCGGTGATGATCTGCGTGCCGGTCTGGGTGACGCGGAGCTCCTGGAGGATGTCGGCCCAATTGCGATCCGACCGCTGCACGATCGTCTCCGTGCGGCCGTCGCCAGGGATGTCGCCGGTGATGTCGCCGATCTCGCTCTGATCCACGCTGCGATGCTAAGGCATGCCTAGCGGGTTCGGCCCTCGCCGAGGAGCTGTCGCCAGCCGTCGCCCTGCGCGTTCTCGAAGATGAGGCTCGTCTCGGTGTGCGAGACGGCAGGGTTGCCGGTCAGGTGATCCAGCACGAAGTCCCGCAACTCCCCCGCGTCCCTGGCGGCGACGTGCAGCAGGTAGTCGTCGGCCCCCGCCGTGTGGAACAGGGCGATCACCCCCGGCAAGTGCGGCGCGACCGCCCTGAAGGCATCGATCTGGGAACGTGAGTGCTTCGCCAGGCGCACCGCGATCATCGCCTGCAGCGGGATGCCCGCAGCCACCAGGTCGACCTCGAGCCGGTATCCGGAGATGATGCCCCTGCGCTGCAGGTTCTTCAGCCGCAGCGAGACGGTGGACTCGGCGACTCCCACCTCGGCGGCGAGGGCGGCGCCGGTGGTGCGTGCATTCTTCGACAGGGCGAGCACGAGTGCACGGTCGATGTCATCGAGTTCGGAAACCTTCGAATCGGGCATGCCTGCGACCTTGCATTGTGAAGAGTGTGCGCCGAACGGCGCCGATATCGAAGCATATGCGGCAGATCTGTCGAACGGAAGCGATGTCTGCTGTCATGGACGGCATGACAGAGTCGTCGTTCGATCCGTTCGCGCCAGCAGGCATCCATTTCGAGACCCGTGCCGTGCATGCGGGAATGGAGGGCCTCGCGGAGTCGGGATCGCACGTGCCGCCGATCGATCTCTCCACCACCAACCCGCTGGCGAGCGTGGAGTCGGGCGGCGACTCGTACGAGAATCTCGCGACCGGCGGCATCCTTCAGGCCGGCGAGTCCCCCGTCTACCAACGGCTCTGGCAGCCGGGGGTCGCACGTTTCGAGCGCGCCCTCGCAGACCTGGAGGGAACGGAGGAGTCGGTGGCGTTCGCCACAGGGATGGCCGCTCTCACCGCGTGCCTGATGGCCGCCGTGGCCGCGGGAACGCCGCACATCGTGGCGGTGCGTCCGCTGTACGGCGGAACTGACCACGTGCTCGCGACCGGCCTTCTCGGCACGCGCGTGACGTGGGCCGAACCCGATCGCATCGCGGATGCCCTCTGTGCCGACACCGGGCTCGTCGTGCTGGAGACTCCTGCGAACCCGACACTCGAACTCGTGGACATCGCCTCCGTCGTGCGTCAGGCCGGCTCGGTTCCGGTGCTCGTCGACAATACGTTCGCCACCCCCGTGCTGCAACGGCCGGCTGAGTACGGCGCACGACTCGTGCTGCACAGCGCGACCAAGTTCCTCGGCGGGCACGGCGACGTGATGGGCGGGGTGGTCGCCACCGACGACGAGTGGGCACGTCGGCTGCGAGGGCTGCGTGCACTCACCGGTGCCCTGCTGCATCCGTTCGCCGCGTACCTGCTTCATCGAGGGCTGCGCACCCTGCCGGTGAGGGTGCGAGCGCAGCAGGAGACGGCCGGCGAGCTCGCGGTTCGCTTGCAGTCGCATCCCGCCGTGCATCGTGTTCTCTACCCTGGGCTTCCGGGACAGGATCCACTGGGACTGCTCGGGCGACAGTTCGATGGGCCGGGATCGTTGATCTCGCTCGACCTCGGCGCCTTCGACGCGGCCGTACGCTTCACGGAATCGTGCAAGCTGGTGACGCACGCGGTCTCGCTCGGCGGCGTCGACTCGCTGGTGCAGCATCCCGCCTCGCTGACTCACCGTCCGGTCGCATCGGACGCGAAGCCGCACGCGGGTGTGGTTCGGCTGTCGATCGGTCTCGAGCACGTCGACGATCTGACCGCCGACCTGATGACGGCGCTCGACAGTACGCTCCGCATCCCCGCCGCGGCGTCGCGAGTGCCGGTGTGAAGTGGCTGTCAACCCCTTGTCGCTGCGCGCCGTCGTCCGTAACGTCGCTGCCCTGACATCAACCCTTGAGGAGGACCTATGGGTGACGACGACAAGATCCAGAACAAGAAGGACGAGCTGTGGGGAAAGGGCAAGGAGGCGGTCGGAAAGGCGACCGGCGACGAAGGGCTCGAGAACCAGGGCAAGCTCGATCAGACCAAGGCGAATCTCAAGCAGGCCGGCGAAAAGGTGAAGGACGCCTTCACGCACAAAGACTGACCTGAGGGATGCGAAGGGGACCGCTTGTCGAGCGGTCCCCTTCGTCGCGTCCACGCCTTGCAGAGCTCACTTCGGGTGCTCTAGTGGTGTCCCAGTCTCTTGCGCAGCAGATCGATGCGAGCCTGGAGCTGCGTCACGCTCGCCTGGGCCACCGCCGGACCGCCGCACAACCGGCGAAGTTCGGCGTGCACCAGACCGTGCGGCTCCCCCGCGTTCTTCGCATACAGTCCGACGAGGCTGTTCAGCAGGCTGCGCTGCTCCTTGAGCGTTCGATAGACAGGCAGCGGAGCCGCCGAACTGCTCGAGTCGCTCTCGGGTGACGGAGCAGGACGGGATGCCGCTCGCTTCGACTGCCTCGCCTGTCTGGTTCGCAGAAGATCGTGCACCTGCTCGGGTTCCAGCAGGCCGGGGAGTCCGATGAAGTCCCATTCCTCGTCGCTGCCGGGCTCCGCGTACCCGCCGAACTCGGCGCCGTCGTAGAGCACTCTGTCGAACGCCGCGTGCGAGTCCAACGCTTCGAACGCGAACTCCTGCTGCAGCGCGTCGGATGCCTTATCGCTGCGCTCCGCGGCCTGGGCCATCGCATCCTCTGGATTCCAGAGGTCCCCGTCGTCGTCCTTCGACACCCGGTCGAGTGCGTGGTCGCGTTCGAGCTCCAATGCTCTGGCCAATGCCATCAGCACGGGAACATCGGGCAGGAAGACGGATGCCGTCTCACCGCGGCGTCTGGCCCGCACGAATCGCCCGATCGCCTGGGCGAAGTACAGGGGTGTCGCCGCACTCGTCGCGTAGACGCCGACGGCGAGGCGTGGAACGTCCACGCCCTCCGAGACCATACGCACGGCGACCATCCAGCGCGAGGCGGCCCGGGAGAACTCGTCGATGCGCTCGCTGGACTCCTTCTCGTCCGAAAGCACGACCGTGACGCGCTCGCCGCAGATCTCCTCGAGGATGGTGGCGTAGGCACGGGCCGCGACCTGGTCGGTCGCGATGACGAGGCCACCGGCATCCGGAACCGCCTGACGCACCTCGCTCAGCCTGCGGTCGGCGGCGCGCAGCACCTGCGGCACCCACTCGCCCTTCGGGTCCAAGGCGGTACGCCACGCCTGCGACGTGATGTCCTTGGTGTTGCCCTCGCCGAGCCTGGCCTCCATCTGATCGCCGGTCTTCGTGCGCCAGCGCATGTGTCCCGCGTAGACCATGAACAGCACGGGGCGCACGACCCCGTCGGCCAGCGCGCGACCGTACCCGTAGTTGTAGTCCGTTCGCGACGTGCGGATGCCGTCCTCGTTCTGCAGATACGACACGAAGGGAATGGGCGATGTGTCGCTGCGGAACGGCGTGCCCGTGAGCGAGAGACGCCTGGTCGCATGCTCGAACGACTCGCGGATGGCGTCGCCCCAGCTGAGAGCATCACCGCCGTGATGCACCTCGTCGAGGATGACGAGGGTGCGCCGGTCGAGTGTGATGTCGCGGTGCAGCGCCGCGTTCACCGCAACCTGCGCATACGTGACCGCCACCCCGCGGTAGTGCGAGCCGTACCGTCCGTTCGCGTTCTTGAAGTTCGGGTCGAGTGGGATGCCCACCCTGGCCGCAGCCTCTGCCCACTGCCTCTTGAGGTGCTCGGTCGGCGCCACGACGGTGACACGCTCGACCGTGCGTCGTTTCAGCAGTTCGACGGCAAGCCGCAGGGCGAACGTGGTCTTTCCGGCACCAGGCGTCGCTGCGGCGAGGAAGTCGCGCGGCTCATGGCGGAAGTACTCCTCGAGTGCCTCCTCCTGCCAGGCGCGCAGCTTGCTGGCTGTGCCCCATGGAGCACGAGCCGGGAACGACGGCGAGAGATGCTCGATCGCCCAGGTGCCGACGCTCTGCCCCTCGGCCGGGAACTCTTCTGGCGATCCGATCGGAGCGGATGCAGGGGTCGAGGTGCTCACTTGACTCCACGCTACCGAAAGCCGCCGACGCTCGTGCACACCGTCGCTCGAACGCGTGGGTCCGGGTGGAGAGCAGAATGGAAGGCATGACGGAGCCGCTGCATCCCTTCCATCGGTACGTCGCTCTCGGCGACTCGTTCACCGAAGGCATCGGCGACCCCGATCCGAACGCTCCGGCCGGGCACCGTGGCTGGGCCGACCGCGTCGCCGAAGTGCTCGCCCGCGGCATCGACGACTTCGCCTACGCGAATCTTGCTGTACGAGGCAAGCTGATCCGCCAGATCGCCGACGACCAGGTCGACGCGGCGATCGCCCTTGACCCGGATCTCATCACGATCTCGGCGGGCGGAAACGATGTGATCCGTCCGGGCACCGACCCCGACGAGATCGGTGGGCTGCTCGACGAGATCATCACCCGCCTGTCCGTCACAGGAGCAACCATCGTCGTCTTCACCGGCGTCGACGTCGGCTTCTCGCCCGTGTTCAAGGCGATTCGCGGCAAGGTCGCCATCTACAACGAGAACGTGCGCAAGGTCGCAGAGAAGCACGGATGTCTCGTCGCCGACCAGTGGGCCCTGGTCGCTCTGCAGGACCAGCGAGTCTGGTCAGCCGACCGCCTGCATCTCAACCCGCTCGGCCACCACACCGTCGCGCGCATGGTGCTCGAGACCCTCGGTGTGCCGAACGATCTGCAGCCCATGGAACCGGAGCCTCTGCCTGAGCGCTCCTGGCGGCAGGCCCGCGCCGAAGACCTGTCGTGGGCGAGAGAGTACTTCGTGCCGTGGATCGTGCGCCGCATCAAAGGCGTCTCCAGCGGCGACAACCTGCTGCCAAAGCGACCCGAACCGGCCCCGGTGACGACGCCAGGAGACGAGACGACGGCGATGTGACCCCCGCTGCGCTGGGCTGTCAAAACACGAGCAGCAACGGGTGGGTGAGCCGCCAGCCGAGACCTGGATCGGTCACCGCCTTCGAGACGGTCAAGGTTCTGGTGACGGTCTGTCCAGCGCCGGTGTAGGTGACGGTTCCGACGTCGTCGCCGGGCTTCGCCACCTGAACGGGCGATGAGCGCACCGTGACCTTGATCGGGGCGTTCGAGAAGACGAAGATGCTTCCGGTCTTCTCGCTCTTCAGCTTCGCCGATTCGCCCCACACGCTGCGGTACGTGCCGTAGTCCGTCGACGTCGTGCCGACCTTCACCTCGTGGAAGCCGGCCTCGACACTCGTCAGCAGTTTCGGCACGTCCTGCCACAGGTCGGAGTAGTCCGGTGCCCCTGTCACCACCCCGACGAGCTGGAGCTTGTGACCCTGCACCGTGACCGACGCGGCGAACAGCAGGCAATGCCCCGCCTGATCGGTCCAGCCGGTCTTGATGCCGACGACACCGTCCTTGCCGAGCAGCTCATTGCCGTTGTTCACGGTCCCCGCTCCCGGCAGAGTGGCCGACGGCGTGTCCACGATGCTCGCCAGCACGGGATTCGCGATGAGCAGCTTGCCGATGCCCACCAGATCAGCCGGAGTGCTCACACTTCCCGGGTCGAGGCCGGCCGGATCGGTCACGTGCGTTCCCTTGAATCCGTGTGCAGACAACCACGAGTTCGCGGCGGTCAGGAAGGCTGCGACAGACCCGAATCCCCAGATCGCCAGCGAGATGGCGTAGTTGTTCGCGCTCGGCAGCAGCATCGCGGTGAGAGCCTGCTTCTCGGTGAGCTGCTCCCCCGCCTGCACGGGCGCCCACGAGCCGTCCTCGTCCCAGACCTGCTGCAGAATGTCGACATCCGCTTGCGTGAACGTGATCGTCGGCCCGCTGCTTCCCGAAGCGATCGGATGCTTGTCCAGCAGCACCAGCGCCGTGATCGTCTTCGTCATGCTCGCGATCGGTGCGCTCTGCGTGCTCCCGTTCTGCACGAGCAGCCCGTCTTGCCCCACGAGCCCCACGGCGGCGCTTCCACCCCAGGAAGGGAACGTCGGCTGCACCGCGGCAGGCGTGATCGTGCTCGACCCGGATGCCGCCTCGGCCGAAGCGGGCAACGGTGCGATCGCCGCTAGCGCGACATACGCCGCCAGAGCCATCGCGAGACCGAGGGCACCGAACACCACGATGCGGCGGCGACGGAATCGGCCGCGCCGGCTGCGGGTGGTTTCAGACGCGTGCGACACGGCTGACATGGTACGGGTCACTTCTATGGGGGCCTCTCAGGACTCTCCGCGCACGCGCAGTGCATACAACGCGACGGCGGCGGCGGATGCCACGTTCAGCGAGTCCACCCCGTGCGCCATCGGAATGGTCACCACGGTGTCGGCGACTGCCAGCGCGCGCCTGCTGAGGCCATCGCCCTCCGCCCCCATCACCATCGCCAGCCGCTCGGGAGGATCTGCGGCGTAGTCGTCGAGGGACACCGCGTTGTCGGCGAGGGCGAGCGCCGCGAGTCGGAAACCGGCATCGTGCAGGCGGGGCGCGGCATCCGACCACTCTCCGATGCGCGTCCACGGCACCTGCAGAACGGTGCCCATGCTGACCCGAACGCTGCGCCGATACAGCGGGTCGGCGCAGCGCGGCGTGACGAGCACGGCATCGGCACCGAGCCCTGCGACGGCGCGGAAGGCGGCACCGACGTTCGTGTGGTCGACGATGTCCTCCAGCACGACAACCCGGCGCGCACCCTCGAGTACTTTCTCGAGCGGCGGAAGGGCGGGGCGGTGCATCGCAGCCATCGCGCCGCGGTGCAGGTGGAAGCCGGTGAGTGACTCGAGCGCCTCCTCACGACCGACGTACACCGGGACATCCGGAAAATCGACGAGCAGCGGCTCGATGCCGCTCAGCCAACGCTCCTGCACCAGCACCGAGCGAGGCACGTGCCCAGCTGCGATGGCACGAGAGATCACCTTGGTCGACTCTGCCAGGTACAGACCGCCTGCGGGCTCCAGCGCTCGCCGCAGCGCGACATCCGTGAGGCCGGCGTAATCGGCCAGTTCGGGCACGTCCACCGATTCGATGGGGATGATGCGCATCGCGTGACTTCCAGATACGGGAAACAATTCGGAAAACTGCGCTGTTTACACTTACCGGAAGATGAGGGGGTGCGCGTGAGCACAGTTGTGACCGCGGACGCGACGATCGAATCCGCCATCGACATCCTCGCAGACCGTTCGGTCGCCGTGCTCACAGGTGCAGGCATCTCCACCGATTCGGGCATTCCGGACTACCGCGGAGAGGGCGCCCCTCGCCGCACGCCGATGTCGTTCTCCCAGTTCCTCGGCGATGAGCGCTCGCGTAAGCGCTATTGGGCCGGCAGCCACCTCGGGTACGCCCGCTTCCGCGCTGCTGAGCCGAACGAAGGCCATTTCGCGCTGGCACGCATGGAACTCGCCGGGGTGATTCCGGGTGTCATCACGCAGAACGTCGACGGACTGCACACGCGTGCCGGGTCTCGACGCGTCGTGCCGCTGCACGGCACCATGGACCGCGTCGTCTGCCTGAACTGCGGTCAGATGTTCGCACGCGAAGACATCGCGGCGCAGATCGACGTGCTCAACCCGTGGCTGACGCTGCCGGATGCCGTGACCATCGCTCCGGACGGCGACGCCGACGTCAACGACGTCGACTCGTTCGTCATCCCCGTGTGCAGCATCTGCGGCGGCCCGCTCAAACCCGACGTCGTCTTCTTCGGAGAGTTCGTGCCTCCGCTGCGATTCAGGGCGGCGAAGGAGCTCATCGACGGAGCCGCTGCGCTGCTCGTCGCAGGATCGTCGCTGGCCGTGAACTCGGGCATCCGCCTGATCGAGCAGGCGCGTCGCCGCAAGATGCCCATCGTCGTGATCAACCGGGGAGAGACGAAGGGCGACACGAGGGCGACCCTGAAACTGGATGCCGGCACCACCGAGACCCTCGTCGCCCTGGCCGACGCTCTGATCGCGTGAGCGCGGGCGGCACGCGGCTCACCCTGGTGCGCCACGGCGAGACGGACTGGAACCTTCAGCGACGCATCCAGGGCTCAACGGATGTCCCCCTCAACGAGACTGGTCGCGGGCAGGCCCGATCGGCGGGAGAAGGCATCGCCGGCGTCGGGTACTCGACGATTCACTCGAGCCCGCAGGCACGCGCCCTCGAGACGGCCGGTCTCATCGCAGCCGTCGCGGGGCTCGGCGAACCGGACACCCACTACGACCTGCGGGAACGCGAGTTCGGTCCGGCGGAGGGCATGACCGATCACGAGATCGCCCTGCGTTTTCCGCACGGCATCCCAGGGCAGGAGACGCGCGACTCCGTCGTGGAGCGGGCGCTGCCCGTTCTGCTACGGCTCGCCGAACGACACGCGGGAGAGGCGATCTTGGTCGTCACTCACGGCGCCGTGATCAGCTCGATCGTCCGGCGCCTCACCGCTGGCGAACGACCGGCTCCTGGCGAAGCGGTCTTCAACCTGTCGCTGAGCCACTTCGAGGTCGCGGACGGTGTTCTGCAGTTGGAGCGCTTCAACGTGTCGGCCCAGTCGCTTGGGGGTGCCGCCCAGTGTCAGGATGCCGACGGTCTCGCCGGCGACTCGTCCCCGGCCGTCTCCCTCAGCAGTTCGAGCAAGGCGGAGGCCGACGCGCCCCAGGTGTAGCGGGACGCCGCAGTGACGCCGAGCGCCGAGCGCCTCGCCCACTCGCCCGGTCGATCCAGATCGCGCACCGCGTCCGCGAAGGACGCCGGATCGCGCGGGTCCGCGTAGACGGCTGCATCGGAGCCGATCTCGCGGAAGATCGGAATGTCGCTCACCACGACGGGGGTTCCCACCCGCATGGCTTCCACGACCGGGATTCCGAAGCCCTCGTCGAGGGACGCCGTCACGAGCGCCGTCGCGTTCAGGAGCGCGTCGAAATACTCCTCATCGCTCGCACCGTCGTGGAAGACGAGGCCGGCGCCCGGCGCAGCGGCGGTCAGGCGTTCGCGTTCGGCATCCCCCACCCTGCTCATCAGGTGCAACTCATGACCAGGCAGCAGCGCCACGGCCTTCACCAACGTCTCGACATTCTTGTACGGCATGAACGAGCCCATGTAGACCAGCGATGTCGTCGCCGGCCGGTCGCGCGGCACGATCGGCACGCCGTCCGGCACATCGGGCGCATTCGCCACCACGTGCACCGGCTTGCGGGTGAGACGGTGCTCCGCGATCAAGTCGCGGGTGGTCTGCGAGACCGCAACGACGGCATCCGACCGGTTCAGGAGCATCCGTTGCGGCCACCACGCCAGGTGGTAGAGCCGCCACAGGCCGCGCACGAACGCGGGGAGATCGCGTGGAGGCGTGCGGTTGCGGTAGTAGATGAGGTCGTGCACGGTGAGCACGAGCCGGTACCTGCGGCCCAGCGATCCCATGGTCTGCATGGGCGTGAACACGATGTCGGGTGCCAGCTTGTTCACCTGGCGCGCGACGAATGGTTCCAGCGGGCTGGTCGGCGACGACGCCATCGACCATGGCAGGGAGGGCAGCATGTCGAGCTGCGCGTGGTCGCTGATCAACATGGTGACGTCGTGCAGCTTCGCGAGCTCGGTCACAAGGGATGCCGTGTAGCGGCTGATCCCGTCGTGCCGGCCGATGCGCGTGTACCGGCAGTCGAACACGATCTTCATGCAGCGTTCCCGTCGAGGAACGCGACCACCATGGCCGCCGCGCGGTCAGGGGCCTCGTAGTGCACGAGGTGGCCGACGCCGCCGTCGACGACCCGCAGAGTCGCATCGGGGAACTGCGTCTGCAGCCGGCGCTGCGCGGTCAACGGGGTGATGTCGTCCTTGTCGGCCGCGATCAGCAGCACCGGAGTCGCGATGCGCTCCGCGTACTCCGACACGTCATGGCTCACGGATGCCCGGAACGCGTCGAGCACGACCGCCCGGCTCGTGAACGCGCTGAAGTACTCGGCGTGCTGGCCGTGGATCCACCTGCGCAGCCGCCTGTCCTTCGTCCTCGCCATCGCCTCACTCATCACCCGCACGATGACGGCGTTGCGAAGGAGCGCGAAGCCGAGTCGCTCGGGCAGCGCGGCCGCGAGCCAGTAGTAGAAGATCGCCAGCCTGGTGAAGATCGCGCGCGGACCCTTCAGCGCAGGTGCGCCGATCGGGTTGATCAGCACGACGAGGTCGGGACGCGGCTCGCCGTCGACAGGATGCCCGGCCTGATCCGCCAGCGTCGCCGACACCACGATGGACCCGAACGAGTGACCCAGCAGCACGAACCGTCCGCTCGGCCGCAGTGCGGTGAGAAGGGCTCGCAGCCAGTGCACGTAGCCGTCGATGTCGTGGACATGTCTGAGGGGCTCGGACTCGCCGAAGCCGGGGAGGTCGGGCACGACGACGCGATATTCGGTGAGGCGCGCAGCGATCGGCTCGAGCCCGTGGTGCTCGCCGCGAAAGCCGTGCACGAGCACGATCGTGGTCATGGCATCCGCGTCGCCGTACTCCCAGAACGAGGTGCGCACTCCGTCGACATCGATCGTCCGCCGACGCGCCGTGACGCGGGCGCCGGAGTGGGCGGAGGGCGCGGGTCGGGCTGACATCACGCTCAAGTGTAGGCGGCGCCGACGCCGTTCTAGACTCGATGGACGCCCCCTTCGCGGACACCGTCGTCGTCTCTGATCGCCATCATCGAAGTCCCAGGAGCACCGCCAGTGACCTTCACCGCACCGATCCAGCTGCCTGGTCTCACCCTCGATCCGCAGTGGTATCGACGTGCTGTCTTCTACGAGGTGATGGTGCGCTCGTTCGTGGACAGCAACGGGGACGGTACTGGCGACATCCAGGGCCTGGTCTCGAAGCTGGACTACCTGCAGTGGCTCGGCGTCGACGCACTGTGGCTGCCGCCGTTCTTCAGTTCGCCGCTGCGCGACGGCGGTTACGACGTGTCGGACTACCGCTCGATCATGCCGGAGTTCGGCACGCTCGACGAGTTCCAGGACCTCGTCACCAAGGCGCACGAGCGCAACATGCGCGTGGTCATCGATCTGCCGCTGAACCACACGAGCGACCAGCACGAGTGGTTCCTGGCATCCAGGAGCGACCCGGAGGGTCCGTACGGCGACTTCTACGTCTGGAACGAGACGGATGACAAGTGGCCGGACATCCGCATCATCTTCACCGACACCGAAGACTCGAACTGGGCGTTCGACTCCGAGCGCAGGGAGTTCTTCTTCCACCGGTTCTTCTCGCACCAGCCCGACCTCAACTACAACAACCCCGCCGTCCACGAGGCCGTGTTCGACGTCGTGCGGTTCTGGCTCGACATGGGTGTCGACGGTTTCCGGCTGGATGCCATCCCCTACCTCTACGAGTCCGACGAAGGCAACGGCGAAGGCGAGCCGCCGACGCACGAGTTCATCAAGCGCCTGCGCGCCATGCTCGACCACGACTACCCCGGTCGCGTCATGATCGCGGAGGCCAACCAGTGGCCGCGCGAGGTCGCCGCGTTCTTCGGCAGCGAGCAGGAGCCGGAGTGTCACATGGCGTTCGACTTCCCCGTGATGCCCCGCATCTTCTACTCGCTGCGGTCGCAGCGCGCGGACGAGCTGGTGCGCGTGCTGTCGGAGACCACAGACATCCCCGACGGCGCCGGCTGGGGAGTGTTCCTGCGCAACCACGACGAGCTCACGCTCGAGATGGTCAGCGAGGAGTATCGGCAGGCGATGTACGGCTGGTACGCCTACGACCCGCGGATGCGTGCCAACGTGGGCATCCGCCGTCGCCTCGCCCCGCTCCTGGACAACTCACGAGCGGAACTCGAACTCGCGCACGCACTGCTCTTCGCGCTGCCCGGCACGCCGTTCCTCTACTACGGCGACGAGATCGGCATGGGCGACAACATCTGGCTGCCCGATCGCGACTCGTCACGAACCCCGATGCAGTGGACCCCCGACCGCAACGCCGGATTCTCCACCGCCGACCCCGGCAAGCTCTTCCTGCCCGTCGTGCAGTCGCTCGTCTACCACTTCAACCAGGTGAACGTCGAGGCGCAGCTCGCACAGTCCAGGTCGCTGCTGCACTGGATCAGGAACGTCATCTACGTGCGCAAGGCGCATCCGGTGTTCGGACTGGGCACCATCACCGTGCTGCCGACCGACCACTCCTCCGTGCTCGCGTTCGTACGCTCCTACTCAGGCAGCGGCACCGTGCTCGGCGAGCAGCCGGAGCACGTGCTCTGCGTGTTCTCGTTCGCGCACAACCCGGCGTCGGTCACCCTGGACGCCCCGGACTTCGCCGGCAGCGGACTGTACGACCTGTTCGGCGGCGCGCAATTTCCCACCATCGCCGACGACGGCCGCTTCACGCTGACCCTCGGCACGCAGAGTTTCTACTGGCTGCACATCGAGCAGCCGCGATAGCCGCACCGACGCGGCGCGCCGAACCGTGCCGCGTCGGTGGTCGCTCCTAACGTTGCAGCCATGAAGCGATGGCATGACGAACTCGGCGTATTCGACCTGGAGACGACGGGGGTCGACGTCGATACGTCGCGCATCGTGTCCGCTCACGTCGGCGTGCTGGATTCCGACGGCATCGTGATCGAACGCCTCGACTGGCTCGTCGACCCTGGTGTGCCGATTCCGCCCGGCGCCACAGAGGTGCACGGCATCACCACGGAGCGCGCGCGAGCCGAAGGTCGTTCAGCCGCGGCCGCCGTGCACGAGATCGTCGCGGCACTGCGGGCGCTGATCGATCGAGGCATCCCGATCGTCGCGTACAACGCGCCGTACGATTTCTCTCTGCTGGATCGGGAGGCACGCAGGCACGGCGTGGAGCCGCTGAACGATCCGGCGCCGATCGTGGACCCGCTCGTCATCGACAAGGCCGTCGACAGATATCGCAAGGGCAAGCGCACCCTCGAGATGACCGCTGGGCACTACGGTGTGGGTCTGACCGACGCGCACGACGCCGGTGCGGATGCCATCGCCGCCGGCCGTGTCGCCCAGGCCATCGCCCGAGCGTTCCCGGACGAACTCGGAGTCGAGGCGGCAGAGCTGCACACCCTGCAGGTGGGGTGGTGCCGGGAGCAGGCCGAGGACTTCCAGGCTTACATGCGCAGGGTCAGAGACCCGGAATTCGTGGCGGTCGGCGACTGGCCGCGCCGCTGACGGCATCCGTGAGCACGCAAAAGGCCCCGTCATCGACGGGGCCCTTTGCGAAGATTTCTACTTGCCGAAGTTCTTGAAGCGCTGGTTGAACTTCTCGACGCGACCGGCGCTGTCGAGGATGCGCTGCTTGCCCGTGTAGAACGGGTGCGACTCGCTGGAGATCTCGACGTCGATCACGGGGTACGTGTTGCCGTCCTCCCACTCGATCGTCTTCTCGCTGGAGACGGTCGAACGGGTCAGGAACGTCGCACCGGAAGCGAGGTCACGGAAGACCACCGGCGCGTAAACGGGGTGAATGTCAGACTTCATCAGGACTTCCTCGAAAGAGCGGATTGGTGACTTGACGCGCCGCCTCGAACGGGGCGCGGAAGCGTGTCGGGCCGAGACAAGCGTCAACGGCCAAAGAAAGAGTTTAGCAGACGACTCAGGCCTCTTCGGCCGCGGCCTTGGCACGGGCGGTGTACCGGCCGTCGTGGGACGACACCTCGATCGGCAGCCCGAACGTCTCGGTGAGACGCTCGGAGGTGAGGGTCTCCTCGAGGGGACCCGCCGCGACGATCTTGCCGTTCTTCAGCAGCAGAACGTGGGTGAAGCCTGTCGGAATCTCCTCGGCGTGGTGCGTGACCATGATCATCGCGGGCGACCGCGAGTCGCTGGCATAGCCGCCGAGAAGCGTGACGAGCTCTTCGCGCGCCCCCAGGTCGAGGCTCGCCGCTGGCTCGTCGAGGATGAGCAACTCGGGATCGGTCATCACCGCGCGGGCGATCTGCACGCGCTTCTGCTCGCCGTCGCTCAGCGTTCCGAACGCGCGGTCCGCCAAGGCGTCGAGCTTCCACTCGGCCAGCACCCGCCTGGCTCTGCGGGTGTCGATGGCCTCGTACTCCTCGTTCCACCTACCGGTGACCGAGTACGCCGCCGTGAGCACGACGTCGAGCACCGTCTCGCGTTTCGGGATGCGCTTGGCCAGCGCGCTCGACGCGTAGCCGATGCGCGGCTTGAGTTCGGCGAGGTCTGCTTTGCCCAGCTCCTCGTCGAGGATCGTCACTCCCCCGGACGTCGGATGCGACGCCGCTGCCGCCAACTGCACGAGCGTCGTCTTGCCCGCGCCGTTCGGACCGAGGATGACCCAGCGCTGGTCGGCGGTGACCGTCCAGTCCGCCGCGTCCAGGATCGCGTTCCCGTCGCGCACGACAGACACGGAGCGGAGCGAAAGGACGGTGTTCGACATGCGAACTAGCCTAGGGCAGCGCGCTGGAGCTTAAGAGCGGACGCCATTTCCTGCGTCTACGCGAGCGGCGTCATCGTTACTGCACCACCAACCGCCGGTAGAGCGCGAGCGTCTGGTCCGCGATGGCCGACCAGGAGAACTGGGTCTGGGCGCGCATCCGGCCCGCCGCTCCCTGCTCGTGTGCTCGCTGCCGATCCGAGACGACAGACGTCAGCGCCTCAGCCATGTCGGCGACGAATCGCTCGGGATTCAGCGGAGTTCCGGTGCCGTCTGCCGCCTGCTCGATGGGCACGAGCCTGCCGGTCACACCGTTCTCGACGACCTCGGGGATGCCGCCGGTCGCCGTCGCCACAACGGGCAGCCCGCACGCCATGGCCTCGAGGTTGACGATTCCCAGCGGCTCGTAGATCGACGGGCAGACGAACACGGTTGCCGCGCTGAGCAGCGCGGCGAGCTCGGGCTGCGGCAGCATGCGGTCGATCCAGATCACGCCGTCGCGGGAACGCTGAAGTTCGCGCACCAGCTCGGTCACCTCGGCCATGATCTCGGCGGTGTCCGGTGCGCCCGCGCAGAGCACGAGCTGCATGTCGGGAGACAGAGCAGCGGCCGCGCGCAGAAAGTACGGCAGACCCTTCTGCCGGGTGATGCGGCCGACGAAGATGACCGTCGGCCGATCGGGATCGACGCCCAGCGAGCGCACCAGATCGGGATCGTCGACGATCTGCCAGCGCTCGAGGTCGATGCCGTTGTAGATCACGTGCGTGCGTGCCGGGTCGACGTTCGGGTAGACCCGCAGGATGTCGCGCCGCATCCCTTCGCTCACGGCGACGACGGCATCCGCCGCCTCGTATGCCTCGCGTTCCACCCAACTCGAGACGCGGTAGCCCCCGCCGAGCTGCTCAGCCTTCCACGGGCGGAGCGGCTCGAGGCTGTGCGCGGTGACGACGTGCGGGATGCCGTGCAGCAGCTGCGCCAGCCGCCCGCCGTGATTCGCGTACCAGGTGTGCGAGTGCACGAGGTTCGCCCCCTCGACCGCCTGCGCGAACTGCAGATCCACGCCGAGGGTTGAAAGCGTGGCATTGGCTCCCGCGAGCTGTTCGGGAACGGCGTACCCGGTCGTGTCGGCCTCATCGCGCTGTGCGCCGAAACAGCGCACCTGGACCTCGATCGATCGGCGCAGGGACGCGACCAACTCGGTGACGTGTACTCCGGCTCCGCCGTAGATGTCCGGTGGGTATTCACGGGTCAAGAGGTCCACGCGCATGAGGTCGACGCTACGGCATCCTGGAACGATCTGCGCCAGACCCGGACGGGGTTCGAGTCCATGCTGGTCGGCGACCTGCGGCGGCTCTACTGTTGGTGTCATGGCGGGCAAGAAGATCTTCGGCATTGTGTTGGCGGGCGGCGAAGGCAAGCGCCTCATGCCGTTGACGGCGGATCGGGCCAAGCCCGCCGTGCCGTTCGGCGGCCAGTACCGTTTGATCGACTTCGCGCTGACGAACCTCGTCAATTCCGCGCTGCGTCAGATCGTCGTGCTGACCCAGTACAAGTCGCACAGCCTCGACCGGCACGTGTCGCAGACCTGGCGTCTCTCCGGACTGCTCGGCTCCTACATCGCCTCGGTTCCGGCGCAGCAGCGGCTCGGCAAGCGCTGGTTCTCGGGATCGGCGGACGCCATCCTGCAGAGCCTCAATCTGATCCGCGACGAGAAGCCCGACATCGTCGTCGTGGTCGGCGCCGATCACGTGTACCGCATGGACTTCGCCCAGATGATCGACGCGCACATCGCGTCGGGCGCCGCTGCGACGGTCGCGGCCATCAGGCAGCCCATCTCGCTGGCAGACCAGTTCGGAGTGATCGAGGTCGACCCGAGCGAACCGGAGCGCATCTCGGCGTTCCGTGAGAAGCCGTCCGATCCGATCGGGCTTCCCGACGCGCCCGATGAGGTGCTGGCATCGATGGGCAACTACGTCTTCGACGCCCAGGCGCTCATCGAGGGGGTGCAGCGCGACGGAGAGCGTCCCGATTCGAACCACGACATGGGAGGCGACATCATTCCCGACTTCGTGTCGCGCGCCGAGGCAGGCGTGTACGACTTCCGTCGCAATGACGTGCCGGGCTCGACAGACCGCGACCGTTACTACTGGCGCGACGTAGGAACGATCGACTCGTTCTTCGAGGCGCACCAGGACCTGGTGTCGGCCCTGCCGATCTTCAACCTCTACAACAATGCGTGGCCGATCTTCAGCCAGCAGCTCAACTCGCCTCCCGCGAAGCTCGTGCGCGACGTGCGCGGTGCCATCGGAACCACGATCGACTCCATCGTCTCGCTCGGTTCCGTGATCAGCGGCGCCCACCTGGAACGCAGCGTGCTCGGACCGTGGGCGAAGATCGAGTCGGGTGCGCACGTCGTCGATTCCGTCATCTTCGACCGCGCGATCATCGAGCCGAACGCCTTCGTCGGCCGGGCTATCCTCGACAAGGACGTCGTCGTGACCGAGGGTGCGAAGATCGGCGTCGATCCTGAGCGCGATCGTGCTCGCGGCTTCACCGTCACACCGTCCGGCCTCACTGTGGTCGGCAAAGGAGTCCACGTCGTTCCATGAGCACTGAACAGTCCGCCTCGTCCGCGCGTTTGCTCGTGGTGCTCGATGTGGACTCCACGCTCATTCATGACGAAGTCATTGAGTTGCTCGCCGAGCACGCCGGCTCGCGATCGATGGTGGCCGAGATCACCGAGCGTGCCATGCGCGGGGAACTCGACTTCGGGCAGAGCCTCACGGAACGGGTCGCGACCCTCGCCGGGCTGGACGAATCCGTGTTCGACGAGGTCGCGCGGCGCATCCGTGTCACGGACGGCGTTCCCGAGCTCGTCGCGGGTGTCCACGCCGCAGGAGGACTCGTCGGCGTGGTCTCGGGGGGCTTTCACGAGCTGGTCGACCCGCTCGCTTCGACACTCGGACTCGATCGCTGGCGGGCCAACAGGCTCGAGATCGTCGACGGAGTCCTCACCGGCCGGGTCGACGGGCCCGTGATCGATGCGGCGGCGAAGGAACGGACGTTGCGCGAGTGGGCAACGGATGCCGGTGTTCCACTCACGAGAACCGTCGCGATCGGAGACGGCGCGAACGACCTCGCCATGATGCGGGCGTCGGCGCTGTCGGTCGCATTCTGCGCAAAGCCCGCGGTGAGAGGCGCCGCAAGCGTCTCGGTCGACACGCGGGATCTCTCCCAGGTGCTGCCACTGCTCGGACTTCGCGGCTGAGGCTTGGTCGTCAGGCCCCTTGGTCCTTCGGGTCGGGCTCGCCCGTGTCACGTGCTCGGTCGTCGCCGAGCACGTACACCTCGTCTGACTGTTGCTCGATCTCGCGCCCGGCCGCCGGCTTGTCGTCTGTCGCAGCATCGGCGTCGGTGTCGAACGGGATGGGCGTGCCTGTCAGGGCAGGACGCGCTGGAGCTCCGGCCTCCACCGTGGCACCGGGTCGCGCAACCCACCGGCTGAGCGGTATGAAGCCGTCGAGCGCCTCGTCCTCGGTCTCCTCGTCGGTGAACGCCTTCGTGGCAGCCTTGCGCACGCGGGTCTCTTCTCTGCGCTGCTCCTCCGGATCGTCGACGTTGATGCGGCGGAACTCGCGGACGGCGCCACGCCAGAGCATGAAGAAGCCGATGAGGGCGAACAGGATCCACTGGATGACGTACGAGTAGTGGTAGCCGACGCCCTCGGCCGGCGGTGAGGCTTGAACGCGCGCGAGCCCTTGCCCGGTCGAGCCGGGCGAGACGATCACCCCCCAGGCTGCCGAGTAGACGTCGCTGCCGACGACCGGTGCCAGTTCATCGAGATCGACCGACTCGATCTGTCCGTTCTGAACTCCGCCCTCGCCGCGCTTCGCCTGGCTCGGTTGAAGGCGGGCGACGACGTCGATGACACCGGGCGGCGGTGCGGGTCGTTCGGCCGGAACTGTCGTGTCCTTCGACGCCGCCGCGACCCAGCCGCGATCGATCAGGAACGTTCCGCCCGTGGTGACCTTCAGCGCCGTGACCACCTGGAAGCCGGTCTCGCCGCTGCGGATGCTGTTGCGCACGTAGTACTGATGCGAGGCATCCCATGTGCCGCTCATCGTGACCCGCCGCCAGATCTGATCGGAGGTGTAGGCGGACCTCGTCGGCAGTGCCGTCGTCAGCGCAACCGCCGGCGCTGCGAAGTTCGCGGCGTAGAGATGGTTGTCCTGGGAAGCTCCCTGGCCCCTGTCGAACTGCCAGAGTGCGAGGGCGGAGCAGATCAGGGCGAAGGCGACGGCGATCGCGAAGTATCCGATCCAGCGCCCCGTGCGCAGGAACTGCCATCCGCTCAGGCCCTCGGTGACCGTGTCGTACACGGCAGCCGGCTTGGCGACGCCACCTGCTGCGGTGCGACGCGAAAGCTCGGCGTTCCGGCGTGCGAGTGCACCGGTTCCGGGCGTCGAGGTAGCCGTGCTCGGTCCTTTCATCGTGCTCGACGTTAGCCCGCCATGCTGGAGATCGACCCCGCCACGACGGATCTCGCCGTCTGCCTAGTGACCCATTCCCATGCCGCCGTCGACGGGGATGACTGCTCCCGAGATGTACGAGGTGTCGTCGGAGGCGAGCCATGCGACGGCCTTGGCGACCTCTGACGCCTTTCCGTAGCGTCCGACCGGAATGGACTTCTTGTACTCGGTCTGCTTCTCCTCCGGCAGCTCGGCCGTCATGTCGGTCTCGATGAATCCGGGCGCGACGACGTTGGCGGTGATTCCCCTCGCTCCGAGCTCGCGGGTGAGCGAGCGGGCGATGCCGACGAGGCCGGCCTTCGACGCGGCGTAATTGACCTGGCCGGGAGAGCCCATCAGACCCGCAACGCTGGCGATCAGGATGACGCGGCCGAAGCGCGCCTTGAGCATGCCCTTCGACGCCCTCTTGACGACGCGAAACGATCCGCCGAGGTTGGTGTCGACAACGGTGTCGAAGTCGTCGTCGCTCATGCGCATGAGGAGGGTGTCGCGCGTGATGCCGGCGTTCGCCACGATCACCTCGACCGGGCCGAGCTCTGCCTCGACGGCCGAGAACGCGGCATCCACCTGGTCGCTGTCCGTCACGTCGGCGCGCACGGTCAGGGAACCGATCGGGCCCTCGCCGCTGCGGGCCGTCACGGCCACTCGGTGTCCTTGCGCGATGAATTCTTCGGCGATGGCGCGGCCGATCCCGCGGTTCCCTCCGGTGATGAGAACGGTTCGGGGCGTCGTCATGGGTCAGTCCTCGTGGTCGGGCGAATGCAAACGGAATTCAGTCTAGAGTCCGACCGGTGGCGGTCCTGCCGGAGGGCGGTCCGACCCGGTGAAAGGCACGTAGTCTTGGGGTGTGGATGGCGTTGGTCACCCGCTACTCCAGGAGCCGCACCGATGAAACACGATTCGATCACATCGCTGCCGCACGCCCCAGCAGACGAGCGTCGCGGTCGCATGCTCGAGTACACGGTGATGATGTCCATCCGCGTGCTCTGCATCGTCTCGCTCATCTGGGTGCGCGGATGGTGGCTCCTGATTCCCGCGGCCGGCGCCATCTTCCTGCCGTACTTCGCCGTCGTGATCGCGAACGCTGTCAGGCCGCGCGCCGGAGATCCGCTGCGCCCAGGGGCGATCGTGCCCGTCACTCCCCCGGCCCCTATCGACGATCGCACGGAAGACGGCGACGACAAGCCGGCGTCATGACGTTGCTCGACGCGCTGGGCGGTGACCCGGAGGTTCTCACCTGCTCGCGGGCAGGATGCCGCCAGGGTGCGAGCTGGCGGATCGACTGGCGCAATCCGCGCATCCACTCCGAAGATCGACGCAAGACCTGGTTGGCGTGTGATGAACACGTCGAGTTCCTGCGAGGTTTCCTGTCGTCGCGCGACTTCCCGCTCGAGGTCAACTCGCTGACCGATCAGCCCTGAACTACGCCAGCGCGATCAGGTCGGCGTAGTCCGCGTTCCAGTGGTCCTCGACGCCGTCCGGCAGGATGAGCACCCGTTCCGGATTCAACGCCTCAACTGCGCCCGGGTCGTGCGAGACGAGAACGACGGCGCCCTCGTAGTGCGCGAGGGCATCCAGAATCTGCTCACGGCTCGCCGGGTCGAGGTTGTTCGTCGGCTCGTCGAGCAGCAGCACGTTCGCGCCGGAGACCACGATCATGGCCAGCGCCAGCCTGGTCTTCTCCCCGCCGGAGAGCACGCCGGCCGGCTTGTGCACGTCGTCGCCCGTGAACAGGAATGAGCCGAGCACCCTGCGCGCCTCGGTCTCCGTCAGGTTCGGAGAGCTCGAGACCATGTTCTGCAGCACAGAGCGGGCGACGTCGATGGTCTCGTGTTCCTGCGCGTAATAGCCGATTCGCAGGCCGTGGCCGGGCTCGATGGCTCCGGTGTCCGGCACGTCGACCCCGCCCAGGATGCGCAGCAGCGTCGTCTTGCCTGCACCGTTCAAGCCGATGATGACCACCTTCGATCCGCGGTCGATCGCGAGGTCGACTGCGGTGAAGATCTCGAGCGATCCGTAGCTCTTGGACAGGTCGGATGCCATGATCGGCGTACGCCCGCACGGAGCGGGCGTCGGGAACCGCAGCTTCGCGACGCGGTCGTCCTGTCGCACCTCGTCGAGGCCGGAGAGCAGCTTCTCGGCGCGCGCGACCATCTGGTGGGCCGCCGCCGCCTTCGTCGCCTTCGCTCCGAACTTCGCGGCCTGCAGCTGCAGAACCGAGGCCTTCTTCTCGGCGTTCGCCCTCTCCTTCTTGCGACGCTCCTCGTCTGAGGCGCGCTGGGCGAGATAGGCCTTCCAGCCCATGTTGTATATGTCGATCACCTGGCGGTTGGCGTCCAGGTAGAAGACCTTGTTGACCGTCTCCCCCACGATGTCGACGTCGTGGCTGATCACGATCAGCCCGCCCTTGTAGCTCTTCAAGAAGTCCCGCAGCCAGAGCACCGAGTCGGCGTCGAGATGGTTGGTCGGCTCATCGAGGATCATCGTCTCCGCGTCGGAGAACAGGATGCGCGCGAGCTCGATGCGGCGGCGCTGACCGCCGGAGAGCGTTCGCAGTGGCTGGTCGAGGATGCGATCCGGCAGCGACAGGTTGTGGGCGATGGACGCGGCCTCCGCCTCTGCGGAATAGCCGCCGAGTGACTCGAAGCGCTCTGTCAGGTTCGCGTAGCGTCGCATCGCCTTCGCCGCGGCATCCGCGTCGTCCGAAGCCATTTCCAACGACGCCTCGTGCATGCCGATCGCGAGCGAGCCGAGCCCGCGAGCATCCAGAATGCGCGTGCGTGCGAGCATGTCGGGGTCGCCGGTGCGCGGGTCCTGCGGCAGGTAGCCGAGCTTGTCCGAGCGCTCGACACGGCCGTCGCTGGGGAGCAGATCCCCCGCCAATACCTTGGTCAAGGTCGTCTTTCCAGCACCGTTGCGACCGACCAGACCGATCTTGTCTCCGGCGGCGACGCGGAATGACACCCCTGACATCAGGGTGCGTGCGCCGACGCGGATCTCGAGGTCGTGCACGGCGAGCACAGGCGTTGTCCAGTTCTGCTCAAAGGGTGGGTATGGTGCGCGATGGCGCCCGTCAAGGGTATCCGACGTACACGGACTGTGAGTCCTCTCAGGGCTGTTAGGGTTGCCTTACCTAACTCGAACGAATGGGAGATCTCCGTGCCCCGACGCACTGTCCTCGCCACTGCAGCAGCCGCGGTGACCGCCGTTGCTCTGCTCCTGACCGGATGCACCGGCCCGACGAACGCCGAAGCCACTGCCGGCTCCGACAGCTCGTCCTCGGACGCGGCCTTCCCCGTGAGCATCAAGCACGTCTACGGGACGACGACCATCGAGTCGAAGCCGAAGCGCGTGGCGACGGTTGCCTGGTCGAACGGCGAAGTGCCGCTCGCACTGGGCGTCGTTCCGGTCGGAATGGCGAAGGCGACCTGGGGCGACAACGGCGACGGCGTGTACCCGTGGGTGGCAGACCAGTTGAAGAGCCTGGGGGCGAAGACGCCGGCTCTGTTCGACGAGACGGATGGAATCGACTTCGAGGCGGTTGCGAACTCGCGTCCCGACGTGATCCTCGCCGCGTACTCGGGACTGAGCAAGGAGGACTACGAGACGCTCTCGAAGATCGCGCCGACGATCGCCTACCCCGATGTCGCTTGGGGCACGTCGTACGAGGACACGATTCTGATGGACTCCAAGGCGATCGGGCTCGAGGCGGAGGGCAAGGCCCTGATCAAGAAGCTTCACGCCGAGGTGAACGCCTCACTGGCGAAGTACTCCGTGCTCGATGGCAAGAAGATCCTGTTCTCGTACATCGACCCGAAGGACCACAGCAAGATCGGCTTCTACACGAGCCATGACACGCGTCCCGGATTCCTCGAGGACCTCGGACTGCCGACGCCGACGGTCGTGAAAGAGGAGTCGAAGAAGACCGACGAGTACTACGTCACGGTGAGCTCCGAGCAGGCCGACCGATTCGACGACGTCGACCTGTTCGTCACGTACGGCGACGACGCGGATGCCATGATCAAGGAACTCCAAGCCGACCCGCTGCTCTCCAAGATCCCGGCGATCGCGGCCGGACACATCGCGGTGCTCAAGAACGCCACACCGCTGGCCGCATCGGCGAACCCGTCGGCTCTGTCGATCGGCTGGGGCATCGACGACTACTTCGCTCTGCTGGCGAAGGCGCTGGGCTGATCGGCGCTGGGCTGATCAGGAACGGGGCTGATCCGTTGTCCGTCACCGATGTGCGCACCACGCCGCCGAGCGTCGCCGGGTTGCGGCGTTCGGCGGCCGTGCGCCTGATCTGGATCGTTGTGCTGGTGGTGGCGATCGTGGTGCTCTGCGCCGCCTCTGTGGCGTTCGGCGTGCGTGCGGTGTCGATGAACGACATCCTCGCCGGGCTCGGCGGCGACACGAGCACGGTGGCTCGGTCGGCCGTCGTCGCACGCGTCCCGCGCACCGTTCTCGCATTGCTCGTCGGCGCGGCGTTGGCGATGTCGGGCACAACCATGCAGGCGGTCACGCGAAATCCGCTGGCCGATCCGGGCATCCTGGGCGTCTCGAGCGGTGCGGCGCTGGCCGTCGTGATCGGCATCGCGTTCTTCGGCATGTCGTCGCCGTACGCCTTCCTGGTCGTCGCGATCGCGGGTGCTGCGGTCGCCGCAGTCTTCGTCTACCTGATCGGATCGATCGGCGGTGGTGCATCGCCGTTGAAGCTCGCGTTGGCAGGCGCCGCGATCTCGGCGGCCTTCGCATCGCTCGTGAGCGCTGTGCTCCTCCCCCGCGTCGATGTCGTCGAGTCGTTCCGGTTCTGGCAGATCGGCGGCGTAGGGGGCGCGACCTGGGATCGCATCGCCGTCATCGCGCCGGTGCTCGTGGTCGGTGCCGTCGTCTGCCTGGTGATGGCCGGGGGCATGAACTCGCTCGCGCTCGGCGACGAACTGGCGACAGGACTGGGCGTGAACGTGCTGCGCTCGCGCCTGACCTCCTCGGCGGGCGCCGTCATCCTGTGCGGCGCTGCCACAGCGATCGCCGGTCCGATCGGCTTCGTCGGGCTCGTCGTCCCTCACGTCTGCAGGCTGCTGGTCGGCACGGACCACCGCTGGCTGTTGCCGTTCAGCGCCCTCGGCGGCGCCGCGCTCCTCGTCATGGCCGATGTCGTCGGACGCCTCGTCGCGCGTCCTTCCGAGATCGATGTCGGCATCGTGACCGCGATCATCGGGGCGCCGTTCTTCATCTGGATCGTGCGACGCCAGAAGGTGCGTGAACTGTGAGCGCGGGCATCCTCGGCGCCCGGTCCGAGGTGCGCACGATCGTCGCCGGTCGCAGGAAGCGGATGCGCCGCCGCGGCCTTGTCATCGCGATACTCGTGATCGCCGTGGTCGCCGTCTTCCTCGCCACCCTGATGATCGGCCAGACCTTCTACGGCCCCGGAGATGTCATCAGGGTGATCTTCGGGCAGACGGTGCCAGGGGCATCCTTCACGGTCGGAGACCTGCGCCTGCCGCGAGCGAGCCTCGGCCTGCTCTCCGGATTCGCCTTCGGCATCGCCGGAGTCACGTTCCAGACCATGCTGCGCAATCCGCTCGCCTCACCCGATGTGATCGGCATCAGCTCAGGAGCGAGCGCGGCTGCCGTGTTCGGGATCATCGTGCTATCGCTCGACGGCGCCGCCGTCTCGCTGCTCGCGCTGTGCGGCGCGCTCGTCACCGCGGCCGTGATCTACCTCCTGTCGAACCGCGGAGGCTTCGGCGGAACGCGCCTGATCCTGATCGGCATCGGCGTTGCGGCGATGCTCGAGAGCGTCATCTCGTACGTGCTCTCCCGTGCCGCGGCGTGGGACCTGCAGACGGCGATGCGATGGCTCACGGGAAGTCTGAACGGCGCAGAGTGGTCCAGTGTTCTTCCGCTCGCCGTCGCGAGCCTCGTGCTGGTGCCGCTGCTGCTTTCTCAGGGGCGTTCGCTGAGCACTCTTCGGCTCGGCGACGACTCCGCTGCGGCTCTCGGCGTTCGCGTCTCGCGCATCCGCCTGCTGGCGATCATCGCCGCTGTCGCGCTGCTGGCGATCGCCACGTCGGCCGCCGGTCCCATCGCCTTCGTCGCCTTCATGTCGGGGCCGATCGCCGCCCGTCTCGTCGGCCCAGGAGGCTCTCCTCTGTTGCCGGCCGGTCTCGTCGGCTCGCTGCTCGTCATGCTGTCCGACCTGGTCGGCCAGTTCGCCTTCGACGGCCGTTACCCGGTCGGCGTCATCACGGGCGTGCTCGGCGCGCCCTACCTCGTCTTGCTCCTCACCAGGATGAACCGCACGGGAGGATCCCTGTGACCGAATCGCACACACTCGCCGCCGATGCCCTGACACTCGCCTACGGCGACCGCACGATCGTCGACGGCCTCGACCTCGTCGTGCCGCCTGGACGGATCACCGCCATCGTCGGTGCGAACGGCTGCGGCAAGTCCACGCTGCTGCGCGCGCTCGCGCGCATCGTCACTCCGAAGTCCGGTCAGGTGCTGCTCGACGGCACGTCGTTGCGCGAGCTGCCGACCAAGGAGATCGCCCGCACGCTGGGGCTGCTCCCCCAGTCGCCGACGGCGCCGGAGGGAATCGCGGTGTCCGATCTCGTGGGCAGGGGCAGGCATCCGCACCAGAAGTTCCTGGCGAGGTGGAGCGAGGGCGACTACGAATCGGTCGCGCGGGCATTGGCCTCGACGCGGACCACCGAGCTGGCCGATCGGCCGGTCGACGAACTCTCCGGTGGGCAACGGCAGCGGGTCTGGATCGCCATGGCGCTCGCTCAGGAGACCGACGTGCTGATGCTGGACGAGCCGACCACCTATCTCGACGTCGCGCACCAGATCGAGGTTCTCGACCTCCTCGCCGACTTGAATCAGGAACGGGGAACGACGATCGTGATGGTGCTTCACGACATGAATCTGGCCGCGCGTTACGCGGATCACGTCTTCGCGATGCGCGAAGGGCGCATCGTCGCAAGCGGACCACCTGCCGAGGTGATGACGAGCGAACTCATCCGAACGGTCTTCGACCTGGACTGCACGGTCATCCCCGACCCGGTGTCCGGAGCGCCGCTCGTGCTCCCCCGTGGACGGCACCATGCGCGGGACGCCGAGCTCGAGCAGGTGGGAGCCTTCGATGCCCGCTGAGACAGCGCGATTCTTCCGTGCCAAGGTCGCGGTGATCAGCGACGTGACGCCGAGCTTCCGCCGCTTCACGTTCAGTGGAGGCGATCTGGCGAGCTACGGCGACCCGGGATACGACCAGCGCATCAAGGTGATCTTCCCGACGGCGACCGCCGGGCTCGACACGATGCCGAGCGCCGAGGACTGGTATACGACCTGGCGGGAGCTGCCGAAGGACGCCAGGCCTCCGTTCCGCACCTACACCACGCGGGCTGTGCGCAATGAGCTGTGCGAGGTGGACATCGACATGGTGGCGCACGATGTGGTCGGCCCTGCCTCCGCGTGGATCGCGAGCGCCGAGGTGGGCGACGAGGTGCTCATCTACGGTCCGACGACGCACCACAGCGGCGTCAGCCTCGGCGTCGACTTCGTGCCACCCGCGAAAACCGAGAACTATCTGCTGGCCGGGGACGAGACGGCCGCGCCCGCCATCGCGGGCATCCTCGAGCAGCTGCCGCAGGATGCCCGTGGCGTCGTCGTGCTCGAAGTGCCGCATGCCGACGATGCTCGCTACCTCCCGCGCCATCCTGGATTCGACTACCGGGTGGCTTCACGCGGCAGCGCCGAACGGCATCGCCACCTGGTCGCGGCCGTGCGGCACGCGGTCGCGGAGCTCGCGCCCGCCGGCCGCGGCGCCGAGGTCGAGGAGCTCGACACCGACCTCATCTGGGAGGTGCCCCGCACGGCAAAGGGTGGGGCAGCGCTGAAGAGTGCGCCGCTCTACGCCTGGCTCGCCGGGGAGGCAGGGGCGATCAAGGCACTGCGCAGACACCTGGTGAGCGGGCACGGCGTCGACCGTCGCGCCGTCGCCTTCATGGGCTACTGGCGCCTGGACAAGGCGGAGGCCTGACGGCGCGCGTTACGTTGCTCGTTGCGCGCTGCGCTGCTCTGTGTTGCGCTGCTCTGTGTTGTTCTGCCGCTGCGCTGCTGCGCCGCTGCCGGCCTCCAGATGTCGTTTCAACTGCAGAAATGGCGAATAGCCCAAGCCCGGAAGCGCCATTTCTGCAGTTGAAACGCAATCTCGCGTGCGGAGCAGCTGGCGTGGGGATGGCGGCGCTGGGTGGAGACCGGCGCATATCTCTGAGACGTGACCCGCTCTGCGAGGTGGCGGCTTCGCCGGCGCCGTACGCGACCATGCGCATAGCCGACCGCGGCGCGCCGGGCAAGGACCGGCGCATATCTCTGAGACGTGACCCGCTCTGCGAGGTGGCGGCTTCGCCGGCGCCGTACGCGACCATGCGCATAGCCGACCGCGGCGCGCCGGGCAAGGACCGGCGCATATCTCTGAGACGTGACCCGCTCTGCGAGGTGGCGGCTTCGCCGGCGCCGTACGCGACCATGCGCATAGCCGACCGCGGCGCGCCGGGCAAGGACCGGCGCGCAAGACAACTCAGATAGCGAAACCGAGGGCGCGCATCATGTCGCGGCCGTCTTCGGTGATGCGCTCAGGGCCCCACGGGGGCATCCACACCCAGTTGATGCGGAAGCGCTCCACGACCCCGTCGAGCGATTCGGCGGTCTGGTCCTCGAGCACGTCGGTGAGCGGGCATCCGGCGCTGGTCAGCGTCATCGAGATGACGAGGGCGTCGTTCTCCTCGTCCCATGCGAGGTCGTAGATCAGTCCGAGGTCGACGATGTTGACGCCGAGCTCGGGGTCCATGACGTCCTTCAACGCCTCTTCGACCTGGTCGTAGAGGGTGGGAGCGAGCGTGGAAGCCATGAAATCAGCCTACGCTCGCCGGCGCGTCGTCGGGCAGGACGGCATCCGTATCGTCTTCGCCATCGGTGACGAAGCGCACGTAGCCCTCTTCTTCCAGCTGCTCGGCCAGCTCGGGGCCGCCCTCTTCCGCCACACGACCTGCGACGAACACGTGCACGAAGTCGGGCTTGATGTAGCGCAGGATGCGCGTGTAGTGCGTGATCAGCAGCACGCCCAGCTTGGTGTTGTCGTGAGCGCGGTTGACGCCCTCCGACACGATCTTCAGCGCGTCGATGTCGAGTCCGGAGTCGGTCTCGTCGAGCACGGCGAACTTCGGCTTCAACAGCTCGAGCTGCAGAATCTCGTTGCGCTTCTTCTCACCGCCGGAGAAGCCCTCGTTCACGTTGCGCGCGGCGAACGACGAGTCCATCTTCAGGTTGTCCATGGCGGCCTTGACGTCCTTGGTCCAGTGACGGATCGAAGGAGCCTCCCCATCGATGGCCGTCTTGGCAGTTCGCAGGAAGTTCGTGTTGGTCACGCCCGGGATCTCGACCGGGTACTGCATGGCGAGGAAGAGGCCGGCACGTGCGCGCTCGTCGACGGTCATCGCGAGCACGCTCTTCCCGTCGAGCTCGATGCTGCCGCGCGTCACCTTGTACTTGGGGTGGCCCGAGATCGTGTAGGCGAGCGTCGACTTGCCCGACCCGTTCGGGCCCATGATGGCGTGGATCTCGTCGGTGTTGATGGTCAGGTCGACACCGCGGAGGATCTCCTTGGTGCCCTGATCGGTCTCGACGGTGACGTGCAGGTCGCGGATGGCGAGTGTGGACATGGCTCAGCTGGCTTTCGTGGTAGTCGGGTCGATGAAGACGTCTCCGTCGATGAGCTCGACGGTGAAAACGGGGACCGGCTCGTAGGCCGGCAGGTTGAGGGGCTTTCCGGTGAGGAGCGAGAACTGCGATCCGTGCGCCCAGCACTCGATCGCCTCGCCCTCGACGAAGCCCTCGGACAGCGAGATGTCGCCGTGCGTGCAGGTGTCGCCGATGGCGTGGATGTCGCCGGCCGAGTCCTTGACGAGTGCGATCGGCACGCCGCCGACCACAACCCGCCTGGCCTCGTTCGCCACCAGCTCAGCTGCAGGGCAGACGCGCTCCGCGCTCACCGTTCCACTCCGGAGAGCTCAGCCTCGATCGCGTCGTGCAGGTGCTCCTCGAGCGCCGGCGAACCGATCTGCTGCACGATCTCGATGAGGAAGCCTCGTACGACGAGGCGACGGGCCTCGTCCTCGGTGATGCCACGCGACTGCAGGTAGAACAGCTGCTCGTCGTCGAAGCGTCCGGTCGCGCTCGCGTGACCCGCTCCGACGATGTCGCCGATCTCGATCTCGAGGTTCGGCACCGAGTCGGCGCGCGCACCCTCGGTGAGCACCAGGTTGCGGTTCTGCTCGTAGCTGTCGGTGCCGACGGCCCGCTGGCCGATGAGCACATCGCCGATCCAGACCGTGTGGGCGGATACCCCCTGCAGCGCGCCCTTGTAGGTCACGCGGCTGCGCTGGTTGCTTTCGTCGTGGAAGACGTACACCTGGTGCTCGATGTACTGGCCGGCATCCGCGAAGTAGGCGCCGTAGGCTTCGATCTCCGCGCCGGGTCCGGCGAGATGCACGGCAGGGTTCAACCGGATGAAGCCGCCGCCGAGCGAGACCGTCACGTGCTTGAGACGGGCGTCGCGACCGACCGACGCGAAATGCGTCGAGACGTGCCGCGAGGCATCCGTCCACTCCTGCACGCTGACGAGTGTGAGCTGAGAGCCCTGCTCGAGCACGATCTCGATGTTCTCGGTGAGGCTGGCATCTCCCGTATTGCGCAGCACGAGGGTGCCACTACTGCCCGCGAGGGCGTGCACGACGGTGTGTGCAGCGCGGTCGCCGTTGCCCAGACCGGAGCGCGACAGCACGGCCTCTCCGGTGTCGCCGGAGACCGTGACGAGGAGAGCCTCGTCGAACGAGCTCCAGGCGTTCGCGGATGCCTTCTCCTCCGGTGTGCCTGCCGCGCCGATCAGCGCATGGTCGCGGCCGACCCACTCCGCGGTCACTCCGCCGCTTGCTGTGAGCTCGGTGTCGTAGCGGGATCCGTCGAGTCCGGGCTCGAAGAGCTGCGCGATGCGGGCGACAGGCGTGTACCGCCAGGTCGCCTCACGACCGGTGACCGCGCCGAAGTCCGCGACGTCTGTCGACGCGAAGCGCTCCGAACGGGTCTGGACCGGGATGAACGTGGGTTCTGTCTCGGTGATGGTCATGACTAACCGACGGATCCTTCCATGCCCATCTCGATGAGCTTGTTGAGTTCGAGCGCGTATTCCATCGGAAGTTCGCGTGCGATCGGCTCGATGAAGCCTCGCACGATCATGGCCATGGCCTCGTCTTCCGGCATGCCGCGGCTCATCAGATAGAAGAGCTGTTCCTCGCTGACGCGGGAGACCGTCGCCTCGTGCCCGAGCTGCACGTCGTCGACGCGGATGTCGATGGACGGGTAGGTGTCGCTGCGCGAGATGGTGTCGACCAGCAGCGCATCGCAACGCACCGTGTTCGCGGCGTGGTGGGCGTCTTTCTCCACCCGAACCTCACCGCGGTAGCCGGCACGTCCGCCGCCGCGAGCAATCGACTTGGAGACGATCGAGGACTGCGTGTAGGGCGCGAGGTGGATCATCTTTGCGCCGGCATCCTGGTGCTGGCCCGGACCGGCGAAGGCCACGGAGAGCGTCTCGCCCTTCGCGTGCTCCCCCGCCAGGAAGATCGACGGGTACTTCATCGTCACCTTGGAGCCGATGTTGCCGTCGATCCACTCCATCGTCGCGCCCTCGTGGGCGATCGCACGCTTGGTGACGAGGTTGTAGACGTTGTTCGACCAGTTCTGGATCGTCGTGTAACGCACGCGTGCGCCCTTCTTCACGATGATCTCGACTACGGCCGAGTGCAGGGAATCCGACTTGTAGATCGGGGCAGTGCAGCCCTCGATGTAGTGCACGTAGCTGTCTTCGTCGGCGATGATGAGCGTTCGTTCGAACTGGCCCATATTCTCCGTGTTGATACGGAAGTAGGCCTGTAACGGAATGTCGACGTGGACGCCCTTGGGGACGTAGACGAACGATCCGCCGGACCACACGGCGGTGTTCAGGGCGGCGAACTTGTTGTCGCCGGCCGGAATGACCGTGCCGTAGTACTCCTCGAAGAACTCCGGGTGCTCGCGAAGAGCGGTATCGGTGTCCATGAAGATGACACCCTGCGCCTCGAGGTCCTCGCGGATCTGGTGATAGACGACCTCGGACTCGTACTGCGCAGCAACGCCTCCGACGAGTCGCTGCCGTTCAGCCTCGGGGATGCCGAGCTTCTCGTACGTGTTCTTGATGTCATCCGGCAGGTCGTCCCAGGTCTGGGCCTGCTTCTCGGTCGACCGCACGAAGTACTTGATGTTGTCGAAGTCGATCTCGGAGAGATCGGCGCCCCAGGTCGGCATGGGTTTGCGCTGGAACATGGACAGGGCCTTGATGCGGCGCTGGAGCATCCATTCCGGCTCGTTCTTGAGGGCGGAGATGTCGCGGACCACCTGGTCCGAAAGACCGCGACGAGCTGTCGCCCCTGCTGCGTCTGAATCGGACCAGCCGAACTCGTACTGGCCGAGGCCGGCGAGTTCTGGACGGTCGATGAGAACGTCTGACATTGTGAATACCTCGTTTTCCTGCCGCCCGTGACCGGCTTCAGACCGGCTCCGACCCCGGATTTCACCATCGCGGGTCGATAGTGAAAGGGCACGGATTGTGCGGATGGCTTGTGAGTGCCGACGGTGCACTCCTGAACCCTTGGATTCTACAGGGCCGGGCACGGCAGCGAGCCAATCCGCGGCATCCTCTCGGGTGCGCAGGTCGGCTCGCGCCCTTTTCGACGGCTCAGTCGGCTGCAGGTCCGTATGCTGCGGCGACCTCCTGCGACGAGGTCCAGCGGGAATAAGTAGGCGACTGCGGCCATCCCTCCGGCGAGTCCTGCCACTCCTCCTGCCTGCCATACGGCAGCAGGTCGATCAGGGCGAACGTGTGGCTGAGCTGCTCGGTACCCCTGCCGTTCGTGTGCCACGTGCGGTAGACCACGTCGCCTTCGCGGAGGAACACGTTGACGGCGAACCCTCCCCCACGCGGCGCACCGACGTCAGCGCCGAATGCACTGTTCGCCGTTGAATACCAGGTCATGCGGTTGCCGACTCGTCGCTTGTACGCGAGCGCTTGATCGATCGGCCCCTGCGTGACGATCACGAATCTGGCGTCATAGGGCTTCAGGAATTCGAAGCGGGTGAACTGCGACGTGAATCCGGTGCAGCCAGGGCACTGCCACTCCTCGTCGTCGAACCACATGTGGTTGTAGACGATGAGTTGCGACGCGCCATCGAACACGTCAGCAAGGCTGACGGGGCCGTTCTCTCCCTCGAGCGTGTAGTCCGGCATGCGCACGGCGGGCATCCGACGGCGCTGCGCCGCCACTGCGTCGAGCTCGCGTGTCGCGGCCTTCTCGCGGATGCGCAGCGCGTCGAGTTCTCGTTGCCACGTGTCGGCGTCGACAACCGGCGGCAGTGCGGTGCTCATGTCTTCTCCCACTCCTATGTGTACAGTGTGAACATTGGTTTCCAACACAGTACTCGGCTTGCCGGAGAGGATCAAGGTTGGCTCAGACGAGACGTCCGTACCACCACGGTGACCTTCGCGCAGCGCTCGTCGACGCCGGTCTCGAGGCGACCCGTGCCGGCGGCCCCTCTGACCTGATCCTTCGTGACGTGGCGCGCAGAGTCGGGGTCTCGGCCAACGCGGCATATCGGCATTTCGACGACCGTGAAGCGCTGCTCGCTGCCGTGGCTGCGGAGATTCTCGCGCGGGTCGCGAGGGGCATGGCACCCGCCGAGCCGGTGAACGGCACCGAGCGCACCCGCGCGCTGGAGCGGTTGCGCTCGGTGGGGCTTGGCTACATCGACTTCGCGAGGCGCGAGCCCGGTTGGTTCTCGGTCGTGTTCTTCGGGTGGCGCACAGGCGAGGCGGTTGCGACGCCGCCGCCCGGCCCCTTCGTCGCGCTCACGGATGCGCTCGATGCGATGGTCGCTGCCGGTGCCCTGAACGACGCAGGAAGGGACGGAGCCGAGTGGCTGTGCTGGTCGGCTGTGCACGGCTTCGCGGAGCTCGTTCTCAGGGGGCCGCTGCGGGATGCGCCCGACGATCAGGTGGACCGCCTCGCGGTGCGCACCGTCGATGCGATCATTGCAGGCCTGGACGCGTAGCGCGGTCGCGAGTGAGCGACAATCATCGATCGCTCAGCGCGCCGGCGATGCCCCCGACCGAGAAGTAGCGATGCAGCAGGCCGAAAAGCAGCAACGGCGGCAGCACGATCACGAGGATCAGACCGGGCGTGCGCGCTGCCTGGAGCCCGATGGTGAGCGTGTAGAGCGAGTTCGACTTGAGGAACACGATGGCGACGAGATAGTCGTTCCAAGTCAGTAGGAAGCAGTAGATCGCTGTCGAGATGATCCCTGGCCAGCAGCCGGGCAGCACGATGCGGATGAAGCCGCTGAACACGGAGCATCCGTCGAGCCACGCGGACTCTTCGAGTCGAACGGGGATCGTGTCGATGTAGGAGGTGAGCATCCACACCGCGACGCCCACCGAGAGTCCGATGTAGATGATCGTGAGCCCGCCGAGCGAGTCGACGAGCCCGGCGCCGGCGAACAGCACGAACAGCGGGATCACCAGCACGATCACCGGCAACGACTGCACGACGAAGAGCAGAAGTGAATAGCTCGAGACGAGCCGCCCGCGAGCACGCGACAACGCGTAAGCGGCGGGCGCGGCCACCGCGATGGCGACCACGGTGGTGCAGGTCGCGACGAGCAGACTGTTGCCCAGCCAGGTGAGTGCAGGCGTGTACTGGAACGTCGCGATGATGCCGGCGAGCGGTCCGCCTGGCGCGCCGGGGAAAGCGGGTCGGAATGCCTGATCGATCGTCGGCCAGAGCGGCGACGTGACCAGGGCGCAGACCAGGGCGAGGGCGAGCATCCTGGCCACCATGCCGATGATGCGGGCGGGGCGACGGCGAGGGTTGCGGCCGGCGAGACGACGGGCAGGTGGGGCGACGCGGATGGTTCGCGAGTCGGATGCCGTCATCCGGTGACCGCCGAACGCGGCGGTGCGAGAGAAGTGACGTCGGCGCCCATCGTTTCCACTCTTTCAGCAGTTCCGCGAGAAACCAAACGATGGACGGTTTTCACCGCGGGTTCATATGGTCGGGCATGTTTGCGGGTGAGACTCGACGAAACGGATGCCCTCAGCCCGCACGCCCGGCGAGCGACTCCGCCTTCAGCGCAGGCGACGTTGTCGAGTCCGACTCGGCCGGCGCCGTGTGGACACTCGGGAACAGGCCGGGGTTGACGTCGAGAAGAACGCGGAGAACACCGACCAGCACCAGTGCGGCGAACAGCAGATGGATCGCCACCAGCAACTCGGGAAGCGCTGTCAGCGCTTGAACGGTTCCGACGATTCCCTGAACGAGCACGACCCCGAGGAAGACGAGCGTTCGCAGAAGCGGGAGTCTCGCGCGTGAGCGCCAGAGGACGAATGCCAGTGCGACGGCAACGATCAGCGTCGCAACGCCGAGACTGGCGTGCACGATCGTGATGTCGATCCAGTCGAATCCCATGCGCGGAACGTCCGCCGAATCGCCGGAGTGCGGCCCTGAACCAGAGACGAGCGTGCCTGCGACGATCAGAACCGCTGTGAGCGCGGTGAGCGTCCAGCTCAGTGTGCGGGCGGGCGCCGTGATACGGGCGAGAGCGGCCGACGTGACGGGTCTCTCCCGCACGCGGTGCCACGTGAGCGTTGCGGTCGTGAGCAATGCCATCGCCATCAGAAAGTGGAACGCGACGACGTAGGGGTTCAGCCCGGTCCACACGCTGATTCCGCCGGCGATCGCGTTCGCAACGACCAGCCAGAACTGCGACCAGGCCAGACGGGTGATGCTGCGCACACGCGGCTTCTGCAGGCGGGCCGCGATGATCACCAACGCGACGGCCAGGCAGAGCACCGTCGTGAGCATGCGATTGGAGAACTCGATGATGGCGTGGATGCCCATCGCCGGCGTCGGCGCGACCGACCCGGCGTCGCAGGTCGGCCAGGTCGGGCATCCCAGGCCGGAGCCAGTGACGCGAACGATGCCGCCGCCGAGCACGATCAGGATGCTCACGACGAGCGATGCTGTCGTCGCCCAGCGCAACCAACGCGGCGAAAGCGTGTAGCGATCCGCAAGCCAGCCCAGCGGGGTCGTGAACGTGGCCACGGTCAGAACGGGAGGAGCGGGTCGATGGCGATCGCGAGGAACAGCACCGACAGATAGGTGATCGATCCGTGGAACACGCGCATCGGCGACGGGTTCTCGTGCCGGATGGCCAGCGAGTAGAGCCGATGGGTCTCGTAGATGAACCACACACCGGCAGCCAGCGCGGTCAGCGTGTACACCAGCCCCATCTGTGCGACCGGAATGAGCAGCAGCGAGCACGCCACGGTCGCCCACGCATAAAGGATCACCTGCAGGCCGACGGCCGCACGCCCACGCGTCACACCGAGCATGGGCACGCCGACGGTCTTGTAGTCGTCGCGGTACTTCATCGACAGCGGCCAGTAGTGCGGTGGGGTCCAGAGGAACACGACGCCGAACAGGATGAACGGCGCCCACGTCAGGGATTCGGTGACCGCAGCCCATCCGATCAGCACGGGGAAGCATCCCGCTATGCCACCCCAGATGATGTTCTGCTGCGTGCGTCGCTTGAGCCACAGCGTGTAGATGAGGACGTAGAAGAGGATGGCGCCGACCGACAGCGCTGCTGCCAGCCAGTTCGTGGTGAGGTACAGCCAGACCGTCGACGCGACGGCCAGCACCCACGAGAAGACGTAGGCCTCGCGTGGCGTGAGCTCCCCCGTGACGAGCGGACGGTTCTTGGTGCGCGCCATGACCTTGTCGATGTCGCGGTCGATGTAGCAGTTGAACGCGGCCGCTGAGCCGGCGCTCATCGCCCCTCCGATGACAGTGGCCGCGATGAGCCACAGATTCGGAACGCCCCCCTGCGCCAGGAACATCACGGGAATGGTCGTGACGAGCAGAAGCTCCATCACTCTGGGTTTCGTGAGGGAGAGATAAGCGGCGAACTTGCGCCGGAACCCGATCCTTGCCGGGGAGACCCGGCTTTCAACGGCTACGCCCATTGCTCCTCAATCACGTGAAAACCCGACTTCGAGTCTAAGTCATGCCGTGGGGTCGGAAGTCGGCTTGCCAAGTCGGCCCGCGTTGTGGATACCGCACAGTCGACGACGCCCTGTGACCCTCGATTCTGGCATTCTCCCTATACTTGGCAGTGCTCGCCTATCGATGCACTGCCCTGCTTCCGGCTCTGCCGGAGGCATGTGAACGGGTGCATGGGTGCCGATGACGTCTGGGGCGCGCGCACTACCTCTCCAGCGGTGCGGGTCCGTTCGACGGGCCCCTTCAGAAAACGCACCGAAGCAAACAAGAAGGGTCAGTCTCAAGTGGCAGCACTGCAATGGGATCCCATTGACAACAAGGCCGTCGACACCGTCCGCGTCCTCGCGGCGGATGCTGTGGAGAAGGTGGGCAACGGGCATCCTGGCACCGCGATGAGCCTCGCCCCAGCCGCCTACCTTCTGTTCCAGCGCGTCATGCGTCGTGACCCGAAAGACCAGCACTGGCTGGGCAGGGACCGCTTCGTCCTCTCGGCAGGCCACAGCTCGCTGACCCAGTACGTGCAGCTCTACCTGGGCGGCTACGGGCTGCAGCTCGACGACCTGAAGGCGCTGCGCACCTGGGGTTCGCTGACCCCCGGCCATCCCGAGTACGGCCACACCGACGGCGTCGAGATCACGACGGGCCCGCTGGGTCAGGGACTGTCGTCCGCCGTGGGTTTCGCCTATGCGAGCCGCTACGAGCGCGGCCTCTTCGACCCGGATGCCGCGCCCGGCACCAGCCCGTTCGACCACTTCGTCTACGTGATCGCCAGCGACGGCGACCTCGAGGAGGGCGTGACGAGCGAAGCGTCGTCGCTCGCCGGCCACCAGGAGCTCGGCAATCTTGTCGTGCTCTATGACAGCAACCAGATCTCCATCGAAGACGACACGAACATTGCATTCACGGAAGACGTGAAGGCGCGTTACGAGGCCTACCACTGGCACGTGCAGGTCGTCGACTGGAAGAAGACCGGCCAGTACGTCGAAGACGTGCAGGAGCTGTTCGACGCGATCGAGGCGGCCAAGGCCGTCACCGACAAGCCGTCGATCATCATTCTGAAGACCATCATCGGCTGGCCCAGCCCGAAGAAGCAGAACACCGGCAAGATCCACGGCTCGGCACTCGGCGCCGACGAGTTGCGCGCTGTCAAAGAGGTACTCGGCTTCGACCCCGAACTGACATTCCAGGTCTCCGACGAGGTCATCGAGCACACCCGCAAGGCGATCGATCGTGGTGCGCAGCAGCGCGCAGAGTGGCAGATCGGCTTCGACGCGTGGGCCGAAGCGAATCCCGAGCGCAAGGCGCTGCTCGACCGACTGCTCACGGGCGAACTGCCAGAGGGCGTCGAAGAGGCGCTCCCCGTCTTCGAGGCGGGCAAGGATGTCTCCACCCGCGCCGCCGGCGGCAAGGTGCTGAACGCGATCGCGCCGATCATCCCCGAGCTGTGGGGCGGCTCGGCCGACCTCGCCGAGTCGAACAACACGACGATCGAGTCGGCGGCGTCGTTCGTGCCAACGGAGCACTCGACGCACGAGTGGACAGGCAACCCATACGGCCGGGTGCTGCATTTCGGCATCCGTGAGCACGCGATGGCTGCGATCCTCAACGGCATCGTGCTGCACGGTCCTACCCGACCGTACGGCGGCACCTTCCTCATCTTCAGTGATTATCAGCGCCCGTCGCTGCGTCTGGCAGCGCTGATGAACATCCCCTCGATCTTCGCGTGGACTCACGACTCCGTCGCGCTCGGCGAAGACGGCCCGACCCATCAGCCGGTCGAGCAGCTCACCACGCTGCGCTTGATTCCGAACTTCACAGTGGTGCGCCCCGGCGACGCCAACGAGGTTGCGTACGCCTGGCTCGAGCTGCTGAAGCGCCGCGGCGGTCCGGCGGGCATCGCGCTCACCCGTCAGAACATCCCGGTGTTCGAGCGCGGCGACGGCGAGGCATCCGGCGACACGTTCGCGTCGGCGAAGAACGTCGCGAAGGGCGCCTACGTGCTCGCCGAAGCGCCGAACGGGACCCCCGACGTGATCATCATCGCGACGGGTTCCGAGGTGCAGCTGGCGGTGAACGCCCGCGAGGCGTTGGCGGCCGACGGCATCAACGCCCGCGTGGTCTCGGCCCCGAGCCTCGAGTGGTTCGCCGAGCAGAGCGACGAATACAAGGAGTCGGTGCTGCCGGCATCCGTCACGGCCCGCGTCTCCGTCGAGGCCAGCCGCGCGCTCACCTGGCGTCCCTACGTCGGCGACAAGGGTCGCAGCGTGTCGATCGAGCACTACGGTGCCTCCGCCGACTACAAGACGCTGTTCGAGAAGTTCGGCTTCACGACGGATGCCGTCGTGTCGGCCGCCAAGGACTCGCTCGCCGCGCAGTAGTCGCTGGCAGGCAACGGAACGAAGAAGAAGAGAAGAAGAGGCGAGATCAATGACCGAATCCCCTACAGCACGGCTTGCGGCCGCTGGCGTGAGCATCTGGCTCGACGACCTGTCGCGCGAGCGCATCACCTCCGGAAGCCTTCAGAACCTGATCGACACCCGCAACGTCGTCGGCGTCACCACGAACCCGACGATCTTCGCCAATGCGCTGTCGAACGGCGAGGCGTACGACGAGCAGGTTCGTGAACTCGCAGCAGCGGGCAAGGACGTGCACGAGGCGGTCTTCGAGATCACCACGACGGATGTCCGCAACGCGGCCGACGTGTTCGCTCCGGTCTACGAGGCATCCGGTCACAAGGACGGCCGCGTGTCGATCGAGGTCGAACCCGGTCTCGCGCACGACGCGGCGGGCACCATCGCGCAGGCTAAGCAGCTCTGGGCGAAGGTCGACAAGCCGAACGCGATGATCAAGATCCCCGCGACCGTCGAGGGTCTAGAGGCCATCGCCGAGGTGACCGCGGCCGGAATCAGCGTGAACGTCACGCTGATCTTCAGCCTCGAGCGCCACCGCGAGGTCATCAACGCCTACCTCACCGGACTCGAGAAGGCGAAGGCGGCGGGCATCGACCTGTCGACGATCCGCTCTGTGGCATCGTTCTTCGTCTCGCGCGTCGACTCAGAGGTCGACAAGCGACTCTCGGCGATCGGCACACCGGAGGCGCTCGCGCTCAAGGGCAAGGCCGCCGTCGCGAACGCGCGGCTGGCCTACCAGGTCTTCGAGCAGTCCTTCGACTCCGAGCGCGCCAAGGTTCTGCTGGCGGCGGGCGCGAACAAGCAGCGCCCGCTCTGGGCATCCACCGGTGTCAAGGACCCGTCCTACTCCGACACGCTGTACGTCAGCACTCTCGTCGCCCCTGACGAGGTCAACACGATGCCCGAGAAGACGCTCGAGGCGACGTTCGACCACGGAGACATCGCTGACAACAGCATCGAGGGAACCTACGAGGAGTCCAACGAGGTGCTGAACGCGATCGCCGCACTCGGAATCTCGTACGACGACGTCACGCAGACGCTCGAAGACGAGGGCGTTGAGAAGTTCATCGTGTCGTGGAACGAGTTGCTCTCCGACGTGACGAGCGCCCTCGAGGGCGCCGCCGCCAAGGAAAGCGTGCAGTGAGCTTCAAGATCCACGTCAGCGGAGCCGCGCAGGCCGCGGTGACGCAGAACGTGCCTTCACTGGTGAAGGACCTTGTCGCGTCGGGCATCACGGCGCAGGATCCAGCGCTCTGGGGACCGGATGCGGAGGCCGAGGCGGGCATCCGTCTCGGCTGGACGGAGGCGGTCGCTCTTTCGCGCCCGCTGGTCCCCCGCATCCTCGAACTGCGCGAGAAGTTCCTCGCAGCGGGTGTCGACCACTTCGTGCTCGGCGGCATGGGCGGATCGTCCCTGGCCCCCGAGGTGATCGCCAACACTGCTGGCGCGGAGCTCACGATTCTCGACACCACGGACCCCGGTCAGGTGCTCGAGGCCGTGAACGACCGCCTCGCGACGAGCGTGCTGGTCGTGTCGTCGAAGTCCGGCTCGACCGTCGAGACCGACAGCCATCGCCGCACGTACGAGAAGGCGTTCAAGGATGCCGGCATCGATCCGGCGGAGCGCATCGTCGTGGTGACCGACCCGGGCTCACCCCTGGACGCGTCGGCACGAGAGGCCGGCTACGAGGTGTTCAACGCCGACCCGAACGTCGGTGGGCGCTACTCGGCACTCACCGCTTTCGGTCTGGTGCCGTCGGGCATCGCCGGCGTGGACATCGAGGAGATGCTCGAAGAGGCAGAGACGATCTCTCTCGAGCTTGCGATCGACGACGAGACGAACCCGGGTCTCATCCTCGGGGCGGCCATCGCGGGTACGACGCCGTTGCGCGACAAGCTGGGAATCATCGCCGACGGCACGCACATCGTCGGTTTCGCCGACTGGGCTGAGCAGCTCATCGCCGAATCGACCGGCAAGCTCGGCAAGGGGCTGCTCCCCGTCGTGCTCGACGTGGTCTCCCCCGAGCTCAGCGAGAATCTGCCAGACCTGCAGGTCGTGCGCATCGTCGACAACGCCGGCGCTCACCACCTGCTCCCTGCCGACCGGCACGATGGCGAGATCCTCGTCTCCGGCACACTGGGCGCGATGTTCCTCGTGTGGGAGTACGCGGTTGCCGTCGCCGGCAGACTGCTCGGTATCAACCCCTTCGACCAGCCCGACGTGGAGTCGGCGAAAGCCGCGGCACGCGGCCTGCTCGAGCAGCGTCCCGCTCCGACCGAGCCGGCGTTCGTCGACGGGGGCATCGAGGTGCGCGGAGACCCCGCGCTTCTCGGCGATGCGACGACCGTCGACGGTGCGGTCAGCGCTGTGCTCGCCCAGCTGCCGGACGACGGATACGTGGCAGTGCAGGCTTACGCGAACCGGATCGAATTGCCGCAGTTGGCCGGCATGCGCGATCTGCTCGCCGCCCGCGCCACGAGGCCGGTCACGTTCGGTTGGGGACCGCGATTCCTTCATTCGACGGGGCAGTTCCACAAGGGCGGACCCGCCGTCGGAGTCTTCGTGCAGATCCTGACGCACGAGGCAACCGATCTCGAGGTGCCCGACCGGCCCTTCACCTTCGGGCAGCTGATCAGCGCCCAAGCTGCCGGGGATGCCGCCGTGCTCGCCGAGCACGGCCGTCCCGTTCTCACCCTCACGCTGACCGACCCCGTCTCGAACATCGAGACGCTGTTCGGCGACGTGGACGCCTGAACCGACACGAGGAGATCCATGTCACCTGTGGAGATCACCGCGGACTCCAATCCGCTGAGAGTTCCGACCGACCGTCGGCTCAACCGCATAGCAGGCCCGAGCAGCCTCATCATCTTCGGTGTGACGGGTGACCTGTCGCGCAAGAAGCTGATGCCGGCTGTCTACGACCTGGCCAACCGCGGCCTGTTGCCGCCGGGCTTCGCGCTCGTCGGGTTCGCCAGGCGCGATTGGGAGGATCAGGACTTCGAGAAGGTCGTCTACGACGCCGTCAAGCAGTACTCGCGCACCGAGTTCCGCGACGAGGTCTGGCGCCAGCTGGCTCAGGGCATCCGCTTCGTCCCAGGCGAGTTCGACGACGACGAGGCGTTCGAACGCTTGAAGACCACGGTCGACGAGCTGGACCGAGACAGGGGCACGATGGGCAACCATGCGTTCTACCTGTCCATTCCGCCGAAGGCCTTCCCACTCGTGACCGAGCAGCTGCGGCGTTCGGGTCTCGCGGAACAGTCGAAGGGCTGGCGCCGAGTGGTCATCGAGAAGCCGTTCGGCAGCGACCTGAAGACAGCGCGCGAGCTGAACAAGGTCGTCGAGTCGGTGTTCCCGCCCGACTCGGTGTTCCGCATCGACCACTATCTCGGCAAAGAGACGGTGCAGAACATTCTTGCTCTGCGCTTCGCCAACGAGCTCTACGAGCCGATCTGGAACGCCAACTACGTCGACCACGTGCAGATCACCATGGCAGAGGACATCGGAGTGGGCGGTCGCGCCGGTTACTACGACGGCATCGGGGCGGCGCGCGACGTCATCCAGAACCACCTGCTGCAGCTTCTGGCCCTCACGGCGATGGAGGAGCCGGTCTCGTTCGACGCGGCAGACCTGCGCGCCGAGAAGGAGAAGGTGCTGAAGGCGGTACGTCTGCCGAAGGATCTCGGAGAAGCGACGGCACGCGGACAGTACTCGAGCGGCTGGCAGGGCGGTGAGAAGGTCATCGGATTCCTCGACGAGGACGGCATGAACCCGCACTCGACGACCGAGACGTTCGCGGCGATCAAACTCGACATCGGCACCCGGCGCTGGGCGGGCGTTCCGTTCTACTTGCGGGCGGGAAAGCGGCTCGGGCGCAGGGTGACCGAGATCGCCGTCGTCTTCAAGCGGGCGCCGCAGCAGCTTTTCGCGGAGAGTCAGACGTCGGCCCTGGGTCAGAACGCGCTGGTCATCCGGGTGCAGCCGGACGAGGGCGTGACCATCAGGTTCGGTTCGAAGGTCCCTGGTGCAGGCATGCAGGTGCGCGACGTGAGCATGGACTTCGGGTACGGCCACGCCTTCACGGAGGCCAGCCCTGAGGCGTACGAACGGCTCATCCTCGACGTGCTGCTCGGCGACCCGCCGTTGTTCCCTCGCCACGAGGAGGTCGAACTCTCGTGGAAGATCCTCGACCCGATAGAGGAGTACTGGGCGTCGCACGGCACACCAGAGCAATACCGCCCGGGAACCTGGGGCCCGGCATCCGCAGATGAGCTTCTCGCCCGCGACGGGCGAACCTGGAGGCGCCCATAATGAGGAGCACACAGTGATCGTCGATCTTCCCGACACCACGACCAGCAACGTCTCGAAGACGCTGATCAAGATCCGCGAAGAGGGCGGTGCGGTTGCACTCGGCCGCGTGCTCACGCTGATCATCGCCACTCGACTCGGCCAGGAAGAAGAGGTCATCGAGGCGGCGAACGAGGCATCCCGTGAGCATCCGATGCGCGTCATCGTGGTCTCCACAGCCGATCCGGACCACCCGAAAGCGGATGCCGCGACCCGGCTCGACGCGCAGATCCGCGTCGGCGGTGACGCGGGCGCCAGCGAGGTGATCGTGCTGCGCGCCTACGGTGACACGGCCAGCGACGAGGAGGGACTCGTCACTGCGTTGCTGCTGCCCGACGCGCCCGTCGTCGTGTGGTGGCCGGGCACCGCGCCCGACGTCGTTTCGACCTCCGCGCTCGGCCGTATCGCCACACGCCGCATCACGGACTCCTCGTCTGCCGGCGACCCCCACGAAGCGCTGCTGCACCTGGCGGAGACCTACGCGCCGGGCGACACGGACTTCGCGTGGACGAGGCTGACCCTGTGGCGAGCACAGCTCGCCGCTGTGCTCGACCAACCGCCGTACGAGGCCGTGGAGTCCGTCGAGGTGTCGGGTGCGCCCGACTCCCCCTCGACGGTGCTGCTCGCCTCCTGGCTACGTCTGCAGCTGGATGCCCCTGTGCAGCACGACTTGACGGCACGCCAGCGCGGATTGAGCGGCATCCACGGCGTGCAGCTGCGACGGGCGGCCGGCACCATCGAGCTCGTCCGCGACATGCCCGACGTGGCTACGCTCACCCAGCCCAACCAGCCGACCCACGACCTCGCACTGCCGCGCCGCAACCTGCGCGACTGCCTTGCTGAGGAACTGCGTAGGCTGGACCCCGACGAGTTGTACGGCGAAGTGCTCACCAAGGGCCTTCCGTTGCTCGAAGCGGAAGAGCAGGCAGCGAGTTCGCGATGACGAATGAACGACGGGTGCTCGTACACTCCGACAAAGGCGCCCTGGTGTCGGCGGTTTCGTCGCGTTTTCTGACCAAGATGGTCGACATCATCGACGATCTCGGCTCGGCGAACGTGTGCCTGACCGGCGGCACCGTCGGTATCGCCGTGCTGGCGGCCATCGCCTCCTCCCCCGCGAGAGACACCATCGATTGGTCGAAGGTGCACTTCTGGTGGGGCGACGAGCGCTGGGTCGCCGCGGACTCGGACGACCGGAACGACAAGCAGGCCCGCGAGGCTCTCCTCGACCACGTGAACGTGCCGGCGGAGAACGTGCACCCCTTCGCGTCGACCGATTCCGGGCTGGAGCTGGATGCGGCGGCCGATGCCTACGCAGCAGACCTTGCGGCTGCCGGCGACGACACCGCGCCGTACCCCCGCTTCGACATCACGTTCCTCGGCGTCGGCCCTGACGGTCACATCGCATCGCTGTTCCCGGAGCGCAGCGGCATCAGGGAGACGGAACGCACGGTGATCGCGGTGCGCAACTCCCCCAAGCCGCCCCCGGAACGGCTCAGCCTGACGAGGCCGGTCATCAACGCATCCGCCCGCGTCTGGATGGTGCTGTCGGGCGCGGACAAGGCATCAGCTCTGGGCCTCGCGCTTGCCGGAGCCAGCTACACGGAAGTGCCGGTCGCCGGCGCCAAGGGACGCAAGCGCACCGTGTTCTTCGTCGACAGGGAGGCCGCAGCCGAGATTCCGGAGAGCCTCATCGCGCCGGAGTACTGACGCTCGGAGCACAGAAACACGGAGAGATGCGAAAGGGCCGAACCCCGTGGGTTCGGCCCTTTCGCATGAGTTCAGTTCGTGGGCGTGAGGCGCCCGCGGCGTTCGCGAAGCTGGCGGAGGGCATCCTCGAGCAGCTGCTCGGCCTCTTCTTCGGAGCGGCGCTCCTTCACGTAGGCGAGGTGTGTCTTGTACGGCTCCAGCTTGGTGAGAGCAGGCGGATTCTCCTGGTCCCGCCCGGCCGGCAGACCCGACGCCGGACTGTCGATGGTGTCGGGAATCTCCTCGTCGGGAAGGTTCGCTGCAAAGTAGCGCACCGTCTCATTGCCGAGAGCGTCCCAATACCGCACCGCAATGCGATCCGCGTGGTAGCCGTGGTCCTGCTCCCCCATGGGGCCGGAGCCGACCCTCGAACCCCTGATCGCACTTCCGCCTGAAGCCATGAATCCTCCTTGATCGCGCTTGCGTCGTCAGTCGGCGCTACGCGCTGAACTTGGTGATGAGACCGAGCACCACGATGCAGGCGATCCAGACCAGACCGAGCACGACAGTGATGCGATTGAGGTTGCGCTCTGCAACGCCGGATGCTCCGAGATTCGAGGTCATGCCGCCTCCGAACATGTCGGAGAGGCCGCCACCACGTCCCTTGTGCAACAGGATGAGGAGGGTCAGCAGGAGGCTCGTGATGCCGAGCAGCACCTGGAGAACGACCGTGAGAATCTGCACGAGAGTGCCTTTCGGGTTGTGATCCGGGTCAGGCGAAACGAGTCGCTGGACCGACGACCATTATATCCGGATGCTTGCCGCTCGCATCCGGACGCGTGTCACCGACGGTTTCGATGCCCGTTCACACGCCGACGTGCTTCTGGTACCGAGCGATGCTCGAGAACCCGTCGACGTCGAGGCTGGCTCCGCCCACGAGCGCTCCGTCGACGTCCGGCTGGCGCATGAAACCGGCGATGTTCTCGGCCTTCACCGAACCGCCGTACAGGATGCGCGTGCGCGCGGCCGCCTCATCGCCGAGCTTCTCCGCGATGACGGCGCGCAGTGCCGCAGCGACCTGCTGCGCCTGTTCCGGCGTAGCGGCCTGTCCCGAGCCGATAGCCCAGACCGGCTCGTACGCCACAACGAAGTCCGCGTTCTTCTGCAGGCCTTCGAGTGCGATGGCGAGCTGCGAGACGGGTACGGCGCTTGCGCCGTGCGTCTCCAGGTCTTCCGCGGTCTCGCCGACGCAGATCAGTGGCACGAGTCCGGCGGCCGATGCGGCGACGGACTTGGCGGCGACGACCTCGTCGGTCTCACCGTGCAGTGTGCGTCGCTCGGAGTGGCCGATGATCACGTAGCGGCAGTCCAGCTGCGCGAGGAATGACGCTGCGATCTCTCCGGTGAACGCACCCGAGGCGTGCTCGCTGACATCCTGTGCGCCGTAGCCGATGGGCAGCTTGTCGGCGGCCACCAGCGTCTGCACGCTGCGCAGATCGGTGAAGGGCGGGAAGACCGCCACCTCGACAGCGGCGAAGTCGTGGCGGGCATCCTTCAGGCTCCACGCGAGCTTCTGCACGAACGCGATCGACTGCAGGTGGTCGAGGTTCATCTTCCAGTTGCCCGCGATGAGCGGGACGCGTGCTAGCTCTGCCATCCGAGAACCTCCAGTCCGGGGAGCGTCTTGCCTTCGAGAAACTCCAGGCTCGCTCCGCCGCCGGTGGAGATGTGTCCGAATTGGTCGTCATCGAAGCCGAGTGCACGTACCGCCGCAGCGGAGTCGCCGCCGCCGACGACGCTGAGCCCACGGGTCTCGGTGAGCGCGAGTGCGATCTGCTTCGTCCCTGCCGCGAATGGTTCCAGCTCGAACACGCCCATCGGGCCGTTCCAGAACACCGTCACCGACTCGCGAATGATCTCGGCGAACTTCGCCGCAGTGTCGGGCCCGATGTCGAGACCGAGGCCGGATGCACCCCACGGGGTGTCTTCGATCGACGAGACGGGACGCACCTCGTGCTCCGCGTCTCCGCCGAACTTCGATGCCACGACGACGTCGGTGGGGAGGATCAGCTCGACACCGAGTTCCTGAGCCTTCTGCAGGTAGCCGCGGACGGTTTCGACCTGATCTCGTTCGAGCAGACTGGAGCCGACCTCGAAGCCCTGCGCCTTGAGGAAGGTGAAGAGCATGCCGCCGCCGATGAGCAGGGTGTTCACGCGCGGAAGCAGGTGGCCGATCACGCCGAGCTTGTCCGACACCTTGGATCCACCCAACACCACCGTGTAGGGGCGCTCCGGGTTGCCGGTGAGGCGATCGAGCACGTCGAGTTCGGCGACGATCAGGAGGCCCGCAGCGCTGGGCAGAGCCTTGGCGAGCTCGTAGACGCTCGCCTGCTTGCGGTGCACGACGCCGAAGCCGTCGGAGACGAAAGCGTCGCCGAACGCTGCCAGCTTCGCTGCGAAGGCGGCTCGCTCCTCATCGGACTTGCTCGTCTCCTCCGGATTGAAGCGGAGGTTCTCGAGCACGACGATGCCGCCGTCTGCGAGGGATGCCACGGCATCCTTCGCCGCGTCGCCGACGGTGTCGGTCGCGAAGGTCACCGGCGAACCGAGCAGCTCGCCGAGTCGCTCGGCGACCGGAGCGAGGCTGTACCTCGGGTCGGATGCGCCATCGGGGCGTCCCAGGTGGGAGATCACGACGACGCGTGCACCCTGCGAGGTCAGCGCGTTGATGGTGGGCAGCGAGGCGCGCACTCTGCCGTCATCGGTGATCTCACCGTCCGCAAGCGGAACGTTGAGATCGCATCTGACGATGACAGTGCGACCGGCGAGCGAACCCAGTGATTCGAGAGTGCGGAGCGTCACCCGAGTCCTCCGTGCGCGCCTAGAGGCGGGCCGCGACGTACTCGGTGATGTCGACGAGTCGGTTGGAGTAGCCCCACTCGTTGTCGTACCACGACGCGACCTTGACCTGCGAGCCGATGACCTTGGTGAGGCCGGCGTCGAAGATCGACGAGTGCGGGTCTGAGACGATGTCGCTGGAGACGATCGGGTCCTCGGTGTAGCTCAGGATGCCCTTGAGGCTCTCGCGAGCCGCGTTCTTGTACGCCTCGTTGATCTGCTCGACCGTCGCCGGCTTCGTGAGCTCGACCGTCAGGTCGGTGATCGAACCGGTGGGGACCGGAACGCGCAGCGCGTACCCGTCGAGCTTGCCGACGAGCTCGGGGATGACCAGGCCGAGGGCCTTCGCGGCACCGGTCGAGGTCGGGATGATGTTGATCGCGGCGGCGCGGGCGCGACGGAGATCGCTGTGCGGGCCGTCCTGCAGATTCTGGTCGGCGGTGTACGCGTGCACCGTGGTCATGAGGCCGCGCTCGATGCCGAAGTTGTCGAGCAGTACCTTGGCCAGCGGGGCGAGGCAGTTGGTGGTGCAGGATGCGTTCGAGATGATGTCGTGCACGTCGGGGTCGTAGGTGCCTTCGTTGACACCGAGCACGAGCGTTGCGACGTCGTCGCCCGAAGCAGGGGCGGAGATGACGACCTTCTTGGCGCCGGCCGTGATGTGCTTGCGGGCGTCTTCGGACTTGGTGAAGCGGCCGGTGGACTCGATGACGATGTCCACACCGAGCTCGCCCCACGGGAGGTTCGCGGGGTCGCGCTCCTCGAGGACCTTGATCGGTTTTCCGTTGACGACGATGTTGTCGCCGTCGAGCTCGACCGTGGCATCCAGGCGGCCCGTGATGGAGTCGTACTTGAGCAGGTGGGCGAGAGCCTTGTTGTCGGTCAGATCGTTGACGGCGACGATCTCGAGGTCGCTGCCCTTGGCCAGCGCTGCACGGAAGAAGTTGCGGCCGATGCGGCCGAACCCGTTGATGCCGATCTTCACAGACACGTAAGAACTCCTGTTACTGGGGCGCCGTTCGGCGCTTGATGCGAGAGGGGGAGAACGGACAAAGGTGTCCCGGGCGGTTCCCGTCCGGGACACCCACCCGCCTAAGACAGTAGCAGCAGCCCGGAGGTCTTTTCGCGCGCCCGGATGAAGCGCTCCTGCACGTCGCCCCAACTCGCGATGTTCCAGAATGCCTTGACGTAATCCGCCTTCACATTGCGGTAGTCGAGGTAGAAGGCGTGCTCCCACATGTCCAGCAGCAGCAGCGGCACCGTGGCGGTAGCCAGGTTGCCCTGGTGGTCGTAGAGCTGCTCGATGATGAGCTTCTGGCCGAGCGAGTCCCAGGCGAGGATCGACCAGCCGGAGCCCTGGATGCCGAGAGCCGACGCCGTGAAGTGCGCACGGAACTTGTCGAACGATCCGAAGAACTCGTCGATCGCGGCGGCGAGTTCACCAGTCGGCTTGTCGCCTCCGTCCGGCGACAGGTTCGTCCAGAACACCGTGTGGTTCACGTGGCCTGCGAGGTTGAACGCGAGGTCCTTCTGGAGCTTGTTGATGTAGGTCAGGTCGTCGGCGTCGCGCGCTTCCTGGAGCTTCGCGATGGCGGTGTTCGCCCCGTCGACGTAGGCCTTGTGGTGCTTGTCATGGTGAAGCTCCATGATCGTCCCGCTGATGCTCGGCTCGAGTGCCGCGTAATCGTAGGGAAGGTCTGCGAGCGTGTAGTCAGCCATTCACTCTCTCCTCGTGATCGACCCGTGGCACGACGGCCGCGCCGCGGTAAGAACAACCCCTCCACTCTACTGAGCGGGCACCGAGGGCGAGGCCCCTTGACGCAGGGTGACGCGGGCCCCGCCCTGGTCGTCTTGCAGGGCGCACATGACGACGGCCTCCGCAACGCGACCCGCTTTACGAGGCGGCGGCGTGCACGCCGCCGTTCGCAGCCATGCAGCCGGTCGACTGCGGCGCGCCCGGCGGGGACGGGCGCGAATCGGCAGAGCCGGGCGGGCGTCTCCGCGACGCGACCCGCTCTACGAGGCGGCGGCGTGCACGCCGCCGTTCGCAGCCATGCAGCCGGTCGACTGCGGTGCGCCCGGCGGGGACGGGCGCGCAAATGTCACAGATCCATATCCGCCGGAAGGCTCGCTTCGGTGCCGGGGATGCCGAGATCGGAGGCGCGCTTGTCGGCCATGGCGAGGAGCCTGCGGATGCGGCCGGCGACGGCATCCTTCGTCATCGGCGGATCCGCGTGGTGGCCCAGCTCGTCGAGGCTGGCGTCGCGGTGTGCGAGCCGCAACTCCCCCGCGTAGCGCAAGTGCTCAGGCATGGTCGGCCCGAGGATCTCCATGGCGCGCTCGACGCGCGCGCATGCTGCGACGGCGGCCTGGGCAGAACGGCGCAGGTTGGCGTCATCGAAGTTCACGAGGCGGTTGGCCGTCGCGCGCACCTCGCGGCGCTGCCTGAGCTCTTCCCAGGTGCGCACCGTGCCGGTGGCGCCCATGCGGGTGAGCATGCCGCTGATGGCTTCGCCGTCGCGGATGACGACCCTGTGCACTCCTCGTACCTCGCGGGCTTTCGCCGGGATTCCGAGACGTCCCGCCGCCCCGACGAGCGCCATCGCGGACTCATTTCCAGGGCAGGTGATCTCGAGTGCCGCCGACCTTCCAGGATCGGTCAGGGAGCCGTGCGCCAGGAAGGCGCCGCGCCAGACTGCTGCGAGGTCTTCCTTGGAGCCGGTCGTCAGTTTGTTGGGCAGGCCGCGGATGGGCCTACGGTGCTGGTCGAGGAGGCCGGTCTGCCTGGCGAGGGTTTCTCCCCCGTCGAGCACCCGCACGGTGTACACGGTGTTCTTGCGGATGCCGCTCGCCGACGTCACCGACACCTCGCTGCGCACTCCGTAGAGTTCGGCGAGTGCCTTGCGCACGTGTCTGGCGAGTTGCGGGGAATCGACCTCGGCTTCGACGGCGATGCGACCCGAGATCAGGTGCAGTCCCCCGGCAAGCCTGAGGATGGTCGCCAGCTCGGCCGCGCGCACCGTGTTCTTTCCCGCCTCGACGCCGAGGAGTTCTTCTTTGACGTCAGCGGTCAGTGCCAATCGGGTGGATCCGTTCTGTGTTGAGCATGGCTGCCGGAAGCGGCGTGGAGGAGGCGCTCGACGCCTGTCATTCCCGGCCGAGGTCGCGATGTTTGATCGCGACGGCGACGCCGGGCACATCGCGCAAACGCGCGGCCAACGCCTCGGCGATGGCCACGGAGCGATGCTTCCCCCCGGTGCAGCCTACCGCGATGGTGGCGTGACGCTTGTTCTCACGGCGGTAGCCCTCGAGCACAGGACGTAATGCGCGGGAGTAGTCGTCCACGAAATCGGTGGCGCCCGGCTGCGCGAAGACGAAGTCGCGAACGGCCTGGTCGAGGCCGGTGAGGGCCCGCAGTTCCGGCTGCCAGAACGGATTGGGCAGGAACCTCGCGTCGGCGACGAGGTCGGCATCCGATGGCAGGCCGTACTTGAAGCCGAAGCTCATCAGGGTGAGCTGGATGTCGGCGGAATCCTCTGTCGCGAAGATCTGGTTGATCTCGACGGCGAGCTGGTGGATGTTGAGGTCCGACGTGTCGATGATGATGTCGGCTGACTCGCGCAGCTCCCGCACCCGTTCCCGCTCGGCCATGATGCCGTCGAGAATGGTTCCGGTTCCCTGCAGTGGATGCGGACGGCGCACGGATTCGAAGCGGCGCACCAGAGCGGCATCCGTGGCGTCGAGGAAGAGCACGCGCACGCTTTCACCGCCGCGCAACGTCTGGATCATGTCGCGCAGATCGGGAAAGAACCCCCGCCCGCGCACATCGACCACCGCTGCGATCCGCGGCAGTGTGGAGCCCGCCCTTCCAGCGAGGTCGACGAGCGGCCGGAGCATCTGCGGCGGAAGGTTGTCCACCACGTACCAGTCCAGGTCTTCCAGCGCATTGGCCACAGTCGACCGGCCGGCGCCGGACATGCCGGTGACGATGAGCAGTTCCTGGTGCTGGCTCTCTACTTCTTCGGGTCGATCCTCGGTCATCCCCCACCTCGGTCGTCATGGTGACGTTCCCTCAAGCCTATGGTGTGCGCTCCTCGACTGTGGCCGGTTCGGCACTCTGCCCGTCGTGCAGGGCTCCGTGCACGGCAGCCGCGAGGGTCGGCCCGATGCCACGTACCTCGGCGATCGTCTCGATCGGCGCCTGACGCAGTCGCGCCACCGAGCCGAAGTGCTTCAGAAGCTCGCGCACGCGGGCCGGGCCGAGACCGGGGATCTCGGCGAGCTGCGATGAGATGTCGTGCTTGCGCCTTGCGCGCTGGTACGTGATGGCGAAGCGGTGAGCCTCGTCGCGGATGCGCTGAACGAGGAACAGTGCGTCGCTGTTCCTCGGCAGGATGACCGGGAAATCGGAGTCGGGCAACCAGAGTTCCTCGAGACGCTTGGCGATACCGGCCAACTGGATGCCCGTGACCCCTGACTCCTCCAGGGCCCTGCGTGCGGCGGCGACCTGCGGCTGACCGCCGTCGACCAGCAGCAGTTGAGGAGGGTAGGAGAACTTGCGCGGCGTCGTCTGGGTGCCGTCGGCATCCGTCGTCGCAGCCTCCGCCGACTCCTCGCCAGAGGACAGATACGCCAGCCTGCGGGTGAGCACCTGGTAGATGGACTCGGTGTCATCGGTCGAAGCCGGGATGCTGAATCGGCGGTACTGGTCTTTGCGCGGGATGCCGTCTTCGAACACCACCATCGAGGCGACGATGTTCGTTCCTGAAAGGTGCGAGACGTCGTAGCACTCCATGCGCAGTGGAGCCTCGCTCATGCCGAGGGCATCGCGGATGTCTTCAAGTGCCTGCGAGCGTGCGACGAAGTCCGCGCTGCGCCTGGTCTTGTACAGCATGAGCGAGTTCTTCGCGTTGCTCTCCGCCGTCTGGGCGAGTGCGGCCTTCTCGCCGCGTTGGGCGACGCGCAGGCTCACCTTCGACGGGGTGGTCCCTCGCGCGTGTGCTGCCTCTGCCGCCTCGCCTCGGCGTGCCCCGAGCCACTGCTCGAGCTCGACGGTGTCGTCGGGCAGTACGGGAACGAGAATCTCGCGCGGCGGCGCGAACTCGTCGTCGTAGGCGTTCTCGAGCACCGTCTCGATCAGCTCGGAGACGTTGACATCGAGTTCCTTGTCGACGACCCAACTGCGAGTTCCACGGATGCGGCCTCCTCGCACGATGAACTGGTGCACGGCCGCGGCGAGCTCGTCGTCGGCGATGCCGAAGACATCGACGTCGACGTCGTCGGAGAACACCACGGCGGTTTTCTCCATCACGGCGCGCATGGCCTGGATGCTGTCGCGATAGCGGGCGGCTGCCTCGTACTCCTGGGTCTGTGCCGCGTCGCGCATCCGCTGTTCGAGCGCCCTGACGTAGCTGGTGTCGTTGCCGGCCATGAACGAGACGAAGTCGTCTGCGACATCGCGGTGCTCCTCGAGCGTGACCCTGCCGACGCACGGCGCCACGCACTTGCCGATGTCGCCGAGCAGGCACGGCCGCCCCGTGAGCTCCGCTCTGCGGTAGACGCCGTCGGAACAGCTGCGCATCGGGAACGCCTTGAGCATCAGGTCGAGCGTCTCGCGAATGGCCCACACCTTCGTGTACGGACCGAAGTAGCGAGCACCCTTGATACCGCGATTGCGGGTGACCATGGCCCGCGGAACGTCGTCGGCCATGGTGACCGCGAGGTAGGGGTATGTCTTGTCGTCGCGGAACTGCACGTTGAACGGAGGGTTGAACTCCTTGATCCAGGTGTACTCGAGCTGCAAGGCCTCGAATTCGTTGGCGACGACCGTCCACTCGACGGATGCTGCTGTGGTCACCATGCGCCTGGTGCGCTCGTGCAGGTTGCGCAGCGGCTGGAAGTAGTTGCTCAGCCGTGCACGCAGGTTCTTCGCCTTGCCGACGTAGAGCACGCGCTTCTTCGCGTCCCTGAAGCGATAGACGCCCGGCTGCGTCGGGATCTCACTCGACTTGGGACGATATGCGACGGTGTCGGCCATCGCGTGTCAGGCGGTCTTCTGCTCGTCGCGGCGATCGGCATCCAGAACGTCGCGCAGGAAGACGCCGGTGTGGCTGCCCTTCACCGTCGCCACGTGCTCGGGGGTGCCTATTGCGACGACCTTGCCGCCGCCCGATCCGCCTTCCGGTCCGAGGTCGATGATCCAGTCGGCGGACTTGATGACGTCGAGGTTGTGCTCGATGACGATCACCGTGTTGCCCTTGTCGAGCAGGCTGTTCAGCACGTCGAGCAGCTTGCGCACGTCTTCGAAGTGGAGCCCGGTCGTCGGCTCGTCGAGCACGTAGACGCTGCGGCCGTTGCTCCTTCGCTGCAGTTCCGTTGCGAGCTTCACGCGCTGCGCTTCGCCTCCCGACAGGGTCGTCGCGCTCTGTCCGAGCCGCACGTAGCCGAGTCCGACGTCGACGAGGGTCTGCAGGTAGCGGTGGATCGCCGAGATCGGCCGGAAGAACTCGGCCGCGTCCGAGATGGACATGTCGAGCACCTCTGCGATGTTCTTGCCCTTGTAGTGCACCTGCAACGTGTCGCGGTTGTAGCGCGCTCCCCTGCAGACCTCGCACGCGACGTACACGTCGGGCAGGAAGTTCATCTCGATCTTGATCGTGCCGTCGCCGGAGCACGCCTCGCAGCGACCGCCCTTGACGTTGAAGCTGAACCGGCCGGGAAGGTATCCCCTGATCTTCGCTTCCGCCGTCTCGGCGAAGAGCGTGCGGATGCGATCGAAGACGCCCGTGTACGTCGCCGGGTTGGAGCGCGGCGTACGGCCGATCGGCGCCTGATCGACGTGCACCACCTTGTCGAGCTGCTCGGTGCCGGTGACCCTGCTGTGCTTGCCTGCGACCTTGCGTGCCCCGTTCAGGCGGTTGGCCAGCACCCGGTACAGGATGTCGTTCACCAGCGACGACTTGCCGGAGCCGCTCACGCCCGTGACGGCGACGAACGCGCCGAGCGGGAAGTCGACGGTCACGTCGCGCAGGTTGTTCGCCTTCGCCCCTGCCACCCGGATCACCCGGCTCGGGTCGATCGGTCGCCTGGTGGCGGGCGTCTCGATCGAGCGTCGGCCCGCGAGATAGTCGCCGGTCAGCGATGCGGTGTTCTCGAGCAGGTCGTCGTAGGTTCCCGAATGCACGACGCGTCCGCCGTTCTCGCCGGCGCCGGGGCCGATGTCGACGATCCAGTCAGCGGTGCGGATGGTGTCTTCGTCGTGCTCGACGACGATCAGCGTGTTTCCGAGGTTGCGCAGGGCGACGAGCGTGTCGATCAGCCGCCGGTTGTCTCGCTGGTGCAATCCGATGCTCGGCTCGTCGAGCACGTAGAGGACCCCGGTCAGTCCCGATCCGATCTGGGTGGCGAGCCTGATGCGCTGCGCCTCGCCGCCGGAGAGCGTCGCTGCCGCGCGCGACATGCTCAGGTATGTCAGACCGACCTGGATCAAGAAGTCGAGCCGCACCTGGATCTCGCGCAGGACCTGCGCGGCGATGGTCTGCTCGCGTTCGGTCAGCTCGAGCTTGTTCATGAAGGCGCGGGCATCCGCGAGGCTCAGCTCGGCGACATCCGCGATGCTCCTGCCGTGCACGAGCACCGCAAGCACCTCCGGCTTCAGCCGCTTGCCGCCGCAGACCGGGCACGGCACCTCGCGCAGGTACTCCGACCAGCGCTGGCGCTGGGTGTCGGACTCCGCCTGAAGGTACTGCCGCTCGATGTAGGGCACGACACCCTCGAACCCCGACGTGTAACTCAACTCGCGGCCGTAGCGGTTGCGCCACTTGACCTTGACCTTGAAGTCCTTGCCCCGCAGAACGGAGTCGCGGATGTCGCGCGGCAACTCGTCCCACGGCGTCTGCAGGTCGAACCCGAGGTCGCGCGCCAGTCCGTCGAGCAGCTTGTCGTAGTACTGGTAGAGACCCTTGCCCTGGGTGCTCCACGGCAGAATGACGCCCTCGGAGATGCTCATGGTCTGATCGCCGAGCAGCAGCTCATCGTCGACCGACATGCGCGTTCCGAGGCCCGAGCACTCGGGGCAGGCGCCGAACGGAGCGTTGAACGAGAACGTGCGCGGTTCGATCTCGGTGAGCTGGATCGGGTGACCGTTGGGGCACGCGAGCTTCTCGCTGAACGTGCGGGTGGCATCCTCTCCCTCTTCGTCGACGAGGCTGATCGCCACGAGGCCGTCGGTGAGTGAGAGTGCCGTCTCGAGCGAGTCGGTGAGCCTGGTCAGGATGTCGGGGCCGGCCACCAGGCGGTCGACGACCACCGAGATGTCGTGCTTGTACTGCTTCTTGAGCGTCGGAGGACTGGAAAGCTGAATCTGTTCGCCGTCCACCAGCGCACGTGAGTAGCCGGCCGTTGACAGTTCGGCGAACAGGTCGACGAACTCGCCCTTCTTCTGCTTCACGACGGGGCTGAGCACGAGATACCTGGTGCCGGTCTCGAGTTCCATCAGCTGATCGGCGATCTGCTGCACGGTCTGACGCTGGATCACCTGGCCGCAGATCGGGCAGTGCGGCACGCCGATGCGTGCCCAGAGCAGACGCATGTAGTCGAAGATCTCGGTGATCGTTCCGACGGTCGACCGCGGGTTGCGGTTGGTCGACTTTTGATCGATCGAGACGGCGGGGCTCAGGCCCTCGATGAAGTCGACGTCGGGGCGATCGACCTGGCCGAGGAATTGCCGCGCGTAGGCGGACAGCGATTCGACGTAGCGACGCTGACCCTCGGCGAAGATCGTGTCGAAGGCGAGCGACGACTTACCCGATCCCGACAACCCCGTGAAGACCACGAGCGAGTCCCTCGGGATCTCGATGTCGATGTTGCGCAGATTGTGTACGCGCGCGCCACGAACGCTGAGTTTCGAGTGGGCTTCCACTTTCGAGATCGACACCCAAGAAGTCTACGGAGAGCCACCGACATCCGCCGACGGCGAACAGCGCCGACCGAGGAGCACCTGCCGAGCGGACCCCACTGTCGCAGGCAGGGACTACTGTGCTCGGGTGGCGGCGATGGCAGACGGCGATTTCGAACGCGAAGACGAACTCATGGCGGAGGTGCCCCTCGAGGGCGGCAACGCCACAGCTGTGAGCAGGCGCGGTTCGACGGTGCTTCGGGAGGGCGGCCCATGGACGCCCACAGTGCACGCTGTTCTGGAGCACGCGCGTTCGTCGGGGATGACGGACGTCCCCGAACCGCTCGGCACCTCGGTCGACGGCAGAGAGATCATGTCGTACCTTCCGGGCCAGGTCCCCGCATACCCGATGCCGTCATGGGTGTGGAGCGACTCTGTGCTTGTGCAGGCGGCACGGATGCTCCGTGCCTGGCACGACTCCACGGCAGGCTTCTCACCGGTGAATGCGGTCTGGCGTCTGCCATCGCACGATCCGGCAGAGGTGGTCTGCCACAACGATTTCGCTCAGTACAATCTGGTCTTCGATCTGGAGGGTGACGAGCCCGAGCTGACGGGCGTCATCGACTTCGACACGATGTCGCCAGGACCGCGGGTGCTGGATATCGCCTACCTCGCGTACCGGCTCGTCCCCTACCTTGATGAGCCGGACACTCCGGAAGGGCCGGAGCGGGTGCGGCGGCTCGCACTGCTTCTGGAAACCTACGGGGGAACCGTCAGTCGACAAGAGGTGTTCGCCGCGATGGTGGCGAAGCTGCGAGAACTCGCCGATTTCACCGACGAGCGAGCCGTCGAGACCGGCCGATCGGATCTCGTCGAGCACGCAGTGATGTACCGCGAACATGCGACCAGGATCAGCGCCGCCGGAGCGTGAGCACGACGATCGCTGCGACGCACGCCGCGGCGATGACGGCGAAGACTCCTGCCGTCGGAAGACCTCTCGGCGCATTCGTGCCGGAGAACGCCAGCACGAGAGCCAGCACAGCCTGCGCCGGCAGCTGCAGGACGAGCCAGCGACGGAGCGGACGCAGCAGAGCGCGCACCTGCAGGGAGCCTCCTGGTTCGACGACGAGCGCGAGCGCGCCGATCACGTGCAGCAGGTGCACGACCGCGAGGGTGACATACGGACGCCAGTCCCCCGCGTCGGGCGTACGGGCGAGTTGTGTCAGAGCGAGCGCGAGCGCGCATCCCCAGGTGGCCAGCGTCGACGGGAACAGCGCGCCGACCAGTGCCAGCGCCATGGCGATGTACGAGAACGGCTCCGGCATCATCGTGAGTGCCGCGGCGCATCCGATCAGCGCTCCGGCGAGCCGGGGCGAGACGCCAGGGATGAGGACGCCGGCGGAGATTCGTGCGTGAAGTCGGTCGCTCATGCCCGCCTCGGCGTCGCCAGCGTGCGCAGCACGGCGCGCAGTTCGGTGTGGGCGCTGTCCCAGGCCAGGACATCGACGCCGATGGCGCGCAGCTCGTGGAGGCGCTCGTCACGCAGGCCGAGAACCACACGTAGTGCGAGGAGCTGCCTGCGGTTCAATCCGCCGGAGTTCAGACGTGGGAGCGCGTCGATCGCGAGAACCCTGTGCCCGGCAGCGCGCCACAAGGCTGCCAGCCGTACGGCATCTCGCTCGAGAAAGCTGGAGACCAGCACGACCAGGGCGCCCGGCGCGACCAGCGGCGTTCGGGCTCTGCTCAGAAGCCTCGGATGCGGCGACGTCTGGGCGATGGCGGCCTTGAGCCGCTCGAGCTGCCGCCCTCCTCCGCCACGCGGCACTGCTCCCCTGGTGCGCGAGAGCACCTGGAACGAGACCGCGTCGCCCGCCTCGAGGTAGGCGGACGCGAGGCTCCAGGCGGCGTCGCGCGCGACATCCAGCGAGGTTCTCCCGCTCAACGTCGGGTCGCCCAACGTCCATTCCACGACCGCCTCGCCGACGTCGTCTGCGTCGTCGAAGACGATGGCGACATCCGCATCGGACGTCGCGTTGGTACGTCGCACGAACAGGTCGCCTGGTCGACGGGCGAGCCGTGCCGTCGCCTTCCAGTCGATGCGCCTCAGGCGGTCTCCCGCCGCGAACGGATGGATGTCGCGGAACTCACCTCCGTCGCCGGGGCGCGACGATTGGTGACCGCCGGCGAGCCCGCGCAGCCTGGCGGGCAGCGGCAGGAAAGGAACGCCCGTCGCCATCGGCTCGACGACGGTGCGCACGGATGCCCGCGCCGAGGCATCCGAGATCGCCGCGGCTTCGCCCGCCACCCCTCGCAACTCCACCGCTGCGATCTCCTGCTCGCCGGAGTGCGCAAGCGGAACCTCGATCGTCACGTTCGCAGGCGGTGCGACGGCGACGCTTTGCGACTCGAAGCCGAGCGCCGTGATGCGCAGCAGAACGAGGTCGACGTCGGGATCGGCCGTCACGGCCGCGTGGACCTCGGCGCTGGAGACCGGGCCACTGACCTCGTCGACCTGCGTCAGTGTCGCCATGACGATGCGATCGTCCCTGCGGACGCGGGAGCCGAGCACCACGGCCGCGAACAGCACGACGGCCAGCACAGCGACGTCGGCTCGCCCGAAGGTGAGGGCGGCGCCGGCGAGCACGATCGCGCAGACCGCTCCTGCGGCCGGCGCTGCCGAACGGCGCCAGCGCATCACACGGTTCCGGTTCTGGCGACAGTGGGCGGACCGGGCACAGCGGCAGCGATGCCCTCGATCACGCGTGACGGGTCGGTGCCGGCTGCCCAAGCCGCCGGTGTCAGGGTGAGCCGGTGCGCCAGCGTGGGCACGGCGATCTGCTTCACGTCGTCGGGAGTGACGAAGTCACGTCCGTCGATGACGGCGAGAGCCCGTGAGACGAGCATGAGCGCCTGGGATCCACGCGGCGATGCCCCGACTTCGACGGCCCGATCGGTGCGGGTCGCCGCGGCGAGATCGACGCAGTACCGCAGGATGTCCGCGTCGACGTGCACCCTCTCGACGCCCGCCTGCATCGCACGCAGTCCATCGGCATCGGTGACCGCGTCGACGAAGGCGACTTCTGTGCGGCGCGCGATGCGGTTCGCGAGCACGCGCTCCTCCTCGCCTCGATCCGGGTAGCCGACGCTGAGCCGCACCAGGAATCTGTCGAGTTGGGCCTCGGGCAACGCGTACGTTCCCTCGTACTCGATGGGGTTCGCCGTCGCGATCACGTGGAACGGCGTCGGCAGCGGGAAGCTCGTGCCTTCGACCGTGACCTGCCCTTCCGCCATCGCCTCGAGCAGGGCGGACTGCGTCTTCGGTGCTGTGCGGTTCAACTCGTCAGCGAGCAGCAGGCCGGTGAAGACGGGACCTGGGCGGAACGCGAACTCTCCCGAGGTCGGCGCATAGACGTACGAGCCCGTGATGTCGGCGGGCAGGAGGTCTGGCGTGCACTGCAGCCGACGGAACGGCAGGCCCATTGCGGAGGCGAGGCTGCGAGCAGCGAGCGTCTTGCCGAGGCCCGGCACGTCTTCGAACAGCACATGCCCGCCGGCGAGGATGCTCGCGAGGGCGATGCGCAGCGGCCGCGACTGACCGATCACCACCTGTTCGACGGCCTCCAGGATGTCATGCGCACGCTGCGCGATCTCCGCCGTCTTCGGCACGCGTTCATCGTTCACGGGTATTGCTGTCCCTTCGGTCGGTCGATCGCTTCGAGCGCGTCGACGCAGTGCGTCAGCGCTCCGAACGACGGCAGGATGCCCCGCACCGGATGCAGCGCGGCGTACGCCTGCTCTCCGATCAGAGCGACGACGGCCGCGCGGTCCTCCTGCGCGTCGACGTCGAGGCCGTGTCTGGCCAGCCGCCTGACGCCGAGCTCGCGTACGGCCCTGAACCCCGGTTCGCGCACCGAGCCGCGCCGGCCCTGGAACGCCCACGCTAGACGTGTCACGTCGGAGCGCGTGCCGGGCAGCGGCGACGGCTTCTCCTGCGGCCACTTCACGACACTCGGACCGCTGTACGCGGCCCAGGCGAGTCCGATCGCGATGATCAGGCATCCGACCGCCACGGAGAACCAGGTGTCGACGCCGAAGAACCAGAGCAGCGCGGCGGCGAGAACGCCGACGACGATCGAAGCGGCGACGCGACCGCCGGTGAGCCGACCTTTGTCCGGCGGGTCGACCTCGGTCATCGCGTCGCCTCCGCGTTCCAGGATTCGCGCAGGCGGGTCAGACATGAACGCGCGGTGGCCACCGTCGTCTCGTCGGCCGGATGCGATCCGAACCTGACGCCCTGATACAGGGCGAGCAGTGTGTCGGCGGCCTGGCTGTCCGCCCCGAACCGGGAGACGATGCGCGCTGTGTACTCTGCAGGGGTCTCCGCGGGGCGGCGGCGCACGCCGGACGCCGACGCGGCATCCTGGAGACCGAGCCAGGCCTTGACGATGGCATCGTGCGGCTCGCGCGCCTCGTCGAGCAGTTGGATTGCGCGCTCGATGCCTTCCGCCACCACGGGGGCTGCCGGTTCGTCGGTGCGCGCTGCCGGCCCGGCCGGTGTCGCAGGAGCGACGGGCGCTCGACGCTCTTCCGTGATCGTTCCCGAGCGGCGCAGCATGCGCCGAATCAGGTAGACGAGTATTCCCGCCAGAACGACAGCGGCGATCAGGGCGTACACGAGCCAGAGCTGAAGCTGCGCAGGCGGCGTGCTCGAGTGGGATGGCGCCGCGGGCACTTCGGTCTGGAACGGTCCGGGAGCGGCGGACGGTGGGATGCCATCGCCCTTGGTCGGAAGCCATCTCGGCGGTCCTGCGCGCAGCGGCCCGGCGACCAGCACGCCGCCGATCATGACGAGGCCGAGCACGCAGACGGCGACGACGAGCGCGGCCCGTCTTCCCGACGCCTCGGTGCTGCCCATCCGTTCACGCTAGCGCCCCGCGGGACCTGCCTGTGACGCGGATCGGTCAGGCGGCAAGGGCTCCCGCCCGGATGATGCGCACCGCTTCGGCGTGGCTGACCCCGCCGTTGACGAGATACGACCCCTCGACGAGAACAGCGCGGATGCCTGCAGCGGTTGCACCCTCGATATCCGCGACCGGATTGTCTCCGATCAGCCAGACATCGTCCGGGTGTCCGAACGCGTCGAGCGCGTGCGCGAAGATGCCGGGATGCGGCTTCTCGAACCCGATCGTCGCCGACGTGAAGACGGTGTCGAAATAGCCGGCGAGACCCAGCGCATCGACGATCGCCGGCAGCTCAGGAACATGATTGCTCAGCACGGCCTGCGTGACACCCTCGCGCTGCAGAGCAGCGAGTGCATCCGTTGCGCCGGGGATCACGCGCCAGGTCGATGCATCACTGAATCGCACCCGCACTCCGGCGACCGCCAGGTCGACGACGCTCTCCGGCACGCCCGCGCTCAGGTATGCCGAGCGCAGAACGGTCCCGAGTGCGCGCCACCAGGCGTCTGCGTCCGTCAGGTGGGTGCGGTCGAGCGTGGTGTCCTGCCACGGGAACCCGGTGCGCAGATAGGGTTCGAACGTGTCGATGGTCAGGTCGTTGTCGTTCCAGAGAGGCTCGAGAACGTCGAGCATGCACGACGACCAATGGCCAGGGCGCTCCGCGATGGTGCCGTCGAAGTCCCAGAAGACGACCGTCTTCGCCCTGCTGGTCGCGCTCACGCGTGCCCGACCTTCTCCATTTGGCGAAGGTCGCGCTTGAGATCGGAGAGCTCGTCTCGCAGGCGTGCCGCCAACTCGAACTTCAGTTCGCCCGCCGCCGCCAGCATCTGATCGTTGAGGTCGGCGATGATCGATTCCAGCTCGTGTGCGCCCTCTGCGGCGATGCCCTCCCGGCGCAGGTTCGGGGTCGGCGCCTTCTTGCGGCCGCCGCCCTCCCGCGCAGCGAGCATCTTCTGCGTGTCTGCGCCCTCGCGGGCGAGCACGTCCGTGATGTCAGCGATGCGCTTACGCAGCGGCTGAGGGTCGATGCCGTTCACGAGGTTGTACTCGACCTGCTTCTCGCGTCGCCGAGTGGTCTCTTCGATCGCCTGCTTCATGGAGTCGGTGAGCACATCCGCGTACATGTGCACCTCGCCAGAGACGTTGCGTGCCGCACGGCCGATCGTCTGGATGAGTGACGTCGACGAGCGCAAAAAGCCCTCTTTGTCGGCGTCCAGAATGGCCACGAGCGACACCTCGGGAAGGTCGAGGCCCTCGCGCAGCAGGTTGATGCCGACGAGCACGTCGTAGACGCCCTGTCTGAGCTCGGTGAGCAGTTCTACCCGTCGCAGTGTGTCGACGTCGGAGTGCAGGTAACGCACACGCACACCGGCCTCTGCCAGATAGTCCGTGAGCTCCTCGGCCATCTTCTTCGTGAGCGTGGTGACGAGCACACGTTCGTTGCGCTCCACCCGCAACCGGATCCCTTCGAGCAGGTCGTCGATCTGGCCCTTCGTGGGTTTGACGACCACCTCGGGGTCGATGAGCCCAGTCGGACGGATGACCTGCTCGACGATGCCGTCCGCCACGCCCATCTCGAAGCGTCCCGGCGTCGCAGACATGTACACCGTCTGGCCGACCCGCTGCTCGAACTCCTCCCACTTCAGCGGGCGGTTGTCGAGCGCGCTGGGCAGCCGGAAGCCGTGCTCGACGAGCGTGCGCTTGCGCGATGCATCCCCCTCGTACATGGCGCCGATCTGCGGAACCGTGACGTGCGACTCGTCGATGATGACGAGGTAGTCGTCGGGGAAGTAATCGAGGAGGCAGTGCGGTGCCTCGCCAGGCTGACGGCCGTCGATGTGCCTCGAGTAGTTCTCGATGCCGGAGCAGAACCCGATCTGCTCCATCATCTCGAGGTCGAACGTGGTGCGCATGCGCAGCCGCTGCGCCTCGAGCAGCTTGCCTTGGCGCTCGAGTTCCTCGAGACGTTCGGCGAGCTCGATCTTGATGGTGCCGATCGCGCGCTGCATGGTCTCGGGGCTCGCGGCATAGTGCGTCGCCGGGAACACCGAGACGGCGTCGAGCTGCTTGATCACCTCGCCTGTGAGCGGATGCAGCGAGTACAGCGCCTCGATCTCGTCGCCGAACAGCTCGATGCGGATGGCGTGCTCCTCGTACACCGGGATGATCTCGATGGTGTCGCCTCGCACCCGGAACTTGCCGCGTGAGAAGTCGACGTCGTTGCGCTGGTACTGCATGTTCACGAACATGCGGATGATCCGGTCGCGACCGATGTTCTGTCCGACTTGCAGGGCAGCCATCGCGTCGAGGTACTCCTCGGACGAGCCGAGGCCGTAGATGCACGACACGGTGGACACCACGACGACGTCTCGCCTGCTGAGCAGCGAGTTCGTCGTCGAATGCCGCAGCCGCTCCACCTCCGAGTTGATGGACGAGTCCTTCTCGATGAAGGTGTCTGTCTGAGGAACGTAGGCCTCTGGCTGGTAGTAGTCGTAGTAGGAGACGAAGTATTCAACGGCGTTACGCGGCATGAGATCGCGGAACTCGTTCGCGAGCTGGGCTGCGAGGGTCTTGTTGTGCGACAGCACGAGGGTCGGACGCTGCACCTGCTCGATCAGCCATGCGGCGGTCGCCGACTTTCCCGTGCCCGTTGCGCCGAGCAGCACGACGTCGGTCTCTCCAGCGTTGATACGGGCTGCAAGCTCTTCGATCGCTTGCGGCTGGTCGCCGCTGGGAACGTATTCGCTGACAACCTCGAAGGGGCGAACGGCACGGGTTGGCTGCATGGAATCAAGTGTAGGAAGAGCCCCCGACGGTCGCAGAGGATCACGCTGAGGGCGGACAGGTGGTGATTCGGCACCCAGTGCAATTCACAGGAGAATCGTGAGAATCGCATGCGGTTCCCTTACGGCCTCGGAGTAAATTCCAGAGAAACCCCTCAGGAACACCGACGGATCGGCACATGACGACGACTGAAACGACCACCCAGACGAAGCACCGCGGAACGCCGATCCTGTTCCATCGGCGCCGCGGGCGGGTGGTGATCCTGCTCTGCGTCATGTACTTCATCGCGTACTTCGACCGGAACAACATCGCGACAGCCGGTCCGAGCATCATCAAGGAATTTCACCTCTCCAACGCGCAGTTCGGACTCGCAGCCTCTGTGTTCGCCCTGTTCTACGCGTTGCTGCAGATCTTCGGCGGATGGATCGGCGAGAAGATCGGGCCGCGCCGCGGTCTGCTCATCCTCGGCCTGCTGTGGGGTCTTTCGACGCTCTTCACTGGCCTCGTCGTCGGCCTCGTGACGCTCCTGATCGCCCGCGCCATCCTGGGATTCAGCGAGTCGGCGACGTTCCCGACCGCCACGCAGGCGATGAGCCGCTGGGTTCCGAAGGATCGCAACGGGTTCGTGCAGGGCATCGTGCACTCGGCATCCAGGCTGGGTACCGCGGTCGCGCCCATCGTGGTGGCCGCGATCATCATCTGGTCAGGATGGCGTGCATCGTTCATCTACATCGGCATCCTGAGCATGCTGTGGGCGCTCGTCTGGTACGCGATGTTCCGCGACCGGCCCAAGGAGATGAAGGGCATCACCCAGCAGGAGCTGGCCGAGATTCCCGACATTCCGAAAGCCGCCGACCTGCCGCCCGTGCCGTGGAAGCGCCTGATCACGACCATCCTCCCCGTGACGCTCGTCGACTTCGCCTACGGCTGGGTCGCGTGGGTGTTCTTCACCTGGATTCCGACCCTGCTGTCGACGATCTACCACCAGGATGTGGCTAAATACGGCCTGCTGACCTCGCTCATCCTGATCGGCGGCGTTGTTGGCGACACACTGGGCGGCGTCGCAAGCGACTGGCTGCTGCGCCGCACCGGCAATGCTCGAGCTGCCCGTCGCACTCTGCTGCTGATCGGATTCATCGGCGCGGGCGTGTGCCTGATCCCTTTGGTGTTCACTCCCCCGCTGACTCTCGCGGTGGTGGCGCTCGCGCTGTCGTTCTTCTTCCTCGAGCTGACCAACGCACAGCTGTGGGCGATTCCGATGGACGTCGCCCCGATGTGGTCGGGAACGGCAAGCGGAATGATGAACACCGGCTTCGGCGTCGCCGGCATCATCTCCCCCATCGTCGTCGGCGCCCTCGTCGACTGGACGGGCGGATTCGCGTGGCCCTTCGGCCTCTCGATCGGCATCCTCGTCGCGGCCACCGTGCTCGCCGGCGTGATGCGGCCGAAGCCCGTGCAGCCCAACGTGCCTGCTGAGGACGCGGCGATCACCGGTCAGGCGTAGGACCTGTTCACCCCGGCGGCACCTCGATCTGCTTTCGGTGGTGGGCCCGAGGGCTGTACCTGCGGCCGGTGAGAGCCAGGCTCAGCGGCGTGCGGCGGGCGATCTCGGTGATCAGCACCGCGCCGATGATGACGAGCACGTAGGTGACGAGCGTGAGCCACGGCGTCGGAACCGTGTGCTCCAGCCAGTCGTCACCCACCCAGAGCAGAACCCAGATCACCATCGGGTGAGCGAGGAAGATGCCGAAGGAACGGTCGGATGCCAGGTCGACGGTGCGCGCCATGAACGACTCCTTGCGGCGTCGATCGGCCCACCAGGTGCCGATGGCAAGGAACCCGAGGCCCACCGCGACGCTCCAGACGATCACGATCGGTTGCATCGGCGTTCCTGCGCCGTAGTAGCTGTGGCCCATCGCGACCTCGAGCCAGTAGAAGGCGATCATGATGGCGCCGGAGCCGAGCACCAGCCAGCCGATGAGCACACGGTGCGATCGGATCCACGGCAGGAATGCCTTGGCATGATCGGCGGCGACGGCGCCAGCGATCACGAAGAACGAATAGGTGAAGACGATCTGCTTCGCCCAGTCGCCGTACCAGCCGGTCGTCGCAGGCGCGTAGTGGTACCACGACATCAGCCCGGCCTGGATGACCAGGGCGACCAGCATCAGGAGCCAGTGCTTGCCCCGGGTGCGGCGCACGAGCCACAGGATGACCGGAACGAGCAGGTAGACCTGCATCGTCACGAGCAGGAAGTACAGGTGGTACCAGGCGCTGCCGGTCAGCGTCGAGAAGACGAACTTCAGCACGAGATCCCAGAGTGTTCCCGTCGGGTGGTGCAGGTATCCGGCAACCACGTAGATCGCCGACCAGACGACATACGGAACGCCGACCAAGAGAAAGCGCTTCGGCCAGAACTTGCGCATCGGCACCGGCCGAGCGTCGTACGTGTAGACGAGCACGAATGCCGTCAGCGCGAAGAACACCTCGCGGGTGAAGTGCAGCAGATCCAGCAGCATGTACAGGCCGATGTCGTTCGGCCCTGCGGTGTGGCTCGTGGTGTGGACACCGATCACGCAGACGAACGTGAGGATGCGCACGATGTCGATCTCGTAGAGGTGACGGGCGCGCTTGTGGTGGTGCCGGGCATCCGTTCCGGAGGTCACCGGTCGGTGTGCCGCCTCGTCGGTCATTCTGCGTTCGCCGCGGAGTCCGCGATGGCCGACCGCAGCCGTACCCGTTGCACCTTGCCGGTCGCGGCGCGCGGAACGTCGTCGACCACCGTGATGGTGCGCGGACGTTTGAACCTCGGCAGGCGCTCCTCGGCGAGGGCCGCGAGCCGCTCGACCAGGGTGCGCTCCTGCTCGTCGCTGCGCGCCCTCTCGGCCGGGATGACGAAGGCGACCGGAACGAAGCCGAGAACGTCGTCCGGTGCTCCCACGACGACCACCTCGCGCACCTCGGAGTCGATGAGCAGCACCTCCTCGACCTCCAGCGGGTAGACCTTCTCGCCTCCGCGGTTGATCACGTCGTCGACGCGTCCGGCGAGCGTCACGTAGCCGTCGTCGTCGAGCGAGCCGAGATCGCCGGTGCGCAGCCAGCCGTCCGCATCGAAGCGGTCGGCTGCGGCGCCGCCGAAATACGATGTCACGACGCCAGGCCCGCGGATCCAGAGTTCGCCAACCGTGCCCGTCGAAACAGCCGTGCCGCCATCCCTCACCTCGACCTCGGTGCCCACCGGGACGCCGACGGTTCCGTGACGAGGCGCATTCACCGGGGTGGCCGTGATCTGACTCGACGCCTCGGTCATGCCGTAGCTGACGACGAGGGGGATGCCGTCGAACGCGTCCGCGACGGGACCCGGCAACGGAGCCGACGCGGTGCGGATGAGCCGGAGCCGCTGCGGCGCGGCGATCGGCTCCGTCGCGAGAACGGCCAGGATGGCCGGCACCGCGTTGATCCACGAGATGTCGCGTTGCGCCATGAGCGGCCAGAACCCTGTGCGGTGGAACCGGCGGTCGAGTACGAGGGTCGAACCGGCGGACAGCGTCGAGAGCAGGCCCACTACCTCGGCGTTGATGTGGAAGAGCGGAAGCGAGTTGTAACCGCGGTCCTCGGGCGTCAGGCGGAGATGATCAGCGACCGCTGCGCCGACGAAGAGCAGCTGGTCGGCACCGAGCTCGACGCCCTTGGGCGTGCCCGTCGACCCAGAGGTGAACAGCATGGCAGAGCCGTCAGGACGGAACACGGATGCCTCAGGGCGTCGGCCAGGACCGCCGTCGAGTTGCGGTGGCGCGATTCTGTCCACGCCGCACGCGGCCGCACGAGCATCGGCGGCCGTGACCAGAACCTTGGGGCCATCGACGAGCTTCGCGAGACGGGCGATGTCGTCGGGGGCGAGCGCCGGGTCGAGCGGCACGGAACGATGTCCTGCCGCGACCGCGCCGAGATGGGCGACGGCGAAGACGAGCGGGTCGGACTCGTCGATGAACACTGTCGTGCGGGCCGGCAGTCCGGCGCCGGCGATGAAGGAGGATACGGCGTCGAGCGTCTGCGCGTAGGTCAGTGCCGTCGTGCTGCGCGCATCCTCGAGGTAGTTGCGATCGCCGTCTTCTGCTGCTCTGAGTCGCAGCAGCTCCCCGAGCGATGCGGTCGGGACACCGTCCGTTTTCTCCCTAGTCACCTTTCGATGCTAGCCGCGGGATCCTATGTGCGGCCCGTGTGCACGCTGTCCGAAGACCGTGCGGTAATCGTCGTGGGGCGGACGGGTGAGAAGGTGTGCCGGAGCATCCAGGTCCACTGCGCCTCGAAGACCGGGTGGCCGGTGGCTGCGCCAGGACTGGCATCCGTCACGGAACGGTCGTGCGCCTGAACGGGAGTGCCGAGGTCGTAATGCGTGACGAAGAGGTGGGCGCCGGCGACGGGTGCGCCCGTGTCGATGGCGGAGCGGAGGCCCATGGCCCGCCAGGAGCCGACGATACGTCCCGCGTAGATGTCGCCCGCGTCGTCGAACCCGTACATGCGTGAAGTGGGCGTGGCACCCGGAGCGTGCATCCAGGTGGGGATGACGCCTCTGTCGTCGTCGACCGGAGAGGAGAACATGATCACGCCGCGCAGCGCGTGCAGGTGGGAGATGAACGCCGCCTCTCCCCCGCCCTGCGAGTGACCGGCGACCACGATGTCCTTCCACACCGGTCGATCGAGCGAGAGGTACTGGGACCACTGGCCGGCGGGATCCCGTCTGTTCGCCGCGCCGATGGCCGCGGCGAAGCGAGGCAGAATTCCGCCCTCGTGCCCGACGCGGCTGAATCGCGAGGGCGTTCCCCCGTTGAGGCGGTTGGTCTGCACGCTCGTGTAGCAGGTGGCGTCCACCTGGCACGTGCGGGCGATCGAGCGACCCGTGTTGTGGTATTCGAGTGACAGCACGTGGTACCCGACCCGCGTAGCGGTGTCGGCGAAGGCCAGGTAGTCGGACGGCACGGCGCGCGTCGCCGGCAGGAACAGCAGCAGCGGTCCATGTGCGTGCCCGGCCGCCGGACGCTCGATGATGTCGGCTGCGTTCGGGCGCGGCACGTCCGGATGGAGGAAATGACGCACCGGTCGCTCCGCTGCCGACGCGGGCGCCGGCAGCCACGACAGCGCCGCCGCGACCACTGCGACCAAGACGCATGCCGCGATCACGCACACGCGAATCGGCCATCTCACGACGCAAAGATATCCGCGCAAAGCTCGGAACAAGGCCAGCCACGGCCGTTTCGCCACTGAGGGTGCGCTCAGGCGGCCGCAGGCACCTCGCCCTGTGAGGTGTCGCGGGCGGATGCGCCGGGTCCGCCGAGCAAGATCAGCCGGTCCGCGACGCGCGCCTCCTCGGCGTCGTGCGTGACGAGCACCGTGACGGCGTCGGTCAGGGCGCCGCGCAGGTCGGCCATCAGCTCTGCCGACGCCTGTTCGTCGAGTTGCGCCGTCGGCTCGTCGATGAGCACGACGTCCCCTCGGGTCAGCAGCGTCCGTGCGACGGCGAGGCGCTGGCGCTGGCCGCCCGACAGCCTGCTACCCCCGGGACCGATCCTGGTGTCGAGGCCGTCGGGCAGTGTTGCGACGAGAGGGGCGAGTCCGACGCGGGCGAGCGCCTCGGTCATCTCGGTGTCGGTCGGCCGATCGTCACGACCTCGCGCGATGGCGAGGTTCGCACGCAGGGTGGAGTCGAACAGGTGGCCGTCTTGCGGGCACCACGCCACGCGGGTGCGGAGGGAGTGGGGCGAGACGGTGGAGGCATCCATCGCCTCGTTCTCGCTGACGAGTCGATAGCTGCCTTCGCCGGGATCGATGAACCGCAGAAGCAGCGCCAGCAGGGTCGATTTGCCGGAACCGCTTGGCCCGGTCACCGCGAGCCACTGCCCCTTGCCGACCGCGGCGGAGACGTGGTCGAAGACGGCGTGGTCGGTACCGTCGTAGCTGAATGCGACGTCGTCGAGCCCGATGCCATCGATGGTCGGAGCGCGGCCGGATGCCTGGGCGTGTTCAGCAGCGGATGCCGCCGATGCCTCGGCGACCGTCCCCAGCACCTCGGCGAGTGCGAGTGCCTTCGCCGCGGCCGCGACACCGTCGGTGAACGGCTCGATCAGAGCCAACGGAACGAGGGCGAGTACGGCGACCGCATCGGGGCGGAGTGTGCCGGATGCCACGGTCGCGGCCACCAGCGGCAGCACCGTGACGGCGGTGGCACAGCACGCCAGCACCACGAGCGCCGAGGCTGCGCCCTCGACGAAGGCGGCGCGTCGTTCGCTCGCCGATGCCGCCAGATCGGCGCGCCGGATGCGCGCGAGAACACCGCCCGCCGCCCGAGGCGTGAGGTCATCACGGGCGATCAGCAGACCGGTGAACGCGGTCAGCACGGCACTTCGGGCGACCTCGCCACGACGAGCGGCGATCCGTCCGCCGACGGCGGCGACCGCCGGTGCCACGAGCAGCGCGATCGCGCCGCATCCGCCGATGAGAGCCGCTGCGGGCGGAAAGATCAGCCAGAGCGTCACGAGTGCGCCGACGAAGACGACGGCAGCCGTGATCGCCGGCTGTACGACCCTGGGCATCAGATCCCGAACCCGATCGGCGGCACCCACCAGCGTGCGCAGGGTGTTCGCCGGCGAGAGCGCCGACCGGCCGGCCGGTCCCTTCGCCGCAAGTCCTCGCCAGAGGCGCAGTCTGAGCCCCGTGACCGCGCGAAGCACAGCGTCATGGGTCAGCAGCCGCTCCGCGTACCGCAGCGCCGAGCGACCGATGCCGAAGAACCGCACGCCGACGATCGCCACGAGCAGATACATGATGGCGGGCTCCTGGCTGGCACGCACGATGAGCCACCCGGAGACCGCGGTGAGCGCGACGGCGAACGCGGTCGAGAGAATGCCGACCGACACGGCGGCGACCATGCGCCAACGGACCGGCCGAAGGAATGCGGCGAGTTCGGCGATGGCCCGTCTTCCCGTCGGCCGCCCGCGATGCGCGGCAGACTCGGCGGCCGCCGCCAGGCGGAGTGGAGCGGATGTCGTCTCCTCCTCGCCGTCCGTCTCACATCGTGCAGGCAACGGCCTCCGCGAACGTGTCGATGCGCCGACGGCGACGACTTCGTCTGCGAGATCCTGCAACGCCGGGTCGTGGGACGCCAGTACGACGGTCGCTCTCCCCCGCAACTCCGCGATCTCGCGGCGAACGTGCACAGCGGAGCCGGGGTCGAGATGCGCGGTCGGCTCGTCGAGGAGCACGAGAGTCGCCCCGGTGTCGACGGCGGCGAGCACTCGGGTGAACGCGAGCCGACGCGCTTCCCCCGGACTGAGCTCGTCGGGGGAACGGCCGGCGAGAACGGCGAGACCGACGCGGCCGAGCAGCGCGACGGCATCCACCTCGGGTGCGCCGTAGAGCGCGACCTCGTCGGCGAGTGTGGCGGACGAGAAGCGCGGATGCTGCGGCATCCAGACTGTCGTATCGGACGGCGGCAGCAGAAGCTCGCCCGACACCGTCGCGTCGGGTTCGAGCAGGGCGCCGCGACAGGCGAGCACCGACAGCACCGTCGACTTTCCGGTACCGCTGGCGCCGGAGAGCAGCGTGATGCGATGCGGCTTCGCCGTGAACGAGAGCGACCTCACGGCGGTTTCGTTGCGCTGTCGATACCTGACCGAGAGGTCGTGCACGACGAGTGTCGACGAGGTGAGCGCCGTCACCGCATTCCGCAACGGCGTGCGCTCGAACACGGCACGCACCCGACGAAGAGCCTCGCGCCCCGTGTCGCTGGCATGGAACGCGGCACCGATCTCGCGGATCGGGGCGTAGCACTCCGGCGCGAGAATGAGAGCGACGAGACCTGCCTCGAGTGTGAGCTGGCCGTTCAGAAGCCGGATGCCGACCAGCACCGCCACGATGGCGACGGAGATCGTGGAGAGCAGGTCGAGTGCCAGGGCGGACAGGAACGCGGTGCGCAGCGCCGTCATGCTCCGTACCCGGTGGTCGTCCGAGATGTCGGCCAGTGCGCGCGCCTGCTCCCTGTCCCGTCCGAGACCGACCAGCACGGGGAGGCCGCAGGCGAGTTCGACGAGATGGTCCGACAGTCGGCCGAGCGCATCGAGGGAGGCTGCGACCCTGTCCCTGGTGTGCATGCCGATGAGCGCCATGAACAACGGCACCAACGGCACCGTGATGACGATGACGAGTGCACTGACCCAGTCGGCCGCAAGGATGCGCGCCCCGACCAGCAGCGGAACGGTCGCCGCCGTCACCAACGAGGGCAGGTACGACGTGTAGTAGGCATCCAGATCGTCGAGTCCGGTCGTCACCACTGTCGTCTCCGCGCCGACTCCTTCGCCGGAACGGTCGAGCATGGCGCGAGCTGCTCGTTCGCGCAGGTTCCGTTTCACGCCGGCTGCGGTGGACTGCGACGCCACTCGCAGTCCCCAGAGCGACACGGCGCGAACGAGCGCGCCCGCGAGTCCTTCGATGACGGGAATCGCGACGTCGCCGTGCCCGATCACGGCGACGATGCCGGCCGCCAGCGCGTCGGCCACCAGCACGATGCCGAGGGCCTTGAGGGCTCCGAGCAGGCCGAGCAGAAGCATCCGCTTGGTGCCGACCTCGGCGAGGCCGTCGGCCGGCGACGTGCGGGGCGTTGTCGTCGTCGTCATCGTGTCTTCAGCGCTGCGGTCACGGGCTTGGCCTGCGGGATGCTCGCGCCGCTGATGCGCTTGCGGAACACCCAGTAGGTCCAGCCCTGGTAGGCGAGCACGAGCGGTATTCCGAACGCGGCCACCACGCTCATCACCCCGAGCGTGTACGGCGAACTCGAGGCGTTGGCGACGGTGAGGTCGTACGTGTCGCTGATCGTGGACGGGAGCACGTTCGGGAAGGCGTTCGCGAAGATCGACGCCGTGCCCAGCAGCAGGAAGAGCGCCATGCCGGCGAACGCCCTGCCCTCACTCCTGCGCCGCGCCGAAAGCCAGGCGAAGACGGCGGCGGCCACCGCCGTCGTGACAAGGATCCAGGTATATGACTTGCCGTTCATGAGCTGCACTCCGAAAACCCACACCGCGATCGGGAGCAGTAGCACGGGCATCCACCGAACGGCGAAGCGTCCACTGCGGTCTCGGACGTCGCCTTCGGTCTTGAGCGCGAGAAAGGTCGCGGAGTGCGCGAGACAGAACCCTACGACCGCAAGGCCGCCGATGACGGCCCAACCATTGAACCAGTCGAACGGTCCGCCCGTCCCGTCGCCGTTCGCGTTGATCGGCAGGCCGGTCGTCGTGAGCGCCAGAGTCGCGCCGACGCCGAACGCCGCGACCGACGAGCCGACCCCCAAGGCGATGTCCCAGACGCGCGTCCACCGCGCGGTCGACCCCTTGCCGCGGTATTCGATGGCGACGGCACGGAAGATGAGGCTGAGCAGCACGACGACGAGCGGCACGTACAGAGTGGAGAACAGCGATGCATACCAGAACGGGAATGCAGCGAAGGTCGCGCCGGCAGCCGTGATCAGCCACACCTCGTTGCCGTCCCAGACCGGGCCGATCGTGTTGAGCATGACGCGGCGGTCGGTCTCGCTTCGCGCCGACACCAGCACGTGCATGCCGACACCGAGGTCGAATCCCTCGAGGAACAGATAGCCGGTCCACAACACGGCGATCAGAATGAACCAGAGGGTGGGAAGGAAGTCCATGATCGGTCCTCTCGACTAGTAGGCGAACGCGAGCACGTCGTCGTCAGACGGGGCATCCGGATCCTTCGGCTTCTCGCCGAGCTCGGGGATGGCGCCGGCCACTCCGCTGCGGATGTACTTCACGAGCAGGCGAACTTCCACGACCATGAGCACGGCGTAGACAGCCGTGAGCGAGATGAGCGAGAACAGGATCTCCCCGAAGCTCACCCCCGGTGAGACAGCAGCCGCCGTGAACATGAAGACGCCGTCGATGCCCCCTGGCGTCGGATTCGGTGCAACGACGAACGGTTGTCGGCCCATCTCGGTGAAGATCCACCCAGCCGAGTTCGCGGCGAACGGCGACAGGATGCCCGCGACCGCCAGCCACATCACCCAGCGCGATCGCGGCACCGTCCCCTTTCGCGTCAGCCAGAGTGCAACGGCCGCGGCGAAGGCCGCCAGCGCGCCGAACAGGATCATCAACCGGAAGCCCCAGTACGTGACAGCCATGATCGGCACGTACGTGATCTTCTCCCCCGCCCGTGAGCCGTACAGGGGATTGTCGGGCAGGTTCGTCCCGTACTTCTTCTGATACTGCGGCACGAGTTCGTTGACGCCCTTGACGGGCTCGTTGAAGTCGCCGTTGGCGAGGAACCCGAGCACGCCGGGAATCTCGATCACGTTGACGACCCCCTTGCAGTCCTTCGAGCCGATGTCGCCGAACGCGAGCACGGAGAAGCTGGTGCCTGTGTGGCAGGCGGCCTCGGCCGACGCCATCTTCATCGGCTGCTGCACGAACATCAGCCTGGCCTGCGCGTCACCGGTGATCGCGACACCGCCGAACGCGATGATCGCGGTCACAGCGCCGATGCGCAGCGACGTGATCCACACCTTGTGGTCGAGCTTGTCGCGACCTCGGATGCTCACTGCTTCGCCCGCGATCACGCGCTTGTCCCATCCGATCGTGTCGATGCCGTCCCTGCGCCGCCGCCAGAGGTGGTACCACGCGACGCCGAGCAGCAGCGCACCACCGACGGAGAACGCGCCGAAGATCGTGTGGGTGAACGCGGCGACCGCGGTGTTGTTGCCGAGCACGGCCCAGACATCCGTCATCACGGGCCTGCCGTCAGTGAGTTTCACGCCGACGGGATGCTGCATCCACGAGTTCGCGGCGATGATGAAGTACGCCGAGACGACGGAGCCGGCGACGGCGAGCCACAGGCACGCGAGATGGATGCGCTTGGGCAGCTTGCCCCAGCCGAAGATCCACAGTCCGAGGAAGGTCGACTCCACGAAGAACGCCAGCAGAGCCTCCATAGCCAGCGGAGCACCGAACACGTCGCCGACGAACCGGCTGTACTCGCTCCACGCCAGACCGAACTGGAACTCCTGGACGATGCCGGTGGCGACGCCCATGATGAAGTTGATCAGATAGATCTTTCCCCAGAACTTGGTCATGCGGTAATAGCGCTCGTTGCCGGTGCGGTTCCACATGGTCTGCATGAGCGCGACGAGCGGGCCGAGGCCGATCGTCATCGGCACCATCCAGAAGTGATAGACGGTGGTGATGCCGAACTGCCAGCGGGCGATGAGCAGCGGATCCAGGTCGGCCGGGTGCACGGTGCCTCCGATTCGAGCGGTTCTACGCAACGTAGAATTCTACGTGCTGTAGAAAGGTCTACCACCGATGCGCGAACCTTTCTACACGAGGTAGAATCGAGGCATGGCGACGCGAACACTGACTCATCTCGGGGATCTCGAGCGCGCAGTCATGGATGTCATGTGGGACTCCCCCGACCCGCTCACGGCCACCGGCTTGCGCGACGCGCTGAACGCATCCGGAAGCCAGGGCAAGGACCTCGCCATCACCACCGTGATGACGGTGCTCTCCCGTCTGGAGGCCAAGAACTTCGTGGTGCGCGATCGGGATGCCCGTCCGCACCTGTACAGCGCAGCCATGACGCGCGAGGACCACGTGGCCGAGCTGATGCACGAGGTGCTCGGGTCGGCTTCGGATCGAGACGCCGTGCTCGCCAGGTTCGTCGGCCAGGTCACTCAACACGACGCAGAGCGACTTCGCAGGTTGCTGGACTCCTGACGATCATGCTCGCCGTCGCTGCCGCACTCGCGCTGCTCGCCGTCGCCCTGGCGTGGCCGGTTCCGGTTGCGCTCGCGAGGGCGAGCTGGCCGAGGCGGATGCCAGGAGCTGCGCTCGTGCTCTGGCAAGCGGTCGCCCTCGCCGGCGGCCTCTCGATGATCGGCTCCCTTCTCGTCTTCGGCCTCATGCCGTTCGGCGACGACCTGCTACGAGCGGCAGGAGCTTTCACCGCAGACCTGTTCGCTGGACGGCTCCCGCCGGAGGCGAACTTCCCGGAGATGTTCGCGCTGGCCGGTGCCGTGCTTCTCGGCGTTCACCTGCTGCTCAACCTGGTGCGAACGGCATGGCGGGCCGAGCGCCAGCGCCGTCACCACGCGCAACTCCTGCGGTTGCTCTCGGATCCGTTGCCGGAGCGTCCAGGAACGCGGGTGATCGACCACGCCGCCCCCGTCGCCTACTGCCTGCCCGGCGTGCCGAGAGCAGTGACCGTGCTCTCCGCCGGCCTGTTGGACCTGCTCTCCGATGACGAGCTCGCCGCGGTCGTCGCGCACGAGCGTGCGCATGTGCAGCAGCACCATCACGTGCTGCTGGTGGCGTTCAGCGCCTGGCGCAGCGCCCTGCCGTGGTTTCCGATAGCGACGCGCGCACATGACGCGGTCGGGCTGCTTGTCGAGCTGCTGGCGGATGATCAGGCAAGACGCACCGTGTCGGAACGTCACCTCTCCCGTGCCGTCGCCCGAGTGGCACTGGCGACGTCGGCATCTCGTGGCGCGGCCTCCGACGCGGCTCCGGCTCTGGGGATCGCGACGATCCCTCCTACCGCTGGTGAGTGGGCGGATGCCCGCGTCACCCGCCTCACCGACGCTACGGCGCCTGCGGCCCCCGCGCTGCGCCTCACGGTGCTGGCCAGCGCCGTCGCACTCGTGGCGGTGCCGACGCTGATGCTCCTGAGCCCTGTCGTCCGCTAGCTGCCTCGGGGCTAGCTGGGCGGGCGCCAGCTGCTTCAGCGCCAGCTCTGCTGGGTACCGGCACTCAGGTCGTGCCAGAACGCGTCGACCCGGTCGACCAGCTGCTGTCTGCTTCCGTTGTTGTCGAGCACCACGTCGGCGATCGCACGGCGGGAGTCGTCGTCCGCCTGTGCGCCGATGCGGCTCACGGCATCCGCTTCGCTCATTCCGCGGTCGGCGATCAGGCGCCTGATGCGCTCGTCACGATCGCCCTCCACGACGACGACGCGATCGAAGTGCAGCGGACGTCCTTCCGCCGCCTCGACCAGCAGCGGCACGTCGTAGACGACCACAGCATCGGGATCGGCGGCCTCCGCCGCCTCGAAACGCTCGGTGGCCGCCCGCCACACGGCAGGATGCGTGATGGCGTTGAGATCCGCGAGCGCCGCGGGGTCGCTGAACACGATCGCGCCGAGCGCCGGCCGGTTCAGGCTTCCGTCGGCGGAGATGATCTCGTCGCCGAACCGCTCGCGAACGGCCTGCAACCCGTGGGTGCCGGGCTCGACCACCTCACGAGCGAGTTCGTCCGCGTCGACGATGATCGCGCCGTGCTCGGCGAGCCGACGGGAGACTGTCGATTTGCCCGACGCGATGCCGCCGGTGAGCGCGATGACTAGCACCCTAGAAGCCTAGTGAGCGGCGGCGACGTGCCGGTACGGCGTCGGCATCGTGGTGATTGGAGAACGCAAAACGCTCCACGAGGCGGAGGCCTTGACGCCGCCGAACGCAATCACGCTCTCTGTTGACTGCGTCGCGTCGGGCGGGGACCGGCGCGTAGATATGAGAAAGGCCGGGACGCATGGTCCCGGCCTTTCTCATATCGCACTGTTATGAATTGCTGGAGAGCTTCTCGCGCAGAGCGGCGAGCGAAGCGTCATCGGCCAGCGTGCCGGCCGCTCCGGCGTCGCTCGAGTACGAGGGACCGCTGGATGCGGACTCGGCCGTCGTGGCCTCCTCTTCCAGCCCCTTGGCGACCTGCTTCTTGTGGGCCTCCCAGCGAGCCTGAGCCGCTGCGTAGTCCAGCTCCCACTTCTCGCGCTGAGTGTCGGAGCCTTCGGTCCACTCGCCGGTCTCGGGGTCGAAGCCCTCGGGGTACTTGTAGTTGCCCTGGTCGTCGTACTCCGTGAGCATGCCGTAGAGCGCCGGGTCGAACTCGCTGCCCTCGGGGTCGACGCCCTCGTTCGCCTGCTTGAGCGACAGGGAGATGCGGCGACGCTCCAGGTCGATGTCGATGACCTTGACGAAGACCTCTTCGCCGACCGACACGACCTGCTCGGCGAGCTCGACGTGCTTTCCGGACAGCTCGGAGATGTGAACGAGACCCTCGATGCCGTCTGCGACACGCACGAAGGCACCGAACGGAACCAATTTCGTGACCTTGCCAGGTGCGAACTGACCGATCGCGTGCGTGCGGGCGAAGACCTGCCACGGGTCTTCCTGCGTCGCCTTGAGCGAGAGAGAGACACGCTCGCGGTCGAGCTCGACGGAGAGCACCTCCACGGTGACCTCCTGGCCGACCTCGACGACCTCGCTGGCGTGCTCGATGTGCTTCCACGAGAGCTCGGAGACGTGCACCAGACCGTCGACGCCACCGAGATCGACGAACGCGCCGAAGTTGACGATCGACGAGACGACGCCCTTGCGAACCTGGCCCGGGTGGAGGTTCGCCAGGAAGGTCGAACGGCTCTCGGACTGGGTCTGCTCGAGCAGTGCACGGCGGGACAGGACCACGTTGTTGCGGTTCTTGTCGAGCTCGAGGATCTTCGCCTCGATCTCCTGGCCGAGGTACGGCGTCAGATCGCGTACGCGGCGCAACTCGATCAGGGATGCCGGCAGGAAGCCACGCAGTCCGATGTCGACGATCAGGCCGCCCTTGACGACCTCGATGACCGAACCGGTCACGACGCCATCGGCTTCCTTGATCTTCTCCACGTCGCCCCACGCGCGCTCGTACTGCGCGCGCTTCTTGGAGAGGATGAGGCGGCCTTCTTTGTCTTCCTTCTGAAGAACAAGGGCCTCGACGGTGTCGCCGACGCCGACGACCTCGCTGGGGTCGACATCGTGCTTGATGGAAAGTTCGCGGGAGGGGATCACACCCTCCGTCTTGTAACCGACGTCGAGGAGAACCTCGTCGCGGTCGATCTTCACGACGGTGCCTTCGATGAGGTCACCATCGTTGAAGAACTTCAGTGTCTTCTCGACCGCGGCAAGAAAATCTTCAGCAGAGCCGATGTCGTTGATCGCGACCTGCTTGGTTGCCTTGTCGGTCGTTGCGGTTGTCATTGAGTGGTTACTCCAGTGTGGACATGAGTCAGGCCCGGCAGATTGTGCTTTTGGTGGTATTGGTTCGTGCTGTCCGCCGAGCAGGCGAATGGGAACGTCACAAAAGTGACTCTCCAGACTACCGTCTTGCGGCATCCACACGCAACAACGCCGGGTGGGGCGCCGCTATTCCGGCCACCCACCCGGCGGATCGCCGCTCAGCCGAGCAGCGCGGTCTTCAGGGTGTCGAGTCCGACGCCGCCGATGTCGAGTGCCTTCTTGTGGAAGGCCTTGATGTCGAAGGATGCGCCCTCACGACGCTGATACTCGTCGCGGATCTGTTCCCAGATGCGCTGCCCGATCTTGTACGAAGGGGCCTGGCCGGGCCAGCCCAGGTAGCGGTTCACCTCGAAGCGCACGAATCCGTCATTCATGTTGACGTTCTGGCCGAGGAAGTCGAACGCGTAGTCGCCGGTCCACACGCCCTGGCCATCGGGGCGCTGCTTCCCGAGGTGCACGCCGATGTCGAGCACGACGCGTGCCGCGCGCATCCGCTGCCCGTCGAGCATGCCGAGCCGGTCGGCCGGGTCGTCGAGGTAGCCGAGCTGCTCCATGAGCCGCTCTGCGTACAGCGCCCAGCCCTCAGCGTGTCCGGACGTGCCCGCGAAGCGGCGCCAGGTGTTCAGCTGAGCCTTGTTGTACGTGGCGGTCCCGATCTGCAGGTGATGGCCGGGGACGCCCTCGTGGTACACGGTGGTCAGCTCGCGCCAGGTGTCGAACTCGGTGACGCCCTCCGGAACGCTCCACCACATGCGGCCCGGGCGCGAGAAGTCGTCTGCAGGGCCTGTGTAGTAGATGCCGCCCTCTTGCGTCGGGGCGATCATGCACTCGAGTCTTCTGATGGGTTCCGGGATGTCGAAGTGCGTCTTGCCGAGCTCTGCGACGGCGCGGTCGCTTGTTTCCTGCATCCAGCGCTGCAGGGCGTCCGTTCCGTGCAGTTTGCGGGATGTGTCGCCGTCGAGGAACTCGATCGCCTCCGCGACCGAGGCGCCCGGCTTGATCTCCCTGGCGATCGCCTCTTGTTCGACGACCATGCGGCGCAGTTCTTCGACACCCCATTCGTAGGTCTCGTCGAGGTCGACCGTGGCGCCGAGGAAGCTGCGGGACGCGAGCGAGTAGATCTCGCGGCCGACGGCATCCTGCTCGGGGGCGTGCACGGCCAGCTCGTCGTCGAGGAAGACCGACAACTCGCCATAGGCCGCAGCGGCTTGCGCGGCACCCTTCTCGAGGTCCTTCTTCAACGAGTCGGGGAGCTCGCCCTCCGCTGAGCGTGCCGTGCCGGCGAACTCGTAGAAGAATCCGTTCGGCGCGAGCTGCTTGTCGGCCTGGATGATGCCCTCTCGCACCTGACGGATCGCAGGGACCCTGCCCGACTGGATGCCGGCACGCAGGGTCGCGATGTAGCCCCGCATGGCGCCGGGCAGGTTGTGCAGGCGAGTGGCGATGGCCTCCCAGTCGCCGACGGTGGCAGTCGGTGAGATGTCGAAGATCTCGCGCAGCTGCTGCTCGGGCGAGGCGATGACGTTCAGATCGCGCTGCTCGAAGCCGGCGTCGTGCTTCTCCAGCTCGAGACGAAGCTCCCTCGTGAGATCGAGCTTGGTGATCGTGTCGACCTCGTCGACGGGTTCGGCCGCCTCGATGCGCGACAGGGCGGCGGCCGTCGCTTCGGAAGCCTTCTCGTGCCCTTCCGGCGAGTAGTCGGCGTACTCCCCCTCGCGTCCCGGCCTGCCGAGATACACGTGGAACTCGGGGAAGATTTCGAGTTGGGTGTCGATCCAGTCTTCGGCGATCTGGTCGATGGGTGTGGGGGTTCGCTGTTGTTCCGAGCTCATCCTTCGAGCCTATTGGGCGACGACCGCCAGATCGAGAGGGATTCGCACGTGATGGCCGTTGCTTCGGGTCAGTGCGCCGCAGCGTCCCAGTTCTTGCCGCGCCCGACCTGCACGGTCAGGGGCACGCGCAGGTCGGCCGCCGTGGACATCCGTCCGGAGACGATCGTCGCGAGCGTGTCCCACTCCCCCTCAGAGACCTCGAAGATGAGCTCGTCGTGCACCTGCAGCAGCATGCGCGAGGTCAGGCCGTGTTCGCGCATGTCGGAGTCGATGCCGATCATCGCGATCTTCATGATGTCGGCGGCCGATCCCTGGATGGGAGCGTTGAGGGCCGCGCGCTCCGCGTTGTCGCGCAGCACGCGGTTGGTGCTCGAGAGTTCGGGGAACGGACGCCTTCTGCCGAAGAGCGTCTCGGTGTAGCCGTCGACGCGTGCCTTCTCGACCACATCGCGCAGGTAGTCGCGCACGGCGCCGAATCGGGCGAAGTAGTCGGTCATCAGCTGCCTGGCCTCTGCGGTCTCGATGCGCAGCTGCTTGGAGAGCCCGAACGCGCTCAGTCCGTATGCCAGGCCGTACGACATCGCCTTGACCTTCGTGCGCATGACCGGGGTGACGTCCTGCGGCTCGACACCGAAGATGCGGGCGCCGACGAATCGGTGCAGGTCCTCGCCGGCGTTGAACGCCTCGATCAGGCCGGCGTCTTCACTGAGGTGCGCCATGATGCGCATCTCGATCTGCGAGTAGTCGGCGGTGAGCAGCGTCTCGAAGCCGTCACCACTGACGAAGGCCGACCTGATCTGCTTTCCGACCTCCGTGCGCACCGGGATGTTCTGCAGGTTCGGGTCGTTGGACGAAATGCGGCCCGTCGATGTGCCGGTCTGGTCGTACGTGGTGTGGATGCGCCCGTCGGAGCGCACGGACTTCTCCAGCGTCTCGATGATCTGCTTGAGCTTCGTGGCGTCGCGATGCTGCAGCAGCAGGTCGAGGAACGGATGCGGATTCTTCTCCTGCAGGTCGGCGAGCGATCCGGCATCCGTGGAGTATCCGGTCTTCGTCGAGCGCGTCTTCGGCATGCCGAGCTCGTCGAAGAGCACCTGCTGCAGCTGCTTGGGCGAGCCGAGGTTCACCTCGTGCCCGATCTCCGTGTAGGCGGCCTGAGCGAGGCCGTCCGCTCTGACCGTGAGCTCCTCGCGCTGAGATCGAAGGATGTCCGCATCGATCGCGACTCCGCTCGCCTCCATACGCGAGAGCACGCCGGTCACCGGCAGCTCGATGTCGACCAGCACTCCCCGCGTGCCCTCTTCCAGACCGGCGGAGACCGCATCGACGACGCGATGCACGTACCAGGCCTCGGTGGCGACGCCGACCGGTTCGACCTCGGGCACGAGCTGAGTCGGATCGGACTGCGGCATCTTCTCGCCCAGCACCTCGTACACCTGATCGGCGAGCGACGTTGCCGAGCGATTGGGGTTCACCAGCCAGATCGCGATCCGCGCGTCGAAGGCGAGCCCGCCGAGCTCGATTCCGACTGCGGCGAGGGCCTTCAGCTGGTTCTTGGCGTCGTAGAACTGCTTGGGCGAATCGGAAGCCAGCCATCGCTCGAGCGCGACATCCACAGTGCCGCCGTTCACGGCGATGAGTGCGGATGTCTCGGCGGTGGAGAGCCCGACGCCGCTGACGACTCCTGCCGAGAGGTCGAGCTGCACCGAGACGGGGCGTGAGCCGTCAGCGGATGCCGCTGCGAGCCATCCGCTCAGCTCGTCGCCTGCCAGCTCGCGCACCTCAGGCGCGCGCACCTCGTCGATCTCGGCGCCGGTCACCACCCCCGTGTCGGAGCCGTCGCCGTCGATCAGCTTGAAGACGCGCTCGAGGAGCGTGCGGAACTCGAGGCGGGCGAACACGTCGCGCACCGCCTGCTCGTTCATCGGCTTGCGGTCGAGATCGGCCGGAGCGTAGGGAAGCTCCAGATCGCGCACCAACTGGTTCAGCCGTCGGTTGCGCAGCGCCTTCTCGTGCTGGTCGCGCAGGTTCTGACCGACAACGCCCTTGATCTCGTCGGCGTGCTCGACGAGGTTCTGCACCGTGCCGTACTGCAGCACCCACTTCACCGCCGTCTTCTCGCCCACCTTGTCGATGCCCGGCAGATTGTCGCTCGTCTCGCCGACGAGTGCCGCGACCTCCGGATACTTCTCCGGCGGGATGCCGTACCGCTCGAGAACGGCCTCGCGGTCGTACCGCTTGAGTTCGGAGACGCCACGAACGTTCGGGTAGAGCAGCGTCACGTCGTCGTCGACGAGCTGGATGGTGTCCCGGTCGCCTGAGACGACGAGCACCCGGAAGCCCTGCTGCGCCCCTTCGGCCGCGAGGGTCGCGAGAATGTCATCCGCCTCGAAGTTCTCCTTTTCGAGGATCGGGATGTTCATCGCCCGCAACGCCTCTTGCAGCAGCGGGATCTGCCCGGAGAACTCGGGTGGTGTCGCGCCGCGGGTTCCCTTGTACTCGGCGTATTCGTCGGTGCGGAAGGAGTGCCGCGAGATGTCGAATGCGACGGCGAGGTGCGTCGGACGCTCGTTCTGGAGCAGCAGAAGAAGCATCGAGAGGAATCCGTGGATGGCGTTGGTGTGCTGCCCGTCACGCGTGGTGAAACTGTCTACCGGGAGCGCGTAGAACGCCCGGAATGCCAGCGAATGGCCGTCGATGATGAGGAGGGTAGGCTTTTCCGAGTCCGACACGCCTGACAGCCTACAAGCGGCCTCGGACACCGGATTCCGGCCTCGACCAGCGCACAGGAGCACCATGTCAACCACCGGTGAAACGGACTCGGCAGCCGACGCTCTCGCTTATGTCAAGGAGCGGGGCATGGGCGCCCTGGCAACCAAGATGGGCATCGAGATGGTCGAGTTCACCGTCGACCGTGCGGTCGCCACGATGCCTGTCGAAGGCAACACTCAACCGGCCGATCTTCTCCACGGTGGGGCGTATGTGGTGCTCGGCGAGTCACTCGGATCGATGGCCGCCAACCTGTGGGCAGGGCAGGGACGCCTCGCCGTCGGCATCGAGATCAACGCCACTCACACCCGATCGGCGACGAGCGGAATCGTCACCGCCGTGTGCACGCCGATCCACCTGGGTCGCACGCTGACGACCCACGAAATCGTCGTGACAGATGACCGGGGACGCCGCTGCTCCACGATCCGCATCACGAACCTGATCAAGGACGCTCGCTAGACCCAGTGGTTCCCTGAGCGTCAGTTCCCTCAGCGTCAGTTCCGTGAGCGAGCGAAGCGTGTCGAAGGGCAGCTACTTCTTCGATGCGAGCTGGTCGATGATCGCCTTCGCGACGTCGTGCATGGTGAGGCGACGGTCCATGGATGCCTTCTGGATCCACCGGAACGCCTCCGGCTCCGACAGACCCATCTTCTCGTTGAGCAGTCCCTTTGCGCGGTCGACGAGCTTGCGGGTCTCGAAGCGCTCGTTGAGGTCACCGACCTCCGCCTCGAGCGCGATGATCTGCGCGTAACGGGCGAGAGCGATCTCGATCGCCGGGAGAAGGTCGTTCGGCGTGAACGGCTTGACGACATAGGCGAGAGCCCCGGCTTCGGTGGCCCGCTCGACGAGTTCCTTCTGGCTGAACGCGGTGAGCAGCACGACGGGGGCGATGTGGTTCTTGGAGAGACGCTCGGCAGCCGAGATGCCGTCGAGCTGCGGCATCTTGACATCCATGATCACGAGATCGGGGCGCAACTCGGTGGCCAACGCGACGGCGGTCTCGCCGTCACCGGCCTCGCCGACGACTTCGAACCCGTTGTCTCGCAGGATCTCGACGATGTCGAGGCGGATCAAGGATTCGTCTTCCGCAACGACTACGCGACGCGGTGCGGAGGTGTTTTCAGTGTCGGTCACGGTCATCAAGCCTACGGTATGGGCGATTGAGGTGAGAGGGACGTGAGCTCGCTCGCGGATCCGAGCCGATTGAGTCCGTGAGTGCCCTCCGGGCACGATATTGTTGGCTCGGCACCTGGAGGCCGGTGTGGCGGAATGGCAGACGCGGAGCACTCAAAATGCTTTGTTCGAAAGGACGTGTGGGTTCGAGTCCCACCACCGGCACCACGTGAAAGGGATCGGCCCCGATGGGGTCGGTCCCAGACCACTCACGATGCGTCGAGCATCGCGGCGACGAGAGATCCCCGCCTCCAGCCGAGCCGGATGCTGCTGGTCGCCGCGGCCAGTTCGCGAATGCTGGTGCGCCTGGACCGTTCATCGGCTCATGGCTGCAGCTTCTCGGACTCGCTGTGTCCCTTATCGCAGCAGTCGTCGCAATAGTCCAGGCGGCACAGAGGCGGCCGCTCTGGTGAGGCGGCCGCACGCACAATCGGCGCGACCTCGGACTCCGGCGTTACTCTCGACCGCAACGCGCACACGCGCACGACGACACGAGCAAGGAGCGTCCTCATGACAGACAAGACCCCGCGCGAAGAGGAGATCGAGAAGGAAGAGGAGCGCAAGGAGGCCGAGAAGAGGCGCCTCGAGCAGGAGGAGGAGCGCCGCCTCGAGTGACGGCATCCGCCTGCTCGCATGAGCGCACCTGACGCCCACGCCTTACGCCGCGCCCTGTGCGCCGCCTATGTTGTCGGTATCGACAACGGTGCCCCCGAACGGGGGTGAACGAGAGGTGGGCATAGATGTTGCATCCCTGGAAGTCGGTTCGCTCATCGAGTGGACATTCCCGACGACGTGGAGCCGCGGCTGTCGCGGCGGCCGCCGCACTCGCACTGGGCCTCACCCTCGTCGGTGCGAGTGGGGCGCAGGCGTTCCCTGGCGGCGGCGCGGGGTGGCATGGTGGGCATGACTCGCAGCTGACGCCGCGCACGGAGTTCACGATGGCGCCCGACGGATCGAGTGGCGCGACGCAGGGCGGCGACGGCATCCCGAACATCGACGTGGTCAAGAAGACGATCGCGACCTACTACGGCGACCCGGGTACGGGCATCTCGAACAAGCAGAGTTCGCCGTACATCAGTCAAATGAACGGGATCATCGCCAAGGCGACTGCCCAGTTGAAGCCCGCCTACGACGAGGCGATCGCGAAGGGTGAGAAGCCGGCGATCGTGTTCGACGCCGACGACACCACACTGTGGACGTACGACATGGAAGTCGGCGACATGCACTTCAATTACAGCCCGGCGGAACAGGATGTCTGGGTGCAGGGCGAGAAGTTCCCAGCTGTCCCGGCAATGGTCGGCTTCGTCAACACGGCGTCCGCGATGGGCTACACGGTGTTCGGCCTGACCGGTCGCAACGACGACCAGAAGGCGGCGACGCTCGAGAACCTGAAGAACGACGGCTACTCCGCGTTCACGTCAGACGACTTCTACACGAAGTGGACGGGCAAGGGAGCCTCGCAGCAGCCGTCGTACATCACGTGCGCGACGTCGAGCTGCACGACAGTGGAGTACAAGGCGCTGACACGCAAGCACATCGAGAAGGACCTCGGCTACACGATCACCCTCAACGCGGGCGACCAGTGGTCGGACCTGCAGGGCGGCTTCGCCGACAGAATCCTGAAGCTGCCGAACCCGACGTATTACCTGCCATCCCCTGATCTGCCAGGCGTGTCCGAGCCGAAGCTGGCACCGCGCACGCACTTCACGATGAAGGCCGACGGCACGAGCGGTGCGACGCAGGGCGGTGACGGCATTCCGAACATCGATTCCGTGAAGTCGACGATCGCCACCTACTACGGCGACCCTGGCACCGGCATCTCGAACAAGCAGAGCTCGCCCTACATCAGCGAGATGAACCGCATCGCGGCCGCCAAGCTGCCGACGATCGCAGCCCAGTGCCGCATCGAGAAGATGCTGCACAAGAATCCTGCCGTCGTGTTCGACGCTGACGACACCACGTTGTGGACCTACGACATGGAGGTCGGCGACATGCACTTCAACTACAACCCGACCGAACAGGATGTCTGGGTGCAGGGAGAGAAGTTCCCAGCGACGCCGGCGATGGTGACCCTCGAGAAGGCCGTGCAGAAGTCCGGCTGCACCGTGATCGGCCTCACAGGCCGTAACGACGACCAGAAGAAGGCGACGCTGACCAACCTTGCGAACGTCGGCTACACCGGCTTCACGTCGGCGAACTACTACACGAAGTGGACGGGTGTCGGTGCGTCGCAGCAGCCGTCGTACATCCACTGCGCTGCGGCGAGCTGCACCACGATCGAGTACAAGTCGCAGACGAGGGCGCACGTCGAGTCGCGCTCAGGCGGCAGGTACGACGTCGTGGCGAACTTCGGCGACCAGTTCAGCGACCTGATCGGCGGTCACGCCGACCGCACGATCAAGCTGCCGAATCCCACGTATTACCTTCCCTGATCCCCGATGCCGGCGTGCGGACGCCGCCTGAACGGATGTCGACGGCCCGGTGCGCGCTCAGCGCCCGGGCCGTCGGCGTGTGAAAGCAGCGAACGAGTCGACGTGCGCCACGCTGTCGACAGTGGTATCGGCGACCGGAGGAGAGTCCCATGGACTGGGCGGTGTTGGCGGATTTCGGTACCGCGATCGGCACCTTGGTGCTCGCTGTGGCGACGTTCACGGCGACCAGGTCGGCGAACCGTTCCGCACGGCTTGCCGAGCGAGCGCTGCTCGAAGGGCTTCGCCCGTTACTGCTTCCATCGAGCTTCGGTGACGAGACGCAGAAGGTTCGGTTCATGGACGGCCGCTGGCTCAGCGTGAGGGGCGGCCGCGCGAGCATGCAGGTCGACGCCTCGACGGTCGCGCTCGTACTCTCCGTGCGCAACGTCGGCTCCGGCCTGGCCGTGCTGCACGGCTGGAGCATCCCTGACGATCCGTTGGCAGCACCGGCTGATCCGGTGGACTTCCGTCGGCTCGCGCGTGACATCTACGTCTCGACCAACTTCGTGGGTTTCGTGCAGGTGGCGATCCGGGACCCCCAGTCCGTCGCATATCGCACGGTCGTCGATCGAGTGCGTCGCGACGACTTCGTGCTCGTCGACGTGCTGTACGGCGACGCCGAAGGAAGCCAGCGGGTGATCAGCCGATTCAGCGTCTCGAAGGGACCGGCGGAGCATCCGACAGACGAGGCGGAATACTTCGTCACGGTGTCCAGGCACTGGAATATCGACCAACCGGCCCCGCGTACCTGAACGACGCCACCGGTGTTCGCCGTGGCGGTAGTCTGCACACCATGTCAGAAGCCCCCGCATCGACGGCTGAGCCGTCGTCGTCCGCAGAGCAGCCACGGGCATCCGTCGCCGCTCCCGCCGCGAAGCCGGCGAACCTCCCGTTGTCGAAACGCCCGATCGACATTCTGTTCCTGGTGATCTTCTCGGCGTTCATCATCACGTGCATCATCAGCGACTCCGTCGAAGGACTCGGCCTCGACCAGGTGAAGGACTCCCCCAATCTCCTGGTGCAGTGGAACTACTGGTACGCGTCGAACTTCGATCCGCTGTACCAGTCGCACCCGGTCTGGCTGCGCTTCATCAGCGGGACCTCGGCCTTCGTCTACGTGGCGTTCTACGTTCTGCTGATCATCTCGATCGTGCGCAAGTGGAACTGGATCCAGCTGCCCAGCGTCATCTACGCGACGATGATCATCGCCCTGACGGGCATCCCGATCTTCGGCGTCGAGTTCTTCGGCTCCGCCGCGGAGCGCACCCCGAACCCCGGTATGTTCCTGGCGTTCAACCTGCCGTACATCGTGTTCCCGCTGCTGCTCCTGATCAGGATGCGCAAGCCGCTCCCCTTCACGCGCGCATTCTGAGCTGTCGCGAACAGCAGACGACCCGGATGCCTCGTCGTGGGCATCCGGGTCGCTTCGTGTTAGAGCGCGTATCGGCTACGCGAAGACCTTCACGCCGTTCACGAGTTTGAACGTCGGCGCGATCATGATGGCGAAGAACGGCACGATGATGCGCAGGAAATAGACAAGCGGCACGATGTGCGCGAAGTCCCCGAGCGCGAAGCCGGCGACGGCGATGAGGCCGAACAACAGCGCGAGCCCGAAACCCTTCACGGTCGCGAGGAACGGCGTTGCGACCCCGATGCTGGCGATCACGATGCCGACGTCGACGATGAACGGCTGCCATGCGCCCGCGTTGCCCAGCGCGACGCCGGCGACGATCCAAGCTGCGATGGCGACGAGCCAGAACAATACGAACACGGCACCGGCGATGCGCTTGTCGAGTTCACCCTTCGGCGGTCGAGCGGTCATCTTCGAGTAATCCTTCCGAAGGCGTGAGTGTCCATCACGGGACTGGTGTCTTGCCGGGCGAAGCGCCCGGTGTCGATAGTACTCGTCGCGCGGGCGGCGCTTCGTGCGGACCGGCGCACCAGACCATAACGTGGAGGGCATGTATCTCAGCTACGTCGCGATCGGGGACAGTTTCACCGAGGGAGTCGGAGACGATCTGCCCGATGGCCGCGTTCGCGGCTGGGCCGACCTGGTCGCATCCGGTCTCGCTGCCGCGGCCAACGAGCCCGTGCTGTACGCCAACCTGGCGATCCGCGGCCGCAAGCTGGGCCCGATCGTCGGCGAGCAGCTCGACGCGGCCATCGCGATGGGTCCCGAACTGCTCAGCATCAACGGCGGAGGCAACGACATCATGCGGCCGCGGGTGTCGGTCGACGACGTCGCAGCGCAGACAGCGGATGCCGTCGGCAAAGCGATCGACGCCGGCATCCACGTGCTGCTGCTCAGCGGAGCGAACCCGAGCGACAACCTGCCGGGTGGTAAGACCATCCAGCGACGCGGCGACGAGCTCGCCGTTCGCGTGCGCGCCATCGTTCCTGACACCGGTGTCACGTTCGTCGACAACTTCGCCGATCCGGTGCTGCGCGATCTGCGCTTCTGGTCGCTCGATCGGCTGCACCTGAACGCGTTCGGCCACGCCCACGTCGCCTCGAACGTTCTCACCGCCCTCGGCGTGCCGGTTCCCGTCGAGTGGCGCGTCGAGGAGATCGCGGCACAACCCGCACTCGGGCGTAGGGCGCCGTCGCTCGCCTACTACCGTGAATACGTGCTGCCGTGGATCGGCCGGCGGCTGACGGGGCGGTCCTCCGGCGACGGACGCAGTCCCAAATCCGCAGAGCTGACGCCGGTCGATCCGGATATCGTCGTCTGAGAGGGGGCGGGTCGGATGATCTTCTCGGATCGAACGGATGCCGGCTCCCGCCTTGCCGCTGCCTGTCGCGATCGCGCCGCTGCGTGGCCTCGCGCCGTGGTGCTGGGCATTCCGCGAGGAGGGGTGCCGGTCGCCGCTCCCGTCGCACGAGCCCTGAACGCCCCGCTCGACGTGATCATCGTGCGCAAGCTCGGCCTGCCGCTCAACGAGGAGGTCGCGATGGGCGCGATCGGCGAGGGCGTACGTGTGCTCGACGACGGCCTCATCAGGGCGATGGGTGTCACCGACGAGCAGTTGGCGAAGGTGGAGGAACGCGAGAGCGCGGAACTGGAGCGACGCACTCAGCGATATCGCGATGTCAGGCATCCCGTCGAACTCGCGGGTGCGACGGCGATCGTCGTCGACGACGGCGTGGCGACGGGGGCGACCGCACGGGCGGCGTGCGCTGTCGCGCGGGCGCAGGGGGCGGCATCCGTCGTGCTGGCGGTACCCGTCGCACCACCGGATTGGGCACCGCAACCCGGCGTCGACGCCGACGAGTTCATCTGCGTCGCCAGACCGGAGCGATTCATGGCGATCGGCCAGTGGTACGGCGACTTCAGCCAGACGAGCGACGCCGAGGTGCGCAGGCTGCTCGGCCTGCTCGAGTGAACGAACAGGCCGAGAGCGAACGTCATTTCAACGCGGCGTAGGCGGGAGCCGCCTCGTTGTGCACATCGCCGACGACGTGCACGCGCACGTCATTCGTCGAACCGGAGATTCCGGGAGGCGAGCCGGAGATCACGACGACCTTGTCGCCGACCTCTGCCAGGCCCTGGCCGATCAGCACGTCGTCGACCTGTCCCATCATCTGGTCGGTGTGCGTCACGCGGTCGACGAGGAACGCCTCGATGCCCCACGTGAGCGACAGACGGCGGCGGATGGCCTCGCTGGTCGTGAACGCCTTCATCGGGATCTTCGAGCGCAGTCGCGACATGCGGCGCGCCGAGTCACCGGACTCGGTGAACACGCACAGATACTTCGCGTCGACGAAGTCGGCGATCTCGGCGGCGGCGAGCGTGATGGCACCGCCCTGGGTGCGCGGCTTCGTGCCGAGCGGCAGGATGCGGTCGAGGCCGTGGTCTTCCGTCGACTCGATGATGCGCGCCATGGTCTGCACGGTGAGGACCGGATACTCGCCGACGCTCGTCTCGCCGGACAGCATGACGGCATCCGTTCCGTCGAGCACCGCGTTGGCGCAGTCGGATGCCTCGGCACGCGTCGGACGCGGGCTCGTGATCATCGACTCGAGCACCTGGGTTGCGACGATGACCGGCTTGGCCATGCGCCTGGCGATCTCCACGGCGCGCTTCTGCACGATCGGCACGGCCTCGAGCGGCAACTCGACCCCCAGATCGCCTCTGGCGACCATGATCGAGTCGAAGGCGTCGACGATCTCCTCGAGGGCGTCGACGGCTTGCGGCTTCTCGATCTTGGCGATGACCGGAACGCGACGGCCCTCTTCGTCCATGATCTCGTGCACGCGGTCGATGTCGGAGGCGTTGCGCACGAACGACAGGGCGATGTAGTCCGCCCCGAGCTTGAGACCCCAGCGCAGGTCCGCCTCGTCTTTGTCGCTGAGCGCCGGCACGTTGACGGCGACGCCGGGGAGGTTGATGCCCTTGTTGTTCGACACCGGGCCGGGGACGACCACCTGGGTCTTCACCCGCACACCATCGGTCTCCAGCACTCGCAAGGTGACCTTGCCGTCGTCGATCAGCAGCGGATCGCCTGCCTTCACGTCGTTCGGCAGGCCCTTGAACGTGGTCGACGAGATCTCCTTGTTGCCGAGGATGTCCTCGGTGGTGATCGTGAAGATGTCGCCCTCTGCGAGGTCGTAGGGGCCACCCTCGAACTTGCCGAGGCGGATCTTGGGGCCTTGCAGGTCGACCATGACGGCGACGTCACGGCCGGAGTCATCCGCGGCCCGGCGCACGTTGGCGTAGACCGACTCGTGGACGTCGTAGCTGCCGTGACTCAGGTTCATGCGGGCGACGTCGACGCCTGCATCGATGATGGCTCGGATGTTCTCGTAGCTGGACGTTGCTGGGCCCAGCGTGGCGACGATCTTGGCTCGTCTCATGCTTTTTCTTCGTACTCCATGGTTGCTTGCGCGTGCACACGTGATCGGCATCGTGACGATGCCCGTTGCACGAGCGTTAGATCGAGATCCCGCGGTCGGTCGGCCTGACGGGCGATGGGAGGTGGGTCTCTCCTTCAAGATAGCGGTCCACTGCCGCAGCCGCAGCACGGCCCTCGGCGATGGCCCAGACGATGAGCGACTGACCGCGGCCCGCGTCGCCGGCGACGAACACGCCGGCCTCGGTCGTCTGGTAGTCGCCGTCGCGCGACACGTTGCCGCGGTCGTCGAACGGCAGCTCGAGCTGGCCGGATAGCGTTTCCTGCTCCGGCCCGGTGAATCCGAGGGCCAGCAGCACGAGATCGGCGGGGATCTCGCGCTCGGTGCCCGTCTTGGGCACGCGTCGCTCGTCGAGGTACTCGGTCTCGGCGACGCGGATCGCGACGACCTCTCCGACCTCGTTTCCCACGAACTCGACGGTCGAGGCGAGGAACTCCCGCTTTCCGCCCTCTTCGTGCGCGCTCTGCATCTCGAAGAGGTTCGGTGTCGTCGGCCACGGCTGGTGCTCTGGACGCTCCGACGGAGGCTGCGTGCCGATCGCCAGGTTGGTCACGGATGCCGCCTTCTGACGGTGCGCCGTGCCGATGCAGTCCGCGCCGGTGTCGCCGCCGCCGAGGACGACGACGTGCTTGCCCTCCGCGCTGATCTGCATCGGCACAGAATCGCCGGCTCCCACCCGGTTCTGCTGCACCAGGTACTCCATGGCATAGTGCACGCCGGCGAGGTCGCGACCCGGAATCGGCAGGTCACGCGGCACCATGGCGCCGGTGGCGACCACGACGGCGTCGTACCGCGCCTTGAGGTCCGGCCACGAGACATCCACGCCGATGTCGACGCCCGCACGGAACCGCGTTCCCTCGGCCGTCATCTGCGCAAGGCGCGCCTCGATCTGCTTCTTCTCCATTTTGAAATCGGGGATGCCGTACCGCAGCAGGCCTCCGATCCGGTCGTCGCGCTCGTACACCGCCACGGTGTGGCCGGCTCGCGTGAGCTGCTGGGCGGCAGCGAGCCCCGCAGGACCGGAACCGACGACGGCGACCGTCTTGCCGGTGAGGCGCTGCGGCGGGTGCGGCTGCACCCAGCCGTTCGACCATGCCTGGTCGATGATGGTCTGCTCCACCTGCTTGATGGTCACAGGCGGCTGGCTGATGCCGAGCACGCACGAGTCCTCGCACGGAGCGGGGCACAGGCGGCCGGTGAACTCCGGGAAGTTGTTCGTGGCGTGCAGCCGCTCGATCGCCTGGCGGCCTTCGCCGCGCCACATCAGGTCGTTCCACTCCGGAATCAGGTTGCCCAGCGGGCATCCCTTGTGGCAGAACGGGATTCCGCAGTCCATGCAGCGCCCGGCCTGACGGCTCAGCTGTGCGGCGTCGCCGCCCTCGTAGACCTCTTTCCAATCCATCAAGCGCACGGAGACCGGGCGCCGCTTGGGCACCTCGCGCTCCGTGACCTTCAGGAAGCCCTTCGGATCACCCACCGGTCACCTCCAGAATCCGGTTCCAGACGACGTCTCCGTCGGGGTCGAGCCCCTCGTCGACGGCGTTCTTGCGTGTTGCGAGCACCGCGGCGTAGTCGCGCGGCAGCACTTTGGTGAAGCGTGCGGATGCCGCTTCAAGATCGCCGAGCAGCCGAGCGGCCACCGCGGAATCCGTCTCAGCGACGTGCTGCTCCAGCAGGTCGCGGACGATCTCGATGTCGCCGCTGCCCAGCGGGAGGAGCTCGAGCTCGCCGGCGGCGAGTGCCTCGCGGTTCATCCGCTCCTCGCGAAGATCGAGCACGTAGGCTGTGCCACCCGACATGCCGGCGCCGAGGTTGCGTCCCGTCGCGCCCAGGATGAGCGCGAGACCGCCCGTCATGTACTCGAGGGCGTGGTCGCCGACGCCTTCGACGACGGCCGTCGCACCGGAGTTGCGAACCAGGAACCGCTCCCCCACAATGCCGCGGATGAACATGCTGCCCTGGGTAGCGCCGTAGCCGATCACGTTGCCGGCGATGACGTTGCGTTCAGCGGGGAACACGCTCGCCCGGTCGGGGCGCACCACGATACGTCCCCCCGAGAGACCCTTGCCGACGTAGTCGTTCGAGTCGCCCTCGAGACGCAGCGTGATACCGCCCGGCAGGAACGCTCCGAGCGATTGGCCGGCGGAACCGGTCAGTGTCACATCGATCGACCCGGCCGGCAGGCCGTGCTCGCCGTGGCGCTTCGTGACCTCGTGGCCGAGCAGCGTGCCGACCGCGCGCTCCGTGTTGCGGATCGGCAACGACAGCTCGATGTGCCCGCCGTTCTGCAGCACGTCCGCAGCCTCGGAGATGAGCCGGTTGTCGAAGTGCTTGTCGATCTCGTGGTTCTGCTTGCGGTGGTTGCTGCGCGGGGCATCTTCGTCGAACTGCGGTCCGTGCAGCACGGGCGCCAGGTCGAGACCGGATGCCTTCCAGTGGTCGATCGCCCGCTCGACGTCGAGAACGTCGACGCGGCCGACGGCCTCTTCGATCGTGCGGAAGCCCAGTGCTGCGAGGTACTCGCGCACCTCCTGGGCGATGAACTCGAAGAAGTTCACGACGAACTCCGGCTTGCCCGTGAAGCGGCTGCGCAGCACGGGATTCTGCGTCGCGACGCCCACCGGACAGGTGTCGAGGTGGCAGACGCGCATCATGACGCAGCCGGAGACGACGAGCGGAGCGGTGGCGAAGCCGAACTCCTCGGCGCCGAGCAGGGCTCCGACGATCACATCGCGACCCGTCTTCAGCTGACCGTCCACCTGCACGACGACACGGTCGCGCATGCCGTTCAGCATGAGCGTCTGCTGCGTCTCGGCGAGCCCGAGCTCCCACGGCGTTCCCGCGTGCTTGAGCGAGTTCAGCGGGCTAGCGCCCGTTCCACCGTCGTGACCGGAGACCAGGATCACGTCGGCGAGTGCCTTCGCGGTTCCTGCCGCGACCGCGCCGATTCCGGTCTCGCTGACGAGCTTGACGTGCACCCGGGCATCCGGGTTAGCGCGCTTCAGGTCGTAGATGAGCTGCTTGAGGTCTTCGATCGAGTAGATGTCGTGGTGTGGGGGCGGCGAGATGAGGCCGACGCCCGCCGTCGCGTGCCTGGTGCGGGCCACCCACGGGTACACCTTGGTCGGTGGCAGCTGGCCGCCTTCTCCCGGCTTGGCGCCCTGCGCGAGCTTGATCTGCAGATCTGTCGCGTGGGTCAGGTACATGCTCGTGACGCCGAAGCGGCCGGACGCGACCTGCTTGATCGCACTGCGGCGTTCGGGGTCGAGCAGCCGGTCGATGTCTTCGCCGCCCTCACCCGTGTTGGACTTGCCGCCGAGCCGGTTCATGGCGATCGCGAGCGTCTCGTGCGCCTCGCGCGAGATGGAGCCGTAGCTCATCGCACCGGTGGAGAACCGCTTCACGATCTCGGAGACGGGCTCGACCTCGTCGAGAGGGACGGGCGGTCGGATGTCGGTGCGCAGCGTGAACATTCCGCGCAGCGTCATGAGCTGCTCGGTCTGGTCGTCGACGAGCTTCGTGTACTGACGGAAGATGTCGAACCGGCGCGTGCGCGTCGAGTGCTGCAGCCGGAACACGGTGTCCGGGTTGAACAGGTGCGGAGCGCCGTCGCGCCGCCACTGGTATTCGCCTCCTGTGGCCATGCGCTCGTGCGTCAGCACGGCGCTCTCCTCGGGGTACGCGGAGCGATGGCGTGCGAGGTTCTCGGCCGAGATGACGTCGATCCCGACGCCGCCGAGCTTCGAGACGGTCCCCGTGAAGTACTTGTCGACGAACTCCTGCGAGAGACCGACGGCTTCGAAGGCCTGGGCGCCGGCGTAGGACGACACCGTGGAGATGCCCATCTTCGACATGATCTTGAGCACCCCCTTGCCGAGCGCCTTGATCAGGTTCTTGACGGCCTTGTCGCCCGCGATGCCGGTGAGCATGCCGCTTCGCACCAGGTCCTCGCAGGTCTCCATGGCGAGGTAGGGGTTGACGGCGCTCGCGCCGTAGCCGATCAGCAGCGCGACGTGGTGCACCTCGCGCACGTCGCCGGCCTCGACGATGAGACCGACTTTGAGCCGGTTCTCGGTGCGGATGAGGTGATGGTGAACCGCGGCCAGCATGAGCATTGAAGGGATCGGAGCGAGGTCGCTCGTGGAGTCGCGGTCGCTGAGTACGAGGAACTTCGCCCCGTCCGCGATCGCCTCGTCTGCCTCGGCGCACAGTTCGTCGAGGCGGCGCTCGAGGGAGTCGTCACCGGCTTCGACGCGATACAGACCGCGCAGCGTCACCGTGCTGCTGCTCACGGGCGACGTGTCGATGTGCTGGATCTTCGCCAGCTCGTCGTTGTCGATCACCGGGAAGTCGAGGACGACCTGGCTGGTGTGCTCTGGGCTCGCGTCGAGCAGGTTGAGCTCGGGGCCGAGACCGAGGCTCAGCGACGTCACGACCTCTTCGCGGATCGAGTCCAGAGGCGGGTTGGTCACTTGAGCGAACTGCTGCGTGAAGTAGTCGAAGAGCAGCCGCGGGCGGTCCGACAGCACGGCGATCGGAGTGTCGGACCCCATGGCGCCGAGCGGCTCTGCGCCGGCCTTCGCCATCGGTGCGAGCAGGATGCGCACCTCTTCTTCCGTGTACCCGAAGGTGCGCTGCCTGCGCGTGACGGATGCAGGCGTGTGCACGATGTGCTCGCGCTCCGGAAGATCCTTGAGGTGGATGCGACCGGCATCCAGCCACTCCGCATACGGCTCGCCTCCTGAGAGGGATGCTTTGATCTCGTCGTCCTCGATCAGGCGGCCCTCGACCGTGTCGACCAGGAACATCCTTCCCGGCCGCAGCCGCCCCTTGCGCACGACGCGGCTCGGATCGATGTCGAGCACTCCGATCTCACTGCCCAGGATGACGAGGCCGTCGTCCGTGATCAGGTAGCGTCCCGGCCGCAGTCCGTTGCGGTCCAGCGTGGCGCCGACGAGCGATCCGTCTGTGAACACCAGGGCGGCCGGTCCGTCCCACGGCTCCATGAGCATGGAGTGGTACTCGTAGAACGCCCGACGGGCTGGATCGATCTCGGTCTGCTTCTCCCACGCCTCCGGCACCATCATCATGATGGCGTGGGGCAGCGACCGACCGCTCAGTGTGAGGAGTTCCACGACCTCGTCGAACGACGCGGAGTCGCTCGCGCCCGGCGTGACGATCGGGTAGAGCGGCTTCAGGTCGCCGAGGAGCTCGCTTTCGAGCTGCGACTGGCGTGCACGCATCCAGTTGCGGTTGCCCTGAACGGTGTTGATCTCGCCGTTGTGCGCGATCATGCGGAACGGCTGGGCGAGCGGCCACGACGGGAACGTGTTCGTGGAGTACCGCGAGTGCACCAGGGCCAACTTGGAGGCGAAGCGCTCGTCGGACAGGTCGGGGTAGAACGGCTCCAACTGGAGCGTGGTCACCATGCCCTTGTAGACCATCGTGCGGCTGGACAGCGACGCGAAGTAGACGTCGAGCTCGCGCTCGACTCGCTTGCGCAGCCGGAACGTGAGCCGGTCAAGGGCGATGCCGGCAAGCGGGGTGCCCTTCTCGTTCGTGCGTGCGCTGCCGACGTAGAGCTGCTCGATCGCCGGCATGGCGTCGCGTGCAAGGGTTCCGATCTCATCGGGCCGCACAGGCACGTCACGCCAGCCGAGAACGTCGAGGCCCTCTTCGGCGGCGATGCCCTCGATGACCGTCTTGACGGCGACCCGGTCGTCGTCATCAAGTGGAAGGAAGGCGTTGCCGACCGCGTAGCGTCCGACGGCGGGGAGTGCGAAGCCGGCCACCGCGCGCAGGAACGCGTCGGGGATCTGGGTCAGGATGCCCGCGCCGTCGCCCGTGCCGGCATCCGACCCGACGGCACCGCGGTGCTCGAGATGACGCAGAGCGTCGAGCGCGTTCACGATGATGTCGTGCCCGGCAGTGCCGCGCAGCGTCGTCACCATGGCGAGTCCGCAGGCGTCGCGTTCGAAGCGCGGGTCGTAGAGACCCTGCGCTTCCGGCACGGAGCTGAACCGGGAAAACGGAGGCTTCTCGGCCATGGATACCGTCCTCACATCAATCAAGGGAGGGACGACGTCGGCCCGTGGACAGGGAAAGCTTTCGGTGTCGTCAGCTGTGCGATCAGGCACAGCTCGGTGCGACGCGCGATGTGAACTGCCGGGGTTGCCGTGAGGGTGGTTCAGCTGGCAGAGCTTGTGGCTGCGGCCTTGGCTTCACCTGATTCGTCGTCGACGGAGGCGTCGTCTTCGTCGTCGTCCTCGTCATCCGAATCGGTGTCGAATGAGTCTACCGCAGCGTCGTCCCTGCCCCATTCACGCCCTGGCAGGTACACGTTCAGCTCGACGCCGGGGTGCCCGCGGGACTGCACGATGAAGATCACGAGGCCGAGGACGAAAGCGAGGAACGCCGCCCACACATTGAACGGGATGCTGAGGAAGGAGTACTCGCTCGGGTCGATGCGGATGGACTCGAGGTAGCTGCGACCGAGGCCGTACCACATCAGGTAACCGGCGAACATCTTGCCCCAACGCCACTGGAAGCGCTTCTCGAGGGCGAGCAGCACGATCACGCCGACGACGTTCCAGATGATCTCGTACAGGAACAGCGGCTGGAACAGGGTGCCGTCCGGCAGCCCGGTCGGGTAGGCCGCGTTGGTGCTCTCGATCTGCAGGCCCCACGGCAGGTTGGTCGGCAGGCCGTAGAGCTCGTGGTTCACGTAGTTGCCGAGACGACCGATCGCCTGGGCGAGGAGCAACCCAGGTGCGATGGCATCGGCGAACGAGAAGAATCGCACGCCGGTCTGCTTGCTGGCGATGAACACGCCGACCGCGCCGCCGATCAATGACCCGAAGATCGCGTTGCCGCCTTCCCAGATGGCGAACACGTTCCACAGGTTCGCACCTGGGTAGAAGTAGTCCTCCGGGTGGGTGAACACGTGGTACAGACGCGCTCCGATCAAGCCGAGCACGACAGCCCAGATCAGGAAGTCGATCACGACGCCCGGCTCTCCGCCGCGTCTGGTCAGGCGGCGTGAGGTCCAGATCGTGGCGACGATGATGCCGACCAGGATGATCAGCGCGTAGGTGCGCACGTCCCAGTGCAGTCCGAAGAGGTTGATCGGGATGGACTGCCAGGAGATCGGAGGGCTAGGAATGCTGAGGTGTGCGATCACCTGTCGGTTTCCCTTTCGTTCGGGCAACGGGGCCTTGGCGGCCTTCGGGCTGGCCCGAGTTCTGCGCCTCGGTCACCATAGTCTAAATCGGCTGTGTTCTTGCGTTCGCGGCGGGTGCCTGCGAGGTCGTTCAGTGGGATGCCGTGCCGGCCGCGAGCTCGGCGGCCACGTCGGCGACGCCCGCGACTCCCCCGTCTGCCAAGGCGCGCACGAGCGCGGACCCGACGATGGCGCCGTCGGCATAGCCGACGACCTGACGCACCTGCTCACCGGTCGAGATGCCGATGCCGACGCACACGGTGCCGGCGCCCGCCTCTCGCAGACGAGCGACGAGCGTGCGTGCTGCCGTGTCGACATCCTTGCGCTCGCCCGTGATGCCCATGGTCGATACGGCGTAGACGAAACCGCGAGACGAGTCGGCCGCGAGGTGCAGGCGTTCGTCACTGGACGTCGGCGCGGCGAGGAAGACCCTGTCGAGTCCGGTGCGATCGCTCGTGGCGATCCAGTCGGCGGCCGAGTCAGGTGTGATGTCCGGCGTGATCAGCCCGCTGCCGCCCGCTGCCGCGAGCTCGTCGGCGAACCTCTCGACGCCGAACTGCACCACCGGGTTCCAGTACGTCATGACGAGGGCGGGAACGTCGACCCGTGATCGAATCTCCCGTACCGCCGTGAACACGTCGCGCACCCTGAAACCGTTGTGCAACGCCCGCTGAGTCGCCGCCTGGATCACCGGGCCGTCCATCACCGGATCGGAATAGGGCAAGCCCAACTCGAGCACGTCGACGCCGTTCTCGGCCATCGCGACGGCCGCGTCGATGCTCGTCTCGAGGTCGGGGAACCCCACGGGAAGGTAGCCGACCAGTGCACCGGCCCGGTGCGTGTTCGCCTCCGCGATCCGCGATGCGACGTGGGCGGCCACTGTCGTTCCGCTCATGCCTGTCCCTCCCCTGCAGCACCGTCGAGCAGGCCGAAGTAGGCGCCGGCGGTCTCGACGTCTTTGTCGCCGCGACCGGAGAGATTCACCAGGATGACGGCATCCTCGCCGAGCTGCTTCCCCAGGTTCAGTGCGCCTGCGAGAGCGTGCGACGACTCGATCGCCGGCAGGATGCCTTCGGTGCGGGTCAGCAGCCGGAACGCCTGCATCGCCTCGTCGTCGGTGATCGGCAGGTACGTCGCACGGCCGATGTCGCGCAACCACGCGTGCTCCGGACCGACGCCCGGATAGTCGAGGCCGGCGGAGATGGAGTGCGACTCCTTGGTCTGGCCGTCCTCGTCCTGCAGAACGTACGTCTTCGTTCCGTGCAGGATGCCGGGGGTTCCCTCGCTCAGGGTCGCTCCGTGCTCGCCGCTCGAGATGCCGTGTCCGCCAGGCTCGAAGCCGAACAGCTTGACGTCGGGGTCGTCGAGAAAGGCGTGGAAGATGCCGATGGCGTTCGAGCCACCGCCGACGCACGCCGCGACCGCGTCGGGCAGGCGCCCCGTGAGGTCGAGCACCTGCTGCCTGGCCTCTTCGCCGATGATCTTGTGGAAGTTGCGCACCATGGTCGGAAACGGGTGCGGACCGTTCACCGTGCCGAGCAGGTAGTGCGTGGTGTCCGCGTTCGCGACCCAGTCTCGGAAGGCCTCGTTGATGGCATCCTTCAGCGTCCGTGAGCCGGTCTTCACAGGCACCACCTCGGCACCGAGAAGGCGCATGCGTGCCACGTTGAGCGCCTGGCGCTTGGTGTCGACCTCGCCCATGTAGATCGTGCACTGCATGCCGAAGAGGGCGGCGGCCGTCGCCGTTGCGACGCCGTGCTGGCCGGCTCCGGTCTCGGCGATCAGGCGGGTCTTGCCGAGCCTTCGCACGAGCAGCGCCTGTCCGAGCACGTTGTTGATCTTGTGCGAACCGGTGTGGTTGAGGTCTTCGCGCTTGAGGATGATGCGGGCGCCGCCGGCGTGTTTCGCGAACCTCGGCACCTCGGTGATGATCGAAGGGCGGCCAGTGTAGGTGGCATGCAGTTCGGCGAGTTCGGCGGCGAAGGCGGGATCCTGTTGCGCCGCCTCGTACACCGCGGACAGCTCGTCGAGCGTGGCGATGAGCGATTCCGGCATGTATCTGCCGCCGTAGTCGCCGAAGTCCGGTCCGGTTTGGTCGCGTAGAGCCATGGTCACTTCCCTGAAGGGGTGGTGCCGCTGTGCGGCACGGGATGTGCGAGGTGTCACCCTCTCACGCTGAGAGGAATTCCGAGAGCGTCGCGAGCGGGTCGCTGGTGACGAGGGCCTCGCCCACCAGCACGACGTCGGCGCCGTCCTCTCGGTAGTGCGCGACGTCGGCCGCGCTGAGCACCGCCGACTCCGCGACGCGGACGACGCCGGAAGGAATGCTGTCGGCGAGCGATCCGAAGAGGTCGCGATCGAGTTCGAAGGTGCTGAGATTGCGGGCGTTCACGCCGACCAGCGAAGCTCCGGCATCCAGCGCCCTCGCGATCTCCTCTGCCGAGTGGGTCTCGACGAGCACGGTCATGCCGAGCGACGCCGCGAGCCGGTGGAGCGAGACGAGCGTCGGCTGGTCGAGCGCGGCCACGATGAGCAGAACGATGTCGGCTCCCGCGGCTCTCGCCTCGTACACCTGGTACGGATCGGCGATGAAGTCCTTGCGCAGCACCGGGATCGTGACGGCGTCTCGAACCGCGCGCAGGTCGTCGAGCGAACCGAGGAATTTGCGCTGTTCGGTGAGCACGCTGATGGCACTCGCGCCCGCCTGCTGGTACACCGTGGCCAGCGCCGCGGGGTCGGGAATGTCGGCCAGCCGTCCGCGCGAGGGGCTCGCGCGCTTCACCTCCGCGATGATCTTGACGGCGGATGCCGGTGCCAACGCATCGAGAGCATCCAGCGCGGGCGCTGCCTGCGCTGCGGCCGCCACAACGGCATCGAGAGGCGTGTCGACGGCGCGGGCATGGGCATCCGCCACCGCCCCGTCGACGAGGTCGGTCAGCACAGCGGTCAGTGGCCCTTGGGCTGGTACTTCGGCCCGTTCACGCCGTAGCCGGCCCGCGACATGATTCCGCCGACGATCGGCCCGATCACGACGACGACAGCGCCGGCGAGCACGACCCACGGCTGGTCGAACCAGAACGCGAAGGTTCCCACTGTCACACCGATCAGCATGATGATGACGGCGGTCCAGGCGGCGGGCGAGTGGCCGTGGCCGGGATCCGAGGACTCAGCGCTCATGACTCTCATTTCAGGAGGGGACGATACGAATCCAGTCTACCGAACGGGAGGGTCGTCCTCGGTCGGGCCTTCGGTCGGCTCGTCAACTGGGCCGTCCGTCGGATCGTCGCCGCGGCTGAGCTCGTCCCAGTCGTCGATCGCGGCGTCCCGCGCACTCAGGTGCGCGTCGGCGTCGCTGCGAACGGGCTCAGCGGCATCCTTGACGGCGCCGTAGCGGCGGGATGCGGTCGGCCAGGTGTGGGCGAACGCGATGACGGCGACGGCGGCCAGAGCGAGCAGGATGCCGCCGGTCAGCGCGAGCGCCGGCCATGCCGTGGCATCCGTGCTGCCGATCACCGCACGCACGCTGGCATCGCCGGCGATACCCGTCGCCTTCGTCACGACCGAGATGCTGGAGCCGGAGGGATCGGCGATCGCTCCGATAGCCGAGCCGATGACACTCCCGGCCAGCACGAGTCCGAGCACCGCAAGCACGTAGCGCAGCACGCGACCCGCGAGGGCGAGGGCACCTGCGAATGCGAGGCCGGCCACCGACAGCGCCGCGATGGCGGGCGCCGAGTTCGAACCGGTCACCGCGAGTGCTGCGGAGTGCCCGGCGGCTGCGGTGAGATGCAGCGTGTACCAGGTCTGGGTGGACGCTGACAGCGCGAGGCCGCTTCCCACCAGGGCAAGGAGAATGGCCCCGTATTTGAAGCTTCGGCCGGACCGTGACGCTGACATCTCAGACCACCCGCTTCAACGCGTTCGCGATGGCGACCGCGCGCAGTGGTGCTGCCGCCTTGTTCTGCGACTCGACGAACTCCGTCACGGGCACCGAATCGGCGACGAGCCCGCCGCCCGCCTGCACGCGCGCCACCCCGTCCATGATCGTTGCGGTGCGGATGGCGATGGCCAGGTCGGCGTCGCCGCCGAAGCCGAAGTAGCCAACCACTCCCCCGTAGACACCACGCTGAGCAGGCTCGAGGTCGTCGATGATCTCAAGGGCGCGTGGCTTCGGGGCCCCGGAGAGCGTTCCGGCCGGGAATGTCGAGCGGAAGACGTCGATCGCCGTGGCGTCGTCACTGAGGTCGCCCTCGACCGACGAGACGATGTGCATGATGTGGCTGAACCGCTCCACCCGCATGAACTCGGTGACCTCGACGGTTCCAGCCACGCAGACACGCGCCAGATCGTTGCGCGCAAGGTCGACGAGCATGAGGTGCTCTGCACGCTCCTTCTCGTCGGCGAGCAGCTCCGACTCGAGCTCGGCATCCTCTTCAGGAGTGGCACCACGGGGCCGGGAACCGGCGATGGGATGCGTGTACGCACGTCGGTCCTGTACCTTCACCAGCGCCTCGGGTGACGAGCCAACGACGGTGTAGGGATCCCCCTGAGCTCGATCCAGCTGCAGCAGGTACATGTACGGGCTCGGGTTCAGGCTGCGGAGCACACGATAGACATCGAGTGGATCGGCGGCGCTCGGCAGCTCGAACCGCTGCGAGATCACCACCTGGAACACGTCCCCGGCTCGAATATGCGCCTTCGCATCTTCGACGGACGCGAGGAAGTCCTCGCGCACGGTGCGTGACACCGCGTCGGGGACCGCGCCGAAGTCGGCCAGCTCGAGGTGGGCCTCCGCCGGACGGGAGAGCCCGGCCTGCATGCGGTCGAGGCGCTGCTGCGCGTCGGCCCACAACTCGTCGGAGTCGTGCACGTCATCGGCCAGCACGTTGGCGATCAGTCGTACCGTGCCGAAGCGATGGTCGACGGCAACCAGATCCGCCACGAAGCACAGCGCCTGGCCCGGCACGTCGAACTCGGCGGGCGGGCGGTTCGGCAGCCGCTCCAGTTGGCGAACGGCTTCCCAGCCGATGAAGCCGACGAGGCCGCCGGTGAGAGGCGGAAGGCCCTCGACGGGCTCCGACTCCCAGCGTCGGTGCAGGAGCGAGAGCAGGTCGAGCGACGGGGCTTCCGCGAGACGGGCAGCGGCATCCGCGCCGAACGCGCGCTCGGCGTCGAGACCATAGTCGAGCCACACGGACTCGTCGCCCAGCTGCGTCAGCACGCCGAATGCCGCAACCCCGACGAACGAGTAGCGGGAGAAGATGCCGCCCTGCTCTGCTGACTCGAGCAGGAACGTGCCGGGGCGCTCGTGTGCGAGCTTGCGGTAGATGCCGACGGGTGTCTCCCCGTCGGCGAAGAGCTCGCGGGTCACTGGGATCACGCGTCGATCCCCGATCAGGCGATCGAACTGCTCTCGCGTCGTGGTGCCGGCGTCGGTCATGCTGCGCTCTCGGGTGTCGTGGATGCCGGGTCGATGACGGTCGGGTGCAGAACGTCGGTGTCGAAGCAGGTACGCGTGCCGGTGTGGCAGGCAGCGCCGATCTGATCGACGGTCACGAGCAGGGTGTCGCCGTCGCAGTCGAGTGCGGCGTCGCGCACGAACTGCACGTTTCCTGACGTGTCGCCCTTGCGCCAGTACTCCTGACGAGATCGCGACCAGAACGTCACGCGGCCCTCGGTCATCGTGCGCTGGAACGCCTCGCGGTCCATCCAGCCCACCATGAGGACCTCTTTGGAGTCCCACTGCTGAATGACGGCCGTGAGCAGTCCCTTGTCGTCGAAGCGCACGCGGTCGAGCACTGCGGATGCCTGCTCCCGCGTCAACGTGCGCTGCTGAAGCCCCGCGTCGCTCACCTTCGCACCTCCGCACCCGCGCTCTGCAGCGCATCCTTCACATCGCCGATGGTCATCACGCCGTCGTGGAACACGCTGGCGGCGAGCACGGCGTCCGCGCCGGCATCCACAGCCGGGGCGAAGTGCTCGACGGCTCCCGCCCCACCGGACGCGATCACCGGCACGGAGCTGATCTCGCGCATGCGACGCACGAGCTCCAGGTCGAAGCCCTGCTTCGTGCCGTCGGCGTCGATGGAGTTGACAAGGAGCTCGCCTGCTCCCAGGCCGATGGCGCGGGATGCCCAGTCGAGTGCGTCGAGATCCGTCTCCGTGCGGCCGCCGTGCGTGGTCACCACGAATCCGGACTCCGTGCGAGGCGACCTCGTGACGTCCAGAGACAGCACGAGCACCTGCGCGCCGAACCTGTCGGCGATCTCGGTGAGCAGGCCGGGGCGGGCGATGGCGGCGCTGTTGACGCCGATCTTGTCTGCGCCGCTGCCCAGCAGCCTCGCAACGTCATCGACGCTGCGCACTCCCCCGCCGACGGTGAGCGGGATGAAGACCTGCTCGGCGGTGCGGCGCACCACGTCGTAGGTCGTCGCCCTCCCCTCCACCGTCGCGGTGACGTCGAGGAAGGTGAGTTCGTCCGCACCCTGCTCGTAGTACTTCGCTGCGAGTTCGACAGGGTCGCCTGCGTCACGCAGGCCGCGGAAGTTCACGCCCTTGACGACGCGGCCGTCCGCGACGTCGAGACACGGGATGACGCGGATCGCGAGCGACATCGCTCAGAGCCTCGCGGCGTGGATCGGCGTCACGAGAATGGCGCGAGCACCCAGCTCGTAGAGGTCGTCCATGATGCGATTCGTGCTCAAGCGCGGCACCATGGCCCGCACGGCCACCCAGCCGGAGTCACGCAACGGCGAGATGGTCGGCGACTCGACGCCCGGCGTCAGGGCAACCGCGCGTTCGATCAGGTGCGAAGGCAGGTCGTAGTCGATCAGCACGTACTGCCTGGCGACCATCACGCCCTGAAGACGCCTGTGCAGCGTCCCGAGACCGGATGCCGGCTCCCCTGGGGCGCTGATCAGCACGGCCTGAGACTGCAGGATGACCGGTCCGAAGATCTCGAGACCTTGCTTGCGCAGAGTGGAGCCGGTCTCGACGACGTCGGCGACGGCATCCGCGACACCGAGGCGCACGGCGGATTCGACGGCCCCGTCGAGTCTCACGAGCGTGACGGAGACGCCTGCCTCGTGCAGGAACGCCCCGACGAGCCCGTCGTAGCTGGTGGCGATGCGCAGTCCCTCGAGTTCGCGCAGCTCGGAGAAGCGCCCGGCCGGACCGGCGAACCGGAACGTGGACGCCGCGAAGCCGAGCTCGTCGATCTCGCTGGCCGGTGAGCCGGAATCGAGCATCAGGTCGCGGCCGGTGATGCCGACGTCCAGTGCTCCACTGCCGACGTAGGTCGCGATGTCGCGCGGTCTCAAGTAGAAGAACTCGACGTCGTTCGCCTGGTCGACGACGATGAGTTCCTTGGGGTCTTTTCGGCCCGTGTAGCCCGCCTCGGCGAGCATCACGGCGGCGGTCTCCGACAACGAGCCCTTGTTGGGCACGGCGATCTTCAGCATGGTCTGCTGGTCTTCCTCACGGTCTGCTGGTCACGGTCATCGATGCGCACATCACAGATGTCGGTACACGTCCTGCAGCGTGAGGCCCTTCTTCAGCAAGAGCACCTGAAGGTGGTAAAGCAGCTGGGAGACTTCTTCTGCCGTCTCGTCGTCGCTCTGGAACTCGGCCGCCATCCATACTTCGGCAGCCTCTTCGACGATCTTCTTTCCGATGGCGTGGATGCCGGCATCGAGCTCGCGTACGGTGCCTGAGTCCGCTGGACGGGTCTCGGCCTTGATGGCGAGTTCGGCGAACAGCTCGTCGAAGGTTTTCACCGTTCTAGGTTAGTGGCTGCGACATGTGCCCTGCGGCGGTGTCGCGCAGCACGGCGATCTGGGCTGCGGGGTCTTCAGCACGGAACACACTCGAGCCCGCGACGAACGTGTCAGCGCCCGCCTCAGCTGCTGTGACGATCGTCTCCTCCGTGATGCCGCCGTCGACCTCGAGCCACACATCGAGCCCTCTCGCCGTCACGGCCTCACGCAGGGTGCGGAGCTTGGGCATGGTCTCTGCCATGAAGCTCTGGCCGCCGAAACCCGGTTCGACGGTCATCACGAGCACCTGGTCGAACTCCGCGAGGAGCTCGAGGTAGGCATCCGCTTCCGTGCCGGGCTTGAGGGCGATTCCCGCTCTGGCGCCGAGCGATCGCAGTCGACGCGCGAGTGCGACGGGGTCGGCGGCGGCTTCCGCGTGGAAGGTGACTGAGTGGGCGCCAAGTTGCGCGTAGCCCGGTGCCCAGCGGTCGGGATCGTCGATCATCAGGTGCACGTCGAGCGGAATCGTCGAGACATCCTGAATGCGCCCCACCATCTGCGGCCCGAATGTGAGGTTCGGCACGAAGTGGTTGTCCATCACGTCCACGTGCACCAGATCGGCCGTGGCGATGCGGCCGAGGTCGCGCTGCATGTTGACGAAGTCGGCGGCAAGAATGCTGGGATTGATGCGGGGCACTAGATCTTCTCCAGAAGCGTGATGAACATGGCGTCGGTTCCATGCCGGTGAGGCCAGAGCTGCACCTGAGCCGGGTCACCGGCGAGATCGAGCGGCCGCAGAGCGACCGACTGCACGACATCGCGGGTCGGCAGCTCTCGCAGGGCATCCGGATGCCGCTTCAAGGCGTCGCTGACCGCAACTCGCGTCTCGGCGAGATGCGGCGAGCACGTGATGTAGCAGAGCAGACCGCCCGGCTTCAGCGCCTTCACGGCCGAGTCGATGAGCGCCGCCTGCAGTCTCGAGAGCTCAGGCACGTCGCCCGGCACCTTGCGCCACCTCGCCTCAGGGCGGCGGCGGAGGGCGCCGAGCCCTGTGCACGGCGCGTCGAGCAGAACCCGATCGTACTCGCCTGGCTCCTCGTCACCGATGGTCGTTCCGTCTCGTCCGGTCAGCTCGACGACCGAGACGGCGGGCTCGACGGCACGGCGCACGAGGTCCAGGCGAGCCGGAATGAGTTCGTTGGCGACGAGCCGGGCACCGGATGCCTTGGCCGCTGCGGCGAGCACGGCGGCCTTGCCCCCCGGGCCGGCGCACAGGTCGAGCCAGGTCTCGCCCTGCGCGATCTCGCGAGCAGCGATCAGGGTCTGTGCCGCGAGTTGCGATCCCTCGTCCTGCACCCTGACGGTGCCGCCCGTGCGACGCACGATCCCGGTCGGATCGCCGCCCGCCGAGACGAATCCGATCGGGGAATACGTATCGTGCTCGGCATCGTCCGGCACGTTCGCCAGCCCCGGAAGCGCGACGAGGTTGATGCGAGGCGCCTCATTGTCCGCGGCCAGGAGGTCGTCGAGCTCCTCCTCGCGGTGCTCGGCGGCCAGTGCGTGGCGGAATGCGCGCACGATCCACACCGGATGCGACGTGAGCGCCGCCAGTTCGTCGTCGCCGCCGTTCGACGCATCGGCGACGCGGGAGTTCCACGCGCCGGGCTTCGTGCGTGCGATGGTCCTGAGCACGCCGTTGGCGAATCCGACGGCCGACCGTGAGCCGGCACCACGCACCAGTTCGACCGTCTCGTACACCGCAGCGTGCCCCGGTGTGCCGAGCGTGAGCAGTTGGTGGCAGCCCAGCCGCAGCGCATCGAGAACGGGCGGATCGATCAGGTCGACGGAACGCTTGGCGGCGAGCTCGATCACGCGGTCGTAATAGCCGCGGAGACGCAGTGTTCCGTAGGTCAGCTCCGTGGCGAGGGCGGCATCGGAGGGTGCGAGCGCCGCGCGGTCGAGGCGGGCGGGCAGCAGCAGATTGGCGTAGGCATCCGAGTCGCTCACGGCGCGCAGAACGTCGAACGCGACGGATCGTGCGGATGCCCGCCACTTGCGCACGTCACTCACGACGCCACCTCCGCGTGCGAACCGGCTGGCAGGCCTCTCAGCCAGTCCGCTCCCGGCATGGGCCGCTTGCCCGCGGGCTGAACGGTCACCAGCTCGAGAGGTGCCGTCGCCGTGCCGACCAGGGCATGTGCTCCGTTCAGCGCCAGCGCGCCGGGTGCCATCGCTGCGGCGTCGGAGCGTGACGCCTCGAGCACCTTCACCCAGTTCTCCCCCACCACGAAGAACGCGCCGGGCTCGGGCGTCACTCCGCGGACGCGTGCATAGACGGAGCTCGCATCCCGCGCCAGGTCGAGCTTCGCGTCGTCGATCGTGAGCTTGGGCGCCATGGTGGGTTCGCCCACCTGCCGCTGAGCAACGGCGGTGCCCGCCTCGATGCCGTCGACGACACGCTCCACAAGGTCTGCTCCGTCGACGGCGAGCGATTCGAGCAACTCGCCCGCCGTCTCGTCTGCGCCGATCTCGCGCTCGATGACGTCGTACACGTCGCCGGCGTCGAGCTCGGGCACGAGGCGGAACACGGCCGCACCTGTCATCTCGTCTCCTGCGATGAGCGCGCGCTGCACGGGAGCCGCGCCCCGCCACCGTGGCAGCAACGAGAAGTGCAGGTTGACCCAACCGTGGCGAGGACTGGAGAGCAACGGCTCCCGCACGAGGCCGCCATAGGCGACGACGACGCCGAGGTCGGGGCGCAGGTCGAGGATGCGTTCCGTCACGTCGGCATCCAACCTCGCCGTCTTCAGTACGGGAAGCCCCAGTTCGGCGGCCGCCTCCGCCACCGGGGACGGTGTCAGTATGCGGCGTCGGCCGAGCGGGGCATCCGGCCGGGTGACGACCGCGACGATCTCGTGACGCCCACCCGCGAGGGCGCGCAGGGTGGGGACGGCGGGTTGGGGCGTTCCGGCGAACACGATCCTCATGCTTTTCGACTCTCCTCAGGTCGTGTTGCCACGACCAGGTCGCGTGACGTCTTGACTGCGACGCGTCACGAGATCTCGGGGTCGTCGAGTCTGACTCTGAGTGTAGGCGGGGGTCGGTAGCCTCTGTCGCCGCGTGGTCTGCGGCTCTTGGCGGCCGATCGGATGATCGCCGAACGCAGTGCAGCAGCGACGGCCGAGCCCTGAGTGTATTCGAAGCGCACGATCGCGCGCACGGCATCCGACGCGACGGCGCCTCTGCGGGGTGCACGTGCGGAATCAACGGGTGTCGGGCCGAGCACGTCGATGAAGGTTCCCGAGGTCAGGGATGCGACGGCGTCCCCGACCGCCTTCGGCGTCCCCGTCACGGTGGCGACACGCACCGCAGGCGGGAAACGGAGCGTGCGCCGGTCGACGAGTTGCGCACGCGCGTACTCCGGTTGCTTCCACGTGGCGAGGGCGTGAGCCAGCGGGCCGGCGACGCCGGCGAGCACGACGGGCGCCCCCGGCGTTGCAAGGGCCGCCGCGTTCGACCACCAGCGCAGGCAGTCGTCGCCGACGGTCAACGACTCGCGTGCGAGCATCCGATCTCCGTCGAGCAGCAGCACTGCCCGGTAGCCACCTGCAGCGACGGGCTCCGCCCCCCTCGTCGCGACGATCAGTGCTGGGCGTTCGTCGACGACGGTGACGCGTCGTTCCCCGTCGGACACCACGACGCGCACGCCGGGGAACGCACGACCGAGTTCCTCCGCTGTGCGTGCGCTGCCCCTGGTCACGAGCCGTACCTTCGTCGCGTGGCAGTTCGAGCACGACCAGTGCGCAGCGATCGCGCCGCACCACCGGCAGGAGGGAGCAGCGCCCGATGAACCGAGACCAAGCGGACCGTCGCATCGTTCGCAGCGAGCCGCCTCGCCGCAACGGGCGCAGGCCAGAACGGGGGCATACCCCGGCCGGGCGACCTGCACCAGCACCGGGCCCGAGGCGAGACCCTCCTTCGCTGCGCGCCACGCGCCGCCCGGGATGCGCGCCGGCGTGCCTTCATCGGCTTGAGCGGCTGTCACGACCACCCGAGGCACGACGGCAGGGTCGGGCGAGACGGCGCTCAGCCAGCCCAGCTCGACGAGACGCTGCACCTCCACACTGCGGGTGTGGCCGGCGAAGACGAGGGCGCATCCGCTCTGCTCCGCGCGCACCAGGGCGACGTCGCGCGCGTGGGCGTATGGCGCGAGAGGCTCGGAGTGCAGCGGATCGGAATCGTCCCAGAGTGCGATCATCCCCAGCCGGTGCGCCGGCGCGTAGACGGCCGACCGGTTGCCGATGATGACGCGCGGCATCGGCTCGAGGCAGCGCAAAAAGGCGCGGTAGCGGTCCTGGTTGGGCTGGGCGGCATCCAGGCGCGCAACGGCACCGGCGGGAAGCAGGTCGCCCAGTGCGGCCTGAAGCTGGTCCAGATCCCGGTAGTCGGGAACCGCGATGACCGCGCTGCGACCGGATGCCAGTGTGCGGGCCGCCAACTCGGCCAGCGTCACCGCCCACGCACCCACCCACTGGCTGCCCCACATCGGATGCTCGCCAAGCAGTCGCGCGAGGCGTGGCACGGCGTCGAGGGCGATGCGTCGCGACTCGTCCACGGCTCGCCCCGGGGCGTCGTCGCGGTAGCCGCGCGCGATGACCGGCTCGACCCGCGGTGGTTCGCCGGCGTGCTCCGAGGCGAGCCAGGCCTTCTCGACCCGCACCATGCGGGGCGGAACGGCGAGGCGCAGCACGTCGATCGCGCTTCCGGCAGAACGGTCGGCGATGCGTCGCGCCAGGTCGGCGATCTCGGGCGTGAGCACGCGTGCGGCTGACACCACTGTCTCGAGTTCGCTGAGCGCGCCGTCGAAGTCGGCGTGATCCGTGACCTCGACGATGTAGCCATCAGCGAGCCTGCCCGCTGTGCGCAGCGGCACGGTCACGCGCACACCGGGCACGGCGTCGTCGATCAGCCGCTCGGGAATGGCGTAGTCGAACAGCCGGTCCAGCTGCGGAAGCGGAGTGTCGACGATCACGCGCGCGACCCGCGCGCCGGCCATCAGATTCCGGCGGCCGACCGCAGATCGTCGACGCGGTCCAGTCGCTCCCAGGTGAAGTCAGGCAGCTCGCGGCCGAAGTGACCGTAGGTCGCGGTCTGCGCGTAGATCGGGCGGAGCAGGTCGAGGTCCCTGATGATCGCGGCCGGCCTCAGGTCGAAGACCTCACGGATCGCCGACGTGATGCGCTCCTCGGGCAGATGAGCGGTGCCGAACGTCTCGACGTACAGGCCGACGGGCGAGGCTGTGCCGATGGCGTAGGCGACCTGCACCTCGAGTCGGTTCGCGAGCCCTGCCGCGACCGCGTTCTTCGCGACCCAGCGCATGGCATAGGCGGCCGAGCGGTCGACCTTCGACGGGTCCTTGCCGCTGAATGCTCCCCCACCGTGTCTGGAGGCTCCGCCGTAGGTGTCGATGATGATCTTGCGACCGGTGAGACCGGCATCCCCCTGCGGTCCGCCGATCTCGAAGCGGCCGGTGGGGTTGATGAGCGTCTTCACGTTGCCGGAGTCCAGGTCCACCCGTTCGAGAACCGGACGGATGATGTGCTCGTCGACCTCCGCCCGAAGGTGCTCGGTCGACACCTTCGGCGAGTGCTGCGTCGACAGCACAACCGTCTCGACGGTGCGCGGCGTGATGCCGTCGTAGCCGATGGTGACCTGCGTCTTGCCGTCCGGCCGCAGGAAGTCGAGTTCCCCTATCTTGCGCACCTCTGCGAGGCGTTCCGCCAGCCGGTGAGCGATCCAGATCGGCACGGGCATGAGCTCGGGTGTCTCTGTGGTGGCGTACCCGAACATGATGCCCTGGTCGCCGGCGCCCTGTCGGTCGAGCGCGTCGACGGATGCCTCTTCACGGCTCTCGTACGCGTCGTCGACGCCCTGCGCGATGTCGGGCGACTGCCCGCCGATGGAGACGGAGACACCGCACGATCGCCCGTCGAACCACACGTCTGACGAGGTGTAGCCGATCGAGGTGATCGTCTCGCGCACGATGGCGGGGATCTCCACGTACTCGCTCGTGGTCACCTCACCCGCGACATGCACGAGACCCGTGGTGACGAGGGTCTCGACCGCGACGCGACTGTGCGGATCGACCCTCAGCAGCGCGTCGAGGATGCTGTCCGAGACCTGGTCGCAGATCTTGTCGGGATGTCCTTCTGTGACGGATTCGGAGGTGAACAGGCGTAAAGAAGTCATGGGTGCTCCAGCTGGTCCGTAGCCCCATCCACGTTCTGGTCGCGGGTCAGGCGGAGGTGATGACGTCGAGAATACGATCGGCCACCGACGACTTCGCGCCTGCGGCCTCCATTACTATATCGCCGGCGGCATCGAGCACCACGACCTCGTTCTCGTCGGTGGAGAACCCGGTGCGCCAGCCCACGTTGTTGATGACGAGGAAGTCGCAGCGCTTGCGCCGGAGCTTTCGTCTGCCGAGCTCGATGAGCGCTTGCGGGTCGCTCTCGGTCTCGGCCGCGAATCCGACGACGAGCTGATCCGGCTGCTTGTCCGCCGAGAGCCCGGCGAGGATGTCGGGGTTCGACACGAGGCTGAGCTGAAGCTCGTCTCCGACGACGTCCTTCTTGATCTTGGCGTCGCTCGTCGTCGCGGGACGGAAGTCGGCGACCGCAGCCGCCATCACGATGATGTCGGCGTCGCTTGCGGCATCCGTCACCGCGCGTTGCAGCTCCAGCGTTGTGGAGACCGTGCGTGTCTCGACCCCTTCGGGAACGGGCACGTCGAGATGCGCGGCGATCAGCACGACGTCTGCTCCCCGATCGCGTGCCGCTGTCGCAAGCGCCACGCCCTGCTTTCCGCTTGAGCGGTTGCCGAGGTAGCGCACGGGGTCGAGCGGCTCTCTCGTGCCACCTGCCGTGATCACGATGCGGTGCCCTGCGAGGTCGCGTCGCGCCGTCCTCGGCGCCTCGCTGTTCGCAGCTCGGTCGTGACGCGAGGCCGGCTTGGATGCCAGTGCCAGCGCCGCCGCGACGATCGCGTCCGCCTCTTCCATGCGGCCAGGGCCCGAGTCGGACCCGGTCAGCTGGCCCACGGCAGGTCCCACCACCGAGACGCCGCGTTCGCGCAGCGTGTGCACGTTGTGCTGGGTCGCCGCGTTCAGCCACATCTCCGTGTGCATGGCAGGAGCCACGAGCACGGGCGCCGTCGTGGCCAGCACGGTGTTGGTGAGCAGGTCGTCGGCGAGCCCGTGCGCGATCTTCGCTATCGTGTTGGCGGTCGCCGGTGCGATCACCACCAGGTCGGCGCGCTTGCCGATCCCGACGTGCCTCACCTCTGACACACCCTCGTAGAGGTCGGTGTTCAGCTGGTTGCGGCTGATCGCCTCGAACGTCGGGGCCCCGACGAATCTCAGCGCGGCATCCGTCGCGATGACGTGAACGTCGTGCCCGAGCAGCACGAACGACCGGATGATCGAAACGGCCTTGTACGCAGCGATGCCGCCGGTCACGCCGACGACGATCGTCAGGGGCGTAGACACGGCGGCACCGTCGCTCGTCACGTCACTCGTCGATGGGACGGGCGACGAGCTTGTCTTCGTTGATCTCGTGCAGGGCGACCGACAACGGCTTGTCGTCGATGGTCGAGTCCACGAGCGGGCCGACGTTGTCGAAGAGGCTTCCCTCGTGCAGGTCGGCGTAGTAGTCGTTGATCTGACGCGCCCGCTTGGACGCGAAGATCACGAGGGCGTACTTCGACTCGACGCGGGAGAGCAGTTCGTCGATGGGCGGGTCGATGATGCCCTTGGCTGCAGTTGACATGAATACTCCTTCGATTGCGGCTACCGGCCGATGCCGGTACCGCCGAGACGGTGCTGATGCTCGTGGGGAGCAGTGAGGCTCCGCACGTTTCAGCGACCTGACGATGTGGCGGCGCGGCGCGGGCGGCGTGCGCGCACCTGCATCAAGTCTACGACCTCGCGCGCGGCCTCGCCCACGGTGGTGTTCACGACCCGCGCGTCGAACTCGTCCTGCGACGCCAATTCGACCTTCGCGGTCGCGAGCCTTCGGTGCTGCTCCTCCTGCGACTCGGTGCCGCGGCCGATCAGCCTGCGCACCAGTTCGTCCCAGCTGGGCGGCGCGAGGAACACGAGAACGGCATCCGGCATCGCGGCGCGTACCTGGCGTGCGCCCTGCAGATCGATCTCCAGCAACACGCTGCGACCGTCGCCGAGCGCCTTCTCGATCGGCGCGCGCGGCGTGCCGTAGCGGTGGCTGTTGTGCACCTTCGCCCACTCGAGCAGCTCGTGATCTGCGATCATCCGATCGAATTCCGCGTCGTCGACGAAGTAGTAGTCGACGCCGTCCACCTCATCGGGCCGCGGACTCCTGGTCGTCGCCGACACCGACAGGAGAACATCGGGATAGTTCTCTCTGATGTGCCGTGCGACGGTGCCCTTGCCGACCGCAGTCGGTCCCGCCAGCACGACGAGGCGCGTGCGGCCGTTCGGTGTGGTCTGCCCGAAGCGCTCGCTCAGGAAGTCGCGCAGGCGTTCCCTCTGGTGCTTGCCGAGGCCGCCGAGCCGCTTCACGGGTGCGATCTCGAGGCGCTCGAGGATCTCTTTGGTCTTCGTCGCGCCGATGGCCTTGAGACTCATCAGAAAATCGGTGATGCGCAGCGTGCCTTCCGGGCCGTCGGGATGCACGATGGCGGCGTCGAGCACATCGAGCGGAGACCTCTCCTCCGACGCGATCGCCGTCTTGACCGAGGCGCGAGCGCGTCTGGCTGCGACGGCGGCACGGGATGCCGCGACACGGTCCACCTCGGGAGGCCGAGTCGAACGCGAACTCGTCGTCGACGCGGGTTGCTCAGACAAGGGCCGCACGCACCTCGTCCGCTCGAGCGGCGATGGCCTGTTCGAGTCCGTCCGGCCCCGCCGACAGGATGCTGCGCGACTCGCTGATCACGATCACCTCGGCGAGCGCGCCGAACAGACTCCGCGCATCCTCGACGCGCGCGCCCTGGTGGCCGAATCCGGGCGCCAGCACCGGAAGCGCCGGTTTCGGTGCATCGACGGTGTCGATACCGAAGCCCTTCAGGTCGATGGTGGCCCCCAGCACGACGCCGAGGGGCCCGATAGCGTCTCCGATCAGCGTGTTCTCGCGGTTCACATCATCGATGATGACACGAGCCACCGTCCGACCCGAATCGGGGTCGATCGAGCTCTGGATGCCGGCGGCTTCCGGATTGCTCGTCGCGGCGAGCACGAAGAGTCCTTTGCCTGCCTCAGCGGCGAGGCGGATCGGCGCGTTCAGCGACCCTACGCCTTGGAAGGCCGACACAGTCATGGCATCGGCCTCCAGGCGCGATCCCGGCGTGAGCCACGCCTCACCGTACGCTTCGACACTCGTGCCGAGGTCGCCCCGCTTGACGTCGGCGATGACGACCAGTCCGGCCGCACGCGCAGCCTCGAGCACCTGCTCGAGCGCGTGGTATCCGGCAGAGCCGAAGCGTTCGAAGAACGCCACTTGCGGCTTGACGATCCCCGCGCGTCCCGCTGCCGCCTCGACAACGCGCAGGCCGAAGTCCCTTGCGCCCGACGCATCGTCCGCCAGGCCCCAGTCCGCGAGAAGGTAGGAGTGCGGGTCGATTCCCACGCACAGTGCGCCGCGCTCCTCGATGGCGGCGGCGAGGCGGATGCCGAAGCCCGTCGTCATGCGGACTTCGCCCGATCGAGTGCGTACTCCTGAAGCGATCGCACCTCGAACCCCGCCCTGATCGCGTCGATCGATGCGACAGCCGCGCTCAGCTCGGCGATCGTCGTGAACAGCGCGGTGTCGGCAGCGATCGCGGCAGCGCGGATCTCATACCCGTCGGCACGTGCCGACCGGCCGCTCGGTGTGTTCACCACGATGCCGATCTCGCCGCGGTTGATCAGGTCGACGATGCTGGGTTCGTCGTCGGCGCGCTCATCGCTGTACTTGCGCACCGGCTCCGCCGCGATGCCGTTGCGCGCCAGCACCTCGGCAGTACCCTCGGTCGCGACGATGCGGTAGCCCTGTTGCGCAAGCCGGAGCACCGGCAGCACGATCGACCTCTTGTCGCGATCACTTACCGAGACGAAGACGGTGCCGGTCAGCGGCATCCCGCCGTAGGCAGCGGTCTGGCTCTTCGCGAACGCACGCGGGAAGTCCTTGTCGACGCCCATCACCTCCCCGGTCGAGCGCATCTCGGGCCCGAGCACCGAGTCGACGGTGCGGCCGTCCTTGGTGCGGAAGCGCTTGAACGGCAGCACGGCCTCCTTCACCGCGACGGGAGCGTCGAGCGGCACGACAGAGCCGTCCTGCTCTGGCAGCAGACCTGAAGCCTTCAGCTCCGCGATGTTCTCGCCGACCATGATGCGGCTGGCGGCCTTGGCCAGCGGGATGCCCAGCGCCTTCGACACGAACGGCACGGTACGACTCGCCCTCGGGTTCGCCTCGAGCACGTAGAGCACGCCCGCGGCGACGGCGAACTGCACATTGAGCAGCCCCCGCACTCCGACCCCCTCTGCGATCTTCAGCGTCGCATGCCGCACCCGGTCGACCACTGAACGGCCCAGCGTGACCGGCGGCAGCGTGCAGCTGGAGTCGCCGGAGTGGATGCCCGCTTCTTCGATGTGCTCCATCACGCCGCCGATGTAGAGCTCATCGCCGTCGAACAGCGCATCGACGTCGATCTCGATCGCGTCGTCGAGGAAGCGGTCGACGAGCAGCGGATGCCCCTGCCCGATGATGGCCTGGTCGGCGACGCGCACGAAGTAGTCGTCGAGCGACGGACTGTCGTAGACGATCTCCATGCCGCGACCCCCGAGCACGTAGCTCGGACGCACCAGCACGGGGAAGCCGATCTCGGCTGCGGCCGCCTGGGCGCCTGGTGCGTCGTACGCGATGCCGTTGCGTGGAGCGAGCAGTCCGGCGTTCTCGAGGATCTCGGCGAACAGCCCGCGCTCCTCTGCGAGGTCGATCGCGCTGGGGCTGGTGCCGAGGATCGGCACGCCTGCAGCCTCGAGGCCCTTCGCAAGGCCGAGGGCGGTCTGGCCGCCGAGCTGCACGACGACGCCGACCAGCTCACCGGACTGCGACTCGGCGTGGATCACCTCGAGTACGTCCTCGAGCGTGAGCGGCTCGAAGTAGAGCCGGTCGCTGGTGTCGTAATCGGTCGACACGGTCTCCGGGTTGCAGTTGATCATGACGGTCTCGAATCCCGCGTCGCGCAGGGCGAACGAGGCGTGCACGCACGAGTAGTCGAACTCGACGCCCTGGCCGATGCGGTTCGGTCCTGACCCCAGGATGACCACCTTGCGGCGATCGCTCGGCTCCACCTCGGTCTCGAAGTCGTAACTCGAGTAGTGGTACGGCGTGAGCGCGGGGAATTCACCGGCACACGTGTCGACGGTCTTGTACACGGGGCGCACGCCGAGGATGTGGCGCACCTCGCGCACCTCCGCCTCGCCGAAGCCGCGCAACTGGCCGATCTGGGCATCCGAGAAGCCGTGGTCCTTGGCGAGCACGACGGTGTCGGTGTCGAGCATGCCGGCCCCCGCGATGGTGTCGGCCACCTCGTTGATGAGGACGATCTGATCGAGGAACCAGGGGTCGATGCCGGTCGCGCGGTAGACATCTTGAATGCTCGCGCCCTTGCGCAGCGCCTGCTGCACGGTGACGATACGCCCGTCGGTCGGCGTGGCGGACGTCTCGAGCAGCTCCTCGACCGTGCGTGCCTCCTCGCCCCAGTGGAACGACGAGCCGTTCTTCTCCAGCGAGCGGAGCGCCTTCTGCAAGGCGCTGGCGAAGCTGCGGCCGATCGCCATCGCCTCGCCGACCGACTTCATGGTGGTGGTCAACGTCGGGTCGGCGGCCGGGAACTTCTCGAACGCGAACCGCGGCACCTTGACGACGACGTAGTCGAGGGTCGGTTCGAAGCTCGCAGGCGTGACACCGGTGATGTCGTTCGGTATCTCGTCGAGCCGGTAGCCGATTGCGAGCTTGGCCGCGATCTTGGCGATCGGGAATCCTGTCGCCTTCGAAGCCAGAGCACTCGACCGCGACACCCGGGGGTTCATCTCGATGACGATGATGCGGCCGGTCTCGGGGTTGACGGCGAACTGGATGTTGCAGCCACCGGTGTCGACGCCGACGGCTCGGATGATGTCGATGCCGATGTCGCGCATCCGCTGGTATTCGCGGTCCGTGAGCGTGAGCGCCGGTGCGACGGTGATGGAGTCGCCGGTATGCACACCGACCGGGTCGACGTTCTCGATCGAGCAGACGACCACCGTGTTGTCGGCGGCGTCGCGCATCAGCTCGAGTTCGTACTCCTTCCAACCGAGGATCGACTCCTCGAGCAGCACCTCATGGGTGGGCGAGTCGTGAAGACCGGCGCCGGCGATGCGGCGCAGATCGTCTTCGTCGTACGCGAAGCCCGATCCCAGACCGCCCATGGTGAAGCTCGGCCTCACGACCAACGGGTAGCCGAGTTCGTCCGCGCCGGCCAGCACTTCGTCCATGGTGTGGCAGATACGGGAGTCCGCGACATCCGCGCCGCACTCGATCACGAGCTCCTTGAAGATCTGGCGGTCCTCGCCCTTCTGGATCGCCTCGAACTTGGCGCCGATCAGCTCGACGTCGTACTTCTCCAGGATGCCGTGCTCGTGCAGCTGCATGGCCGCGTTGAGCGCGGTCTGGCCTCCGAGGGTCGGCAGAATGGCATCCGGCTGCTCCTTGGCGATGATCGTCTCGATCACCTGCCACGTGATGGGCTCGACGTAGGTGGCATCCGCGAAGTCCGGGTCGGTCATGATCGTCGCGGGGTTCGAGTTGACGAGGATGACGCGCACGCCTTCCTCTCGCAGTACGCGGCACGCCTGCGTGCCCGAGTAGTCGAACTCGCACGCCTGGCCGATCACGATCGGGCCCGACCCGATCACGAGCACGGATGAGATGTCTTCCCTTTTGGGCATCAGTCGTTGTCCTTCGTCGCGTGGGCGAGAACCAGGTCTCTGAATCGGTCGAACAGGTAGTTGGCGTCGTGCGGTCCTGCGGCCGACTCCGGGTGGTATTGCACGCTGAATGCCGGAATGTCCAGGCAGTTCAGCCCCTCGACGACGTTGTCGTTGAGGTCGTAGTGGCTCACCTCCACGCGGCCGAAGCCTTCGGCCGACTCGCTGATCTCGTCGATCGGGGCGTCGACCGCAAAGCCGTGGTTGTGCGCCGTGATCTCGACACGGCCGGTCGAGCGGTCGAGCACCGGCTGGTTGATGCCGCGGTGACCGAACGGCAGCTTGTACGTGCCGTAGCCGAGCGCACGTCCGAGCAGCTGGTTGCCGAAGCATATGCCGAAGTAGGGAACGTCTCGGCGCAGCAGAGTGCGCAGCAGTTCGACGTGCTCGTCGGATGCCGCAGGGTCGCCCGGCCCGTTCGAGTAGAACAAGGCGCTCGGGTTCAGCTCGGTGATCTGATCGGCGGTCGTCGTCTCGGGAAGCACGATCACGTCGAAGCCGCGCTCGGCGAGGTAGTTCAGCGTGCTGGTCTTCACGCCGAGGTCGAGCACGGCGACGGAACCGACACGCTCGCCGCGCGCAGGGATCGTGTACTGCTCGGGCGTTGAGACGATCGACGACAGATTCTGGCCGCGCATGTCGGCGCCGGCGCGCACCAGGTCGAGCTGCTCCAGGGTGCCGAGCGCGGCATCCGCTCCCGAGAAGATGCCTGCCTTCATCGCACCCGCCGAGCGCAGGTGTCGCGTGACAGCGCGCGTGTCGATTCCGCTGATGCCGACGACGCCACCGTCGGCCAGATCGTCGTCGAGGCTGCGCTGGGCGCGGAAGTTGGAGACGACGCGTGAGGGCTCGCGCACGGCGAATCCGGCGACCCAGATGCGCCCCGACTCCTTGTCGGCGTCGTTCATACCGGTGTTGCCGATGTGCGGTGCCGTCATGAGCACGATCTGCCCGGCGTACGACGGGTCCGTCAGGGTCTCCTGGTAGCCGGTCATGCCCGTCGCGAAGACGGCCTCGCCGAGCGTGCGGCCGAGAGCTCCGTAGCCGTGGCCCTCGAAGCGCGTTCCGTCTTCGAGGACGAGCACGGCAGGCTCGCGACGCGCGGCGGTTGCAGCCTCGGTCGGCGAGGAGAAGGTCACCTCCGGCGCGTTGGGCTCTGGTGTCTGCCCCACGCCAGCCGGCTGTTCGTTTGGCTGCTGCTCGTCTGCCAGTTGTTCGTCTGCCATGTCAGGCCTCGTTTCCGGAGGTGTCGTCGGTGGGAACTGTTGCGCCGCTGTCGGCGCCGATGATGCTGCGGATGCCCGTGACGAGTCGTTGCCGCTCGTCGGGGTCCGTCACGCGAAGGTAGGTGTCGAGTACCGTGCCATCGGCATCCGCCGGCACCGTGCGCCAGGCCAGCAAGACCAGCCCGTCGCGCTCGACCGTGCGATCGATCGTCCAGGTCGCTGCGCCGATGCCTGCCATCGCCGATGCGGCGATCGCAACGCTGGACTCCCCCTGCGACGTGATCGTCACGCCCCCCTTGGAGACGGCGACGGCGGCGCTCGCACGGAACGCGAGCCCGGGGACGACAACGCGATCCAGCGGCTTGTCGTGATATGTGCTCGCCACGTGCAGCGCGTGCACGGTGAGCAGGAGCTCGCCCGGGGCATCCAGCACGGTCGGCACTGCGAGTGCGGAGTCGCGGCCGGCACGGCGACGCCAGCCGCGCCACATGCCGACGAAGATCAGTGCGACCAGGACCACGATGATCGCGGTCGGCCAGAGCTTATCCATGCTGTTCACTCTCCTTGGCGAGCGAGGCGGCCTCGTCCTTCGCGATCGGATTCCCGTCTCGAACGGTCGCGGTTCCGCCGTGGAACGTCCAGAGCACGCGCCCCGGCAGTTCGCGGCCGAGGTAGGGCGAGTTGACGCCCTTGCCTGCCAGTCGGTCGACGTCGAAGACGTCGGTCTTGTTCGGGTCGTAGAGCACCACGTCCGCACGGAATCCGGATGCCACGGGCCGACCGCGCTCCACGCGCCCGATCCGCGCGGGAGCCTGCGCCATCACCCGTGCCACGTCGCTCCAGCCGAGCAGACCGGTTTCGACGACGGCCTTGTGCACGACGCTCAGCGCGGACTCGAGGCCGACCATGCCGTTGGCCGCGGCATCCCACTCGCAGTCCTTCGCCTCGATCGGATGCGGCGCGTGGTCGGTTGCCACGATGTCGATGGTTCCGTCGGCAAGGGCAGAGCGCAGCGCCTGCACGTCCTCCTCGCGCCTCAGCGGCGGGTTCACCTTGAAGCGCGCGTCGTAGCCGGCCACCAGCTCTTCAGTGAGGAGCAGGTGGTGCGGCGTGACCTCGGCCGTGACGTCGATGCCGCGCGCCTTCGCCCAGCGGATGATGTCCACCGATCCGGCAGTCGACACGTGACACACGTGCAGCCGGCTGCCGACGTGCTCGGCCAGCAGAACGTCGCGGGCGATGATCGACTCCTCTGCCACCGCGGGCCATCCGGCGAGCCCGAGGGTCCCTGACAATGCGCCCTCGTTCATCTGCGCGCCTGCCGTGAGACGTGGTTCCTGGGCGTGCTGCGCGATGACGCCGTCGAAGGCCTTCACGTATTCCAGTGCCCGGCGCATCAGCAGCGGATCGAAGACGCACATGCCGTCGTCGGAGAACACGCGAACGCGCGCCCTGGATGCCGCCATCGCGCCGAGCTCGGCGAGCCGCTCTCCCGCCAGACCCATCGTCACGGCGCCGATCGGCTGCACCGTCGCGTAGCCGGCGGCGAGCCCGAGCGAGAGTTCCTGCTCGACGACGCCTGCGGTGTCGGCCACCGGGGACGTGTTCGCCATCGCGAACACTGTCGTGTATCCGCCTGCCGCAGCCGCGCGCGTGCCGGAGAGCACGGTCTCGCTCTGCTCGTAGCCCGGCTCCCGCAGGTGGGTGTGCAGGTCGACCAACCCCGGCAGGGCGATCAGCCCTGAGGCGTCGATGCTGGTGGCATCCTGCGACCCGGTCTTCGCGTCTGCGCCGACCGTGAGGGTGCCGTCCGAGATGAGGATGTCGGCACTCGAGCCGTCGACGAGCGTCGCGCCCTCGATGAAGAAGCGTTCGCGTGACACTAGTTGACCTCCCGATCGCCCGACAGCAGCAGGTAGAGCGCAGCCATGCGCACGGAGACGCCGCTCGCGACCTGATCTCGCACCAGTGAACGCGGCGAGTCGGCCGCTGCGGCCGAGATCTCCAGGCCGCGGATCATCGGGCCAGGATGCATCACCATCGTATCCGGGCGCAGCCTGACCAATCGCTCGGCATCGAGTCCCCAGGTTCGCGAGTACTCGCGGGCGTTCGGGAAGAATGCTGCGTTCATGCGCTCGGCCTGGATGCGCAACATCATGATCACGTCCGGGTCGTCCGCGATGGCGGTGTCGAGGTCGTAGCCGATCCCGGCCGGCCACTGATTCGTGTCGACTGGCAGCAGCGTCGGCGGCGCGACGAGCGTCACCTCGGCGCCCAGCGTGTCGAGCAACCACACGTTCGACCTGGCGACCCTGGAGTGCAGGATGTCGCCGACGATCGTCACGCGCAGCCCGTCGAGGTCTTTACCGCGGCTCGCTGTGCCGTGCAGACGTTTGCGCATGGTGAACGCATCCAGCAGCGCCTGGGTCGGATGCTCGTGCGTCCCGTCCCCCGCGTTCAGGATGCCCGCGTCGATCCACCCGCTCGAGGCGAGCGTGTGCGGCGCGCCCGAAGCCGAGTGGCGGATGACCACAGCGTCGGCGCCCATCGCGGCGAGCGTCTGCGCGGTGTCTTTCAGGCTCTCGCCCTTCGAGACGCTCGAGCCCTTCGCGCTGAAGGTGATGACATCGGCGGAGAGCCGCTTCGCGGCGGCCTCGAACGAGATGCGGGTGCGCGTCGAGTCCTCGAAGAAGAGATTGACGACGGTCTTGCCGCGCAGGGTCGGGAGCTTCTTGACCTCGCGGGTGGCGACATCCGCCATGTCTTCCGCGACGTCCAGGATGCCGATGGCGGCGTCGCGGTCGAGGTCGCGTGTGGAGAGCAGATGGCGCATCAGTGCTTCTCCCCCTCGTGCTCGTCGCGCTCGCCATGTTCGGGTTCGCCACCGTCGATCGTGACCGCGTCGTCTCCGTCCACCTCGGCCAGTCGCACGTTGATGCGCTCCCTGGCGGAGCTCGGAAGGTTTTTGCCCACGAAGTCGGCCCTGATAGGGAACTCGCGGTGCCCGCGGTCGACCAGCACAGCGAGGCGCACGGCCTTCGGGCGGCCGAGGTCGCTCAGTGCGTCGAGCGCGGCCCTGATGGTGCGGCCGGAGAAGAGCACATCATCGACGAGCACCACGGTCGCGCCGTCGATCGAAACCGGAACGCTGGTGGGCGACGGCGTCCTGGTCGGATGCTTCGCAAGATCGTCGCGGTACATGGTCACGTCGAGCGCGCCGACGGGCGGTGCCTCGCCGTCCTCGATGCGGGCGATGGTCGCGCCCAGTCGCCTCGCCAGGGTCACTCCCCTGGTCGGGATGCCCAGAATGACGAGATCGTCAGAACCCCGGTTGGACTCCAGGATCTCGTGAGCGATCCGAGTCAACGCCCGGGCGATGTCAGCCTGCTGCAGCACGGTGCGTGCCGTCATGCCGACCCCCTTCCCCGCCTCACAGGACGGCTGTTAAAGGATGCCTTCGACCGATGAGCCTATCAGTTGCAGATCGGTGGTCGGCACGTGGGCCTCGGGGCATCGAGCAGCGTTTCACGACCTGATCACGACCGTCGTCCTCGACGAACGACATCTGCCGCCCACTCAAATGTGGAACAGCCGCCCGCCCGCCAGGCTCACGGCGACGGCGAGCACGCCGATCACGACGGTACGAGTGATGGTGCGGAGCAGACGCGCCCTGCCGTAGCGCGCGACGATCACCGAGGTCACGACGAGCGAGACGACGACTGCGGCGAGCGTGATCGGGATGCGCCAGGCATCCGGAGCCAGCAGCGCCGCGGCCAGCGGAGCCGCCGATCCGAGCACGAACGCTCCCAACGCGGAAACGCCCGTCAGGACGGGCCTTTGCACATCGGACAGGCTGAATCCGTACTCGGCCTCCACCTGTGAAGCGAGTGCGTCGCCCGCGCTCAGCTCGGCCGCGACCTGCGCGGCGAGTTCGGGTGAGAGGCCTTTCGCCTCGTAGATGGCGGCGAGCTCGGCCTCTTCCTGCTCTGGAGTGAGGGCGAGCCGGCGACGCTCGTTTTCGATGATGGCGAGATGCGCGTCGCGTTGGGTCGCAAGCTCCGAATACGTCACGACGCCGAGCGCCAAACCTCCGGCCACCATCGTGACGAACGCCGCGACGGTTACTGTCGCATCGCCTGCGCCCGCTCCCACGAAACCCTCGATGATTCCGGCCGTCGCGATGATTCCATCGTTCGCGTCGACGATCCGATCGCGCACGGAGTCCGCGCGCGAGACGGAGTCATCGGGAACCCACGCGGGTGCGCTCATGACCCTCCGTCGAGAAGCTGCCCTACTTGCCGCCGCCTGCGATGAACGACTTCAACGCCTTCGTGTCGGTGATGTCACCACCGTACTGGTGCCCGTTCACGAGCACGGTAGGGGTTCCTTTGATCGTCTTGATGTCCGCATCGGGAATCGGGCCGTTCAGTGCCGTCTGCGTGTTGTTCGTCAGCCACGCGGCGTACTTGTGCGAGGCGATGCACGAGTCGACGTCCGTCGCACCCACGCCGTGCGCGAGCGACGTCAACTTCGCGTCGGTGAGGCCCGATGAGCCCTCTCCCGGCTGATCGGCATAGAGCGCGGCGAGGTAGGTGAGGGTCGCCTTCGGATCGGATGCCGCAACACAGGTCAGCGCGCTGCCTGCGCGGGACGAGTAGTTCGTGCCCTGCGAGTTGGGGTCCAGGAAGTTCAGCGGGTGGATGCTCAGCGTGATCGTGCCGTCGTTGACCAGTTGAGCGAGCGTTCGGCCGTTGGCCTTCTCGAACTGGCCGCAGTATGGGCACATCGGGTCGATGTAGGTGGCCACCTTCGTCGTGCCGTCCCCGACGACGAGAGCTCCCTTGTCGAAGTCCGCAGCTCCCGTGACACCGGTGGGCAGTTTCGCCGAACTCGATGAGGCGGGGGCCGTCGCGGCTCCCGTCGACGGAGCGCAGGCCGCAAGCACCGCGACGATGGCCGCGCCGATCATGGCAGCGCCGATGCGGCGGCCGATGTTCCTCGTCATCAGTCGTGAACCTCCGTCAGTGCGCGACAGCCGCGCCGATCTTCGCGAGCAGGCCGTTGACGAACTTGGCCGAGTCATCCGTGGAGAGAATCGTGGCCTGGTCGACGGCTTCCGAAATCGCCACGCCGTCCGGCACCTCGGGGTTGTACAGCATCTCCCACACGCCCATCCGCAGAATGGCGCGGTCGACGGCGGGCATCCGCTCCAGGGTCCAGCCCTGCGCGTACGTCTGAATCAGTTCGTCGATCTCATCGCCGTGATCGATGACGCCGTCGACGACCTCACGCGCGTAGAGCCACGATGCCTCACGGGAGGGCTCGCTGGCGGCGCGCTGCGCCTCGTCAGCCAACGCGCTGGCGAGTGGGACTCCCCGCAGGTCTGCGCTGTACAGCACGTCGATGGCGCGCTTGCGAGCCTTGCTTCTGGCGCTCACTAGTTGACGCGGCCGAGGTAATCGCCCGTGCGGGTGTCGACCTTGACCTTCGTTCCGGTCTCGAGGAACAGCGGAACCTGGATCTGATACCCGGTCTCGACCGTGGCGGGCTTGGTGCCGCCGGTGGAGCGGTCCCCCTGCAGGCCCGGCTCGGTGTACGTGATCTCGAGCACGACGGATGCCGGCAACTCGACATAGAGCGGGTTGCCGTTGTTCATCGCGATGGTCACGTTCTGGTTCTCGAGCATGAAGTTCGCGGCGTCGCCGACGACAGTTCCCGGGACGGTGAACTGGTCGTAGTCGCTGGTGTCCATGAAGACGAAGCCGTCGCCGTCGCTGTACAGGTACTGGTACTCGCGACGATCGACGTTCTCGAACTCGAGCTTCGTGCCGGCGTTGTACGTGCGGTCGACGACCTTGCCGCTCACGACGTTCTTGAGCTTGGTGCGCACGAACGCGCCGCCCTTGCCCGGCTTGACGTGCTGGAACTCGATGACGGTCCAGAGCTGGCCGTCGATGTTGAGGACGGCGCCGTTGCGGATGTCAGCGGTATCGGATGCCATACGTGTTGATCCTTCGAAGAACGAAATGGGAAAGTCGAGCGGCCGACGGCGCCATCAGGCGCTGGCCCGCCGGAAAGTTTACCGGGTCTCAGCCGAACGTTCGCAGAACGTGCGTGAGAGCGAGCCGGTAGCCGTCGAAGCCGAGTCCGGCGATCACCCCGGTCGCGACAGGGCTGATCACGCTGGTGTGGCGGAATTCCTCCCGCGCGTGCGGATTCGAGATGTGCACCTCGATCACCGGAGTGCCGGTCTCCGTGACGATGGAGACGGCATCCCGCAGAGCGAGCGAGTAGTGGGTCCATGCTCCGGCGTTGAGGATCACCGGTGTGCGGGCATCCGCTGCCTCGTGCAGCCACCGCAGCAGCTGTCCCTCGTCGTCCGTCTGCCGCAGGTCGACGGTGTCGTCGACGGCGTCGGCGGAGAGGATGCCGCGCAATTCGTCGAGTGTCTGGTTCCCGTACACGTCGGGCTCGCGCGTGCCGAGCCGCCCGAGATTGGGTCCGTTCAGAACCAGGATCGTCGCCATGGAACGAGCCTACTGCCCACCGGAAGCGCGCTCCGGCGGCCCGTTCATGCGCGCGGGACCCACTTGCCGAAGCGGGGGCGTCCGCGCACGCGGCGTGGTTAGGAACCGATCTCCTGGTACGCCGCGAACAGCAGGCTCGGGTCCGGCGCCTGCATCACGGTCGGACGCGCGAGGTCGTCGAGCACGATGAACCTCAGCGTGTTGCCCCTGGTCTTCTTGTCGCGCTGCATCGCCGCCAGCAGCTGTTGCCAGCGGCCGGCGGGGTAGCTCACGGGAAGGGTGAGCGAGGTGAGGATGCTGCGGTGCCTGTCCGCCACATCGTCGTGCAGTCGCCCGCTCAGTCGCGCGAGCTCTGCCGCGAAGACCATTCCGACGGACACGGCAGCGCCGTGCCGCCATTGGTACCGCTCGGTGTGCTCGATGGCGTGGCCGAGCGTATGCCCGTAGTTGAGGATCTCGCGCAGACCCGCCTCGCGGAAGTCCTCGCCGACCACCTTGGCCTTCATGTCGATTGCCAGCTCGACGTTGCGTCGGAACACCGGACTCTGCGGGTCGGTGGCGGCGTCCAGGTCGGCCTCGACGTTGTCGAGGATCTCCGGCGCCCAGATGAATCCGGCCTTCACCACCTCTGCATAGCCGGCGAGCAGGTCGTTTCTGGGCAGCGCCTCGAGGGTGTCGAGGTCGCAGAGCACTCCCGCCGGAGCGTAGAACGCGCCGACGAGGTTCTTGCCCTCTGCGGTGTTGATGCCGGTCTTGCCGCCGATTGCGGCATCGACCATGCCGAGCACCGTCGTCGGAATCTGCACGAGCTTCACGCCGCGCATCCACGTCGCGGCGACGAAACCCGCCAGGTCGGTCGCCGCTCCCCCGCCGAATCCGATCACGGCATCGCTGCGGGTGAAGTCCGCCTGTCCCATGATCTGCCAGCAGAACGACGCGACCTCGACGCGTTTGGCAGCTTCTGCATCCGGTATCTCGGCAAGCAGCACCTGGTATCGGTCGGCGAGCGACTCGCGCAGCTCGGCGGCGGCCGCCGCGAGCGTCGGCTGGTGCACGATGAGCACGCGACGCACGTCGGGCCCGAGCAGTTCGCCGGCCTCGAAACGGATGCCTCGACCCACTCTGATGCCGTACGGCTGTGCCCCCGTGACACTCAGCTCGGTCGTCTCGCTGCTGTCGGCCGCGCTCATGCGTTCTCCCCGTTCTGCTGTTCCCACCACGTCGCGATCTCCTCGACGATCACCGAGAGCGGACGCCTCGACGTGTCGGCACGGTAGTCGGCGAGCGACACGTACAGCGGCATCCTGGACTCGACGAGGGCGCGCCACGAGTCGACACCGTTCACGAGCGGTCTCTTGTCGTCGTCGATTCGCAGAGCGACCGCCTCCGGTGTGACGGTGAGCAGTACGACGTGCGCGTTCGCGAGGTCTTTCCTGGTCTGCGGATCGAGCACCGCTCCCCCGCCGACCGAGATCACTCCGCCGGTTTCGAGAGCACGCACGACTGCCTCCCGCTCGATCACGCGAAAGTACGGTTCGCCCTCGCGGGCGAAGATCTCAGCGATCGGCCCGTACTCGGCGACGATCCTCGAGTCGGTGTCGGTGAAGGAGGCGCCGAGTCGACGTGCGAGCCGCTTGCCCACCCGGGTCTTGCCAGAGGCGGGCGGCCCGATCAGAACGATGGTCACGCGTGCACGGTCTCCGTGCGGAGCGAAGCGGGAATGGCGTCCAGGTACGCCTTGAGGTTGCGTGCGGTCTCGGCGAGCGAGTCTCCGCCGAACTTCTCGAGCACGGCATCCGCGACGACGAGCGCGACCATCGCCTCGGCGACGACACCGGCTGCGGGAACGGCACAGACATCCGAGCGCTGGTGGTTCGCGGGAGCGGCATCGCCCGTGGCGATGTCGACGGTGCGCAGCGCGTGCGGAACCGTGGCGATGGGCTTCATTCCGGCGCGCACTCGTAGAAGGGAGCCGGTGGTCATGCCGCCCTCCGTGCCCCCTGCCTTGTCGCTGGTGCGGGAGATCGTCGTTCCGTCGGTGACCAGTTCGTCGTGCGCGGCGGAACCCCGTCGTCTCGTCGTCTCGAAGCCGTCGCCGATCTCGACCCCCTTGATGGCCTGGATGCTCATCAGCGCCTGCGCGAGGCGTCCGTCGATCTTGCGGTCCCACTGCACGTGCGAGCCGAGGCCGACGGGTACGCCGTAGACGAGCACCTCGACGACGCCTCCGAGCGTGTCGCCGTCCCGGTGCGCGGCATCCACCTCGGCCACCATCAGAGCCGATGTCGCCGGGTCGAAGCACCGCAGCGGATCGGCGTCGAGGGCGTCGACGTCAGAGGGCAGCGGCAGTTGCGCGCCGTCCGGAACACGCACGGGTCCGATCGCCAAGGTGTGACTGACGAACGTGATGCCGAGCTCGGCCAGGAAGGACTTGGCGATCGCACCGAGCGCGACGCGCGCCGCGGTTTCGCGAGCACTCGCACGTTCGAGCACCGGCCTTGCCTCGTCGAAGCCGTACTTCTGCATGCCGACCAGATCGGCATGACCGGGTCGAGGTCGCGTGAGCGCTGCACCGCGTCCCGTTGCGAGCTTCTCCTCGTCGACCGGCTCCGCGCTCATCACGTCGACCCACTTGGGCCACTCCGTGTTGCCGATGCGCAGGGCGATCGGGCTGCCCATGCTGAGACCGTGGCGAACACCGCCCGAGAACGCGAGCTCGTCCTGCTCGAACTTCATGCGCGCTCCGCGGCCGTAGCCGAGCTTGCGGCGTGCGAGATCGGCACGCACGTCGTCCATGGCCACCGGCACGCCGGCCGGAAGGCCCTCGAGAACGGCGATGAGTTCGGGGCCGTGCGATTCCCCTGCGGTGAGCCAACGAAGCATGGAGTCAATTCTGGCATGCCGCGCCGAAGCGCTCAGTCGCCTCCGGCCACAGCTCAGCGGCGACCGGATGCATCGAGCCCGACGGCCTCGAGCATGGCCTGAAGCACGACGGATTCGCGGGGCAGCTCGTGTTCAGGATCGCCCGTCACGAAGATGCGCACCTGCAACAGCGCCTGATGCACGAGCATCGCGAGGCCGGAAAGCACGTTGCCAGGAGCCGACCCCGCTCCGGCACCTGCCAGGAGGTTCCAGATCCTCACGACATCCGTCGGCCACGGATCGTACGCGACGTCGAGCAGCAGAACGCCGTCGGCAGCCGCGCGGGCGATCGCTTCTCCGCTCACGATCGCTCGCGCTCCGCCGTTGGCACCCGCCCCGCCAGGCAGGGTGCTCACGACGAGATCCGGGCGATTCTCCAGCTCACCGCCGAACCGGCCGATATCGATGCGGAGACCGACCGAGTGTGCGAGGTTCGCCAGGTTTGCGGCCCTCGCAGGTTCGCGCACCTGCACCGTGACGTCCTGCGCTCCGAGTTCAGCCGCGGCGACGACGGCCGACGCGGCTGTCGCGCCTCCGCCCCAGATGAGTACCGAGCGTGCCCTGGTCGTTCCTACAGCGGCCAGGGCACGCACGATTCCGGGTACATCGGTGTTGAATCCGCTGAGCGCACGCCTGCCTGCGGCATCCGTGTCGAACACGATGGTGTTGGCCGCACCGGTCAGCCGCGCCGTTCCGTCGAGCGATGTCACCAGCGGCAGCACCGACTGCTTCAGCGGCATCGTCAGCGACAGGCCTCGCCAGGCATCCGACCGCGACGAGACGAAGTCCTCGAGTGTCTCGGGAACGATGTCGGCGCGGCCGTACGACCACGGCAAGCCCAGCGCCGTGTACGCCGCCGCGTGCAGGGCCGGCGACTGGGAATGGGCGATCGGCGAGCCGAGCACGGCCAGCTCACGCTGGCCGTCACTGGCAGTAAGCATCGTTCGCCGCACTCGCGTTGCACCAGTCCTGCAGTTGCTGCACGGCGGCCTCGTGCTGCGCCTCGGTCTGAGAGAACACCGTCGTCCCGTTCTTCAGGTCGACGGTCACGAAGAACAGCCAAGGTCCGGCGGTCGGGTGCAGCGCTGCCTTGATCGCGTCATCGCCAGGGTTCGAGATCGGTCCGACTGGTAGGCCGTCGTGCGCGTAGGTGTTGTAGAGGTTGCTCGCATCGGCGCGCTCGGCATCCGTCGTGAACACGGTCTTCACGCCGGCACCGTAGGCCACTGTCGCGTCGGACTGCAGGCGCATGCCCTGATCGAGCCGGTTCTGGAACACCCTGGCGACCTTGCCCATGTCTGAGACGCTGCCCGCCTCCTTCTGCACGACGGATGCCAGGATCACCGTGTTCCATCGGTTGGCAACTGGCACTCCGTCGTCGTCGAGTGCCTGGAACGCCCGGTCCACGAGTGTCTTGATCACGGTCTTCGCACTGACGTCGGGATCGAAAGTGTAGGTGGCAGGAAAGAGGAATCCGTCCAGATTCTTCGCCTGCGCCGGCAACCCGAAGTCGGTCGGCTTGGCGGCCGCCGTCTTCAGATCGGCGAGTGGGATGCCCGTGGTCTTCGCGAGCGCCGGGAGGATGTTCGCCTCGGTGTCGCCCTCCGGGATCGTGACCGTGCGCTGCAGCTTGTTCGTGGGGTCTTGAAGCGCGGAGAGGGCAGACTTCGCGCTCATCTGCTTCTTCAGCTTGTACACACCGGGCTGGAACACCGGGTCCGGCTTGGTTCGCAACAGAAGCGAGTAGAACGTGTCGTACGTCTTGACGACGCCGGCCTTCTGCAGGGTCGTCGCGATGTCACCTCCGTTGTCGCCGTCCTTGATCGTGATCGTGACGGCGGTCGTGCCCGTTCCTGTGTAGTCGTTCGGCTCGTTGAGAGCGAGGAGCTTGCGCACCTCCGGTTGGAAGGCGCTCCACACGTACGCGCCGGCACCGCCGAGCAGGGCGAGGATGACGACCGTCACGATGGTGGCGACGATCCAGCGGCGCCTCTTCCTGCGCGGTGGCCCGTCGCCTCCGTCCGTGCCCGAACGACCGCCGCCGGCGCCGCGACCGCCGCGTCTGCCCGGCTTCCCGTCGGTCGGATACTCCAGGCTGGACCAGACGTGCGGGCGGGTGTCGGTCGCTACCTGCTCTCCCTGGACCAGCTCTTCCTGGACCGGCTCGCCGTGTCCGGAGTCGAGTGCCCCCCAGAACGACTGCTCGAGACCCGGCTGCTCAAGACCAGGCTGCGCCACTGGGACTTTCCCGGTCTGTCGCGCGGCGTCCCGCTCAGCACGTTCCCGCGCCTCGCGACGCGTCATCGGCGGTCGTTCGCCCTCGAACGACGGGTCGTCCGGCTGGGGAGAGCCGGGCGGAACGGGGTTGGTCACGACTGAGATCCTCTATTCGGGTCTGCGAGGGTTCCTGGGGGCCTTCCGCTCGACCGTTCGACGTCGAGCGCGTGTTGCAAAATAACCGTCGCGGCCGCCTGATCCACCACAGACCGGGAGTTCCGTGTTGTGCGTCCTGCCGCTCGCAGACCGGATTGTGCAGACACCGTCGAGAGCCGCTCGTCCACCAACCGCACCGGAATGCCGCATGCGACGGCGATCCTGTCAGCGAACGCTGTCGCGTCGTCTGTCGACGCCGTGTAGGCGCCGGAAAGCGAAAGCGGAAGGCCGACGATAGCCTCGACCGCTCCGAACTCGGTGACAAGCTCCCGAATGCGCGCTATGTCGCTGTCGTCGTCCGACCGCTGCACGGTCTCGACAGGCAGTGCCAGCATGCCGTCGGGATCGCTGCGGCTCACGCCGATCCGCGCCCTTCCCACGTCGACGCCGACGCGCACTCCGGCTCGCACCGTCGGGTTATCCGATCGCCGAGCGAACGGATGCCAGCGCCGCGTCGATCGCCGAGGCATCCGAACCGCCGCCCTGCGCCAGGTCGTCCTTGCCGCCTCCGCCGCCGCCGAGCACGGATGCCGCGCCCTTCGCCAGTGGGCCGGCCTTGATCCCCGCGTCGCGTGCGGCCTTGTCTGTTGCGACGATGACGACGGGCCGTCCTGCGACGGTCGCGGCAAGTGCCACCACCGACGCATCGCTGCCGAGACGGTCGCGCACTGTCGTCACGAGCATCCGGAGGTCGTCTGCAGAGCCGAGCGAGCCGACGTTCTGTGCGAGGAGTCGTACATCGCCGACGCGCTCGACAGTCTCGAGCAGCCCGGGAACGCGGTCGAGCACTGCACGTGCCTCGAAGGCCGCGATCTTCTTCTCCGCGGCCTTCAGGCTCGTCACGAGGTCGTTGATGCGCTCCGGCAATTGCTCGCGCGGCGTCTTCAACGAGCCGCTGAGCTGCGAGACGATCGCCCTCTCAGCCGCCAGGTCCCGGAATGCCTCGATGCCCACCAGCGACTCCACACGGCGGTTCGTCGAACCGACCGACGACTCGCTGATCAGGTTGATCATGCCGATCTCGGAGCTGGAGGACACATGGGTTCCCGCGCAGAGCTCGCGCGACCAAGGTCCGCCGATGTCGACGACGCGCACGACCTCGCCGTACTTCTCGCCGAACAACGCCATCGCGCCGAGCGCGCGCGCCTCGTCGAGCGGGAGCTCTCGGGTGACGACCTCGAGATCGTCGCGGATCGCGTTGTTCGAGATCTCCTCGATCTCCGTGCGCGTCTCGGGCGACAGCCCCTGATTCCACGAGAAATCGAGGCGCAGGTAGCCGGCCTTGTTGTAGGAACCGGACTGGTGCGCGTTCGGGCCGAGTACCTGACGCAGTGCAGCGTGGATGATGTGGGTGCCGGAGTGCGCCTGGCGTGCGCCGCGGCGGTAGTCGGCATCCACGACGCTCGTCGCGGGGTCGTCGATTCCGACCTCGCCGTGCGTGACCTGCACGGTGTGGCTGATCAGGCCCTTCACGGGCTTCTGCACGTCGAGCACCTCGAGCTCGTAGCCGGGCCCGACGATCGTGCCCTGGTCGGCATCCTGACCTCCCGACTCCGCGTAGAGCGCGGTCTCGGCGAGGATGATCTCTGCGATCTGACCCTCGGATGCCCGCGGCACCGCTACGCCGTCGACGATGATGCCCAGCACTCGGGACTCGGTCTGGAGCTCGCCGTAGCCGGTGAACACGGTCTCGCCCAGCGACCGCAGTCCGCTGTACACCGACAGGTCGGCCAGCGCGCGCTTCTTCGCCTTGGCATCGGCCTTCGCGCGGGTCCGCTGCTGCGCCATGAGCGTGTCGAACGCCGCACGATCGACGCTGATGCCGGCCTCCTCTGCCATCTCGAGCGTCAGGTCGATGGGGAAGCCGTACGTGTCATGCAGCAGGAACGCCGTATCACCCGCAAGCTGTTCGCTGCCCGACGCCTTGGTGTTCGCGACGGCGGTGTCGAGGATGCTCGTTCCGCTCACCAAGGTGCGCAAAAAGGTGTCCTCTTCGGCGAAAGCGAGGTGCGAGATGCGGTCGTAGTCGGTCTCGACCTCGGGGTACGTCGACTTCATGGCATCGCGGGACGCCGCGAAGAGCACGGGGAAGGTCGCAGTCTCAACTCCGAGAAGCCGCATCGAGCGCACGGTGCGACGCAGCAGTCGGCGCAGGATGTAGCCTCTGCCCTCGTTCGACGGCGTGACGCCGTCTGACATCAGCATCAAGGCGCTGCGCACGTGATCGGCGACCACACGCATCCGCACGTCGTCGTCGTGGTTCGCACCGTACGTCTTGCCGGAGAGTTCAGCTGCGCGGTCGAGCACCGGGCGGATCTGATCGATCTCGTAGATGTTCTCCACGCCCTGCTTGAGGAACGCGACCCGCTCCAGGCCCATGCCGGTGTCGATGTTCTTCTTCGGCAGCTCGCCGAGGATCTCGAAGTCGGCCTTGCCGGTGCCCTCGCCACGCAGGTACTGCATGAACACGAGGTTCCAGATCTCGACGTAGCGGTCGTCGTCCGTAGCCGGGCCGCCGTCGATGCCGTATGCGGGCCCGCGGTCGAAGAAGATCTCGGAGCACGGACCGGCCGGACCGGGCACACCTGTCGACCAGTAGTTCGTGTCTTTTCCCAGGCCCTGGATGCGCTCATCCGGCAGGCCGGCGATCTCGCGCCAGTACCGCCTGGCCTCGTCGTCATCCTCGTAGACCGTGACCCAGAGGTCTTTCGGATCGAAGCCGAGGCCGCCGTTGTCTTCGGTGGAGGTCAGGAGCTCCCAGGCGTAGGCGATCGCCTGCTCCTTGAAGTAGTCGCCGAACGACCAGTTGCCCATCATCTGGAAGAACGTGCCGTGACGCGGCGTCTTGCCGACCTCTTCGATGTCGAGGGTGCGGATGCACTTCTGCGAGTCGGCCGCGCGCGGATACGGCGCAGGCACGAGCCCGGTCAGATAAGGCACGAACGGCACCATGCCCGCGATGGTGAAGAGCAGCGTCGGGTCGTCGCTGACCAGCGACGCTGACGGCACGATGGTGTGCTCGCGCTCGGCGAAGTAGTCGAGGAAGCGGCGGCGGATCTCTGCCGTCGGCATCGGGGCTGTCGGCATCGAGGCTGTCGGCGTGGCGGCGGTCTGCATGGTTCCGTTCGTTTGGTGGAGTTCAGCTGTGGCGGCGACGGCCGCTCACGAAAGGTCTGCGATGGTCTCTTCCGCCTGGTCGATGGCTGAGCGCAACTCGGCCTCTCGCTTGCGGTAGCCCTCGCTGACCGCCGCGCCGAAGTCGTGCGCCTTGCGGTCGAGTTCGTCGAAGAACTGCTTGCCCTGCGACGTCTTGTTCACCTGGTGTGCGACGGCGAAGCCGGCAGCGATGCCGACGACGAACCAGACGAAGCTCTTCATCACAAATCTCCTCGTGGTCGTGAATCTGTTGGTGGTTGCTGGTGGATGCACAGCCCTGGTACCTGCGTAACAAGGCGGGGCCGGCCGGTCGATGGGGGCGTGCACGACCGGGCATCCGAGACTCCGGTCAGTTTAGTGCCGGGGTCCTGGAGCCCGGCTCACTCGCGGGCGCCGCGACCTGGCCTGCCGAATCGGAAGGCAGCACGCACGGCGGCGCTGAAACCCGCGAGCTTGATCAGCGGGCCGCCGATCGTTGCGGCGAAAAGTGCGACGAGGGCCGAGACGTTGCCTGTGACATCCTGCACGTTCCGCGTGATGGCGTCGACTCTCGCGAGCTGCTTGTTCGTCTCGCGAAGCGTCTCGGTGGTCTCTTCGAGGATCGGCGTGATGCCGTCGCTGACCTCTTTGATCGAGTCGGTCGTCTGATCGAACACCTTGCCCAGCTTCACGAGCGGAACCGCGAGCAGTGCTACCAGCACCGCGAAAACGCCTGCGGCGATCAGACCCGCGATGTCTCCACCAGACACGCTGCACCGTCCATTCCGTTCGGGGAATACGTCGAAGGGCGGGCCGTCAAAGACAACCCGCCCTCCAGCGTATCTGCATGACTAACGCGCCGCGTAGTACTCCACGACCAGCTGTACGTCACAGGTGACAGGAATCTCTGCGCGCTTGGGACGACGCTCGAGGCGAGCCTGAAGCTTGTCGAGCTCGACGTCGAGGTATGCCGGCGTCTTGGGCAGCACGTCCACGTGACCGCCGGCTGCGGCGACCTGGAACGGCTCGGTGCCCTCTGAGCGGGCCTTGACGTGGATGAGCTGTCCCGGCTTCACGCGGAAGGACGGGCGGTCGACGATCTTGCCGTCCACGAGGATGTGGCGGTGCACGACGAACTGACGTGCCTGCGACGTCGTGCGGGCGAAGCCTGCGCGGAGCACGAGGGCGTCGAGACGCATCTCGAGAAGCTCGACCAGGGTCTCACCGGTCAGGCCCTGCGTGCGGCGGGCCTCTTCGAACGCGATGCGGAGCTGCTTCTCGCGGATGCCGTACTGGGCGCGCAGGCGCTGCTTCTCACGCAGACGAACGGCGTAGTCGCTGTCGGCCTTGCGCTTGGTGCGCCCGTGCTCGCCGGGCGCGTATGGCCGCTTCTCCATGAAGCGGGCGGCCTTCGGGGTCAGGGCGACGCCCAGTGACCGGGAGAGGCGGGTCTTGCTGCGGGAACGTGAAGACACGTCAAGTCCTTTCTGGATTCTTCTCGCTTGTGCTGCCATGAAAGAGGCAGCCATTGTCTGATCCGGCGGGGCACAGCTGTGCTCCGCTTTCGCAATGGGAGGGATTGCCGGGGTTGCTCGGCTAATGAGCACCGTTCCAATCAGGAACAGCCCTGTCGATCGGTAGCCCGCAGCCGCACGGAACCCTGATCTCGGCCTGTCTATGCTACCAGAGCTCTGAGCCCGAACCGACAACCGTCATTCGCCACGCGTGATGCGGCGCAGCTTGGCGAGGCGAACGGCGATCTCGCGCTCGTTGCCGTGCTCGGTTGGCGAGTAGTACACCGAGTTCTTCAGGTCGTCCGGAAGGTATTGCTGACGCACGACGCCCAGTCCATCGTCGTGGGGATAGACGTACCCCTTACCGTGTCCGAGGCGTTTCGCTCCCGGATAGTGCCCATCGCGTAGATGCTTCGGCACTCTGCCGATCTTTCCTGCACGCACATCCGCGATCGCGGCATCCAACGCCATGTAGGCTGCGTTCGATTTCGGTGCGGTCGCCAGATGTACGACGGCCTGGGCGAGCGGGATTCGACCCTCGGGCATTCCGATGTACTGCACTGCATCCGCGGCAGCGACGGCGACGCCGAGCGCGCTCGGATCGGCCATGCCGATGTCTTCCGACGCGAGAACGATGATGCGCCTCGCGATGAACCGCGGGTCCTCCCCTGCCTCGATCATCCTGGCCAGATAGTGCAGCGAGGCGTCGACATCCGAACCGCGAACCGACTTGATGAACGCGCTGATCACGTCGTAGTGCTCGTCGCCGTTGCGGTCGTACCGCAGGAGCGCGCGATCCACGGCGGATGCCACCAGCTCGGCCGTCACCACCGGCACAGCGCCTGCGTCGTCGGCACCGCGCTCGGCATCCTCGCTTGCTCGCGCATTGTCGACGGCGGAGTTGGCTGCGGCGTCCAACGCGGTGAGCGCACGTCGTGCATCGCCGGACGCGAGCCTGATGAGCACCGCTCTGGCCTCCGGCTCGAGCGATACGGCATCCTTGAGTCCCCGCTCGTCGTGCACAGCCCGATCGATCAACACGCCGAGGTCGTCGTCGGAGAGCTGCTCCAACGTGAGCAGGAGGGAACGGGACAGCAGCGGGGAAATGACCGAGAACGACGGATTCTCGGTCGTCGCGGCGACCAGAATGACCCAACCGTTCTCGACCCCCGGCAGAAGGGCGTCCTGCTGAGCCTTCGTGAAGCGGTGGATCTCGTCGAGGAACAGGACGGTGGAGACGCCGTAGAGGTCGCGGTCTGACTGCGCCTGCTCCATCACCGCACGGACGTCGCGCACGCCGGCCGACACGGCGGAGAGTTCGACGAAGCGGCGTCCTGACGAATGTGCGATCACCTGGGCGATCGTGGTCTTGCCCGTGCCGGGCGGGCCCCAGAGGATGACCGAGACGGAGCCGCGCTCCCCCGTCGTGTCCCCAGCGAGCGAGATGAGCGGCGAACCCGGACCCAGAAGGTGACGCTGCCCGGCGATCTCGTCGATTCTGCGCGGCCTCATCCGCACCGCCAGCGGTGTCGCGCCCACGCGCAACCCCTGCTGTGTGCTCGCCATGCGCTCAAGGATAGAGCGGTGCACTGACAGCCTCTTCATTTGGACTGCATGGGCTCGGTGCGTAAAGTTCAGCCGTGGGTTGCCCTCGTCGGCGGCCCGCGCCCCTGACTGCCCCTGACTCTCGGCGCTGAAGCGCCCCCGGTGGAGGATGCCCGTGTCCGCGAAGAAGCAGAACGACCGCGAGGCGAGACAGGCTCGCGAGCGGCTGCGCGCCTATCAGGCCAGACAGGCCGTGCACGATCACACGAAGAAGAGGCGCGTGCGCGACAACCTGATCGCCGGTGGTGTGGTGGTGATCGTGCTGGCGCTGGCCGTCGTGCTGCAGCTCACCTATTTCTCTGCAGGGCCGGGCAAGCCTGTCGCGTCGGCCAAAGCATCCGCGACCGCGACGCCCACCCCGACCGCCGCGGCGACCGACGGGAACTCCGGCGATGTACCGTCCAAATCGCTTGCCGATGGACGTACCTGGACGGGAACTCTCAAGATCAACAACATCTCTCTTGGCATCTCGCTCGACGGTGCCAAGGCTCCGCAGGCGGTGTCGTCGATGATCTCGCTGGCGAAGAAGGACTTCTTCAACGGCACGAAATGCCACCGCCTCACCACGAGCGACGGCTTCAAGGTGCTGCAGTGCGGCGACCCGAAGGGCGATGGCACCGGGGGGCCCGGCTACTACTTCGGCCCGGTCGAGAACGCCCCCTCCGACGGCAAGTACGTCGAAGGCACCATCGCGATGGCGAGGCAGAGCGACAATGCCTACAGCAACGGCAGCCAATTCTTCATCGTCTACGGCGACACGACGATTCCGGCAGACAGCGCCGGTGGATACACGGTCATCGGCAAGGTCACGAGCGGGCTCGACACGCTGAAGAAGGATGTCACAGACAAGGGCGTGCAGGGCGGGGGAACGGACGGCACACCGGTCGTCACGCCGACCATCGATTCGCTCACCCTGAAGTGACGTTACGGCCCGGCACAAGGGTCGGCATGCCGTGCAATAGGATTTTGTACCGGGCCGTGGTGATATCGCGGCCGTACTCGGACAGGTGAGACTCGTGGCAACTTCTGAACAGCACCCGTTGGGGCGTGTCGATGACGCCGGCGTCGTCTACGTGCGCGTCGGCGAGGAAGAGCGTGTGGTCGGTGAATATCCCGGCGCCACCGCAGAGGAGGCACTCGCCTATTTCGAGCGCAAGTACGCGGATCTCGCGGGCCAGGTCGGTCTGCTGGAGCAGCGAGCGCGTCGTGGCGCACCGGCATCCGATGTCGCGAAGGCCGTCGCGACCCTCAAAGAGTCTGTTGCGAACGCGAACGCCGTCGGAGATCTTGCGGCTCTCGACGAACGGCTCTCGAAGCTGAGCGGCGCCGTCGAGGAGCTCACGGAGCAGCAGAGCGCAGAGGCGAAGGCCGCCATCGAGCAGGCCATCGCGGAACGCACGGCGATCGTCGAAGGGGTCGAGGCGCTTGCCGACGAAGACCCTGCGAAGACGCAGTGGAAGGAAGCGGGGGCCAAGCTCGACGAGCTCTTCGCCGCGTGGCAGAAGCACCAGCACGATGGGCCTCGCCTGCCCAAGAACGACGCCAACGAACTGTGGAAGCGATTCCGCGCGGCCCGCACGACGCTCGAGCGCAATCGCAAGGCCTTCTTCGCCGAGCTCGATACGCAGCACCGCGACGTTCGGGCTCGCAAGACGGAGCTCATCGAGCGGGCCGAAGGGCTGGCACCTCTCGGCGTCGGAGGCATTCCCGAGTACCGCACGCTGCTCGACGACTGGAAGCGGGCTGGCCGAGCCGGCAAGCGGACCGACGACGCGCTCTGGGCCAGGTTCAAGGCCGCCGGCGACGTTCTCTATGCGGCGAAGGCGGAGTCGGACGCCGTCGAGAACGAAGAGTTCCAGCAGAATCTCGAGCAGAAGCTCGCGCTTCTCGAGGAGGCGGAGCCGCTTCTCAAGGCCACCGACCGTAGCGCGGCCAGGGCGACGCTCCTGTCCATCCAGACGCGATGGGATGCCGTCGGCAAGGTCCCGCGTGACCAGGTCAAGACGATCGAAGAACGGCTGCGTCGCGTCGAGACGTCCGTGCGCAAGCTGGACGAGGAGCACTGGCAACGGAGCAACCCCGAGAAGAAGGCACGCTCGGAGGGGCTCGCTGCGCAGCTCGCCGATGCCATCGCCAAGCTCGAATCAGAGCTCGAAGAGGCGAAGGCGTCCGGCGATGCGAAGGCGATCGCGAACGCTCAGGAAGCACTGGACGCGCGAAAGGCGTGGCTGGGCGCGATTCACTGATCCGCTGTTCTCCACCGGCTCGAGTTCTCCACGAACCTCGGCAGGAGCGGAGTCGGTAGTCGTGCGGAACGCGACGATGGAGGTATGGCTCGATCGATGGCATCCGTACTCCGCCCGGGCGGGGTCCTCACCGTCGCCGAGCTGAGTGCGTCGCGCCTCGACGGTGAGGTCTTTCGCATCGACGAGGCGTTCGCTCCCGTCGACGAGGTCGACTGCGACGGTCTGCGTGCCCTGGCCATGCTCGAGCTCACGGGCACACGCATGATCGCGGAACTCGACAGCGCGCTGTGGATCAACGGCATCCGTCCGACTCCACCGTCCGTCCACCGGGTCTGCGTCGCCCGTACCGATCGCATGAAGTTCCCGCCGTCGCCGCGATTCGTGGTGCGCGAGGTGACCCTTCGGCCTGGCGACGTCGAGTCGATCTCCGGCATGCGGGTCACGGTGCCGGCGCGCATCCTCTTCGATCTGGCTGTGGTCGGCGGCGACGATTCCTCCCGCGATGCCGCAGCGCTTCTGGAACGCTGGCCGACCTGCCTGCACGCGTGCGTTTCGCGGGTTAAGAAGACCCACAACCTTCCAGGCAAGAACGCGGCACTGGCCCGGCTGAGGGAATGGACGACTCAGCCGGCGCTGACCCGGTACACGTCGTAGACGGCGTCGATGCGGCGAACAGCGTTCAAGACGCGGTCCAAGTGTGTCGTGTCCCCCATCTCGAAGACGAAACGGCTCAACGCCAGACGATCGCTCGAGGTGGAGACCGTTGCCGAGAGGATGTTCACGTGGTGTTCCGAGAGCACTCGGGTCACATCCGAGAGCAGACCGGATCGATCGAGTGCCTCCACCTGGATCTGAACCATGAAGATGCTCTTAGAGGAAGGCGCCCACTCCACATCGATCATGCGCTCCGGCTCGCGCATCAGGTCCTGTACGTTGTGACAATTCGCCTGGTGAACGCTGACACCCGATCCGCGCGTGATGAAGCCGACGATGGCGTCACCCGGAACCGGCGTACAGCACTTGGCGAGCTTGACGAGGATGTCAGGTGCCCCACGAACGAGCACGCCGGAGTCGCTGTTGCGCAGCTGTCGTCCTCGCGCCCTGGCGGGCGGAGGCAACTCTGTCACGTCGCTCTCGGTCTCCGACTGCAGCGAGGTGACGACCTTCTCCAGCACCGACTGGGTGCTGACATGGCCCTCGCCGATCGCGGCGTACAACGCCGAGACGTCGTCGTACTTCATGAGCGCCGCGACCTCGCCGAGAGAGTCCTGGCTCATCAGTCGTTGCAGCGGAAGGTTCTGCTTGCGCATCGCCCTGGCGATGGAGTCTTTACCCTGCTCGATCGCCTCGTCACGGCGTTCCTTCGTGAACCACTGGCGGATCTTGTTCCGTGCCCTCGGGCTCTTGACGAAGTTCAGCCAGTCCTGGCTCGGCCCGGAATCGGGATTCTTCGACGTGAAGACCTCGACCACGTCACCTGTCGCGAGCGGCGATTCGAGAGGCACGAGGCGACCGTTCACCTTCGCGCCCATGGTGCGGTGGCCCACCTCCGTATGCACGGCGTACGCGAAGTCGACGGGCGTGGCTCCCGATGGCAGCCCGATCACCCTGCCCTTCGGGGTGAAGACGTAGACCTCTTTGGCACCGATCTCGAAGCGCAGCGAGTCCAAGAACTCGCTCGGATCGGCCGTCTCGGCCTGCCAGTCCGAGATGTGCGCGAGCCACGCCATGTCGGTGTCGACCTTGCCGTCGTCCTTACCGGCGACCCTCTCCTTGTACTTCCAGTGAGCGGCGACACCGAACTCGGCACGCTGGTGCATCTCCTCCGTGCGGATCTGGATCTCGACCGCGCGGCCCTCCGGGCCGATCACCGTGGTGTGCAGGGATTGGTAGAGGTTGAACTTCGGGGTGGCGATGTAATCCTTGAAGCGTCCGGGCATCGGAGTCCATCTGGCGTGGATCTGCCCGAGCACGGCGTAGCAATCCCGCACGGATCCGACGATTACACGGATGCCGACAAGATCGTAGATCTCGTCGAACTCACGCCCCCGAACCACCATCTTCTGGTAGATCGAGTAGAACTGCTTCGGCCTGCCGACGACCTTTCCGCGCATCTTCGCGGATTTCAGATCATCGTTGATGGAGTCCGTCACGTGCTGCACGACGCGTTCGCGCTCGGGCGAACGCTGCTTGACGAGATTCTCGATCTCGACATACAGCTTCGGATAGAGGACTGCGAACGAAAGATCTTCAAGCTCCCACTTGATGGCCTGGATACCGAGTCGATGCGCGAGCGGAGCGTAGATCTCCAGCGTCTCGGTGGCTTTCCTCGTTGCGGTCGATGCGGGGACGAATCCCCAGGTACGGGCGTTGTGCAACCGATCGGCAAGCTTGATGATCAGCACGCGGATGTCTTTCGACATCGCCACGATCATCTTGCGAACAGTCTCCGCCTGGGCGCTCTCGCCGTACTTGACCTTGTCGAGCTTGGTCACGCCGTCGACGAGCATGCCGATCTCGTCACCGAAGTCGGCGCGCAGCTCGTCCAGGGAGTACTCGGTGTCCTCGACGGTGTCGTGCAGCAGCGCCGCGGCGATGGCTTTGGATCCGATCCCGAGGTCTGCCAGAATCTGCGCGACGGCCACGGGATGCGTGATGTAGGGCTCGCCGCTGCGCCTCGTCTGCCCCGAATGGGCACGTTCTGCAGCTCTATACGCGCGTTCGATCAGCGCCAGATCGGCCTTCGGGTGGTGCATCCGTACGGTCTTCAAAAGCGTGTCCACTGCACCGGCAGGCTGCTGGGCACGGGAGAAGAGCCTCGGTACCAGACGGCGCAAGGAGGCGGTCTGCGGCGTCGTCGTATCAACCATCAGTATCGCCTCCCTCGATTATTATCGCGGGTCCGCTCCGGCCGTATGGACGGGTCCGCTCACAGCGCAGTGTCCGCCCTAGCTTCGCCCGTCGACTTCGCCCGTCACGACATTGCCCCCGGATGCCTGCCAGGCCACCATTCCGCCGGCCACGTCGATCGCGGCGTAGTCCGCGCGCACCAGGGAATCGGTGACCATGCGGGACCGACCGCCGACGTGGCAGATGACCGCGATCGGCGTCCCGTCGTCCGGCAGTTCGTCTTGCCGGAGTCCGAGGTCGCCCATCGGAATGTGGTGTGCCTCCGGCACGTGGCCGTCCACCCACTCGGATGGTTCACGAACGTCGAGAAGCCACACCTTGTCAGCAGCTACAAGTGCTATCGCCTCGCGCGCGTCGATGGACTCACCCGGTTCGTGCGCTGACGGCATGGTCTCTCCCTGCTACTTCGCGCTCGCGTCGGCCGCGACCGGCGCCTTGGATCTGGTGGCGAGCACCTTGCGATCGTGCTTCTTGATGGCGGCCTCGCCTCGGCGGAGGTCGGCATACAACGGTGCCGCAATGAAAATCGTCGAGTACGTGCCGATCAGGATTCCGATGAAGAGTGCGAGCGAGATGTCACGAAGCGTGTCGGCGCCCAGCACGAACGCACCGATGAAGAGGATCGCCCCGACCGGCAGCGCCGCGACGACGGCCGTGTTGATCGACCGCACAAGCGTCTGGTTCACGGCGAGGTTCACTGACTCTGTGAAGGTGTGTTTCAGACCTTCGCTGTCGCCCCTGGTGTTCTCACGGATCTTGTCGAACACCACGACGGTGTCGTAGAGCGAGTAGCCGAGAATCGTCAGGAAGCCGATCATCGTCGCGGGCGTGATCTCGAAGCCGACCAGCGCGTAGATGCCCGCCGTGATGATCAGGTCGTGGAACAGAGAGATGATCGCCGCTGCCGACATCTTCCACGTTCGGAAGTACAGCGCCATGGCGATGAACGCCAGGAGCAGGAAGACGACGAGGCCCTGGATCGCCTGTCGTGAGACGTCGGCACCCCAGCTCGGGCCGATATACGTCGAAGCGACCTGGGACTGCGGAACGCCGTACGCGGCGCCGAGGTTCGCCGCGACAGATTTGGTCTGGTCGGTGGTGAGCTGGTCGGTCTGCACCCGAACGCCCTTGCCGTTCGTGCCGTTCGTCACGCTGACCTGCACTGTCGCGTTCGCCTTGACCTCGTGCACGGCCTGCTGCGCCAGGGTCTGGTCGGTCGTCGTGACGTCGGACACGGTGAACTGCGAGCCGCCGCGGAAGTCGATGCCGAAGTTGAAGCCGCCCTTGGCGATCGGGATGATGATCGACGCGATGACGAGGACGATCGCGACCGAATACCAGATCTTCTGCTTGCCGACGAAATCGATCGAACGTGCGCCGGTGTAGAGATCGTTACCGAACTTCTGGAAGCGTGTGGCAGCCATCAGGACTCCTTCTCGTCCTTCTTGGCGTCGCTGCCGCCGGAGGCGACGAGTTCGGCCTGCTTGCGTTCGGCGATGGTCTGACGACGTTCGGCCTCTTTACCGCTGGCTGCACGCTTCGAATCGCTCACGCCCGGTGCGGTGCGGAACTGCGCCGCGCCTCGGTACACAGCACCCAGCGCGGTCGGATCGAGACCGGACCACCGATTCCCGCTGGAGAAGAAGCGGGTGCGCGCGAGCAGCTGCAGGGTTGGATGAGTGAACAGAATCACGATCAAGACGTCGAGCACGGTCGTGACGCCGAGTGTGAACGCGAACCCTTGCACGTTGCCGACGGCAAGCACGTACAGCACGATCGCCGCGAGCAGGTTCGTCGACTTCGAGGCGTAGATCGTTCTTCGTGCACGTTTCCAGCCCGCCTCGACGGCGGACTCGAGACTTCGCCCATCGCGCAACTCATCGCGTATTCGTTCGAAGTACACGATGAAGGAGTCGGCGGTGAAACCGATGGCCACAATCAGACCGGCCACACCGGCAAGCGAAAGTCGGTAGTCGATTCGCCAGGACAGGATCGCGATCACCAGATAGGTCAGCAACGCGGCGACGACCAGCGACGTGATCGTCACCAGGCCGAGCAGCCGGTACTGGAACAGGGTGTAGATGACGACCAGCAGAAGTCCGATCGCGCCGGCGATCAGACCGCTGAGCAGCTGAGCGGAACCAAGCGTCGCCGAGATCGTGTCGGAGCTCTGCACCTTGAAGCTCACAGGAAGGGCGCCGAACTTCAACTGATCGGCCAGGCTCTGCGCAGAGGTCTGGTCGAAGCTGCCGGTGATCTGCGGCTTGCCGTTGGTGATCGCACCTTGCATCGCCGGGGCGGAAAGAACCTTGCCGTCGAGCACGAACGCGAACTGGGCACGCGGGTCGGTCGAGTCGGCGCTGTAGAAGCCGTACAGGCGCTCGCTCACGTTGGTGAAGTCCTTGGTCCCCTGGCCGTTGAAGACCAGGTTCACGGCCCACTGACCGGTGGTGTTGCCGCTCGAGTCGGTCACGATTCCGGCTGTCGCGTTCGAGATGTCGGAACCCTCGACCTCGACGGGCCCGAGCAGGTACTTCACGCTCAGGTCGTCGTCGCACGTGATGAGGGGCTTGTCCTCCGGCGCGATGTTGGTCGTCGCGTTCTTCAGCGACGAGCACTTGAAAGCGTCGTATTCCGCCTGGAGGGCAGGCGTCACCCATGAAGTGTCGCTGCCATTCGTCGGTTTGGCGGTCGGGGTCGACTGGAGGGTCGGTGCCGGAGACGGGTACGCGGTGGTCTTGCCGTTTGAACCGACGAACGTGTTCGTCGGCCCGCCGGTCAGGAGCACGGGCCGAAGCTCGAGCTTCGAGGACGACTTGATGCGGTTCAGCGTCGCCTGGTCAGGGGTGCCGGGGATCGAGACGACGATATTGTCGCTGCCCTGCGTGCTCACCTGCGCCTCGGACACACCAGAGGCGTTGACCCGCTCACGGATGATCGAGACCGCTTGGTTGAGCTCGTCCGCGGTGACCTTCTGGCCACCGGCGAGTTGCGGCGCGAGGATGATCTCGGTGCCGCCCTCGAGGTCGAGTCCCAACTTGGGCGCCCACGAAGCGGAGGAGAACAGCACTCCCCCGCCGAGAACCAGCACCAGCGCGACGACGATCACGCCGAGCCAGGTCAGTGAGCGCGAGGCATTCCTCGCAGGAGACGACTTTGCCACGAAGGGACTCAGCTTTCTATGCTCGCGCGGGCGCCGTCGATGGCGCCAGCACGGGAGAGGGATCTACTCGTCGGTCTTCTTCGACGGTGCGTCGGCATCCTCGATCCGCTCGCCGTATGCCGGCTTCTCGTCGATGGCTGGAGTCTCTGTGGTCGACGCCGCGGCATCCGCCGGGCTCTCCTCTTCGGTGACCTCAGGGGAGGTCTCGACGCGACCGATGGTCTGACGGTGCACGGTGAGGATGTGTCCGGGGCTGGTCTCGAGCTCGACCTTGTTGGTCTCTTCGTCGATCGACACGATGGTCCCGAAGACCCCGAAGTTGGTCATGACAGTAGCGCCGGGCACCACCTGCTTCTGCAGTTCGGACGCCTGCTTCTGCCGCCTCCTGCTGCTGCGGAACATGAAGAAGATGAGGGCGGCCAGGATGACGACCATGACAACGGTCAGGATGTTCTGATCCAAGTTGGAAAACCTTCCGGGGATGAGGGGGCGCGGGACAACCACCTCATACGCATGGGGGCTGCAAGCTACCTAGGATTATAGGTCATCCGTGAACAGTGCTTGCTGCGCGTCAGCCGGGGGCTTCCTCGGTGTTCCGAAGTGCTGCCACGCCATCGCGGTGGCCACGCGACCGCGCGGGGTGCGCGACAACAGACCGATCCGGACGAGGAACGGCTCGACGACCGACTCGATCGTGTCCGCCTCTTCCCCCACCGAGACCGCGAGGGTGCTGAGCCCGACCGGCCCGCCGTCGAATCTGGTCAGAATCACCTGCATGACGGCTCTGTCGATGCGGTCCAAGCCGAGTTCGTCGACGTCGTAGAGCTCGAGGGCGGCCCGAACTGCGTCCAGATCGGCGCGTCCGCCGTGCACCAGGGCGAAGTCGCGCACTCGCCGCAGCAGGCGGTTGGCGATGCGCGGCGTCCCACGGCATCTGCCGGCGATCTCTGCGATGGCCTCGCGGTCGATCTCGAAGTCGAGGAGGGTCGCCGCACGCACCAGCACCTGCTCGAGCTCGGCGTCGTCATAGAACTCGAGGTGGGCGGTGAAGCCGAACCTGTCGCGCAAGGGGTTGGGCAGTAAGCCGGATCGCGTTGTGGCACCCACCATCGTGAACGGCGCGAGATCGAGCGGAATCGACGTCGCCCCAGCCCCTTTGCCGACCATGATGTCGATGCGGAAGTCCTCCATCGCGAGGTACAGCATCTCTTCGGCGGATCGGGCCATGCGATGGATCTCGTCGATGAAGAGCACTTCACCGGGCATGAGAGAGGAAAGCAGCGCAGCCAGATCTCCCGCGTGCTGGATGGCAGGGCCGCTCGACATGCGCAGATTCCTGCCGCTCTCGTGCGCGACGATCATGGCGAGTGTCGTCTTGCCGAGGCCGGGAGGACCGGCCAGCAGAATGTGGTCCGGTGTTCGATCCTGCATGCGCGCCGCGGTGAGCAGCAGTTGCAACTGGCCGCGAACCTTCGACTGTCCGACGAATTCGCCGAGGGACTTCGGCCGTAGAGCGCCCTCGAATGCCAGCTCGGCTTCGGACTGCGCCTGAGGTGCGGTCAGGTCGTCGCTCATACCTGCTGCCTCGCCGTCGGACCGAGGCGTGACAACGCGAGCCTCAGCAGCGCCTGCACGGTGTCGCGCTCCGGTTCGGCGTACTCGTCGGTGATCTCGCGTATGGCGTCGGACGCGGTGCGCTCCGGCCAGCCGAGACCGACCAACGCGATGACCACACTGCCAGCGACATCCGTGCTGGGAATCTGGGCGACCGTCTGCACCGGCTTCGCGGGGGCGAAGAGCTTGCCCGTGAGCGACACGACGATGAGCTTCGCCGTCTTCGGACCGATCCCCGACACCCTGCGGAAGGCCGCATCGTCGTCGGAGGCGACGGCCATCGCGATCTCGTCTGGCGAGAGTTCGGCGAGCACACCGAGCGCGGACTTCGGGCCGACGCCCGACACCCCGATCAGCGCGTCGAACACGCCGAGGTGTTCTCGAGCCGGAAAGCCGAAGAGCGACACCGACTCCTGGCGCACCACCATCGATGTGTGCAGGGTCGCTTCCTCGCCGACGCGCAGCGAGCGTGCGTATCCCGGCGTCACCTGCACGGCGTAACCGACTCCCCCGACGTCGATGACGGCCATGCCGTCGGATGCCTGCAGCACGATTCCGCGAAGGGAGGAGATCACCTCGTCAGCCTACGGGGCGCGGACGACGCTCCCGTGGCCTTCTCTGCGGCGCGCCATGCCTGCTGGGCGGCGGTGAGCGTGCCGGTGCTCTGGCTCGCCGACCCGATCGGGGTGCGCCACGCGTGGCAGATGGCGATGGCGAGGGCGTCGGCTGCGTCGGCGGGCTTGGGGATGTCAGCCAAGCCGAGCACGCGGGCCACCATGTTCTGCACCTGCCGTTTGTCTGCCGACCCGTAGCCGGTGATCGCCGCCTTCACTTCGCTGGGGGTGTGAAGGCCGACCGTGAGACCGCGGGCCGCAGCAGCGTGGAGCGCGACGCCGCTGATCTGAGCGACGCCCATCACGGTTCGCACGTTGTGCTGGGCGAAGACCCGCTCGATCGCGACGGCGTCGGGACTGTGCTCGTCCATCAGCGCTTCGATCCCGCGTCCCACCGCGAGGAGACGGCGCTCGAGCGGCATGGCGGCATCCGTGCGGATGACCGTGACTGCAACCAGCGTCGCACGACGATCCGGCGTGACGTCGACGACGCCGACACCACAGCGGGTGAGTCCGGGGTCGATCCCGAGCACCCGCACGACGGATGCCTTACTCGTCGTCTTCGAGCTCGGCCTGCACCTCGGGGGTCAGATCGAGATTGGTGTAGATGTTCTGCACGTCGTCGGAGTCTTCGAGGGCGTCGATCAACCGGAACACCTTGCGGGCGGTCTCGGCGTCCGCCTCGATCTTGACCTGGGCCACGAACTCGACGTCGGCCGAGTCGTAGTCGATGCCGGAGTCCTGAAGAGCCGTACGCGTAGCGACCAGATCGCTCGCTTCGGTGATCACCTCGAATGAGTCGCCCTGCGAAGCGACCTCCTCCGCGCCCGCGTCGAGCACAGCCGTGAGGACGTCGTCTTCGGTCGTTCCCTCACCGGGAACGACGATGACGCCCTTGCGGTGGAAGTTGTAGGAGACGGATCCGGGATCGGCCATCGTGCCGCCGTTGCGGGTCATCAGAGTGCGCACGTCGGCCGCAGCACGGTTCTTGTTGTCGGTGAGGCACTCGATCAAGAGAGCGACGCCGTTGGGTCCGTACCCCTCGTACATGATCGTCGCGTAGTCGACCGACTCACCACTGAGACCTGCACCGCGCTTGATGGCCCGATCGATGTTGTCGTTCGGCACGGAGGTCTTCTTGGCCTTCTGCACCGCGTCGACGAGGGTGGGGTTGCCGGAGAGATCGGCGCCGCCGACCTTCGCTGCGACCTCGATGTTCTTGATGAGTTTGGCGAACGACTTCGCACGGCGCTGGTCGATGACCGCTTTCTTGTGCTTGGTCGTCGCCCACTTGGAATGCCCGGACATGTCTCTCCTGCGTAGAAAACCTTGGGTGCTCGAGCGCACCGCCCAGCCATTGTAGGTCAGGGCGTGGCGCTGGCGGTGTCGGCCACGGCGCGGACGCGTCGCAGGAAATACTCGTGGAACACCGTATTACCGGTCATTTCGGGGTGGAACGAGGTGCCGATCAGATTGCCCTGTTCGACGGCGACGACACGCCCGTCGCCCAGCGACGCGAGCGTGGTCGCCGCGTCGCCGACCGACTCGACGATCGGTGCTCGGATGAACACCGCATGCATCGGCTCGTCTGCAACCGACGGAACCGACAGCTCGGTCTCGAACGACTCCAGCTGCGACCCGAAAGCATTTCGCCGAACCGTGACGTCGAGCCCTCCGAGCGTCTGCTGCCCAGGGCTCGCGTCTTCCACACGGTCGGCGAGCATGATCAGACCGGCGCAGGTGCCGTATACCGGCATCCCGGAGCGGATGCGCTGCCGTAGCGACTCGAAGAGTCCGAACGACCGCGCGAGCTTGTCCATCACGCTCGACTCGCCACCGGGGATGACGAGTCCCTGCACCTCATCGAGCTCACTCGGTCGTCGAACCGGAACGACGTCGGCGCCGAGACCCGAGAGGACCCGCACGTGCTCGCGCACGTCGCCCTGAAGCGCGAGAACGCCGACCTTCGGATGTTTCGCCGTCACCACCCGCGCTCGGCCAGTCGGTGCGGCGCGGGCAGATCGCCCACGTTGATGCCGACCATCGCCTCGCCCAGTCCGCGCGACACTTCGGCGATCACCGACGGGTCGTCGTAGAACGTCGTCGCCTTCACGATCGCCGCGGCACGTTGTTCGGGATTGCCGGATTTGAAGATTCCGGAGCCCACGAACACGCCATCAGCACCAAGCTGCATCATCATCGCGGCATCCGCCGGCGTGGCGACGCCGCCTGCGGTGAACAGCACGACCGGAAGCTTGCCGGTGGACGCGACCTCGGCCACCAGATCGTGCGGCGCCTGCAGCTCCTTCGCCGCGACGTAGAGCTCGTCCTTCGTCATCGACTTCAGGGTGTTGATCTCGCTCGTGATCTGGCGGATGTGCTTCGTCGCCTCTGAGACATCCCCCGTTCCGGCCTCGCCCTTGGACCGGATCATCGCAGCGCCCTCATTGATGCGCCGGAGCGCTTCACCCAGATTGGTCGCGCCGCACACGAACGGGACTGTGAACTGCCACTTGTCGATGTGGTTCACGTAGTCGGCAGGCGAAAGCACTTCGGACTCGTCGATGTAGTCGACGTCGAGAGCCTGCAGAACCTGCGCCTCGACGAAGTGGCCGATGCGCGCCTTCGCCATCACCGGCACCGAGACCTCGGCGATGATCGCCTCGATCAGATCGGGATCGCTCATCCTGGCCACGCCGCCCTGGGCACGGATGTCCGCAGGGACTCGCTCGAGGGCCATCACGGCGACGGCGCCGGCATCCTCGGCGATCCTGGCCTGTTCGGGCGTGACGACGTCCATGATGACGCCGCCTTTGAGCATCTTGGCCAGCCCGCGCTTCACACGGTCGGAGCCGAACTGCTGGGTCGGGTTGGTGTCGGTCATGAACCACAATCCTAGGCGTGCCGGATGGAGGCGGATGCGCCGGGACGGCGGGCGTGAGGAGCGGCTTCGCCCCCTCGGCATGGGAGGATCGTGCGGTGATGATCCTCTCCATCCAGTCGGCAGTGGCATACGGACACGTCGGCAACTCGGCGGCGGTTTTCCCTCTTCAGCGGATCGGCGTCGAGGTGCTGCCCGTCTACACGGTGAACTTCTCGAACCACACCGGCTACGGCGCGTGGCGTGGGCCGCTCATTCCGCCCGACGAGGTCGCCGACGTGATCACAGGTATCGAGGAGCGCGGGATCTTCCCCGAGATCGACGTCGTGCTTTCCGGCTATCAGGGCGGCGAAGGCATCGGCGACGTCATCCTCGATGCGGTCGCTCGAGTGAAGGCGGCGAATCCGAACGCGATCTACGCGTGCGACCCCGTGATGGGCAACGCCGACACGGGGTGCGTCGTGGCCCCGGCGATCCCGATCCTGATGCGCGATCGCGTGGTGCCGCACGCCGACATCATCACTCCGAACCAGTTCGAGCTGGGCTTCCTGACGAACACGGATCCCTCCACGCTCGAGGAGACTCTCCTGTCCGTCGACCTCGTTCGAGCAACGGGGCCGTCGGTGGTGCTGGTCACCAGCGTCCTGCGCCCCGACAGGACCGATGGCACCGTCGAGATGCTCGCCGTCGATGCGAACGGAGCCTGGATCGTGCAGACACCGCTGCTCCCGATCACGGTCAGCGGGTCGGGCGACGTCACAGCAGCACTGTTCACGGCGCACTATCGGGGTACGGGCGATGCGGGAGACGCCCTCGCCCGCACGACTTCGAGCGTGTTCGACCTCATGGCGACCACTCACGAGCGGGGCGGCCGCGAGCTCGCGCTGGTCGAGTCGCAGGAGTTCTACGCCCACCCGCGCATGCAGTTCGGGGTGCACCGCATTCGCTGAGCCGGGCTAGCGCGGCCAGGCATCCGCGATCGACTGACGCATCTCGCCGAGCAGCTGCGGCAAGGCCTTCGTCTTGGCGATGATCGGCAAGAAGTTCGCGTCCGCCTGCCAGCGCGGAACCAGGTGTTGATGCAGGTGCGATGCGATGCCGGCGCCGGCGATCTCCCCTTGATTCATGCCGATGTTGAAGCCGTCGTTGTGCGACACGAGACGGATGACCCGCATGGCGGTCTGCGTGATCGTGGCGATCTCGTCCGTCTCCTCCGGCGTCGCCTCGTCGTACAGCGACACGTGACGGTACGGACACACCAGCAGGTGCCCGCTGTTGTACGGAAAGAGGTTCAAGAGCGCGTACGCGTGCGTTCCGCGGTGAACGATCAGTGCTTCCTCGTCCGACAGGGTCGGGGCGACGCAGAAGGGGCAGTCATCGCTGTCCGGACGCTGCTGCCCTCGTTCGATGTAGACCATGCGGTGCGGGGTCCACAAGCGCTGGAACTCGTCAGGCACGCCCGCCAGATGGGCAGCGTCTTCGACGCTTACTCCGTCCACGCCGTGACCACCTGGTCATGCTCGCGAATGGAGAGCAGGATGCGCTCGACGGCGTCATCGATGGGCACGCCGTTCAACTGGGTGCCGTCTCTGAACCGGAAGCTCACCGCTCCGTTCGCGCGATCCAGCTCTCCCGCGATCAACTGGAACGGAATCTTCTGCGTCGTGGCGTTACGGATCTTCTTCTGCATGCGATCGTCCGAGCGATCGACCTCGACTCGAACGTCGTGCGCGCGCAGCCGGCGTGCGATCTCCTCGAGATACGGCGCGTACTCGTCAGCGACTGGGATGCCGACGACCTGCACAGGCGCGAGCCAGACAGGGAACGCGCCTGCATAGTGCTCGAGGAGGATCGCGAAGAAGCGCTCGATCGACCCGAGTAGCGCCCTGTGGATCATCACGGGCCGCTGGCGGGTGCCGTCCGCTGCTGTGTACTCGAGCTCGAACAGTTCGGGCTCGAAGAAGTCAAGCTGCACGGTGGAAAGCTGCCAGGTGCGACCGATCGCATCCTTGGCCTGGACCGAGATCTTCGGACCGTAGAACGCGGCTCCTCCCGGATCGTCGACGAGCTCGAGGCCGGACTCGAGTGCAACCTGACGCAGGGTCTCGGTCGCGTCTTCCCAGACCGCGTCGTCGCCGACGTACTTGTCCGGATCCTTCGTGGACAGCTCGAGGTAGAAGTCGTTCAGGCCGTACCCGCGCAGGGTCTCGAGCACGAGTTCAAGCTGCGTGGCGATCTCGGCTTTGACCTGGTCGGGGGCGACGTAGGCGTGCGCGTCGTCCTGCGTCAGACCGCGAACGCGGGTCAGCCCTGAGAGGGTTCCGCTCTTCTCATAGCGATAGACGGTGCCGAATTCTGCGAGCCTCAACGGCAGCTCACGATAGCTGCGCCCACGCGCCCTGAAGATCAGGTTGTGCATCGGGCAGTTCATCGGCTTGAGGTAGTAGTCCTGGCCCTGCTTGACGATGTTGCCGTCGGCATCCGTCTCCTCGTCCACGTGCATGGGAGGGAACATGCCGTCCGCGTACCACTCGAGGTGCTTGCTGATCTCGTAGAGGTGCGCCTTGGTGATGTGGGGCGTGTTGACGAGTTCGTACCCGTTGCGCAGCAGCTGGGAGCGCAGGTAGTTCTCGATCTCGTACCGGATGACGCCGCCCTTGGGGTGGAACACCGCGAGACCGGAGCCGATCTCGTCAGGGAACGAGAACAGGTCGAGCTCCGCGCCGAGCTTGCGGTGATCGCGACGCGCAGCTTCCTCCATGCGGGTCTGGTACGCGCGCAGCTCGTCCTTCGTCGGCCACGCTGTGCCGTAGACACGCTGTAGTTGCGGGTTCTTCTCGCTCCCCCGCCAGTACGCGGCGGCGACCCTGGTGAGCGTGAACCCGTTTCCGATCTGACGAGTGCTCGGCAGGTGCGGTCCGCGGCACAGATCTTTCCAGAGCACCTCGCCCGTCTTCGGGTCGACGTTGTCGTAGATCGTCAGCTCGCCGCCGCCCACCTCGACGTTCTCGTTGTCTTGACCGAGGGCATCCGCGGATGCCGAACCGCCCTTGAGACCGATCAGCTCGAGCTTGTACGGCTCGTCGGCGAGTTCGGCGCGCGCCTCGGCGTCGGTGACCACTCGGCGCACGAAGCGCTGGCCCTGGCGAACGATGCGGTCCATCGCCTTCACGAGCGCCTTGAGGTCGTCCGGAGTGAACGACTGCTCGACATCGAAGTCGTAGTAGAACCCGTCGGTGACGGGAGGGCCGATGCCCAGCTTCGCCTCCGGGTTGATGGACTGCACCGCCTGCGCGAGCACGTGAGCCGTCGAATGGCGCAGGATGTTCAGACCATCCGCCGAGTCGATGGTCACGGGAATCACGTCGTCGTCCGTCGTGATGGTCGTCGCGAGGTCCTTCAGCTCGCCGTTGACGCGCATGGCGACAACGGAACGGTCGGGAAAGAGCTCGAAACCGTCCGGCACTGTTCTACTCCTGAAGGCGTGATGAAAAGGGATGCTTTTCAACTTTAGTGCGCGGGGCGATGGCGCTCTGACGCGTCGTCCGCTCCCGGAGTGCGCCGACGCTCCTAGCGACTCGTGCCAGGCTGGACAAGAAAAACCCCGGCCACGTGCCGGGGTTCCATTGTGCGCGATACTGGGATCGAACCAGTGACCTCTTCCGTGTCAGGGAAGCGCGCTACCGCTGCGCCAATCGCGCCTGTAAAGGCTGTTGCTTTGTCCGGCCGGAACCGGGAGTGGAGGTGGCGACGGGATTCGAACCCGTGTATACGGCTTTGCAGGCCGCTGCCTCGCCTCTCGGCCACGCCACCGTGTGTGGGTTCGTGTGTGGCTTCCCACTACCTTGTACCGGCGTTGCCGCCGACTCACACTCGAGCGGATGACGAGATTCGAACTCGCGACCCTCACCTTGGCAAGGTGATGCGCTACCACTGCGCCACATCCGCATTTCACATCGCATTTCTGCGTGCTTTGAAACTGTAGCCGATCATCCGACGGATGTTCAAACTGAGCGCCTTGTGTGTCGGACTCCCGCGCACGTCATCCATCGACGCGCCCGAGCCGGCCGCGTCGATGTGCGTCGGGTCACCAAGGTCCGCTAGTATCGGTAGCCGCGGCACCGAGAAATCGGACGCCATGCGGGCGATTGGCGCAGTTGGTAGCGCGCTTCCTTCACACGGAAGAGGTCATCGGTTCGAGTCCGGTATCGCCCACAGGAACCCCTGATGAATCGGGGGTTTTCGTGTTTCTGGAGCTCCGCTTCGTCCCGATGCAACGCGAAAGGAGCGCCGCCGAAGCGACGCCCCTTTCGTCAGTGAGCTGAACGATCAGGCGTTCTCGAGTGCGTAGCCCTCCTCGCCGTGGACGATGGTGTCGACACCGGCGATCTCGTCCTCGGTCTTGATGCGGAAGCCGATCGTCTTCTGGATGACCCAACCGATGGCGTAGGCCAGCACGAACGAGTAGATCATCACAGAGAAGGCGCCGATCGCCTGCGCACCGAGCTGCTGGAAGCTGCCACCGTAGAGCAGGCTGGTGAACTTGCCGTCGACCTGCGTGAATCCGAAGATTCCGATGTACAGCGTTCCGATCAGGCCGCCGATGAGGTGGATGCCGACCACGTCGAGAGAGTCGTCGAAGCCGAGCTTGAACTTCAGGTCGATCGCGACGGCGCAGACGGCGCCGGTGATGACGCCGAGCACGATCGCCCAACCGGGCGTCAGGATGTTACAGGCCGGAGTGATGGCCACGAGACCGGCAACGGCACCGGATGCCGCGCCGATCGACGTCGGCTTGCCGTCCTTGATCCTCTCCACGATGAGCCAGCCGATGGTGGCGGCGGCCGGTGCAGCGAGCGTATTGATCCAGGCGATCGCCGCGACGCCATCAACGGCCGCTTCCGATCCGGCGTTGAATCCGAACCAGCCGAACCACAGCAGAGCGGCACCGAGCAGAGTCAGTGGCACGTTGTGCGGCTTGCTCATGCCCTTCTGGAACCCGACGCGCTTGCCGAGGACGAGTGCAAGGGCGAGACCCGCTGCACCGGCGTTGATGTGCACGGCCGTGCCGCCCGCGAAGTCGTTGACGTGCAGCGTGCTGTTGATCCAGCCGTTGCCGAGGTTGAACACCCAGTACGCGACCGGGAAGTAGACGACGGTGACCCAGACGCCGGCGAAGAGCATCCAAGGGCCGAACCGAGCGCGGTCGGCGATCGCACCGGAGATCAGCGCGACGGTGATGATCGCGAAGGTCGCCTGGAAGCCTGCGAACGCGAGTCCGCCGAGATCTGGGGTGATGCCGTCCTTGCCGAGGAGACTCGAAAGACCCCAGTCTGGGGTGCCGAGCCAGCCGGGGATCAGCGGCTTGCCGAACGCGAGTCCGTAGCCGTACAGAACCCACAGAACAGCGACGATCGCGATCGCGCCGAAGCTCATCATCATCATGCTGATGACGCTCTTCGCCTTGACCATGCCGCCGTAGAAGAACGCCACTCCGGGCGTCATCAGCAGAACGAGCGCCGCTGCTACGAGCAGCCACAGCGAGTTCACGCCGTTTGCTGCGTCGTAGGCGGCCGCTGTGTGCAACAACATAGGGTCTCCCTCTCAATGAGTACGGTGTCGCCATCACCGCTCGGCTTCGGGTGCCGGTCTTGACTTGGTGAGGTGTCGTCAGTCTGCTGCCGACAGATTTCGCGGGAGAGGTTGGGTTGTTGCGGCGGCGTTACGGGGATCGCCGCCATGTAAACATCGTGTTTCCGGCAGCGGTGAGATCTCCGCCGGTTCGTGGTCAGTCGTGCGGAGGGAGCTCGCCGGCGGTCAGTGCTATGAGACGCGAGACGGCGCGTAGATACTTCTTGCGGTATCCGCCCTGAAGCATCTCGGCGTCGAAGACGTCGTTCAGCGGGATGCCCGTTGCGACGATCGGGATCTCCGCGTCGTACACCCTGTCGATGAAGGCGACGAACCGGAGCGCCTCCATCTGATCGTGCAATTGCTCGACGTCGGCCAACGCGATCACGTCGACGCCGGCGATGACTTTGACGTACTTCGACGGATGCACTGTCGCGAGATGGTCGATCACGTCACGGAACCGGTCGGCCGTCACATGCTCGCCGCGCGTGTTCATCGCCTCGACAACGCGATCGAACGTCTCGTTGCCGACAGTTGCGGCCTCACCGGAGATATCTCGTCGCCGGTAATCGAGACCATCGATGCGCACCGTCTCGAAGTGCGACGAGAGCGATTGGATCTCACGCAAGAAGTCGGATGCAGCGAAACGGCCCTCGCCGAGCGCCTGTGGGGGCGTGTTGGAGGTGGCCGCGATCTTCGTTCCGCTGGAGACCAGCGCACCCAACAACCGCGTCATCATCATCGTGTCGCCCGGGTCGTCCAGTTCGAACTCGTCGATGCAGATGAGCCTGGAACCGCGCAACAGGTCGATCGTCGGCTGAAAGCCGAGGGCGCCGACAAGCGCCGTGTATTCGATGAAGGTCCCGAAGTATTTCGGTGCTGGGGCAGAGTGCCAGAGCGCGGCCAGCAGGTGGGTCTTTCCCACGCCGAAACCGCCGTCGAGGTAGACACCCGGCTTGTGCTCGACCTGCTTCTTTCTGCGCCACCCGAAGAAGCCGCCGGGCTGAGGCGGTTCCCAGCTCTTCGCGAACGACTGCAGTGTGCGAACGGCCCCGGTCTGCGACGGAAAGTCCCGATCCGGTCGGTACGAGTCGAACGTGGCAGTGTGGAACTGCGGTGGAGGAACGAGTTCTCCGGCGATCTCCTTACCGGTGATCGTCGGCACCACATCGACGAGGCGAGAGGCATCGGGAAGCGGGTGCGCTGACATCTGTTCCTTTGTGTCGAAGTCTTACCGTGCCCCTGCGCTCTGCAACGGGGGTGCGTAAGTTCGCTTCAGGGACGAGGACCAAGCCTAATGCCCGCACACGAAGGCGCCTGTTCACGCAGAGAACCGGCATCCATGAGGAGGAAATCATGACCGTCGGATTCGACGATTCCGCGACGTTCGCCGACTACGCGCACCCGGAGCGCCTGGTGAGCACTGAATGGCTGGCCGAGCACCTTGGAGAACCTGGCCTGGCGGTCGTGGAGTCCGACGAAGACGTGCTGCTCTACGAGACGGGTCACATCCCCACCGCGGTCAAGATCGACTGGCATACCGACCTGAACGACCCTGTGCTCCGTGACTTCGTCTCGGCGGAGCGCTTCGCCGAGCTTCTCGGTCGCAAGGGGATCTCCCGCGACACAACCGTGGTCGTCTACGGCGACAAGAACAATTGGTGGGCTGCGTACGCGCTGTGGATCTTCACGCTCTTCGGCCATGAAGACGTGCGTCTGCTCGACGGCGGGCGTGACAAGTGGATCGCGGAGGGACGCGAGATCGTCACCACGACCTTCGCGCCCGAGCCTGCTGAGTATCCGGTCGTTCAGCGCGACGACAGCACGATCCGCGCCTTCAAGGACGATGTGCTCGAGCATCTCGGGCACGGTCCCCTGATCGACGTTCGGTCACCCGAGGAGTACAGCGGAGAGCGCACCGAGATCCCGGGCTATCCGAGCGAGAGCGCGCTGCGGCCCGGCCACATTCCGTCCGCGGCGTCTGTGCCCTGGGCACGTGCGGCGGCGCCGGACGCCACCTTCAAGTCCCGCGAGGAGCTCGACGGCATTTACAAGGGAGAGGCAGGGTTGCGGGAAGGCGACGATGTCATCGCCTATTGCCGTATCGGCGAGCGCTCGAGCCACACCTGGTTCGTGTTGACCCACCTGCTCGGATTCGAGAACGTGCGCAACTACGACGGTTCGTGGACCGAGTGGGGCAGCGCGGTGCGTGTGCCGATCACCACGGGCACCGAGCGTGGCGAGGTCCCGACGGCCTGACGCCGAAGGTGTCCGCGCGCGCCGCGTGCACAGGTGAGAAAATGGATGCCTCATGACGACGACAGCGCTCCCCACCGCTCTGAAGGAGATCAAGGACGAGTTCCTCGCTCTCGAGGTTCCCGATCGCCTGCAGCTGCTGCTCGAGTTCTCGAACGAATTGCCCGAGCTGCCCGAGCGGTACCGCGACCACCCAAACCTCTTCGAGCGGGTGATCGAGTGCCAGTCCCCTGTGTTCATTTTCGTCGAGGTGGGTGACGACGACATCGTTCAACTCCACGCGACGGCCCCTCGTGAGTCGCCGACCACTCGCGGATTCGCCTCGATACTCGCTCAGGGTCTCGCCGGGCTCACTGCCGACGAGGTGATTGCCGTGCCCGACGACTACCCGCAGGAACTCGGGTTGTCCCAGGCCGTTTCACCGCTGCGCGTTCGAGGCATGACGGCACTGCTCGGTCGTACGAAGCATCAGGTGACGCTCAAACGTCACAGCTAGGTCTCACTCCTGCTGCTCGTCCAGTGCACCGAGCCAGCTGCTGATCGCGTCGGTCCACGCGTCCCTGTCGTAGTTCCAGAGTTTCGTGTGCTTCGCCTCGGTGAACGGGACGAACGTCACGATGTCCGGGCGCAGATCCGCGAGGTGATGCGATCCGCCGGCGGGCACGTATCCGTCGTCGTCGCTGTGCATGAGCAGAACGGGCGTGCTCAGTTCGTGTGCGCGCACGGTGAAATCGAGCCCGCCCAGCCCGATCGGCGAGTCCTGTCCGACGAGCCCGGTCGCCCACCCCGAATCGAGGAGCACGAGGGCGCCGCGAGTGACGGGCTTCGGAAGCTTCATGCCGTTGGCCTGATACTCCAGGGTCTCCACCCAGTCGACCACGGGCGAGTCGAGCACGATCCCCCGCACGCTGTCGGCACGTGGCGAGCGGATGGCCGACTGCAGCACGATCGCTCCGCCCATCGACCAGCCGAACAAGACGATGTCGTGGGCGCCGTGCTCGAGGGCGAAAGCGATCGCGGCATCCACGTCGTTCCATTCCGTGGCCCCAAGGGCGTAGCGTCCGTCGCCGCTGGACGGCGCATCGCCATCGTTGCGGTAGCTGATCGCCAGGCTGGTGTATCCCTTCTCGCGAAAGACCGGGATGGCTCGCAAGGTCTCCTGACGCCGAGCGCCTCGTCCGTGAACGTGGATCGCCCAGTGACCGGTGTCTTCCGAAGCCCGGAACAACCACGCGGGCGCGGTGCCACCGTCCACGGGGATGTCGACGCTTTCGACCGGAAGCCCGAGCTCGTCGGCCGCCGTGTAATACCAGCCGGTGAGCCTGCCACGGCGTGCGGAGGCGAGATCGCCCCACTCCACCGATTCGACGGCGCGGATGACGGCGCCGTCGGGATCGAATCCGAGAATCTCACCGAGCCTCGCATATCCGCGATCGTCGGAGAACCAGAGGCCGTATCGCCCTGCAACCGTCAAGGTGTCTGCCGTGCCGGCGAGTGTCACGGCAGTCAGATCCGAGGCGACCGAACGGATGTAGACATCCTGCTTGCGTCGTCGCGACGGTGTCACGACGGTCTTCGCGACGAGCGTCGCGGCCGTCGCGTATGCGGCGGCCGCCGCTGCTCCGATCGCGATCAGAACCGCGAACGGCACGATGACCCTGCCAAGCCGATGGCCCACACGAACTCCCCTCGCAGCGTCAGGCACCAGACGCATCCGGCGTGCCTGACGTGAACTCCCGAGCCGAAACTCTAGTCTGCGAGGGTGTCTCCTTCTCCCGCGACCCCCGGTGTTCCCGCGGAGTTCGCCGTGGCGGCAGCGGCGGTGCGTTCGGCGGATTCGCGCGCAGAACTGACCCTGGACGAGATCCCAGCGCCCACCGGTCTCGCCCCGTATGCGGTCGCTCTCTCCGCCGACATCACGCCTGCGAGGCACGACGGGGGGGATTCCGAACTCGGCACCGGCCGCCTGGTTCTGCTCTACGATCCGTCGGAGCCGGCGGAGTGGGGCGGGCGGTTCCGGATCGTGTGCTTCGCTCAAGCGCCGCTGGAGACCGACATCGGTCTCGATCCGTTCCTCGCCGACGTCACGTGGTCCTGGCTCGTCGACGCTCTCGACGAGCGCGGCGCCGACTACACGTCGGCATCGGGTACAGCGACCAAGATCATCTCGACCGGCTTCGGGGAACTGGCACGACAAGGCGACGGCGCCCAGATCGAACTTCGGGCGTCATGGACTCCGCATGGGCTCGACCTCGGCGCGCACGTGGAAGCCTGGGGTGATCTGCTGTGCATGCTCGCCGGCATCCCGCCGCTGCCGGACGGAGTGCGGCTCCTCACCCATCGGAGAGCAACGCGTGACTGACTACGACGTCGTCGACTCGCCTTCGAAGTACCGCGACGCCGTCGACGCGCTCCGCTCGGGCACGGGTCCCGTGGCCGTCGACGCGGAACGAGCTTCGGGGTTCCGGTACTCGCAGCGTGCATACCTCATCCAGATGTTCCGGCGCGACTCCGGCGTCTTTCTGTTCGATCCTCCGGCAGTGGGCGACTTCACCGAGCTGCAGGATTCGCTCGGACAGGTCCCATGGATCCTGCACGCCGCCAGCCAAGACCTTGCCTGCCTTCGGGAGGTCGGCCTCGATCCTGTGACCATCTTCGACACGGAACTCGGCGCCCGTCTGCTCGGCTTTCCCCGGGTCGGACTCGGCACCATCGTGGAAGAACTGCTGGGCATCCATCTCGCTAAGGAGCACTCCGCTGCCGACTGGTCGACGCGCCCACTCCCCCAGCCCTGGCTCACCTATGCAGCCCTCGACGTCGAGTTGCTGGTGGATCTGATGGAGGCCGAGCAGAAGCTGCTCGTCGACAACAGCAAGGTCGAGATCGCCGATCAGGAATTCGCGTACGAGCTCGCACGCAAACCCAAGCCGAATCGTGCCGAGCCGTGGCGTCGTCTCTCCGGCGTGCACTCGATCAGAGGACTTCGCAATCTCGCCGTCGCACGAGAGCTCTGGCTGGCCAGAGACGAGTTCGCCAGGGAGAAGGACATAGCCCCTGGACGCCTGCTCCCGGATGCCTCCATCACCGCCGTCGCCCGCACGATGCCCGCGACGAAGCGCGACCTCTCGGCGTTCCACGAGTTCTCCGGAAGGGCGAGTCGCACCGAGATAGATCGGTGGTGGGATGCCGTCGAGCGCGGCACGACCACGGAGGATCTGCCGGTGCTGCGGGCGGCGGGCGAGAGCATCCCTCCGCCGCGGGCGTGGGCCGACCGGAATCCCGAAGCGAACCTTCGACTGCGCGGGGCACGTGCAGCGGTCGTCGAGGTCGCAGACGAATTGCTTCTTCCTGTCGAAAACCTGTTGTCACCCGAGACGCTACGACGGCTCGCCTGGTCCCCGCCGGAGCCAGTCGACGCCGATTCGATCGCCGACGCCATGCGCGAGGCCGAGGCGCGACCATGGCAGGTGGAAGCCACGGCTGCGACCATCGCTGAGGCCTTTGTCGAAGCGGACCAATCGCCCGTCGAGGCCGAGGAATCCGGTTCGTAGGTTCGCCCAATCGATTCTCCGCACTCAGGCACGGTTTCTAGGATCGTCACCAGACCTGATCATGGGAGGCGAAGTGGCCGAAAGAGCTGATGTTCTGTTCGTCGACGGGGTGAGAACCCCCTTCGGACGCGCGGGCGACAAGGGCATGTACTGGAACACTCGAGCGGACGACCTGGTGGTGAAGGCCATCGTGGGGCTGCTCGAGCGCAACGCAGGACTGCCGAAGGACCGCGTGGACGACGTCGCGATAGCAGCGACCACCCAGCAGGGTGACCAGGGGCTGACCCTAGGGCGCAGCGCGGCCATCCTCGCCGGGCTTCCGACCACGGTGCCTGGCTTTGCGATCGACCGGATGTGCGCCGGCGCCATGACAGCGGTCACGACGACCGGATCCGGCATCGCGTTCGGCCAGTACGACGTCGTGATCGCAGGTGGTGTCGAGCACATGGGACATCACCCGATGGGCCAGGGCGTCGATCCGAACCCGCGCTTCCTGTCCGAGAAGCTGGTGGATCCCGCAGCACTCAACATGGGCAACACGGCTGAGCGACTGCACGACCGCTTTCCCAACCTGACGAAGGAGCGCGCCGATCGGTTCGGCATGCTCAGCCAGCAGAAGGTCGCCGCGGCGTACGCGGCGGGCAACCTTCAGCCCGACCTGGTGCCGGTCTCATACCGCACGGAAGAGGGCTGGGGACTCGCGACCGAGGACCAGGGCATGCGCCCCGAGACGACGATGGAGGGACTCGCGGGACTCAAGACGCCGTTCCGTCCGCACGGCAGGGTGAGCGCAGGCAATTCGTCGCCGCTCACCGACGGAGCGACTGCCTCGCTGCTCACCTCGTCTCGTGCGGCGAAGGAGTTCGGTTTGGCGCCGAAGATGCGCATGGTGAGTTTCGGGTTCGCCGGCGTCGAGCCCGAGGTCATGGGCATCGGCCCGATCCCCTCGACGGAGCGCGCCCTCAAGAACGCCGGACTATCGATCGACGACATCGGACTCTTCGAACTGAACGAAGCGTTCGCCGTGCAGGTGCTCAGCCTGCTCGACCACTTCGGCATCGACGACGAAGACCCGCGGGTCAACCAGTGGGGCGGCGCGATCGCGATCGGACATCCGCTGGCAGCCTCAGGTGTGCGCCTGATGATCCAGCTGGCCAGGCAGTTCGAGCAGCACCCCGAGGTGCGGTACGGCCTCACGGCGATGTGCGTCGGCCTCGGCCAGGGCGGCTCGGTCATCTGGGAGAACCCGCACCACGCGAAGTACGGAAAGTGAGCACCAGAGTGACCGACTACTCGACCATCGATTTCTCCGATCTCGCCGCGTTGACCGATGACGAGGTGGTCACGCACAGCTTCGTGCGGGACGTTCCGCTGGCATCTGGCAAGACGCTGGCACTCGTCACTCTCGACAACGGGCGCGATCACACCAGGCCGAACACGTTCGGCCCGGTCGGTCTTCTCGAGCTGGCTAAGACGTACGACGATCTCACCGCGCGAGCGGCGCGCGGTGAGATTCACGCGGTCGCGACGACCGGAAAGCCCTTCATCCTCGCTGCCGGCGCCGATCTGACGAAGGTCGCAGAGATCCCTACGCGAGCCATCGCCAAGAAGATGGCCCAACTGGGGCACTTCGTGCTCAGCAAACAGGCGAGGTTCGGTGTTCCGAGCTTCGTGTTCATCAATGGTCTCGCTCTCGGCGGCGGGCTCGAGCTTCCGCTGAACGCTGATTATCGAACCGTCGACTCCTCGGCGGCCGGGATCGCCCTCCCCGAGGTGTTCCTCGGACTGATCCCGGGTTGGGGTGGCACCTTCCTGCTGCCGAACCTGATCGGCATCGAGAACGCGCTCAAGGTCGTCATCGAGAATCCGCTCAAGCAGAACCGCATGCTGAAGGCTCAGGATGCCTTCGCCCTCGGCATCGCCGACCGCATTTTCGCCCCGGTGAACTTTCTCGAAGACTCCATCAAGTTCGTCGACGGGGTGCTCGGCGGCGCGGAGAAGGTCGAGCGCAAGAACACGCCGGGCAAGCTCGAGCGGATGGCGAAATGGGACATCGCGATCAAGATCGCCCGCGACACCGTCTCGTCGCGGCTGGGCACCGTTCCGCTGTCGCCGTTCAAGGCGCTCGACCTGCTGAAGGCGGCGAAGAGCAACGACAAAGAGGCGTGCTTCGCTCTCGAGGACGACGCACTCGCCGATCTGATCGCCGGCGACCAACTGCAGGCATCCATCTACGCCTTCAACCTCGTTCAGAAGCGCGCGAAGCGCCCGGCCGGCGCTCCGCCGAAGGAACTCGCCAAGAAGGTCACCAAGGTCGGGGTACTCGGCGCCGGATACATGGCGAGCCAGTTCGCCCTGCTCTTCCTCCGTCGGTTGCAGGTGCCCGTGATCATCACCGACATCGATCAGCAACGCGTCGACAAGGGCGTCGCCTCCATCATCGACGAGATCGGCAAGCTGTTCGACAAGGGCCGCATCTCGTCCGACGAGGCAAACAGGCTGCGGGCGCTCGTGCACGGCACGACCGACAAGACCGAGTTCGCGGACTGCGACTGGGTGATCGAGGCAGTGTTCGAAGAGCTCGGCGTGAAGCAGGATGTCTTCGCCGAGATCGAGAAGATCGTGAGCCCGGAGGCGGTGCTCGCCACCAACACGTCGAGCCTCTCGGTCGAGAAGATCGGCGCGAAGCTCGAGCATCCCGAACGGCTCGTCGGTTTCCACTTCTTCACGCCGGTGGCCGTGATGCCGTTGATCGAGGTCGTGAACGCGCCGCAGACTGATGACGCGACCCTGTCGACCGCGATGGTGACAGCAGCCAAGCTGCGCAAGAACGCGGTCATCACCGCCGACACCCCCGGCTTCGTGGTGAACCGGGTGCTCGCGAAGCTGCTGGGAGAGGCGATGTACGCCGTTGACCACGGCACACCATTCGACGTGGTCGACAAGGCGATCGCGCCGCTCGGGCTTCCGATGGCGCCCTCCGTACTGCTCGACCTCGTTGGGCTCAAGGTGGGTGCGCACGTGCTCGATACGCACCATGAGGCGTTCCCCGACAGGTTCTACCGCAGCGAGAACCTGCACAGGCTCGCCGACTACGGAAAGCTCCTCGAGAAGGATTCGAAGGGCAACGTGAAGGGCTTCGACAAGGGTGCGCTGAAGATCATCACCGTCGAAAAAGCTCCGTTGACCGAGGAGCAGATCCTGACGCGCCTGCAGGACGGCCTCGCCGACGAAATCCACCGGATGCTGTCCGACGATCACGTCGTCGCAGCCCCAGAGGACATCGATCTCTGCATGATCCTCGGAGCAGGCTTCCCCTTCCAGATGGGCGGAATCACGCCGTATCTGGATCGCGTGGGCGCCAGCGAGCGTGTGTTCGCCGACACGTTCCACCACCCGGTGATCCGTGGAGTCGGCCTGTAGACGCTTCACCGACGGATGAGGGCCCCGAGCGTTGCTCGGGGCCCTCATCCGTTTCGATCAGTCCTTGGCGTGAGCGATGATCGGCTGCGCGCCGGTGTCACCCGAAACGCCTCTGGCGTACGGAAGCTTCGAGCCCAGAACCATCCCCATCACGTCCTGCGCGATCTGCTTCGGCGTCATGCCGGTGCGCTCCAGGATGTCTGCTCTCGAACCGTGCGCGAGGAACTCGTCGGGAAGCCCCACCTCGGTGACCGCGGTGTCCACACCGGCTTCACGGAGGTCCTGGCGGATGCGCGTCCCGATTCCGCCGACCCGGATGCCGTCCTCGATGCAGACGACGATCCTGTGGTGTGACGACAGTTCGACCACGCTCGTCGGAACGGGCACCACCCAGCGCGGGTCGATCACCGTCGAGCTGATCCCCTGCGCCGCCAGTCGCTCAGCGACGTCGAGGCCCGTTGTCGCCATGCCGCCGACGGTGACCAGGAGCACGTCTCGCCCGTGATCTTCGCGCAGCACGTCGACACCGTCGGCGGTACGTCTGAGTGCCTCGATCGGTGACGGGATGACCCCTTTGGGGTAGCGGACGACGGTCGGGGCATCCTGCACAGCAACCGCCTCGCCGAGCTCCTCCCGCAACCGCTCCCCGTCGCGAGGGGCTGCGATGCGAATGCCGGGCACGACCTGCAGTGTGGCCAGATCCCAGATGCCATGATGGCTCGGGCCGTCTGGGCCGGTCACGCCAGCACTGCTGAGCACGAACGTGACGCCCGCGCGGTGCAGGCCGACATCCATCAGAACCTGGTCGAATGCGCGATTCATGAACGTCGCGTAGAGGGCGACGACCGGATGCAGCCCGCCGAACGCCATGCCGGCGGCGCTCGTCGCTGCGTGTTGCTCGGCGATGCCGACGTCGTGAACGCGCCCCGGAAAACGTTCGGCGAAGAGGTGGAGGCCGACGGGGCGCAGCATCGCGGCGGTGATGCCGACGAGCCGGTCATCCTGCTCTGCGAGTTTGACGATCTCCTCGGCGAACACGGACGGCCATGAGGTGCCGCTCACCTGCTCGATCGGCTCGCCGGTCTCCGGATCGATCGGGTTGACGCTGTGGAACTGGTCTGCGACATCGCGCAGAGCCGGCTCGTAGCCGCGCCCCTTCTCTGTGATCGCGTGAACGATGACCGGGGCGTCGTACTCCTTGGCCTGTTCCATGGCCTCGACGAGAGCCTCGATGTCATGCCCCTGTACCGGGCCGATGTATTTGATGTCGAGGTTCGAGTACAGCGCCTCGTTGTTGCTGAAGCGCGAGAGAAAGCCGTGCACGCCGCCGCGGACGCCGCGGTAAACGGCACGCCCAGGCGCACCGAGCTTGTTGAAGGCGGCTTGACTCGTGAGATAGAGGCTCTTGTAGCCCCGCCTGGTACGCACGCCGTTGAGGAATCGGGCCATGCCGCCGATCGTCGGAGCGTAGGAGCGCCCGTTGTCGTTGACGACGATGATGAGCCGCCGGTCGTTGTCGTCGCTGATGTTGTTCAGCGCTTCCCAGGTCATGCCGCCGGTGAGCGCTCCGTCGCCGACGACCGCGATGACGTAGCGATCGCCCTGGCCGGTCATCGTGAAGGCGCGTGAGATGCCGTCCGCCCACGACAGTGAGCTGGATGCGTGCGACGATTCGACGATGTCGTGCACGGACTCCGAACGCTGCGGGTATCCCGCGAGCCCGTCAGTCTTGCGCAGCGTGCTGAAGTCCTGTCTGCCGGTGAGCAGCTTGTGCACGTACGACTGATGGCCGGTGTCGAACACCATGGCATCGTGCGGGGAATCGAAGACCTTGTGCAACGCGATCGTCAGCTCGACGACGCCGAGGTTCGGGCCCAGGTGTCCGCCTGTCTTGGCCACGTTCGCGATGAGGTACGCGCGCACCTCTTCGGCGAGCTGCACGAGCTGTTCCTTCGAGAGAGAGTCGAGGTCCCGGGGACCTCTGATCGTCTCGAGAAGGGTCATACCTGCCGCCTTTCACTTCTGCTCATCGAGTCTACGCATCCGACCCTGCTCGTCGCCTGGCGCGCCGATGCACCATCGGCACATCGCACCGATCGTGCGACGAGGGCCGGAAACGGCTCGCGTTCCCGGCCCTCGTGGTGGCGCTACCGGTGCTACTCCACCAGGCTTCTGAGCACGTACTGAAGGATGCCACCGTTGCGGTAGTAGTCGGCCTCACCGGGTGTGTCGATGCGCACGACCGCGTCGAACTCGATCGGCTGCTTGCCGCCATCGGAGTGCTCGCTCGGCGCGGCGGTGACGTGCACCGTTTTCGGTGTGCTGCCGTCGTTCAGGGTCGTCAGACCGCTGATCGAGACGACCTCTGTACCGTCGAGTCCAAGGCTCGCCGCCGACTCCCCTGCCGGGAACTGCAGCGGCACGACGCCCATGCCGATCAGGTTCGACCGGTGGATGCGCTCGAAGCTCTCCGCGATCACGGCGCGAACGCCGAGCAGCGAGGTGCCCTTCGCCGCCCAGTCGCGCGAGGAGCCGGATCCATACTCCTTGCCGGCGAAGATCACCAGCGGAATGCCCTGCTCCTGGTAGTTCTGCGATGCGTCGTAGATGAACGCCTGCGGGGCATCCGTCTTGGTGAAGTCGCGGGTGTAGCCACCCTCCACCCCGTCGAGCAGCTGGTTCCTGAGACGGATGTTCGCGAAAGTCCCGCGGATCATCACCTCGTGGTTGCCGCGGCGCGAGCCGTACGAGTTGAAGTCTTTGCGCTCCACACCGTGCTCGGTGAGGTAGTGGCCCGCGGGGCTGTCCGCCTTGATCGAACCGGCGGGGCTGATGTGATCGGTGGTCACCGAGTCGCCCAGCTTCGCCAGAACGCGTGCGTCGGCGATGTCGACGACCGGAGTGGTCTCGAGCGTCATCCCGTCGAAGTACGGAGGCTTGCGCACGTAGGTCGATTCTGCCGTCCATTCGAAAGTGGAGCCGGTCGGCGTGGGGAGCGAACGCCAGCGCTCGTCACCGTCGAACACGCTCGCGTATTCCCTGGTGAACATCTCCTGGTTGATCGAGTCGTCGATGGTTCTCTGCACCTCGGCGGCGTCCGGCCAGATGTCCTTGAGGAAGACATCATCGCCGTGCTCGTCGGTGCCGAGCGCGTCGGTGTCGAAGTCGAAGTTCATCGAACCGGCCAACGCGTACGCGATCACGAGGGGCGGGCTGGCGAGATAGTTCATCTTCACGTCTGGGTTGATGCGGCCCTCGAAGTTGCGGTTTCCGGAGAGCACCGCCGTCACGGCGAGGTCGCTCTCGTTCACCGCGGTCGAGATCTCGTCCGGCAGCGGACCGGAGTTGCCGATGCAGGTCGTGCAGCCGTAACCGACGAGGTAGAAACCGAGGTCTTCGAGGTATCCGGTCAGTCCGGCCTTCTCGTAGTACTCGGTGACGACCTTCGACCCCGGCGCCAGGGTGGTCTTCACCCACGGCTTCGCCTTCAGGCCCTTCTGCGACGCGTTGCGTGCAAGCAGGCCCGCGGCGAGCATGACCTCGGGGTTCGAAGTGTTCGTGCACGACGTGATCGCGGCGATCGCGACGGCCCCGTGGTCGATCACGAACTTGTCGCCGTTGTACTGCACAGGGGTTGGCCGGGAGGCCGTGTGCGGCGCGTGGCTCTGGTGGTGGTGCGAATGCGCGCTGTGCTCGTCAGCCGGCGAGAGCTCGCCGGGATCCGACGCGGGGAACGACTCCGAGATGGTCAGGTCGACGATGTCGTGGTCGATCTGCGTGTAGTCGTGCAGATCGGTGTTGAACTGGTCCTTGGAGTGGCTCAGTTCGATGCGGTCCTGCGGGCGACGCGGACCCGCGATCGACGGGACGACAGTACCGAGGTCGAGTTCGAGGTATTCGCTGAAAATCGGCTCACGAGACGGGTCGTGCCACAGGTGCTGGGCTTTCGAATACTCCTCGACGAGCCGGACCTGCTCGTCGGAACGGCCCGTCAGGCGCAAATATTCGAGCGTGACCTCGTCGATCGGGAAGATCGCTGCGGTCGATCCGAACTCGGGGCTCATGTTGCCGATGGTGGCGCGGTTCGCGAGCGGCACCTGGGCGACGCCCTCGCCGTAGAACTCGACGAACTTGCCAACGACGCCTTGCTTGCGCAGGATCTGCGTGATGGTGAGCACGACGTCGGTCGCCGTGACGCCTGCGGGGATGGACCCGGACAGCTTGAAGCCGACGACCTTCGGAATGAGCATCGAAACGGGCTGTCCCAGCATCGCGGCCTCCGCCTCGATGCCGCCCACACCCCAGCCGAGCACGCCGAGACCGTTGACCATGGTGGTGTGCGAATCGGTGCCGACCAGCGTGTCCGGGTAGGCCTGGAGCACGCCGCCCACCTCGCGCGTGAACGTCACGCGTGCCAGGTGCTCGATGTTCACCTGGTGCACGATGCCGGTCCCCGGCGGCACGACCTTGAAGTCGTCGAATGCCGTCTGACCCCAGCGAAGGAACTGGTACCGCTCACCGTTGCGCTCGTATTCCAGCTCGACGTTGCGCTCGAAGGAGTTGACCGTGCCGAAGACGTCGGCGATCACCGAGTGGTCGATGACCAGCTCGGCAGGAGCGAGCGGGTTGATCTTCTCGGGATCGCCGCCGAGGGCTGCGACGGCCTCGCGCATCGTGGCGAGGTCGACGATGCAGGGAACGCCGGTGAAGTCCTGCATCACGACGCGAGCAGGCGAGAACTGAATCTCGGTCGCGGGGTCCGCGGTCGGCTGCCAGTCGCTCAGCGCCGTGATCTGATCCTTGGTGACGTTCGCCCCGTCCTCGGTGCGCAGCAGATTCTCGAGCAGCACCTTGAGGCTGAACGGAAGCTTTTCGTAGCCGGGGACCGAATCGATCCTGAAGATCTCATACTCGGTCGAGCCCACCTTGATGGTGTCTCGTGCTCCGAAGCTATTCACTGGTGAAACCCTGTCCGCAGACACACTGCCCTCTCCTTCGTCGGCACCGGGAGCGCGGCTCCCGCCTCACTCATTCTGGCGAATTTATCTTGACGTCGAGATAACTTTAGCACCGCGGCGATGGTCTGAGAGACGACAGGCCTTCAACCTTCCGGTGTCTCGTCCGGCTTCTTCGGTGGGTACACGGCTCGGGTGACGAGCCACGAAACGAGCACCAGGGTCGCGTACAACGGCAGCCCCATCAGAAGCTTCACGACGCCCAGCGCGACGGTGAGGCCCGCGAAATACAGCGGGAGCTGAACCGCGAGCCGCGCGGCGAACAGGGCCAGCCAGCACGCCGTCAGCACCTGCATGACACGACGCTTGCTCTTGCTTGCGCGCCAGGCTATGCCGTCACCCATCAGATAGCCGATGACGAGACCGAGCAGCGGCCATCCCACCAGCATCGAGATGAGAACGGCGAGGCCGTAGCCGGCGTCGATCAGGAATCCGAGCAGAAAGTTGTTCGCTGCATTCCCGGTGAGCAGCGCCAGGATCGCCGATGCGGCGACGCCGATCAAACCAGCGACGGCCTGGGTCGTCTGCGTCTTGGTGATGACGCGGACCAGGGTGAAGACCACCGCGACAGCCACGGATGCCCCGAGCGACACGGGCATGGCCGCCTGCTGCGCCCATGGCTGCTGGATGCTCGTGAACACCGTGTACGGGATGAGAAAGAGCAGCCCGGGCAGAATCGTCTCGCAGAGGCCGCGGATGCCACCCATCGCCGCGAAGAGCGCCTTCCCCGTTGGCGCGTCCGACCCGGCAAGAGCTCCAAGGCCGGACTGACCGGCCGCCCGCGCGATCGACTCCGCGAGAGCGTTCGTGTCACCCGTTTCTTCGGGCTTGCGATCGGCGGTCACGTCGTTGCCTGGTCTCACGCGTCGTTCGGAGTTGCCGGCATGCGCAACGGAATGAGATCGCGCGGCGGCATCGGCTGGTTGCCACGCACCACGACGACACTGCGGAACAGATCGTCGATCTCCTCGGCTGCGACCGGATTGATGGCCGCGTCGCCGGCGATCACGCCGCGAAGGAACCAACGCGGTCCATCGACACCGATGAACCGTGCGATGCGCGTCTCCCCAGGCACGCCGGGCTCGGCGATCGGGATCTCTGCGACCAACTCCGGCCCGAAGACGCCGTCCCTCTCACTGGTCCGTCCGCCCTGCCGTTGGATCTGGTCGGCGATCTGGGCTCGGATCTCGTGCCAGAGCCCGCTCGATCGGGGCGCCGCGAACGGCTGGACCTGAAGGGTCGACCCGGCGAAATCGAGGCCGACGGCGACGACCCGTCCCGTTTCCTCCTCCACCTCGAGGCGCAGTTGGAGGCCGTCGCGCGGCAGCACTTTCACGCCGCCCAGATCGATGTAGGGGCGAACCGGGTTCGCTTCCGCCTCGTCGAACGGGCCGTCAGACTCCCTGTTCTCAGGCGCGGACTTCTCCCACTCTTCCTGGTCGATGTCGCCTGTGTCGCTCACGCGTGTTCTCCTGACTGAAGTGCCGTGTAACCCGTCGAGCCGAATCCGCTCGCACCGCGCTCGGTCGTCGGAAGGGCGTCGACGGGAAGAAAGACGGCTCGCGTCACGGGCATCACGATCAGCTGCGCGATCCGGTCACCGACCGCGACAGCGTACGGCATCGTCCTGTCCGTGTTCAGAAGCGTCACACGGATCTCACCGCGGTAGCCGGCATCCACCGTTCCAGGGGAGTTCACGACCGTGATGCCGTGGCGGGCTGCCAGTCCGCTTCGCGGAACGACGAAGGCTGCATAGCCGTTGGGAAGCGCGATGGCGACGCCCGTGCCTACCGTCGCACGCTCACCGGGAGCGAGCGTGACTGCCTCGCTCGAGCACAGATCGGCCCCTGCATCGTCGTCGTGGGCGTATCGAGGAGGCTCCAGCGCCGTTGTCAGCACGTCGACGGATTCGGTCACGTGTCGAGGGTAGTGCAGATCTCTGGTCGAATAGACCCATGATCGTCTACCGAGAGCGGCTGTGGGCCGCCCCCTGGCTCTTCGTCGCGACAGCCCTCGTGATCCCCGCCTCCATCATCGTTTTCGCCCCCATCAACATGCTGGTCGGCATCATCTGCGCCATCGTGCTCTATGCGGCGTGCGTCATCGGTCTGGTCGTCGGCTCACCCACGATTGAGCTCACCGATGACGAGCTGCACGCCGGAAAGGCGCAGATCGAGCGGCACTACCTCGGCGCGGCTGAAGCCTTCGACGGCAGCGAGGCGAGCCTTCAGCGCGGTCGACTGCTCGACGCCCGCGCGTGGCTGCTCATCAGGGGATGGACCACAGGGGTGGTGCGCATCTCGATCCTCGACGAGAACGACCCTGCGCCGTACTGGCTGCTTTCGACGAGACATCCGACCGAATTCGCCAGAGCCGTTAACGACAGAGCCGGCGACAACCTGCCGCCGGCTCCACTTTCCTGATCGTTCGTCAGGCCGCGCACTCCATGCAGATCGGCCCGAGCTTCGTCTCGTGGTCGATCTGCGAACGGTGCTTCACGAGGAAACAGCTCACACACGTGAACTCGTCGGCCTGCGGAGGCAGAACGACGACATCGAGATCGAGGTCGGAGAGGTCGGCGCCGGGCAGCTCGAATCCACCGGGGTTGTCGGCATCGTCGACGTCAACGACCCCGGACATCTTGTCCGGAACCCGCTCCTTCAACGCCTCGATCGACTCCGAGTCGTCGTCGGTCTTGCGCGGAGCGTCGTAATCGGTTGCCATGCCCATCCACTTCTCATTAGCTGCCGCCGAAGAAATCGGCGGGCACAGTTTGCATCAGGAGCCTTGGAATAGCAAACAAGCCACGGCGTCCACTCAGACTTTGCTGTTGCGCTGTCGATCAACTTGCGGCGCGCCCCGTTTATTCCCAGGCAATCGACCTGCCGCGTGGCAAGGTTGACGTCGAACGCAACCAGGTCGAAAGAGGCGTTTCGCATGCAGGATTTGAAGGTCATCGGCGTCGAGAACGGCGCCTTGCTCGCCGCGAACGACAGCGGTGAGCGGTTCCGCATCGCCATCGATGAAATGTTGCAGTCGAGGCTGCGCCAGATCAGACCCGAGCCGATGACGGGACCGAAGGTCTCGCCTCGCGAGATCCAGGCTCACATCAGGTCCGGTCTCTCAGCCGAAGAGGTGGCAGAGCTCACAGGAGCGGCAATCGGCTATGTCGAGCGCTTCGAGGGTCCGATCGTCGCCGAGCGCGAGCACATCGTCGCGTCGGCGCTCTCGGTACCCGTACGCACCGGGGCCGACATCGATCCGCTCAGCGAGGGCGACACGTTCGGCTCCGTGATCAGGGAACGACTCGCGTCACTGGGAGCGACAGGCGAGCGTTGGACCAGCTGGAAGGAATCGGAGGGAGGCTGGGTCGTCAAGCTCAGCTTCGCTTCCGACGACGTGGATCACGACGCCCGCTGGGCCTTCGAACCACGAAAGCTCACCTTGGCTCCGGCGAACGCCGATGCCCATACCCTGTCTCAACAGGGCGAGCTGCAGACCGGCCTGATTCCACGCCTGCGTGCCGTCGCCCCGGTCGTGCCGGTTCCTGACGAGTCGCGCTTCGACAGCGGAGCATTCACGTTCGACGACACCCCGGCCGCAGCTCGCGCCGAGTCGTCGGTCGGACGCGCGCCGCAGACCGCGAACAATTCGATCGCAGTGCAGGCGATCAAGCGAGCCGACGATGACGAGCCGCGTGATATGCACCAGACGGCAGACCTGCTCGAGGCGCTCCGCAAGCGACGCGGGGAGCGCGAGGCGGCTGGGCTCCGGGATTCTCAGCCGCAGGCGGTCGACGTTCCGCTCGACACCTTCGACACCACGGATGTCACGACGTCTGCCGAGACTCCCCCGTCGGTTCAGCCGGCAGCGCCCGTCGAGCGCGGCAACAGCACCGGTCCGGTTCGCGGCGCGAAGCGTGGACGCAAATCGATGCCGAGCTGGGATGAGATCGTGTTCGGTGCGCGCACAGACGACGACCTGGCCTGAGCCGACCGATCACGAGGCATCCGCCAGCTATTCGAACGCGCCGAGTCTGATCAGAGGAACCTTCTGTTCCTCAGGGCTGAACGAGCCGTGCTGGCCGACCATCGTCCTGCTCCTCATGCCCTCCGGTGACGAGTCGTAGTAGGCGATTCTGGCGCGTGCGGCCACCAGCACGTCACCGATGCGTGGTGCAACCTGAATGTCAACCGTCGGCCCGAACCATCCGGCCTCGATCGCTTCCGATCGAGTCGCCACCCAGGCACGGTGCCCCTCGGCCTCCCGCCATGATGCGGCGAGCATCTCGCGGCCGTCCGCGTCAGCATCGCGATCGAGGTACAGCTGCAGCATCCGCGGCTCTCCCCCAACCCGTTGGACACCTGCCGTGAGCTCTGGCGCAGTATCGAAAAGCACATGCGAGGCCTGCGGTACGTCGAGGATGCCGTGGTCAGCCGTCACTAAAGCGCCCTCGTCCGCCCTGAGTGAGCGGGCGAGCGTCGACATGACGGAGTCCAGCTGTTCGAGTGCGACGAGCCAGGCATCCGATTCCGAACCCTGCGCGTGGGCGACGACGTCGAGCTCGGGAACGTAGAGGTAGACCACCTGACGTCCGCCACGGTCGAACAGGTCGCGCACCAGTTCAACGCGACGCTGCATGCTGTTCGCACCGACGTACTCGGCACCGCGCAGTGAGGCTGCCGTGAACGACGAGGAGCTGTACCGTTCGGGACCGATGGCGTAGGCGGCGACACCCTGCGCCGTTGCACGCTGGAAGACCGTCTCGCAGCGCTGCCAGGTCGCAGGGTCCGGATCACCGTTCCAACCGCTGAGGTGATTGAAGACGCGGCCGGTGCGCGGGTCGCGCGCTCGATAGCCGATGATTCCGTGCTCCCCAGGCATGCGTCCGGTGCAGAGGGTGGTGATCGCCGCGGCAGTCGTGGTCGGCGAGCCGCTCGTGATGGTCGTCGCCTTGGTCAATCGTGGAGCGAGGAATCTCGCGTGGCCGGAGCGTGCCCGAAGCGCGTGCGAACCGAGTCCGTCCACTACCACCACAACGGTCCGTGAAACCTCGGGGAGGTCGATCGCACCCCGAGCACCAGTGACCGTCGCGAGGCAACTGGTGAGAACGTCGGCCAGGCTCGCCGACGTCGAGAATCCGGCCGGTAGCATTGTCCCCACCCGGCCAGTCTGACATACCCGAGAACGCCGGAATCGTATCCACCGGGAGCGTGGCAGACCGCGCGATTCGCCCCACGAGATTGCACGAATGAGTCCAGCAGACAACCGCAGATCAAGCCGCATTCCCGCCCCAGAACAGGCGACGCCGGAGCGCATCGAGGACATCGACGTCTCGGCCGAGATGCAGAGTTCGTACCTCGAGTACGCGTACTCGGTCATCTACTCGAGGGCACTGCCCGACGCCAGGGATGGGCTCAAGCCGGTGCAGCGGCGCATCCTCTACCAGATGAGCGAGATGGGTCTTCGCCCGGAGCGCGCTCACGTCAAGTCGGCACGCGTCACCGGTGAGGTGATGGGCAAACTGCACCCGCATGGCGATTCGGCGATCTACGACGCCCTGGTGCGCATGGCTCAGGATTTCACGCTGCGTCTTCCGCTGATCGATGGGCACGGCAACTTCGGCTCGCTCGACGACGGTCCGGCCGCTGCACGATACACCGAGGTGCGCCTCGCACCCGTCGCCCTCACGATGACGAACGGCATCGACGAGGACGAGGTCGACTTCGTTCCGAACTACGACAACCAGCTGATGCAGCCCGATGTGCTGCCGTCGGCCATTCCGAACCTCCTGGTGAACGGTGCCAGCGGTATCGCCGTCGGCATGGCGACGAACATGGCACCGCACAACCTCGTCGAGGTGGTCGGGGCGGCGCGGCACTTGCTCGACAACCCCGAGGCATCCCTCGACGAGTTGATGGAGTTCGTGCCCGGCCCCGACCTGCCGGGCGGCGGCATCATCGTCGGCCTCGACGGCGTGAAGGATGCCTACGCCACCGGCCGCGGCACGTTCCGCACCCGCGCCAAGGTCACGGTCGAACCGATCACTGCGCGCAAGACGGGGCTCGTCGTCAGCGAGCTCCCGTACCTGGTCGGTCCCGAAAAGGTGATCGAGAAGATCAAGGACGGCGTCAACGCCAAGAAGCTCGCCGGAATCTCCGACGTCACCGATCTGAGCGACCGCAGTCGCGGCCTTCGTCTGGTCATCGGCATCAAGACGGGTTTCAGTCCCCAGGCCGTGCTCGAGCAGCTCTATCGGTACACCCCCCTCGAAGACGGCTTCTCGATCAACAACGTCGCCCTCGTCGACGGCAACCCGCGCACGCTGGGCCTGCGCGAACTTCTCTCGGTCTACCTCGATCATCGCGTCAACGTCGTCACACGGCGATCCAGGTACCGCCTGGACCGCAAGCGCGAACGGCTGCACCTCGTCGAGGGCTTGCTGGTCGCGATCCTGGACATCGACGAGGTCATCCAGGTCATCCGCACGAGCGACGACAGCGAGCAGGCCCGATCTCGCCTCATGCAGGTCTTCGACCTCAGCCAGGTGCAGTCGGAGTACATCCTCGAACTGCGTCTGCGCCGTCTGACGAAGTTCTCACGCATCGAGCTCGAAGCAGAACGCGACACGTTGATGGCAGAGATCGCGGAGCTGGAGCAGATTCTGGCGAGCGAGGACCGCATCAGGGATGTCGTCTCACGGGAGCTCGACGACGTCGCCGAGAGATTCGGAACACCGCGACGCACACTTCTCACCTCGGCGAAGCCCTCACGGGCGACGACGGGGAGTAAGGCCCAACAGGCACTCGAGGTCGCGGATGTTCCGTGCCGCGTCTACCTGTCCGTCACAGGACGCCTCGTGCGAGTGGATCTGGAGCCCGACGCAGAGGGGAACACGCCGCGTATCACTCCCCCGGCGCGCCGCAGCAAGCACGACGCGATCGCGTCGTCGGTGGCGACTACCAGCCGCACCGAGATCGGCGCGGTGACGAGTCACGGACGCATCGTGCGGTTCACCCCCGTTGACCTGCCGGCCGTGCCCGCCAACGCCGTTCAACCGGCCGCCGGCGCGCGTTCGTCGGACTACATCGGGCTGACGGACAAGAGTGAGCGGGTGCTCGCGCTCGTGACATCGGACTCCGCCGTCCCGCTGACGCTCGGCACAGCGCAGGGGGTCGTGAAGCGGCTCACAGCAGGCGACTGGGCCAACCGCCCCGACTTCGAGGTGATCGCCCTGAAGCCGGGAGACTCCGTGGTCGGTGCGTGCGAGGCATCCGACGACGATGAGGTGGTCTTCGTCACGACGGATGCCCAGCTGTTGCGCTTCGCCGCCTCTTCGGTACGCCCTCAGGGCAGGGGTGCTGGCGGCATGGCGGGCGTCAAGCTTGCCACCGGTGCTACGGCGTTGTTCTTCGGCGTCGTGGCCGCCGGCTTCGCGGGTGAAGCTGTGGTGGTCACGATCGCGACGAGCGAGAACACTCTGGCGGGCACGAATCCGGGGTCGGGCAAGGTGTCGACGTTCGACGAGTTCCCCTCGAAGGGGCGCGCGACCGGCGGGATCCGCGCCCAGCGCTTCTTGAAGGGCGAAGACGAGCTGGCGCTTGCGTGGGTCGGAGTCTCCCCTGCGCTGGCCGTCGCCTCGGATGGCGCCGTGCGAGCGCTTCCGGAGACCGGCGCGAAGCGCGATGCCTCCGGTCAGCCACTGGACGGCGTCATCGCTGCGGTCGGTCGGCAGGTCGGCTGAGCCGTCGGCTCGCTGCGGAACGGACGTCAGGCGTCGATACGGTCGCGACTGAGCTGGTCGCTGCCGGAGATGATGAACTCCTTGCGCGGCGCGACGTCGTTGCCCATCAGTACCTCGAAGACCTCGGCGGCCCGCTCGGCGTCGTCGACCTTGACCCTGCGCAGCAGTCGGTGAGTTCGGTCCATCGTCGTAGTGGCGAGCTGGTCGGCATCCATTTCGCCGAGACCCTTATAGCGCTGCGGCGGTTCCTGCCAGCGCCGGCCGGACTTCTTGAGGTTGCCGAGCACGGCGTGCAACTCCTGGTCGGAGTACGTGTAGATCGTCTCGTTCGGCTTCGACCCAGGGTTGATCGCGATCACCCTGTGCAGCGGGGGAACCGCGGCGAAGACCCGTCCAGCCTCGATCATCGGCCGCATGTACCGGAAGAACAGGGTGAGCAGCAGCGTGCGGATGTGCGCGCCGTCGACATCGGCATCGCTCATGATGATGACCTTGCCGTAGCGGGCCGAAGCGAGGTCGAACGTGCGACCGGAGCCGGCGCCGATCACCTGGATGATCGAAGCGCACTCGGCATTGCTGAGCATGTCGGAGACTGATGCCTTCTGCACGTTCAGGATCTTGCCGCGAATCGGCAGGAGCGCCTGGTGTTCGCTGTCCCTGGCGCGACGCGCAGTGCCGAGGGCGGAGTCGCCCTCGACGATGAACAACTCGCTGTGGGCGACGTCGGTCGAACGGCAGTCAACGAGCTTCGGCGGCAGCGAGGATGTCTCGAGCGCGTTCTTTCGGCGCTGGGTCTCCTTGTGGGCGCGCGCCGAGATGCGCGACTTCATCTCTGAGACGACCTTGTCCAGAAGCAGAGCCGACTGCGCCTTGTCATCGCGCTTGGTCGAGGAGAAGCGAGCGGCGAGACTGTCGGACACCACCTTGGAGACGATGGCACGCACTGCCGGGGTGCCGAGCACCTCCTTGGTCTGACCCTCGAACTGCGGCTCGGGGAGGCGCACCGTGAGCACGCCGGTCAGCCCGGCGAGGATGTCATCCTTCTCGAGCTTCTCATTGGCCGTCACCTTCAGACGACGCGCGTTCTGCTCCACCTGCTGACGGAAGAACTTCATCACGCCCTGGTCGAAGCCGGCCTGGTGGCTGCCGCCTTTCGGCGTCGAGATGATGTTCACGAAGCTTCTGAGCACTGTGTCGTAGCCAGTGCCCCACCGCAGAGCGATATCGACCTCGCACTCCCTGTTCACCTCGGTGGGGACCATGGCCCCTGAGCCGTTGAGCACGGGGACGGTCTCGACGAACGACCCGGTGCCGGTGAGTCGCCAGGTCTCGGTGATCGCCGAGTCGGGGGCCAGGTAGTCGGCGAACTCGCTGATGCCGCCCTCGTACGTGAAGTCGGTCTGCTCGGCGGCGTCCCCACGCGCGTCCGTGATCGCGATCGTGAGGCCGGGAACGAGGAACGCCGTCTGCCTGGCCCTCCCGATCAGGTCGTCGGCACTGAACTCGACGTTCTTGCCGAAGATCTGCTGGTCGGCCCAGTAACGGATGCGCGTGCCCGTGACACCCTTCGCCACCTTTCCGACAACCCGCAACTCGCTTCCGGACGAGAACGGATGGAACGGCGAGTCGGGAGCCGGATCTCCGGCATCGTCGAACACCCCCGGCTCGCCGCGATGGAACGACATCGCCCAGGTCTTGCCGTTTCGATCGACTTCCACGTCGAGGCGTTCGGACAGGGCGTTGACGACGGATGCGCCGACGCCGTGGAGCCCGCCGGACGACGAGTAGGAGCCTGAGCCGAACTTTCCGCCGGCGTGCAGCTTCGTGAAGACCACTTCGACGCCCGTCAGCCCGGTCTTGGGTTCGATGTCGACGGGGATGCCTCGCGCGCTGTCACGCACCTCGACGCTGTCGTCGGGGTGGAGCACCACGTCGATGCCGGTTCCGAATCCGGCGAGGGCCTCGTCGACGGAGTTGTCGATGATCTCCCAGAGGCAGTGCATGAGACCGCGGGCGTCCGTCGACCCGATGTACATGCCGGGGCGCTTTCGCACCGCCTCCAGTCCCTCGAGCACCGAGAGGTGTCTGGCGGAGTAATCGTTCGTCGCCACGCGAGTCTCCAGTCGTCGTCCGGCCCGTCTCTCTCGCCCAACGGCGCGACCTGGTCCGGACGTGCGCACCGAGAAGGAATCGGGCGTCTTTCAGACTATCCGGCGGGCACCGCGGTCTCGTGCACCGACACCCGTTGGTGGACAGCGTGCCCCGATCGCCCTACGCGTACAGCGAAATGCAGTGGAATCGGGCATGCTCCCGGCGTCGACGTGCTTGTATTGGTGGCAACCACCCGCAAGGGTTCGGGCCTTCAGAAAGGAGCTCAGCATGTCGAATTACGCAGGCCAAGTCGCCACCCCCGGTGCCGACGAGCTCCCCTCCGGCCCCACGTTGACGGCGGCAGACCGTTGTGACGCGTGCGGCGCCCAGGCCTATGTGCGTGTGACAGTGAACGACAGCGAGTTGCTGTTCTGCGCTCACCACGCCAAGAAGCACCACGAGAAGCTCTCCAGCATCGCTACGAGCTGGCACGACGAGACCGCGCGGCTGTTCGAAGATCAGCGCGCCTGAGAATCGCCGAAATGTGAAGAACGGTCCGTGGAATTCCACGGGCCGTTCTTTCGTGCCTCAGAAGTGCATCAGCTCACGGAACCGCGGCAACGAGCCCGTGCGCACGCCTGTCGCACTCGGCTTGTTCTCGTAGGCGCCGGGCATCCAGTTGCCTTCGACGATGATGGGACCGCTCGGTGTGACGACGACGTCCCAGCCGATGTATCGGATCTCGGGAACCACGCCGCTGACCTCGGTGGCGAGAGCGAGCACGGCGTCGGCCATCGGAAGCGTGAAGTCGACGATCGACCTCCCCGTCCCCGGGTGGTTGGCATAGATGTGCTGGTGGGAGCCGTAGCCGGGGCCCTTCGACGCGCCGTGCTCGTCGAGAAGCGTGAAGAATCCGCCGAACGCCTGCTGGTCGCTTGCGCCCTTGCCCACACCGAACTTCTGCGCGAATGACAGCAGGTGCACCTCGCCTGCGTCGTCAAGGAACGTCGTGACGCGCGTGGTGTTGACGATGTCGGGGCTGACGTCCGTGAGCGCCGGATGCTGCACGATGTACTCCTCGAGCAGGGTCTGCCCCTTTTCGATGAGTTCTACGCGGAACGCAGCCCAGTCGTCGATCTCCCTCGCCTCGTACCGCGACACTCCGTATCCGGAGTTGCTCACGGGGACCTTTCCGATCACCACACCGTGGCCTGTCACGAACTCACGCAGTTCGTCGGTCGTCGTCGGCTCGACCTCGAACCACTCGCGGCCGAGGTAACGATCGAAGATTCGATTGAACTCGATCTTGTCTTCGAATCGGCCCCGGAAGTCTGCGTCGTCGTAGCGCAGCGCCAGGTGGTTGGAGATCGCGTTCGTCATGAAGGTCGCACGCTCGGCACGGGTCAGGATCGCGAAGTCCCAGTCGACGTAGTCTTGAAATCCTGTGTCGCGAAAGCCCGCGTACCAGAGCATGTCCGTGAACACGGCCGGGGCCCATTTGCTGTGCTGGACGCTCACCTCCCTCGACCGCCGCCAGACACTCGGCAGGTCGAGGGCGCGGAAACGTTCACCGAAGTACGCCAGCCTCGAGCGCAAGCTGAGGCTCTTGCGCTCGGCCATCAGGCGAGATTCGCGATCGTCGCGTCGACCGCGGCGTCGATGATGTCGAGCCCCTTGGTCAATGTGTCCTGCTCGTCGTCGACGATCGCAGGCATGAGTTTGAGCACCTCGCTGAAGGGTCCCGAGGTTTCCACGATGAGGCCGTTGGCGAACGACTCGCGCGAGACCGCCGTGGCGATGCCGGAGCCGGGTGCGCTCACGAGTCCTTGAAGGAGCCCCCGTCCCCTCCGTGCGAGGTGCTCGGGGTGCTTCGCGACGATGCCGTCGAGTCGTTCGGCGACGATGCCCGCGCGGCGGTGGACGGCTCGCGAGAATTCCGGATCTCTCCAGTAGGTCTCGAGGGCGACGGCGGCACCGACGAAGGCGACGTTGTTACCTCTGAAAGTTCCGCTGTGCACTCCTGGCTGCCAGATGTCCAGTTCGGGCTTGAGCAGCACGAGCGACATCGGGAAGCCGTAGCCGGACAAGGACTTCGACAGCGTCACGATGTCGGGAACGATGCCGGCTTCTTCGAAGCTGAAGAAGTCTCCGCTGCGGCCGATGCCGATCTGGATCTCGTCGACGATGAGCAGGATGCCCTTCTCGGCGCAGAGTGCCGCTAGCGCCCGGAGCCACTCGGCCCGGGCGACGTTGACGCCGCCCTCGCCCTGCACGGTCTCGACGATGACCGCTGCCGGGAAGTCGAGTCCGCTGCCCGGATCATCCAGCAAGGTGCGCAACTGGGCGACAGTGTCGGTCGTCTGGTCGAAGTATCCGTCGTAAGGGTGGAAGGTCACGTCACCGAGAGAGACGCCGGCTGCTGCGCGGAACTTGTCGTTGGCCGTCGCAGCGAGTGCTCCGAGCGAAACGCCATGGAATCCATGGGTGAAGGCGATGACCGAACGCCGTCCCGTCACCTGACGCGCCAGCTTGAGAGCCGCCTCGACCGCGTTGGCACCGGTCGGACCGGTGAAATGCAGTCGGTAAGCGAGATTCCTCGGCGTCAGGATGATGTCGCGGAACGACTCGAGGAAGCGCTTCTTCGCTCCCGTGGCCATGTCGAGCGAGTGCTGAATGTGATCGCCGGCGAGGTAGTCGATCACCTGTTCTTTGATGATCGGGTCGTTGTGCCCGTAATTCAGCGCCCCGGCACCGCAGAAGAAGTCGATGTACTCATTGCCGTCCTCGTCCCAGACCAGCGAGCCGCGCGCCCGGTCGAAGATCACCGGGAACGACCGGATGTAGCTCCTGACCTCTGATTCCAGTTCGGAGAAAACAGTGAGATCCACGTATGCGCCTTCCTAGCATGGCAGGGGATTTTCGGCCGATGACCGGATCGCGGTTGGCCGCCCGCCAGTCTACCGGCGCAGGTTGTGCGGGGGGCTCAGCGTGGCTGTTCGGTGCGCCCGTCGCCCGCCTCGACGTAGCGGCGCGGCACCCGCACGGGGATGCCTGTGAGGATCTCGTCGCCGATGGTGTCCGCCCATTCCGCCCACTCCGTCGGGGTGGGTTCGCCGCGAAGGCCGGAACCGAACACGATGACCGGGTCCCCGGTCTGCAGACCGGCCGCCTCGACGATCACACTGCTGTCCACTCCGATCTCTGCGAGCGGATGCCTGTGCCCGCGCACCCAGACCGACGCCGCGTGCGCGGCGCGCGCCGGCAGGCCATCGGCCCACCCTGCGGAGATCCGCGCGGTGTGCCCGCTAACCTCGCCGACCGTGGTCGCGAGGGTCATCGTGGGAACGACACCGATGTCGGCTGCACTGCGGTCGTCGAACGGCGATACCCCGTATGCGGCGATGCCGAACCGCACCATGTCGAAGCGGGCCTCCGGCATCCTGATGCCCGCGGAGCTCGCAGCCAGATGAATGAGTTCAGGATGCACTCGGCGGGCCGCAGCCACAGCGATCGCCTCGCGAAAGCGACGCAGTGCCTCTTCATCGTCGCCGACCGATGCGTCGGCGAGATGGGACCAGATCCCGCGGATGCGCAGCGCGCCCGCCCTCTCCCCCGCGATGGCCGCATCGAGGAGGCCGGGCCATTCGTCTTCGGTCGCACCGTTCCTGTGGAGTCCGGTATCGATCTTCAGATGTACCTGCAACGGGACGGCGGACTGTGCGGTCAGCGCAGCGCGGAGCTCGTCCTCCGTCGAGATGCCGACGTCGATGTGCCTGCCGGCCGCTGCCGCGAAGTCGGCGCCGGAGCCGTGCAGCCACGCGAACAGCGGCGCATCGATGCCCGTATCGCGGAGGCGCAGACCCTCGGAGATCTCCAGCACGCCGAGCCAGGATGCCCCCGCCTCGATGGCGGGACGGGCGAGCTGGAGCATGCCGTGACCGTAGGCATCCGCTTTGAGCATCGCCATGACGGGAGTGGGTGCCGCGATATCGCCGAGAAGCTGCAGATTCGACCGGAAGACGTCGAGATCGACGGTCGCAACCGCGCTCACGCCGTCACCCAAACGCGTTGGAAACGAGCTCCCAGCCCGGCCGAGAGTTCGAGAGGAGAGCGGCCGGATGCCGCCGCCCATTCGCCCGGCGACGGCGCGCCCGGCTGCGCGCCCCAGAGGATCACATCGTCGCCGGACACCACGCGCTCGTCGCCGAGGTCGACCATGAACTGATCCATCGCCACACGACCGGCGAGCACATGCTGCGCGCCGGCGAGCAGGACGTGAGCCTTGTTCGACGCCGAGCGGGGAACGCCGTCGGCGTACCCGAGACCGACGAGCGCTAGATAGGAGTCGGAGGCGACCCGGTACGTGTAGCCGTAGGAGACCGGGCTACCGGCAGGGACGCGCTTGCAGGAGATGACCTCACCCGTCACCGTCATGACGGGCGCCGCATCGGGAGCCGTGCCGTAAAGAGCAGCCGTCACATCCGCATCCACGGCGTCGCGATACATGTTGACGTCGTCGTGCGCGAACCGGTCGAATCCATGCGAACGTGCCGCTGCCTGGACCTCGACGGTGCCGTGCCCGAAAGCGTCGGCGCGCAGATCGAGTACGACGTCACGAGGCCCGCGCTGCGCCGCGATGGAATCGAGCGCAACGTGCAGTGTCGCGCGCGAGAGCGTGATTCGTCTGCGCATCTCGTCAGCTGACCCGGACGATACCCATCGGTGTGCTCTGCGTGCCCTGTCCCAGCGGGTTGTCCTGCAAGATGCGCACAAGGGCGGTATCCCGCTTCGAGCCGAGCGTCGAGCCGAGGATGTTACCGCCGAGGTCGTTGATGTCCACGATGGCCACGTCGACACCACCAAGCGCTGCGCTGAGTTGTGCCGCCACCTTCTTCGGTTGCGCCGGCGCCAGGACCACCTGCGAGTCGTACGGCGGGATCGTGCCCTCCGTCGGTCCGTCGATGCCGCGCGCCTTCGGACCGGCGATGCGGTAGAAGTCGCCCTTCCGGCCCAGCTTCTTCGTGACCGCGGCGACGGCTGCTGCGAACAGGATCCGGACGGTTCCACACTCGCGCAACGCCATCTCCATCGTCTCCGGCATGCCGAGTCCGATGCCGTGCGGAGTCTTCTGCACGTACCCGGACAACGTCACCGCCAGCTTGCGCGGTTCGATGTCTTCGATCGGGTACGAACGTCCCTGGGTGATTCCGACGATCTTCTCGGTCACGAACAAAACGTCGCCAGGCCGTAGCTCGGGCTTCGCGGCCGCAGTCACGACTGCGACGAGGTCGTCGCCTCGAACGACCAGTGGCGTCTTGATCGGAATGCGGTGATATTCGACGCCGTCGACGGCGATCGACAGCTCTTTGCCGGCGTTGGCGCTCGGCTCTGCCGCTCTACTCAAGGTAGTCCCGCAGCGACTGCGAACGGGACGGGTGACGGAGCTTGGCCATCGTCTTCGACTCGATCTGACGGATGCGCTCGCGCGTCACCCCGAACGTGTCACCGATCTGGTCGAGCGTCTTCGGCATCCCGTCGCCGAGTCCGAAGCGCATGCGGATCACGCCGGCTTCGCGCTCGGAGAGCGAGTCGAGCAGGCTCTCGAGCTGCTTCTGCAACATCGTGAATCCAACGGCATCCGCCGGCACCACGGCCTCGGTGTCCTCGATGAGGTCACCGAATTCGCTGTCGCCATCTTCGCCCAGCGGAGTGTGCAGCGAAATCGGCTCCCGGCCGTACTTCTGCACCTCGACGACCTTCTCAGGGGTCATATCGAGCTCCTTCGAGAGCTCCTCTGGCGTGGGCTCGCGGCCGAGATCCTGCAGCATCTGACGCTGAACGCGTGCGAGCTTGTTGATGACCTCGACCATGTGCACCGGGATGCGGATGGTGCGTGCCTGGTCGGCCATGGCACGTGTGATGGCCTGACGGATCCACCACGTCGCATAGGTGGAGAACTTGAAGCCCTTCGTGTAGTCGAACTTCTCGACGGCACGGATCAGGCCGAGGTTGCCCTCCTGGATCAGGTCGAGGAACTGCATTCCACGTCCGGTGTAGCGCTTGGCCAGTGAGACCACGAGACGCAGGTTGGCGCCGAGCAGGTGGCTCTTCGCCCGCTGCCCGTCACGGGCCACCCAACCGAGGTCGCGGCCCAGCTGCGAACGCTTCTCCTGGTCGGTCATCACGCCGAGCTTCTCTTCGGCGAACAGCCCGGCCTCGATGCGCATCGCCAGTTCGACCTCTTCGGCCGCGTTCAGAAGCGCGACCTTTCCGATCTGCTTCAGGTAATCCTTGACAGGGTCGGCGGTCGCACCCGTGATCTGCGCCGAGTAGACGGGGATGTCGTCGTCCTCGTCGACAGCACGCAAGACGATCGCTCCGGTCGGAAGCACTTCGGCCTTGGCGGCGTCACCTTCCGTGTCGTCGGAATCGCCGTCGGAAGTCGTCTTCGCCTCGTCGGTGGCGTCAGCGGACTCTTCCGCAACCTGGGTCTCGTCGAGTTCGGCCTCGTCGGCCTCGTCGTCGCCGGACTTCGAGGGCGATGCCTTCGCTGCTGCCTTGGCAGGCGAAGCCTTGCCGGTGGCCCTCGTCGTGGTCTTCGCCGGCGCCTTGGAAGCCGTCTTCGCGGCAGGCTTCGCCGCAGGCTTGGCAGCTGTCGCCTTCGACGCGCTGCTACGTGACGCCGTGGTCTTCTTCACCACTGTCGTCGTGGGCTCCTCTACGATGCTGGGGGCTACAGCCGCTTTGGTTGCCATGGAGTTCACCTTCCAGCCCTCCTCCATCTACACGCGCAACGGTGTGGATGACGAGGGTTCGGGTCGCTTGCGGACACTATGAGGACCCATGTCAAGTCCGGGCGCTTCGCACCACGCTCTCGATCGGCCTTGAGGCCAAGCGAGTACGCCGTACAGTCCGGAGGTGAACGGGTCCAATCATTGATTATTGCACGGTCTGGGCACCGATCGCGCATCGCCGCCTAGCAACGTCACTCACTGGCGACCTCGGTTCCACCGCGCAACAAGTGCAACCCACAATGGACCCACTTCTATTCCCTCATCGTCGAGAAGGCGCTTGCGAGTGCGACGACGTGCCGCGAGAAGGAAAACGACTCCGATGCCCACGACGATGTACTGCACCGCGAAGGCGATACGGAATCCGTCGATCGTGTAGAGGGCGGTCGACTCCAGGTGGCTTCGCCAGTCCAGCAGAACCCCGATCAGATAGATCATGACGAAGCTCGCGGCGAAGCCGCCCACGTTCACGAATCCATTCGCGGAGCCGAGGGAATGCAGCGGATTCGTCGTGCGAGCGAAGTCGAACCCGATGAGCGATCCCGGCCCGCCGGCTCCCACAACGACCAGCAGCAGCACGACGAGCCAGACCGGTGGTGTGCCGGGCCAGAGCAGCAACACCGCCCACACGACTCCCATCGCAGCGACGATGGTGAGCACGATATTGCTCCGCCGCAGCGGGAACCGCGCGGTCAGGATGCCCAGCACGGGCCCGACGACGAGCGCGGCGCCGACGATGATGGTGAGCATCCACGACGCGTCTCCGGCCGGGTATCCGAGCGCGTACACCATGAACGGGAACCCCCACATCATGGCGAACACCGTGCCGGACGACTGGGTGACGAAGTGCGACCAGAAGCCGAGCTGAGTGCCTGGGCGGGCGATGCTGACTCCGAGTTGGTGCAGCGATTGGGCCCACGAGACCGAACGGTGCTCCCCCTCCGCATCCACGGGGCTGTTGTGCACGATCGCCAAGATCGCCACGAAAGACACCAGTGCTACTCCCGCCGCCGACGCGAACGCCACCGTCCAACCCGATTCGTGAAGCAGGAAGGCGAACGGCACGGCAGAGAGCACCTGCCCCAACTGGCCGATGTTTCCGACCCATTGCGACAGTTGCGGAACGATCCTGCCGCTGAACCACGAGTTCACGAGGCGGATGAGGCAGATGAAGATCATCGCGTCGCCCGCCCCGACCAGCACGCGACCACCCACCGCGACACCGATCACATCGGAGAACGCGACGAGCAGTTGACCGGCCACCATGAGGGCTGTGCCCGTGAGCATGAGCACCCGCGGGCCGACCCTGTCGATCAGCACTCCGACCGGAATCTGCATCCCTGCGTAGACCACGAGCTGCAGCACGGCGAGAGTGGACATCAACGACGCGTTCGAGTGGAATCGTTCCGTCGCCGACACTCCGGCGACCCCGATGGTGGTGCGCTGCATGACAGCGATGAGATATCCGAAAACGCCCGCGGCGAAAACCCACCACGAACGTACCGAATTCACCCCTCTACGCTACGCGGGGAGAACGTGCGTCAGCACGAGATGGCGTCAGAGCCCAGGGGCATCCTCGTCGCCCTTACGGCGATAGGCGAGGAAGTTCTCGAGCTCGGCAGCGATCTCATCCGCAGATGGGAGCCCGCCGTCCTGATGTGTCAGCGGGGATTTCAACGGGCTGTCCTGCATGTAGGTGTCGTGACGCTGCTCGAGCGCACCGACGAGTCGCTCCAGCTCCGGGTTGTTCGACACCTGCTCGTCGATGTTCGCGATGAACTCGCGATCCTCCTCGCGCAGCTTGTCGGTGGGGAAGATCAGCCCCGTCACCGAACTGATGTTCTCGATCGCCGCGACGGCCGCTGCCGGATACTCGGTGTCGCCGAGGTAGTGCGGTACGAGCAGCACAAAGCCCACCGTGGAAGCGCCGACCTCTTGCAGTCGGTACTCGATCAGGTGCATCGCGGTCGCGGGCGCTTGGGTCGTGGGACGCCAGACGGACATCGACTCGGCGAGTCCCTCGCGATTGCCGCTCACTGTGACACCGATCGGGCGGGTGTGCGGCACGGGCATCGGGATCGCGTGCACCCAGATCGTCGACCGCACCTTCAGCAAGGAGACGAGGTCGAGGACTGCCGTGCTGAAGCGCTCCCATTGGAAGTCCGGCTCGTAACCGGTCAGCAGGAGGAACTGCTGGCCGACTTCATCACGCATCAGGTAGAGGCTCAATTGTGCGGGACGGTAGTCGGTGAGGTGGTCCTGATCGAACGTGATGACAGGACGCCGTGCCCGGTAGTCGAGCAGGGCATCCGCGTCGAATCGCGCTATCTCTTCGGCATCGAGCCTGTCGACCAGATAGGTGCTGAGCTGTGAGACGGCGTTGCCGGCATCCGCGAAACCGGTCAGTCCCGCGACCAGATAGAGCCCGGTGGGCACCGTCTCCAGTGCCGTCCGGACGTCGTAAAGGCCACGCGGATCCTGCATGCATTCAATGCTAGCCAGGGCGCCCCGACCGCCCTGGAGGGCGAGACATGCCCACAGCGAACACCCCGAGTGCCCTTACGATTCTTGCCATGCCCGTTCCTTCACTCTCTCTCGCGCCCACCCGTCCGTCAGCAGCAGCCGGCGACAGACTCGGGCTGTTCGTCGTTTCGAGCTCAGACGGCCCCGTCGTGCTCGGTCGCGACGTCGACCAGGGGCTGCTGGCGGAGCTGAAGGTCACCGGTGCCGCGGATCAGGTCGTGCGGCTCCCTGGTGGCGTGCTCGACGACTCGCCGGTCATCCTTGCGGGGGTCGGCGGGGTGCGCAGCGCGCCTTCCTTGCGGGCTGCAGCCGGTTCCGCGTCGCGGGCCGCGGCGGGTGACGCGCGGCTGATCCTCGATGCCGGTGCTGCGGACGACGGGGAGCTCACCGCTCTGCTCGAGGGCGCCGCCCTCGGTGCCTATTCCTTCAGTGGACGTCCGCACCGTGGGGATGACTCGTCACCGGTTCCCGAAGTGATCGTCGTCGGATCGCCGAACGATCCGGGTGCGCTCAGCGAGCGCGCATCGGTCGTCACCGAGGCCGTCACCCTCAGCAGGGACCTGGCGAACACTCCCCCGTCCCAGCAATCCCCAGCCGATCTGGCGCAGTCGGCGCTCGACGCCGTCGCGGGCCTTCCGATCGACGTCAAGATCTGGGACGAACGAGAACTTGCCGCTGACGGCTTCGGCGGCATCCTCGGTGTCGGCAGCGGGTCGACACGACCGCCGCGGCTGGTGCGCGTGGACTACGCACCGACGGGCTCGGCCGGGCACATCGCCCTGGTCGGCAAGGGCATCACGTTCGACTCAGGTGGGCTCTCATTGAAGCCCCCAGTGCCCATGGTGGGCATGAAATACGACATGGCGGGAGCGGCATCCGTGCTCGCTGTGGTCGTTGCAGCAGCGCGACTTGCACTGCCCGTGCACGTCACCGGCTGGCTCTGCGTCGCGGAGAACATGCCCTCCGGATCGGCCATCCGCCCGAACGATGTGCTCACGATCCGCGGTGGAACCACTGTTGAAGTGCTCAACACGGATGCCGAGGGGCGCCTCGTGCTCGCCGACGGTCTTCGGGCAGCCGGCGAGGAGCGTCCCGACGCCATCATCGACATCGCAACGCTCACCGGCGCCGAAGTGGTCGCCTTCGGCACCCGGTACTCGGCCGTGATGGGAGACGACACGCTGGTCGGCAGCGTGAGGGATGCCGCCGAACACTCCGGTGAGCTCCTCTGGCCGATGCCCCTTCCAGCTGAACTGCGTGCCTCCCTGAAAACAGAGGTCGCCGACATCGCGAATGCGAACCCCGGCAATACAGCGGGCGGGATGCTTCTGGCCGGCGTGTTCCTGCGCGAGTTCGTCGGAAAGACATCCGACGAGCCGGCGGCGAAGACGATTCCGTGGGCGCATCTCGACATCGCGGGCTCCGCCCAGAACAACGGTGCTCCCTACGGGTATGCGGCAAAGGGCGCGACGGGCGTGTTGGTGCGCACTCTCATCCGTGTGGCCGAGGGCTTCCGGGCGCGGTAGTAAGGTCGTATGGGCAGGAATCGCCTGCCGATCGACGGCCGCCTGCAGCGAAAACACACGCTCCTCAAGGCGGTGACGTCCCGCATCCCGACCTAGGAGTGAATGGGTGTCTGAGCAGAACTTCGACATTGTAGTTCTCGGCGGGGGCAGCGGAGGTTACGCGGCGGCATTGCGCGCAAGCGAACTCGGCTTCTCCGTCGCATTGATCGAGAAGGACAAGGTCGGAGGCACGTGCCTGCACCGCGGTTGCATCCCCACCAAAGCGCTGCTGCACTCGGCCGAGGTGGCCGATTCGTCGCGTGAGTCGGCGAAGTTCGGCATCAACTCCACGTTCGAAGGCATCGACATCGCGGCCGTCACCGCGTACCGCGAGGGTGTCGTTGCGAAGAAGTACAAGGGGCTCCAGGGCCTCGTGAAGGCCCGTGGCATCACCACCGTCGAGGGAGAGGGCCGCCTCGTCTCCTCCATCACAGTGCGCGTCGGTGACGACGACTACGTGGGCAAGAACGTGATCCTTGCCACCGGCTCCTACTCGCGGTCTCTTCCGGGCCTCGAGATCGGCGGACGGGTGATCACGAGCGAGCAGGCTCTCGAACTCGACTTCGTTCCGAAGAAGGTCGCCGTGCTCGGCGGCGGCGTGATCGGCGTCGAGTTCGCCAGCGTCTGGAAGTCCTTCGGCGCCGAGGTCACGATCATCGAGGCGCTCCCGCACCTCGTTCCCAACGAGGACGAGTCGATCAGCAAGTCCCTGGAGCGTGCCTTCCGGCGCCGCAACATCGACTTCCGCCTCGGTGTGCGGTTTCAGAACGTAGCCCAGAACGACGATGGTGTCGTCGTGACGCTCGAGAACGGTGACACGGTCGAGGCCGAGCTTCTGCTCGTCGCTGTCGGACGCGGTCCGGTCACGACCGGGCTGGGCTACGAAGAGGCAGGCGTCACGATCGACCGCGGTTTCGTGATCACGAATGAGCGGCTGGAGACCGGCGTTCCCGGTCTGTATGCGGTTGGCGACATCGTGCCCGGCCTTCAGCTTGCGCACCGCGGCTTCCAGCAGGGCATCTTCGTCGCCGAGGAGATCGCGGGCTTGAACCCGATCGTCGTCGATGACGTGAACATCCCGAAGGTCACGTACTGCGAGCCGGAGGTCGCTTCGATCGGTCTCAGCCAGGCGAACGCCGAGGCGCAGTATGGCGGCGAGAACGTGACGGCTTACGACTACAGCCTCGCCGGCAACGGCAAGAGCGAGATCCTCGGAACCACCGGGTCGGTGAAGGTCGTTCGCGTCAACGACGGGCCGATCGTCGGTGTCCACATGATCGGCGACCGGGTCGGTGAGCTCATCGGCGAAGCGCAGCTCGCCGTGAACTGGGAGGCGTATCCCGAGGACATCGCGCCGTTCATCCACGCGCACCCCACCCAGAACGAGTCGCTCGGCGAGGCGTTCCTCTATTTGGCAGGCAAGCCGCTCCACACGCTCTGATCAGCGGGTGGAAACAGGCTGCTGCAATAAGCTTTCGTAACGAATCACATTCTTGAAGGAGACATGGTCATGAGCGAATCCGTCAGCCTCCCGGCACTCGGCGAGAGTGTCACGGAAGGCACGGTAACCCGCTGGCTGAAGAACGTTGGCGATCGCGTCGAGGTCGACGAGCCTCTGCTCGAGGTGTCGACCGACAAGGTCGACACCGAAATCCCGTCGCCGATCGCTGGCGTCGTCGAGCAGATCCTCGTTCAGGAAGACGAGACAGTCGAGGTGGGCACCGCCCTTGTCACCATCGGTGACGGTTCGGGCGCTCAGGATGCCGCACCAGCGCCAGCTCCGGCAGAAGCTGCTCCCGCTGAACCGGAGGCTGCACCAGCAGAAGCCGCGCCCGCAGAGCCTGCGCCCGCTGCGCCTGCTCCGGTGGCGGAGGCTGCGATCGCGGTCGCCCCAGCTCCCACGGCATCGCCAGAGCCCGAGCAGCAGCCGGCGCCGGTCGCAGAGACTCCCGCGGAACCCGTCCAGGCGCCCGCCGCGCCTGCGGTCCCGGCTCCGGCGGCTCCAGTCGTCGCACCTGCTCCGGCCCCCGCTCCCGCACCGGCCGCTCCTGCAGAGCCGACGCCGGTTGCTTCGCAGCCGGCAGCATCCGGTTCGCACGCCGGTACCGGATACGTGACCCCGATCGTCCGCAAGCTGGCGAACGAGCAGGGCGTCGATCTGACCACGGTCACCGGCACGGGCGTCGGCGGTCGCATCCGCAAGGAGGACGTGCTCACCGCAGGTGCCGGTGTTGCGGAGGCACCCGCCGCCGCGGCAGCACCTGCGAGCACGAAACTCGAGACTTCGCCGCTGCGGGGAACCGTTCAGCCGATGTCGCGCCTTCGCAAGGTCGTTGCAGATCGAGCTGTCGTGTCGATGCAGAACTCCGCACAGCTCACGACGGTCGTCGAAGTCGATGTGACGAAGGTCGCCGCGCTGCGTACTCGAGCGAAGACCGGATTCGAGAAGGCCACAGGAACGAAGCTCTCGTTCCTACCTTTCTTCACACTGGCAGCCGCTGAGGCGCTCAAGGCGTATCCGGTGATCAACGCGACGGTCGACGGCGAGAACATCGTCTACCCCGACCACGAGAACATCTCGATCGCGGTCGACACCGAGCGGGGCCTGCTCACGCCGGTCGTTCGCGATGCCAGCTCGTTGAACATCGCCCAGCTGTCGCAGCAGATCGCGGACCTCGCGCAGCGCACCCGCGACAACAAGCTGAAGCCCGACGAGCTCGCCGGCGGCACCTTCACGGTCACGAACACGGGTTCGCGTGGCGCTTTGTTCGACACCCCTCTGGTGTTCCTGCCGCAGGTTGCGATCCTCGGAACGGGCATCGTCACGAAGAAGCCCGTTGTCGTGAAGACCGACGATGGCGATGCCATCGCCGTTCGCTCTACCGTGTACCTGGCGCTGTCGTACGATCACCGCATCGTGGACGGTGCGGATGCCGCACGCTTCCTCGTCGCCGTGAAGAACCGCCTCGAGGAGGCCGCCTTCGAGTCCGACCTGGGCATCTGAGCCGCCGAGAAACACCAGGGCGCTCAGTTCTCGAACAGCGCACGTAGACGCCAGCCGGCGTCGGTTCTGATCAGCAGAGCCGACGCCGGCTTCGTCGTGTCTCCGGTGCCCGGAGCCACGGCGATCACCGCGGCGTCGCCGAGAGCCTCGGCCAGAGAGAGCTGCGACGCCGACGGCGCGGGAATGGATCGCCGTCCTGCCGACACGAGCGCGGTGTCCGCCGCGAGGATCGGCGAGCCGGCCTGTTCGATATCGGCGAGGCCGTCGGCGTCTGCACTGGCCAGGTATTCGCTTCGGAGCGCGAGCAACCCGACTGCGGCCTTCACGGGATCTTGTTCGGCCTCGCGGGCGTCATCTTTCGGAGAGCCGCTTGTGGTGGAGTCAGTGCGGTCGCCGGCTCCCGAAGTACTCATGGTCTTGGTCGCTCCGGTAGTCGGCGCCGGCGTCGCGAGCGGAGACTCGGTCTGTTGGGCGGGCAGAGCCTTCGTGGCGGCGTGGCCGGCCGAACCTGCCGGCGGGAGCAGCAGCAGCGCACCGAGTGTGATGACCACCGCGGCGCCGCCAGCGAGCATCAAAGGACGTCTCCTGGACCGGGCGAAGGTCCGCACGCGCGTCGTGACGGTTGCAGTGACGCCGTTCTCCATGAGCGATAAGGCGGCAAGCGCCAGCAGCCCGACGCTCTGCCGAGAGTCCCGGAGGTGCTCATGCGCTTCGGGTTCCCCACCTTTCGCGACGGGATGAAGGCCGGCGCGGTGCTCCCCCGGCACGACAGCCGAGTTGTGGGCCATGGATATCGGTGCTGCGGGTGAGAGTGCGAAAAGCTCGCGTTGTGCCGTGCCGATAGCCGACACTTCGTCACCCGCCGCTGACGCGATCGAGCGGACCGCTTCGCGACATCGTGCAACGCGCTGCGGGTCGGCGAGATCGATCCTGTCGAAAATCGCGTCCACGGCATCCGCTGCACCGATCCAGTCGCTCTGTACGCCCGCGGCGGTCGAACGGACGGCAGCGCCGAAGCCGAGGAGCACCGGTCGTCCGCTCGCGTCGAGCCTGACCTTGGCGAGCGAAAGTGCGCCGTGCGTCCACCCGGCGGCGTGCACGGCGCGCACCCCGCGAAGGACCGACACTGCCAGCGTCACGGCTTCCCCGACTTCAACGGTCGGCCGCTCGCGCAGAAGGGTGGCGAGGCTCGGGCCGGGAAGCCGCTCGAGAAGCAGGCAGCGCGGACGATCGGGAACGACGCTCACGTCGAGCAGTCGTACGACATGCTGCGACGCGACGGATGCCAGACAGCCCGCCTCGTCGACGAACGATTCGTCATCGACCGACGCGTCCATCGCCTTCACCGCGACCTCGCCGGCCGGCTCGGACGCAAGGTAGACGACGCTGCGGCTCCCCGCACCTATCGTGCGCAGCAAGCGGTAGCCGCCGAGGCTCTGCCACACGGTCGGCGTCGGCTCCGTGGGAGACGCTGAGCCGACAGTTGCAGCGGTGGGTCGTGCGGTCATGCAGGCCATCGTCGTCGGTCCGAGAATCTGAAGGGACCTGAACATCCGGATTGTTCGGCACCCGACCCGACCGCGCAATGGGGAGGAGAGGAACCCGTAGACTGCACGATGTGATCGACTACGTCGTCACGGGGCTAAGCGCCAACTCCGTGCCGTATCTCGACGCCCTCGAACAGCAGCGTGCTCTGCACTCCGCTGTGGTCGACGGGCGGGCGCCTGACACTGTCCTTCTCCTCGAGCACGAGTCCGTCTTCACGGCGGGCAAGCGCACGGAACCCGATGAACGTCCGAGCGACGGAACGCCGGTGATCGACGTCGACCGCGGCGGCAAGATCACGTGGCACGGCCCTGGCCAGCTCGTGGGGTATCCGATCCTCCACCTTGCCGAGCCGATCGACGTGGTCGGTTACGTACGCCGCCTCGAAGGCATGCTGATCGACGTACTCGCCGAGCTCGGGGTGGACGGACATCGCGTCGACGGTCGCAGCGGAGTCTGGGTGTCGACTGACGGTCCGGATGCCAAGATCGCGGCCATCGGCATCCGCGTCGCCTCTGGTGTGACCATGCACGGCTTCGCTCTGAACTGCTCGAACGACCTCGCGCCCTACGAGCGCATCGTCGCGTGCGGCATCAGGGATGCCGGAGTCACCACCATCTCGCGCGAGCTCGGCAGAGTCGTGACCCCGCAGGACGCCGCTCCCGTGGTGCAGAGGCATTTCGACTCAGTGATCGGTGTGGCCGCATGAGCGCGGCTCCGGAAGGGCGCAGGATGCTGCGCCTCGAGACACGCAACGCCCAGACCCCGATCGAACGCAAGCCGGAGTGGATCAAGACCCGCGCCAAGATGGGTCCGGAATTCACGCAACTGCAGAACCTCGTCAAGGCCGAAGACCTGCACACCGTGTGCCAGGAGGCCGGCTGCCCGAACATCTACGAGTGCTGGGAGGACCGCGAGGCGACGTTCCTCATCGGCGGCAGCCAATGCACGCGCAGATGCGATTTCTGCCAGATCGACACCGGCAAGCCTGCGGCCTTCGACGCAGACGAACCGCGCAGGGTCGGAGAAAGCGTTGCTCGGATGGGGCTGCGCTACGCAACCGTCACCGGTGTGGCCAGAGACGATCTCGTCGATGAGGGGTCGTGGCTTTACGCGGAGACCATCAGGCAGATCCACGCCCAAGCACCGGGCACCGGCGTCGAGATTCTCGTTCCCGACTTCTCCGGTCGTCCCGAGCACTTGCGGCGCGTATTCGACGCAGAGCCCGAGGTGTTCGCGCACAACGTCGAGACGGTTCCCCGCCTCTTCAAGCGCATCCGTCCGGCATTCAGCTATCAGCGATCGCTCGACGTGATCACGCAGGGGCGCGAAGCCGGGATGATCACCAAGTCCAACCTCATCCTCGGTATGGGTGAGGAGCGAGGCGAGGTGAGCGAGGCGCTGCGTCATCTGCACGACGCCGGCACGGACATCCTGACCATCACGCAGTACCTGCGCCCGAGTCCCCGCCACTTGCCTGTCGCGCGGTGGGTGAGGCCGGAGGAGTTCGTCGAGCTGAAGGCCGAAGCCGAGGCCATCGGATTCCTCGGTGTGCTGGCCGGTCCGCTCGTGCGTTCGTCCTACCGCGCCGGGCGTCTGTGGGCGCAATCCATGTCGGCCAAGGGACGCGAGATTCCGTCGCGCTTCAGTGCTTTGGCGGATGCCTCGTTAGGGTTCGCGCAGGCCGTCTGACAGCTGCGGCCCGGTGCGCGCCCCCACCGCGTATCGGGCCGCTTACGAGCCGGTATCCTGGTGAGCATGGCACGTAAGGACACCGCAGAGGCGAAGGAACCCGGCCGCATCAAGCAGATGTGGCAGGTCTTCCAGATGACCCGCCGATACGACCCCCGCGCGCAGTGGTACATGCTCGGGACACTGCTTCTGGGCATCGTGCTCGGACTCGTCGTCGCGTTCACCCTCGGTGGCGGCGACGTGTTCAGCATCGTGCTCTGGGTCGTCGCCGGCCTGCTGCTCGGCGCACTCGGCGCGATCATCGTGCTTGGCCGCAGAGCGGAACGCGCGGCATACTCGCAGATCGAAGGACAACCCGGTGCCGTCGGAGCAGTGCTTCGCAGTTCGCTGAAGCGCTCGTGGCGTGGCAGCGAGATGCCCGTCGCGGTCAATGGCCGTACGCGTGACGCGGTCTACCGCGCCGTCGGACGCGGGGGTGTCGTGCTGATCGGCGAGGGACCGGAATCCCGCACCCGCAAGATGGTCGAAGACGAACGCCGTAAGGTCGCCCGCATCGTGCCGAACGTTCCGATCAACGTCTTCAACGTCGGACCGGACTCGGATGCCGTGCCGCTGCACAAACTCTCCGGACGCATGGCGAAGATCAAGGTGGCGCTGACCAAGCCCGAGGTTCTCGCGGTCGACAATCGCCTCACCTCCCTCGGCACGCAGATGCCGATTCCGAAGGGCGTCGACCCGCTCAAGGTGCGCCCGCAGCGCGCACGCTGACGGCTCAGGGCTACGGCTAGGAGCGGATCAGAATCGTGCCGGCGACCTTGTCATGAAAGCCGCGCTGGTCGGAGTCCCAGACCAGCGCAGGAACGACGACGCAGAGCAGCACGGTGCGCACCAGAGGACGCCACAGACCTACCCAGGTTCCGCTGAGGGCGACGACCCGCAATCCCACGATGCGGTGCCCGATGCTGCCGCCGATCGTCGGGATGAAGAGATACTGCAACACCGCGAAGACGGCGAGCGTCGCCCAGGAGTCGTAGTGGAAGAACGCGAAAGACAAGAGCGACGCGATCGCCCAGTCGATGATCAACCCGAGGATCCGACGTCCCGGTCTCGCCACCGACCGCGGCCCGGTCTCCGGCAGTCCCAGTCGCTCCCCCGGATACCTGCTGGGTGCGAGATCGCCGGAACGGCGCGGAGTTGAGGGGGACGTTGGCACCGGCCGAGTCTATCGATCCGGCCTGCACGTAACATCCCGGAAACAATCGCGATACGGTGGGGAAACCGCGTGCCCATAGCCTGTCACCGGCTGCTCGCGCAACCGAACTCCCGACTATCGTCACCCGCTTGGAGAGACCGCATGTTCAGTGATTCTTCCGAGGTGCTCGCGTTCATCAAGGACACGGATGTCAAGTTCCTCGACATCCGATTCACCGACCTTCCCGGTGTGCAGCAGCACTTCAACATTCCCGCGTCCACCGTCGACGAGGAGTTCTTCTCTGTCGGGCAGCTCTTCGACGGATCGTCGATCCGCGGTTTCGCGTCGATCCACGAGTCGGACATGCAGCTGATTCCGGACGTCTCGACCGCTTATGTCGACCCGTTCCGGGCCGAGCGCACGCTGGTGATGGTGTTCGACATCTTCAACCCGCGCAACGGGGAGGTGTACGGAAAGGACCCGCGTCAGGTCGCGAAGAAGGCGGAGAAGTACCTGGCGTCCACGGGTATCGCCGACACGGCGTTCTTCGCCCCTGAGGCCGAGTTCTACATCTTCGACGACGTGCGTTATGAGGTGAAGCAGAATACCGCGTACCACTTCGTGGACTCCGAGGAGGCGGCGTGGAACTCCGGCCGCGCCGAAGAAGGCGGCAACCTCGCCAACAAGACCCCGTACAAGGGCGGCTACTTCCCGGTCAGCCCGGTGGACAAGCAGGCCGACCTGCGTGACGACATCTCGTTGAAGCTGATCGACGCCGGCCTCATTCTCGAGCGGGCGCACCACGAGGTGGGCACCGGTGGTCAGGCGGAGATCAACTACCGCTTCGACACCATGGTGCACGCTGCCGATGACCTGTTGAAGTTCAAGTACATCGTGAAGAACACGGCCGAGCAGTGGGGCAAGACCGCCACGTTCATGCCGAAGCCGCTGTTCGGCGACAACGGATCGGGCATGCACACCCATCAGTCCCTGTGGAACGAAGGCAAGCCGCTGTTCTACGACGAGGCCGGCTACGGCGGGCTGTCGGACGTCGCACGCTGGTACATCGGCGGCATCCTGAAGCACGCTCCGTCGCTCTTGGCGTTCACGAACCCGACGGTGAACTCGTATCACCGCCTGGTGCCCGGCTTCGAGGCCCCCGTGAACCTGGTCTACTCGGCCGGTAACCGGTCGGCGGCGATCCGCATCCCGATCACGGGCACCAACCCGAAGGCGAAGCGCATCGAGTTCCGTGCACCGGATGCCTCCGGCAACCCGTACCTCGCTTTCGCCGCGCAGCTGATGGCGGGCATCGACGGCATCCGCAACCGCATCGAGCCTCACGAGCCGGTCGACAAGGACCTCTACGAGCTTCCGCCGGAGGAGGCCAAGTCGATCCCGCAGGTTCCGGGTACGCTCGACGCCGTTCTCGATGCGCTCGAGGCCGACCACGACTTCCTCACGGCAGGCGGTGTCTTCACGCCCGAACTGATCGAGACCTGGATCGACTATAAGCGTGAGAAGGAGATCAAACCCCTCGCGCAGCGGCCGCACCCCTTCGAGTTCGAGCTCTACTACGGCGTATAGCCGACAGGCCCCCACAAAGCGAAAGCGGGTCACCCATCACAGGAGGCCTGCTTTCGTCATGTGAACTCCCTAGGGAACGAGCATCGAGCCGCCTTCGTCGGGCTCCTGCGTGATCTCCGTCTCTTCGACGTCGGGCGGGCCGGTGGCGACGATTGCTTCCATTCACGGCACCGCAGTTCCGGTGGTCTCAGCTCAGCGGACACGGCGCCGTCGTCGTCACCCGAGGCCGCGCCGCTACTGCTCTCCGTAGAAGACACGCTCGAAGACCGCTCGCGAGCGCCTGGTGACGCCGAGATAGTCCTCTTCCAAACGCGTCGCGGAACCGGGCGGGTACTCCAACAAGCGGGCAACACCCTCCAGCGCCTTTCGCTCGACGGGGAGCAGATCCGACGTCTTGTTGGTCCAGAGCGTGACCGCGCTCCGCGCTCTGGACGCGAGGATCCAGGCGTCCCGAAGCCGGTCGGCATCCGTGTCGCAGACCAGGTCGAGGTCGACGCACGCCTGGAGAGCATCCAGGGTCGATGTCGTGCGCAATGCCGGCGCAGCGCCCGCGTGCTGGAGTTGCTGCAGCTGCACGAGCCACTCGACATCACTCAGCGAACCGCGACCGAGTTTGAGGTGGCGGGACGGGTCGGCTCCCTGCGGAAGGCGCTCGTTCTCCACCCGCGCCTTGATGCGCTTGACCTCGCGGACCTCTCGCTCGGAGATGTCGACGGGATATCGCACGGTGTCCGCGAGCGCTGCGAAGTCCAGGAGAAGGGCCTCGTCGCCGGCGAAACCGCGCGCGCGCAGAAGAGCTTGTGCCTCCCAGGTCAACGACCATCGCCTGTAGTACGCGCGGTAGGACTCGAGCGTACGAGCCGGAGGACCGTTCTTGCCCTCGGGGCGCAGGTCCATGTCGAGCTCGAGCGGCAGACGCGCGTCATCGGTGAGGCGATTCAGGTCCGCGACGATCGCGTGAGCCGCGCGGTGCGCTTCCTGCTGATCGATCGACGCGTCAGCACGGAACACGTAGATCACGTCGGCGTCGGATCCGAATCCCAGTTCGCGCCCGCCGAAGCGTCCCATGGCGATGACGGCGAATTCGATCGACGTCTGCACTCGTTGCCTGATGGCTGAGAGGATGCCTGCGATGGTCACCTCCGTCACGTCCGTCAAGCCCGCCGCGAGCTCGTGCAGCCCGCCGATGCCGAGGATGCCCGCGAAGGCGAGGCGCAGCACCTCTCGACGGCGAACGGCCCGGATAGCGCGCGCCGCGGCATCCGGCGTCTCGTGACGTTCCAGGATCGCCGTGATTTCGTCGTCGAGTGCTGCGCGTGTGCGCGGGACCAGGTCGGCATCGTCGTCGAGCCAGGCGACGCTCTCCGGAATGAGCCCGAGCAGCTCGCCGGCGAACCGCGAGCTGGAGAGCACCTTGGTGAGCCGCTCGGCGGCCCCAGACGAATCCCGCAGGAGCCTCAGGAACCAGTGAGTGCCTCCGAGGTCCTCACTCAGCCTTCTGAACGTCAACAGTCCGTAGTCGGGGTCCGCTCCGTCGGCGAACCACTGCAACATCACCGGCAGGAGAGTGCGTTGGATGGCGGCTCGCCGTGAGACGCCGGCGGTCAGGGCTGCGATGTGTCCGAACGCTCCATGCGGGTCCACGAAGCCGATCGCCGCGAGACGTGCCTCGGCTTGTGCGCCGGTGAGCGAGGTTCCGTCGCCGGGAAGTGCCGCCACGGCGGCGAGCAGGGGCCGGTAGAACAATCGCTCGTGCAGACCCCTGACGCGTCGCTTGATGTCGTTCCAGAGCGTCGTGAGACCTTGAGCGCTGCCCGCGAGTCCGGTGGCGCGCGCCAGCGTGCGGAGGCGGTGCTCCTCGCGAGGCATCAGGTGGGTGCGGCGCAGCTCGGAGAGCTGCAGGCGATGCTCGAGCAGTCGCAGCGTGCGGTAGTCCCGTGCGAACTCGGCGGACTCCGCTCGCCCGATGTAGCCGGCGGACGCCAGCACCTCGAGAGCCGGCAGGGTTCCAGCGACGCGGACCGAGGCATCCGTATGCCCGTGAACGAGCTGCAAAAGCTGCACGGTGAATTCGATGTCGCGCAGCCCGCCGGGACCGAGTTTGAGCTGACGGTCCACCTCGTCTTGCGGGATGTTCGCAGTGACCCGCTCCCGCATGCGCTGCACCGACTCCACGAAGCTCTCACCGGACGCGCTCTTCCACACGTAGGGCGAGATCGCGTCGGCGTACCGACTGCCGAGGCCGCGATCACCGGCGATCGGTCGTGCCTTCAGCAGCGCCTGGAATTCCCAGCCCTTCGCCCAGCGGTCGTAATAGGCCAGGTGCGACTCGAGGGTGCGTACGAGGGCGCCGTCTTTGCCCTCCGGCCGAAGGTTGGCATCGACCTCCCACAGCGGGGGCTCGATCGCGATGGAGTCGATGCCCCGCATGGTGAGGGTTGCCAGTCGCGTGCCGATGTCGACGGCTCTCGGGTTGGACACGCCAGCGTCTTCGTCCCCCTCGACGACGAAGATGACGTCGACATCGCTGAGATAGTTGAGCTCCTTCGCCCCGGTCTTCCCCATACCGATGATGGACAGCTTCGTTGCTGCGACCTCGTCAGCCGGGAAGGTGCCGGGGCCGGTGCCTGAGGCGATCTCGCGTGCTGCGGCGAGCGATGCGTCAAGCGCTGCACCGGCCAGTGCCGCGAGCGTGCGGGCGACGTTGTCGAGCCCCTCTACCGGATCCGGCTGCTGCAGGTCGTAGGCCGCGATCCGGGTGAGGCGGGTGCGGTACGCGACCCGCAGTGCGGTCCAGGCGTCCTCACCCGATACCTCGGACACCGACTCCAGCAGCTCGGCCCGTAACGCGGCCTCGGAGGGCAGCGTCGTCGCAGGCGTCTGGAACCCGACGAGCGCGCCGGGTGCCCTCATCAGGAAATCCGCTAGGCCGCCGGATGCTCCGAGCACGAGCAGAAGCCGGGCGAGCGTCGCGCGGTCGCTCAATACCGTCGCGCACTCCTGAGGCCTGCGACGCACGAGGAGCAGCAGCCGCTCGAGTGCCGCATCCGGATCGGCGACGTCGGCGAACATGTCCAGCGCGACCTCGGGGGTCGGGCCGCCGGCATCCGCGAGTTCATCGAGGTTCGTGCGCGCGTCGCTCAGCCCGACGAACCCGGCCCGGGCCAACGCAGTCAGACTGATCGGAGGCATGTCTTCATCCGTCGACGCATGCCGACCGTCGCGCGATCAGAGGATCTCGAGGTTCGTGCGCAGCTCGTACGGCGTCACCTGCGCCCTGTACTCGCGGAACTCGCGCTGTTTGTTGGCCAGTACATAGTTGAAGACCTGCTCCCCCAGCGTCTCGGCCACGAGCTCGGACTCCTCCATACGCTGCACGGCCTGTTCGAGGCTCGCGGGAAGAGGGCTGAACCCGAGCGCCCGACGTTCGGCATCGCTGAGCGCCCAGACGTCGTCCTCGGCCTCGGCCGGGAGCTCGTACTCCTCTTCGATGCCCTTGAGCCCCGCGGCGAGCATCAGTGAAAACGCGAGGTATGGATTAGCTGCAGAGTCGATTCCGCGATACTCCACGCGCGCGCTCTGACCCTTGCTGGGCTTGTACAGCGGAACGCGCACGAGCGCTGAGCGGTTGTTGTGCCCCCAGCAGACGTAGCTCGGCGCCTCGTCACCGCCCCACAGTCGCTTGTACGAGTTGACGAACTGGTTCGTCACTGCGGTGATCTCGGGAGCATGGTGCAGCAAGCCCGCGATGAACTGCCTGGCGACCTTCGACAGCTGGTATTGAGCGCCCGCCTCGAAGAATGCGTTCGAATCTCCCTCGAACAGTGAGAGGTGCGTGTGCATGCCGCTTCCAGGATGCCCCGTCATCGGCTTCGGCATGAACGTGGCGTACACGCCCTGCTCGATCGCGACCTCCTTGACGACCGTACGGAACGTCATGATGTTGTCCGCCGTGGTGAGCGCATCCGCATAGCGAAGATCGATCTCGTTCTGACCGGGACCGGCCTCGTGATGACTGAACTCCACCGAGATGCCGAGGTCTTCGAGCATGCGCACAGAACGACGACGGAAGTCGTGCGCCGTGCCACCGGGCACGTTGTCGAAGTATCCGGCTGAGTCGACGGGCACCGGCCCGCCCTCGCCGAACTGCGACGACTTGAGAAGATAGAACTCGATCTCGGGATGCGTGTAGAACGTGAATCCGCGCTCAGCGGCCTTCTCCAGCGTGCGCTTGAGCACGTTGCGCGGGTCGGCAACCGCCGGTTCGCCGTCCGGCGTCGTGATGTCGCAGAACATGCGGGCGGTCGGGTCGATCTCGCCCCGCCACGGCAGGATCTGGAACGTGGTCGGATCTGGATGCGCGAGCAGGTCGGATTCGAAGGTGCGCGTCAGTCCTTCGATCGCCGACCCGTCGAATCCGAGCCCCTCGGAAAACGCACCCTCGACTTCGGCCGGCGCGATCGCGACGGATTTCAGGGTGCCGACGACATCGGTGAACCACAGTCGCACGAACTTGACGCCGCGCTCCTCGATCGTGCGGAGAACGAAGTCACGCTGCTTGTCCATCTGTCACCTCTCGTCGTGGATCTCAGGTTACCGGCTGACGGGGCGCTCCATCACGATTCCTCCGGGTACCCGTCTGGCTAGACTGGCGGCCATGGCTGACCAGGCAGGTACTCCAGCGTCGACTCCCGCCGAAGAACGTCCGTACGGCGGTACGCCGGAGGGACCGAAGCGCGTTCGCACCCGACATTTCCAGAACGCCAAGGCCAACGGAATCAAGATCACCGGCCTCACCAGCTACGACATGCTGAGCGCGCAGATCTTCGACGCCGCCGGCATCGATTTCCTCCTGGTGGGAGACTCAGCGGGCAACAACGTCTTCGGCTACGAGACGACCCTGCCGGTCACCGTCGACGATCTCATCCCGTTGACGCGCGCCGTCGCGCACGCCGTCACCCGTGCGTTCGTGGTCGCGGACATGCCGTTCGGTTCCTACGAGACCGATGTGCAGGATGCCTTGCACACTGCGATCCGATTCATGAAGGAGACCGGCGCGCACGCCGTCAAGCTCGAGGGCGGCCAGCGCAGCGCGAAGCAGATCAGGCGCATCGTGGACGCCGGCATCCCCGTGATGGCGCACATCGGCTACACGCCGCAGAGCGAACACAAGCTCGGCGGCCACATCATCCAGGGCCGGGGCGACGACGGCATCGAGCAACTGCTGGCCGATGCTCACGCGGTCGAAGAGGCCGGCGCGTTCGCCGTGGTGCTCGAAATGGTCCCGGCGGATGCCGCGGCCAGAGTGACCGAGGAGCTCGGAATTCCGACCATCGGCGTCGGCGCCGGGCCGAACGTCGACGGACAGCTGCTCGTCTGGACCGACTGGGCCGGCTTCACGACCGGCCGTGTCCCCCGCTTCGTGCGCCAGTATGCGGATCTCAAGGGCGTTCTAGGCGAGGCCGCACGGCGCTACAAAGACGACGTCGAGCACGGCCAGTACCCCGGGCCAGAGCACAGCTACTGACGGACTGGGCTCGCACCACTCGCGTGAAGTGCGGATGAGTCGGGCCTAGTCGTTGGCGTCTTCCTCGGCCCACCTGGCGCTGTTCTCGCGCAACTTGTCGAGGGCGTGCTCCGCCTCTTCATGGGTGTCGAACGGGCCGACGCGGTTGGGCGCGGGCGACTTGAAGCCCTGCTCGACTGCACCGGTCTTGACGTTGTACCAGTACTTGTGCTCGATGTCGTTTTCGTAGGCGTCGACCATAAGCTTGATCCTATGCCCAAGGACTCCTCCGGCCATCTGATTCCCGGCCCCGTCTCTGCTCGCCGCACCGTGCCGGCATCCATTCCGCGCCCGGAATACGTCGGTAAGCCAGGGCCGGCGAGAGATGACCGCGGCGATGTCTACACGCCGGAGGAGATCGAGCTGATCAGGGATTCGGGTCGCATCGCCGCCGAGGCGATCGAGCTGGTCGGCCAGAATGTCGCCCCTGGCGTCACGACGGAGGAGCTGGATGCCGTCGCGCACGATTTCATGGTGGCGAACGGCGCCTACCCATCGACGTTGGGCTACCGGGGGTATCCGAAGTCGAGCTGCACCTCGGTGAACGAGGTGATCTGCCACGGGATCCCGGACGACACGGTGCTCGACGCCGGCGACATCGTGAACATCGACATCACCGCGTTCAAGAACGGCTACCACGGCGACAGCAACCAGACTTTCATCGTCGGAGAGGCATCCGACGATGTGACGCTTCTCGTCGAGCGCACGCGCGAGGCGATGAACCGGGGCATCAAGGCCGTTGCCCCCGGCAGGCAGGTCAACGTGATCGGCCGTGCCATCGAGTCGTATGCCAAGCGCTTCGGCTACGGCGTCGTACGCGATTTCACGGGCCACGGAGTCGGGCGTTCGTTCCATTCCGGCCTGATCATTCCGCACTACGACTCGGCACCCGCATACGACACCGAAATCGTGCCCGGCATGGTCTTCACGATCGAGCCGATGCTCACGCTCGGGTCGCCCGACTGGGACATGTGGCCGGATGATTGGACAGTCACCATGCGCGACAAGTCTGTCACCGCGCAGTTCGAGCACACCCTCGTCGTGACCGAACGGGGCGCCGAAGTGCTGACACTCCCGTAGCCGACACGGCTGCAGAGCCACGTCGGCGCCGCTGTCCGGGTAGATTTCCCTCATGACCTCCACGACGGCAATCGGGATCGACATCGGCGGAACGGGGATCAAGGGGGGTGTCGTCGACCTCGAATCCGGAGAGCTGATCAGCGATCGGATCAAGCTGCCCACGCCGAAGGGCGGCGAGCCCGACGAGGTGATCGAGGTCACCAGGGAGGTGCTCGATACTCTCACCGGGGGTGATCCCAAGGATCCGGTCGGCGTGTGCTTCCCCGCCATCGTCAAGGGCGGCCGCACCCTTTCGGCAGCGAACGTCTCGAAGAAGTGGATCGGGCTCGAAGCCGAGAAGAAGTTCGAGAAGGCGCTCGAGCGAGACATCCACTTCGTCAACGACGCGGATGCCGCGGGCTACGCCGAGACGACGTTCGGCGCGGCGAAGGGCATCGACGGCCTGGTGCTGCTCACGACTCTGGGCACCGGTATCGGGTCCGCCCTGATCTACAATGGTGTGCTCGTGCCGAACGCCGAGCTCGGCCATCTGGAGATCGACGGACACGACGCCGAGAGCAAGGCCGCGTATTCCGCAAAGGAACGCGAGGACCTCGACTGGGCGCATTGGGCCAAACGCCTGAATCGCTACTACGGCTGGCTCGAGTTCCTCTTCACGCCCGATCTCTTCGTCATCGGCGGCGGAGTCTCGAAGAACTGGGACGAGTTCGCGCACTATCTCGATCTGAAGACCAAGGCCGTGCCCGCGACCTACCGCAACAACGCGGGCATACTGGGCGCCGCAGCGCTGGCCGCCAACGACCCGCGCACCGACCGCCGCTGAGGTCTCGGCGATCCGGTGAGGGAACGGGCCGGCTGATACGCCGGGTTCTGTTCGGGCACGCGGTGTTCGAGAACGCTGCGTGCCCTGGACGGCCATCTATCTCGGGAGCGTGTTACCACGATCCTCTAGCGGTCTACCCGGAAATGAGGCGAGCAGCCTCATGGTTTCCTGTCTGACCTTGCTCCGGGCGAGGTTTGCCTAGCCGGCCGGGTCGCCCCGGCCGCTGGTGGTCTCTTACACCACCGTTTCACCCTTACCTTCGCTCACGCGAAGGCGGTCTGTTTTCTGTGGCACTGTCTCGCGGGTTGCCCCGGGTGGGTGTTACCCACCGCCCTGCTCTACGGAGCCCGGACGTTCCTCGGCGGCAACCCACGAGGTGTGATGCCGACGCGACCGTCTTGCCGACCCGTTCCGGCATCCAGCCTAGTCGAGCGACGAAGGCGTCACGGGTTCGGGATTCTCCGGCGTCGCCTAGGCCCAAGAGTTGTCGTCGCGAATCAGGACCGCCCCGCTTTCCGGGCAGAGCACTACCTCGTCGGCCGCCGCCGCGTGAACGATGGCCAGATCGGACGGAGACAGTTTCATGTTCGAGCCCAGCGAGACACCGCCCACGAGACGGGCTGCACCGACGCCGTAACGGTCGTGCTGCTTCTGGTACAGGGCGACGAGCTCGGTCGGGAGCGCGCTGGCAACGGCTGCGCGATCCGCGATGGCATCCGAGCGCGTACGTTCGAACGCCGCGACCGCCTCGTCACGCTCTGCTTCCAGAGTCGCGACTTCGGCCTCGGCGTCGGCCCCTTCTGCATCGATGTCTGTGATCGTGGACTCCAGGTCTTCGATGCGCTGCATGATGGCGAGTTCGATGTCCTCGAGGTCGCCACGACGCTTGCGCAGAGCACCGAGTTCCGCCTCCAGCGCAGCGACGTCCTTGACGGATGCCGTCTGCTGCACCCGCTCGGTGTCACGCGCCATGCGTGCCTCGACGACGGTGACATCGGACTCGATCCGCTTCAACTCGATGCGCGCATCTTCCACTTCACCGGTGACACCGAGGCGCCTGCTGCGTACCTCGGCGACGATCGGGGCGAGTTCGGCCAGTGCCTTGGCCTGTGGCGGATTCGCGATGGAACGTGTCGCCTTGACGATGGCGGTATCGAGATCCTGCAATCGCAGCAATTCGAGTTGGTCGCGGGGGTCGGCTTTCACTGCACTCATCTCCGACCTGGCATTCGCCCTAGGTCATGTCGATCTGATCTGTCTTGTCGATCTGATCCGTGTTGTCGATCTGGTCCACGGTATTGCACCGCCGCGTGGCGCGGTGTCACTGCACGATCACGAAATCCCACGGATCGGTGCGGAGCTCGCTGACCTCGATGCGAACCTCCGGAAGCGTGTGACGCAACTTATCGGCAGCTGTGTCGAGCCATACCCACTCCGCCGCCCAGTGCGAGACGTCGATCAGGGCCGGACCGCCTGAGATGCGTGCCTGCTCGAGGGCCTCCGACGCCGGATGGTGGCGCAGGTCCGACGTGATGTACACATCGGAATCGACGACATCCGGCTCACCGAGGAAGGCATCTCCTGCACCACCGCAGAGCGCCACCTTGGTGACAGGCCTGGCGTAGTCACCAGCGACACGGATGCCCGTGGCCGTCGCGGGAAGAATGTCGGCGAGGGCGCGCGCGAGGTGGCCGAGCGTCGTCGGCTCGGGCATCCTGCCGACCCGGCCCAGTCCGGACGTCGCGTCAGTGCCTGGGACGATCGGCCTGGCATCGAGAAGGCCCAGGTGGGAGGCGAGCACATCGGAGACCCCGTCGGGAACGACGTCGGCGTTCGTGTGGGCCGTCACGAGACTGCATCCGCCACGGATCAGCTGGGAGACGAGCGCACCCTTGTAGCGATCCTCCGCAACGGTGGTCACGCCACGCAGGAGAAGAGGGTGATGCACCAGAAGCACGTCGAAACCACCGCCGGCCGCCTCCTCGACGGTCTCGGCAACGGGGTCTACGGCCAGCAGCACTCGGGTCACGGGAGAGTCAGGTCCACCCGTGACCAGGCCGACGGCATCCCACGGCTCGGATCCGGAGGCGGGCCAGAGATCTTCGACGACTCTGAGGAGCTCTGCGATGGTTGCCGGCACCCTCCGAGCCTACGGCGTGCCGAGCGCACACGTGCCGTGCGGCAGTTGTCCTGCGGTACAAGGCAGCGATGGCTGCGTCAGCGGCTTGCCGCCTCCTGATGCTCGACCGCTCGCCTCCCGGCGATGAGTGCGAGCGTGAGCCCGAGCACCAGCGCGAAGAGCACGCCGAGATCGGAGGCTGCCAGGGTGCCGTGCGGATCGGCACCAAGCGCGCGATAGAGGTAGCCCTCCCAGCGCAACCCGTCGGCATCCGCTCGCATGAAGCCGAGCCCGATCGCGCTGATGACGATGAGCCCGATGACGTTCGGCCAGCGCCAGTCGGGATAGACCCCGCCTCGATGCAGCAGGGAATCCGTGGCGAGCCGTCGTCGACGCAACAGAAAGTCGCCGAAGAAGATTCCGGTCCACGCGGCGACGGGGACGGCCAAGGTGGTCGGATACGCGAGCAGCAGCGTCCCGACACCCGACACATTGGCGAGAAGTCCCGCTGTCGCCGCAGCGACCACGATGCCGAGCACCAGCACAGACGACCAGCGAGGAAGGTGCACGCCGGTGGCCTGCACCGCGAATCCGCCGGAGTACAGGCTCACGATGAGCGCGGACATGAGGCCGACCGCGATCGCGGCGACGACAGGTACCGCGAACCAGTGCGGGGTGTCGGCCACCAGGATGCGGACCGGATCGGCAGTGAACGAGCCCCTGCCGGCAGGCTCGGCAAGCGCGACCAGGGCGCCGAATGCGACGAGTACGAGCATCGGCAGGGATGCCCCGAATCCGCTCCACAGCGCTGTCGCCGTTCCGCTCGACCCCGCTCGCTGATAGCGAGCCAGGTCTCCCCCGGCACTCGCCCACGCCAGGCCGAGGATGCTGAAGATCAGCACCGCGCCCTCCACCACGACGATCCACTCTCCGTACGGAGTTGTGACGACACGATCCCAGCCGGACGTCGGCCACGCCACGACGATGATCGCCACCGCCAGCACCGCAGCAGCGATCGTGGCGATGAGCTGCACGACCGCGACAAGGGCGTAGCCGAAGATCGCAACGACGACACACACGACGGCTGCGACAGCGAAGACCGACCAGAGCACGAGCGTGCGATCCGTTGTCCACTCGGCCCGGACGGCGCTGTCCGCCACCGTGACCGACAACAGCCACAAAAGTGCAGCACCCCAGAACAGTCGCACCACGAGCACCAGCGTTGCCGGCACCACGTTGCCGACGACTCCGAACGTCGCACGGGAGACCACGACAGTCGGCTGCCCGCTCCACACGCCCGTCAACGCGCTCAAGCCAAGCGGAATGAACGAGAGCGCGATGCCGAGCAGAGCCGCGATCACCACTTGGACGAAGTTCAGCCCGGCCGCCACGAGAACGGCACCGACGCCGAGAACGAGCACCGACGCACCCGCCGCGAACCAGAGCCAGAACAGTCTGCTCGCCCGTCCGACGCGATACTCCAACGGCGTAGGCTCCGCACCGGTCTGTTCGATGGAGAAGATCGGAAGGGGCTGAGGCTCGCCAACGCTCAACACGCCCTCGCCGGAGCGAACGCGAGGGCTCGAGATGGGCGCGAGGCCGACCTCGTCGGAAGGGACATCGTCTGCATCGTCGTTGACATCGGCATCGAGCTCGGGCGTCCCCGGCAGAGGGATCTCGGCCGTGGCCGACGCGGACAAGGCTGCGCCGGCGGACGGGACACGTGGACCGAACCGCGTCGGAGCGAGTTCCGCGGCTGCCGCGTCTATCGGTTGCGTGTCGGCGAGCACCGCGTCGGCAGGTTGCGTATCGGCAGGTTGCGTATCGGCAGGTTGCGTATCGACAGGTTCCGCCTCGACAGGCTCTGTGTCGACAGGCTCTGTGTCGAGGGTCTCCGGTTCGGGAGACGCCGGAGCGTCCCGCCGATGGCGCCCTGCGATCAGCGCCTCCAGCCGTTCGATCGCCGCGAGGGTGTCGCCCTCTTCCGCGCGCCTCGAGATCTCCTTCTCCTCCTCCGTCTTCGGAACATAGGGCGGCGGAGACGGGGTGACCTGGATGAAGAGCGACTCCGGTCTGATGATCGGCAACGACGCTGTGAGCAGCGTCACCTCGTTCTCGAGGACTCTCGCGAGTTCGTCGTCATCATGCACGTCGGCCGCGTCGTGATCTGAGGTATCGGGCGTCGTGAGTTCGCGTCCGGCTTGCTCCGCGTTGGAGATCTCAGACTCCAGCTGTCCGGTCCCGGGTGACTCCGCGTCGGGCAGTTCTGTGTCAGACGGTTCCGGCTCAGGAGGATCGGCGGAAGATGGCGGCCGCTCGACGACATCGCCGCCCTGCGGCGGCCGGTACGTCGTCCTCCTGCGCGCAGGCTCCGGCGTCTGGACCTCGTCGCCTTCCCCCGGGTCGGACTCCCCCGCGTCGTTCCCCATAGCGCGAGCCTATCGACGGATGCCTCGACAGGGCTGTTCTCCACAGCGATTCCTCGCACCGTGGGCGGCGAGGCATCCACCCCGACCGTGCCGAGCACGTACCATCAGGAGTCATGGATGCGCTCATCGCGACCCCGTACGAGAACCTCCTTCGCGACGTTCTGGCGAACGGAACGATCAAATCGGATCGCACTGGAACGGGCACGCGCAGCGTTTTCGGCCGACAGCTTCGCTTCGACCTCGCCGAGGGATTCCCCCTCATCACCACCAAGCGTGTGCACTTCAGGTCGGTGGCATACGAACTGCTCTGGTTCCTGCGCGGAGACTCGAACGTGCGGTGGCTGCAAGAGAACGGCGTGACGATCTGGGACGAGTGGGCGGACGCCGATGGCGACCTCGGGCCGATTTACGGCGTGCAGTGGCGTTCGTGGCCGACGCCGGACGGCAGGCACATCGACCAGATCTCCTCGGTTCTGCAGACCCTGCGAACCGACCCGGACTCGCGTCGCATGATCGTCTCGGCCTGGAACGTCGCGGAGATTCCCGAAATGGCCCTCGCGCCCTGCCACGCGCTTTTCCAGTTCTACGTCGCGGACGGCAAGCTCTCCTGCCAGCTTTATCAGCGCAGCGCCGACCTGTTTCTCGGCGTGCCGTTCAACATCGCCAGCTACGCCCTGCTGACGCATCTTGTCGCCGATCAGGTCGGCCTCGAGGTCGGCGAGTTCGTGTGGACAGGCGGTGATTGCCACATCTACGACAATCACGTCGAACAGGTGACGGAGCAGCTCACCCGCGCGCCGTATCCGGCTCCGCGATTGGTGATCAACAGGCATCCGCAGAGCATCTTCGACTACGAGTTCGAGGACTTCGAGATCGTCGACTACCAGCACCACCCGGCCATCCGCGCCGTCGTCGCGGTATGACGATTTCGCTGATCTGGGCGCAATCCAGGGGTGGTGTGATCGGAGCAGACGGAGTCATCCCCTGGCACGTGTCGGAGGATGCCAAGCACTTTCGGGCGCTCACCGCGGGTGGAGCCGTCGTGATGGGCAGGAAGACCTGGGATTCGCTACCGCCCCGATTCCGCCCGTTGCCCGGTAGGAGGAACATCGTCGTCACGCGCGACGCCGTCTGGTGTGCCGACGGCGCGATTCGAGCTGTGTCGCTCGACGACGCGCTCGCACTCGCGGATGACCTGCCCGTCTGGGTGATCGGCGGGGCGCAGATCTATGCACTCGCGATGCCTCTGGCGGACACTCTCGAGGTCACGGAGATCGAGACGGCGGCCGAAGGAGACGCGTTCGCTCCAGCCATCGACGATGCCTGGGCGGTCGCGACGCGGGAACCCGAAACGGGATGGCTGACGGCCGGGTCCGGAGAGCGCTACCGCTTCATCCACTACCGGCGTCGTTGAAGAATCACTTGGAGCGGTAGGGCGTGCGCCCGAGCTGGAATGCCGCTGCCAGCCCGAGAATGGCACCGACGATGCCGACGGTGCCGATGATTCCCCAGAGGATCGCTTCAACCATGTGTCTATCATCCCACCTGCGGCGGAGCTCGACGACGCCGTGACACCGAACCGTGGGAGATCGCTCGGTTTGCGTTGTCGCGGGGCGGCACCGGTGCAAGACTCGAATCGGGGGCCGTTCCCGACCGTCACGGTGAGACATGGAACGCATGAGAAACTCCGGCGTGAAGCCGACCGCGAGCACCGTGGACAGGCGCGCACGCAAGCGCCGCAGGATGCGCGAAGTCGCGACGATGTGCACCCTCCTGCTCGCGACCGGGTTCGTCGGGATCGCTGCATCTCCTGCCGACGACTGCTCGTCCCCTTGCACGTCGCCGACGTCCACCCCTGCGCCCGCACCGAGCGCCACCCCGTCCGAGACCGGAACACCGACACCGACACCGACACCGACACCGGACCCTACCGACACCACAGACCCGACACCGCCGCCGACTACTCCCCCACTCGACACCGGGACTCCGGTTCCGACGGGGACGCCGACCGCACCCTCGACGCCGACGGGCACGCCCAGCGAGACGTCGACACCGTCGCCCTCACCGAGTGACGGAGACCCGGTGGGCGTCGACGGCGGCACCGGTGTCGACCAGGCAGTGCTCGACAGTCTGCAAGCCGTCGTCGACAAGGCACAGAGCGCACTGGATGCCGCCCAGTCGCTGCTCGACACCGCCACCGCCGACTACAGGGCGACCCGCACCGCCCACCGCAGCGCGAAAGCCTTGGACTCCTCCGCGGTGAAGATCGCCGGGTCGGCCGAGAGCGCAGCCAAAGCAGCTGCAGCGAAGTTCATGGTGGCTCTGCAGCAGACGCATTCCGATCCGTCGACGACCGCGTTGAATGCGGTGTTCGGCGGGGCATCCGACGACCTCTTGCAGAGGCTCACCGCCGCGAACCAACTCGGCGGCATGAACGGGTCGCTCGACAAACTGGCGTCACGAGCGATGTCCACCGCCAAGCGCGCCGATGCGGCCAAGGCGGCAGCCACGAAGGCGCACGCGGCGTTGGAGGCGATTCCGCTCGCCGAGAAGCTCGCCGCGAAAAACGCGGCCAAGGGTGTCGTCGATGCAGCTCAGGATGCGCTCGACTCGGCGACTGACGCGCTGACCGCGGCATCCATCGGCAGCACCGACTCCTTCTTCACAGACGATCTCGGAGTGGCCGACCCTGGCGCGGACAGCGACGGAGGCGGATTCGCACCGAACCCCACCCAGGTGGCCGCGGCGATCGCCTACGCCAAGGCCCAGCTCGGCGACCCATACGTTCTCGGGGGCGCCGGCCCGGACACGTGGGACTGCTCGGGACTCACGATGATGGCGTACAAGGCGGCCGATATCGACATCGGCGACCATGCGGTGATCGACCAGGTGGCCACCATGAAGAACGCGGGTCGGCTGCTTCCCTACAGTGATCGCGAACGCGGCGATCTGATCTTCTGGCAGGGACCCGACGGGAGCTTCCCGCACGTGGCGATCTATCTCGGCCACAACACCATTCTCGCGGCTCCCCAGGAAGGCGAGACGGTCACGATCCAACCGATCTGGTCGTCATCGTCCGAACACGTCTACGGACTCGTGGCGAGGCCTTCCGGCACTCCATGAGGCGGCCGGAGCAATCGCTTTGTCAACGCGCGGCCCGGCTGGCAGGATCACGCCCGCCGACGACGAAGGCGACGCCGGGGACGCTGATCGGGTTCGGCCGAATCGGGGCGATCGTTCGCTGTCAATTGCCGTTCAGCGCGACGATCGTTCCACGCTACGACCTCTGCCTCGACATCACGGGTCGGCGTGACGACGGGCGGGCCTCCCAGTAGTTGCCTGCGAGCTTCGACGACACGACGGTTGAAGTCTTCGAGCGTCTCTCGCACGTCGGCCTCGCGTGACAGACGGTCAAGGCGCCCCTCGAGCTCGACATTCTCGACGCGGAGCGTGAGCGCTGGTGGGCCGAGTCCGCGCAGTCGTTCGGTCTCAATCTTGCGGCGGATCCACCAGTCGGGATCATGAGAGGCGCCCAGCCCCGACAGCGGCTTTCCGGCACCGGGGAGGTCGTCGAATTCGCCGCGCCGGATCGCCTGCTGGATCGCGATCTCGACGACGGCCGCACGCTCCAACTCGGTCTGGCCGGCCGCGGTTTCTGTCCGCTGACCCTTGTCATCGGGATCGGCGCGCTCAGCCTGCGCCGCCTTCTCGAACCGGCGCCGTACCGCACTCAGCCGCGGGTCTTCGGTCACAGTGATCCCCACATGGTGGGCCCTGCCGGGATCGAACCGACGACATCCACGGTGTAAACGTGGCGCTCTACCGACTGAGCTAAAGGCCCGCTCGCGAAAGTCTAACGATGACAGCGACGCGGTCAGGCCGCTTTGAGCTCGTCGAGAGCGATGCGATAGGCCTCGAGCGAACGCGCCTCGCCCGGCGCCGTGATGAAGCTCTCGCGGATGATGCCACTCGAGTCGATCAGGAACGTCGCGCGGTTGGCGAACCCCTTGTCCTCGAGGAAGACCCCGTACTGCTTCGCCGTGTCACCGTGCGGCCAGAAATCGCTGAGCAGGCTGAACTGATAGCCCTCCTGCTCTGCCCAAGCACGCAAGGCGAACTTCGAGTCCACCGAGATGCCGACCAACTCGACGCCGTCGGATCGGAACAGTTCGAGATTGTCACGAAGTTCGCACAACTCACCTGTGCATGTTCCCGAAAAGGCGAGCGGAAAGAAGACCAGCGCGACAGCGCTGGTACCCCGAAAGTCGCTCAAGTGCACCAACTCGCCGTACTGGTTGAGCAGCTCGAAATCGGGAGCCTGGGTATCGTTCTCCAGAGCCACCGTCTCTCCTTCCGCGCGGTAACACCGCCTGTGAGCGGCGTGCCGGTATTACGGGCACGCACGATAGGCCAGCATAGACCGCCGGCCGCGCTACGGGACTCCACGCCCCGTCAATCGTGGCTAGGCTTGCCTACGGCGCGCCGCCTGTCGCAACCCGACAGCGCTGGTCGCTGCCCACGATCGATCCCACACAAAGAAAGAGGTCGCGGTGACTGTCAACGACCAGGACCCGTATTCGGTGAACTACATCGACTCGGACCCGGGCGAGACCGCCGAATGGCAGGAATCCCTGGAAGCGCTCGTTGCGGCTGAAGGCCACGAACGCGCCAGGGAGATCATCCTCAGCCTGCTGAAGCGCTCGAAGGAACTACACCTCGGCGTGCCGATGGTGCCCACCACGGACTACATCAACACGATCGCCCCCGAGAACGAGCCCTCGTTCCCCGGCGACGAGGACATCGAGCGCCGGTATCGGGCGTGGATCCGCTGGAACGCGGCCATCCTGGTACACCGTGCCCAGCGTCCCGGCATCGCCGTCGGCGGACACATCTCCACGTACGCGTCCAGCGCGGCACTGTACGAGGTGGGCTTCAACCACTTCTTCCGCGGACCCGATCATGCGGGCGGCGGCGACCAGATTTTCATTCAGGGTCACGCATCCCCCGGCCCTTACGCCAGAGCGTTCCTGGAGGGCAGGCTCAGCGCAGACCAGCTCGACGGATTCCGTCAGGAGAAGTCGCACGCTCCCAACGGGCTCTCCTCGTACCCGCACCCGCGGCTCATGCCGGAGTTCTGGCAGTTCCCGACGGTGTCGATGGGTCTCGGCCCGATCAACGCGATCTACCAGGCGCAGACCAACAGGTACCTGACGAACCGCGGCATCAAGGATGCCTCAGACCAGCACGTCTGGGCGTTCCTGGGCGACGGCGAGATGGACGAAGTCGAGAGCCGCGGTCAGCTCCAGGTCGCCGCGAACGAGGGCCTCGACAATCTGACATTCGTCGTCAACGCGAACCTTCAACGGCTCGACGGTCCGGTGCGCGGCAACGGCAAGATCATCCAGGAGCTGGAGAGCTTCTTCCGCGGCGCCGGCTGGAACGTGATCAAGGTCATCTGGGGCCGCGAATGGGACGACCTGCTCGCCCGCGACACCGACGGCGCGCTGCTCAACGTCATGAACACCACGCCGGACGGCGACTACCAGACCTACAAGGCCGAGAGCGGCGCGTACGTTCGGGAGCACTTCTTCGGCAAAGACCCTCGCGCCCTCGAGCTGGTCAAGGACTACTCGGACGAGCAGATCTGGAACCTCAAGCGAGGCGGCCACGACTATCGCAAGGTGTACGCGGCGTTCAAGGCGGCGCTCGAGCACAAGGGTCAGCCCACCGTGATCATCGCGAAGACCATCAAGGGCTACGGGCTCGGTCCGCACTTCGAGGGTCGCAACGCGACCCATCAGATGAAGAAGATGACGCTGGACGACCTCAAGAAGTTCCGCGACTCGATGCACATCCCGATCACGGACGACCAGCTCGCCGAGAATCCCTATCTGCCGCCGTACTACCACCCCGGTGAGAACGACGAGGCGATCCAGTACCTGCTCGAGCGCCGCCGTGCTCTCGGCGGGTTCGTTCCGGAGCGCCGCTCGAAGTACACGCAGATTCCGCTGCCGGATGACTCCGCCTACGCGATCTCCAAGAAGGGCTCGGGCACGCAGGAGGTCGCCACGACGATGGCGTTCGTGCGGCTGCTGAAGGACCTGCTGCGGGCCAAGGACTTCGGCCACCGCATCGTGCCGATCATCCCCGATGAGGCCCGCACGTTCGGCATCGACGCGTTCTTCCCGAACGCCAAGATCTACAACCCGAACGGCCAGCACTACACATCGGTCGACCGCGAGCTCCTCCTGTCGTACAAGGAGAGCCCGCAGGGCCAGATCATCCACGTCGGCATCAACGAGGCCGGCGCGATGGCCGCCTTCACCAACGTGGGAACGTCGTATGCCACGCACGGCGAGCCGTTGATCCCGATCTACGTCTTCTACTCGATGTTCGGCTTCCAGCGCACGGGCGACGCGATGTGGGCGGCGGGCGATCAGATGGCACGAGGATTCATCATCGGCGCCACCGCAGGACGCACAACGCTCACGGGCGAAGGCCTGCAGCATGCCGACGGGCACTCCCCCATGCTGGCCGCGACCAACCCCGCCGTCGTCAGCTACGACCCGGCGTACGGGTACGAGATCGGCCACATCGTGCGCGCTGGCCTCGACCGCATGTACGGCGGAACGCACCACGATCCGAACGTCATGTACTACCTGACGGTGTACAACGAGCCGATGGTGCAGCCGGTCGAGCCGGAGAACCTCGACGTCGACGGTCTGCTGCACGGCATCTACAAGCTGCGGCCCGCCGAGGGTGACGGTCCTCGGGCGCAGTTGCTGGCATCCGGTGTCGCTGTTCCATGGGCGCTCGAGGCTCAGGAGCTTCTCGCGAACGACTGGGGCGTGAAGGCCGATGTCTGGAGCGTCACGAGCTGGACCGAGCTGCGTCGCGAAGGGCTCGCGGCCGACGAGCACAACTTCCTGCACCCGCAGGAGGAGAAGCGAACGCCGTACCTGACGACGAAGCTCGCGGGTGCCGAGGGTCCGTTCATCGCCACCACCGACTACGCACACGCGGTTCCGGATCAGATCCGCGCCTACGTCCCCGGTGAGTTCGCCACTCTGGGCGCCGACGACTTCGGGTTCTCCGACACCCGCGCCGCCGCCCGGCGGTTCTTCAAGATCGACGGCCCGTCGATGGTCGTCCGCACGCTCGAGCTGCTCGCAGCACGCGGCCAGGTCGACGCATCCGTGCCCGCGCAGGCCATCGAGCGCTACCGGCTCCACGACGTGACCGCCGGCACCACGGGGGTGGCCGGCGGCGAGAGCTAGGCGGCGACAAGGTGTCGAAACCGAAGACGAAGGACGAGACACTCGCCTGGCTGAGGAAGATCTCCGGGGAGCTGGCGACGGCGACGCTGAAGCGGCTTGAAGACACTCTGCCCTGGTACAGCGACATGCCGGCCGGGCGGCGTTCCGCTGTCGGGCTCGTCGCCCAGGCAGGCATCACGTCGTTCATCTCCTGGTTCGACGATCCGCGGTCGACGCCCTGGATCGCGGCGGACGTGTTCGGAGCGGCCCCGCGCGAGCTGCTCCGCTCGGTGTCTTTGCAGCAGACCCTGCAGCTGATCCGCGTGACCGTCGAGGTGGTCGAGGACCGCGTGCGAACGGCGGGCAACGAGGAGCTCCGTGAGGCGATCCTGCTGTACTCGCGAGAGATCGCGTTCGCGGCAGCGGATGTCTACGCGCGCGCCGCCGAAGCCCGAGGCCTGTGGGATGCCCGCCTCGAGGCTCTCGTCGTCGACTCGATCCTGACGGGCGAGGCGGACGACGAGCTTCCTAGCCGAATCGCGGCGCTCGGATGGCACGGGCACGGCGAGGTCAGCGTGCTGGTCGGCACGGCGCCCACCCAGTTGGATGTCGACCAACTGCGGCGCATCGCCCGTCACATGACGGCCGACGTGCTGATCGGTGTTCAGGGGTCCCGTCTCGTGCTGGTCATCGGCCGGGCGCAGCCACGCTCGACAGATCCAGACGAGGTCGGTCCCTCGAACTCGATCACCTTCCTCGAGATCGCACAGCAGTTGGAGTCGGGCTTCGGCCCAGGCCACCTCGTTCTCGGTCATGAGGTGCCCGGTCTCGTTGACGCGTCCAAGAGTGCACGCGCCGCCCTGGCCGGCTTCGCCGTGGCGAAGGCGTGGCGCAACTGCCCGAGGCCGGTGCACGCAGACGATCTGCTCCCCGAACGGGCATTCGCGGGTGACTCGCTCGCGAGGAGCACACTGGTCGGCCGCATCTACCGCCCGTTGCACGCTCACTCCCCCGAGCTGCTCAATACCTTGTGGAGCTATCTCGACAACGGAAGGTCGCTCGAGGCAACGGCGCGCGAGCTGTTCGTTCACCCGAACACGGTGCGCTACCGATTGAAGCGCGTCACGGATGTGATCGGCTGGGATGCGACGGGAGCGCGCGAGGCGCTCATCTTGCAAGCGGCGCTCATCGTCGGCTCGATCAACGAGCCCGACGTGCCGGCGCGACGTCGCTGACCTGAGGAGACCTGACTGATGTACGACACCTCCAAACGATCCGGTGGTAGTTCATTGAAGATCGACACGAGACCGCCCGCACCGATTGGCAGACTAGAGCGGTGATCGTCGTCGCATGCCCGGGACAGGGCTCCCAAACCCCAGGCTTTCTGACCCCATGGCTCGTCGATGAAGAGACCAGAGCGCTCGTCGAGCGCTATTCCGAGGTCTCCGGCGTCGATCTGATCGAGCACGGTACGCGGTCCGACGCCGAGACGATCAGGGACACCGGCCTCGCCCAGCCGCTCATCGTCGCGGCCAGCCTGCTCGCCCTCCGCGCGCTGCGCGCCGCCGCTCCCGACGTCACCATCGGCGGCATCGCCGGGCACTCGGTCGGCGAGGCCGCGGCGGCAGCCGGTGCCGGCATCCTCTCGGAGGACGACGCTCTGCGCTTCGTGCGCGCCCGTGCGCTGCTGATGGCGGAAGCCGCTGCGGCGACCCCGACGGGCATGAGCGCCGTGCTCGGCGGCGACCAGGACGCCGTCGTCGCACTTGCGGAGAGCCTCGGCCTCGAGCCGGCCAACTACAACGGCGGCGGTCAGATCGTGGTGGGCGGCGCACTGGATGCTCTCGCTCGGCTTTCCGATCAGCCGCTGCGAGGTACCAGGGTCGTACCGCTTCAGGTGGCCGGCGCGTTCCACACGCGTTACATGCAGCCGGCGCGCGAGGGTCTCGACGACGCGATCATCGACATTCCTGTCGCCGATCCCTTCCTCACCATCTGGACCAATCGCGACGGCTCGGCCGTCACGTCCGGCAGCGAGTTCGTCGAGTTGATGGTCGGCCAGGTGGCGTCGCCGGTGCGCTGGGACCTGTGCATGGCATCGTTCGAGCAGGCGGATGTGACAGGGCTGATCGAGCTGACACCGGCCGGTGCCCTGACCGGGCTCGCCAAGCGCGGCCTGAAAGGCGTGCCCACCGTCGCGATCAAGACCCCCGACGACCTCCCAGCCGCCGTCGAGCTGTTGACGAGCTCGGTCGCAGAAAGCGAAGCCTGATCCATGAGTGCACCCCGCCTGAACCAGACGACAGGGCCCAAGTACACGCGCATTCTCGCGATGGGCGCCGCCCGTGGAAGCATCGACGTTCCCAATGACGATCTGGTCGGTCCGATCAACTCGTCGGACGAGTGGATTCGTCAACGCACCGGAATCATCACCCGCAAGCGTGCGCCGCACGACGTGCTCGCGGTCGATCTGGCGACGGATGCCGCCCGCGAAGCCGTCGAGGCTTCCGGCGTCGATCCCGCACTGATCGACCTCGTGCTGATCGCCACGATCAGCAACGTGCAGCAGACGCCTTCGATGTCCGCCGTCGTCGCGGACCGGATCGGCGCCAACCCGGCGGCCGCCTACGACCTGAATGCCGCGTGCGCCGGGTACACCTACGCAATCGCGCAGGCCGACGCACTCATCCGTGCCGGCGTCGCGCACTACGCGGTCGTGGTCGGGGCGGAGAAGCTCTCGGACGTGGTGGACGGCACCGACAGGTCGATCTCGTTCCTGCTCGCCGACGGCGCGGGCGCGGCCGTGATCGGGCCGAGCGACGAGCCCGGCATCTCCCCGACGGTGTGGGGGTCGGACGGCGCCAAGGCCGACTCGGTGGGCATGGACCACACCTTGGTCGAGTTCCGCGACGGCGAAGCGGCCTGGCCGACGTTGCGCCAAGACGGTCCCGTGGTGTTCCGGTGGGCGGTGTGGGAGATGGCCAAGGTCGCGAAGCAGGCGATCGAGGCCGCTGGAATCACCGCCGACGACCTGTCCGCATTCATCCCCCATCAGGCGAACATGCGCATTGTCGACGAGCTCGCCAAGCAGCTCAAATTGTCGAAGGGCGTCACGATCGCCCGCGACATCGAGACCACCGGCAACACGTCGGCGGCCTCCATTCCGCTTGCCGCGCACCGGCTGCTCACCGAGCATCCCGAACTCAGCGGCACCCTCGCGCTTCAAATCGGCTTCGGCGCCGGCCTCGTGTTCGGGGCGCAGGTCGTCGTCCTGCCCTGAACCGTCCCCTCTAGACTGTTCTGCTGTCACACGACATCCCAAGGAGAAACGAAGAAATGGCACTTTCCCGCGAAGAAGTCCTCGCCGGCCTGGCGGAGCTCATCAACGACGAGACCGGCATCGCAACCGACACGGTCGCGGCCGACAAGTCATTCACGGACGACCTCGACATCGACTCGATCTCGATGATGACCATCGTGGTCAACGCCGAGGACAAGTTCGACGTGAAGATCCCCGACGAAGAGGTCAAGAACCTCAAGACCGTCGGCGATGCCGTCGATTTCATCGTCAACGCACAGGCTTGATCAGTGGTCGGCGCGGCTGCGGTCGCGCCGACCTCGATTGAACATCCACTTTCCGCACGACATTGCGCTTCGGCGCGCCTGAGGTCGGTATCCCATGAGTCCCAAGAAGATCGTCGTCACCGGCATCGGTGCGAGTTCGCCGCTGGGCGGCACCGCACCAGAGAGCTGGAGCGCCCTCCTGGCGGGCGAGTCAGGAACGCACACGCTCACGCACGAGTGGGTGCAGAAGTACGAGCTCCCGATCACCTTCGCCGCCGAGGCGAAGGTGCGGCCGGAGACCGTGCTCGAGCGCCCTGTCGCCAAGCGGCTCGACCCCGTTGCGCAGCTCGCACTCGTCTCGGCGAAGGAGGCGTGGGCGGATGCCGGCTCGCCGGACGTCGACCCCGACAGACTCGGCGTCGACTACGCCACCGGTATCGGAGGCATGTGGACGCTGCTGGATGCCTGGGACACGCTGCGCGAACGCGGGCCGCGCCGGGTCATGCCACTGACCGTTCCGATGCTGATGCCGAACGCATCCGCAGCGGCGGTGTCGATGCATCTGAACGCCAGGGCGTACGCCCGCACCGTCGCGTCCGCCTGTGCGTCGAGCACGGAGTCGATCGCCAACGCCTACGAGCACCTTCAGCTGGGGCTGGCGGACATCGTGATCGCCGGCGGCTCGGAGTCCGCAGTGCATCCGATCACCATGGCGGCCTTCGCCTCTGCTCAGGCCATGTCCAAGCGCAACGACGATCCCGAGCACGCGTCTCGGCCGTACAGCATCGACCGTGATGGCTTCATCATGGGCGAGGGTGCGGCAAGCCTCGTTCTGGAGACCGAGGAACACGCGCTCGCGCGTGGCGCTCGCATCTACGCGGAAATCGCCGGCGGCGGCGTGAGCGCCGATGCCTACCACATCACCGCGAACGATCCGGAGGGGAAGGGTGCCAGACGTGCTCTTCTCGCCGCTCTGGATCAGGCCGGCGCCACGCCGGACCAGGTGACGCACATCAACGCTCACGCGACGAGTACGCCGGTCGGCGACATCGCCGAATACGTGGCATTGCGGTCGGTGTTCGGAGACAGAGTGACTCAGATCCCGACGTCGGCCACCAAAGCATCCACCGGTCACCTTCTCGGCGGGACCGGAGCACTCGAAGCGGTGTTCACGGTGCTCGCACTACGTGACCGCATCGCGCCGCCCACCATCAACATCACAGAACAGGATCCGGAGATCCCCCTGTCGGTGTCGGGCGAGCCGCAGCCGCTCGGAGACGGTCCGCAGCTCGCGGTCTCCAACTCCTTCGGGTTCGGCGGCCACAACGCCGTCGTTGCGATCCGCAGCGTGTGAACCGGTGTGCACGTCGGTCCCCGCCCGGCGTGCCGTGTCACCGTAGAACATCCGGTCGTACCGGGCGGGCCCGCTTCGCTTTCGCAGTGCCGGGAATGAGACATCCGGCTGCCGCTATTCGCGCCGCGGGCCCGTTCGGAACCCTTGTGCCGGCTCAACCCACCTTGTGCAGCCAGATGACCGGAGCGTCGTCGCTGGCGTGACGGAACGGCTCGAGCTCGTCGTCCCACGCTTGACCCAGCGCGAGGCGCAGTTCGCGCTGCAACTCGAGGGCATTCGACCCGGCGAGCTCCATGGCGTAGCGCACGCGATCCTCGGGGATCACCGTGTTGCCCGCCGTGTCCGTTTGCGCATGGAAGATTCCGAGCGCGGGAGTGTGAATCCAGCGACCGCCATCGGTGCCGAGGCCGGCATCCTCCGTCACCTCGAACCGCAGGTGCTCCCAGCCGAGCAGCGAGGAAGCGATCCGCGCGGCGGTGCCGCGCTCGCCTTCCCAGAAGAACTCGGTGCGCAGCGCACCCCGAAGCACCGGCTGGTCCTGCCACGTGAAGTTGACCGGACGTCCCAGTGCCCGCCCGACCGACCATTCGAGGTGGGGGCAGAGCGCACGAGGAGAGGAGTGCACATACAGCACTCCTCGAGCCTTTATTGACGCCATGATGTCCTCCGCTCGACGTGGTGCGTCTTCCCCTACGACCACGAACGGATTCGTCATGACTGCTTTGTGCGCCGACTGACGCCGACACAGGCATTATCCCCCGATGAGCGGCGGAATCACAACAATGTCATTCGGAAGGTCGGCGATTCGTCGGGTTCGCAAAGTCTGAAAGGCTCTTGCAGACCTTTCCCGATGGTCATATTCTGAAACGATCTTTCAGAGTTTGGAGCCGTGATGGATGCCCGCCGCCCGACCCTCAGCGATCCCGCCACCGTGCGGGCGCTCGCCCACCCCGTGCGACTCGACCTGCTCGGCTACCTGATGTCCGACGGGCCGGCCACGGCATCCCAATGCGCGAGGGCGATCGGCGACACGCCATCGAACAGCAGCTATCACCTACGAGTGCTGTCGGGCCTCGGGCTGGTGGAAGAGGATGCCTCCGCCGATGGCCGGGAACGGCCGTGGCGCGCGACGATCACCGGTTTCACGACAGACCCTGGAACATCGGAGGCGTCCGAACTCCTCGCCGCGTCGGTGCAGCTGGACTACCAGGCAGCGCGAGAGTATCTGCGCCGCCGCGACGAACTGCCGTCCGACTGGCGGGACGCCGACGTGCACGCTCATTACGGGCTTCGCGTCAGCGCCGAGGAGATGCGCACGATCGTCGAGGCGATCGACGCCATCGTCCGGCCCTACATCGCCGCGGTGCGGACAGACGGGCCCGCCGACGCGGCCAGCGTGAGCTTCTCGATGCTGGCGCTGCCTCGCCCGAACGGGAGCGCGTCGTGACCACGGCGCTCCGCTCCCCCGTGTTCGCAAGGGTGCTGGGAGCCGGCCTGGTATCGGACACCGGCGACTGGATGCTCTTCGTCGCGCTTCCGCTCGTGGTCTACCGCTTCACGGGCTCGGCGATCGGCACCTCCCTCGCGTTCGTGCTCGAACTGCTTCCGGCGGTGCTGCTCGCGCCCGTCGCCGCACGGCTGATCGCGCGCTTCGACCGCCGTAGGCTGCTGATCGGGATCAGTCTCGTGCAAGCAGTTGCCGTCGCTCCGCTGTTCTTCGTGCGATCGGCGGCAGAGCTACCCGTTCTGTACGTCGTGATCGTGTTGCAGGCATCCTGCGCAGCGGTGTTCGAACCGGCGAAGGATTCCTGGCTACCCGAGCTCGTCGCGCCTGACAGGCTGGTCAGCGCCAACGCGCTCGTGGGGTTGGCGCAGAACATCGGGCGCCTCGTCGGCGGTCCGCTCGGCGGTGCGCTCCTCGCGTTCGGCAGGCTCGATCTCGTGGTCGCCGTCGACATCGTGAGCTTCCTCGGTGCTGCGGCGTTGCTATGGTCCGCACCGCGCACAGGCATCGTCCCGTTGCCGACGCGGGCGGCAACGGACGACCCCGTCGCCACGGGCGTACTGGCAGCGTTGCGGGATCGCAAACTGCGCGCACTGTTCGTCTCCGTTGCGCTCGCCGGCGCCGCTCAGGGGCTCTTCCTCGTGCTCTTCGTGCTGTTCGTGACCGACAGCCTGAACGGCTCGGATGCCGCGGTCGGACTGCTGAGGGGCATCCAGGCGATCGGATCCATCGCAGCGGGCGCCGCCCTCGGATTCCTCGCCATCACGGCGAGACCGAAGCGGCTGCTGATCATCGGCGCTCTCGCGTTCGGCATCGTGTCGCTCCTGGTCTGGAACCTTCCGTTCCTGACCACAGCGCTGTGGCCGTACGTCATCCTCTTCATCGTTGTCGGCGCCCCAGGCGTGTTGCTCACCACCGGCTACATCAGCATCATTCAGACCACGGCGAGTGATCGAGGCGCGAGCTTCGCTGCATTCGGTCTGGTCAACGCCGTCGGCCAGGGCATCGGGTTGCTCGCAGCGGGACTGCTCCAGCCGGTCACAGGACTGCTGCCGCTTCTGGAGACTCAGGGATGTCTCTACCTGCTTTCCGGCCTCGTCATGCTCGGACCCGGCTCGTTCTCGCGGCGTTATCGTGGCGGAAGACCGGCGACGCTGTCGGATTCCGTGGTCGCCGTTCGACGTGACGACGAGGGCATTCGCCCCCAGGCTCGGCACGACGTGGGAGAGACGACATGAAGTACATGCTGCTGCTGAAGGCATCCACCGGCGAGGAAAGCGGCGACGGCGCGAGCACGGTGGAACGGGCCGCGATGGATGCGTTCGACGAGCGATTGATCAGGGCAGGAGTGCTGCTGGCCGGTGAGGCCCTCGAAGCGAGTGCGACCGGTGCACGAGTCGAGTACTCGAACATGTCGCCCTCGGTCGACGACGGGCCGTTAGCGCGCGCCGACGGCTCGATCTCGGGGTTCTGGATCCTTCAGGTCGCTTCACGAGACGAAGCCATCGAGTGGGCCAGAAGGGTACCGTTGAAGACCGGTCGTATCGAGGTGCGGCGCGTGCTGGAACCAGACGATGTCGACTCGTCCACGAGCCCGGCACAGCGCGAGGTCGGCTCGCGCGAGGCATCCGCTGAGAGGCGCACGGCATGACATCCATTCGCGGTGACGAACCTCTCGACGGTGTCGACACCACCACGATGTCTGCCGTGCGGCACGAGATCGAGACCGTGTGGCGACTCGAGGCCGCGAAGGTGATCGCGACGCTCGCGAGGATGGTCGGCGACCTCGGCCGCGCCGAGGATCTCGCTCAGGATGCACTCGTCGAGGCGCTCCGCTCCTGGCCGCGCACGGGCGTTCCGCGCAACCCCGCCGCATGGCTGACCTCGGTCGGCAAACGGCGTGCGATCGACGCTTGGCGTCGGGAGGAGCGCGCCGCGGAGAAGTACGCGCTGATCGCGACAGCGGATGTCGGCGACGACGAGGAGCCGGAGCCCGACGAGACCCGCATCGACGACGATCTGCTGCGACTGGTTTTCGTGTGCTGCCATCCCGTGCTCGCCGCGCAGTCCAGGGTGGCGCTGGCACTGCGCTTGCTGTGCGGGTTGTCCGTCGAGGAGATCGCTCGCGCCTATCTGGTGCCCGCCCCGACCATCGGCCAACGCATCACCAGAGCGAAGCGCACGCTCAGCGCCGCGAAGGTGCCATTCGAGGTGCCGGATCGAAGCGAGTTCGACCAGCGCCTCGGCTCGGTGCTCGAGGTGGTCTATCTCGTGTTCAACGAGGGCTATTCGGCGACAGCGGGCAGCGAGTGGATGCGTCCGACCCTCGCCGACGAGGCGATGCGACTCGGCCGTGTGCTCGCCGAGCTCGTGCCGGAGCACGCAGAGGCTCACGCCCTCGTCGCACTCATGGAACTGCACGCCTCGCGATTCGCCGCGCGGCGGGCGGCCGACGGTTCGGCCGTTCCGCTGGCCGCGCAGGATCGTGCCCGCTGGGATCGCCTGCTCATCGCTCACGGCCTGGCGGCCCTGAAGCGAGCTGACGATCTCGGCGGGGTTCGCGGGCCGTATGCGCTGCAGGCTGCGATCGTCGCATGCCACGCCAGAGCAGCCAGCGCCGACGACACCGACTGGGAGCAGATAGCCGGGCTCTACGACGCCCTCGCGACACGGCATCCCTCGCCGGTGGTCGAGCTCAACCGCGCGGTCGCGATTGGCATGGCGTACGGTCCGGAGGCGGGGTTGGAGGCGCTCGAGCCGCTCCAGTCCGTGAAGGCACTCAAGGGCTACGCCTTGCTTCCCGCCGTGCGCGGAGATCTGCTGGAGCGGCTCGGCAGGCTCTCGGAGGCACGGGCCGCGTTCCTGGCGGCCGCCGGCCTCAGCGAGAACGAACGGGAGCGCGACGAACTGCTGCGTCGGGCATCCGCCGCCGACCCGCTCGGATGACCATGCTCACACCTCGTGGAGCAGCGAGCCGTCCTTCTTGAGGGCGTTCTTCTCGCCTGCCTCGATGGGTACCGCGAACCTGTTCTGCTTCGGCGGCATCGGGCAGTTGAATGCGTAGCTGAAGGCGCACGGCGGAATCACGGCGTTGTTGAAGTCGAGCGTGATGGTGCCGTCGGCATTGGGCGCGACGAACAGGAATCGACCGACCGAGTACGTCTGCTCACCGCTCGTCGAGTCGGAGAAGACGAGTTGCAAGGCCCTGCCCGACTTGAACGCGGCCAGGTTGTAGTCGACGCCGTCCTTGCTGAACGTGATCTCGCCGGGAATCGGCGTCTCGCGTTCCGCGCCGCCGTCCTTCAGGTGCTCGATGCCGACCGACAAACCCTCGACCGGCGTGAAGGATGCCTGGATCACCCAGTCGGGGTTGTAGCCGTAGGCGTCGATCGATCCGAACTCCTGGATGCCCTCCGACTGCGCGTCCCACACGCGCAAACCGTACTCGCCGGCATCGTTCGCGATGATCGCGCCGACCACGGTGTCGCTGAACCTGATGGTGCTCGGCGTCTCAGCGTCTTTGCCTCGCGCGATCGCCTCGCCATCAACCAGCATGCCGTCGACGACGACACCGTCGGAGGCGGTCGCCGTGACCTTCAGGCCCGACTCCCCAGCAGGCAGCGGCGACCAGAGACCGGCTGCTGCCCAGACCGGCTGCGGGGCGGCATCCGTGATCCACTGCGTGTTGACCAAGGCCAAGCTGCCCGTCGGCTGTGCGACGGACAGGTCACGGCGTTTGTGGAACGTCGCAAGGAGCTCGGCTGGATCGGTGGCGGCTGCGGTATCGGTCATGGTTTCCATCCTCGCATCGGGGCGACGCGCTGTCGGTGAGATGCAACCGCGCGTCAATGCGGATTATTGCGCCCCGATATCGGCACGGGATCACTTCGCACGGTCGTAGCTGTCCACCACCGCGACGGTGAGCGGGAACTCAATGGGAAACGCGCCGAACAGCAGCCGTCCGGCAGCGGCGGCAGACTCGCGAACCGCTTGAGCCGCGTCATCAGCGAGCTCGGCCGGAGCGTGTACGACGACCTCGTCGTGCAAGAAGTAGACCAGGTGCGGGCTGCGGTCGAACGGCGGTCTCGCGAGACCGGGCGAGTTCGCCGTCATCGTCGCGAGCCGGTTGCGGAGTTCAGCCATCCAGCACAGGGCCCATTCCGCTGCGGTGCCTTGTACAACGAAGTTGCGGGTGAACCGGCCCCAGTCGCGCGCCCTGGACCGCGCCCGGCGCTCGTCCTCCTGTGTCGCCGCCGGGTCGGATGCCGCGGCCTGGCCCGCGAACCACTCGCTGGACGGCTCGGGCGAGCTGCGGCCGAGCAGAGTGCTCACGACGCCGCCGCGCTCCCCCGTCGCCGCGGCGTCCGCGACCAGCGCTGTCGCGCGCGGAAAGGCCCTGGTGAGGCGAGGAAGCACCTTGGCGCCATCACCGGTCGTGCCGCCGTACATCGCCGCGAGCATGCCGACCTTGGCGTGCGCGCGAGTGTCCACGACTCCGGATGCGACCAGGCCGTCGTAGAGATCGCGTCTCCGGCCGGCCGCGGCCATCCGCTCGTCGTGGGCCATGCCTGCGAGAATGCGCGGCTCCAGTTGCGCCGCGTCGGCCACTACCAGTTTCCAGCCGGGATCGGCGACCACTGCGGCGCGAATCTGCTTCGGCAGCTGCAACGCGCCGCCGCCGTTGGTCGCCCAACGGCCGGTCACGACACCCCCTGGAACGTACTCGGGACGGAACCGGCCGTCGTGCACCCAGGAGGCCAGCCAGGACCATCCATTCGCCGTGTACAGACGCGAGAGCTTCTTGTACTCGAGCAGAGCGGGAATGGCAGGATGCTTCACCTCACGCAGCTGCCACGCCCTCGTGCTCGTCGCATTGATGCCAGCGCGTTGCAGCCCCTTCACCAACTCGCCTGGCGAGTCGGGGTTCAGGCCGGGCGCAGCGAGCTTCTCCCGGATCTCGACGAGGAGAGACTCCATGCGGGCGGGACGGCCGCCGAACCGGTCTGGGGCGCCGAGCGCTTCGACCAGCAACTCGCCGTGTACATCGGCGCGCCACGGCAACCCGGCGTGCCGCATCTCCTCAGCTACCAGGGAGCCGGCAGACTCGGCGGCCAGAAGCAGACGCATGCGCGATGCCGCGCCGGCATCGACGATCTCCGACACTGCCGCCTGTTGCTGTCGAAGCTCAGCGCCCTCGTCGACGGCCGGCGCAGACGGTTCAGGGTCGTCCATGCGGAACAGCGCTCCGTCGTCGTCGACGGCCACGTGACCAGCCCCATGCGACCACGCGGGTGGGGAACCGTGAAGTGGCGTCCCCACGGTCACGGCGGCGTTCCGCAGGATCGTGCCGCAGAGTGTCAGGTCGATGCAGCGTTCGACGCGCATACCGGCGTCCAGCAGGCGCGGATACCACACACGGCTGCTCCGCCATGCCCAGCGCGGATGGGCGGACTCGGCTTCGGCGACGGTACGCGGCCATGCAGCGCCTGGGATGTCGGATGGCTCGGCGACGGTCTCCGGAGAATCGATCACTGTCACGTTCACGCCGTCGGCGGAGCCGCGCACGAGCCGCACACCTTGCTCGCGCTCAACAGCGACGCTCTCGCCCACCGCTCTCCTCGTTCGAACCTCCGTTCGATTCTAGAGTGCGGGGACGACGAGCTGGCGAATGCTCGACCCTGGGACAAAGGGCACGGCTCGCTCGGCGAACCCGTTGATCAGCTCCCGACACGGGTCAGTGCCGTGAAGCTCATGCTGCTGTAGCCGTTCACACACGTCTGAAAGAGCAGGTCGTATCCCCGCGGAAGATCAGCCGTCGTCGCAGTGTGGCCGTTGAGATACGCCGCGACGCCGACGACGCGGTAGACGCCGGCATCGACCCCCGTGATGCGGACGATCGTTCCCGGAGCGGTCGGAAAGGAACTTCCTCCGCAATCGTCGTGCTCGGCGATCGTGCGAACGCCATAGTGCGCAGTGAGATCGACGGCGCCCTGACAGGCGTCGATCTGTGCCTGCCAGCCACTGGTCCACACATATTCGGTATAGGAGACTGCGGACTCCAGTGCCGCGACCCGGATCTGCTCCGCTGTCCACGCCTGCACTGCGGCGGCGACGGCATCTTCGGGGGTCTTCAGCGCTGAATCCGCGAGGAAGAGATCCTGATAGTCGTACTGCGGCGAGATCGTCGCCTTCGGCGTTGCGACGCCGCCGATTCTGAGCAGAACGGCATTCGATACCGGGGAGGACGCAGGGTCAGCCTGCGGAAACGCGGCGATCACGGCGGAGACCTTCGACTGCCATTGGATGATCGCCTTGCCCAACTGCACCTGTGCGGTCGCGTCGACGGTGTGGCCTCGACTCGAATCGATCGTGGCCTGTGCCGTCTCGATCTGCCTCATCGCGAATGCCACAGCTGCCTTGGCGCCCGCGCCGGTTTCGTGTCGGTGCACAACCGCGACGGGGTCCGCCTGGTCGAAGTCCGCTCCGGCCCCTGCGTAGACGGATGCCTCACCGACGCCGAGAAGCAGTGCAGCGATCAGCACGGCGAACGCGGACAGACGAATGGCGCGCATGCATACCCCCCGAAGCTTGAGGAACACTCACTCCCTCAGGGTTCAGCATGGTGGATATCGCCGCTGATGGGGTGCATTTCTTCTCGAATACGCGGCGATTCGTCGTCTCGTCAGGATCAGTGGTTCGCGATGGCTGCCCAGACATCGTCCATCGCACGTACCGGGTGAGCGGGTCGGTCGCAGGTGCGCGTGTCACGCTGAGCCCGACAAGCCGTCGTAGGTTGCTGGAACTCACATGCGCAGTCTGATGCCGAACAGCAAGCAGGACAGAACTGGAAGCGCGACGATCGACAGCACCGCGACGACCGTGCGCACCCGGTAGCGCTTTCGCAAGAGCAACCTCAGCAGGAGGATCAGCTGAATGCCGATAAGTCCTCCGAGGCAGTTCAGGATGACGTCGCTGACGTCCGACGCCCCCAGGCCGAATACGCCCTGGAGGACTTCCACCGCGATGCTCGCTGAGGCGACGATGATCATCGTCCTCGCCGCCGTCCAGTTCGTCAGGACAGACACGTACGCGCCGAGCGGAACGAAAAGGATGACGTTGCCGGCGATGTTGCCGAACGCGAGGTTCCTCACGCCGACTGAACCGCTGAACAGGAAGTCCGCGACACTTCCGAACGGGATCAGGTTGAACGATCGCTCCGAACCGGGCGGACGAGAGAAGAGCAGAAGCTTCAGCGCGAACCCGACGTAGACGGCGAATACCACACAGATGAGGACGGTCTCGACCCTTGTCCGCGTCGACATGAGTCGCCAGCTCGACCGACCTTCGACCACCGCGGGCAGTGACTGTTCAGGCATTCCCGCACGGTACAAGCAAAGCCTGTCCGCGTGCCGATCACGCGAGTCGAACCGCAGTTGACGGAGAGCAGGTTATCGATCGCCTTCTGACGGCCGACGTCGTGGTCCTGTCGACGGTCGCTGAAGCCCGGCGTAGAGTCCCTTGCATGTCCGCCGTCGGACCGGAATCACATCCCGAGCACGCAGCCGCGCTGGCGGCTCGGGTAGCCGATTCCGGCGAGACGGACCTTGCTCTGCGGCGGGCGGTACTGGCCGGCAGCGAGGTCCCGGACCCATACCGAGAGCTGGTCGACCAGATTGCCGAGAACTCGGCCCGGGTCACCGACGAACAGGTTGCCGCCGTCGTGCAGGCGACCGGGTCGCAGATGGGCGCGTTCGAGGTGATCCTGACCGCTGCGATCGGCGCCGGCCTCAACCGCTGGGACGCCGCTGAGACCGCGATCGGGAAGGCTACCGATGCGCCTTCCTGAGATCGATCGCGGCGACACGTTGAAACACCGCGTCCTGATCGCGATGATTTCACGCGTCTCCGGACTACGCCTGCCGGACGCCGCCAGGGTGGCGTTCTACCATCAAGACTTTGCCGGCCCCGTACTCGGGGCGTGGACACAGCAGACGATGCGCGGTCCCAGCGGTTGGAGCATCTCCGAACGCGAGCTGATGGCTGCCGCCGTCGCAGCGTGGAACTCGTGCCCGTTCTGTGTCGGCGCGCACGGCGCGATCGCCGTACGCGGCATCGACCGCCGCACCGTCAACGCCGTACTGAACGATTATCAGACTGCTCCGGTCACTGATCGGTTGAAAGCCGCGCTCACCTTCAACGACAAGCTGACCCGCACCCCGAACACTCTCAGCGCGGCGGACGCACACACTGCGCTCGACGCCGGCCTCACCGTCGCCGACCTTCGCGACGCGGCGGCGGTCGCCAGCATCTTCAACATCATCACTCGGTATGCGAACGCCCTCGGGTTCCAGATCCCGAGTGACGACGACTTCGACAAGTCGGCCGACATGCTGATCAAACGGGGTTACGCCTGAGCAACGGACGAACGTCGGTACACGTGCTAGACGATTCAGGATTGCGTGTGCTGTCGCGGGCATGGCGTCGGCATGGCCGACGAAAGCTGCCGTTCCCAAAAGTCTTCTAGAGAAGTAGGGCGGACGGGACTTGAACCCGTGACCGGCGGATTATGAGTCCGATGCTCTAACCAGCTGAGCTACCGCCCCTCGGCCGGGCTAGTCGGCCGCGGCAGGCGCGGCATCCGTCACGATCATCTCCGGCACCGCTTCACCACGATACAGGCACTCGAACGTGGACAGCGTGCGCTGGATGTCGTGAGCCGCGATGAGTCGCAACGAAGCCTTCTTCATCGCAGTCAACTCGTCCTGCGGCATGCGGAACACGGCCTCGAGCTTGTCGGCGAGCTCTTGCGTGTCGCCGGGCGTGAAGAGGAATCCGTTCTCGCCGTCGTGCACGAGGTGCGGCAGCGCCATCGCATTGGCGGCGACGACCGGCAGAGCGGATGCCATCGCCTCCATCGTCACGATCGACTGCAGCTCGGCGATCGACGGCATCCCGAGCACTGTCGCACGCGTGTACGCCTCGCGAAGCTCATCGTCGGAGACGTAGCCCGTGAAGGTCACGCGATCGGCTATGCCCAACTGATCGGCGAGGCGTTCGAGATGCTTGCGCTGGTCGCCGTCGCCGACGATCTCGAGCTTGGCGTCGAGATCCAGCGGAAGAAGGCTCACGGCCCGAAGGAGAACGTCGATCTGTTTCTCGCCGGTCACCCGCCCGACGAACACGACTCGGTTCTCCGTGCGCGGTTCGAACCTCGGTGTGTATTTGTGGGCATCCACCCCGCACGAGACGGCGTAGACGCCCCGGAGGCCGGTGTGCTGCTCGAGAAACTGCGCAGCCTTGTGTGTGGGAGTGGTGACCGCCTCGGCCCTGCGGAACGTGCGCTCCGCACCCTTCCAGGCGATGCGCACGGACATGTCCTGCAGCCACTTCGGAATCAGGGAGAACTCGACCATGTTCTCCGGCATCAGGTGATTGGTGCCGATCAGCCGGATGCCACGCTTCTTCGCTTCGATCGACAAGCCGCGGCCGACGATGACCGGGGACTGGAAATGCACGACATCAGGCTCGACGTCGTCGAGCACACGCGCACTGTTCCGCCTGATCGTCCACGGCATGGCGAACCGGAGCCAGGGGTGCGGGGGCCAGCGCCAGCTGTACAGCCGATGCATGATCATCCGCTGGCCTTCGTGCTCTTCGACCCACGTGCCGTGCCTACGACCGGCCGACGGCCCCATCACGTGCACCTCGTGCCCGCGCTCAACGAGGCCCGCAGCCAGACGCTCCGCGAACCTGGCGGCCCCGTTCACGTCAGGGGCAAAGGTGTCGACACCGATCAGAACCTTCAGAGGCTTGCGCTGCGTCGCCGGCGAGGGCGTGGGGGTCGCAGCCGCATCGCGCGAGTCCGACAAGGAGCCATCCTTTTCTTCATGCCGCATGGGGGGCGTCGGCACGATCATCTCGCCGGAGAATCGTCCCCGGCCGGAATACAAGGCACTAGTCTATGCAGCGCTCTGACCACCTGCGGGTTTCGTGTCGGCCTCGTCGTCGTATGACTTGACACCGGGGTGCGCGCGCGCAAGTAGGAACACCCCGATGATCGCGACGACCCCGGTCAGCACGAACGCGATCATCTGCCAGACTGCGGCTCCCGCCGCCTCGTTCAGGATGACGATGCCGATCGTCACGGCGACGAGCGGGTCGATCACCGTCAAGCCTGCGATCACCAGATCGGGCGGTCCCGAGGCGTAGGCGTTCTGCACGAAGTACGCGCCGAGAACGACGGCCGCGATCAGCGCGATCGCACAGAAGAGCGTCAGCAGGTCGAACTCGCTCTGCTCGATACGGGAGATGACGGACTTGGCGAGGGTCGCCACGAAGCCGTAGAGCACACCGGCACCGAGCACGTAGCCCAGCGCGACGAGGCGTTTGCGCAGGAACCAGAAGGCCGAGCCGAAGACCACGACGACGCATCCGAGCACGATGAGAATCTCGATCAGATCACCGTCGGTCACCGGGGTCTCACGGGCCGCGAACGCGGCGATCAGCACGAACATGCCGACGCCACCCACGCAGAGGCAGATGGCGAGGATGGATCTCTTGTTCAGAGGGTTGCCGCTGATGCGCACGTTGATGATCGACGTGATCACGAGCGACACCGCGCCGAGGGGCTGCACGACGATGAGCGGCGAGAACGCCAGACTCGTCAGCTGCAGCGCGATCGCCAGCCCGAGCATGAGGGTGCCGAACACCCAGGAAGGTCTGGCGAGCAGGAGCGCCAGCTGTCGCACCTGCAGTCCGCCGCGGCCGTCGCCGTCTGTGCGACGCTCGACCTTCGTGACACCCCGGTGCTGGAACTGGGCACCGAGGGACAGGAAGACAGCGCCGACGAGCGCGATCGGAATGCCGATGAACTGGCGCGGCTGAAGTGCCGTCAGATCGGTGGTCGAAGCCGCCAGTTCCGAGATCACTCAACGACACTAACGGCATTCGCCGCCGATACCCTTGACGAATGGCCGTTCTCCCCATTCGCATCTGCGGCGACCCAGTGCTGCACTCCCCCGCCTCCGAGGTCACTGGGTTCGACGCAGACCTCGCCGAACTCGTCAGCGACATGTACGACACCATGGCAGCCGCTCCCGGTGTCGGCCTCGCGGGCCCCCAGGTCGGCGTTGCGAAACGGCTCTTCGTGTACGACTGGACCGACGATTCCGACATTCGCCACCGCGGCGCCGCGATCAACCCGACACTCTGGATCTCTCCCCCGCCGGCCGGCGACGCCGATCCGGAGACGGAGGCCGAGGGATGCCTGTCGTTCCCTGGCGAGCGATTCCCGCTGCGACGCGCTGCGTCTGCTGTTCTGCAGGCGTTCGACGTCGACGGCGAACCGTTCGAGGTTCGCGCAGAGGGCTGGCTGGCACGCATCTTCCAGCACGAGTACGACCATCTCGACGGTCTGCTCTACGTCGACCGCCTCACCGATGGATACGCGCGAACGGCCGCCAAGGTGGAGCGCAAACAGGGATGGGGTGTGCCGGGACAGAGCTGGCTGCCCGGCGTCGACCACCCCGAGGGGTGACGAGCCGGGCAGCCGGTGGTCTGTGCCGACGAATCAGCGGGGCCCAGGACCCGGACGGTTCGCCCGCAGCACCTCGAGGCGCTTGCGGTACTCGACCTCGTCGATGTCGCCCTGAGCGTATCGCTCGGCGAGGGTCGACTCGGCGTTGCTGCTCGCCGCCCACGAACCGTACGGTCCGTGTCCGCGCCAGTATGCGCGGCGACGACGCGTCGCGACGAAGATGATCAGCCCGATCACCAGAATCCAGAAGATCGGGATGATGAAGAAGAACGGGAAGAACCCGCCTGCCCATGGCCCGACCCAGTGCGTTGCGGCCACGGCGCCCGAGGCGCCGATCGATGTTGCGGCCAGTGCGCTCATCATGAGTTGGAGAACCTTTCTGTGGAGGGCTCGTTCGAGCCGATTCCAGACTCGCCGCACGGTGACCGGCGCGCGTCGGCCGGGCGGAGGCATCCGCATACTCCGATCGGAGCAGCCTGCGTCGTCAACCGTGCAGGTCTAGAAGCCGCCGGGCGTCACGAGCCCGGACTCGTACGCCAGCACCACGAGATGCACCCGGTCGCGCGCGCCGAGCTTCGAGAGGATGCGCGAGACGTGCGTCTTCGCCGTGAGCGGGCTCATGAACAGACGCGCACCGATCTCCGTATTGCTCAGGCCTTCAGCCACCAGTGCGAGCACTTCGCGCTCGCGATCGGTGAGCGGCTCGAGAACGGATGCCGTCACCTCCGGCCGCGGAGTCGACGCCAGCCGTGCGAGCAGTCGCTTTGTCACTCCGGGCGAGAGCAGCGCTTCACCCGCGGCGGCCACCCGCACCGAGCGGATCAGCTCGACCGGCTCGGTGTCCTTCACCAGGAATCCGCTCGCTCCCGCCCTGATCGCCTCAGCGACGTACTCGTCCAGCTCGAAGGTGGTCACGATCACGACGTGTACGTCGTCGAGCGCCGGGTCACGAGCCAGTTCGTCGGTGGCCCAGAGTCCATCCCCGTCGGGCATGCGGATGTCCATCAGCACCACATCCGGCCGCTCGCGCCGCACCATCGCGACGGCAGCTTTCCCGGTGGCCGCCTCACCCACCACCTCGATGTCGGGCTCGTGGTCGAGCAAGGCGCGAAAGCCCGCACGTACCAATTGCTGATCGTCGGCCAGCACCACTCGGATCATGTTCGCCGCCCTCCGCCCCGCACCGAGCCTCGCACGGGCAGCCGCGCCGTCACGACGAAGCCGCCGTCCGCACGGGGCAGAGCTGTCAGCGTTCCGCCGAGCGCAGCCGCCCGTTCACGCATTCCCAGCACCCCGCGTCCGCCGTCGCTCGCCGCGCCGCGCCCGGGGTGCGAATCTGCGACCTGTTCGCCCGGGCCATTCTCGACGACGAGGGCGACCGCATCCGTCGACACGTCGAGACGCACGGCGGCCTCGCTGCCTGCAGCGTGCCTGCGCACATTGGTCAACGACTCCTGCACGATTCGGTAGGCGGCCGACTGCACGGCGAGCGGGATGTCCGCGTCGTGCGGCATCCCGTCGATTCCGTCCGTCGCGACGACCAATCCTGCCGCGCGCACATCTGCGATGAGCGCGGGAATGGCAGCCAAGGTCGGCCCCGGCGCTCGCGGAGCGTCCGGCGCGTCCGGCTCCCTCAGGATGCCGAGCACCGAACGCACCTCGTCGAGCGCCGTGGTGCTCGTCTCGCGAATCGAGCGCAGGCTCTCCTTCGCCCGTTCGGGTTCCTCGTCGAAGAGGTGCAGGCCCACGCCCGCCTGAACGCTGATCTGGGACAGCGAGTGTGCGAGAACGTCGTGCAGTTCGCGTGCGATGCGCAGGCGCTCCTCCTCCGCCGCCGATCGGCGTCGGCTGGACTCCTCTCGTGCCGCGGCACGGAAGCGCTCTCGTCTGGCACCGGCCCCTGTGGCGACTCCAGCGACGAGGCAGAGGATGATCGTCACGATCAGCACTCGGATGCCGCCCGACCCTGCGCCGCTCACCGCGATCGTCGTCGCGCCGAGGACCCCCATGCCGATCAAGGTCGACCACGCCCATGCACTCGCGCCGCGCAGAACCGCGCCACCCACGGCGAACGCGACCGCGAGCGCCGCCAGCGGGGGCCCCGGCGCGAACGCGATGGCGGGCAGAGCCGCGAGGGCGACGACGATCACCCTGGGTCCCCGCCACGGCAGCAGGAGCAGTGCGGCCGCCCCTATCCCCGCGATCACTGCCGCGACCGTGAGAGCGTCAGCGCTGACGTGATGCAGGTGGGCAGCCCCCGCCAGCGCGAAGGCGAGACCTGGCAGCTGTACGAATGCGCTCGACGCCGCGGCGAACCACCTGGCGCGCAGCGAACGGCGCGCGGACCGCTCGGGCGTCAGCTCGGGGCTGGTGCGCATCCAGGGCGGGTACGGCATCCTCACATGCTAACGAGCGTGCCGGCGCCGCCCATCGGCTCTCGGGTGTTGCCGGCTACTCCGCTGGGAGTACGCGCGGCGCTTCCTCACCGGTCGCCGCCGGGCGATCGGCGTGCTGCGACCACTGGCTCCATGACCCCGGATAGAGCGCCGGCGCGAATCCGGCGAGCATGAGTGCCGCTGCGTTGTGTGCGGCAGTCACCCCCGAACCGCAGTACGTGGCGACGTCGACATCGTTCGTGACGCCCAGTGCGCCGAACCGATCGCGCAGCGCAGGCGCATCGAGGAAACGTCCGTCGTCGCCGACGTTGGAGGCGGTCGGGGAACTGAGCGCTCCCGGAATGTGGCCCGCTCTCGGATCCACCGGCTCGACCTCGCCTCGGTAGCGCTCGGCGGCGCGCGCGTCGAGCAGGACGCCGTGGCGCGGGTACTCCCCCGCCTCGTCGATCGAGATCACAGGGAGATATCCGTACTCGAGGGCCACCGAGCCAGGCGGTACCGCTACGTCGCCTGCCTCGAGCGGATGCCCCGACTCGCGCCACGCACGCAGCCCGCCGTCGAGCATCCGCACTCCGTCCACGCCGGCGTGGCGCAACAGCCACCATGCCCGTGCGGCCGACATGTTCGACAGGTCGTCGTACACCACGACGGTGTCGCCGTCGTCGATGCCCCAGGAGCGGGCATCCGCTTGGAACTGCTCGACGGACGGCAGAGGATGTCTGCCCTCCTGCGGCGCACCGATCTTCGCGAGTTGCCGCTCGAGGTCGACGTATACCGCGCCGGGAATGTGTGCGGCCTCGTAGTCGGGGCGCCCGTTCGGGACGTCGAGTCGCCAGCGGACATCCAAGATTCGAATCGATCGACCGCTGTCGGCTCCGGCGGCCACGGCCGCCGCGAGCTCGTCTGCGGTGATGAGGAGATCGGAGCGATCGGTCATGCTGCAACGCTACCGGCGCTGACACGAAGGAAGCCCTCGCCGTGATGGCGAGGGCTTCTCCTGCTCCCCGTGGTGGACTCGAACCACCAACCTGCCGGTTACATGCCTGCCCCGATACGACTGGTACCGCGCCCCCACGATGCGCCGGTGCGCACGCGTGATGCGGTAGTCACCTCCATCACGGCGGCGATCTGATGGCGACGACCATCGACCTCGGCGACGGACTCTTCATCGCCGGCGACCCGGACGCCGTCCTCGGAGAGCTCAACCACTGGTGTGAGTACTGTCGAGGTGATGGCCTCGACGTCGACGACACCGGCGAGCTGATGCCCTGTTATGCGTGCGCCGGCTTCGGCCAGCTCGAATGCGCTGACCCCGACTGCGAGCAGCATCGTGAACGTCCGTGAGCTGCTCCAGAACCTGCTCGACCATGCGCTCGACGGGCGTGGGGCCGAAGAAACTGTGCTCATCCGTTGCGATGGGCAGTTGAGAACCGTCTCAGGAATCGAGACGCGGGTCGCTGAAACCGGCTCCGATGAGCGCCCGAACCTGTTCATCCTGATCGTTGCTGACGGGCCCTCAGATACACAGGAGACTTCCGCAACAACTACTCGCGCACCGCGCCTCTAGTTGCGGAGATCGACAAGTGGCCTCGGACGCACTTCGTCTAGACAATAGCGTCCACCGATGAGGCACCAGACCCCAGAACTCGGACTGACCGAAAGCTATACGACGGTCGTAATCTCGTGCCACCGGCCAAGCCGCCGGAGATGAACAGGGGAACGAAGTGCTAACCGAATACCGCAACCACCTCTACTTTTCGGGCCGCTCAGAGGGGACGGTGAAGCTCCGGATCACGCACGTCCAAGAGCTCCTGTTCCGGCACCGTGATCTCACCACGATCACTACCCGTGACCTCGAACGTCACCTCAGCGAGATGCGGAAGCGGGGACTGGCGCCGGAGACGATCAAGTCCTTCCGGTCCTCATACCGGCTGTTCTTCGGCTGGGCGCATAAGGCGGGCTTCATGCCGACCGACCCTTCGATCGAACTCGATCCCGTGCACATCCCAGTCAGAGTGCCGCGGATCGCGCCCGATGACGTCGTGCAGGCGGCGCTTATCACGGCGACCCTCGAGCAACGCACCATGGTGATGCTCGCCCGGCTCGCCTGTCTGCGCCTTACCGAGCTCACCACCCTGCACATGCGAGCCCGCGAACACGACGCTCTCCGCATCCGCGGCAAAGGCGACAAGGAACGCATCGTCTACATCAACGACGACCTCATGCAGGTGCTCCTGGACCGGGAACGGGAGGTCGGGTTCGGCTACTACTTCCCCGGCCGCTTCGGCGCCTACATGCACCCGCAGAGCGTGAACAAGATCATCACTCGTCTCATCGGAAGTAACCCTCACTCGCTCCGCCACGCTGGTGCGACTGCCGCCTACCGCGCCACGAAAGATCTCCGTGCCGTGCAGCAGATGCTCGGCCACGCCTCCATGGCTACCACCCAGCGATACCTTCACCTCGACGAAGACGCACTGCGACGGGCAGCAGCGGGCACCGCCTTCATCACCCCGATCCGCTCGCCGCACTTCCCGCGCGACCTCCAGCACGCCGCCTAGACTCGTGAGCATGCAGGACCGGCCAGAGTTCGACTCGACAATGCCCGTCGACGGCGATGAACTCACCGACGAGGAGCGCGCAGCTGTCGCCGAGGGCATGCGGCGACGCGCTCTACTTCAGGTGGCTGAAGACGAGATCCCGGAGATCGGCTGAGCGGTCGTCTAGTGATGGCGGTGCATGCCCACATAGGTGATCAGTGAGCCGATCCCGATGCCGAGCATGATCGCAACGACGGCGACCAAGACGATTCCGAGACCGATACTCACCCGATCAACGCTCGCAGCAGCCACCGGCTACGGCCAGCACCCAGAAGAAGGGGCACCGGAGCCAGCCGGAAACCTAACCTGATGGGTTTTCGAGCGGTATCCCGTTTGAGTCGGTGTCGTGCTCCCGGTCGATTCCGTTCGAATCGTCGTCGCTGTCAGAGTCGCCATCGTCTTGGGAAACGCCGCCAGAGGCTGTGTCCTCGTGACCTGTGTCCGACGAGGAACCATCCGGGATGTCTTCGGCGTTGGGATGCTGCTGTTCAGAGTTGCTCATGCAGGACAAAGTAAACACTGAACCGGCCACCGGCTACCGGTTGACATCTATGCGGCGACGGGCGCACCCTGCATCGATTCACGCTCCTCTTCGTCGGGCACCAGACGACGGCGACTAGGGGCAACCCCTCGACAGCAGAAGGCCCCGTCTACCTAAGTAAACGGGGCTCATGTGTTCATCTACGGATGATTGAGTTCCCTGCGTTGGTACGCGCCAATGACGGCGTCGTAGTCGGCGATCACTGAATCGTGTGCAATCGCTCCAAGTCCGTCTTCGTAGCGCACGTGAACGCTAGACATGTGTAGGCGCACGTATTCGGCAGCGACGGCGGGGTAAAGGATCCTGACCACGTCGTTGACGCCCATCCTGCGGATCCCGCCTCCATTCACGCGACCGTGATGGCTGGTCGCGTAGCGATCATCCGGAATCAGGTACTGATTGACGACGCGGAGCGCAGCAGGATCATCGAAGATCGGGTCTTCTAGGAACGCCGCTTTGACGGTGTGATACGCCGCATAGAAGTAGCACACGGCGAACCATTCGTCGCCGGCCTCGAGGAGATTCTTGCCGGTCTTTTTCGCAGCGATGCCACGCCTGAGACAGACCTCGACAGTGGCCGGCGGCGCGCTCATGCGTAGATGAAGCTCTTTGCCTCCGGGTGGAGAAGGCTCACCTCGTCGATGTCCTGAACGAAGTCGAAACTGAGTGCAGCCTCATCAAAGTACATCTGCTCAATCTCGAACAGTTCGCGAAGAACACGCTTTTGCTCGGCATCAGAGTTGTCCTTGAGCGCAACAGTGATGCGGCCATTGTGGTCGACGCCGTCCATGCTTACCTGGAGACCCGTAACGGTCTCCTTGCCAAGCGTATCGAGGGTGTACTCGCCAATCGAAGTCGTGAGAGCCTGAAGGTCGTTCACGTCGCTCATGCGCGTCACACTACCCGAAATATCTTCATTTTGACTCATCGGTGTCAACTGCCGTAACCGTCAACGCTACTGATCCTCTTGCTGAACCACGTTCGGGTGACGATCAGTCGTAGATGCCGATGAGCTCCCATCCTCCGTCCACGGTGCGCACGTCGAAGACGCTCGAGTCGCCGTGCTCGTCGGTGCCTTGGAATCGCCAGCCGTTCACCTGTGGTGGATGCGTGATGTCGAGGAGCATGTCCTCGAGCCGCGTCGGCGTATCGGTGACGCGGTAGCGACGCCCTGCCCAGACGAGTCGTTCCGGGGCTCCGGTGTCGGGCCAGAGGGTGACGATGTCGCGGGTGTGGGTGATCATGGTGCCGCCTTGCAATTCTCGTAGCCGTGTTCGATGGTTAACGACCATAGGCACGAGGAGAATCGAACGCAACATGGTTCAGACGAATCGCCCGAAGCCGGTCCGGTACGACCTGGACACGTGGCTGGTGATGCGGAACGATCCCGTCGTCCCGAAGGCGGTTATCCAGCGTGTGCATCATCGTGAGGGCGACCGGTATCTGCTCTTCCGGTGGGATCTCGATCCAAAGAAACGCGAGCTGATGAATGTCGTCGACTCGCTCGCGCGCGCGGATGAGCTCGTGAAGTACGACGTGCCGGCTGCCGGAGTTCCAGGGCCGCCGAACGGGCGCCTGGGTAACGGCGAGTGGGCCGTCACTCCGAAAGCGGCTGAATGAGTGTCGGATCGTCCGGGTTCACGGTGCGGGAGTTGTTCACCTTCCGGTCGACTTCGTAACTCGTGATGCTCTTCGCGACCTTCTCCGACTCCGCGGTGAGCAGCTGCACCATGTCCTGCTTCCCGGCGTCGTCGAGCTTCACCGGCTGCAGGAACTCATCCCACACCTCACGTTCGAGGAACACAGGCATCCGGTCGTGCACCTCACCCGACGCGTCGCGCGCCTCGCGCGTGATGATCGCCGTCGACACCTGCCAGTCGTCATCGATCTTCCGCGCCGTGTAGATGCCGGCAGCTGTGAGCAGCTCGCCGTCCTTCGCGTGCAGGAAGTGCGCCTGCTTGTGGCCAGCCTCACCAGTCCACTCGTAGTAGCCACGCATCGGCACCAGAGCGCGCGAGGACGCGAACGCGCCCTTCCACAGACCGTTCGATGTGACGGTCTCGATCCGGGCGTTGAAGTTCGGCCGCTTCGAGTCCCGCATGAACGACGGGTGGAAGTTCCACAGCGCGGCATCGACGGTGCGGCGCACCTCGCCGCTTTCGTGATCAACGCGCTCCCGCACGATCGCCACCGGGTCCGTCGGTGCGTAGGAGTAGCTGGGGCGCCAGTCACGGAAGTCGCCGCCGGCCGCGACGTACTCCTTGATGAGCTCGTCGACCTCTTCGTTCATCGCGAACCGTCCGCACATGGTGTTCACGGTACTCGGCGGCGGCGGCGGCGGCCGCACGTGACGCTACTGTGTGAGGCATGCTCAGCGCCTCAGACAATTGGCCAGTTCTCATAACTATCGGCACGGTCGCCGGGTCACTCCTCGTGCTGATCCTGTGGGTAGTCGTCATCTGGGCGATCATCAGGTCTGCTGTCCTGTCGGCGCTCCGCAAGCATGCGGATGAAGAACGCGCGCTCGAGGCGAAGAGAGAACGGAACCAGACGAAGACGACACGGATCATGGTCCCTCCCTCTGAGTAAGCAACGACGAAACCACGCGCACCAACCTCCGTGAAGTAGTCACGGCGTTCGTTCGCGAGTACGATTCCGGGCTACAGCGCGGAAGCGCCAACGGGTGAGAGATTGGGCGCCGATGACTTATCGAGTGACGTGGAAGCGATTCGACGACGATGAACTCCACGAGAGGGAGTTCGTTGACGTCGACAACGGGTACGACTTTTACGGGATGATGCAGCGGGATGCGAACTCGTACGATGCGACGTGGGAGCGCGTCGGTCCCTGAGCGAAGCCGCCCAGGGCACGACGAAAAACACCCCCACCCAACCTCGAGTGAGGCGGGTGGGGTGTTCATTGCTATGTGTTCAGACGGCGTTGATCTGGTCTATCCACAACCATTCGCGTTCAGGGGTATCGACGATCCGACCCCAAAGCTGGTAGACGCCGACCGGTGTGGTGTCGGGGACCAGCATCTTCACCAGCCGTTGCGACGGTTCCGGCGACTCGTCCACATCGGGTTCGCTGCCGCTCGTGTCAGCCGTGGGCTTCGACGACACGAGCGCGAGGACGATCGTCGCTGACGTGATGTCGGCACCGTTCTCCTCGGTGATGGTGCCGCCGACGTAGACCTCGTCCCCGGCGGTGACTCTCACGGTTCGAGGCATTCGACTCTCCAACGATCGGGTAGCGGGGTGGTGGTGTATCGGGCGCCGGCAGGTGTCGTCGCCCACCGGTCGGGAAGCGATGTCGCGGTGAGGGTGATGTCGCGGCCCGTGGTCGACGTGCCGTGAGCGGATCCGACGTACGCGTACGCACCCACGGCAGCGCCGTGGAGGTCCGTGTGACCGGCAGCCGTCCCGACGTAGGCGAACGCTCCTACGGCGTCGCCGTGGGGCATCCCGATGGTCGGCGCGTGCCCGCTTGCGGTGCCGGTGTAGGCCACGCTGCCGGAGCCATGACCGTGCGGGTCATCGAGCCTCGGTGCATGCCCGGACGCGGCACCTACGTAGGCCGCATCACCGGAGGCTGAACCGTGGAGACTGACGCTTCCGGATGCTGCGCCGGTGTATATGATGCTGCCGCTGGCGGACCCGTGCGGGTCGAGTTCACCGGATGCGGTGCCCTCATAGGCGACCGTCCCGGACGCTGAACCGTGAGGGTCCATGCTCCCGGCCGCGGCACCTTCGTAGGTGTAGCTGCCGGATGCAGATCCGTGAGGCTGCTCGATCTCAGGCGCGTGACCAGAAGCCGACCCGACGTACGAGAGCGAGCCCGCCGCGGCGCCATGCATCGAGGCGTGTCCGGCAGCCGAGCCTGTGAAACTCACCGTCCCCGATGCGGCACCGTGGGAGCTCTTGTGGGCAGATGCGGACCCGATATAGGCGTACGTCCCCGAAGCTGCACCATGCGGCATCGCAACTACGGGCGTGTTCATGTAGGTGGTGATATTCGCTGCGGTCAACGCTGTGTTGTCCACGCGGAGATCATCGATAATCGCGGTGTCGTAACTGCTGTCGTTGACTTGCCCACCCGCGGTTAGGAACGCAAGCGCACCCATCGTGCCGGTGTTCGTCACTGACGCCTTTGATACGCCGTCAAGGAACAGGGTCGTCACGAGCCCTGATCGGGTGATGGCGAGGTGATGCCAGCCCGATGTGATCGCAACAGGTGTCGCGGTCACGAAGTTGCTGACCGTGTTCTGCGACCACAACTGAATGTGCGTTGCATCCGACGCGTACACACCCACTGCTGAACCGGAGGTGCTGTTCGTTGCGCTGAGGGTGAGGTAGTCGCCGGTGATGTGCGCGTTCACCCACGCCATCACCGTCACCGCACCGGATGCCGCGATCAGCGAGCCGGAGTATTCACACGCTGCGTGAGTCGTATCGCCGTCTGCACCGGTGCCCGTGTGCCCAGTCGCCCATGCGGTGACCGTCGCGGTGCGAGAGTTGCCCGACGAATCCGCTGCGGTGGTCCCGGTTCCTTCGTTGAAACCCCACTCTGCGATCAGGGCCACGATCGACCCCCTCGCCTAGCTTGCGGAAACGGTGTCGGGAAGGGTGTCGAGCGTGTACTGTCCTGCAGCGTTCGCCGCCAGGTCACCGGTCAGCGCGTACTGGCCCAGGAACGTGCCGCCCGAGGATGCGGACCACTTCGACACGTACGTGACGGGGCCGGACGCCGTCAGACCGGTGAACGCGACAGCAGAATCCAGTTCCACTTTCCCGGCACCGTCCGTCGTGAACGTTGCCGCAGTGCGCGACCCGTCCTCGTGACCCACCCCAGCAGTCGGGGCAGCAGAATGCAGTTGCAGGTGTGTGGTCGCCGCAGCAATCGCGACACCCCCGATATCGAGGGCAGCAGGGCTCAAAGGCATGATCTTCTCCTAATCGGTTTCGGGTCGCGCGTTCGCGCATTGACAGACGTCGCAGGTTGGACCGCATCCGCAGTCATCAGCAGTGCTGCCACCGTGGCGACACTGATCACTCATCGGGTTCCTCGTCGGTCTCCGCGACGATCCGTCGCACCGCGGCGCCCGGCAGCGTGTGCTCGAATCGGTCGAGGCGTTCCCGGTCTCGGTTCTGTTGGCGGACGTGCTCGGCGTCGTTCTCGTGCAAGGTGCGCAACTCTTGACGGATGCCGCCGATGTCGCGTGCCTGGTCCACTTGGACACGCTGAATCTGCTTCAGCGTGTCCATCGTCTCCGAGTGCTTCTCGTCGTTGTCGTCGCGCAAGTTGATCGGGTCGCCGCGTTCGTCCTTGTGCTCGTTCGCGACGTGATACACGGTGGTCTCGGTGTCCTGCTTCACGCGCTTCAGGCGCCGCAGCACGAAGCCGAGCATCGCCATCAGACCGCCGCCGACGACGGCGATCACGGCGGCGTCGATGGTGGCCCAACCCTGTGGGATATCGGGCATCGTTCACCCCTCCTGGAGCGCGGGAGGGGTTACTTGAGCAGGTTCTCGGCGACCTTGGCGTCCGCGGTAGTGCGGATCTGAATGCCGAACTCGACTGCGACAGCGTTCAAGGCGGCGACACCGAAGACGATCCAATTCGTCGGGCTGATCGATGTGATTGAGGCACCGTTCGCAAGGTACGGCTGCAGGATCGTCAGCACTGCCGCGATGATCGCGATTCCCGTCTTCAGGATGCCAGGCCACGGCCCCTTGGACACGATGCCGGCGAACACGGCACCGATTGCACCGGCCGCGAGGATCCCGAACTGGACCAGGTCGCCCTGCGTGTGATGCGCGGGAAGGATCTGCGCCGCGGAACCGATCGTGATCAGTGCCGTGAACAGCAGGGCCGAGTACTTCGCGAACGTCGTGTTCACAGGCTTCGCGGGCTGCACGGCCACGTCACCCGTGACCACGGCTGGGATGCTCACGGCCGTGTCTGGTGCGCTGGTCGGCGCGATCTCCACCGCGGCTGGAACATCGGAGATGGTGCTGGCGATGGTGGTCGTGTCGGTCATGCTGAGACTGCCTCTCCGGTGATGGTGAGCTTCGTGGGGATCTTGATGCCGGCGACAGCCTTCGAGACGGCAGCCTCGAGTGCGGTCGGATCGATGGTCGCGGTTGCCGTGACGGGACGAATCCATTCGCCGCCACGGTTGTAGTTCACGACCCTCCCGGTCGCGTCCTTCGTGACCGACAGGGCGAGGACCTGCGCGTACGAGATCGCCGTGTTCGCGTAGGCGTATATCGCCTTCTGGCAGTCGTCGTGGTGGTACTGGTGAACGACGATCGACTCAGCGTTCGCGACGACGTTCGCCTCCTGGTTCGTGCCCATGTGCTTGATGCGACCGGCCGTGAACAGGAACACCGGCTGTCCCGGGTCGTCGAGGAACTTGATGAGTGACATTCCGTCTCCTTCGGTAGTGGTCTCGCCGCCGGTCGCGGCGAGGATGATGCTGTAGCCGCAGATGTCGCCGGTCCATCCGAGGTACGGGCGTGCGGTTTGGGCTTCACGCGCGGCAATCGTGGTGACTCCGATGACACCGCCGGTCGGGTAATCGGTAGCGATGATCTGACCGCCGCCGAGAGAGATCGCGACATCGCCGGCGCCAGCGTTCGCGTCGGTGCGGGTCGGTGATGCTCCAAGCCAGACCGCTGCACCCGCAGGCGGATTGCGGTCACCGGCATGCTTCTGCGTTGCCGCATTCCATGCGCTCAACGCAGTCGGGTATGACGCGCCAATGGAACCGGTCTTCTTGCTCGCGTACGCGTCCCAGCACGTGGCGAGACACCAGCCGACCTCGTTCGTCTTCTTCGCACGCATCCACGCAATCGCGGATGCGCCGTCAACGGTTGCCGTCATGATGTGCTCTCCTCGAGTTCCGCAGTTGCATCAATCAACGGGTTGACCGCCCCCGCCGAGAATGAGCGTCTGACTGGTCGTGCCGACCGCTGCCAGCGCGAGAGTTCCCCCTGAAACCGAGATCAGAACCCCGTTTGCCGCCGTGCCACCAACCCAGCCCGACATTCGGATCGTGGCCGCCGTGAGGAGCGTCGAAATGGCACTCGGCAGAGAGGCGGGGATATCGCCAGTCGAATAGTTGGACGACTTCGTGATCGTGCCCGTGAGGAACAGCAATCCGTTCTTCACACGCGCCTGAGCACCCGAAGCCGTGAACCCACTTTTCATCGACATGGCAAGCCAACCGGTGTCGGTTCCTGTCCCAATCCACGACGATCCGACCCTTGTGTACACACCGTTGTTTCCGGCGGCAGGATCGTTGAGCACGATCGCTTGGGTCTGCGCCATGATGTTCGAGCTGCCCACCACGGTGGTCCAGTCGTCGCGGTCCTGGAGCGTAACGAAATAGAGCGGCGCTCCGGTTGCCGAGCTGATCTCCGCGTTGAACGTGACCGTCGGCGAACCCCCGCCGCTGGCGGGAACATTCAAGTACGACAGACGGTGCGACCTCGCCGGCGCTGCCGGCGCTGATCCAGAGCCGGCAGTGCCCTTCGTGTACACAATCGCCACGGACGGCACCGACGAACCATCAGACTCGGCAGGATCAGACACCTGCACATCGAGGCGGTCGATACGCGCCGACCCTTCCGCGGCCGTCACCGCGCCGGTCTGGTTCGAGTCGAACGAATACCCGTACGGGCCCGCAGCGCCTGCAGCTTCTCCGTCGATCACGCCCGCGACCGGTGCAACCGTCCACGTCGTCGACGTGACCGACACGATGCCTCCGAGTTTCCCCGGGCGGATACCGGACTTCGCCCCAAGAGGACGGATCGCGTTCCCCATCGCCAGCGACGGCGCCAACGCTGCTGTGCGGAGCATGCGCCCGGAATACAACGGCGCACCGGAAACTGCAGCGACCGGCCAGATGTTGGCGCCCATGTGCCCTCCTTAGGGGTTTTAACCGGCGACGGATCGGATTAAGGTGAGGCCCGTGACCACCACGGGGGAAAGCAAGAAGACTCACGCGATCCGGAACTGGGTCGCAGGGAGCATCACCGCTGTCGTCGTCGCAGCCGCCGCGGTCGCCACACCGATCGCCGTGAACGCTTCGAATCAGGCGCACGCGACGCAGGTTCAACAGGAAGCGGACGCGCACACCCTCAAGTCAGCGACGACGACGACCGTGACCGACGTCACAAAACTGACGAGTACCGCCGTCGACACGAACACGCAGCTCAAGCACGACGCCGCCGTGAAGCAGCAGCAGGCTGAAGCTGCCGCCGCCGCAAAGGCTGCCGCTGAGGCGGCTGCAGCTCAGGCTGCCGCTCAAGCTGCAGCCGCGGCTCAGGCGTCTCAGACAGACGGCGAGAACGACTCGCAAGCCGACTCTGACGGCACTAGCGACGATTCCGGAACCGAAGGCAGCACCGCATCGGGCGCACCGTCCGGAACTCCCCTGCCCATGCAGAAAGTCACCGATCCGAACAACGGCCAATTCGGTCAGATGGTCCCGAGCGTCGACCCGGCGTCATGGTGCGCCAGCCACTCAGCTTCCACCATCAACGGCGTCCCCACCTGCGACTAACTGCGCGACCTGCGACTCGAGGGTCGCGATCCGGGCATCCTGCTCACGGGCAAGCGCGAGAAGCGGCACCACCAACTGCGAGTAGTTCACAGTCCAGGCCTTGCCAGGCTGGATGAGAACCGGGTCATCTTCGGTCCCGATGTTCCGCGGCGCATCATCGTCAACCGTCGGCGCGACATCAGGACCGAAGCCTGCCGCCTGCACATCCTCGGCAAGAACGAACGCCTTCAGGGGCGAGTCCGGAGCATCCCACTCATAGCGGCCCCAGTAGGGGACGACGTCGAGGATCTTCCTCGAGTCGGCATCCGCGATCACCGCGAGATCGACCTTCACCGCACCAGAGGACGGTGACGTACCGAACGTGCCGTCACCGTCGATCCATCCCGCGACATAGCTCGTAGTGACGTTGTAGCCGTGCGAACCGGGAGATTTGATCGGTGCTGCCGAGACCACCTGTCCGCCGGCGCTCATGTTCCCACCGACGCCGAGACCAGTCGCGATAGACGCTGAGCCCGTCGAGACGAGGCCACCACCCTGCACAGTCCCGGATGCGGTCACATTGCCAGGTGTGATGTTCCCCGGTGACGCGATCGCAGCATTCATCTGCGCTGTCGTCGAATACGTCGCCTGAATCGTGGCAATGATCGTCGCCTGAAGATTCGCAACCACCGGGGCGAACGACGCCGCGATAGACGGGCCAAGCTCCCGGATCTGACGAGTGATCGCCTCGAGCTGTCTGTTCACCCACGCCGGGTCGCTCAAGAGCGACGGATCATCAGCCATCAGTCCGCCTCCGGCGTCGCCCAGATCGGGGTAATGAGATCACGTTGCCCCTCAGAGAAGTCCAGCTGCCATCCAACAGCGCGCGCAGTCCCCTTGTACCCGCCGGGGAACGCGAGCGCGGACTCTTTCCCGTCCTGCCCCGTCCCACCGATCGAGTACCCGAGATCATCACCGATGAACCAGTCCGAACCGAGCCGGACACCGTCTCTAACCACGGCCTGAAGAGCCAGCGTGTTCGAGCCAGCCCCCTGCAGCGCAGCCATCGCGATCGCGTGATCGTTGAGAGTAGGAACGCTCGTGATCGAAGTCGACGGCGTGAAACGTCGTTCAAAGGTCGGACGATCCGGATCAGGAACAACGACATGCGCGGACTGCGGTCGCGTATCACCCGACGCCGTCGACGTCGCCATGAAGTCGTTGCCCGCGTTCGCGGACGAATAGTCCTCCGTGAGTTCCGCCTTCTGAACTGCCAACGACGGCGCCTCGAATGTTGCGTTAGGTGCCAAGCCCGGCATGGCGGCGTTACCGATACGGTCCCCGACCTGCAATACGAACGTCATTCTTTCCGGATTGTGCTGCCACTCGGTTGTGACGGTCCATTCAGGTCCACCGTCAACGCCATAGAGCTCCGTGAGAGCCGAATACAGCGTCTTGTCGGAGATGTCGGTGTAGTTCCGAACCCGAACCGCCCCGTTACCTGCGGTGACGATCTGCACCCTGATAGGAATGCCGCCGTTCGAGCCGACCGCAGCGTACGTGTTCACGAGATCCTGAACGATGAGGTTCTGGCCCACGCTGTTGTAGTTCTCATCGCCGACGAACCGCCGGTCGAAGTAGCCCTCGATCGTGGACAGCGACAACGACAACGTGTTGCCCAAGTTCCGCGGCCGCTTCGTGATGAAGCCGGACCAAACTGGAACGTTCGTGTCCGTGTCGATCGCTGAGTACACCGTGGCGCCGTAGAGGGTGGCGCGTAGCCAATTCTCTGGCGCCGAAGACAACGGGAGAACGGCCGTGGTCGTCTGGTACGACGCAATCTGCGACTTCACCGAATCGACCTGCAGATCCGGCAGATCGGCAATGATGTTCCCTGTTGTCAGCTCGGAGGCTATCCACGCGAAGGGCATCCGATCTCCCTACTGTGACGCTGGTGTGGCGTAGACGGTCAGCTTCGATGCCGGGTCATACCCGACGGCAGTGAACGACCACGTGTTGTCTCCCGGATCAAACCCGGACCACCCGCGGTTCGTGATCCACATCGCACGAGACGACTGCCCATTCGCGAGCGCGGTCTGCGCCTCCATGTCGACGTCGAGCCATTCGCCCACACCAAGCACCAGGGATGAAGCAAAGGTCAGGACAAGGCCAGTACCGATATGCGCGATCTGAGGTCCGGTGGTGGGTCCATCGATGCGCAATCTCACGGGCCCTGTCGTGTTGCCCGGGTTAGTCAACGACACCTGACCGGTGACCTGCGTTGCGTCGATGGTGAACGGGACCGCGAACGGGACAGACAATCCTCCCGAACTCGACGGCAGGAACGTCGATCCGCTGAGTTCCGTGCCGAACTTCCGCCAGTCATCAGACACCATCTGGAGCGAGAACTCGGCATAGTCCGGCCGCGTCCGGTTGATGATCGGTTCATCCTCACGGTGAACCATCACCCACCGATCGACGCCATACTCGGTGACCGTCAACTGGACATCATCGAGCGAGCACGCCGCCACGATCGCGTCCTCTGCATCGAGCATCGCCGCAGGATCCTTGGCGTGAATCCAACCCGCGATCGTCAGATGCCGGCCCTTCGCGAATCCACGACCTGACGTCCCGCCCGAACGGCCGACGTTGTCGGACTGCTGAGCGTTCGACGCGGTCCCTCCACCCCATCCATCGATAGGGGCAGAGAGACCGTACGTCACGCCTGAGTCGATATCACGGGCGGCGAGATTCAGCCCGTTGAGGTTCGCGTTGCCTGGTGCGTACACCGTTTGCATCACGCCCCCAATGCTTCAAGCCTGCGAACAACTGCCATAGACGTACCGATCGGGTCAGATACCTCGTTGATGGTCACATTCGTCCCACCACCACCAACACCGCCAGCGAGCAGCTTGCTCACCAGCGCGTTCGTGTTCTCGATCATCCGGTTCGTCAGACCACGATTGGTCACCGTCTCCGACTTGCCGCCCTCACCGAGAACCACCATCGTTCCGCCGGCCGACGCCTCAACATCGGCACCGGACGCGAGGTGCGGGATCTTCGGAATCTTCGGAATCCCGACCGCACCCGTGATCGTGTTGATCCCAGTGATCGCCGTGTTCACGACGTCGATGACACCGTTGATCGCGCCCTTGATGATGGACACGATGCCGTTGAACGCCCCTGAGACAATGCCTCCCAACGTGGAGAACGCCTTCGAGAACGCCCCACCGATCGTGTTCGCAATCCCGATGATCACGTTCCACTGGGCTCGGAAGAACGTCGTGATCCCCGACCACGTCGCGTTCCATCCCACAGCGAACGTCTGGATTGCACCGCGGAGGAAGTTCACACCGGCCGTCATCGAGGTCTGCATCAGCTTCCAGATGTTGCCGAACGCCGCCCCAGCCCCAGCGAAGTTGCCGTTGAGAAGGTCGATCAGAGCCGTCAGAATGTCAGCCACCAGCTGGATAGCCGGGGTCAACGCCTGAAGGATCGGCGTGAGAATCGGACCCAGTGCGGAAGCCAGATTCGCCAACGGCGACAGGATCGCCGAGATGAGGGGCATGAGCCCCTGGAACAGCGGTGCGAGCGCTCCGATGATCTGCACTAGCGACGGTCCTATAGCCTGCACGATCGGCAGCAGAAGCTGCGCGAGCTGACCAATCAGCGGCGCCACCACCTGCAGCGCGGCGCCGAGCACCGGACCGATGGTCTGCGCCAGCTGGCCAATCAGGGTCAGCAACGGGGCCAAGGCCGTCGCCACCGGGCCCAGGGCCGGCAGGATGGAAAGAAGACCCGAAGCGAGGCCCTGGATTGCGGACTGCAACCCGGCCGCGATCTCCGGCTTGTCCAGAACCTTCGCGATGGTGGAAATGACCGTGCCAAGCGTCTGCCCGATCGTGCCGAGTGATGAGCCCAGGGCGGTCGAAAGTGACCCCAGCAGCTGCCCGATCGGACCGAGCGCCGCACCCAGTCCCTGCACTCCCGCCGCTGCGCCCTGGAAGATCGTTGTCAGCGTCGTCTGGAAAGCCGGGGTATTGATGACCTTCGCGATTGCACCAAGAGCTGATGCGAGAGTGGCCAAGCCACCAGACCCAGCGTTCTCAGCGGCAGAGAACAATCCGCCGAAGATGCCGATCGTGTTGCTGATGATGGAGCCCAGCTGACCGAGAACCGTCATCGCGGTGCTCACCCACGCCTGCAGCGTGCCGTTGGAAGCGACCTGCGCCAACCATCCGTTGAACTGCGTCGCGATGGTCGAGAACCACGTTCCGATCGCCGGCAGGTACTGGCCGCCGAACTGACCCAACGTCGCGATTGACTGTGCGAACGCATCGGTCCCGGCCGTGCTGTTCGTGATCGCCTGCGACAGCTGGGTCATGAGTCCTTGCAGGACTCCGCCACCGAACGCCTTCTGGAACGAGGACGCCACCGACCCGGCCCATGTACCCAGTGCGGTCGAAACGCTGGCGAGCCCGGCCTGGAGTTGCGGGAACACGCTGTGGACTAGATCGAGGATCGGCTGCTTCGCCTTGTCCCAGAAGTTGTCCTGGATCGTCGACTGCAGCTTCTTCCACAACGGGTTCAGCGACTCGAGCTCAGTGCTCGCATCCTGGAATGCCACCACCAGGGCGACCACGCTGACCGCGGCAGCCGCGAACATCGCCGGCAGCACGGAGCCGAGAGCGGCGAGAGTGGACAGCGCTGCCGCCATGGTGACCAGGCCGGCCACGGACGACAGAGCAAGCGACCCGATGGAACCCACCGCGAATGCGACGGCCGCGATCTTCGGGATCGAGGTGTCGAGGTTGCTCAGCCTCGTGCCGAGATCCTTCAGCGCGTTCACCGTCACCCGGCCGCCGGAGATGGCGCCGAGCGCGGCCGTCGCCTTCGCGAGCGATACCTTGTTCAGATTCACGTCAACATCGACCGAACGGCGCCGGGAAAACTCGGTCAGATGCGCTGACGCCGCCGCGGTGGACGCGTCGATATCGAAGTTGATCGCCTGGCCGTTCCAGTCCTTCTGGAACTTCTTGAGATCGATCTCCGCCTGTCGTGTGTCAATCCCGAGAGCCACGTTGAACGTCGTCGACTTCTCGATGCGCTCAAGCGACTTCTTCAGGTCAGCACCGAACTGCGTCGAGTCCGGCACGACGCGAATCGAGACGCGACCGACGCTCTTACCGCCCGGAGAGCCAGCCATCGGTTCTCCCTTCGGGTGTCAGGTGCCGAGAAGGCGTTGGAAACGGTCGACGTCGAACTCGGCGACCGTGGCCGCCTGCTCTGGTTCGTCCTCGCTCGGTCGCGGGTATCGCGACTCATCCGTGAGGTCCTCACCGCTGAGCAAGTAGGTGAGCCGGTCGAAGAGGTTCGCGAGGACGACCTCGGTGCGTCCCCAGCCGAAGAAGTCGAAACCGATCTCTTCGGCGCGCATCCGCGAGTGCGGGATCGAGCCGAGCTGCGGAACCAGTTCGAGGACATGGCGGACCGTGATGCGCCCGTTCCAGACGTCGTCGATATTGATGCCGTAGAACTCCTGCAGGTCTGCGCGGAGAGATGAGCCGTGCTCCTCGATCAGTTCGAGGAGCTGGTCGATTCCCCCACTGCCCGCCCGTACCGCGTGATGATGGCCGTGAACTGCGCGTACTCGGCCTTGCGAGACCACTCGATGTATTCGACGCGATCGTGCGCGATCGACTCTGCGAAGTCGTCGGCATCCGCGATCAGATCCATGAGGGCTCGCACTTCGGGCGAGTCCTTCGACGTGTCGATGTCGACCTGGCCGTCTTCGCCTTCGAGTTCCTTGAGACGCATCAAGATCGACATGACCTTGTTGCGTTCACGGATGCGGAGCTCGGTAGGCGCGTACAGCTCTGGCATGTCCGCCAGTGCTCGGTCCTCGTCGAGGAGTTGCTCACGCTGCAGCTCGGCTTGCGAGGGCTTCTTGTCCTGCGGCTTCTTCGAGCCGGGAGGTGGTGTAGGCATAGCGGACCTTCTTTCAAGCGGACCTGTGGTGGAGCGCCCCGCCCTGCCGGTCCGCTACCAGAGCAGGGCGGGGCGGTCTATCAGGCGCCTCGCGTGTACGGGAACGAGGCGGAAGCACCCGCAGCGTTCGTGACGACGATCGGCGCTGAGCCGGCAGATCCAGCGGGGACGATCGCGACGATGTGCGAGTCATCGATGACGATGAAGCTCGTCGCGTTGCTGCCGCCGATCTTCACGCCCGTCGTCGGGACAGTGCCGGTGAAGCCGGTACCGACGATCTCGAGCATCGAGCCAGCAGTCGCAGCTGTCGGCGTCGCCGAAGTGATCACCGGAATCGCCGGGACGTTGCCGGTCTTGAAGATCTTCATGATCGCGGCGCGACCATCCGACACAGCCAGCACTTCCGGATCCGCGGAGAGGATCGACACCCCCAGCGGGAGCTCGAAGAACTTCGTCGGATCGATCGACGGGTCGTCGCCGAGCGTGACGTTCGTGTTCGGCATCCAGAACCCGAGAGAACCAGTCCCGTCGGTGCCGAGCAGGAATGCCTGCTTGTCGATGCCCGTGGACGATGCCGGGACGATGTAGCCGCCGTCGGTGTCCGTCTCGCCGTCGAACGCGAGGTCCAGGTTCGTCTGGTCCAGCTGCAACGAGTTCACCTGCAGAGACCACGTCACCGCGTCATAGGTGACGACCACGCCATCCTGCAACCAGGAGTCGAGCGAGTTCTTGTCGCCGCCATCGCGCGTGAACGCGGCCGTGTTGTCCTTCGACGTGTGGCCGACGTTCACCCACCCGGTCGGCGGGGTGCCGGTCAGGGTGAAGGCTGTGAGCGGGTTCTCTGGAAAGGTCGCGCCGATGTCCGCGGTGAAGAACGTTCCGTGGCCCGGCACAATCGTCTTGGTCTTGTCGACCGACATGTTGAATCCTCCGAGGGTTGTGCGGACCCACCCCGGGAGGGGCGCTGGAGGGTTGTCAGTTACGAAGTGTCAGGCCGAACGATGCGGCGTACTGAGACACGTTGAGGCCGGTCAAATCAGGTGTGCCGGCTCGTGAGAAGTAGGAGATATCGGAGACGTCGGACACCCATCCGACGCCGTCGACGATCGCGGAGAGCGGGTCAGACGCCCATCCCCAGACCGTCTGGTAGGCGATGGCAGCTTCAGCTTTCGCTGCGGCGATGCCGTTCCCGAAGACGTTGATGTCGAGGATGATGTCCCACTCGCCAGGCCCGTTGAACGTCTGCCCGTCACCGAGGACGTTGAACTGCCACAGCGGCAGGTCACCGAGTGAATCCGAGTCCGTCTCCGGAATGATCCGCTTTCCCGGGTTCGCGCGCGTGAGCAGGTCGTACACGAGTTGCTCGGCGTCGAGCAGGATGATCTGCTCAACCACCGGACACCACCGGCATGCTCGCTACGGCCTTGCCCATGCTGTGCTGGCCCTTCACGTACCCCAGGACGGGACCGCCGGCTTCGTTCTTGATCACGTGGCCGAGTTCCTTCGGAACAGCCAAAGGATCAGTCGCAGCAACGAGCCTGTCGGTCACGCCACGCTTCCCCCGGGCCTTCATCACGATGATGCTCGAGGAGAACGCTCCCCCATCGCGATGCTTCTGCGCCTCAGCTTTCGCTCGAGCCGCGAGCTCCTCCGCGACGACATCCATCTCGGCAGACTCCCCCGCGATCTGCGCGGCAGTGATGCCAGCGGTCACATCGACGTCAGCCATCAGGTGCCCCCTGTCGAGTTCCTTTTCCGGAGAATGACCTCGAAGTGCCGGGTGCTCGGCGACATGTCGTACAGCTGCGCTTCGCCGACTTGGTCCCACTCCGCGCCGTCGAACGTGACGACGCAGAGCGGGCTGCCAGGCCAGGAGAGGCTGTGGAACGACATGGTGACGAAGTCGCGCAGGCCGAAGCTCACGATCTCGTCAGAGGACAACGGATGCTTGTTGCCGCGCACCTTGACCGGTGCCCCGTCGTTGACGAGCTCGTTCTGCCCGATGCTTCCCTCGACCTGCTGGCGGTTCTGCACGGTCACCACGTGTCGCGGTGCTGTGAGCAGACTCATCCCCACCCCCGTTCGACCCCGAGTCGCATCGTGCGTGGCACGGTCTTCGTCTGAGGCCCAGCGAGCGTCTCAACGTCGTCGTCCGTGAACCAGAGGTTTCCGGACGCGACCTGAGCGCGGAGTCCGTAACCGTACCCGCCGTCGTTCTCATTCGAGAACCCTTGCGGGTTGCGGATCACACGGAGCACCGCATCAGCGATGACACGCTTGTACAGGTTGATAGTGAGGTCGCCGCTGGCGAGCCGAGAAGTGATCTCAGCCCGCCAGCGCGACAGGGCGTAATCGACGGCATCCTGCACCTGCGTGGAAACGTAGGTGCAGGAGAACGCGTCCAGGTCGCCTTCGTATCGAGCAGCGACATCGCCGGCCGAAACCTCCGGGATGTCGTCCACGGTCTACTCCTGGTTCTCGGCGTCGTCCTGCGTGAGGCGCTCGACGAGTGCGGCGGTGTCGCCGTCGACAGGCAGCTCGCGTTCCGTGAGGACCGCGCGGAGCTCGTCGTCCGACTTTCCGTCGTAGGCACCCGGCTCGGATTCCTCCGCGGCCGGTTCGCCATCGTCGGGTGCGTAGACGTCCGGGTTGGTGATGAGCTTCGTGGCCCACGCGGGAATCTCTTCCCCGGCCCCGAAGATGACCACCTGCCCGTTCTTCTTCTCGACGTGCACGTGCGTGCGAGCGATCTTGGCCATGGTCAGATCACCTGCGCAGCGAACGTGTAGTTGGCCGACTGGAGGACGGGCAGCACGATCGCGGACGCGAGCACGTTGTGGCCCTCGGGGTCGCTGTCGTGGAACGCCGCAGCGAACACGCCCGGCGCCTCGGCGGTGGAGATGCCGTAATCCGAGTTGATCGCCTCCGCAGGGATGCCCCACTGAGTCGAGCCGAGCACACCACCGACACCACCGAGCTGAGGACCACCCGATGCGGGGAGCCAGATCAGCTTGTTCGAGCCGACGATGCGCTGTGTCGCACCCTTGTAGACGATCTGGTCGTCGTTGATGATGATCTGACCGAATCCGAAGGAGGAGAACACAGCCTTGACCTGGTCCTGGCTGATGATCGCCGGAAGGCTGGCGGACGCGAGTCCGGTCGCCGCACCGATGATCGACGTGTTCTTCTGCAGAGCCGCAATGACCGAGCTTGAGATCATCGCGATTGCCGGCGAAACACCGGTCACCGCGCGATACGCGGCCGCCCAGGTGGTCAGGTCGCTGAGCGCGTTCGCCGATGTGGTTGTCCACACCGTTCCCGCGGTGACGGTGTTGCCTGCAGCGCGAGCGAAGTCGATCGTGAAGATCAGCCCGTTCTCGTTCAGGGTGATGGTGCCCGTCTCGACCGCCTGGCCCTGAGCGAGTGCGACGCGTGCGGCGATCGCGGCGCCGTTGCGCTCGGCGTAGTCCTCGAATTTGCCGCCGATTGCGTCCGTCTGCCCGAACAGCGTGAGCTGGTCGTACTCGGAAACGCGCAGCTTGCGCGAGATCGCCGGGAGCTTGCCCTGAACGGACTTGCCCCCGGGCGTCTTGCCGAACGGAGACTCAGCGTCGTAGGCGCGGAACGACGCAGCTTCGGTCAGCTGCAGCGAGTTGATGTCGAAGTCATACGACAGGCCGATGTTGTCGACCGACGGAAGATACGACGGCAGGACGAACGACGCGAGAGTCGCGTCGGCCGCGGCACGCGCGACAGCGGTGAGCTGAGCCGCGGTGCGGAAAGAACTGCTGTACACCATGTCTGTTTCCTCAGCTCTCGAAGACGAACTTGCCGGCCGTGGTCGCAGCGGTGACGTCGGATGCGGCGCCGGCCTTCTGCGCCGCGATGGGCAGGTTGGCGGGAATGATGAATCCGTGCTGAAGCACGGCGACGGCGACCTTCGCCGAGACGCTGCCGTCCGGGCGCAGCAGCCCCTCCTCGAACAGGAGGAAGCCGTCGAGCGACAGCTGGCGGCCGTCGGAAGCGGTCGTGTCGTACGGGCCGTACAGACCCGACGCGGTGATCTTCGCCAGCGCGATGCCGGAGTAGAGCACCTTCGTCGACGCGTCGTAGTGTGTGCCCGAGGTGAACTTGGTGACGTCCAACGTGCGGGACTGACCAGTCGAAAGACCGTGGTCGCTTGCGAGCCAGGTCTGGTCGCGGCCGCCCGTCGAGGACACCAAAGTGGAGTAGTCCACGATGTTCCTTTCAGTGAGAGGTTTACTTGCTTGCCGGCCGGAGCTTCTCGAGACGCGCCTTGCGCATCTCAGCTATCGAGCCGGAGCCGGAACCGCCGGCGGCGGATCCGTTGCGTTGCCTCTCCAGCGCCGCCTTGACAGGGTCAGCCGGAGTGCCATTGCTGGAATCCGCGGGACCGAACGTCCCAGCGAACTCCGTCAGAGCGACCACATTCAGGTCGCCCTTCTCATCAACGAACGAGTGCGCGTCGATGTGCGCGAATGCCTTCGCCACGTCGTCATTGCTCTTGCCCGTCAGAGCCTGAAATCGGCCCATCACGGCATCCTTGAGGTACCGTTCCGCGCCGATGTTCTCGCCTTCGCGGCGAGCTTCGTCACGGGCGTCGGTGAGCGCCTTCTCCTGCTCGGTCTGATTCGCGGCCTTGAGCTGTTCCAGCTCGTCAGCCTTCGTCTTCAGATCGTCGTAGTCGGCGCGCGACTTCGCTTCGTTCTCGTGCTTCCGTGCCTGAAACTTCCAGTACGCGACTTGCTGCTCAGCCGTCATCTGCTCGATCGGCGTCTCGGCGGGGAACCCGCGCGACGCCTCCAGAGCTGCCTTCTCCGCTGCGGCTTTGTCCGCTGCTGCCTTGTCGGCGGCCGCCTTCTCTGCTGCGAGCTCTTCGGCTGTCTTGGGCATGTTCTTCCTCCGTGTCGGTGGTTGGTTGCCCATGACGGGCATGCCGGGAATCCCGGCGCATCACAGGGACTTCGCGGTCGCCTGCAACATCGCGACATAGCCGCGAAGATTCGATGTCAATCGAGTGAGAGTCGTGCGCCGATCCACGAGCGCAGTCATCTCCGGTGTGAGCCGGTCGTAGTCGAGATCCGCTGGGATCTGCTTCTGCAAGTCCGCGAGCTCCGTCGTCGCCTCGTCCAGTTGCCTACTCGCTGAGGACAGCGCGGCCGCGTTCTGCTTCCGCATCACCTCCAGCGTCGGCTTCTTGAACGCCGGCCGACCAGCCTCTTCCGGAGTGCGGAAGTGATCGCCGTGCTTCACCAGGACCGGGCCGAGCTCGCCGTGCTCGTTGATCGTGACGCGTGTGTTCAGCAGGTCCGAACCGAACTTGCTGCCCGCGCCCCGATAGAGCTCGTCGAGGTCGTCCTTGTTCAGACGGAATCCCGGGTCGTCACCCGCCACGATCGGCATCGTCGTGCAATTGTCGCCACCGTGAATCGGCATCAACTCGCCCGACTTGTAGAAGCGTTGCGACGCTACGACGCAGAGGCCGCAGCTGCCGTTTCGCGACAGTTCAGGATGGATCACACGCCGGTAGCCGACGATCGAAGGTGTCGCGTCGTAGATCCTCGTCGCCTCGTCGCGCTCGGCCAGCATGACGTCCTGCTCGGCGATGTCGCTCAACCGCTCGGTGGCCGCCTCGACTGCGTCATCGACGCTCGAGCCTTGCGACAGCGCGTAGATGAACTGTGTCGACGGCCGCGAGTAGACATCCAGTGCCGAGACGTTCGACCTCGGATACGGGTTGATCGCCGGAGGCAAGGTCAGCTTGCCGCCAAGCTCGCGCATCACCGTGGTGTTGTACGACCTGGCCTGCAACCGCATCCGCGAGGTCGCCGACGACACGAGAGTCGCCGACTTCGCCGCGAGTGCGGTCACCGCGTCAGGGTCGCGGGAATCACCGAAGTCGCCCCACAGCCCGAGCAGAAGCTTCACGAGCTGCGAGACGATCGAGTCCCGCTGCGTCGCGTGACGGTCCGAGATCGCCGCGAGACGATCCGTGGAAGCCATCCGCCTATGCCGCCGGCGCCGGGCTCAGGAACGCCTGATCCTGCAGGTTCTGCTCCTCCTGCGCCATCTCGTCCGGAGTCAGCTGGAAGATCTTCTCGTCAATCATCTTCTGCGACAGACCACCGGTCTTCGCCTGAGCGGATGCCGCGGCGCGCTCTGTGATCGAAGACCGATCGATCGGCGCCCACATCGTTGAGATGTCACCTACCTGAGCACGCTGCGCGTCGCCGAGCGCCTGGAACGCGAGGCTGTGCGCCTGGGCCAGACCTGCGTCAGCACGATCCACGAGATCCTCAACTGCGAAGATGAGCGACTCCCGGGCGAGCGACGCACCCTCCGCGGAACCATTCGCGGCGTCAGGCGACAGGATGTAGATCGGCGTCGACGTCACCGCCGCGAGGTTCTTCACGTCGTCCTTGAGCGCACCCGAGATGGGGGTGATGTCGGTGACCGCCGACTCCCAGATCTTCGCTTCCGTCGGAAGCATCCAAAGCGCGCCCGGACCGGCCTTGTAGACCTCGTCGTAGTTGATCAGCTCGCCAGCACGAGGATGCCCCGCCGGATACCGTTCGGGCAGATCACCCTGGATCGCAAGCTGACGGAACGCCTGCATGGCGATGATCTCGGACCGCTGCAGGATCGTGTGGTTCACCCGATCCAAGGAGTCGAGGTGGTTCTCGTAGACACCGACGCCGTTCCGCGTGCGGTACGACACGACCGGGACGTCCTGCGTGTATCCCAGCGGAATCGGATCTGATACCCACGTCCAACCGTCTCCGGGCGTCCACGTCGTGCCGTCGGAAGGGATCGACGACACCGCGGCGGCACGGAATGCCTGACGCATGTAGCCCGGCCGGAACAGGGTCATCAGGTCGGCGCGGTTGATCGGGTCGTACCCGACGGTGATCGCCGCCTCAGAGAGCCACGGCTGCGCCGCGAGCGGAGATGCCGCGGTGGTCCACCCGTTCGAAGGCAGGATCGTCGGCTGTGCGTCCGACGACGGCGACTGCGGGCCAGTCGTCGTGGTGAACGCTTCACCGAAGTCGACCATGTCCGAGAACACGTCCCGGATGCCGACCTTCATCGACGAACGCTTCCACGTGGTCATCGCCAACGCGTCACCGTTATCGTCGCCGGGCGCGGCCGTCTTGAACGCCAACGGCTTCATCCGGTTCGTGCGCGCCGAAGAGATCAGCTCCGCCATGTTCAGCCGCGACTGACGGATGAAGGTCTGAAATGCGATAGACGTAGCGACGGATGCCGCGGCCGGGATCATGCACGTGTTGTCCCGGTACGACTGCAGCAGCCTCAGCCTCGGGAACCCGCGACCCAACTTCGTCGCGAGTCGAAGAATCCACCAGTCATCGGAGCCAGTGACGCCTGCCTGCGTGAACATCGCCACCGCCCTCTCATCATCTGACCGCGAACGGCACGAACGTCGACTTCTCTTGCGGCTTCTGCGACACGAAATCCGCAGCAGCCTGGAACGCGAGCGTCCCCGCCATCGCGGCGTCGATCTTCTTCGACGAGTTCTTCGTCTCCTTGCCGATGACCGTCCCGCCGCGGCGCTCCCAACGACGTGCGTTTAGGAAGTGGCGCGACATGACCTTCCCCAGCGGGGTGTCGTCGTCGTGCGACATCGTCCCCGACGCGATCGCCGTATGAAGTAGCTCAAGCGCCTCAGCCATCTGCACGTCACGCTTCGTGTACCAAGCGATCTCGTTCTTCGCTGACGCCTTCACCTCGAGCTGCTCGCCGTACTCCTTCGCCCACGACCGCACCCAGTCCTGCCAGTACGGCGGGTCAGCGTAGAACGCGACCACTTCGAACTTCTCGAACGCGGCAGACACGGCAGCGTCGACGGCGTCCTGGTCGACTTCCCAGTCGTCCGCCTCCGGCCCGTCAGGCTTCTCCTGGATGTGCAACGGGAACAGATACCGGTCGCGGATCCTGCAAGCGACCAGCGCAGTCGCATCGTTCGACAGCGAACCATCGAAGCCGAGCGCAACCTTGTCGCCATTCCACGGCCGAACGAAGCCCTTCTCGAGCTTCGCCTTACGGACAAGCGCGCGGATCTGTACGCGACCACGCGGCGTCCAATCCTCCGGACTCACCCACGCGTTCTGCGCAGCCGTCCGCGCGTTCAACCGCATCCGACGCGACCGCGACTGCGGCTGCCGCGGATCCCACACCTTATTGATGAGATCCTCGAGCGAGTTCCATTCCAACGCATCCCCGTACGCATCGATCAGGCCGGCACGCAGCTCGTCCTCGTCGGCGAGATCCTTGACCTCACCCCAACGGTGATCGAACAGCAGCCGTGGCCGCTTCGCGCGGCCCTCCTCGATCGCATCCGCATACGCGTACGTCTGCTCGGCGATCGAATCCTCACCCGGCGCGAACATCGTCGTCGTCTCCAACGACCACGGCTCAGCGATCATCGACCGCTTCCCGAGGTTGTCCGCGACCGTCTGATACATCTCCCGCAACTGCGGCGAGTTGTACAAGTGCGTCTCGTCGAAGACGACGAACGTCTCCAGACCACCATCCTTCGACGATGCACCAGACGTCGACCGCACAATCTGACCGCCGCCAGGGATCACGATGCGACTCAGGCCAGGGATCACACCCCACGCCTGCAAGTCGAACAGCGGCGCCCGCGAATCCGTCAGGTTGTAGTGAATCGTGCCGAACGTGTTCCCGGTCTGCTCCTCCTCTGTCGCGAGGATCCGCACGAACGGGGACGTGACAGTCCGACCCATCGGCTCGCCACGCTTATACGTATACGTGTGGCCGAGGAACTCGTACTTCTCGCCGCCATTCGCCCAACCTGCGAACCGGGCAGGACCGAACGCTTCGAACAACGCCACCTTCGCGGCCAGCCCCGACTTATCGCATCCCTTCGGGCGCGACAGGAACCCTGAGTCATACAGGCGGCGGCCTCGCGCGTCGAGCGTGTAGCAGTCGACGATGAAGCCGGTGTACTCGTCGCCGAAACGCACCGGCTGCCCGACAACATCGCCAGGGCCGTGCACGGTGAAGGTCTCAATCCACCAGGTGGCCAACCACCCCAGGGAAAGCTTGCGGTCATGTCCGGGCGCCGTGATCACCCGGCGAGGCATCAGGCCCCGGTCAAACGGGAACGACGGTCATCGATCGACGTCACGTTTCCCGACGCCGCCTGATGTGTACCAGGGGTGTCCGACGGCAGCCCGACACCGATCTCCACACGGAGCCTCGAGCGGTCCTCCGGCGTCGCACCGAACTTCTGCACCCGCAACCGCACCTCGGCGGCGAGCTCCCACTTGCCGGCGCTCCACATCTCGTGATGCATCAGGGCAGTGTCCAGCAGGAAGTCCCAGTCAGGGCCGGTCATCATCCGCAACGCCTGTGGCGACTCACGCCAGTGATTCCACCAGGCGATCGTGCGCGGATGCCACTTCGTTCGAACGCTCTTCCCGTCGCGGCCGACCTTCATCAGAGGCGGCAACGCCATCCCACGCTTCTTGCCATCAGCGACAAGCTTGACGGTCTCCTTGTTGTCCCGCTCACGCGAACGAGAACCAGCAGGAGCAGGGCCACGACCAGCCATGACGAACCTCCATGTCGGATGTCCCGGCACCATGACGGCGCGCGAGAGCGCGGTTGAAACGAATCCACCCAGACCCGCGCAGATCGCGAGCAGCAGAACGCGAAGCGAGCTGGAAGGGGTCTGGGGGGGTGTTCCCCCCTCCCCTGTTGTGGGGTGGTGACCGGTCCGGATGGGTACTAGTCGACTTTGCGAATGGCCAAGGTCTGCCGGTAGCGCTTTCGTCCACCGGGCGTGGTGTATTCCACGTATGCGCTGAGATACGGTCCCACGACGTCGGTGGTGCCGGCGAGTGGCGTGTTCGGTTGTGGAGCATCAGGGGTGAAGATGAGGTCTTCCCTGGTATGCCCGTACACTGCGCCTTCGATGGAGGCACGGTATTCGTGTCGTTTCTGCCCGCGTTCGTACTCGATTGTGATCGTCGGTGACACGGCTGTTCCGTCCGCCGTGTTCTCGAGCGCCCACCCTGCGATGCGGTGAATCTTTCCGGCAGCCGCGGCCTGGTTTGGAATCAGAGTGAATTGCACGCGACGCGCGTCTGCGCGTGTCCAGTGTGCCGACAGCGCCTGCCAACCAGTAAAGGCTGCCGCGAGGATCGCGACTATGAGTGCCGCAACGCTTAGCGCGATCGCCATCAAAGGTGAGCTTCGAGGTGATCGAGGTCGTTGTCGAATGGCGATTGATTGATGTCGACCTTCTTGACGTACCGCCGGAGCACGCCGCCGCGAGGGTCAGGTGTCTCCACAATGTCACCTTCGTACACGTGCTCGTGGACGGCGAAGAATGCCGAGTCTTGCACCACGGTTGCTTTGGTGCTGATTCGTTCCTCGACTGCCGTCCCGGGCGCATGCACGATCACGACATCTTGTGGCGGAAAGTGATCGAAGATCCCCATGGTCACCATTGTGCTCCGTACGCGGCGTGTGTCCGCACCCCCGAACGGAGGGAATCAGAACGGCGGAGGTTCGAGCTCCCGTCGATCGGCGACGAGGCCAGGATGCACGGGCTTCGGTGCGGCCTGCTTATGCGCGCGACGTGCGGCACCTGATGCTTGGCCGCCTTCGTGGCTCGACTTCCATCGGTGATGCCAACCACAGAGTGACTGCAGGTTCGAGTCGTCGTCGGTGCCGCCGTCGGCGCTGCTGATGCGGTGGTCGACGTCGGTTGCTGGTCGGAGGCACTTGCGTTGGGTGTCGCCGCGGACCCATTGGCAGCGGCCGCCGTCACGCTTCAGGATGCGCGAGCGGATCTCCGCCCAGTTCGGTGGCAGTGTCTGCCGGCGGTTGCTGCCTTCCCAGCCAGCCATCACCACCCCTGTTCGTGTGGTCGCGAGCCGTCGAAGCCAGGCGTACGATCCGCCTCGTGAGCAGCAACGGAGCTAGCATTCCGGCCGGTTGGTACGACGACGGTTCGGGCAATCGGAGATGGTGGGACGGGTCGACGTGGACCGACCATGTCCAGCAGAGTGTCGCTGCAGGTTGGTATCCGGACCCGGATGACTCCCGACGTAGACGTTGGTGGGACGGCATCGCATGGGGTGCTGTCGAATCCGTCCCGACACCGGTCGTATCCACGGCTCCTGCTACGCCTGCTGCTAGCCGACGTGAGAAGCGCGCCGTTCAGCGTGGGGACGGGTTCGTTCCGTCGACACTGGTCGAATACTTCGACCTGCGCGGTTATGGTGACGTCGAGGTCGTTGGCGAGGCTTATCACGATCGTGCGATGGAGATAGTGGGCCGTGGTCTGCCTGAGGGCGGCCACGTCATCGCGGTGCTTGTTCCCGAGCCGGAGAACTCCCACGACCGGAACGCTGTACGGATCGACGTATTGCTCGAGAGCATGCATTACACGGTCGGGTACCTTTCGCGTGATATTGCCGCGTCCTATCAGGCCGTGTTGTTGCCTGAGCTTCAGCGTGGACGCTACGGCATGGTTCGCGCGGACTATTGGCGTGGGCACTCGACCACTCAGGTGTATCTGCGGCTCGGCGACCCGGGCTCGATCCTGCCCCCAAAACTGCCGGTTGAAAACGGCGTCTTCATTGGAGGCATCCGTTCCGTGACAGTCACTGGAGAGGAAGACCACCAAGACGTGCTCAACGCCGCAATAGGCCGGAACGAGGTCCTTGTTGACGTCTTCAGTCTTGGGTTCTGCGACATCGTCAAGGGCAAGTACGCCGGAGCGCGGGCAATCGAGGTCGTCTATGCCGGTCAGCGAGTTGGTCAGCTCACGCGAGCGATGTCTGAGCGTTACGAACCTCGTGTCACTCGAATCATCGACGAGGGTGGCATGGCGTTCAGCGAGGGTGTCGTACAGCGTTCAGGTGATCGAGGTCTGCAAGTTGAACTGATGATGCCTTAGACGGAAGCTGGTCGTCAGCCTTTACCCAACGGGTTCTTGCCCTTCGCTTCCGCTGGCCAGTGGTGGAAGACGTCGTGGTACCAGGCGGAGACGATCTGGTCGAGGTACTGCGGTGGCACCTTGTCGGCCAGGTGAGTGTGCAGGGCGGTCCATGGATGCGGGCTCGCTGCCCACTTCGCCAGGCCCGGACCGAGCGTCCAATACCAGCGGAGATAGCCGCGTGAACCGGGTTTCGGATCGGGCGCGGCGTCGACATAGATGGGATTGGCCATCAGGATCACCCCCGATCGTGTGCCAGGCTGCCGAGCCTTCTCGGCGGTACGATCCGGGCATGGGACTCATCAGGAAGACGATGAGCGTCAGCACGCTCGGAATGATCGACTACCGCTCCGACAAAGAGCGGACAGCTCGCAGCACCAGGCTGACGAAAGAGGCGACCCGGAAGGGCAACAAGCAGCATAAGAGGCTGCTCGAGGCTCAGAACGCGATGATCGCTCAGCAGATGGCGGCGCAGCAGCAGATCATGGCGATGCAGGCTGCACAGTTCGCGCCGGCGACCGCGCCGGGTTGGTTCGACGACGGCAATGGTCAGATGCGTTGGTGGGACGGCCGCCAATGGGGTGCCGTCACGCCGCCTCAACCGACCGCCGCGTTGACTGCTCCGGCCGGATGGTACGACGACCCTGACGACGCGGGCCAGCAACGGTACTGGGATGGCTCAGCGTGGACTGAGCATCGGCACGACCCGTACGTGAAGTGAAGGCGGGGCGGTCGTCTGGCCGAATGGGTACGACCGCCCCGAGCTGACCGTTTCGCGCCCCCACGGCAGCGGAGGCCAAGTCCGCACCGCCGGGCAGAAGGGCTGCCACACATGGCAAACGCCCCGGATCGATCTTCGATCCCGGGGCGCTGACACCTTGCGGTGACGCTAGTCTACGTGATGAGTGGTGCACTATTCGGCAGTGGTTCGTCGGCGTGTCCGACGATCAGGGTCGGCTGCCCATCGGAGCAGTTCGGCTCGGTTCACGTATCGGTGGTTGCCGATCCTCACGGCAGGTAGGCCTTGCTGAATCCACCTAGTGATCGTCGACTTGTCTCGGCGTATCAAGAACGCGGCATCCGTCGGCCGTAGATGATCGCGCCGACGGAGCTGTGCCCGGCGCTCGTCGTCTGTCATGCGTTCGCGAGTTCGAGCAGCACATCCGCGTGACACGGCTGATCGAGCCGGCACCAGCAGGCCAGATTATGCCCGGCGAGCTCGTCGCGAATCCGTTCCGAGCCCAGCACCTGGATCGCGTAGAGACGGAACATTCCGATCGCCGCATCACGCCCGTACCGTTCGACGCTGTATGGGTTGCCCCACTTCGACGGCCGCGCCACAACAACGGTGTTCTCCGGCTTGCGCCACCCCTTCGTGCGGCGCAGCTGCACACGCTCAGGCATCGGTTCCCTGCTCTCGTATCGCCCGGACAGTATCACCCGGCGTCTCGCTTGCAATCCACGGACGGTCGAGATTGGATGCGGCGATCTGTGCGTCTTTCTCGCGTTGCTCGGCTGCGGCTTCACGACGCACACGAGCGATTACGTTGGGCAGAAACTCAGCCAGGATCGCATCAGCGAGGAACCAACCGGCTTCGTATCCCGCATCCCCGTCGAGCTTCTTGTTGATCAGGTTCGCCAGCTTGTCGCGGTCGGTGTCGTCACTCATCGATCGCCCCCAATGCGTCGGTCACGGCACGGACGGTCGGGCACGGCCACGCCACGCTGCACGTTGAGCAGTAGTGCATCCGATCCGTGAGCGCTTCCTCGGAGTGCAGTGCGAGTACGTTCTCGACCGCCGACAGAAGCGCAGGAATATCGCGCCAGGATTGACTTGGGGCGGCACTAGCCCTCTTGCACATCCGCGCCAGGGTCTCGTTCACGTCAGCCATCACTCGCCTCCGTCCTTCGTTTCGCGATAGTCATATGTGATTCGGTGGGTCCGTGTTTCAAAAACCACCGGACCGTCCTTGCGACGACGGTGCATGGCGCGGTGATTCGGAACGCCGAAGCTGTTGATCGATCTCTTGCACCATGTACACCACCATTGAGTGCTAGCCATCACTCGCCTCCGTTGCGCTCACACCGCGGGTTATCCGGGTCGTGGACACCGCCCCAACCGCATGTACACGGCTTCGGTTCGTCCGCTGCGGCATCCAGGATGGCGTTGCGTAGCATCTCGACGTGGTCTGTGTAGGTGCCCACCAGGTACACCATCTCGTCCGGATGGTGCACAGCAGCGACGCTCTCCCACATCCCGGCTATATGCTTCACCGCCTGTAGCTGTGCTGTGAGACGCGCGTTCTCAGCCTCGGCGCGCTCCGCACGCTTCTGCCACGCATCCATGCCCCACTCGACGCGAATCTCCGCGAGTTCAGCCTCGGCACGCTCCGCAGTCTTCCGCCACCCAACGGCTGCCTGCTCAGCGGCATGCTTTTCGCCGCGTAGTCGTTCGACTTCGGCATGCTCAGCTTCGAGGGCATCTTGCAGGCGTCGTACCTCGTTCTCGAGCTCGACGATGCCGATCTGCTGGCGTCGACGGATCACTGCTCCTATTGGGTCGGTCATCACATCACTTCCCGTCCCGACGCGTAGTCGGCGCCGCGCTCGATCATCGCTTCGCGCTCCACGTCGATCCCGTGGCACGAGCACATCGTGTTCGCGCACCCGAACCCCGGCGTCTTGCACCTTGCGCAGCAGTGCAACGCTGTCGCCCGTTCACGCGGGCCCACCGTCACCTGCGGCGTGTACGGCTTCCGCAGCTCGTTCATGCGACCCTCCGCAGCTCACGAGCCACCTCACGTGCCGGTGCTTCCCACCCGCACTCATCACACGCGACACGAGCCTTCGTGGAGTCCTCGCCAGCCCAATCGACGAACACGTCCTCCACACCGCACGCCGGGCACGCCCTCGACGCTGTAGGCCGTTCACGACGAGCTCGCATCGGATACCGCTGTCGCAGCTCCCAGAGGAACTCCGTCACATCCGTCCGATAATCGTCGACGCTCGAATGCGCTCCGATCGCGTCATCGTGGATCAGCAGCCACGACGTCTGCAACGACACCAGCATCCGCGCACCCAACGGTGTCGTCGCGGCCTTGAACCCCTGCCAGTCCCGCTTCAGGTTCGCCCACGCCGTCACGTGCGTCGCCGGCGGATCCAGCTGTAGCTTCTCCGCCCAGTACTGCACCCACTCGATCAAACGCACGTACCGTTCATCGCCGTCGTCCACCGCGGTGATCCGCAGCGGTGCCGCCCACTCGCGCAGCGTCTCCCCCGCCTCCGAATGCCCAGACAGCGCGATCGTCCGCACGTGCTCGAACAGCGCCGGCGCTTCCGTCAACGCCCTCTCAGCACGCCACGCCAAGACGCGCGCAGCCTGCTCCTCTTCCGTCTCCTGACGGTCGAGTTCAACGATCACCAGACCCCTTCCCCTTCACGACGACCACCATCTGCTTCACGACACTCACGACCAGCAAAGCCACCACCGCAACGATCACGATCGCCAGCCCGGCGGCGAGCACCCACAACAACAGCACCCATGGGCTCATCAGAACCGCTCCCCCGGCTGCTCCCACGGCTCCGCATCCGGCGCCGACGCTGCTGGGGCTGAGATGTGCTCGATCAGGCGAGCACCATTCAGCGACACATCCGCGACCGGGAACGCTTCACCCTCATCCGGCGTGACCATGCGTCCTCGAGATGATGCGAACCCTGATGCTGAGATCACATCGCCCGGCTCGATGTCTGGCTTCTCTTTGAACCACAACGTCACCCAGCTCTTCCGCTCCGGGCCATCCTTGGGCGTATACGTCTCGTACACTGCCGCGCCCCATGTCCCGTGCTTCGTCTCGAACACTCGATCAACGTGTGCCCGCTCAACGGTTGCCTTCATTGCGTGTTTCCTTCCCAGAATTGAGGCGACTAATCGACCGGCCGCCACGGCCATCTCTGCTGTCCGTCCTTCGCCGCGCGCCCCAACTTCGCTGGCCATGCACGCTGGTCCCTGTCACCACGCCAACGGACGAGATCCGCGTGCAGGGGGTTCTTCGTGTTCCGTCGCAGACCAATCCCGAACTCCGGCCACCCCATAAGCGCCGCCGATCCGCGTGGCCGCATGTCGCGCTCGCCCTTCGGGTTCGTCGCGTGGCCGGCGTGCGCTTCGATCACCAACGCGATGCCGCGGTCACGGATCGTGTCGAGGTTCGCCAGGAGTGGCGCCGCGTCGTCGTCGGAGTTGATCGCGCGCGGGATCAGCCGGTACAGCGGTCCGATGAACAGCACGTCCGGCCGGTTCTGATCGATCAGCCTGTGCACCTGCCCCAGATCGATGTCCCGCGACAGGTCCAGCCGTCGGACGCACGCGAGCTGCATGTTCTCCGACGGATCGGTCGAAGTGATCGTCACCGCCGAGTTCGCCCACTTCCGCGTCTCGCGCGCCCACTGCTTCTCCGTGTTCTCCGCATCGATCACGAGCACCCGTGCAGGCGGGATCGCCCACTCACGGAACGGGTGGATGCCGGCGGCCGCGGTGATCGCCAGTTGACGGACCAGCGTCGACTTGCCGAACCCTTCAGGGCCGGTGATCATGACGCGGTCCTTCCGCTCGAGCAGACCGTCGATCGCCCAGTCGTACTCGGCATCCGTGCTCAACACGTCCAGAAGGGGCACCGCGGTGAGCTCGTCGATGATGTGGTCCTCACGGATGCCGCGCAGATCCTCGAGTGCCTGCTCCAGCACCTTGTCTGGCGTCTCCTGACTGACGGTGTCCTCGATCCGTTTCGCCGCCACGGTGAGGGCGCGCTGCATCGCGTTCCGACGGATCTGCGCCGCGTACACGCTGACGTTCGCCGCGTGCGGAACCTGCGACGTCCACCCGAACAGGTCCGACGCCTCGATGCCGCGCACACCCCAGTCGAGCAGGTGCCCGCTGACAGTGATCGTGTCGATCGGTTCCTGCTGCGCAACCATCCGCGCCATCCCCGAGAACAGCTGCGCAAGCCGAGGATCAGCGAAGTCCCTCGGTGTGCACTCCGCCACAACCTCACGCATCCGCTTGCCGTCAAGCAACAGCGACGCGATCACGACTCGTTCGACGTCGAGGCTCACGCGCGCATCATCCACTCGTCGACGCCGAAATCATCGCCGGTCACACCAGGACGATCATTCCGCTCGGGAAGCAGCTCGTCATCCCAGCTGCCACGGTTCAGCCACGTCATCGGATGCGGGATGAACTTCTTCTCCGGCAGATTCGGGTCCGCCGCGAACCGACGAGCACCCTCGAGGATCACCTCCGAACCGACACGCTTCGCCGCCTTGACGAACGCACTCCGAGCACCCTCCTTAGCGACCTTCCTCGGGTACATAGACCAGAACGAATCGAACGCATCAGTCACCGGATTTACGTCTATACGTATAAGAGAGGTGTGAACCGACACCGTGTCGGGGAATAATGACTCCGCTGTCGGGGAATCCGAACCATTCCCCGACACTTTGTCGGTGGAAGTTTGGGCCCACGGAACAGCTATCGCGAACTCATTCGGCCGGCTCTTCGAGCCCTTCGCGTGTGTCAACAGACCTCGATGGCGGAGACTCGGAATCAGCCTCTCGATCGTCCGTCGATCCACTCGCACCTTCCGCGCGAGCCCGTCATACGTGAGATCGTCCTCATTTGCCATGAACCTGCATCGCCCGTTGTCGTCGGCCACATCGGCCAACGCGAGCAGCAGGATCATCTCGTTCCCGTTGAGCTTGGCAGTCGCACTGTCATGCCAAACCCAACTGGACACCTTCACACTCAATCGCTCTCCTTGTCGAAGTCGCCGCGCTCGATGCGCCGCAACAATCCCTCGTACACCGCAGCCACCAACGGCTTCCCGGTCGCGGCACGCTCACCCAGCCACGTCTTCAGACGCTCGCCGTCGATCACTGGTCCTCCTCGCACGCGCACGGCTTCACAAGCCAGCACACCTGGCACACGTCCGCGGCCTCCGCGTTCCGCAACGCCCACGGCTCGCACTCGAGATGCACAACCTCGTCATCGACGAACACGACCAGCTGACCCGGCATGACCTCGGCGCCGCAGCCTCCGCACTTCCCGCCGTAACGGGCCTGGAATGCGCTCATGCCGCCTGCTCCCATCGTTCATACTCATCCGGGTATATATCCGTCATCAGTGCTCGTGCGGCAGCAGTCGAGATCCACTCCCGACCACCGTCCAGGCGGAGCAGATGCCAACCGCCCAGCAGCGGATACCGCACCGGCACGGCGCCAGCACCGAACCGATCAGCCGCCCAGCCGCGCACCTTCCACCCGTTCAGCAGCGCCCGCTCTTGCAGGTGAGCCTCGAAGCTGTCGTTGCAGAGCACGCACGCCGTCACCCCGTCGGACACGGTCGGCTTCAGCTTTGAGCCGCCCATGCCGACCGCTGAGCGGTGCTGGAATTCCAGTGGCGACCGGTGACCGCAGGCGACGCACTGTCGGCCGTCACGGGCATACACGGCCGCTCTGACACTCGCTGTGGGGGCGGTCATGCGATCACCAGCACCGATAGAGTGCGAGCCGTGCTGATTCCGTCGCCCACTTCATCGCTGCAGGACATTCGCGTGGACGTCCGTGACTTCCCGATGGATTGGTGGACATTCGCGCTTACGGGGCTTGGAATTGTTGCCACGGTAGCGATTGCACTACTTACGCTTCGCGCGACGCGGATCGCCGAAGCGAGCCGAACGACGGCGGATGCCGCGCAGACTCGAGCTCTCGAGGCATATGTGGCTGCTCTGAACACGTCAGAAACTGCAACCAATGGACAGATCCGAGCTATCGAGGCGCTCGTCGAGAGGGTGAACGGCGCGGTGCAGACGCCCGAGACCGAAACAGCGTCGGACTCAGAACCTAAGGACACCGTCATGTGGAGCCTCGAGCGAGACAGCGGTGCCGGAAGAGGGAGATGGATGGTTCGCAACGTTGGAACCGCCATCGCGCGCGCAACATCACTGCACGGTCTAACGGACATCGATAACCGTGATCTATATGTCTTCGGCGACCAACCTCGCGACCTCGACCAAAATGGCTTTATCCAATTCTCGATAGAGCGCAGCATGGCGAGCCCGCCGGCGACTGTAGTGGTCCTCGATTGGACTGACGCCTTCGGCAAGTTCGAAGAAACACGGATGGTCGTCGCGTAATCTTCCGAATTCGCGCCGCACCGTTCCATCAACCTGAAGTGATGCGCAAGCTGCAAGTGCTTCACGCTGCACCGTCCATCTCGATGAGGTCGAACAACGACTTTGTTCGAGCACTTGGGCTGCGCGTCGCACTTGGGGATAACCATGCGATCTTCACCAGGCATAGAGTGCGGCCATGGCGATCAACAGGCAGTACCTGACCGATGCTCGGACGTATTGGCAGCAGTCGTACGACGCGATCTACTCCGCTCAGGAGGGAAGCCGACCGATCCAGAAGAGACTCGATGACGCCATCTCCGGCCTCGACCACTGCCATACCGCAATCGACGATCTGATCCATTGGGCAGAGCAGGCTACTCGAGAGCTTGAACGACTGGGCGTCTCGATCGAGAGCGCAGAGATCGACTGAAGTCACGCCGCCACCCCCAGAGCGTCGACGCAGACGGCGACGAGGTCGCGTGCGGCTGGCGGTGTGACAGCGTTCCCTGCTGCTTTCACGAGGTCGCGGTTCGAGACCGGCTTGAGTCGGTCGATGGGCTGCCACTTGTAGTCGGCGGGGAATGCCATGCCTGCGGCGACCTCGCGCGGCTGAAACATGCGGAACAGCACCTCAGGCACCATCTCCTCGGCCGCGCGCAGGTCGGCCACTGTGACCGGTCGCCGCGGCTGCTGCAGAACGGATACGTTGCCGCGCGTGGTGAGCGTGCGCATGTACTCGGAAGCGGGCGTCGTCATCTCTGCACCTCCTTCGTTGTGCCGGTGGATCAGCGCGTCGTGGATGCCTCCCGCCGCAGTCGTGGTGAGCGGTTCGTGCTCCGGGTCGGACGGCACGAGGCGGTCGCGCTCGTAGTGCATGACCAGCCCGTGATGGTTGCCGCCGGCGGTGAAAGTCCCCGCGGGTTCATCCACGGGTCGAGCCGTCGACGTGCCGTACATCTCGGCGATGAAAGGCATGTGCGCGAGCGCGGTCTCGGCGCGCGTTGTCTGTGCGCGCATCGGCACGTCGACCGGTGAGGCGACCTTCCCGTCACGTCCCTCGACCGGCACCGCGAGTGCTTTCGAGTTCGTCGTGTGCAGCGCCCGCAGCGGCTCGCCTACCGGCCAGATTCGGTAGTACCCGCCCGGGTCACCGTGCGCAACGTGGTGCGGATCGGCAGCGTCGTACGTGTTCCCCGCCGCCTCGAGCGTCAATGGTCCCCAGTAGCGTGCGATGCCTGCAGCGATGCGCGCCCGGGTCTTCGGCTTGAGCCGGTCCCCGATGCGCTCACCAGGAAGGCTCCAGTCGATCGCCGCGGCGGCGGGCAGCCAGCCGGGTTCGACGATGCCGCCACAGCTCGAGCAGCAATACACGTACGCCTGCCGATACCGGCCGACCGTCTTACCCGGCTTGAACGACTGGACCGACTCCGCGACCACGTCGCACTTCGGGCAGTATGCGCGCGGCCGGAGAATCCGATCCAGGTCCGGTGCCTTCGCGCCTTCCGGCCACGCCACCACGTAGATGCGGTCGCGTGACTGCGGGGCTGGTGCGCCGAACGTCTGCGCGTGCATCGAGTTCAGGCTGACGACCCGGAACTGATAGCCGAGTGCCCGCAACTCCTGCCGCCACACCGTCCACGCGGTGCGGTACTTCGCCTGCGTGGCAATGTCGACGACGTTCTCCACGATCACCAACCGGTACTGGTGGTACTCGATGAAGCGGAGCACGTCGAACATCAGCAGCCGGGACCGGTTCTTCGCGTCATCCGACAGCGGATCCTCGAATAGGCCTTCCTCGATCGCGGGCAGCTTCGCACCGTTCGCCTGCGACCACTTCGTGCACTCCGGGCTCGCCCAGAGCATGTCCGTGCGCGGGAAGAACGACGGCCGCTCCTGATGCAGGTCCACAACCGCGTGATCCGTCGTCGGGTGATTCAAGGCATGGATGTCGGTGACGAGCTGCCAGTGATTCGCGGCAATGCGCACGTGCACACCGGGCACCTGGATCGCTCCCGTGCTCGATCCGCCGGCGCCAGCGAAGAGGTCAGTCACCGTAACCCCGCTCATGCGATTGCCCAAGCTAGAGTTCGTGCATGTTCCTTGCCGACGGCACCGACCTCTGGGGTGTGGCCATCCCCGGATGGATTGGTGCTATTGGCACGGTTGGCGCGTCGATCATCGCAGTGATCGGTCTCCTCCTGGGCCGCGGTGCCAGGCAAGGAGTCAAGCAGCTCGCCGAAGACAGCAATCGAAACGTGAACAACGGCGCCGACCAGGATCGCCGAAACGTTGGGGAGGTCCATGCTGTCCTTCCCTTGATTCAAGGAGACATCTCCGGGGATAACGAGCCGGAGCCGGAACGAGCGACGTCTCTTGGCGTTACGTGGAGGCTCGAGCAAAGACCGAATCAGCGCTGGCTGCTTATCAATACGTCGCCCACCAAGGCGCTCATCATCAACGTCCAGTGCTCCGACAACATCGATGTCACGATCGAGGCCACGCTTCCTGCCGACGTCCCACCGGGCGCCGCATTCGCGTTCACTGCACACCGGAAACTTGGCCTGAACCCCGTCGCGTCCCTGTACATCGACTGGACTGTGGCTGACGGGTCGTCCGACTCCGCAACCTTCTACCTGCTCTAACGTGAGGTGCTCGCTCATCAGGCACCGACCTTGATCGTGATCGTGACCGACTGGCCGACAGCCACCTGCACCGGGGCAGGCAGCAAGCCCAACTTCGGCACCGCCGGCTCGAACTCACTCATCGCACGCAGGTCCGCGTTCTCACGCTCGAGCTCCACGATCCGCTTCTGCCGCGTCGTCGCGCGATCAGACCAATCCGCGACCGACTCACGGAGACCACGCAGCTCGGATTCCATCGCACCCCACACGTCGGCCGACGCAGTGAACGGCTCCACGTCGACGACCTCAGCCAGCGCGACTGCGTCCTCCGAAAGCTTCTCAACTGAACCAGCGATGTCGTCGTGCGCGAACGCCTCCTCCACGGCACGCTTCTTCTCGGCCTCCGCCTTGCGACGCGCCGTGTTCGACTTCTGGTGCGCGTTGATCGCGTCCTTGCACGGCCGGCATGCCTCACCGTTCGTCCTCTTGCACCGGTAATAGCCGCTCGCCGTGCCATGCGGAATGCCATCCGCAGGCTGAAGCGTCACCGGCAGCTCAGACTCAGGCACGGCAGGCATCTCTACCTCGACGATCTTCTTCACGATCGGCTCCTCACTCGGCTTCACGCCCCCGCTCTTCACCCGAGGGGTGAACTCCTCGGCACCCGGGAACTCGCCCCGAGCACACGCCGCCGCGAACTCCGCATCCCACGCCGCACGCGTCTTCGCCTCACGACACGACAGACCCCGCTCGACCTTCGCCGGGCACGCACCCCCACGGCACCCGCGCTCGAAGCCCTGCGGTGTCCCATGCGGGAACCCGTCCTCGAACAGATCCGCGGCGCTCATGCTCGACCACTCCTCGCATATGCCAGTTCCCCTTCGAGGCGAACCGCGATGCGACGTGCGCGCTCGGTCTTGTCTCGCTCCATCTCTAGAGCGCCCGAGAAGATCGACGCGGCTATCTCCGCCTGATGCTGGTAATGCACCAGCTCGAGCCGTGAGGCGGCCAGCTCGGCGCGGAGATTGCCCTCCGTCACCTGTGACCACTCCGGACGCTCCGCGAGCCCTCGACGGATCTCCTGCAACATCGAGATCACACCCGACGTCAGAAGTGCTCCCTGCGCACCGAAGTGCAGTTCCCCGATCGCACCATCCAGATAGGCGAGAACACCCTCAACACCACCGTCAATCACGAGTCACCGCCGCAGCGAAAGCATTACCGAACGCGTTCACGAGAGAGGCGAGCACCTTCGCTGCCTCACCGAAGTAGCGACCCACCGCCGCCCACGACTCCCGCAGCTCACGCGCTGCTCGCTCCTCTGGCGACTCCGGCCGAGGCTCTCCCCGCAGCTCCGCGATCGCGACATCGAACCGGTACTCGGCACGCCCCAGGCACCGCTGCACGGCCCGCTCTACCTGCTCCTCCGGGCTCACAGCAGTCCTTCCTCGCGGAGCTTCGCCTCAGCGAGCGTCACCCGCTGGAACATCGCCGCATCGCCGCCTGTGTCCGGGTGTGCTTCTCGCTGCGCTCGACGGAGCGCACGACTCGGCGCGCCAGCGATGAGACGCATCTCAGCATGGCCAAGACCGATGAACTTGCCGAGGAACGCGAGCGCATCGTCGGTGGTCGCGAACCCGCCCGGGATCGCCGTCGCCTCGAGTGCGAGGAAGCCGCGGTACTGCTCGCCGTGCGACGTCACCCCGTACCGGTCGACCTTCCGCAGCGCCTCAAGCGCGAGAGCGATCGCGCGCAGGTTGTCCGTCCACGTCGTGAACGTGTCGCACGGATACGACAGGTCGCCCAGCTTCGTCGTGAACGACAAGATCACACCCGAATGCTCAGCCTTCGCCTGCGCACGCGGCTTCCCATCGAGCCGGAAGTCCGCCGGCGAAATCGCCACCAGCATCACCTGGTTCGTCGCGCCGAGCATCCGCAGCTCGCGATCGAGCAACTCGAGCGTTGACCACAACGGCACTGAGCGCCGCCTGTACGAATCGAACTCGCTCGTCTTGAACGGTGCGACCTTCTTACGCGACTGCGGCGTCAACTCCCCCGGCCACTCCCTGATCGGACCGACATCCAGCCGGTCTGGCCACTCGCTCATCGGACGTCCTCCGCATCCTTTGACAGCGGATCGCCCGCATCATCCAACCGGCGGAAAAACCGCAACATCGCGGCCACCACCACGGCGACGAACGCGGCAAGCACAACAGCCCCACCGACGACCAACGCCAACACGAACACCAATTCCTCAGGCATTCCGAATCCCTCTCAAGCCGTCCGTGCGTGGAACTGATCCGCCGCACGCCTATCCGCATTCACGCTCTGCCACACCTTGATCTGGTCAGCCATCGTGTCCAGCCGCTTCCTCGCCAGACGCTCACGCTGCTCAGCGACCCGATACCGCAGATTCGCCTGCTGCACCTCATCCGTCGCCTCAGCGCGTCTCGTGCACATCTCCCCCGACCGCTCACCGTCATCCCGAAACCGGATGACCGCCTTCGCGACCTTCGCCTCGTACTCCGACTTCGCCACCGCGAACTCATCGCCTGCCTTCTCGAACGCCCACGAGTACACCCACCGCATCGCCGTGAACCGGATGCCGTCTGGCTCTCCCCGGGTCCGACGGAGCGCATCGACAAGACGTCGATGCAGCTCGTCCGTCGGATCAGGTGAGTAGATGCCAACCTCAGCCAACGCATCGATGACATCGGGCTCCAGCGGGGCGGTGCCCGGCTCCATCTCGACAGCCATCTCAGATCAGCTCGTCCGGGTTGCCCTCGCCGGGCGTCGCCGTCGGCCACTCCGTCACAGGCTCTTCGACGACCTCGGCATCCACCACGTCGTCGTCCGACTTGGTCTCTTCTGCCGGCGTGACATCAGGCTCCGGGAGGTGCTCGCGCAACTGCCAGAACACCTGCTTCACCGACGGACCATCCGGCCCGTCTGTCGCCGCCAGGTTCAGCTCGCCAGCCGACTCCGCTTCCGCATAGAGAGCACGCAACGTGTCCCGGTCGCGACACCTCGACGCCAGACCCACCCAGTCACGCGATCGCGTCGGCGCCGGCGGCTCAGGCCGACGAGCAGGCTCCGGTGCGTCCTTCGCGGGCGCAGCCTGATCCATCTCCTCCGTGCCATAGATGCCGGAGAGGTCCTGCGGGAACGCCTTCCGCAACCCGAGCATCTCAGCGCACTTCGCCAACTGATTCGACGAGTTCGCAGCCCATTGACCGGACGGCTTCGCGTTCCCATCCCGATCCCTCGGGACATACCCGGAATAGGTCGCCACAGCCCACACAGGCTCCGTGAACCCCCGACGGTAGATGCCAACCCGCGCAGCCGCAGGCGGCGTCGTAGCCAGCCACACGTCCAACCACGTGACACCATCAGCCGTCCACTGCACCGGCGTCTGCCCGGTGTATTCCTTCGACCGCTCAGCGATCAATCGGAACCCATCGATCGAGGCCTGAATGCCCCACTTGCCGCCGCGCTCGATGCAGTAGATCTGCCGAGCCACAGGGTCCAACCCAGTGCGGCGGATCTGGTAGAGGAACGCCTCCACGATCGACTGCGGCGCCTCGAACGTCTCCTTCGTCCACGAGCTACCTCGCTTCACGTTCTTCTCGCCACGCAGCCCGAGCGACTCCATGAGCGCCGTCTGTTGCGGGTTCCACGCCTGCTTGTCCGCCGACTGCGGCAAGAGCGCAAGTGCGTCCGTCATGCCGCCATCTCCTTCTTGACCCACGGCAACCGAAGCGTCGTGAACCCCTGATCGCGGCACGCGGCCGCATACCCCTGCTCAACGATTCCCGCAGCCGCGAGAGCGTCGATGATCGGCACGACCTTCTCCTGGAAGCCCTGGATCGGATGATCGATGTAGAGGTGGAAATGCCCCGGCGTGCTCGACGGGAACACCTGCACCGGAAGGTCGATGTCGAGCAGCAACTTGTGCACGCCATCCCCCAGATCCGACGTCTTCGACGTGATCGCGTTTGCTTCGTCGATGTCGTCGGTCCGCTCAAGCGACGCGAGCACGTCGTACCCGCTGTCAAACCGCACACTCTTGAGCAGCACCTGACCCAGCATCGGGTTGTTGTGGTTCGTCGTCACTTCGTCGCTCCCTTCACACCCGTCACCGTCAGCCGGCCCGGCTTCGACTTCGTCACCGTCCGCTTGAACAGCGCCTGATGCTCGTTCCACCGCTTCGACAACGACTGCACCTCCGCGAACAACTCCGGATCAGCGTCCTTCGCCGCCTGCACATCCGGCTCCTCGACATCGGCGTCATCGCCAGGCGTCCACGACACCTGAGCCATCGACGACTTCTGCGAGAACGGCTTCTCCCCCATCCGCGACGTCAACGCAGACCAGGCCTGTTCCTTCGCCTTCTTTGCGTCCGACTCCGCCTCACGGAACCGCAGGACATCGACCGCGAAGGTGTCGAGCTCCTCGTCGACATCCGGCTTTCCGTCGGAACGCTGACGGTCCAGCTCCTCGAGGAACTCATCCGCCTTCGCCACCAGGTCATCGATGAGGAAGTCGTCGCGCTGCAGCCAATACCGGTGCAGCTCTCCCGCCGTGAACGATCCGTCTGGGAGCTCGATGCGCTCCTCGACCACGAACCGGCAACCGGTCGCACCAATCACGTACATGACCCACTGGCACTGGATCGCGTACCCCTTCTTCGCCATGTGCGGGGACCCCGGCGGCAGATCCTCCCAGCACGTCTTGATCTCCGACACCTGCAGCTGCTCGTCGAAGTCGAGCCGGATGCCGTCAGGCGATGCCAGGTGCCGCGCATTCGACGGATGCCGGAATACACGCGACTCCGGCTCGAAGCCCTCGCCACGGAGACGCTCAGCAATGACCGGCTCGCGCGTTCTCCCCCAGCCAATGACCGGCACGTGCGAGAGATCAGGTGTCGGCTCGTCCGACAGCTTCTCGTTGATCAGGGGCTGCATCGACTTCGCGCCGATGACCAGATCCCGGACCTCCGTCGCCGTGATCCCACGACGACGCTCTGCAAGCCATGCCAGCCTGTCCGTATCGGACGCGCCCGCCCGAGACTCCAGCTCGGCCAGAACGGCCGGCACGCTCACATCAGTCATGGTCACGCCGCGTCGCCGCCGTCGAAGTCATCGTCGCCGCGACCTGCGTTCAGGTCGAGCACCGCGGCGCCCTTCACCGGCTCAGGGATGTCCAGCTGTGTCCTCCCCGTCCTCGCCGACGCCAGATCGAACAGCTTGTTCAGCAGCACCTGCGCCTCAGCTTCATCAGCCACCGGCTCGATACGCGTGATCTGCGCCGTCGCCGTAACCTTCCCCGACGCGAAGTCCGTGTCCTTCTTCGCCGTCACGAACGTGATCACCGCGACGTGCTGCTTCTGCGGATCATCCAGCAGACGATTCGCCCACTCAGATCCGGCCAGCCCATTCGCCTCGTCATCCTTCGGAAGCGCGCCCTTCAACTTCGTGTCACTCATCGCTCGTATCCCTCCGTGCTCAGGCCGCGCGCCTCGAGCGCCGCGGCACGCTTCTTGTTCGATCGCGAGCGGAACTCGCTCGAATGCCGAGTACCGAACGCACCCGGGACGTTGGCCTGGAACCAGGCGCGCTCCGTGATCGGAGTGCCCACCTTCGGCTTGTGCTCGAACTTCACTCCGCCGCGCTTCCGCGCCTTCCTCGCCGCCGTCGACATCAGAACGGCTTCCAACCGTTCGAGTGCGACGAGTACCGCGCAATGAGGTGCTCACCCGGAACCTCGGCCTTCACGCCGTGCTCCCACTCGATGAGGAACTTCCCCTCCGACCCCGTCATCCGCTGCGGCGCTTCGAGCACCTTCCGGACCTTGCCCCGCACGCGCCCCGTCGCCGCATCCGCGACGTTCGAGTGCACCTTCAATGCCAAGCTCACGACCGTTCTCCCTTCGCAATGGGCCAGTGCACGGCCCGCACACTGTCCCGCCCAGACGACGCGAACCCGCCGCCAAACTCGATGCCCAAATGCGCGGCGCCAATCGCCGCAAGGGCCGCCGCATCCGCGACGTCGTTGTTCCTGATCTCCCCCGCCGGGAACGCCCTGATGGCGGCCGCGAGCATCTCGTCCTTGCCAGCCCGACCATTCCCAGTCGCGAACTTCTTGAGCATCCCCGGCTGCACCACAGCGACCGGTGCGATCTGCTCCAGCCCGTGCACCAGCAGCCACCAGAACCCGGCCAGCATGTGCGTCATCTGGTTGTTCGACCCGTACGCCGGGCCCTCGATAACCACGAGAACGACAGTCGACTTCGAGGCGGCAGCTCCCAGCTCCACGCTGCGGACCACACCGATCGCCTGCCGACGCAACCGCTCCAGCCGAGCCGACAACGCGTCGCCCGCCGGCTTCGACTGCACACGGTCGAAGCGCTGCGTGTGCTCGCCCAGATGGACGACGCCGGTCGAACTGATCGACGGGTCAACCCCTGCCACCGCGGCGCTCACCGGACACTCCCGAACGGAAGCCACTCGAACAGATCACGCAGCGCCATCTCCGCCTGCTCGCACTTCGTGCACGTCAGTAACTGACTCAGTCGACGTGCCCTCGCGGCAGCAACCAGGATCAGGTCGAAGCATCTCTGCGAGCACGCCGTCTCGACGCCGCACCGCAGGCAGCGGAAAACGCCCACCGCCGGCGCCTGGCACTCCGGCATGTCCGACGGATGCATTTCGCACGAGAGGTCAAAGTCGAGCAGTGAAAGAACGTCGACATCAGATGAGGCATCAGTCGTCGGCATCGTCGTCCTCCATCAGGAGACGCACACCGATCGCGATGACCAGGCAACCAAGTGCCACAGCCACGCACACCGTCAGCAGCCAAAGCCCCAGCACCGCGGACACGAGCATCCCGGCCAGCGAGGCGACGAACACTGACCACCAGACGACGCGGACGGTCAGGACTCCGCGCTCCTCGCGGCTCACGACGCAACCGCCTCAGCGCCGACAAGCAGCGACGCCAACCTGTGCGCCACAAGCCCCGTCGCGAGCTCGTTCGCGTTATCCGCTTCCTGCTCGCGCGAGATCCGATTCAGACCGGCCATCACCGCATCGAAGTCCCGGCCACGCCACACCCGGAACGCCGACTCGATCAGCTCCCGATCGTCCTCGACGTACGCGTTCACCATCCGCAGATCGCCAGCCAACGGCTGCACCATCTTGATCGGATCGAACCCGTAACGCTCCCGATACGTCCTCGCGACCACCTTCGGGAACGAACCCATCGCATGCGCCAAACGCGCACCCCTCAAACCCTTCGCCGAGAGGAACTCCGCCAACTCGAGCGGCCGCATCTCCGACCGCTCGAAGACCGCCCTCGCCCGCTCCGCTAGCTCCCACTCCGGGACCAGCCCGCGAGCCTCCTGCAGCTCGCGCAGCATCTCCATTGCCTGCTTCACCGTGATCGCCCTTCGATCGATGTGATGTCTGATGGGGACCGCGGCCGACATGGGGGGATGCCGGCCACGGCCGTCTACGCCGCTCGCGCTCGATCAACCCGCTGTTCGTCACGCGCCGGGAAGAACCTCGCCACGTCCACGTCCCACGCGTCGGCAAGCCGAAGCAGCTCAGGACCCGTGAACGGGATGCGACCGAGGAACCGCTGATTGACTGACTGTCGAGAGATCTCGAGAACCGCTGCGACTGCCTTCTGGTCCTTGCGCTTCTCTGCTGCGATGCCACGCACCCTGTCGGCAATCACTGTCAGCTCGTCCTGCATGTCCGCCACTGTGACAGGATTCCATGTCATGCGCAAGCAGCATTGACGCCGTGTCTCGCCGTCCTGACAGCTTCCCGTAGCAGACTGTCGGGAATCCTTGACAGAACGTCAGATAATCCGTACGCTCAGGTTCATGACGAATGTAGTTCCAAGCACTACCGCAGACGCCATCCAGCACGCACGTGCCGCACACCTTCGCGACCTCTTCGAGCCGTGGTCCCTCCGCAAGCTCGAGACACGCACGGGCATCGGACGCGGTGTCCTTGAGACCCGATTCAAGGGCACCACCGCACTCACGATGGCCGACATCGAGATCCTCGCGCCCGTCATCCGCATGGCCCCAGAAGAGCTCTTCGCCGAGCTACTCGCGATCAATCCGGACAACAAAAAAGGCCCAGCCTCCGAAGAGACTGGGCCAAAGAAGCTCCCCGTGGTGGACTCGAACCACCAACCTGCCGGTTAACAGCCGGCTGCTCTGCCAATTGAGCTAACGAGGATCGCCCGTGCGGGCTCCCCTACTTTACCAAAGCGCGCGCAGGGTACAAATCGAGTCGGCGGCGGCGCGGCGCGGCGCTTTGCGCGCTATTCGCTGAGGCGAAGAGCCGCGGCCAGTCGCGCGACGTACGGGTGGGTCGGCGCGGTGAAGACATCCTGCATCGTGCCGTAGCCGACGAGCGATCCGGACTGCAGAACGGCGACGGTGGCCGTCGCATTGCGCAGCACCCTGGCGTCGTGGCTGACGATCACAGCGGCGAAATCGTGCAGCCCGTGCAGCTGCGCCAGCAGATCGACGACCGAGTCGCGCACGGTGACGTCGATGCCGGCGGTCGGCTCGTCGGCGACGAGCAACGCCGGGTCGAGCACGAGTGCCCTGGCGATCGCGACGCGCTGTCGCTGGCCACCGCTGAGTTCGTACGGATATTTGTCCAGCACGCCGAGCGGAAGGTGAACGGCATCGAGCATCGATGCGCTCCTAACGCCCGCGTCGCGACGGCTGAAGTGCTTGTCGCGCTCGAAGATCGGGCCGGCCACCAGCTCTGCGACGGTGGAGGTGCGATCCAGGCGCGTGCCGGCATCCTGCTGCAAATAGCCGACGTGGAAGGTCAGTCGATCGCGATCACGAGCCTTCAGCTTGCGGATCGAATAGCCCATCACCGTGGCATCTCCGCCCGTGATGCGCGGAGACGCACCGCCGTCCGCACCCGCGTTGGCGGAGATGATGCGGGCGAGGGTGCTCTTGCCCGACCCGCTCTCGCCGAGGATGCCGAGCACCTCGCCCGGCTTCACGCGAAGGCTGATGCCGCGCAGGGCGACGCATCCTGCCGATGCGCCGTGCGGCGGGTATTCAGCAGAAATGTCACTGAGTACGATCGGGTCGCGGAATTTCTGGGCGGTCATACCGTGACTCCGAGGTGCATGACCGACAGCTTATTCGCGCGGTCGGCCGCCTTCACTCTCCGCGCAGGCGAGCCCTCTGTTGATCGATCTCGAGTAGCTCACGCTGAACGGCGGAGTAGGCCTCACGGTCCGCCGGATCTGCACGCTGCAGCCTGCCGAGGGCTGTCGCCTTGCGCCGCAGCAGCTCGCGATCGAGAAGTGACGCCACCACCGAGGTCGAGAACAACGCGGCACCGGCCTCGTCCCTCGCGGGGATCGGCGCGACGCTCAGCTGTCGAACCAGGTCGACGAACGGGGGCGGCACATCGTTCGTGATGCGGTCCACCCAGCCGGGGCCGGTGTACTGGTCGATGTTCGCGGCGATCGCGTCGCGCACGACGGCGAGGGACGCATTGGAGAAGGATGCCTGCACCAGCGCGCCGACGCGCTCGGCCTGCACGTGCTGCGGATACTGCAGCACCGCCATCAGTGCGTCGCGTTCGAGCCTGGTCGCAGGGTCGGAGCCGATGTTCGCGAGAGACGCGGCCGGCTCCGCCCGTTGTGCCCCGTCTGTGCCGTCGCGACGCGCCTCACCAGACGTGCGCTCATCCTGCCCCGGCCGGCCGGTACGGCCGCTCTGAGTCTGTCGGGCGGCCTGCTGGACCGCCTGCTGCACCTCGCCGAGTTCGGAGCCGAGCATGCGCGTGAGCTGCCGCGTGTAGCCGGGCCGCAGCGCAGGATCGCGAATGCCCGCCACGATCGGTGCGCACTCGCGGAGCGCTGCGACACGTCCTTCGACCGTCTCGAGGTCGTACTTGCCGAGCGCCTGCCTGATCACGAATTCGAACATCGGCCGCTTCGAGTCGATCATGTGCTGCACCGCGGCATCGCCTTGCTTGAGGCGCAGGTCGCACGGGTCGAGACCCTCGGGTCCGACCGCCACATACGTCTGCGCGGCGAATCGCTGTTCCTCGCCGAACGCACGCAACGCCGCCTTCTGGCCTGCGTCATCCGGGTCGAAGGTGAAGACGACCTCGCCGATGCCGCTGTCGTCGCCGAGCACCCTGCGCAGCACCTTGATGTGGTCGACGCCGAACGAGGTGCCGCACGTGGCGACCGCGGTGCCGACGCCTGCGAGATGGCAGGCCATCACATCCGTGTAGCCCTCCACCACCACGACGCGGTGCGAACGCGAGATCTCACGTTTGGCGAGATCGAGCCCGTAGAGCACCTGTGCCTTGTGGTAGACCGGCGTCTCCGGGGTGTTCAGGTACTTCGGGCCCTTGTCGTCGTCGAACAACCGCCTGGCGCCGAACCCGACGGTCTGTCCTGTGACGTCGCGAATCGGCCAGATGACGCGCCCCCTGAAGCGGTCGTACGCGCTGCCGCGCTCGCCCGTCGAGACCAGTCCGGATGCCGCAAGCTCCTCCGCGGTGAAACCTCTGCCCCGCAGGTGGGAGCCGAGCGAGTCCCAGGTGTTCGGCGCGTAGCCGACGCCGAAGCGCTCGGCCGCCCCTGGGTCGAAACCGCGCTCGCCGAGGAAGCGGCGGCCGGCATCCGCGTCTGATGCGCCGAGCCGCTCCCGGAAGAACTCCTCTGCTGCGGCGTTGGCGGCGATCAGGCGCGCCCGGTTGCCGGTCTCGGCAGCTGCCGGACCGCCATCCTCGTAATGCAGCGTGTAGCCGAGTCGGCCCGCAAGGCGTTCGACCGCCTCGCCGAACGTGACGTGATCCATCTTCTGCAGGAACTCGTAGACGTCGCCGCCCTCGCCGCATCCGAAGCAGTGATAGAGCCCCACCTGCGGGCGCACGTTGAAACTCGGGCTTCGCTCGTCGTGGAAGGGGCAGAGGCCCTTCAGCGACCCGACGCCCGCCGGCTTGAGGGCGACATAGTCGCCGACGATGTCGGCGATGTTCGTTCTGGCCTTGACCTCTTCGACATCGCTCTGTCGAATCCGGCCTGCCATGGCGACGAGTCTACTGACGCTGCCCCACCACTCTGCGCGAGCCGGAGGCCTGGGGATGAAGCGGAAGCATGTGAAGGGCGAGACGCTCTGCGAGGCGGAGGCCATACGGGCGCCGTACTCGGCCAAGCTTCCGGTCGACGCCGGCGCGCAAAAGGTCTAGCGGCACAGCCTCTCGAACCAGGCGATGGCCGACTGGTCGGTGAGGCTGGCCACCTGATCGACGACCGCCCGCTTGCGCTCCGCGTCGTCGGATGCCTGGCGCCAGTCCTCCGCGAAGCCCGGATCGAGCTCGTCCTCGCCCGACGCCAGCAGTACGTCTGCGAGCTCGGAGAGCATTGTGCGCTGCCTGGCGTAGATCGGCTGCCTGGTGTTGCGCGACATCACGAACGTCGCGACGATGCCCTTGAGCACCGCGATCTCGGCCTGGATCTCGCGGGGGACGACGACATCGGCGCCGAACCTGATCAGGCTGCCGTGCGGGTGTGCGTCGCGGGTGGCGCGGGCGGACGCTACGGCGAACCGACCGATCAGCTGACTGGTCAGGTTCTTGAGTCGCGCCTGGGCACGACGCGAGCCGTCCCAGGTGTCGAGCCAGGCATCCAGGTTGTCGAGGCGATCGAAGGCCGCGATCAGCTCGTCGTGGCGTACCTCGCCGCCGATCCACTCGTACATCGAGCCGACGAGGTTGTCGTGGTCGACACGGCTGCTCAACGCCGCGACGTCGATGTAGCCGTTCACGACGGCATCCTCGAAGTCGTGCACCGAGTAGGCGATGTCGTCGGAAAGATCCATCACCTGCGCCTCGATGCAGCGTGCGCGCTCGGGGGCACCGTCGCGGAGCCAGTGGAAAGCTGGCTCGTCGTCGGAGTAGAAGCCGAATTTGGCGCGGCCGCTCGGGTCTGCGACCGACGATGATGCGGGCCACGGATACTTGCAGCTCGCGTCGAGGCTCGCCCTTGTCAGGTTGAGCCCATACGGATGCCCGTCAGCCCCGAACACCTTCGGCTCGAGTCGGGTCAGCAGCCTCAGTGTCTGTGCGTTGCCTTCGAAGCCGCCGATGTCTGTCGCCCATTCGGACAACGCTCGCTCACCGTTGTGGCCGAACGGCGGGTGCCCGATGTCGTGCGCCAGGCACGCGGTGTCGACCACGTCGGGATCGAGTCCGAGGCTGGACGCCAGTTCGCGCCCGACCTGAGCTACTTCGAGCGAGTGCGTGAGCCGGTTGCGGGCGAAGTCGAGCCCGGCGGCCGGAGACAGCACCTGCGTCTTCGCGGCGAGACGGCGCAGCGCGCTGGAGTGCACGAGACGAGCTCGGTCTCTCGCGAAGTCGCTACGCCTGGTCGAGTGCTGCTCGGGAAGCCAGCGTTCTCTGTCGAATTCGGTGTAGCCGGCCTGTTCGGCCGATCGGTTGTGGTGCTCCTGGCCTGGCACGGCATCGTGGGTGCCGTCGATGTCAGCCGCCACTCGTGTTCACCTCGGCCTCCGCGAGCTGGGCGTGCTGGTCGGCGGCGATGGTGCGCGATTCGAGCCAGCGGTCCGGGAGCGACGGCACCTTGGGGGTTCCGGCGCGACCGCGCGGTCCCTCGGCGTCATCTCCGGGATACGGCAGCGCGGAGTCGAGGGTTCCGAGCAACTCGTCAAGCTGCTGCAGCGTCTCGACGGTGGCCAGCTTGGCTCGGAGTTCACCGCCGACCGGGTACCCCTTGAAGTACCAGGCGACGTGCTTACGGATGTCGCGGCACCCGCGTTCCTCGCTCTCGAAGAACTCGACGAGCAGTTCTGCGTGCCTGCGGAATGCTGAGACCACTTCTCCGAGGTTCGGGTGCGCGATCGCGGCGTCGGCCTCGTCCTGGCTGATCACGCCGGCGCGAGCCCTGAAGGCGGCGGCGAGGTCGCCGAACAGCCACGGCCGCCCGAGGCAGCCGCGCCCCACGACGACGCCGTCGCATCCGGTCTGCTCGACCATGCGCACGGCGTCCTGAGCCGTCCAGATGTCGCCGTTGCCGAGCACGGGCACGCTCGTCACCGTCTCTTTGAGAGTGGCGATCGCCGACCAATCGGCCTGGCCGGAGTAGAACTCGGATGCCGTGCGCGCGTGCAGCGCGATCGACGCGACTCCGGCATCCTCGGCGATGCGTCCCGCCTCGAGGTACGTGAGATGGTCGGAGTCGATCCCCTTGCGCATCTTGATCGTCAGCGGAAGCGAGCCGGCGGCCTCGACGGCGCTGGCGACGATGTCGCGGAACAGGTCGAGCTTCCACGGCAGCGCCGCTCCCCCGCCCTTGCGGGTCACCTTGGGCACCGGACAGCCGAAGTTGAGGTCGATGTGGTCGGCACGATCCTCCGCGACGAGCATCGTCACGGCTTCGCCCACCGTCTTCGGGTCGACGCCGTAGAGCTGGATCGAACGAGGCGTCTCGCTCTCGTGATGACGGATCAGCCTCATCGATTCCGGCGTGCGTTCGACAAGTGCGCGCGAGGTGATCATTTCGCTCACATAGAGGCCGGCGCCGAACTCACGGCAGAGCCTTCGGAAGGCCGTGTTCGTGATGCCCGCCATCGGCGCCAGCACGACGGGCACGTCGAGTCGCAGCGACCCGATGGCCAGCTGCGACGGGCTTAGTGTTGCGGTGGGAGACATCACCCACGATTCTCTCAGATGGCGCCTGAAAGGAACGAAGAGCGCATGCCGCAGGGACGTGACCGGGTGTTGGAGGATGCAGAAGCGCGCGGGCTTCAGGTGCGCATCGTCGAGCGGCCGGCGGCGGGTTCGCTGCACGAGGCCGCCGCCTTGCTCGGTCTGCAGCCGCACGACATCGTCAAGACCCTCGTCGTGAAGCGTCATGACGGCGACTATCTCTTCGCGCTGGTTCCTGGCGGACGCAAGATCTCCTGGGCGAAGCTGCGTGCATTGGTCGGCGTGAACAAGCTGTCGCTGCCGGATGCCTCGCTCGCGCTCGACGCGACGGGTTACGAACGTGGCACCATCACCCCGCTCGGTTCGACGACGGCCTGGCCTGTGTTCGCCGACTCGAGTGTCGCCGGACGCACGATCGCGATGGGCGCAGGCGAGCACGGCTACAGCGCGTTCGTCGATGCCGACGCGTTAATCGGCGCCTACGGTGCCACCGTCGCCGACATCACCGACCCCGAGTAGCCCGGCGTCAAGCCCCCGGCTCACGTCGCACTTTCTGTTCTATTGGCCGTCCGATTCACCAGAAAGTGCGACCTGAAGTGAGACGGGCTAGTCGGTGTGGGTCGCCACCGATGTGTCGTCGGTCGTCGGAAGAACACAGGCGTCACCCTCGCACACGATCGCGTTAGGGTCGCCGAGCGGCTTCAACGCGGTCATGCTCCGACCTCCGCCGACTCCGTGGATGCTTCGGAGGAACGCTCGTTCCAGACCTGCTCGAGCACCTGGGCGAACGTCGCCGCCTCTTGAGCGCCCGAGACGCCGTACTTGCCGTCGATGACGAAGAACGGAACGCCGCCGATGCCGAACTCCTGCGCGAGCGCTTCGTCTGCGCGTACCGCGTCGAGGTACTCGTCGCTCGACAGCGATCGCACGACGTCGTCGCGGTCAAGACCGACCTCCGCGGCATAGTCGGCGAGGTCGTCGACATGTCCGACGTGTCCGCCCTCGACGAAGTGCGCCTTCAGCAGGCGTTCCTTCATCTCGAGCTGCTTGCCGTGGGCCTTCGCATAGTGGATCAGGCGGTGCCCTAGAACGGTGTTGGTGTGCTTGACCGAAGGGAAGTCATAGTGAAGACCCGCTTGCTCGGCGATCGCGGTCACGCGATCGAGCATCTGCGTCGCCTGCTCAGGATCGATGCCCTTGTGTTGCGCCAGGTACTCGGTCTCGCTGCCCTCGAACTCCACCGGCGTCTCCGGATTCAGCTCGAAGCTGTGGTACTCCACCTCGACCGCACGGTCGTCGCCTGCGCCCTGGAAGAGGCCGCTGCCCGCCTCGAACTTGCGCTTGCCGATGTAGCACCAGGGGCATGCTATGTCGGACCAGACGTCGATCTTGATGGGTTCACTCACGACTGGGGTAACCCCGACTGATCCGGGAGTATTCCGTCGACAGCCTCCACGGGCTCGCCCGGCGCGTCCACCGCTCCGCCGAACCGGCGGTCGCGGGACAGGTAGATGTCGATCGCCCTCCACAGTTCTTGACGCGAGAAATCGGGCCACAGCGTGTCGAGAAAGACCATCTCGGCATACGCCGATTGCCACAGCAGAAAGTTGGAGGTTCGCTGCTCTCCGGAGCTGCGCACGAAGAGGTCGACGTCGGGCATGTCTGGCACGTAGAGATGGCGTCGGATCGTCTTCTCGCTGATCGCCGACGGCTTGACGCGACCCGCCCTCACCTCCGACGCGATCTCGCGCATCGCATCGACGAGTTCGACCCGTCCGCCGTAGTTGACGCACATCGTGAGGGTCAGCACGTCATTGTGACGGGTGAGCTGCTCAGCGAACTGGAGCTCCTTGATCACCGAGCCCCACAACCTCGGCTTGCGCCCCGCCCAGCGCACCCGGACGCCCCACTCGTTGAGCTGGTCGCGGCGCCTGTGCAGCACGTCGCGGTTGTAGCCCATCAGGAATCGCACCTCACCGGGTGAGCGCGCCCAGTTCTCGGTCGAGAACGCGTAGACGGAGAGATGTTTGACTCCGGCCTGAATCGCGCCGGCGATCACGTCGAGGAGTACCTCCTCGCCCGCCTTGTGACCCTCGATGCGGCTGAGGCCTCGCCGATTCGCCCAGCGGCCGTTCCCATCCATCACGATCGCGATGTGCTCCGGCACCGCCGGAAACGCGGGCGGATACACGCCGGTCCAGTCCAGTGGGCGGTAGGCGACGGCGTCCCTGTGCGTGAAGGGCTTCGGCGTCATGCACTCTCTCCGGTTCGGGCGACGTACGGCAGCGACCGAAGGCCGCGCTCCAGGTGCCATTGCGTGTATGCGGCGACGACACCGCTCGCCTTGGAGCGCGTCGAGGCATCCGTCGCATCGGCGACCGTCCAGTCGCCGCGAAGCAGCGCGGAAAGAAGGTCGATCACCTCGCGCCCCACCCTGGGGGCTCCTGGCGGTGCGCAGTCTGAGCAGACCACGCCGCCGAGCTGCACGACGATCGCCGTGTGCTCGCCTGCCGTGCCGCAGCGCGAGCACGTGTCGAAGCTCGGCGCCCAACCGGCAAGCGACAGCGCACGCAGCAGGTAGGAGTCGAGAGTGAGGGATGCCTCGTGCTCCCCGCGCGACAACGACCGCAGCGCCCCGATCAGCAGAAGGTACTGCTGCGACGATCCCTCCGCCTCCGTGAGCCGGTCAGCGGTTTCGACCATCGCATTCGCCGATGTGTAGCTGGCGTAGTCCGCGGCGATGTCCGCGCCGTAGGAGCCCAGAGACTCGGCCTGCGTCACGATGTCGAGGCTGCGGCCTTCGTACAGTTGCACGTCGGCCACCATGAACGGCTCGAGCCGCGCGCCGAACTTCGACGCGGTGCGCCGTACGCCCTTGGCGACGGCTCGCACCTTGCCGTGGCCCCTCGTGAGCAGGGTTACGATGCGGTCGGCTTCGCCCAGCTTGTGAGTGCGCAGCACGACGGCTTCGTCACGGTAGGTGGGCATCTTTCCATTATCGTCGCGAGGGCCCGCGCATCGGATGTGCCCGACGGCACAATCACGATCTGCCGTCAGGTCGCGTCCCAGAGCGCGCGGTAGAACACGATGCGCTCCTCGTCGGGTTCGACCCCGTATGCCTCGTAGTACAGGTCGGTGTATCCGGCGCCGTAGTTCCATTCAGTGCTCCACGCGCCGATGGCGATATCGCCCCATCGGTCGGCGACGCCGAGTCGGCCGAGGTCGACATACCCGGTGACCGATCCATCGTCGCCGAGCAGGGTGTTCGGCGCACATGCGTCACCGTGGCAAACGACGAGACGGCCCGGTTCGGGGGCGGGCGGCAGCACCTCCAGCAGTTCGAGGCGCTCCGGGATGCCGTCGGCCCGGCTGCGCGTGATGCGCGCGTCGATCGACCACGAGAACGGGCATCCGTCGAGAGGCAACGTGTCGTGCAGAGTCCTCAGGCCCTCGCCGAGTGCTCGTACGGCGCGCTCCGGATCGGCACGCCAGCGCTCGGTCACGGCGTTCTCGCCGCCCAGCGCTCTGGTCACCAGCACATCGCCACGGTCGTCGGAGACGAAGTCGACGACCGTGGGAACCGTCAGGTATCCACCTGCCCAGGCCAATCGCTCGACCTCGGCTCCCAGGTCGAGCTCACTGCCCGCCGGCGCCCACTTGGCGAATACGGACTCGCCGCCGAGATCACCACGAACGGTGACGCCGCCGGCCTCGTTCACCCAGACGACATCGTCGATGCCGTCCGCGCCGAGCAGGTCGCGCAACGCGGGCGGCACAGCGAGGCCGGTGCGGGGTCTGCCGGGAAGCGGCCTGATTCCCGCCGCTTCCTCGGCCCCCGCGCCGGCCTGAGTGCTTGATTCCGTGGTCAGACGATCACCCTTGGACGGATGCCAGCTGACGCTGGTCGACGCCGCCGATGCGCACTGCGCGGTTGACGGCCGAGACGATCGCCTTCAGGGATGCCGCAACGGTGTCCGCGTCGATGCCGACGCCCCACAGCCGCTGGTCTCCCACCTGCAGTTCGACGTACGACGCGGCCTGGGCGTCGCCGCCCTCGGCCAGCGTGTGCTCGACGTAGTCGTACAACGACACCTCGACGCCGTGATCCGCCAGCAACGTGAGGAACGCGTTGATCGGCCCGTTTCCGCTGGCCTCCGCCCAGGTGATGTCGTCGGAGTCGCGGAGCTGCACGCGGAGCTCGACCGTGCCGTCGGCATCCTTCGTCGTCGCCGTCGAGCGCACCTCGAACCGGCCCCACTTCTCGGCCTCGTCCACGTTGGGCAGGTACTCGTCGGAGAAGATCGACCAGATCTGATCGCTCGTGACCTCGCCGCCCTCGGCATCCGTCTTGGCCTGCACGACACCGGAGAACTCGATCTGCAGCTTGCGCGGCAGGTCGATGGAGTGATCCGTCTTCAGCAGGTAGGCGACTCCGCCCTTGCCGGACTGCGAGTTCACGCGGATGACGGCTTCGTACGACCGACCGAGATCCTTCGGATCAACCGGCAGATAGGGAACCGCCCAGACGAGCTCGTCGACCTCCACGCCCTGCTCGTCGGCATCCGCGGCCATCGCCTCGAAGCCCTTCTTGATCGCGTCCTGGTGAGACCCGCTGAACGCGGTGAACACCAGGTCGCCCGCCCATGGGCTGCGCTCGTGCACGGGCAGCTGGTTGCAGTACTCCGCGGTGCGCTTCACCCCGTCGACGTCGCTGAAGTCGATCTGGGGGTCGATGCCCTGCGTGAACAGATTGATGCCCAGCGCGACCAGGTCGACGTTGCCGGTGCGCTCTCCGTTGCCGAACAGGCATCCTTCGATGCGGTCGGCGCCGGCCATGTAGCCCAGCTCGGCCGACGCGATCGCCGTGCCGCGGTCATTGTGGGGGTGCAGCGACAGGATGACGTTCTCGCGGTGGTTCAGGTGACGCGACATCCACTCGATCGAGTCGGCGTACACGTTGGGCGTGGCCATCTCGACGGTCGAAGGCAGATTGATGATCACCTTGCGCGCCTCGGTCGGCTCGAAGACCTCGAGCACCTGGTTGCAGATGTCGGCCGCGAACTCCAGTTCCGTGCCGGTGTAGCTCTCTGGCGAGTACTCGTAGTACACGGTGGTGCCCGGAACGGATGCCTCCATCCGCTTGCACGTGCGCGCACCCTTCAGCGCGATGTCGACGATGCCCTGCTTGTCGGTGCGGAACACGACTGCCCGCTGAAGCACGCTCGTGGAGTTGTACAGGTGCACGATGGCCTGCTTGGCGCCCTTGATGGCCTCGTACGTGCGCTCGATCAGGTGGTCACGCGCCTGCGTCAGCACCTGGATCGTGACGTCGTCGGGAATGGCTCCGGTCTCGATGAGGCTGCGAACGAAGTCGAAGTCGGTCTGGCTCGCGCTCGGAAAGCCGACCTCGATCTCCTTGTAGCCCATGCGCACCAGCAGGTCGAACATGATGCGCTTGCGCTCGGGGCTCATCGGGTCGATGAGCGCCTGATTTCCGTCGCGCAGGTCGACGGCGCACCAACGCGGAGCCTTGGTGATGCGGGCATCCGGCCACGTGCGGTCCGGCAGGTCGACGCTGATCTGCTCGTGATAGGGCCGATATTTGTGAATCGGCATCGCGGAGGGCTGCTGAGTGTTCTTCATGGTCTTCTCGTCTTCTTGTGAAAGTTGGTCAGCCAACGACAAACTCCGCGACGAGGGAGGCCTGGGATCTAGGACTCGTCGCGGCAGCTAAGAAGGAGCAACCCGAAGCGCACGGTGTCAGATTAGCACGGGGTCCGGTGGTCGGGTGGTGCGTCCGAGAGGCGGATGCTACTCGGCCACGGGCGCGACGAAGCGCTGGCGGATGCTCCCCAGCGACTCGATCTCACTGGTCACCGTCTCCCCCGCCTTCAGATACACCCGCGGGGTGCGCCCGAGTCCCACGCCGTCGGGCGTACCCGTGAAGATGACGTCGCCCGGAAGCAATTCGACCAGAGACGACAGCTTCGCGACGAGCACGGGGATCGAGAAGATCATGTCGCGCGTGCGGCCGGCTTGGAGCACCTCGGTCGTCCCGTCGACGTGGGTGATGGTGCAGCCGATGGCGAGGTCGGCGCGGTCGGCTGAGGAGTCGACCTCGTCGATCGTGACGACGGCGGGACCGATCGGGGCGAACCCTTTCAGCGATTTGCCGATCGAGAACTGCGCGGGGTTTCCCCAGAACTGCACCGTGCGGTCGCTGATGTCCTGACCGATCGTGAGGCCGGCGACGTGCGACCAGGCATCCTCCTCGGCGATGTCGCGGCCTCCCTCGCCGATCACGACGACGAGTTCGACCTCCCAGTCCACGGTGTCGCCGGTCAGTTCGACGTCGACATCGGCGCCCGTGAAGCTGGAGACGAACTTGGTGAACACCATCGGGTTCTCCGGCACGTCGAGCCCCGACTCGCCCGCATGGCTCGCGTAGTTCAGGCCGATCGCGAACACCTGCGCGGGGCGCGGGACCGCGGGTCCGAGGTCGTGCGTGTCGAACTCGGCGCCGGTGGAGGCATCCTGCTCCCCCGCCCAACCGAGGAACTCGTTCCAGTCGTCGTACACCGCCTGCGGGTTCGACGAGAACCGGCCGGCGCTGGCCTTCTCGACGTCGAGCGCTCTTCCGCCGTCGACGATCACGAGGCGTCCTGAGAGATTGGCGATGCGCACGTGCTGCCTTCTTCCGATTCTGTGCTGGGGCATTCGGGGAAACATCCGACCATTGGACTCTAGCGAGATTGCGAGTCGAACGCTCAGCGCACGAGGAAGTCTCGTATCGCTGCCCCGAACTCGGGTTCTGTGACGGCACTCATGTGGTTTCCCGGCACCTCGACGTACCGGGCCAGCGGCATGATGTCTGCGAGGTCGGCACCAGACCCGTGATCGTCGTCGGCTTCTCCCATCACGACGAGCGACGGAGTCAGGATGTCCGCGAGCTCGCTCTCGGTCGCGCCGACCGAGGTGTCGAGCACCATGCGCAGAGCGACCGGGTCACCGCCGGTCGTGTGCAGGAACGCCTCGGAGCGCCACTCGGCACTTCCACGCTCGTGCTGCCCGAGCCCGTCGAACACGCGGTGGAAGAACTCGTTGCGCTTGTCGACGGCCGTCACCCCTTTCAGGCCCATGCCTGCGATCACCGCACGGCCCGGCTCTGCGCCGCGCACGAGCATCCGCAGGGTGGTGCGGGCACCCAGCGAGTAGCCGCCGAGATCGTAGTCGATGAGGCCGAGGTGATCGATCAGAGCGAAGGCGTCGTCGGTGAGCACGTCGCGCGGATAGCGCGCCGGATCGTGCGAGCTCTCGCTGTCGCCGTGCGCCCTCAGGTCGGGCATGATCACCCGGAATCCCGCTTCTGAGAGCAGTTCGGCGTGGCCGTACCTGATCCAGTTCACGTACGCCGTGGAGAATAAGCCATGGATGAGGACGACGGGCCTGCCATCGCCGAGCTCCCGATACGCCAGCACGGTGCCGTCCCCGGCGGTGAAGTGGTTCACGGGGAGATCGGATCTGCGCGGCATTCCTTCAGCCTACGGATGCCGCCGCCGGCTCACACCGTCGCCCACGTCGAGATCGTTCGCGTCGAGGCCGCCCGCGTCGAGGTCGCGCGGCGAATCATTCCACCGCGAGGGCGACGACGGGCGAGACGGCACTCGCTCGTCTCGATGCGATGACGGACGAGACCGCGGTGAGCGCGGCGCCTCCCCCGATCACGACGACGACGATGGGCCAGGGCACCACCGGTGCCACGATGCCGTGCACGACGCCCCCGAGAAGCGACTGAGCGGCGACCCAGCCGTACAACATTCCGAGAAGCAAGCCGAACACGACGGCTCCTGCGGTAAGCTGAGCACCTTCGGCGAGGATCATCGTGCGCAGTTGTCCGCGGCTGAAGCCCAGCGCACGCAGCAGCCCGAGTTCCCGCATGCGCTGCAGCATGCCGACCGTGAGCGTGTTGACGAGTCCGACGGCCGCAATCAGGGCCGAGAATCCGACCAGCACGGAGAACACTCCGATCGTCAGCGCGACGGTGGAGCCGAGCGCCTGACGCTCGCCTGCCGACTCGGCCAAGCGGGCTGTGACGACGTCGCTGTAAGTGGTGAGCGCCACCGCGAACATCGTGACGAGAGTCACGCCGATGATCAGGGACATGGTCGCCCTGGTGCTGCGCTCCGCATATCGCGACGCGTTGGCGACCGCGATGCGGGCAGACGGCGAATGTCCGAATGCGCGCCCGACAAGGCTGAGCACGGTGGGCATGATGAAGCGCGCACCCGCGATGATGCCGGAGAACGAGAAGATGCCGCCGAAGAAAGCGACCAGGAGCCCGACCGGGCTCAGCATCCCCGCCAGCACGCCGAGCGCCAGGAACGCGGCGCCGAGCACCAGCAGGACGATCGTCACGGTGGCACTCCGCGTGCGACGGCCGGTCGACGATGCGGGAGCAGCCGCCGCCGCGGTCGCCTCGAGTGGGGAGACGAGCGTGACGCTGCGGCATCCGATCCACGCGGCGAACCAGGTCGTCACGATGACCACGACGACGGGGCCGGCAACGGCGGGAGTCAACAGGTCATACATGGCGGGCGGCAGCCAGCCCTGGGCGAGACCGATTCCGGTGACAATCGCTGCGACGGCCACGCCGAGGACGAGTCCGGCCACCGCGCCGACCGCACCGACGACGAGGCCCTCGCCGGCAAGCGCCCTGCGTACGCGCGCCGACTCCGCCCCGAGCAGACGAAGCAGTGCGATCGGGCGCCGTCTGCCGGCGACGATCGTCGCGAAGGTGTTGGCGGTCACGACGGCGGCGACGTACACGGCGATCAGCAGGAAGACGGATGAGACGGTACCGAGCGCGATGGCCACCGTTCCCGATGATGAGGCTGCGGACGCACCGACGGCGCCGGAGATCAGCACGACCGCCTCGACCAGTGCCACCCCGAAGAGCGAGCTGACACCGGCGACCAGCAGAGTGGCCACGTGGTCGCGGGTGCTGCCGCCCGTTCGCAGCGCGCGGCCGCTCATCGTGCCGTCTCCGCCTCGAGCATGAGTTCGGAGATCTCCGCCGGTGTTCCCGCGCCGCCGTCATGCACGATACGGCCGTCGGCCAGCATGATGATGCGGTCGGCGTAGCTCGCCGCCACCGGATCGTGGGTGACCATGGCGATGCTCTGTCCGTGGTCGCGCGACGCCTCGGCGAGCAACCCGAGCACTTCACGGCCTGTGCGCGAGTCGAGATTCCCCGTCGGCTCGTCCGCGAAGATGACGTCGGGACGGGTGCCGAGGGCGCGGGCGATCGCGACGCGCTGCTGCTGACCCCCCGAGAGCTCGTGCGGCCGGTGTCCCACACGGCCCCGCAGGCCGAGCGTCTCGATGAGCCGCTCGACCCACTCGCTCTCGGCCGCGTTCGGCCGGCGACCGTCGAGATCGAACGGCAACAGGATGTTCGAGCGCACGTCGAGCACCGGCACGAGGTTGAACGACTGGAAGACGAATCCCGCCGCCCTCCTGCGCACTCGTGTGAGCTCGCGGTCACTCAGCGCCGTCAGTTCCTGGTCTCCCAGCCACGCACGTCCGTCGCTGGGCACGTCCAGTCCGGCCATGATGTGCATCAGGGTGGACTTGCCGGAACCGCTCGCGCCGATGATCGCGGTGAATTGCCCCCTGCGCATCCCGACCGAGACGGCGTCGAGTGCTGTGACGGCGCCAGTTCCGGTGCCGTAGGTTTTCGTGAGGTCGACGACCCTGGCGGCGAGGCCGAGGTCCGAAGGACTGATCTGCATGTCTTCGACGCTACGAACTGTCGAGGCTGCTGTCGTCCGGCTGAGGAGTCATCCTCATGCGACCGGAGGATGACCCGCTCTCGTCCGTCGGTCAGGGCACGAGACCGTTCTCGTACGCGAACGCGACCAGCTGCACCCTGTCGCGCAGGCCGAGCTTCGCGAGCACACGGGAGATGTGCGTCTTCACCGTGGCCTCGCTGAGGTATTCGCGCTCTGCGATCTCGGAGTTGCTGAGCGCCTTGGCAGCGAGGTCGAAGATCTCCCGCTCTCTCGCGGTGAGGGTGCCGAGCGACACCGGCGCGGTGCGACCGGGCGACGGCGCGAACTGCTCGAGCAGGCGACGGGTGGCGGAGGCCGCGATCACCGCGTTGCCTGCATGCACCGTGCGGATGGCGGCGAGAAGGAACTCAGGATCGGCATCCTTCAGCACGAATCCGCTCGCGCCCGCCCGGATCGCCCGTGCAGCGCTCTCGTCCGTGTCGAACGTGGTCAACACGAGTACCCGAGGCGTCGCACCGATATCGAGCGCGACGATCGCGGCCGTGGCGGCGACGCCGTCCATCTCGGGCATCCGCACGTCCATCAGCAGCACGTCGGGTCGCATCCGGCTTGCCAACTCGACGGCCTCGCGACCGTTGGATGCCTCGCCGGCGAACTCGAGATCCGGCTGCGACTCGATGAGCATGCGCACGCCGGCTCGGAACAACGCCTGGTCGTCGACGAGTGCCACGCGAATTCGAGCGCTCACGACGCCACCTCCGGTCGTGTCACGGCCGGGAGGACCGCGACCACCTCGTACGACGGCTCGGTCGTCTCGATCGTGCCGACCGTGATCGTCCCGCCGGCCAGGGCCGCTCGCTCGCGCATGCCAGGCAGGCCGTGTCCTGCCGGCTCGCCCTGATTCACGACCGTCTGCGGCGACTCACGCCGGATCGCGTTTCGCACCCTGATGCGCAGCGCATCGGGCGTCCAGGTCAGTTCCACAGCGACCGGTCGGGAGGGTTCGCCGTGTCGAAGCGCGTTGGTGAGCGCCTCCTGCAGAATGCGGAAGGCGGCCAAGGCACTGCCCTGCAGCAGGGGGACGGGCATGCCGCTGTGCGACTCCACGATCAGCAGCCCGGCCTGGCGCATGCCGGCGACCAGCGCAGGAACGTCGTCGAGCGACGGTTGGGGGCCGTCCGGCTCCTCCCTGCGCAACTGCGTCAGCAACACGCGCACCTCTGCGAGAGCGGAACGTGCGGTCGCGGAGATCGTGCCGAGGGCATCCGCCTGCACGTCGGGATGCTCCGCCCCGGCATACCGCGCACCGTCGGCCTGCGCGATCACGACGGCGAGCGAGTGCGCGACGACGTCGTGCATGTCCCTCGCGATCGTGGTGCGCTCCTGTTCGACGGCGGATTCGTACGCTGCACGTTGCGCCTCGACCGCCGCCTGGATGCGCGCCTCGCGCGACTGCCGGACGGTGCGCGTGAGCAGCCCGAGCGTCCAGCTCAGACCGAAGAGCGTGACCATCCCGATGCTCAGCGCCACCAGATTGACGATCACGTGGGACACCCCGTACGCCACGCTGAAGTAGGAATCCCTGTTCGCGAACGTGAGGTAGAACGCAGCGAGAACACCGCCGACGACGGCCGAAGCCAGACCCAGCCACCGCACGGTCCTGCTGCCGTACGCCGCCGTCGCGAACGCCACGCCGAGCACGGCGACGTCGGCGGCAGTGGCCGCCTGCAGCGTGACCATCTGGCCGAGGGCGGCGACCCAGACGCCGATCAGCGCGAGAGGCGGCGAGAGCCGGCGAATCGCCAGTGCGACACAGAACAGCACCGCGACGATCGGTCCGATCAGTGGCGCGTTCGCCGCAGCCGACCAGATCACCAGCAACAGAAGCACGCCGGCGACGACGATATCGACGACCAGCTGGGTTCTGGTGATGGAACGGATCACCTGTCAACGGTACGCGGTACCGGTGCCCGAAGGCGCCCTCGGGGAGCCGGAATCATCCTCGAGACGGATGCGCATGCATCCGCAGGGCGACACGTCGCGCCCGCGATCACGCGGCTAGAAGCCGAGCCGTCCGAGTTGCTTCGGATCACGCTGCCATTCTTTCGCCACCTTGACGCGGATGGAGAGGAAGACCTTCTGACCCACCAGCGGCTCGATCTGCGCACGCGCCGTCTCGCCGATCGTGCGCAGCCTCGAGCCGCCCTTGCCGATCACTATCGCCTTCTGGCTGTCGCGCTCGACGAACAGGTTGGCGTAGATCTCGGTCAGCGGTTTGTCCTCCCGTTCCACGATGTCGTCGATCGTGACCGCGAGCGAGTGCGGCAGCTCGTCGCGCACGTCTTCGAGCACGGCCTCGCGGATGTACTCGGCGATGCGGTCCTCCAACTGCTCGTCGGTGACCGTGTCGTCCGGGTAGAGCTGTGGAGACGGCGGCAGCAGCACGATGAGTTCGTCGACGAGCACGTCGAGCTGGCTGCCGCGCACGGCCGACAGCGGGATGATCGCATCCCACTCGCGCAGAGACGAGACCGTCAGGAGCTGATCGGCGACAGCGGCCTTGCCCGTGGCATCCGTCTTCGTGACGATCGCCACCTTCTTCGCGCGCGGATAGTCTTCGAGACGCTCGTTGATGTACCTGTCGCCCGGACCGATCTTCTCGTCGGCCGGCACGCAGAACCCGATGATGTCGACGTCGCCGAGCGTCGACTGCACGAGGGAGTTGAGTCGCTCGCCGAGCAGCGTGCGGGGACGGTGCATCCCCGGGGTGTCGACGACGATGAGCTGACCGTCCGGCCGGTTGACAATGCCGCGGATCGCGCGCCTCGTGGTCTGCGGCTTCGAGCTGGTGATCGCCACCTTCTCCCCCACCAGAGCGTTCATCAGAGTCGACTTGCCGACGTTCGGGCGTCCGATGAACGAGACGAATCCGGCGCGGAACGAGTTCTCGGGGGTGTCCGGCCTGTCGCCGGCGTCGGAGTCGCTCATGGTGTTCGTCCTCTCGTCTCGCGCGGTGCGGACACCGACGCGTCTTCTCGCTGTCGGTCGGATCCCTGCCCATCGGAGTGCTGTCCGTCGGCTTCGTCGATGCCGAACAGTGCGGCATCCCGTTCGACGAGCACCGTGCTGATGCGGCGTCCGCGACCCTCCGACCTGTCGGCCGTCAGTCTCAGACCACTCACGGTGACGACCGAGCCTTCGATGGGAAGCCTGCCGAGCACCTTGGCCAGCAGCCCGCCGACCGAGTCGACGTCGTCGTCGTCGAGCTCGATGCCGAAAAGATCGCCCAGCTCGTCCACCGGGAGCCGTGCGCTGACTCGATAGCGGCCATCGCCGAGCGGCTCGACGAGGGGAACGTCGTGGTCGTACTCGTCCGAGATGTCGCCGACGAGTTCCTCGATCAGGTCTTCGAGCGTGACCAGGCCGGCGATACCGCCGTATTCGTCAACGACCATCGCGAGGTGGTTCGACTCCAGCTGCATCTGACCCAGGAGGGCGTCGACCTTCTTCGATTCGGGCACGAACGATGCCGGCCGCACCAGGCTGCCGATCGTCTCGACATCGACGTCCAGCGGACGTTCGTAGGCCTGCCGCGCCACATCGCGCAGATACAGGATGCCCGCCACCTCGTCGACGTCGTCCCCGACGACCGGTACGCGCGAGACCCCGGTGGAGAGGAAGAGGCTCATCGCGGTGGAGACCGTCGAGTCGTCGTCGATCGTGATCATGTCGGTGCGCGGGATCATCACCTCGCGCACGAGTGTCTCGTTGAACTCGAAGATCGAGTGGATCAGCTCCCTGTCGTCCTCTTCGAGCACGTCGAGCTCTGCCGCCTCGTCGACGATGCTGAGCAGCTGCTCCTCGTTCGCGACGGCTGCCGAGCGGGCTCTGGACGGGGTGACCCGGTTGCCGAGCACCACCAACCCTCGCGCGATCGGGCCGATCAGCACGCGGATACCATGCACGAGCCACGCGGTCCCCTCGAGCAGGCCCTTCGCGTGTGCCCGTCCGACGCTGCGCGGGCTGGTGCCCACCAGCACGAACGACACGCCCGTCATGATCGCCGCGGAGAGGATGAGCGCCAGCCACCACTGATCGAAGATGCTGGCGAACGCGAGCGTGACGAGAACGGCCGCCGTGGTCTCCGCGATGATGCGGGCGAAGCTGATGGCGTTCAGATGCGCTCCAGGGTCCGCGGCGATGGCCTCGAGCGACCTGCGGAACCGGGAGGTCTGGCCGAGCTCGGCGATGTCACCCCTCGACTGCACCGAGATCGCCGCGTCCACCGCCGCCATCAGCCCGCCGAACGCCACCAGAAGCAGTCCGACGACGAGGAACAGTGCGATCAGCACCGTGCGCCGCCTATCGTCGGCGCTCAGCGACGGCGAAGCCGACGAGGATGTCGCGCTGGATCGAGAACATCTCGCGCTCCTCGGCGGGCTCGGCGTGATCGAACCCGAGCAAGTGCAGAATGCCGTGCGCCGTCAGCAGCTTCAACTCGTCCATCAGGCCGTGTCCAGCTGTCTCGGCCTGGGCGGCCGCCACTTGGGGACACAGCACGACGTCGCCGAGCAGCCCGGCTGCTGCCGGCTCGTCCTCGGTACCGGGGCGCAACTCATCCATCGGAAAGCTCAGCACATCGGTCGGCCCGGGCTCGTCCATCCACTGCACGTGCAGTTGTTCCATCGCAGCCTCGTCGACGAGCAAGATCGCCAACTCCGCCTCAGTAGAGACGTGCATGGTGTCGAGCGCGTAGATCGCGAGGCGCTGCAGAGCTGCCTCGTCGACCTCGATCGCCGATTCGTTGTTGACTTCGATGCTCACGGTGTCCTCTTGATCGCGTGCGGCTGGTCGAGGGTGACGACGCTAGCGGCGCTTCGGCAGGTGGTCGCGGGGAACGCCGGTGCGGCGCTCAGCCCGGTTGGCGAACTCGCGAGCCTGCTCACGCTCGTAATGGTCGGCTTGCTTGCGGGCGTCGTACTCGGTGTAGGCATCCACGATCCGGCCGACGAGGCTGTGCCGAACGACGTCATCGCTGGTCAGGCGCGAGAAGTGGATGTCGTCGATACCGTCGAGCACCCGGGTCACCAGTCGCAATCCGCTCGCCGACGTCGGCAGGTCGATCTGGGTGATGTCGCCGGTGACGACCATCCTCGAGCCGAATCCCAGCCTGGTCAGGAACATCTTCATCTGCTCCGGCGTGGTGTTCTGCGCCTCGTCGAGCACGATGAACGAGTCGTTCAAGGTCCGTCCGCGCATGTACGCGAGCGGGGCGACCTCGATGGTGCCGCTGGCCAGCAGCTTGGGCACCAGCTCGGGGTCCATCATCTCATTCAACGCGTCGTAGAGCGGCCGGAGGTACGGATCGATCTTGTCCGTGAGCGTGCCAGGCAGATATCCGAGCCGCTCGCCCGCCTCGATCGCAGGCCTGGACAGGATGATGCGATTGACCTCTTTGCGCTGAAGCGCCTGAACCGCCTTGGCCATCGCGAGGTACGTCTTGCCTGTACCGGCAGGACCGATGCCGAACACGATCGTGTTCTGATCGATCGCGTCGACGTACTGCTTCTGCCCGAGCGTCTTCGGGCGGATGCTTTTGCCCTTCGCCGTCAGGATCGCCTGGCTGAGCACGTCGGCCGGGCTGGTACCGGACTGGATGATGCGTGCAGAGCTTGCGACCTCGACCGGACTGAGATCGTGGCCATCGCGCACCATCACGAGCAGCTCTTCGATCAGGCGTTTGGCAGCCTCGACCTGAGCGGGATCGCCGGTGATCGAGATGTCGTTGCCGCGTACGTGCACGCTCGCCAACGGGTACTGCTTCTCGAGCGTGGTCAGCAGTCTGTCCTGGGCGCCAAGCAGCCGCACCATGGCGACACCGTCGACGTGCAGCCGGGCCTCCGCGCTGTCGCGGCCGGCGTCGACCTCGGCCGACACCTCATCACTCCGAGCCAAGTGTTCCTTCCGAAAGGTCTCCCGCGAGCACATGAGCATGCACGTGGAACACCGTTTGACCGGCGGATTCGCCGTTGTTGAAGATCAGACGGAACTCTCCGTCTGCCTTGTCGTCCGCCACCTGCTTGGCCACCCTGACGACCTCGGCAAGCAGCTCCGGGTCCTCGGCGGCGAGTTCGACCACATTGCGGTACTGCGCCGTCTTCGGCACGACCACGACGTGAACAGGCGCCTTGGGTGCGATGTCGTTGAACGCGATCACCCTGTCGTTCTCGAACACCACGTCGGCGGGGATCTCCCGCTCGATGATGCGTGTGAAGATGCTCGGTTCGATCTGCGTCATGGCATCCATTCTACGAAGTACCGCCGACGTCGGGCGGGTCGTCCCGGCTTGTTCTTCCACAGCGTCATCACGAGACGCATGTCACCAGCGACCGAGTGCCGCGTTCAGCACGGCGATGGCTGCCGGCCCGGCGCTCGAGGTGCGCAGCACCGCGTCGCCGAGCCGTACGGACAACGCACCGGCAGCCGAGAGCCGCTGCGACTCCTCGGGCGAGACGCCACCCTCCGGCCCGATGACCACCACCACTTCGCGCGTGTCGCTCTGCTCGAATCGGATGCCCGCGAGCGGCTCGTTCGCGCCCGGCTCGAGCACGAGCATCCGCGTGGTGGCAGCGCGGGCCGCCAGCTGCGCCGTCGTCACCGGCTCCTCGACGGATGCCAGCCACGGCCGCACCGACTGCTTCGTCGCTTCGCGCACGATCGACGCCCAGCGCTGCACCCCTTTGAGCTGCTTGTCTCCGGCCCAGCGCGACACCGAGCGTGCAGCCTGCCACGGGACGATCTGGTCGACGCCGAGCTCGACCGCTGTCTGCACGGCCAACTCGTCACGACCACCCTTGGCGAGCGCCTGCACGAGCACCACCTGAGGACTCGGTAAAGCTCTCTGCCGAACAGTATGAACTCGCACGACGGCTCTGGATGGTTCTGCGGTCTCGAGCACGCCACCGAGGAGCAGGCCGTGTCCGTTCGACACGGTCACGACGTCGCCGACTCTGGTGCGGCTCACCGTCACCATGTGCTTCGCCTCGGCCCCTTCGAGCACGACCTCGCCGCCGACGGTGGCGTCGGCCAGGTCCTCGCGCAGATAGAGGTTCGCCATCTGATGACTACAGAAAACGGTCGCGCAGTTTGGAGAACAGACCCTGCTGGAAGCGCGCCAGCGACGGCGCCTCTGCTTTGTGCCGTGCTGCGAACTGCTCGATCAACTCGCGTTCGTGTCTGTCGAGCTTGGTCGGCGTGACGACCTGAACGCCGATGCGCAGATCTCCGCGGCCGCTGCCGCGCAGGTGGGTGATGCCACGAGCCTTGATCGTGACCACGTCGGCGCTCTGCACGCCCGGCTTCAGCTCGACGTCGATGTCGCCGTCGAGCGCCTTCACCTTGGCGTGCGTGCCGAGCACCGCATCCGGCATCGAAATGGAGAGCGTGCAGAGCAGGTCGTCGCCGTCGCGGCTGAACACCTCGTGGTGCCGCACCTTGATCTCGAGGTACAGGTCGCCGTTCGGGCCCCCGGCAGGTCCCGCCTCGCCACTGCCCGGCATCTGCAGCCGCAGACCGGTGTCGACTCCGGCTGGGATGTCGACGGGCACCGTGCGACGCGCGCGAACCCGGCCCTGGCCCTGGCAGGTCACGCAGGGGGTGGCGATGACGGTGCCGTAGCCGCGGCACGTGCCGCACGGCGACGAGGTCATCACGTTGCCGAGAAGGGAACGAACCGTGCGCTGGATGCTTCCCGTTCCGTGGCAGATGTCGCAGGTGACCGGCGCGGTACCGGGCTGGCAGCAGCTGCCGCCGCAGGTCTCGCACACCACGGCCGTGTCGACTTCGAGGTCGCGGTGAGCGCCGAAGATCACCTCGTCGAGGTCGACCTCGACACGCAGCAGGGCGTCTTGACCGCGCTCCCTGCGCGAGCGGGGACCGCGCTGGTTGCCGCCGCCACCGCCGGCGCCGAAGAACGTCTCGAAGATGTCGCCGAAACCGCCGAAACCTGCGCCACCGTCGAAGCCCGGTTGCGGACCGAGGTCGTACTGCTGACGTTGCTGGGGGTCGCTCAACACGTCGTAGGCATGCGTGACGAGCTTGAAACGCTCCGAAGCCTCTGGACTCGGATTGACATCGGGGTGCAGCTCGCGCGCAAGCCTGCGGTACGCCTTCTTGATCTCGTCGCTCGTCGCGTCACGCGCGACGCCGAGAACTTCGTAATGGTCGGCCACGGAAGAGGGGTTTCCTTAACTGTCGTGTACTGAGTGCGTCACGCCTGCCTGCTGAGCTGTCACTCGCCGAGCAGACGCGAAAGATAACGGGCCACGGCACGTACCGCCGCCATGTTGTTCGAGTAGTCCATGCGGGTCGGTCCGAGCACGCCGAGCCTGGCGACGTCGGTGCCGAACCCCGCGTATCCGCTGGCGACCACGGATGCCTCAGACAGCGTCGCCGCCGCGTTCTCGCGTCCGATCCGCACGGCCACCCCGTGCTGGTCGCGCTCCATCTCGCCGAACAGCTTGAGCAGCTCCACCTGCTCCTCGATCGCTTCGAGCACAGGGGTCACGCTGCCCGTGAAGTCGATCTCCGTGCGCACGAGATTCGCCGCGCCCGCCATGATCAGGCGCTCCTGCCTGGTGGATTCGATCTGCTCGACGATGGCCGAGCACAACGCGGCGGCGAAACCGCGGGCATCCTCGTCCCATCGCTCCGCTGACAGCGTTTCCGGCAGTCTGCGCAGCGTGGCCGCCGCATCCGTCAGCCGCATCCCTGCCGCTTCGGCGTTGACTCTGGCCCGCAACTCCGCGAGAGCAACCTCGTCGAGCTCGCCGTCCGGTTCGGCTACGCCCTGCTCGACGATGCCGGAGTCGGCGATCAGCACACACAGCACGCGACGGGGAGCCAGCGGAACGAACTCGATGTGACGCACCCTGGCACGCGATGTCGACGGATACTGCACGAGCGCGACCTGATGCGTCAGCTGCGCGAGCAGCCGCACCGTGCGGGCGAGAACGTCGTCAACGTCGACCGACTGCCCGAGAAACACCTCGATGGCCTGCCGCTGAGCGGCCGAAAGCGGACGGACCTCCGACATGCGGTCGACGAAGAGCCGATACCCCTTGTCTGTAGGGACACGGCCGGATGACGTGTGCGGGGCGACGATGAGCTCTTCTTCTTCGAGCGCAGCCATGTCGTTGCGAATCGTCGCTGCCGACACGTCGAACCCGTGCCGCTCGACGATGCTCTTCGACCCGACCGGCTCCCTGGATGCCACGTAGTCCTGCACGATCACCCGCAGGACTTCGAGGCTGCGATCAGAAACCACTCCGCCTGCTCCTTCCGGTCACCGCGGGCAAGGCATTGGCACTCACCACTGTCGAGTGCCAATCATATCGCCAGCACCCGATCCCGCGCTGAGCGGGTCGGGCGATTCGCAGCGATAACCCGATGAGGTCGGTCACCGCGGCGGCTCCTTGTCGTCACGGCACGTCGAGAAAGTGCTGATCGGAATGTGGCGCCCGAAGCCTATCGACCCCGCTGTCTACCGCGGAAATCGAGGACGCAATCGTGTCGCGCGCGCCGGCGAGCTGCCATTGCAGACGCGCTGGGCGGGCAGTACCTTATGCCTGAGCTCGCGCACAGCCGTGCGCCGTGTGCATGCGCTCCTGCGCCTGCCCTGGGCGAGACCATGATCCCGCAACCGTTCGAAAGGCACCGTACGATGAGCGATCCGAACGCACCACAAGAACCGGCAGATCCCAACCAGCAGCCGCCTGCACCACAGCAGCCGCCTGCACCACAGCAGCCGCAGTACGGACAGCAGCCGCCGCAGGCGGGACAGCAGCCGCCCCAGTACGCGCAGCAGCCGCCGCAATACGGTCAGCAGCAGCCGCCCCAGTACGGGCAGCAGCCGCCGCAATACGGGCAGCCTCAGTATGCAGCCCCCGGCCAGCCGCTGTCGCCGGAGTCCGACAAGACTGCGGCGATGTGGGCTCACATCGGAGGCGTGGTCGGCTTCCTGCCTTCTCTCATCATCTGGCTCGTCCTCAAGGATCGCGGCCCGCGTACCAACGTCGAGGGCAAGGAAGCGCTGAACTGGCAGATCACGTTCACGATCATCGAGGTCGCGATCCAGATCCTCAGCGTGATCTTCGGCGTCTTCTTCTGGCCGATCACGATCCTGTTCTCGCTCTTGTTCTGGGCGGTGTGGATCGTCAATATCGTCTTCTCGATCCTTGGCGGGGTGCGTGTGAACGCCGGCGGCAGCTACCGTTACCCGTTCAACTTCCGTTTCATCAAGTAGCCGAGGCGGCGGGAGAGCACGGCACGGCACGCCGTCGTCGTCTCTCCCTCCGGCCTACCCCTGTGCCCTAGGGTGGGGGGCCGTAGATCGCCCGTGCCGGGCGCAACCCCTAAGGAGTTCGACATGAGCAACGTCCCGCCCCCTCCGCCGCAGAATCCCTACGCGCAGGGATCTCCGCAGATGGACCCCGCCAGCGAGAAGACCTGGTCGACGCTGGTGCACCTCGGCGGAGCCATCATCTCGTTCATCACGTACGCGACGCTCGCCTTCCTGCCTGCGTTGATCGGCTACCTCGTGCTGAAGGATCGCGGGCCGTTCGTTCGCGAGAACACGAAGAATGCGCTGAACTTCCAGCTGACCCTTCTGATCGGCGTGGTCATCGGATGGATCACATCCTTCATCTTGATCGGCTTCCTGATCCTGCTCGCCGTCTGGGTGGTCAACATCGTCTTCAGCATCATCGCCGCCGTGCGCTCGAACCGCGGCGAGGTCTACCGCTACCCGATGACCATCGCTTTCATCAAGTAGGACTACGCCACCAGTCGACGCACGACAGCGTCTGCCAGCAGCCGCCCTGCACGGGTCAGTTCCACCGACCCGTGCAGGGCGGCTTTCGCATCGACAAGGCCGTCTGCGATCAGACCGGCGACCGCGGCGCGACCCGTGCCTTGCAAGGCCGACGTGGGAAGGCCGTCGCGGATGCGTACACGCAGTAGCACGTCCTCGAATTCGCGCGTGGTGGCATCCAGCGTCTCCCTGCCCGCTGCGGGCGAATCACCCGCCAGAACTCGTTGAGCATATGCGGCGGGATGCTTCACGTTCCACCACCGCACACCGCCTACGTGGCTGTGGGCGCCTGGCCCCACTCCCCACCAGTCGTGACCGAGCCAGTACCCGAGGTTGTGGCGCGAACGGTGGTCGACATCCGTCGCCCAGTTGCTGACCTCGTACCATTCGAAGCCGGTATCGGCGAGCCTGTCGTCGATGAGCTCGTACATGTCGGCCTGCAGGTCTTCATCGGGCTCGGCGACCTCGCCGCGACGGATCTGCCTCGCGAGCTTGGTGCCGTCCTCGACGATCAGCGAGTAGGCGGAAATGTGGTCGGGAGCGCACTCCAGTGCGGCGTCGACCGACGTCGCCCAGTCCTTCAGCGACTCGCCCGGCGTTCCGTAGATGAGATCGAGGCTCACCTGCAGGCCGGCATCCTTCGCCCATCGCACGACGAGCGGAACCCGCTCCGGGTCGTGCGTGCGCTCGAGGGTGTGCAGCACGTGCGGCACCGCTGACTGCATTCCGAACGAGACCCGGGTGAACCCTGCGTCGGCGAGCTCGGCGAGATAGGCCGCGTCGACGCTGTCCGGATTCGCCTCGGTCGTGACCTCGGCATCGTCCGCGAGACCGAAGACGTCGCGCACCTGAACCAACATCGAGCGCAGATCGGCTGCCGGCAGGAGTGTTGGCGTGCCGCCGCCGAAGAACACCGTTGCGGCCTTCCGAGCGACAACACCGGAACGTGCGAGCACGTCGGAGGCGAGCCGCACCTCCTGCCGAGCCTGGTCGGCGTAGTCAGTCTGTTTCACGCCGCGCAGCTCGGTGGCCGTGTACGTGTTGAAATCGCAATATCCGCAGCGCACTCGGCAGAACGGCACGTGGAGGTAGACACCGAAATCGCGATGCTGTGCGCCGACCGCTGCACTGTCGGGGAGCAGTCCGTCCGACGGCGCCGGATCAGCGATCGGCAGGGCGCTCGGCATGTGCCGTGATCGAAGAGGTCTCCGTGGTGTCGGCGGCGGCGATCTCGGCGGCGACAGCCGCCTTGTCGGTGACCGTGTCCGCATCCGTGCCCGCAGCCTGACCGCCGATCACGGGATTGCCGCTCACCGGGTGGAGCGCGCGCAGGTAGCGCTTCGTCAGCTGAGCCTGGCTGGCGCGGGCGAACGGGCCCACCATCGCGCGAGCTCCCCCCGCGACGCGGGAGAACGACCGCATGGTCAGCCAGACAGAGTCGTCTTCGCGCTGCTCGACGACGAACGACTCCTCACCGCAGAGCGGATGCCCGTGCATGGTGCCGTAGCCGAAGCCGGCTCTGCGCTCTTCGTCGATCACGTAGACGACGCGCACCGGCGCGTGCACGTGGAATGGGCCGAACGGAACGCGGAGCACAGCGGTCATGCCATTGGAGATGTAGGGCTGTCCGTCTTCGTCGAAGACGGATTCCGCGCCGCGGTGCGGCACGAGCCGTTCCGGCGTTCCGTCTTCGGCGTACCGCACGCCGGCGTACTCCTCGCCGGTGCCCGGCTCGATCTCGCTGATCTCCACTCCGCTGCCGCGCTGCACACCCCACGTCATCAGCGCACGCGACGACGTGGCGAATCGCTCGTCGCCGCTGCCGAGCCTGATCGAGCGCGCCGTTGGCCGGAAGCCCTTCGGAGGATGCATCGTCAGGTCGTGAGCGAGGGTCGCGCCGACGGCAGCGTAGGTCACCGGCTGATCGGTGAAAGTACTGCGTCGCATGACGTTCGTTGGTTCGCCCCTTCGTGTGCGGCCGTGCGCCTGCGCCGTTTCCGGCGCCGTGTCGGCCTGCCCCTGTTCGCCCAGCGAGTTTAGCCGAGTTCGGCGACGGCGACCTCCACAGCGACTGAACGAGACGCCCGCAGCGGCCGCGGTGCGCCGCCGGAACTCATGACGACTTCTTCTCGACGTCCCCGCTCAGTGCGGCGATGAACGCTTCTTGCGGCACCTCGACGCGGCCGACCATCTTCATGCGCTTCTTGCCCTCTTTCTGCTTCTCGAGGAGCTTGCGCTTGCGCGTGATGTCGCCGCCGTAGCACTTCGCCAGCACGTCCTTGCGCATGGCACGGATCGACTCTCTTGCGATGATCCTGGCGCCGATCGCTGCCTGCACCGGGACCTCGAACTGCTGACGAGGAATCAGCTTTCTCAGCCGCTCCGTCATGAGGACCCCGTAAGCGTAGGCCTTGTCGCGGTGCACGATCGCACTGAAGGCGTCGACCTGCTCACCCTGCAGCAGGATGTCGACCTTCACCAGATCGGCGTCCTGCTCGCCGGCCGGCTCGTAGTCGAGGCTGGCGTACCCCTGCGTTCGGCTCTTCAGCTGGTCGAAGAAGTCGAAGACGATCTCTCCCAGCGGCATCCGATAGCGGATCTCGACCCGATCTTCACCGAGGTAATCCATGCCGAGCAGGGCACCCCGGCGAGACTGACAAAGCTCCATGATCGTGCCGACGAAGTCCTTGGGCGCGAGGATGGCGGCCTTGACCATCGGCTCGCGAACACTGTCGACCTTGCCTGTGGGGAATTCGCTCGGGTTCGTGACCGTCACGGTCTTGTCGTCCTCGGTCGTCACGTGATAGATCACGCTCGGCGCGGTCGTGATGATGTCCAGACCGAACTCGCGCTCGAGCCTTTCGGTGACGATCTCCAGGTGGAGCAGACCGAGGAATCCGCAACGGAATCCGAAGCCGAGCGCCACGGACGTCTCCGGCTCGTAGTTGAGTGCGGCATCCGACAGCTTGAGCTTGTCGAGGGCCTCTCGCAGCTCCGGATAGTCGCTGCCATCGATCGGGTACAGACCGGAGAAGACCATCGGCAGCGGCTCGGTGTAACCGGGCAGCGCCTGAGTCGCCGGCTTCACCGCCGTGGTGACGGTGTCGCCGACCTTCGATTGGCGAACGTCCTTCACTCCGGTGATCAGATAGCCGACCTCGCCCACGCCGAGCCCTTCGCTCGGCGTGGGCTCCGGGGAGCTCACCCCGATCTCGAGGATGTCGTGGGTCGCACGGGTGGACATCATCTGGATGCGTTCGCGTGGCGTGAGTCGCCCGTCGATCATCCGCACATACGTGACGACGCCGCGATAACTGTCATAGACGGAATCGAAGATCATGGCACGCGCCGGCGCGTCCGCAACCCCGGTTGGCGCTGGAACCAGTTCGGTGATGCGATCGAGCAACTCTTCGACACCGGCGCCGGTCTTGCCGGAGACGCGCATCACGTCGTCAGGGCTGCCGCCGATCAGATCGGCCAATTCGCGGGCGTATTTATCCGGGTCAGCGGCGGGGAGGTCGATCTTGTTCAGGACAGGGATGATCGTGAGGTCGTTCTCCAGTGCCAAGTAAAGATTGGCGAGAGTCTGCGCCTCGATGCCCTGGGCGGCATCCACGAGGAGGATCGCTCCCTCGCACGCCGCGAGCGAGCGGGAGACCTCGTACGTGAAGTCGACGTGGCCCGGCGTGTCGATCATGTTCAAGGCGTAGGTATCGTCCTCGTACGCCCAGGGCATGCGCACGGCCTGGCTCTTGATCGTGATCCCTCGCTCGCGCTCGATGTCCATGCGGTCGAGGTACTGCGCGCGCATCGCCCGCTCCTCGACGACACCGGTCGACTGGAGCATGCGATCGGCGAGCGTCGACTTTCCGTGGTCGATGTGCGCGATGATGCAGAAATTGCGGATGCGCGCCGGATCGGTCGCTGCTGGCTCGAGGGCCGTTGTTGCACGTGGTGACATCGTTCGGCAATTCTCCCATGAACGAGCGAGCGCCCCGTGCGGCCACGGCTACCCCTCGAATCGCTCCGAACGCTCGGTCACGATTCCGCGCCCGTTCTCCCAGCGGTACACCTCTGCGCCGGAGATGAACACGCACTCTGCCCGGTTCATCACGTCGAGCGGATCGCCCGACCACAGCACGAGGTCTCCATCGAGTCCCACCTGCAGCGAGCCGACTCGGTCGTCGAGCCGCAGGAACGACGCGGGGTTCACCGTGAGGGCCTCGAGCGCGACGGTGCGGTCGAGACCGTCTTTGACCGCGAGCGCTGCCTGGTACACGAGGAAGTTGATCGGCACGACCGGGTGGTCGGTCGTGATCGCCACGCGCACACCCGCGGATGCCAGTCGGCCGAGGTTCGCAATGGCCCGGTCCCGCAGTTCCAGCTTCGATCGGGAGGTGAACATCGGACCGTAGATCACCGGGATGTCTCGTTCAGCGAGCACGTCCGCCAACTTCGCGCCGTCGGTTCCGTGGTTGATCACGAGCCGGTAACCGAACTCGTCGGCAAGACGGATGGCCGTTGCGATGTCGTCATGCCGGTGCACATGCTGGTCCCAGGCGAGTTCTCCCGACAAGACACGGGCGAGAGTCTCCTTCGCCAGGTCGCGGGCGAACGGCTCGCCCTTCTCGGCCGCCGCATCTCGCGCCGCGGCATAGTGCTGCGCGTCGGCAAGTGCCTGGCGAATGACGTAGGCGACGCCCAGCCGAGTGCTCGGGGTCTGCTTCTTCTCGCCGTACACGCGCTTGGGGTTCTCGCCCAATGCCGACTTCACGCTCACGGCCTCGCTGATCACCTGCTCGTCGACGGTGCGGCCACCCCAGGTTTTGATGGCGATCGTCTGACCGCCGATCACGTTGCCGCTGCCCGGCTTGACCACCACGGATGTGATTCCTCCGCTCAGCGCGTCGCGAAATCCCTCGTCGTCGATGTCGATGGCATCGAGCGCCCTGACTCCCGCCGTGTTCGGGTCGGTCATCTCGTTGGTGTCGTTTCCGGCAGCTCCGTTGGACTCCTCGTGGATGCCGACGTGACCGTGCGGCTCGATGAAGCCGGGGAGCAGCCAGCGACCACCTGCATCCACCACCCGGATCCCAGGAGGCGGCGTCACATCGGCACCGACGGCGGTGATCACACCGCTCTCGACGACCACCGTGCCGTTCTCGATGGGCTCGCCGACGACGGGCACGACATAGGCATTGACGACGGCGACGGATGCTTGTGTGCGACTCATGCCTTCCACCCTAGGCAGGTGCGCGCGGGAGCCGTACCGGCCTGAGGGCACACGGTTCGGCGGAACAGAGGGTGTCTGGTAGAGTTGTTTGCTGGCTTGCGTGTGGTCTCATCCACACGAAAAGCCGCCAGACGCCCTCTCTCGTCCGGCGGCACATCCTGACACACCACCTCGAACGAAAGACAAGACCACTCGTGGCAAACATCAAGTCGCAGATCAAGCGCATTCGCACCAACGAGAAGGCGCACGAGCGCAACAAGGCCGTCAAGAGCGAGCTCAAGACCGCCATCCGCTCTACGCGCGACGCCGTCGCCGCGGGCGACAAGGACAAGGCGACCGTCGCCCTCGCTCGCGCGAGCAAGAAGCTCGACAAGGCCGTCAGCAAGGGCGTCATCCACAAGAACCAGGCGGCGAACCGCAAGTCGTCCATCGCCAAGCAGGTCGCAGCGCTGTAGACCTTTGCGCGCCCGTCCCAGCCGGGCGCGCCGCGGTCGGGACCGCGCGTGGTCGCGTACGGCGCCGGCACAGCCGCCGCCTCGTGGAGCGTGTCGCGAGCAGAACACCGACGCAACAAGACATTTGCCAAAAGAGCCTCGTCCTCGTGACGGGGCTCTTTTGCGTACCTGCTGCTAGCGGGAGACCGGCGTCACGCCACGTGCGCTGAGGATCTCGATCATGCGCTCGAGCGCGAAGACCGGATCTCGACCTGCTCCCTTGACGCTGGCATCGGTGTCGGCGACGACCTGGATGCTGCGCGCGAGCCCTTCCTCGGTCCAGCCCTGCAGATCGCGTCGCGCGCGATCCACCTGCCAGGGCGCGAGACCGAACTGAGACGCCAGTTGCGCCGAGCTTCCACGCGCCCCGTAGAGCTTCGCCATGGTGCGCACCTTGCTCGCGAACGCCGCCACCATCGGCACCGGGTCTGCGCCTGAGGCCAGGGCGTGACGCAGTGTCAGCAACGCCTCGCCGTGGCGGCCGGCCAGTGCGGAATCCGCGACCTTGAACGCGTTCGTCTCCACGCGGCCGCCGTAGTAGCGGTCGACGGTCGCCTCTGTGATCTCTGCGCCGGTGTCGGAGATGAGCTGCTGACAGGCTGCGGCGAGTTCGGCGAGGTCATCGGCGAACGCGCCCGTCACGGCACGTAGCGCTCCAGGAGTGACCTTCTTCCCTGCCATGCGGAACTCGGCCTGGGCGAAGTCGTATTTGTCCGATTCACGTTTGAGTTCGGCGCACACCACTTCGACTCCCCCGCCGGATCCGCTGCGAACGGCGTCGAGGAACCTCTTGCCCCGCTGACCTCCCGCGTGACGCACGACCACAGTCGTGTCATCTGCAGGGGCCTCGAGGTAGGAGATCAGGTCGTCGATGAAGGCATCACTCGCCTTCTCGGCGCCACTCACCCTGATGAGTCGCGGCTCTCCGAACAACGAAGGGCTCGCCACCGACGCGAGCCCGCCCGCGATGTACTCCCCCGCCGCGATGTCGGTGACCTCCACGCTCGGGTCTGCTTCGCGCAGTCGATCGCGCAGAATGCGCATGGCCCGGTCGGCGAGCACGGTCTCGGTGCCGCTCACCAGTACTACGGGTGCAGCACGCACGTCCTGCCAGGTCAGCTGCGGGATGGAGACCCTGACCGCCGCAGATCGACCGGCGCCGCGAGCCGCACCAGCGCGGGACGCGGCGGGTCTGCCGCCCGCCGATCTCGCTCCTCCACTGCGCGTCGTCGCCGCCACAGCACTCCTCTCGATGACCTCGCCAAGCCTAATCGTCACCGCCGACGCCGCGGGAACGACCAGGGGTCGCCAGCTGTTCCGAGGTGGCATGCTTCTGCGTCCACGTGCGCAGGCCGCCGTCGCCGTCAGCACTCACCATGAGGATGCCTTGCACGTCGGTACGCATCGCCAGCGTGCCTGCGCGCTTCAGGATGCGGAGGGCCTTCGCCGTCGGATGCCCGTAGTCGTTGCCTGCGCCACACGAGATCAAGCCGACGGCGGCGCCGAGGCGTTGGTAGAGCGCGTCATCTTGGTCCGACGACCCGTGATGGGCAACCTTCACGACGTCCACCCGCTGCGGCCGATCCGTGTCGAGCAGCGCGGCCTGCGCGCGCTCGTCGAGGTCGCCGAGAAAGATCGAGCGCAGACCGTCGCCGTCGAAGAGGACCGTCACGCTGCGTTCGTTGCCGTCCTCCATGCCGCCTGCGTCGGCATCCGGCCACAATACGCTCCAGTCGAGGGTGCCGATTCGGCCCTTGTCGCCCGATTGCGCCACCGTCACCTTGGCCCCGCCCTTTGTCAGCGCGGTGTCGACGGCGCGGCCGTGCGCGTCCGACGGCGGACCGACCATCGCCACTCCGACCTTGCCGACCACCGCCGCGACGCCGCCGACATGGTCCATGTCGTAGTGGGTGAGCACGAGCAGGTCGATGTGGGAGACGCCCAATTCCGAGAGGCATTCAGTGAGCGGAGCGGGGTCGGGACCGACATCGATCAAGGCATGCGCACCGTGGCTCTGCACAAGCACCGCGTCGCCCTGACCGATGTCGCAGGCCGCGATGTTCCAGTCCGACGGCCGCTGCAGCGCCTCGGCGACGCGGCCGCCCGCCATGCCGGCCAGAGAGCACACGACCAGCGCACCGGATGCCGTGAGCGCGATCACGCGCGCCAGTCGCGTCACCCTTCGCGCAGGCCTCACAACGACAAGGACGATCGCCAGCGTGACGGCCAGCATCAACACGAATCCGGCCACGCCGTCCACCCACCCGAGTCCGCTGGCCGGGAGTACCTGTGTGACCCTCGCGACCGCCGCGATCCACGCCGATGGCACCCATGCGACGTGCGCGAGCAACAGCCCGGCAGCCGGCCAGAACGGGGTCAGAACGCAAGACACGAGGCCGAGCACCGTCGCGATCGGGGCGGCCGGCTCTGCCACGAGATTCGCCAGCACGCCGTACAGCGGCACTGTCGGGTTGAGCAGCAGCAGTACGGGCTGGCAGGCGACCTGTGCCGCGATCGGGACCGCGAGCAGGGCTGCTACTCGCGACGGCATCCATCGGCTCATGCGCTCGGTCATCGGCGGCGCGAGCAGCAGCAGTGCTCCCGTCGCGAGCACCGACAACGCGAACCCGTAGTCGACGGCCAACCATGGGTCGACGCAGAGCAACGCGATGATCGCGAGCGAGAGTGCGGAGACCGCTCGCCCCGGTCGCCCGGCCCAGCTGCCGAACACGATCACGGTGGCCATCACGGCGGCCCGCAGCACGCTGGGCTGGGGCGTCACCAGCACGACGAATCCTGCGAGGGCGATGAGGGATGATGCCGAGCGGATGCCGCGTCCGAGTCCCAGCGCGCCTGCCGCTGCGCCGACCAGGGAGACCACAACAGCGCAGTTCGCTCCTGACACCGCGGTGAGGTGTGTCAGGCTCGCCTGCTTCATGGCGTCGGAGAGCGAGGTCGGCAGTCCGTGCACGTCGCCGATCGCAAGCCCGGGGAGCAGGTCGCCTCCATCGCCGGCGAGTTCGCTCGCTTGTGCCGAGAAGGCACTCCGCATCGAGTTGGCGGCTGCCAGAGGGGCAGCGGCTGCAGCGACCACGCGGGGGCTGGCGCCCGCGTAGACGAGCGCGGCTGTCTCTGAACCCGGCTCGAGCATCGTCACCGTCCCCGTCGCCGTCACGGTCTCTCCGATCTGCACGTGCGTGCCGACCGGTGCGAAGACCTGAACGGGCATGCGCGCGCCCATCGTCGTTCGACCGGCGGTCAGTGCGGTGACGGTCGCCGAGAACCGAACGCGACCACCCGAGTACGGCGAGGTCGCGGCCTGGACCGCCAGTGACGTCACGTCGGCACGGAGCGCGACCGTGTGGTGTTCGAGCCGGGCGACGGCATCCGGATGCCGTGCGGGCAGTGCAACGCTCGCCGCCGTGCACACCAGTGCTGCGGCAGCTGCGGCGACGCACACCCCCGCGGCGACAGCAGCGGCTCTGCCCCTTCGACGGGCGGAATCATCGCGCTCGTCCTCTCCAAGCACCCGAAGGATGACCGCCGTCGCCGCCGCCGCGACCGCAGCACTCCACAACGCGACGGCTGCCCACACCGGTGGACCCGGTATCTGCAGCGCGACGCCGCCGCCAACCCACGCGGCGATCGCGGGCACAGCGAGCCTCACGTCGATCATCAGACGGTCACCTGGTCCTTGAGGCCGTCGAAGGTCTTCTCGCCGATGCCGCTCACGTTCATCAGGTCGTCGACGGAGGTGAAACGGCCGTTCTCGGTGCGCCAGGCGATGATCTTCGCCGCCATCGCCGGTCCGACTCGCGGGAGGGTCTCGAGTTGCTCGTCGGTGGCGGTGTTCAGGTTGACCTTGCCGCCAGGAAGCGCACTGCCGCCGGAGGCACCGGCCCCTGCGGCAGGCACCGCTGCCGGATCGCCGACATGGGGCACGATCAGCTGTTCCCCGTCGCTGAGCTGCCTGGCGAGGTTGACTCCCGACTGGTCGGCATCGTCGGTCATGCCCCCGGCCGCCCCGATCGCATCGACCACCCGTGCGCCATCGGCGAGCGTGTAGAGGCCGGGGCGCGTCACTGCGCCGAGAACGTGCACGTAGAGCACGGAGGTGGGTGTCGGCACAGGCACCGGGCGATCCGATCCCGCAGCGGTCACCGTCACAGCCGGTACCCGCCCGCTCTCCCCGCTCGGAGCGAGCATGCCGACCAGTACGGCGACCGCGAACGCCGCGATGAGCAGAACCGCGGCGGCTCCGAGACCGATCTTCACCTTCACGGTGCGGGGCAACGCGCGAGAGCGGGGGGAGAGCGCATCGCGAGGGTCGGCATCCACTCCCGTGACGGTACGGGGACGACGACGTCGTCATCCTCGCTTCGCGCCAGACCGTGGACGCGGCGATGGCCCGCCGCCCTGGGGACGACGGGCCATCGGCCGCTGAACGCTATTTCGCTGTGACGAAGTTCACTAGGCGTGGAGCGCGAACCACCACGCTGGCCGGCTCTCGGTCTCCGAGCGCACGCTGCACCGCTGCGGATGCCCGAGCCAGACCTTCGAGCTCGTCCGCCCCGATCTTGGGCGAGACCTCGACGCGGTCGCGCACCTTGCCGTCGACCTGCACGATCGCGGTCAGCGACTCCTCGATGAGAAGACTCGGATCGGCCCTGCGCCACAGCTGCAAGGCGACGGTCGGCTCGTAGCCGAGTGCCTGCCACATGTCTTCGGCCGTGTACGGGGCGAACAGGTTGAGCACCAGGGTGACCACCTCTGCGGCCTCTCGCACCGCGGCATCCTGCGGGCCGGGACCGGAGTCGATCGCCTTTCGCGTCGCGTTCACCAGTTCCATGAGCCGCGCGACGACCACGTTGAACTTGAACTGCTCGACGAGAGCCGGGGCGTCCGCGAGCAGGCGGTGCGTGACGCGCCGGAGCGCGATGTCGCCGGAACGCCACTCGACGTCGGGAGAGCTGGTCACGTCGTGAGCCAGCCGCCACGCGCGAGCCAGGAACTTCGCGCTTCCGGCCGCCGAGACATCCGCCCAGTCGATATCGTCTTCCGGCGGACCGGCGAAGGCGATCGTCATGCGCAGTGCGTCAGCGCCGTGCTGACGCAGCTCGTCGGCGAACTCGACGAGGTTGCCCTTCGACTTGCTCATCGCAGCACCGTTCAATATGACCTGGCCCTGGTTGAGCAAGGACATGAACGGCTCGGTGAACGACACGTACCCGAGGTCGAACAGCACCTTCGTCATGAAACGCGAGTAGAGCAGGTGCAGGATCGCGTGCTCGACGCCGCCGACGTACTGGTCGACGGGAGCCCATTTCTCCACTTCGGCGGGATCGAAAGCCTGCGTGTCGTCGTTCGCCGAGAGGTAGCGCAGGTAGTACCAGGAGCTGTCGACGAACGTGTCCATGGTGTCGCTGTCACGTGTCGCCTTGCCGCCGCAGTTCGGGCAGTCGACAGTCGACCACTCCGTCGCCGCGCCCAGTGGGCTGGTGCCCTTCGGCTTGAGGTCCAGGCCCTCCGCGTCCGGCAGAACGACGGGCAGCTGGTCCTCGGGCACCGGCACCTCGCCACACGCCGGGCAGTGGATGATCGGGATCGGTGTGCCCCAATAGCGCTGCCGAGAGATCAGCCAGTCGCGCAGCCTGAAATTGCGCGCGGCGTGGCCGATCGACGACGACTCGAGTGCCTCGGTGATGCGGTGGATGGCGTTGTTCTTGCTCAGCCCGTTGAACGGGCCGGAGTTGATGAGGCGACCGTCACCGGTCAACGCCACACCGGTCGACGCCGGGTCGAGAGGCGGCAGGTCCTCGGGAAGCAGCGCTTCGCCGGTCTCCGGATCGGTCGGAATGACGGGGATCGCGCCCGTGATCGGCGCGTTCGTGTCCACCACGACCCGCACAGGCAGGTCGAACGTGCGCGCGAAGTCGAGGTCGCGCTGGTCGTGAGCCGGCACCGCCATGACGGCGCCGTGGCCGTATTCAGCCAGCACGTAGTCGGCGGTCCAGATCGGCAGTCGCTCACCGCTGAGCGGGTTGATCGCATACCGCTCCAAGAACATTCCGGTCTTCTCACGGTCCGTGCTCAGCCGCTCGATGTCCGTGGCCGCCTGCGTCTGGCGCAGGTAGTCGTCGAACCGCTCACGCACGTGCGCCGGGGCATCCATGGCCAGCTCAGATGCCAGGTCGGAGTCCGGCGCCACCACGAGGAACGTCGCACCGTACAGCGTGTCGGGGCGCGTCGTGTAGACGGCGATCGGCTCGTTCCTGCCTTCGATCCTGAACTGCACGTCGGCGCCGATCGAGCGACCGATCCAGTTGCGCTGCATCGTCAGCACGCGCGACGGCCACGATCCCTCGAGCTGGTTCAAGTCGTCGAGCAGCCTGTCACCGTAGTCGGTGACACGGAAGTACCACTGGGTCAGCTTCTTCTTCACGACGGCGAACCCGCAGCGCTCGCAATGGCCGTCGATGACCTGCTCGTTGGCGAGCACTGTCTGGTCGTTGGGGCACCAGTTGACGGAGCCGTCCTTGCGGTAGGCGAGGCCCTTCTCGTACAGCTTCAGGAACAGCCACTGGTTCCACTTGTAGTACTCGGGATCGCTGGTGTGCAGTTCCTTGCTCCAGTCGAACGACGGGGCGTAGATGCGGAAGCTGCGCTTCTGCTGCGCGATGTTGTCGTAGGTCCAGCCGCGCGGGTCGATGCCGCGCTTGATCGCCGCGTTCTCGGCAGGCAGCCCGAAGGAATCCCAGCCGATCGGGTGCAGCACGTTGAATCCCTGCTGGCGCCAATACCGCGCAACGATATCGCCGAAACCGAACGCCTCGGCATGCCCCATGTGCAGGTCGCCCGACGGGTACGGGAACATGTCGAGCACGTACTTGCGCGGGCGCTTGTCGCCGGGAGCATCCGTGCGGAACGGTCGGAGCTCCTCCCACGCAGGCAGCCACTTCGCCTGGATGGCAGCGAAGTCGTAACGGGCTTCTGAGCCGTCTCGCTCGTCGTGATCTGGCACGTCGCTCTCAATCTCTGTGCGGGGAAGGGTGTGCGGACCCCGGCGTCCACACGAAAAAGGGGCGTTGAAAAGATTACCCGCTCATGTCGGGCAGATTGCGGGCCGCCCGCTCAGCGGCCGAGCGCCGCCAATAAGGCCGCAGCCTTCAGCTTGATCTCGGCGAGTTCCCTCTTCGGTACTGACAACGCGGTGATGCCGCCACCTGTTCCGATCACGGCCTCGCCACTGTGCATCACGATGCTTCGGATGACCATCGCGAGCTCGGCGGACCCGTCGAGGCCCAGCCTTCCGAAGCATCCGCTGTAGACCCCGCGCGGGCCACGTTCGAGGTCGTTCAGGATGTCCATGGCGCTGAGCTTCGGCGTCCCGGTCATCGACCCAGCCGGAAAGCATGCGGCGAGCACGTGCAACGCGTCCACGCCGTCTGCGAGTCGCGCCTCGATCGTGCTCACCAGTTGATGCACGTGCCGGTGGGTCTCCACCTCGAGCAACGAGGTCACAGCGACGCCGCCGAGTCGTGCGACCCGGCTCAGATCGTTGCGCATCAGGTCGACGATCATCAGGTTCTCGGCGCGTTCCTTCTCGTCACGTCCCAGCGCATCCTTGAGGCGCGCGTCGTCGTCAGGATCCGGAAGGCGTCGGGCGGTGCCCTTCACAGGGCTCGTCACTGCAACGCCATTCGCGACGGAGAGAAAGAGCTCGGGCGACGAGCTCAGCAGCGCGACGTCCCCGAAACGCAGATAGCCGCCGTACGGCGCAGGGGAATCCCGTCGCAAGCGGCGATAGACGTCGAGCGGCCGGGCATCCGTCGGCATGCGGATCGTGTTGGTGAGACAGAGCTGGTAGGCGTCGCCGGCACGGATCGACCGCTGGCATCGCTCGATCAGCCGCAGATACTCGCCATCGGAGTGTCGCCACTCCGGCTCGCCACGCCGCTCGGCGTCTCCGTGCCTCGCCTCCTCCTCGGCGGGCGCGGGCGCGAGCCCGCCCAGGGCGAGCTCCTCGAGACGGATGCTCGTGGCATCGGCCCACTCGCGTCCTGCCGCGTCGTCGAGGAACCACAGACTCAATTCACTCGACGCGTGATCGAACGCGACGACCTGATCGGCGGCGATCAGCGCGGCATCCGGAAAGGGCGACGGGTAGGTCGGAATGCCGAGCGCGTCCGCCCCGAACTCGTAGCCGAACCAGCCGACCCAGCCGAGGGGCGAGCCGGCCGGCGCATCCATCGACACGAAGATCTCGGAGCGCAGGAGTTCCGACAGGTCACCGCCCACTTCAGCCGTTCGGTCGGCGGTCACCACGTGCACGACGCCGCCCGCGACCAGATAGCCGGGTCGTCTCGGCGATGCCGCGCCGAGGTAACTCACGCCATCGACACGGATTCCGGCATCCAGCCAGAACGCGTGGCTCTCGTGCGCGAACAGCGCATCGAACACCACCTGCGGGTCGACGCCGAAGGGGAGCCGTTCCCTCCGCACCGGTGACATCGCACCGGGCATCACGAACGACTCCCCCGCCGTCGACCCCTACTCGGAGCCATGATCACCTGCTACTGGAACAGGTTCTTCTCCGACAGCCACTCCTTGGCGATCTGAGCGGCGGACTCCTTCGCCGAACCGGAGGCCTTGTCGTTCATAGAAACGAGATCGTCCGTCGTGAGCGCACCCGAAACGGCGTTGAGCACGCTCTTCACCTTGTCCGTGACCTTTTTCGAGTTGATCACCGGAAGGACGTTCTCGGCGATGATGATGTTCTTCGGGTCCTTCAGGGTGACGAACCCGTTGTCCTTGATCGCCGAACTCGTCGTGTAGATGTCCGCAAGCTGCACCGTGCCGTCCTGCAAGGCCTTCACTGTCAACGGTCCACCGCTGTCGCTGATCGGGTCGAGCGTCGCCGTCACGCCGTATGCCGACTTCAGCCCGGGGATTCCATAGGGGCGATCGGCGAACTCGGGATTGGCGCCGACGGTCAGCGGGATGCTGACCGACTTGAGGTCGGAAAGACTCGTGACGTTGTACTTCTCGGAGAAGGCCTTGGTGACGTTGTACGAGTCCTTGTCTTCCGCCTTGGACTGGTTCAGGACCTGATATCCCTTGGGCAGCGCGTCGCTCAGCGCGGCGTACACGTCTGTGCTGGACTGCGCCGTCGTCTTGGCGTCGTAGTACTGCAGCAGGCTGCCGGAGTACTCGGGAACCAGGTCGATCGAGCCGTCCTGAAGAGCCTTCAGGTAGGCCTCACGGGCACCGATGTTCGGCTTGATCGACGTCTTCACGCCGTTGGAAGCCAACGCCTGGGTATAGATCTGGGCGATGATCTCGGACTCGGGGAAGTTCGCCGAACCGACGACGATCGCGCCACCGGAATTCGCTGACGACGTCGTGGAGCTGTCGAGCGGGTTGCCCGACGAGCACCCAGCCAGGGCGAGCGCGCCCAGTGCCGCGGCCGCGGCAGCGCTGATGATGCGTGATTTCAGTGCCATGGTGCTTCGCTTTCTGTTCTGTGGCTTTTCAGCCTGCTGTGGTGGAGCCCGACGTCCCGACCAGAGATCGGGACTGGCGCACGCGCACATCGGATGCCCTCCCGAGCACGACGCCGCGTGGCACGACGAGTCGTTGCACGATGGCGAACACGCCATCGGCGACGAGCGCGAGGATGATCACGACGATCGAGCCGCCGAGCATCTCCGCATAGTTCTGTACGGCGTAGCCGTCGTAGATGTACCGGCCGAGGCCGCCCAGCGGCAGGTAGGCCGCGACCGTCCACGTGGCGATCACCTGGAGGCACGCCGACCGCACACCGCCGATGATGATCGGCAGCGCGAGAGGCAGTTCGACCTTGAACAGCACCTGCCAGCCGGTCATTCCGATCGAACGCGCGGCGTCGATGGTCTGCCGGTCGACGGCTTCCACGCCCGCATAGGCCCCGGCGATCAGCGGGGGAAGGGCGAGCAACACCATCGCCACAAGGGGCGGGCCGAAGCCCAAGCCGAGCCACGTCGCCAACAGCAGGAGGACACCGAGCGTCGGAAGCGCACGAAGTGCCCCCGAAAACTGCACGGCGACCCCGCGACCCTTGCCCGTATGCCCGACGGCGAGTCCGATCGGCAGGGCGATGATGCACGCGACGACCAACGTCACCAGTGTGTACACGAGGTGCTCTTCGGTGCGCGCCGGTATCCCTCCCGGCCCCGACCAATTCGTCGGGTCGAGTAGCCAGTTGAAGGCGTCTGACCAGCCGTTCATGCCGCCTCCACCAACTCGGGAGTCTCATCGCGGATCGCTACACGGGTGCGGCGCGAGCGGCGATGCGTCCACGGCATCAGCACACGGCCGAGCCCGGCCAGGATCAGGTCGAACACGACCGCGATCACAATCGTGCCGACGATGCCGACACCGATCTCGAGGGGGAAGCCCACCTGGAAGCCTCGCAGAAAGAAGTATCCGAGGCTGGGAACGCCGATCACCGATCCGACGCTCACCAGACTGATCGTGCTCACGGAGACGACGCGGATGCCGGACAGCAGAACGGGTCCCGCCAGCGGCAGCTCGACGGACCAGAACCTGCGCCACGTCGAGAACCCGACAGCCGTTGCAGCCAGCAGCACGTCGACATCCACCGCCGCGAACGCATCGGACGCGGTGCGGACCATGATCGCCACCGCGTAGATGCTGAGGCTGATCACGACGTTGGCCGGATCGAGCACCTTCGTGCCGATGATGCTCGGCAGCACGAGAAACAGCGGCAGCGACGGGACCGCGTAGAGGATGCCTACGATGGCGAGCACCGTTCCACGGCTCGCTCGGTATCGATTGGCCAACCATCCGATCGGCACCGACAGCACGAGCCCGACGATGATGGGCGGCACGGACAGGCCGGCATGGATCAGCGTTAGCTGCCAGATCTGGCCCGCGTTCTCGATCAGCCAGTTCACCGCGGCTGATCACCCTGCGCCGAAGCACCCGAAGCCGCTGCGACGGCTCCAGCCTCATCGTCATCGGTCACGAGAACCCCGGCAGCGCGGCCCTCGGAATCGACGAGCACGTCGCGCCCGGCTTCGCTGCGCACGCGAAGCGCACGCTTGCCCCGGTCGGCGCCGATGAACTTGGCGACGAACTCGTCCGCCGGGTCGGCGAGGATCTCCTGTGGGGTACCGACTTGCGCGACCAGACCGCCTTTCTTGAAGATGACCACCTGGTGACCGAGCAGAAACGCTTCGTCGATGTCGTGCGTGACGAAGACCACCGTCTTGTCCAAGTCGTGCTGCAGCCGCAACAGCTCTTGCTGAAGCTCAGCGCGCACCAGCGGATCGACCGCACCGAACGGCTCGTCCAACAGCAGGATGTTCGGGTCGACGGCAAGCCCGCGTGCGACGCCGACACGTTGCTGCTGACCGCCCGAGAGCTGGCTCGGATACCTGTCGGCCAGCGATCGATCGAGTCCGACGGCATCCATCAGCTCGAGCGCGCGAACGCGGGCATCCTTGCGCTTGACGCCCCTGAGCAGGGGAACGGTCGCGATGTTGTCCGCGACCTTGCGGTGCGGAAGGAGCCCGGAGTTCTGCATCACGTAGCCGATGCTCCGCCGCAGCTTGACCGGCTCGAGGGTGGAGACGTCGTTCCCGTCGATCTCGATCACGCCGCTCGTGGGGTCGACCATGCGGTTGATCATCCGCAGAATCGTGGTCTTGCCGCTTCCCGACGAGCCGACGAGTACCGTGATTCTGCGCGAAGGGATGACCAGGCTGAAGTCCCGCACCGCGACGGTGCCGTCGGGGAACTCTTTGGTCACCGATCGGAATTCGATCATCGTCTGGAAGCTCATTCCTGCAGGCGGGGCGGTCAGCGGGTGGTTGCGCGAAAGACGTGTTCGTCAAGGGAAGCACGAATGCACCCTCGATGGGGAGGGGTCACGCAGGTTTCCACTATGTCCCAGACGACCGACAGAAGGCCGGATCTGCAGAAATCTGCCGTAACGCGGGCATCAGCCCTCAGTCGTAATACTTTTCCAGATAGGCGGTGGCGACGACGCGGGCCTCGCTCAGTGTGCGACGGTCGCCGTCGGCATTGCGCAGATAGGCCCTCTCGATCAGCGATTCCGTCATCTGCGCCGCGATGTCGAGATGGAACACCAACTCGTCGCTCGGCGTGAACCCATACGTGCTCACGAGGACCTCGGCGACACGGACCGCGAACTCCCCGACGTGGTCGGGCGTGGCTCCGGACTCCTCGACACCCCGCACGTCCTCGAAGCGCATGATGCGAAAGCCGGGCTCGGTGCGGAACATCGTCGCGAACGTCTCCGCGAACCGCTCGATGGCACCCTGCCAGGTCGAGGGGGACGTGCGCTCGATGTCGTCGGACGCCATCAGTCGGTACCGCCGCACCGCCCTGTCGCGCAACGCGACGAGCAGTGCGATGCGGTCGGGGAAGTATCGGTACACGGTGCCGATGGATGCGCCGCTCTCCTCCGCAACCTGCGCGGTGGTGAGCCGGTCGAAGCCGACCTCGTCCACGACCGCTGCCGCGGCATCAAGCAGTGCATCGATGCGGGCGACGCTCCGTTCTTGAGACGGCTCGACGCGCAACGATGCTGCCGAGTTCGGCACCTCGATCGCCCCGACGAGGATCTCCTCGATCATTCCGTTCTGCTTCCTGTCCGCATCGACCACCCTCGCGACGATAGTCGAATGCTTTCGAATCTCGCCCGTACCAGAAGAGTTTTCACCCTTCATCACGCGGCCCGCCACCAATCCGTCAGGCTGCCCATGAAAGACTGTTCGGATGGTCAGCCGCCCCCGCTCCGCGCCCAAGGTGCATCGCGCTGCGCGCCTGGAGGATGCCTTCCACGGGTTTCGCGCCCGCAGGGCACGCAAGCGCGGTCATCTGCCGACCGTGCTCTCGTACACCGGCTATGGCACGACATCCTGGGTGCGTGTGCTCGGGCGTGTCGTGCTCGCGAAGGATCCCCGTCCCGGTTCGCGGGCCGAGCGGACGAACCGCAAGCGCGAAGAGAGTGTGCGCGGCTGGAGAAGCTTCATCAGCGTTCCGATCAGCGACGCCGACGTGATCATCGAGATCGAGGGCATCGAGCACGTCGTCCGGCCCGACCGCGGCGGTGTCATCGACACCGTTCTGCCGGTGTCGCTCGAGCCGGGAACGCACTGGATCTCTTTCCGCGTCGAGGGTGCAGGCGACGTCGCGACCGCACCGGTCCAGATCGTGGCCGACGACGCATCCTTCGGGGTCATCTCCGACGTCGACGACACCGTGATGGTGACCGCGCTTCCCCGGCCTCTGCTCGCGGCCTGGAACACGTTCGTCCTTGACGAGCATGCGCGGGTCCCGACTCCCGGCATGGCCGTGCTTCTGGAACGCCTCACGTCTGCGCACCCCGGCGCACCCGTCGTGTACCTGTCGACGGGCGCATGGAACGTCGCCCCCGCCGTGACCCGTTTTCTGTCGCGCAACCTGTTCCCGCCGGGTGCTCTTCTCCTGACGGATTGGGGTCCGACGCATGACAGGTGGTTTCGGAGCGGTACGGAGCACAAGGAGTGCAACCTGCGCCGCCTGGTGAGCGAGTTCCCCGACGTGAAATGGCTGCTCGTCGGCGATGACGGACAGCACGATGAGCGGATCTACGCCGAGTTCGCCACGGAGCACCCGCAGAATGTCGCGGCCGTTGCGATCCGGCAGCTCTCCAACACCGAATCCGTGCTCGCGGGCGGCCGTTCGAAGGCCGAGAAGCACTCGCAGGTGAGCGGCGTGCCGTGGGTCTACGGCACCGACGGCGCCGCCCTTCTGGCACAACTGGCCGATCTGGGACTGGTGAGGTGAACACGCCGCTCGCGCGTGCCGGAGCTCAGCTCCTCGTCGAGCGCGATGCCGCAGGGCCGGAGTCGGTGGCCCGTCGCCTGCTCGCCGTCCAGGGCCAGGCCTTCGGCCCGGCGAGGTGGTCGCTCGGAGCGCGCAGCATCTCGACGACTCTGTCCGATGTCGACGCGCTCTTCGACAACGGCACGCTCGTACGCACCTGGACGATGCGAGGAACGCTGCACATCGTCAGCGGTGACGACGTTCGCCTGATGCTCACCGCCACCGCCGACAAGCAGCGCCACCTGGCACAACAGGTGATGCGTCGCGACGGCATGAATGCCGAGGTGGTCTCCACCGCCTTCCGTGCCCTCGAGACCGCTATGTCACAGGACGGCCCACTGGAGCGCAGGCAGGCGATGGATGCCATGAGCTCGGCCGGTCTGAACACCGACGGCGGCCGCGGCTATCACCTGATCAGGGAGGCCGCGCTGGCGGGCATCGTGGTGTGGGGGCCCGTGCGTCGTACGCAGCAGGCACTCGTGCCCGCCGGCGAATGGCTTCCGCCCGCCGAGCCGATAGACCGCGACGAGGCCATCACGCGCATCCTGGTGCGATACCTGCAGTGCCGCTCCCCTGCGACGCTGCGCGACTTCGCATGGTGGTTGGGAATCACGCTCACCGAAGCGCGCAGAGCTCACGCCGACGCCGGCGACGCCGTCGTGCAGTCCGACGCGGGAGCTGAATTCCTCGAGTCGGCGGCAACCGTCGACGCTCCCACCCCGCCACGAGCCACGGCGCTGCTCCCTGCGTTCGACGAGTACATCCTCGGCTATCGTGATCGCTCGCCCGTGCTCGAAGACCGCCACATGGAAGTCGTCCAGGCCGGCGCCAACGGCATCTTCCAGCCCGTCATCGTGCTCGACGGCCGCGTCGCGGGAATCTGGCGAGCGGATGCCTCGCCCGCCGGCATCCGCGTCGACCTTTCGCCGTTCGCGGCGCTGTCGCCTCGCGCCACGTCACGCATCGAGCGCGAGGCGGCGCGCTACGCGACCTACCTCGGCACCCCGTTGCTCGGGGTCTCGACGCTCGGCGGGTCTCGCCCCGCCTAGCCCTTCACAGCGCCGCCGAGTCCTCCCCCGCGCAGGAACGTGCGCTGGAAGATCAAGAAGATCACCACGGGGATGAGCGTCGCGATGGTGAGCGCCGCGAGGTAGACGCCGAGATCCGTCGAAGACTGGATCTGCGGCAGCCGCACCGACAGGGGCTGAATGCCGATGTCTGTCAGCACCAGGTTCGGCCACAGGAAGTCGGCCCATGCCGCATTGATCGCGAACACCGAGACGACACCGAGGATCGGCTTCGACATCGGCAGAACGATGGACCAGAACAACCTGAAGGTGCCTGCGCCGTCGGTCCTCGCCGCCTCGAACACCTCGCGAGGCAAGCTGTCGAAGAAGCGCATCACGAGAAGCACGTTGAACGCGCTCGCTCCTGCCGGCAGCCAGACCGCCCAGAACGTGTTGATCAGCGAATGACCGATCAGCGGCGGGTGCAAGATCGTGAGGTAGAGCGGGACCAACAGGACGACAGCCGGCACGAACAGCGTGGCCAGCACCAGGCCGCTGATGATCTTGCCGTACCTGGGCTTCAGCACCGAGAGCGCGTAGCCGCCCGTGGTAGCGACGAGCAGCTGCACGGCCCACTCCCCGACGGCCATCCAGATCGTGTTGAAGAAGAAGCTGCCGATCTGAACGTCGTTCCACGCCTTTGAGATATTCGACCAGGCGAGGCCGTTCGGGAACAGCGACAACGGGTTCGTCAACGTGTCCTGAGTGGGCGTCACGGCAGACTTCAGCAGCCAGAGAAGCGGCAGCAGCCCGATGATCACCAGACTGATGCCGAGGATCACGTTGAACACGGTGCCGACGATGCGCACGTGCGGTCGGCGCCAGTCGGCCGGCGAGAGGATGCCGCGATCGGCATCCTCGAGAACGACTCTGGCCCTCTTGGCTCGCTTGCCCTCGGGCTCGATGGTCTCGTGCAGCGGAACGTCCGCGGGAATCGTGGTGGTCAATTGTCACTCCATCTCGCGGTCACGCGGAAGTACACGATGGACAGGATGGCGAGGAACACGGCGAGCATCAGGCTGAGCGCAGTCGCCTGTCCGTATGCCCCGCCGAGGCTGTTCGTGAAGGCGTACTGGTAGATCAGCAGCAGGATGGTCGTGGTCGAGTTGACCGGACCACCGCCGGTGAAGAGGAACGGCTGCAGAAAGACCTGGGCGGTCGCGATGATCTGCAGAATGAGCGTGATGAAGAGGATGCCCCGCAGCTGCGGCAGCGTCACGTGCCAGATCTTGCCCCAGATGGACGCGCCGTCCACCTCGGCGGCGTCGTACAGATCGGGCGATACCGAGGTCAGCGCAGCCAGGTAGATGATGATCGTGCCGCCGGCGCCGGCCCACGTCGCCTCCAGCACGAGCGACGGCATCGCGGTGGCGGCATCCTGAATCCACGGCTGCGGCGGGATGCCCACCCAGCCGAGGATCGCATTGAAGACTCCCGTCGCGCTCGCGTCGTAGAAGATCTTCCAGAGCAGCACAGAGACCACCGGCGGAATGATCACCGGAAGGTAGGCGAGAACGCTGTAGAAGCCCTTCATGCGCTTCACCTCGCTCATCAGCACCGCGGCGATGAGCGGGATCGGATACCCGAAGAGCAGAGCGAGCAGGGCGAAGTATCCGGTGTTGCGGATCGCAACCCAGAACAGCGGGTCCTGGAATATCGCAACGAAGTTGTCCCACCCGACGAACACCGCCGGCGTGACGAGGTTGGTCTTCTGGAAACTCATGACCACGGACTCGACGATCGGGGTCCACGAGAAGACGCCGAAGATGATCAGCAGCGGCAGAAGGAAGAAAAGGGTGGTCAGACCGCCTCGTTGCACCCAGGTGATCGGGTTGTGTCGACGCTTCTGACGTTCGGGACGCGCCGCCACGTGCTGCTTGACTGCGGTATCAACGGTCATCGGTGATTGCTCTCATCTGGAGGCATGCTGTCGGGTCGCCGGTCGAATTCGTACCGACGACCCGGCAGCGTGCCGTTGAACGTGGTGTTACTTGCTGTCCGCGTCGACCAGGGCCTGCACCTTGGTGTCCACGCCCTTGAGGAGGGTGTCGACGTCGGCGTTCTTGTTCGTCAAGACCGCTTGAACGACCGGGTCGAGAGCGGCGTAGAGGTCCTGAGTGTGAGCCGGTGGCTCAGGCACGATCTTCTGGTTGAAGATGCCGTCGGTGAACGGCGTCAGGTTGCCGACCGGAATGTTGTCGTACGGCTTGATCCACGCCTGGTTCTGCTCCCACGTCGCCTTGTCGAACACCGGGAGGGTCGGCGCGTTCACTGCCTGCTTCCCCTTCGCAAGCGTCTTGGCATTGTTGATCGCGGCCGTCTTGTCCGCCGTCGGCCCCGTGCGGTAGAAGTCGATCCACTTCACCGCGGCCGCGATCTGTGCAGCCGAGTCCTTCACGTTGACGACATCGACATTGCCGCCGGAGAGGATGCCGGCGTCGGAGCCCGACGCGAGCGGGAACGTCGCGACGCCGTACTTGTTCTGATCGAAGCCGTTGGCCTGCATGAGCGAACCGATGACATCCGAACCGCTCATGTACATGGCCACCTTGCCTGATGCGAAGGCCTGATTGATGCCGCTCCAGTCGAACAGGAAGTTGCTGCCCATGGAGTTGTCACCCCACCTCAGCGTCTTCAGCCAGTCCAGTCCTGCCTTCGTCTGGGCGTTGTCCGTCGTGACGGTGACCTTGCCATCGGAGCCGACCTTCTCCAGACGTCCGCCGAGTGCCTGCGTCAGGGTCGCGAGCTCCCATCCGCCGGTACCGCCTTCCGTCATCTGCATGTAGCCGGCCACGCCTGGCACCTTCTGCGAGATGATCTTGGCGTCCTGCTGGATCTCGTCCAGCGTGGTCGGAGGTTTGTCAGGGTCCAGCCCGGCTTGCTTGAAGATGTCACGGTTGTAGGACAGAGCCATGGCGTAGGGACCCCACGGGATGCCGTAGACGTGACCGTTGCTTCCGGTCGCCACGTCGAGAACGTTCTTGTTCCACTTGTCGGCGGTCGACGTCTTCTTGAAGTCCTTCGTGATGTCGGCCAGCTGGCCACTGTTCGCGAGGGTCTTCGAGTCGGTGAAGGGCACGTTGAACACGTCGGGCAGCGTGCCTCCGGCGAGCTCAGCAGTGAATGTCGGCGCGGTCCACTGGTACTCGACCGCCTTGACATTGATGTCCGGGTTCTCCTTGTTGAACTGCTGCACGCGCTGGTGCAGTGCCGTCAACGCATCTGCTGTCGCACCGGGTAGAACGGGGGCGACGACGAGGTTGACCTTGCCGCCGCCGCTTCCACTGCTCGACGAGCATCCACTGAGAATGCCGACGCCGACCAGGGCCACGGTGGCGAGCACCGCGATCTTTCCTGGGGACTTCATTGTCATGTTCCTTTCGGGTGTTCCATGGGATGTTTCGTGCGTCATCCGCGCCTGGGGCGTCAGGCCCGGATCTCCGGCGGCTCGTGCTGTGTTCGTAGCCATGCCGTGGAGTCTGGTGGCAGCTTTCCGCCGTCGAGCGGACTGCTGCAGAGCAGGATTCCGCCGTTGTCGGGCAGGTCGATGCTGTGAATGGAGAGGTTGGTGACAGAGAGAAAGTCGGGGCCTCGATCGAACGCGAGCACGTGCGGCGCAAGCTCCCGCCAGGCGAACGAGGTGTCGGATGTCGCGTTCAGCGCCCTGCGGATCCGCAGCGCCTGCCGGTACAGCCAGAGCATCGACGACGGGTCGGCCTGCTGCGCCTGCACCGTGATGGAAGCCCAGCTCGCCGGCTGCGGAAGCCACGGAGCGGCGCTCGCGGAGTCCGGGCTGAAGCCGAACGGTGGCGTCGAGCCGCTCCAGGGAAGCGGCACGCGGCATCCGTCTCGGCCGGGATCGACACCGCCCGAACGGAAGTGCATCGGGTCATCGAGCAGATCCTCCGGAATGTCCTCGACCTCGGGGAGCCCGAGTTCGTCGCCCTGGTAGATGTACAGCGCGCCGGGAAGTGCCGCCGTCAGAAGGGCGGCGGCCCTGCCTCTGCGCGCGCCGAGGGCGAGATCGGTGGGGATTCCCGCTCGCTTCTTGCCGAAGGCGAAGGACGAGTCTTCGCGTCCGTACCGTGTGACCGGCCTGGTGACGTCGTGATTGGAGAGCACCCAAGTGGACGGTGCATCGACGGGCGCGTGCGCTGCGAGGGTGGCGTCGATGGAGTCACGCAACTCATCGGCATCCCACGGCCTGGCGAGGAAGTCGAAGTTGAACGCTGTGTGCAGTTCGTCCTTGCGCAGGTACTTCGCGAACCTGTCGATGTCGGGGAGCCAGATCTCTCCGACGAGAACCCGAGTGCCAGGGTACGAGTCCGCGATCGAGCGCCAGCTGCGGTAGATGTCGTGCAACTCGTCGCGATCCTGCGTCGGATGCCCACCAGGGCCGGGATCGTTCGGCACCTCCGGCAGTGCGTCGTCCTTCACCAGCAGTGCCGCCGAGTCGATGCGAACCCCGCCGACTCCGCGGTCGAACCAGAACTTCAGGATGTCTTCGTGCATACGGCGCACGTCGGGATGGTTCCAGTTCAGGTCCGGCTGCTCCGGCGTGAAGAGGTGCAGGTACCACTCGCCGGGCGTGCCGTTCGCATCTGCGGTTCGCGTCCAGGTCTCGCCCGAGAAGTTCGACTCCCAGTTCGTGGGCATCTCGTCGCCGTTTCGGCCCTTTCCTTCGCGGAACCAGAACCGCTCGCGCTCCGGCGAGCCCGGACCCGCCGCCAGCGCCGCCTGGAACCACGGGTGCTGATCGGAGATGTGGTTGGGGACGATGTCGATGATCGTGCGGATGCCGAGGGCCAGGGCATCCTGGATCAGTCCTTCGGCCTCTTCGAGCGTTCCGAACCGCGGGTCGATCGACCGGTAGTCGGCGACGTCGTATCCGCCGTCTGCGAGCGGTGACGCGTACCAGGGCGTGAACCAGATGGCGTCGATCCCGAGGTCTTTCAGATAGCCCAGATGCCTGCGCACGCCGGCCAGATCGCCCACCCCGTCGCCGTTCGCGTCGGCGAAGCTGCGCGGATAGATCTGGTAGATCGCGGCACTGCGCCACCACAACGGATCGGAGCTCGACGGGGCGCGACGGGCCGACGCTGCCATGTCGGCGCTGCCGACGGCCGTGCTGGTCTGGAGCTGGTCGGCTACGGAGGAGAGGTCCACTGAAGGAGCCTTTCTGGGGCGGCGGCGGTCGTCGCAGAAAGGCGACGGTGCCGGAACTCGGTGCAGGTACAGGCCGGTCGGAATCGGGTCTTCCGACCGGTGCCAGTGTCAAAGTAGCCATATTGACAACATGATGCAAGAACTAAACAAATAGCAATTGGCTTGCATCTACTTGCACGGAATTACGTCACAGAATGATCACGCAAGCCCGAGGAGTATCCCTCCACCGCGCCGTGTCGAGGCGGACGTCAGTGCGCAGCCGGTCCCGTCGACGCCCGCACGACGAGCTCCGGCTCGAACAGGAACTCGTCGACGGCGGGCCGTTCTCCGCTCATCTGGGCGGTGAGCAACTCCATCACCATGCGACCCATCGGCTCGATCGGCTGACGCACTGTGGTCAAGGGAGGCTCGACGCATCCCATCAATGCCGAGTCGTCGTAGCCGACCACCGAGACGTCCTCCGGCACCCGTAGGCCGGCACGACGAACCGCGCGGATGACGCCGAGAGCGAGCGGATCGCTCGCACAGACAATGGCCGTCACGCCGGTTCTGAGCAGTCTCGCCGCCGCCGCTTGGCCCGCCTCGAGCGAATAGAGCGAACGCACGACGAGGTCGTCGTCGAACTCGAGCTTCCCGCGCTCCATCTCGGCTTTCGCAGCGCCGTACTTGCGCTTGGACGGCACGTGGTCGCGCGGACCTAGCACGAAGCCGATGCGCGTATGGCCGAGCTGCACCAGGTGCCGAACGGCCAGCTGCGTGGCGACTCGGTCGTCGCACGACACCGTGGGAAAGCCGATCCCGTCGATCGGGGCACTCACGAGCACGGTCGGCAGGTTCACGTCGCGCAGCTTCTCGTAGTGCTCGTGCGAGCCGGCCTCCTGCGTGTAAAGCCCCCCGGCGAACACCACGCCAGACACGTGCTGCTCCAGCAGAAGGTCGACGTAGTCCGCCTCGGTGATCCCTCCCGCCGTCTGCGTACAGAGCACCGGTGTGTACCCGTTCTGGGCGAGGGCTCCACCGACCACTTCCGCGAACGCGGGAAAGATCGGGTTCGACAACTCCGGCAGCACGAGCCCCACGAGACGTGCGCGTTCTCCCCGCAGCTTCGTCGGCCGCTCGTACCCGAGTACGTCGAGCGCGGTGAGCACCGCCTGACGGGTCGCCTCGCTGACCCCGGGCTTCTCGTTCAGCACGCGGCTCACGGTGGCCTCGCTGACCCCGACCTTGCGTGCAACCTCAGCTAGTCGTTTCGCCATGGTCAGAGTCTACGCAACTTCTTGCAATTATCTGCAAGAAGCTTTGTTTGGAAGTCGCGGCTCGGCGCTCCATCGAGGAGTCCTCCCGCCGCCGTGCGCTGGATCGCCCCTACCATTGCCCCATGCCGAAAGCGTTGCGGGGTCTGGCGCTCGCGAGTCATCCAGGGCCGGTAGCCGTCGTGACGCTGGTCGCCGTGCTGCTCGCGGTGGCCGTCGGGTACTCCCCCTGGCGCGTCGTGCTGCTCGGCGCGGCGATTCTCGCCGGGCAGCTCTCGGTCGGCTGGTCCAACGACTGGATCGATGCGGCGCGCGACTCACTCGTCGCCCGAAGGGACAAACCCGTGGCGACGGGCGCGATCTCACGACGCACAGTAGGCATCGCTGCCTTCACCGCCCTCACGGCGGCTCTGGGCCTGACTCTTCTCCTCGGCGTCTCAGCTCTCGGTGCTCATGGGGTCGCGCTTGCCAGCGCCTGGTCCTACAACGCGTGGCTGAAGCGAACGGCGGTCTCGGTCGTCCCCTACGTCGTGAGCTTCGGCATCCTGCCGGCGATCGTGACGCTCGGGCTGCCAGCACCGGAGTGGCCGGCTTGGTGGGTGATCGTCGCAGGATGCCTGCTGGGCGCCGCAGCGCACGTCACCAACGTGCTCCCCGACCTCGACACTGACCGCGTGACCCGTGTGCGCGGTTTCGGTCACATGCTCGGCGCTCGCGCCGGCGGCGCGTTCTCGTTCGCCGTGCTGGGGCTTGCCGGGCTCGACATCGGGCTCGGCGCCTCCCTCGTGGGCGGGCTCACCGGTTGGCCGGTCGCGATCGCGATCACCGCTGCAGTGCTCACGGTGCTGATCTCGATCACAGGAACGGTGATGACGTTGCGCGGCGTGCGATCCAGATGGCTCATGCGACTCGTGATGACCAGTGCCGTCGTGATCGTCATCGGCTTGATCGCCGCTGGGCCCGTGCTGACCCCGTGAGCGGGATCGGTGCCGTCGCGCCAGGGCCGATCGCGGCGGTGGAAGCGGCGGAACCGGCGGCGGCGTGCGGTGCCACGGCGCTCTTGTTGCGATTGACGATGCCGATGGCCGACACCACGGCGCCGATGACGAGCAGCACGACGCACACCAGGAGCACCCTCCTCAGGCCGGCCTGATCGAGCGGACCGGCGACGATGAGGCCGGCACAGGCGACGGCGATCAGGCCCGCGATGCGCGCGACCGCATTGTTGATCGCCGAACCGATGCCGGCACGTTCGGGCGGCACCGCGCCCAGCACCGCGGCGGTGAGAGGAGCGACAGTGATCGACAGGCCGAGGCCGAAGACGACCACCCCTGGCAGCAGTTGCAGCCAGTAGTCCACGGACGATGCGCCCATGGTCAGCATCAGCGCGTAGCCGAAGGCAGCCACGGCGGGCCCGACCGCCATGAAGAGCCGCGGCCCCCACTTGCCCGACAGCGCGCCGAACCGGCTGGCCAGGACGAGCGAGACGATCGTGGCAGGGATCAGGGCGAGACCGGCGAGGGTCGCAGGATAGCCTGCGACCTCCTGAAGGTAGATGCCGACCATCAGGGTGCCGAGTGAGAGCGCCGCATAGATCGCGAACGTCGCGAGATTGCCGACGCCGAAGTTGCGGATGCGGAAGAGGCCGAACGGGAGCATCGGCCTCTTCGAGCGCAACTCGACGATGGTGAACGCGCCGAGGCACAGACATCCGACCAGAGCGCTCCCCCACACCAGTGGGCTCGACCAGCTCTCCTGGCCCTGCTCGATGAGCGCGAACACGACGCCTCCAAGACCCACTGCCCCGAGCACTGCTCCCGCATAGTCGATATGTCCGTGAGCGTGCTCATGGTCGAGCTTCACGCGCCACAGGATGATCACGGTCGCCGCGATCGGAAGAGGGTTGATCGCGAACACCAGTCGCCATGACAACGTGTCGACGAAGACTCCGCCGAGCAGCGGTCCGGCGAGCATCGCGGCGGACGTCCACGCCGTCCAGCGGCCGATCGCCTTCGGCTGGTCGTCGGTGCTGAACACCTGGATGATGATCGCCAGGGAACTCGGCACCAGCAGTGCGCCCGCAATCCCCTGCACTGCCCGGAACACGACGAGGGAGACGCCGTCCGGCGCCACCGCGCACGCGATCGAGGCGATGCCGAATCCGAACAGCCCGATCATCAGGATGCGTTTGCGACCGAACGCGTCGGAGAGCGACCCTGCGATCAGAATGAGCGCGCCGAGGGTGATGAGATAGGAATCCACCACCCACTGCTGCAGCACCAGGCCACCGCCCAACTCGCGTTCGATGGCGGGCAGCGCGACGTTCACGACGGAGCCGTCGAGGAATGCCACGAGGGACGCCAGGATCGCAACAAGCAGAACCGAGCGCTGCAGTGAGGTCACCAGCACAGTCAAACACCGACGACCGACGCGCGCTTCGGTCGATCGACGGGTTCCTCGTCGTTACGGGCATCCCGCGACGCGCGGCGCGTGCGCCCGGTCTGCAGCACGGGCCTGCTTATCGTGGAGACCGTGACTGTGCACGAGTTCCGACCGGCTGTGCGATCGTCACGTCCCTTGTGGCGTTGGCGTGTCGCGGTCATCGCCGCTGCCCTGGCCGTGACCGTTCCGCTTGTCACGACGACGCCGGCGCACGCCGATGACTACCCGAGCTGGGGCGACGTGCAGGCGGCGAAGGCGAATGCCGCCGCAGCCCAGGCCGAATACACCAAGATCGCGGGGCTCATCACCCAGCTACAGCAAGCCGCTGAGGTCGCCGCCAGCGACGAACTCAAGAAGGAGTTCGAATACGGCCAGGCGAAGAGCGCCCTCGACACGCAGACGGCGAAGCTGAACGCTCTCACTACCCAGGTCGACACGGCGCAGAAGGATGCCACGTCAGCCAAGACGCAGTACGGCAAACTCGCCTCGCAGCTCTACATCTCCGGAGGCGGCGACCTGACCGCCAAGCTGTTGCTCAGCAACGGACACGCTGACGATCTGCTCGACCAGCTCGGCACAGTGAGCCAACTGACCGACCACGTCTCGCAGCTGCAGGCATACGCGAAGCAGAAACAGAACGTCGTCTCGTCTCTGCAGGACCAGGCGAAGAGTGCTGAGACCATCCGCACGAGCCTGGAGCAGGATGCCGACTCCAAGTATCAGGCTGCCCAGGCCGCCAAAGCCGCAGCTGATGCCGCGCTAGCGACTCAGCAGAAGCAGTCCAAGGTGCTGTACGCCCAGGCCGCATCTCTGAAGAACACCGCGGCCAGCAAGGAGCAGCAGTACTACGCCGGCGTCGAGCGTGCTCAGGCCCTTGCACAGCAGACTGCGTCCTCCGGCGGCAGCGATGGGAGCATCGACACCTCAGCCGGGTGCACGGGCGGCTGCACACCTGCCGCCGCACAGTCCTACGCGAGCAGCCTTCTCGGCAACTACGGCTGGGGCCAAGATCAGATGTCTTGCCTGGTGAGCCTGTGGAACATGGAGTCCGGGTGGGCGTGGAACGCGTACAACTCGTCGAGCGGGGCGTATGGCATTCCTCAGGCGTGGCTCGCGAGCAAGCTGGCGACGGCGGGCCCCGACTGGCAGACGAACGGTGACACGCAGATCCGCTGGGGGCTCTCGTACATCGCCAGCTCCTACACCACGCCCTGCGGTGCGTGGAACTTCGAGATGTCCCACGACCCGCATTGGTATTGATCACCGGTATTGATGTCGCGAACGCCTGTATCCGCGCAGAGTGAATAACCAGTGCTACCCCGAGGTTGAAGGTGCCATGAAACGAATCGGCTTCCTCTCGTTCGGGCACTGGTCGCCTGCACCCGGGTCCGAAGTGCGCAGCGCATCGGATGCCCTGCTGCAGACGATCGAGCTGGCGCAGGCCGCCGAGGAGGTGGGCGTCGACGGGGCGTATGTGCGCGTGCACCACTTCGCGCCGCAACTGGCATCCCCGTTCCCGCTGCTCGCCGCGATCGGCGCACGCACGTCGCGCATCGAGATCGGCACGGCGGTCATCGACATGAGGTACGAGAACCCGCTCTACGCCGCGGAGTCAGCGGCCGCCGCAGACCTCATCGCCGGCGGACGGCTGCAGCTCGGCATCAGCCGCGGATCACCGGAGACGGCCGAGAACGGCTACGAGTCGTTCGGCTTCGTTCCCGAGGCCGACGAGACGGATGCCGACATGGCCAGAAAGCACACGGAGCTCTTCCGGGCGGCGATCGCCGGTGCCGGGCTCGTGTATTCCAATCAGCAGATGACGGGTCAGCACGTGCCCCTGCCGATCGAGCCGCGCTCCGACACGCTGCCGGACCGCATCTGGTGGGGTGCTGGCAGCAGGGCGACGGCGATCTGGGCCGCCGAGCAGGGCATGAATCTGATGAGTTCGACGCTGCTCACCGAAGACACGGGTGTTCCCCTGTCCGACCTGCAGGCCGAGCAGCTGCTGCTCTACCGCGATGCGTGGAAGCAGGCCGGCCATGACCGCGAGCCACGGGTCTCGGTGTCGCGGAGCATCCTGCCGATCATCGACGACGAGACGCGCCACTACTTCGGGCTGCGCGCGCAAGCGGACGCCGAGGACCAGGTCGGCTACATCGGCGGCGATCTCGCACGGTTCGGCCGCAGCTACATCGGCGAACCCGATGTCATCGCTCGTGAGCTGGCGCAGGATGCCGCGGTGCTGGCTGCTGACACGGTGCTCGTCACGGTGCCCAACCAACTGGGCGTCGACTTCAACGCGCGCATCCTCGAGTCGATCGTGCGTGACATCGCCCCCGGGCTCGGATGAGTGGTTGCCACCTTCGGCGCATTCGCCGGCCGGCAGCACGAGCCGGGTCAGAGACGCCGATACGCTGACCGAATGACCCCGCGACGCCGTGCCGTGATCAGAATCGTCGCGGCCGCCGGCAGCGGTGCGGCGCTCTGGCTGCTCAGCGGATGGGCTGCTGCTGCCATCGTGCTGTCGTCCACCCGCTTCGGGACGGCGTTCCAGCTCCTGGTACCGCCCACGCTCCCCTATTCAACCTTCTTCCAGGCGGCTCCCTGGAACGTGCTGCTGCCTCTGGCGGCCGCCATCGGCTTCGGTGCCGCGATCGCACTCGGCTACATCGGGATCGATGAGCTCACGGCCAGACGCCCGGCACCCGCCTGGGCGAGGTTCCTCGCCGCATGGCTGGTCGCAGTCGTGGCCGGCCTCCTGATCGCAACGACGATCGCCGTCGGTTCGACGATCGCGAACGTGTGGCCGACCGGCCTCTACTCGGCGTTTCTGAACGCCCGTCCCGAACTGCTCGGCTCAGCCCTTTTCGGCATCGTCTGGGGATGGCTGCCGGCGCTGATCGTGCGCGCCCCGGTCGACCCCGACGCGTCGACCGGCAGGCGAAGCACGCTGACGCCGGCTGCCGCCGTCGTTCTGGTCTGCGCACTCGTCGCGGTCGTCGCGATCCAGCCCACCGCCGTCACCCAGACCCGCGTGGCGGCAGGCGGCGCCGAGCATCCGCAGCTCGTGACTCCGACGCCCACGCCGACGCGCGAAGCACCATCGAGTGTCTCGAAGAGCCCGATCGTCGCCGGTGCGAACTGGTGCGGCAACGAAGCCCTCACTCTGACCGTGTCCGCCACGGACGGTGCGCTCGGCCACCGGGCTGTGACTCTCGTGTTGGGCAACCGATCGACCGCGCCGTGCGTCGTCGACGGATATCCCGATCTGGCCTTCGCCGACTCTGACGGCGGCGAGGTGCAGGCGACCATCGTGCACGGCGCCTCGTACATGGCTCCGGATCCCGGAGCATCCGCTGTCACTCTCGCACCTGGCACCGTCGTCGAGGCGCACGTCGCCTGGAGCGCGACCGGTGCCAGCGACGAGGTCGCCACCACGATCTGGGCGGCGCAGTATCCCGGAGCTCCGCGCGTGCGTCTCGCGATCGACTCCGACATCGTCGACGGCACGACCGTCACGGTCAGCGCGTGGGCGTCGGCGTCGGCCTTCAGCTCATAGCCACCCATTCCCCCGAGGATGCTTGACCCTCACACGGTGTCAGAGCGCACGATGGATCCTGTCATGTTGAGTATCGGAGAGTTCGCGTCGATCGGACGAGTGTCCGTACGGATGCTGCGCCACTACGACGCGATCGGACTGCTGCGGCCGGCGCGGGTCGATCCGAATACGGGCTATCGGTCCTACGCCGCAGCGCAACTGACGACACTGAGTCGCATCGTGGAGCTGAAGGAGCTCGGGCTCACACTCGAGCAGACCGCACACGTCATCTGGGGTGGAGCGGACGACGGCGAGGTCGGGCGGATGCTGGCATCCGCCCGATCAGACCTCGAACGTTCGCTCGCGGACGGCGCAGCTCGCCTCGAGCGCATCGACGCGCATCTGAGCGCACTGAAGGGAGAACAAGTCATGCCAACACCGACGACCATCACAGCAGAGGTCCGCACCATCGACTCGCAACGGGTCGCGACGCTCACGAGGAAGGCTCCGGGATTCGGGTCCCAGAACATCGGGCCGGTCGTGGGGCCGATGTTCCCCGAGATCGAGCAGATCCTGGTTCGCGCGGGCCTTCAGGACTTCGGTCCTGCGATCGCGATGTACGAAGCCGACGAAGGTGGAGACGGAACCGGCGTGCTCGTCACTGCCGGGTTCGTGGTTCCGACGGCGACCGGTGAGATCACGGGGCTCGACGTGAACACCTTGCCCGGTATCGCTCAGGCCGCCGTCAGCGTGCACCGCGGCGAGGTCGAGGGCATCAACGCCTCGTGGGACGCCCTCGTCGGCTGGATCGGCGAGCACGGCTACGAGCTGGCGGGAGTCTGCCGCGAGGTGTACTGGACCCCCGGTGATCGTCCGCAGTCTGAATGGGTCACCGATCTGGTTCAGCCGGTACAGGAGGCGGAACGCCTCTGACTGCCAGCCGGTAGCCGTCCGTTACGGCATCAGCTCCTTCGTCGCTACTCCTGCGCAGAATCCTCAGTCATGCAAATCTCAGTCATGGGGAGTCATATTAGGTTCACAGGCATAACGATGTGCTATGTGCGTCGATCCCTTCGATGAGATCGGATGGCGGCGCCTCGCGCGGAAGGAGCATCCGATGCTACTCGAGCAGCTCTACACCGAATCGCTTTCGCAGGCGTCCTACCTGATCGGCGACGAAGGCAGTGGCGAGGCGGTGATCGTCGATCCGCTTCGCGACGTCGATCAATATCTGCTGGCGGCCGAGGCGAGAGGTCTGCGCATCGTCGGCGTGTTTCTCACGCACTTCCACGCCGACTTCCTCGCCGGGCACCTCGAACTCGCTGCGGCGACCGGCGCATGGATCGGCCTTGGTGATCGCGCGACGCCGGCCTTCCCCGCGCGCCTCTTCGCGGACGGCGACCGCATTTCGCTTGGACGCGTCGAGCTCGAGATCATGTCGACGCCAGGGCACACGCCCGAGTCGATCAGCATCCTGGTCTACCGCGACCCTGACGACGCCGTCGCCGAGGCCGTGCTGACCGGTGACTCGCTGTTCGTCGGCGATGTCGGCCGCGTCGATCTGCAGGCCATCTTCGGAGCGGATCCTGTTGCGCTGGCACACGAGCAGTTCGACACCATCCAGCATCGCTTCATGGCGCTCCCGGATGCCGTGCGCGTGCTTCCCGCGCACGGTGCGGGATCGGCGTGCGGCAAGAACCTCTCGCCGGATCGCGAGTCGACCATCGGGCGGGAGCGGACGACCAACTCGAGCTGCTCCCCCCTGTCGGAGTCCGACTTCGTGCGTCTGATCACCACCGGGCAGTTGCCCGCGCCGGACTACTTCACCGAGGATGCTCGGCTCAACCGCGAACTCCACGCCCTGTTCGACCCGAGCGAGAGACTCGCCCGTGTCGACGTCTCAACCCCGGGGAGTCTCGCCGGTGCCCTCGTGCTCGATACCCGCGACATCGAGGAGTTCGCCTCCGGCCACCTGCAGTCGGCGTTGAACGTTCCGCTCGACGGCCGCTTCGCCGAGACGGCCGGCATGTTCCTGGACTACTCGACCGACGTCGTCTTGGTCGCGCCTCCAGGGCGCGAGGCCGAGGGACGCAGACAGCTCGCGAGGATCGGGTTCGATCGAGTCGCCGGCTACGTGTCGGCGAGCGATCTCGGGCACTACGGTGTGCCGGTCATCTCGGGCGGCCGCGTCGCACCGTCGGAACTCGAAGGGCTTCGTGGGCGGGACACCACAGTTCTGGTCGACGTGCGCAGTCCCGGTGAGTTCGACTCCGGCGCCATTCCCGGTGCTCTGAACATCCCGCTTCCGCAGCTCAAGCGCCGCAGCGACGAGATCCCGGCCGAAGGACGCATCGTCGTCAACTGCGCCTCAGGGTGGCGTTCGGGCGTCGCGGCGAGCTATCTGAGCGCGCAAGGGTTCGCGGCGACCGATCTACGCGGCGGCATCCAGGCCTGGAGCGCAACGGAAGACGCGCCTCTTCTCGAGGTGATCGGCAGCGAGCTGCAGGCTCCTGTGCTCGGCGGCGGCACGACGCGCTACGTCAACCTCGACTACGCCGCGAGTGCGCCGGCGCTGAAACGGGTGGCCGACCACGTGTCGGAGGTACTCCCCTATTACGCGAGCGTGCACCGTGGCGCGGGGTATGCATCCCAGGTCTCCACCGCTTGCTATGAAGGGGCACGTGCCACCGTCGCCCAGAAGCTGGGCGGCCGCGCTGACGACGTCGTCGTCTTCACACGGAACACGACGGACTCACTGAATCTGATGGCATCCGTCGTTCCGGGCGAGGTCGTGGTTCTCGACATCGAACATCATGCGAATCTGCTGCCCTGGTTGGATGCCGGCGCGCGCGTTGTTCCCGCCGCCCCGACGATCGCCCAGACCCTCGACCGGGTCGACGCCGAGCTCACCGCGCGTCCGACGGCCGCGCTCGCGATCACGGCGGCGAGCAACGTCACTGGCGAGGTCCTGCCGATCGCGCGGTTCACGCAGCTGGCACATCGGCACGGTGCCAGGATCATCGTGGACGGCGCGCAGTTCGTGCCGCATCGCCGTGTCGACATCGCGTCGGACGAAATCGACTACCTCGTGTTCTCCGGTCACAAGGTCTATGCACCATTCGGATCCGGTGTGCTCATCGGGCGAAGCGATTGGCTCGACGATGCCGATCCCTACCTTCGGGGAGGCGGAGCTGTGGAACGCGTCACGCTCGAGCACACGACGTGGCGCACCGGCGCGGATCGGCACGAGGCCGGGTCGCCCAATGTGATCGGCGCCGTCGCCATCGCCGAAGCCCTCGAGGCTCTTGCCGAGCTCGACGAAGACCGGTGGATCGCGCACGAGCGTGCCCTGCGGTCGAGATTGTCCGCGGGGCTCGAGGCGATTCCAGGCGTGCACACGATGAGCATCTTCGCCGACTCCACTGATCGCGTCGGAGTCGTCGGCTTCACCATCGACGGGATGGATCCCGGCCTCGTCGCCGCGGTGCTCTCGGCCGAATGGGGCATCGGGGTGCGGGACGGGCGGTTCTGCGCGCATCCGCTGCTCGACAGGCTCGGCATCGAGAATGGCGCGATCAGGGCCAGCTTCGGCGTCGGATCGCGCACGAGCGACGTCGAGAGACTCCTGGAGGCACTCGAACAGGTCGTAACCACAGGACCGGTCGGTTCGTACGAACTCACGGATGCCGGCTGGTCGCCGATCGGCGCGACTCTCGCGACTCCCGAATGGTCGCCGGTGGTACCGGCCGCCGCGCTGCGCAGAGGATGCACCGTCTGAGGGTGAGAACCAGAACCTCCCTCGCGCCACCGGTCGTGGCGAAGACCTGTTCCGGGCAACGGAGAACCCCCGCACTTCCAGAGAAGTACGGGGGTGTTGGTGGATCTGAGGGTGCCGGGGGTCGCGACATAGGTGACAGGTGATACGTGACAGGTGAGTCGCGACATATGCGACAGGCTGGCGGGTGTCGAAGAACCGTGTCGCTGTGCTTAAAGT